>KI260571.1:92391-96963 GCA_000468055.1 Treponema lecithinolyticum ATCC 700332 | reverse complement strand
CCATCTTAAAAAAAAAGACAAAATAAAAAAAAGACGTGTCGCTTCGTTTTCGATATTGTTTACGGGTAAAACAAACAACGGCTTGCCGTTTGCTTACACCCGATAACCTTACCTTGCGTTCTTTCTTTCCTTCCCTGTTTATTTCAAATTACTCTGAGCCGTTTTAAAGCTTTTTGCTTTTTTTACAGCTGCACTGTCTTTAAAATTACGCTTTTATTCTTAATATAAAAGAAGCTTAATTTTACGGGAAACGCTGTGTAAGCGCACCGTCCGCCCGTAAGGGCGAGTGGGATGACTATAGCATATTACTTTATTTTATGTCAAGCACTTTATCGCTCTTTTTCATAAATTTATCGATTTTTTTTCGTTTTTTTCTTTTTTTTATTTTGCCGTTTTTTCGGTATTTTTTATACCGGCATAAAACGATAATGCATAATTTATAAACGACACATAAGATGCGGCAAGGCACAACACATACAAAACAAAACCGATCCGCATAAAAATATCGGATAAAAACGAATCGTATATACCCAATCTGCGCACACTTTCAAGAACAAGCGAAAACATACCCGCCGCTATATACAGCACGGTTTTTGCCTTGCCGCCCATTTTTGCTCCGATAGTAATGCCGTACCTGAGCGCGTTCAAACGCAAAAAAAGCATACCCAATTCACGGTACACAATAAAAAGCAAAATCCACAACGGCATATAACCGCTGAACGTACAACAAAAAAAAGTCGTTATATGCAAAAACACATCCGCAAAAGGGTCAAACAATTTACCGAAATCGCTCACCGCATGCTGTTTTCTCGCGTAAAACCCGTCTAAAAAGTCGGTAAATTCAACACATATTAAAAGCGGCAGCATAAGGTATGCGGACACACGCAAAAACATTCCCGTTTGCAGCGGTACAAAATAAAGAAGAAAAAAGATGGGTGCAAAAATGATGCGTACCGCGGAAATCGCATCAGCTGTTTTCATAACTGTAAGTATACCAAAAAAAAAGGCAGCTGTAAACAATGCAAGAGGCAGCAAACCATGTTCAAGATTACAATGCGAACTTACGGATAAGATTTAAAATCCTGCACCACGCTGATGCAAGACATTATTTCTTTATCTTTCATAAGCTCGGCTGCAACCTGCACGGCTTTTTCGGCAAGAACGGCGGATTCAGCAACCCCGTGCAACGTTAAAGTGTTGCCATTTATAACGGCACGCAAAAAGTTAATGTTTAATTTGCAATCGAATACCAGCTTGTTTACTACATATTGAGCGCTGAGCATTTCTTTAATTTTTTGCGCACCTTGTTTTTCCGCTTCCGGGCTAATCAGTTTTTTGCACATTTCCGACAACACAACGGCGGCGCTGTGTGCATTAAACAAACCCGTGTTCAGCACCATGTGAAAGTGAACGGGATCTTCGACGGCAAGATTAAAAAAGTTTTTATGAAAGCCCACACGGTTTGTATCACTTTCTTCAATGCGCTGCAAAGCTTGTTTTTCATCCCACCCGAATTCATCCATAAGGCGCTTTACGCGAAGCGAATCTTTAGCTATAAAACGGACAGCTAAAAGGTTGGGAACATCTTCCAATATTACAAAAGAGCCCCGACCGATTAAAATACAGTTGCCCTCCGAAGACGCTTCAAGAACAGCGGTTTGCAAGTAATCCAAATATTCATCGCGGTCTTTTGCCAACGAAGCAAAAAAACCCGGTTTTTTTTCATCGTATTTTTCCATCTTTTCGGCGGGGAAACCCAAATCGACAATTTTGTTTTCAATGGTTTTTCGGTCGACAAATCGGTAGTTTAACATTTTTGCCAATTCGACAGCCACTTCATCTCCGAGAGCCGCAACTTGACGTGAAATTGCAATTACAGCCACTGGACGCCTCCTGTTTTCCTTTTACGCACCCTGATGTTTTTTTATATCGCTTGTGCTATAACTATATATAGAATAAAACGAAACACGGAAGTTGTCAAAGGGGAATTTTGCAAACTATGGATTTGGCATGGAAAACGCTTGCAAAGCGCACGGTGTATACCGCACCTATTTTAACGGTAACTATGCAAAAAGCGCAGCCGCCTGAAAACGCTGCAGGCGGTACAAAAGAATTTGTGGTTATAGATGCAGCCGATTGGGTAATAACCGTTCCTTTACTCAAACGCCGCCAAGCAAAAGATTTATTCGGTATCAACGAAGATTGTTTTTTACTTGTAGAACAATGGCGGCACGGCATCCAAAAACCGAGTTTTGAATTCCCCGGCGGCGTAATAGATAAAGGAGAAAAACCCGAACAGGCGGCTGCGCGGGAACTTGCCGAAGAAACGGGGTTTTGCGCAAACACGCTTATACCGCTCGCTTCGATGAGCCCGAACCCGGCACTTTTTTCAAACACGGTGCATTTTTTTGCAGCGCATGATTTAACGTATCGGCACGCGGAAAACCCCGACGAAGACGAGTTTTTACGCAGCACAGCGGTTCCGTTGCAGCAAATAAACAAAAAAATAGGACAGCCGCCTTACGTCCATGCGCTTATGGCAGCTGCCCTTTGTTTATACAACAACCGTTTTTCTTAAAAACCGTCTGTAATTAATTTTTGGGGCTTTGCGCTCCGTACATACTGTCGCTGATTTCAGTCGACATTTGTGAGTTTTCTCCGGAAGTGTTTTCCATGTTTTCTTCAGCGGACATAGTGTCCCGTTTCGGCATAGCGTCAGCTTTCGGCGATGCTTTTGAATTATACGGATCGTATTTTACTGACGGAGAATACACACCCTCGCGAATTTCTCCGGTTAAGCTCGGTATAAGCATTTTCATTCCCGGATAAATAAGATCGGGGTTAGCCGGATCTTTCATGGAAGATTTATTTGCTTGATACAGATTTTCCCATAAAAGCGGATTATTGTAAATAAACGGCTTACCCGAAATATTCCAATAGCAATCTTTTGAGCGCGCCCACGGCGTTACAATATAATATTGGGGCAAAGCTTTTACTTCTTTAATACCTTCGAGTGCATTGATACATTCTTCGGCATACAGCGTAGCCGTTCCCCAGTTTTTTAATTCGTAAGCCAACAATGCATTGTCGAGCGCTTTTTGGGCAGCACCGAATGCCATAGGATAGTATACATCCGCTTTTAAGTTTTTGGCATACAGCAATTTATTGCGTGCATAAATTATGCGGGTGTTTGCTTCATACTTTGCAAGCATTTCCGCTACGTATTCATCGGACAAATCCGCGTTTTCTTCGGCTAAAGCCGAGTATTCAACTGCGGCATCATATTCGCCCTCGTCAAAAGCTTTTTCCGACTTGGCTTTATATTCGCGTGCAAGTTTTTGATACGGATTATCCATATAGCTTGCTGCAGAAACGGCAACTGCACATACCGCAAGCACAGCCAATACAATCAATATTGTTTTTTTCATTATTCTGCCCCCCGCAGTTTTGCGTCTTCGGAGTCAAGCGCTTCGACTTTTTCGATAGGCACCAAATTGTCCGCTTTTTCGGCAATGGCTTCCGATTCTTCTACACGGCGTTTTGCCCTCGCAATGGCTTCTTCAGCTTCCGCGCGTTTTTTGGATACCCGCGCATACACATCGCTGAGCGCATCATAACATGCAACAAAATTATTGTAGCCGCTTTCGGCATCGCCGGATTTTAAATCCTGATCACCTCTGGTATAAAACGCTATGGCATTTGCATAACCTTCTTTGTCGGCAACCGCCGATTTTATTGCATCAGCCTTTGCTTTAAGCTCAAGAATTTCTTTGCGTTTTTGTTCGGCTAAAATTTTATAACCGGCATTTAAAACCGAGCGGTAGCCGTCGGAAGCAGCTTTGGTTTGCATAAACCAATCTTTTCCTGCAGCTCCGTTTTTAAACATATTCTCGGCTTTGGCTGCCGCATCTTCTGCAGCGTTGTATTCGTCTTGCGCATAACGGGCAAAGCCGAGTTCATTTATTTTCTCTCGTGCACCGTATGCCAAAGCGGCTTGTTCGAGCGCTTTGTACTGATATAAAATATCCGTTGCCGTTTTATTAAAATCTTCCGGTTTGCCGCCGTTGTCGTACGACGAACGGGCTTTACCCGATGCCGTATCTACGGATTTTAATTCATCGGGAAAATATTTTTCAGCCCCCGCTTCCACAGCTTTTACACGGGCTTCCTCTATTTGCCGTATTAAATCTTCATTTGCTTTTTTTAAACTATCCGTTTGTCCCTGCTGTGCCGTTTTAGTTTGAGCAGGCTTTGCCGGCTGCGCTTCATCTTTCGGCGGTGTCTTACAACCGCTCAAAAATAATGCAAACAGGCAGCATAAGCACAAACCCGGCAGTATCCGTTTTTTCATATAATCCTCCTGTTAGAAAATTCCGTTTGTTTATATTATATATGATACACTATTTTTGCAATAAATACAATGTTAATTGTGCGAATTTTATGGATTTTTTTAATAATTTGGTAGATTTAAGCATGCAGCAATATTACGTAACGGAGATTTTATACTCTTTTATTGCAATGTTTTTAAAAAAATTATATACTCACATTTATAAGGAGTTTAAAAATGAAAAA
>KI260571.1:72047-92291 GCA_000468055.1 Treponema lecithinolyticum ATCC 700332 | reverse complement strand
GAACCCCCCCCCCCCCCCCGGGCCGGAACATAAACCGGAACCGGCAGTAAAAAAACGTTTTTCCATCCGTTACAAACTTATCCTGCTTTTTACTATTTTTATTACAACACTTGTTTTTACTATTTCAGGAATTATAGGTTTTCAAGTTAAAAAATCGGACAAAGAACGTTTCCTCAAAAACATGCAGCAAAACATAAAGCTGATAGAGTACGACATACACATGTTTTTTGATAACACAAAATACATGCTCGACGCACTGGCACATAACAGCGCCGTGCGAAATGCGAACGATAGCTTTAATAACTATGTATCAAAAACGACAACTTCCGATACAACAACTATTGAAAAAACACCTGCAGAAGCCGCTGTTTTTAATTTGTTTAGAAATATACATAAAAGCTATCCGTATTATATGTGTGTGTTTATGGGAACAAAATGGGGCGGTCACGTGTCAACGTGCGACAAAGCTTTGTTCGGCGGATACGACCCGCGCAAACGCGTGTGGTACGAAGCGGCAACAAAAGCTCAAGGACGCCCCGCTATTACCGAAGCCTATCTTTCCACAACAGGAGATACGGTGGTATGCCTTTCTCAAAGTGTTTTTTCTTTTCAAAACGAACACATCGGTAATGTAAGTATAGAAGTAACGTTAAAAACTTTAGCTGAAATGTTACAAAATTTATCAATCGGAAAAACCGGCTACATTATGTTGGTACAAGACGACGGCACCATATTAGCCGATCCTAAAAACGAGTCTTTTAACTTTAAAAAAATGGAAGCAGTCGATATTCCCGCTTTTGCCGATTTAGCTTCGTTAGCTTCAGGAAGCTTAACCTTAAAAATGAACGAAAAAGATTGGCTTGCCGAAATACATACTATTGAAGGATTAAATTGGAAATTAATCGCCTTTATGCAAAAAAAAGAAGTGTTTTTGGAATATTATAAAATTCTGCGGTCAATCCTTTCAATAGGATTTGTACTTTTGCTGCTCTTTTTAACCGTTTCGCTATTTTTCGCGCTTCGTATTACAAAACCGCTAAACACTGCAGTTACAGCATTAAAAAATATCGCACAAGGAGAAGGCGACCTTACCGTGAGGCTGCCCGTTAACGGAAACGATGAAATAACCGATTTATCTGATTATTTTAACGAAACAATTTCAAAAATTGGAACGTCCATACAAACGGTAGAAACAAGCAGTGTAGCTATGGAAAAAATCGGAAACGAACTTGCAGTAAATATGAACGAAACGGCAAGTGCCGTACACCAAATAAGTGTAAATATTGACGGCGTAAAACAGCAAACATTAACTCAAGCTGCCAGCGTTACCGAAACAGCTGCTACCATTGAGCAAATCGTACGTACAATTACACAGTTAAACAACAGTATAGAAACTCAAGCGGCAAGCGTTGCACAATCTTCCGCTTCAATTGAGCAAATGGTAGCAAACATCAGTTCCATCGGACAAACACTCGGTAAAACGGGTTCGCTTATAAAAGATCTTACTTCAGCAACAGACGACGGGAAAAATACAATTTTTAATTCAAATACCGTAACACAAAAAATTGCAGAAGAGTCGGGCTCTTTGATGGAAGCTTCAAACGTTATTCAACACATCGCTTCGCAAACAAATCTTTTGGCAATGAATGCAGCCATAGAAGCAGCCCATGCCGGAGAAGCCGGTAAAGGCTTTGCAGTTGTTGCCGATGAAATCAGAAAACTTGCCGAAGATTCTGCAGCACAGGGAAAAAGTATTACCGAAACACTGAAAAATTTAAGTGCTGAAATTCAAACGCTTTCCGGAGCTTCACAAACAGTGGAAGAAAAGTTTAACGCTATTTTTAGTCTTGCAGAACAGGTTAAAGATATGAGCAGCCGCCTTACCGAAGCGATGAACGAACAGGAAAACGGCAGTAAAGAAGTATTGACAGCTATAAAAAATATCAACAGTGTAACGACGGAAGTAAAGTCTGGCTCCGATGAAATGCTTAGAGGCGGAAAAGCAGTTGCTCAAGAAATGCACAAATTGGACGACCTAACCCGTCTTATCAGTTCAAGCATGAATGAAATGGCTTCGGGAGTGGTACAAATAAACAATGCCGTACAAGAAGTAAACGAAATAACGCTTAAAAACAAACAAAACATAGAAAGCCTGGCAAAAGAAGTGAAAAAATTCAAAGTATAGCTGAAGTTGACGCGCACCGACCTTTTTTGTATATTTAGTGTACATCAAGATAATTTCTTTTTGGAGGATTAAAAATGAAGGTTAAACCTTTAGCAGATCGTGTTCTGGTAAAAACGGAAAAAACGGAATCTAAAACAGCAGGCGGAATTATTATCCCTGATACGGCACAAGAAAAAACACAAATAGCTTCCGTAATTGCAGTAGGAACCGATAAAGAAAAAATTAAAGTAAATCCGGGTCAGCGGATTATGTACGACAAATATGCAGGTACGCAAGTTAAAATAGACGGAGAAGACCACCTTATTTTAAAAGCCGAAGATATTATTGCAGTTATCGAATAATATTTTTTGTCCATTGAAGATTAAAAAAAAGACTGCCGCCCGAACGGGACGCAAGCAGTCTTTTTTTTATTTTCGGCTCAACGCCGCAACAGTAAAGCGACGCTTTTTGCGGCAAACGGCGCCGGTTCGGCTCGCGCTTTAGTTTTGTTTGCTTAGCTTTAATTTTGCCCGTCGTTTATTGTTTTTAATAACAGCCTCGCTTGCGCATGTGCGGAATTCAGCGCTATGCATTGATTAAGCGATAAGACGGCACTACGCTTTTCCCGTTGCTCCAATTGAATAAGCGCAATCCGGTAATAGATTTCCGCTTGCAATACCGTATCGGTTACAGCCGAAAGCAGTTTTCTGTATAAAGCGAGCGCTTGTACACGTTTACCCGAAGCGTTATACAGCAAAGCAAGGTTAAAAACAGCTGCAGGATCCCTACCCTTTAGCGACGCAAGTGCACTTGTCCCGGCAGACACAAGATTTTCGTCCGTAAAAACCGATGTTTCAAGCATACGTTCGGCTTGTTCATACCTTTGCTGTTTTATATCAATATACGCCCCTATATCGTATTCCCATATTTCAGGCGCTTGAGGCACTGCAGCCGAAGAGCGTAAAGCGTTCCACCTTGCAAGCAATTCGTCCGCTTGCGAAAGCATACCGTCGGCGCACAAATAATACAGCACAAAGTGTACAGCGCGCGGATCGTAGCGCCCACCGGCGGCAGTTGTTTGTTCCAGTAAACGCCACAAATCGGCTTGCCGTTTACGTTTAAAAAATTCCGTGTTTTGCGCTTGATTTTGCGCCGCGTTTTTTTGCTCCGCCGCCCATTTGAGTTTAGTATATTCCAAAAGCAATACCGTATCGTTTTGTGCGCCGTCCATAGCTTTTTCTATCCGCTTTAGCGCTTCTTCAGGTTTAACGCGGGGCACCACATCGTCCAATTCCATGCTGAGCGTTTTTATGCCGCGCTGTTTAAGAATGTCGGAAAAAACATTTTGCGCCGTATACGGAAACGTACCGACAGAAAAAGCGGCATAAGCGGCAAGACCGGGAATATAATCGGGAAAACGCTCGGTAAGTTTTTCTAAAAAAAGGTAAGCATAGCCGATGCTTCCCGCTTTAAAAGCGGCTTTTGCCGCATTGCACCACGCGCTCGGGTTTTCATCGGCAAAACGCTCGGTTGAATCCAGCCATGCGGCTATAGCTTTTTTTTCGTCCCCCGAACGAAGGTATGCATCTGCTAAAAGTGATTGCTTTTGCGCTGAATCTTGTACAAATTGCAAATCCTGTGTGCATTGTATAAAATTACCCGAATCGTAACTTATCCGAGCCCAAAAGCGCGCCGTATCTTCGCTATCATAAGCGGACAAAGAAGCGGGATGAAAAGAAAAAGAGGCTTCCATATTGCCGAAAAAAGCTTCAATAAGTGCAGCATTGCGGAAATACACAGCATTGCCGGTAGTACGCGCAGCATCCGCAAACGCTTGTTTATAAGCCGAAGAAAAAAAGTTTACAGGCGCTGCAAAACGGAATAAAAGTTCCGCATACAAAGAACCGTACGGACCGCCTTCCAGTTTTGCTCCATAGCGCAAAGCTTCTTCGCTTTTACTGGAAGACACCAAAAAATGAGTATAAACCGCCAGCAATTCCTGATTATCGGGAAAGTGGCGCAGCGCCTTTTGCAAAACTTTTTGCGCAAAAGAAGAGCGGTCTAAAATCAGTGCGCGCCGCACAATAGCCAACCTTTCGTAGGGGCTGCGTGCGTATTTTTCGGCTTTTTTAAGCATAGACCATGCCGCTTCGTAGTCGTGCACGGCAGTTATCGAATCTATATTATTTAATCTGTCTATAAATGAAGTTGAAGAAGAGCCTGCGGTACAAAAAGTCAACATGCACACGCACGGCAGCACACACACACAAACGATAACGCGGCGCACAAGCGGATGCGTTTTCATTGCCCGGCGCTTCCTTCGCGCACAACAAGGATTCCCTTATCCAAATCCGTTTTTACGGCGCCTAAAATACCGTTTATAAAACGGTAAGATTGTTCATCGCCGTACTCCCTGGAAATATCGACCGCTTCGTCTATAATAATGGACGGGTGAATATCTTTTTGAAACATAAGCGAATACACGCTCATACGCAAAACAGCAAGACCTACTTTATTAAGCCGTTCGATTTCCCAATTAACCAAACGTTCTTTTATTGCGCCGTCTATTTGTTCAATATGCGAAAGCGTACCGCTGACAATAAGGCGTGCAAAAGCTCGCCCGTCTTCTCCGATACGCTCAAGCTGTTCGGCAGAAGCCCACTGCAAGCTCAGTAAATCGTCCGTATCCTTCATTCCCGCGTCCCACGCATACAAAGCTTGAAACGCTAAAATCCGGCTTTTCCGTCTTGCCACCGCTGTTTTCTCCGCACTTTACACACAATGAGGATGTTTTAAAAGCCGTTTGCTTTTGCCGTCCCCTTTGCCGGTATTTACCAGTTTAAAAGTCTATCCAGCGCATCTCCGGTTTTTAACATTTGATAATTTTCCGGAACACGCAGCGATTTGGTTACTTGATCAACGGCGGAAGTAAAAGCGTTTGCTTGCTTTTGCCAGCTTAACTGCTCTTTTATGTACTCATATACGGTAATGGCAGTATCGGGCTGCACTTCGTCATCCAATGCAAGAAATTTTGCGTCGTATTTTTCCCGCACAATGTAAAACTGATAATCGTCGGCGGTTTCGCTAATATCGGACACAAAGCCCGCTTTTTGAACAAAAAGCTTAAGCAGCGCATCGTAATCCATACCCAACTGCTGTGCCGCAAGAGTACCTTTACTTACATACATATCGCCTGCACGGAAACCGGAATTATCGGCTTCGCCTTTTACTTTTAACTGTTCATAAGTTGTTTTTTTATTTTTAAGATCGGTATATAAAGAAGTAATAAGCGTTTTTGCTGCAGGAGCATCTTTTGCTTTGGGCACTACAACTAAAAAAAGTTTTAAAATATCGTTTTGCACAAACGAAGGTTTGTTTATTTCGTAAAACGAGCGGATTTCCGCATCGGAAACGGCTGCCGTTTGCAATTCGTTTTGTTTAAGAGACAACACGTATTGCCGGGCTGTCAATTGATTTTTAAGAAAATCTTTGTACTCGGACAGCGTCATACCGATTTGTGAGGAAAAATAATCGTCCAGCGACAAACCGCTTTGCGCTTTAATAAGAGAGGCAAATTCAGCTTCGGTTATTTTTTTCATACCGACTTGAGCGGCGATTGATTCCAAAAATTGTTTGTTTACCATAGAATCACTAACCGAAAGTCCGGCTTTTTGCGCAGCTTGCATTGCCAGTTTTTCGTCTATCATCGAATCGAGTATTTGCTTTTTTTGCTCAAGCGTAAAACTCGGTGTTCCTGTTTGTTTTTGATAAACGGCAACGCGATTTTTCAGCTGTTTAAGCGTAATCGATTCCGTTTTGTACAGCTTTATCGTAACCAGAGGTTGCAAATCGTTTTGCGCCGACACTGCGACGGCGGTCAAAAACAAAAAGCAAGATATTCCGAATAACCGTTTCATACACTACCCTTTAAAAACAATATTACGCCCTTCGGCATAGAAATATAACAATTTCAAAAGCGTGCCGTTACAAAGCACGTTTTCCGTTTTACCTATGCGCTTACCGTTACGCAATTACCGCACGGATACGGCGCACACCGGCGGAAGATGATTGTTCCTTTTGTATTTTAAACGTACCGATAGTACCGGTATGTTCAACATGAGGACCGCCGCACACTTCTTTGGAAAAATCGCCGATGCTGTACACTTTTACTTTGTCTTCGTATTTTTCACCAAACAAAGCTCGCGCGCCGCTTTGTTTGGCTTTTTCCAAATCCATCACTTCCATAGTAACCGGCAAATCTTTTTGTATTTGCTCGTTTACCATATTTTCCACGCGCTCAATTTCTTCTTTTGTCATAGGAGCCGGATGTACAAAGTCAAACCGCATGCGCTCCGCCGTAATATTCGACCCCTTTTGCGCAACGTGCGGTCCGAGCACGCGAACTAAAGCTTCTTGCAACAAATGCGTGCACGTATGATACTTTGTGGTAATTTCCGAATGATCCGCCAAGCCGCCTTTAAACACTTGTTCGCTTCCGGCACGGGATAATTCCTGATGTTTTTTAAATGCTTGCTCAAATTCTTCGCGGTTAACTTTCATGCCGTTTTCTCTTGCAAGCTCTTCAGTTAGCTCTACGGGAAAACCGAATGTATCGTACAAGCGGAATGCAACGCGCCCGGGAATAACGTGCGCAGGATTTTTCATTAAATTGGGCAAAAGCTTTTCGAATTCGGCTTCGCCTTTTTTAAGCGTTTCCAAAAATTTATTTTCTTCTTTGCGCAGCTCATCCAGTATCAGCGCTTTTTTTTCTTCCAATTCCGGGTATGCGATTTTAAAGTTGTCTATAACGACTTGCGCGGGAACGCCTAAAAAAGCTTTTTCCAAACCCAATTTTTTGCCGTGCCGAACGGAGCGCCTGATAAGACGGCGAAGTACATAACCTGCTCCCACATTCGACGGCGTAACGCCTTTAGGGTCTCCGATAATAAAAACGGCGGCTCTTGTATGGTCGCTTATGATGCGCATAGAAGCATCGTCAGCTTCGTTTTCCCCATAGCGTTTGCCGGTAAGCTGTTCTATTGAATGAATGATAGGCTGAAACACTTCCGTATCGTATACGGATTTTTTTCCCTGCAGCATGGCAACAGTGCGCTCTATACCCATCCCGGTATCTACGCAGCGGCGTTCCAGTTTTTGAAAATGACCGTCTTTATCTTTGTTGTACTGCATAAATACGTTGTTCCATATTTCAACGTATTTTCCGCACGAACAGCCCGGCTTACAATCCGCGCCGCACGCGTTTTTACCGGTGTCGTAAAAGATTTCGGTATCGGGTCCGCAAGGCCCCGTTTCTCCGGCAGGTCCCCACCAGTTATCGCTTCGGGGTAAAAAGTGAATGCGTTCTTTCGGTATGCCCAGCGAAAGCCATATTTCAGCCGATTCGTCGTCGCGGGGAATATCTTGTTCGCCTGCAAAAACGGTTACCGATATTTTTTCGCTCGGAATGTTAAGCCATTGTTTTCCGGTTAAAAATTCAAAAGACCAGGCTATGGATTCTTTTTTAAAATAATCGCCTAAAGACCAATTGCCGAGCATTTCAAAACAAGTAAGATGACTGGCATCTCCTACCGAATCGATGTCTCCCGTGCGAATACATTTTTGATAATCGCACAAACGCGTTCCTGCCGGATGCGGTTCGCCCATTAAATACGGAACCAAGGGGTGCATTCCGGCTGTCGTAAACAGCACAGTGGGGTCGTTTTCGGGAATAACCGATTTGCCCGAAATTTCCGTGTGGTTTTTACTTTTAAAGAACTCTATGTATTTCGAACGCAGCTCGTTTGCAGTCATACCGTATATAGTAGACACGGCTTTCTTTTGTGTCAAGTACCGCCGTCCAAGACGTTCCGCCGGCTAAGACGTACCCCAGCAAAAGATTCTGCCGTTTAAGACGGCAATTTAGGCGTTGTGTACCCGGCGCGCTTTATGCTATACTGGCACTATGAATGTAGCGGTTATCGGTGCCCAGTGGGGCGATGAAGGTAAAGGAAAAATTGTAGACTATTTAGCCGGCGAAGCTGCGGCAATTGTGCGCTTTGCAGGCGGGGCGAATGCAGGGCATACCATTGTTGCAAACGGAAAACAGTACGCGCTGCATTTAGTGCCTTCAGGAATTTTGTACCCCGAAAAAAAAGTGTATTTGGGTTCGGGGATGGTTATAGACCCCGAAGCTTTGTTTAATGAATTGGAAAGCCTTAAAGCAAACGGCGTACAATGGGAAGGCAGAGTTTTTATTTCCGAGCGCGCCCACATTGTGTTGCCGCGCTACCGCGAAGAAGATAAAAAACGCGACAGTGAACGCGTGCACCCTATCGGTACAACAGGACGGGGCATAGGCTGCGCTTATTCAATGAAGTCCGAACGCGACGGCATCCGCATAGCCGATTTGGAATGGCAAGAAAAACGTACGGAATGGACTAAAGAAGACCGCGCCTTTCTTGATCGGTACACTGACCGGCTGTGCGCTATGAAAGTAAATATGACCTCTGAAATGTACCGCTTAAAAAACGAAAAAGTGTTGCTTGAAGGCGCACAAGGCGCTATGCTCGATTTGGATTCGGGAACTTACCCATACGTATCGTCGGGCATGTCATGCGCTGCCGGCGCGTGCGTCGGAGCGGGCATAGGACCGCGCGCAATAGATCGTATACTGGGCGTTTTTAAAGCATACTCCACACGGGTAGGTAACGGACCGCTTCCTACCGAATTCGACGAACAAAGCCAAAGCGAACTGTACCGTTACGTGCGCGATACAGGACGCGAATACGGCGTTACTACCGGCAGAGCGCGCCGCTGCGGCTATTTGGATTTAGTTGCCTTGCGCTATGCGTGCCGTGTTAATTCGATTACAGAACTCGCGCTTACTCATTTGGACATCTACGATACACTGGATACGATAGAAGCCTGTACGGCATATAACATCGACGGAACAATTACCGAAGATTTTCCCGCTTCCATAGAAAAACTGGAAAAAGCAAAACCCGTGCTGCAATCTTTTGCCGGCTGGAAAACGCCGCTTAAAGCGTGCCGAAACTACAAAACCCTTCCGCCGCACGCACGCTCATATATAGAATATATCGAACAATATTGCGGCGTAAAAGTTTCCATCGTATCTGTCGGCTACGAGCGCCAAGACACCTTTATGCGAAACGATCCGTTTGACGGAAAGCGCTAATGGTAACCGCTTACGATTTAGGCGCATACACTTTTCCTGCGTTGTTTCGCCATTCGGTAACTCATTTTAAAGAGCGTAACGCCCTCGGCTTTGTAAATAGGCAAGTGCTCACTTACGCTCAAACAGAACAACGTTCCAAGCAAGCTTCTTCCATTTTGCACACGCTCGGCATACGGAAAAAAGACAAAGTTGCTTTGTACTCGGCAAACTGCCCTAACTGGGGCGCCGCATATTTTGCCGTCGTCAATTCCGGCGCTATAGCCGTTCCCCTTTTACCGGATTTTACCGAACTTGAAGTAAAAAATATTGCCGAACATGCAGGGCTTGCCGCCGTCATTGTAAGCGAAAAACTTGCACTCCGGTTAAAAGACATTCCCCCTTCATTGATTCGGTCAATCATACGGATGGAAGATTACCGCGTACTGCGGCAAAACGGCAAAGATATTTTACCCGATACCGAAAACGTCATCGACATGCATACACAAGGTCTTGCCGGCGCACCGCAAGTTCAAGTCGACGAAAACGATACGGCTTCGATTATCTATACATCCGGCACAACAGGACGTTCCAAAGGCGTTGAATTAACGCACAAAAATCTGGTTTTTACCGCAGTGCAGTGCCAAACCGTTCACCGCGTTAACAAAAGGGACAAATGCCTTTCGTTTTTGCCGCTGTCGCATGTATACGAATTTACTATAGGTTTTGTTATGCAGTTTTTAAACGGCGCGTGCGTGTACTATTTGGAAAAAGCACCTGCCGTATCGACATTGCTTCCGGCATTTAAAAAAATCCGCCCGACGATTGTATTGAGCGTTCCGATGATTATCGAAAAAATTTATAAAAACAAAATTTTACCTTTGTTTTCAAAAAACGCTTTTGTGCACGCGCTGTACCGCCGCCGCTTTTTTCAAAAAATACTGCACCGGCTGGCAGGATCGGCACTAAAAAAAACCTTCGGCGGAAGAATTAAATTTTTCGGTATCGGCGGCGCTAAAACCGATCCTGTAGTAGAAATTTTTATGAAAGACGCGCATTTTCCCTATGCGGTAGGCTACGGTCTTACGGAAACCTCTCCCCTGCTGGCAGGCTCAAACCCAAAAAACACCATCCCCGGAACCATAGGTCCGGTTTTACAGGGAGTGGAATTGCGCGTTATAAATGCCGATTCCAAAACGGGTATAGGCGAAATCGTTGCCCGCGGAAACAATGTTATGAAAGGCTATTATAAAGAACCGGATTTAACCACCGCCGCTTTTACCACGGAAAAAGACGAATGCGGAGCCGGCTGGTTTAAAACGGGCGATTTGGGAGAATTGCGCAACGGTATATGGCTTTCGCTTAAAGGCCGCTTAAAAAATATGATTTTAGGTTCCGGAGGGGAAAACGTTTACCCCGAAGACATTGAATTTGTATTAAACCAGCACCCGGATGTAGTTGAATCGCTGGTTGTAGAAGACGACGACGGGTTAGTCGCGCTTGTACAGCTTAACGAAGAAAAATTAAAAACAAAAGGTATTTTAAATTCGGTAAGCCAAGCCGTTGAAGATATAAAAGAAAATTTGCTGTACAAGCAAGAAGCCGTGTTATCAGAAATAAAATATTTTGTAAACACTAAAGTAAACCGTTTTTCAAAAGTAGATAAAGTAAAGCCGGTAAACTCATTTGAAAAAACCGCCAGCCAAAAAATCAAACGGTATTTGTACAATTTACGTACGGGTAAAAAAAAGTAAAATATTTTATGCAAATAAACGGCAAACAGTTTCTTTAAAACGGTTTCCGCGCTCGAATTCGTTTTTAAACATTCCAAACGAAGCCGCTCCCGGAGAAAAGACTACGGCAACATCTGCAGCACGGGCAACGGTTTTGCCGGCTGCAAACACCGTTTTTTTTACGGCAATAAGCGCTTCGTCTAAAGAATCATAGGGACCGAAATACGGCACGGCAATTTTTTTACCGGAACCCTGCGCGGCAACCGCACCGCAAGAGCCGCTTTGCCCATTCTGTCCGTTTTGCCCGTTCAAAAGTGCCGTTAATTTATCCGTTGCGCTACCTGCAAGCAAAAACAAAGCTGCCAAACGCCCGCTGCACTGTGCTTGTATAAGAGCGTCAGCCAAAAGAGTAAAGTCGCAATCTTTATCGGTACCACCTGCAATCAAGTACAGCGGTTTGTCGAACGCTTGCAAAGCGGCGGCGCATGATTCGGGAACGGTAGAAGCAGAATCATTGTATACCGTGCACGTTATGCCCTGTTTTTCGGTGCGGAAAAAAGCTTCAAGGCGGTGGGGAATGCCCGTATAACTTTGCAAAACGGAAACGGTTACATCGTCTTTTAAGCCCATAAGGTGCATAATAGCTGCAGCGCTTTGTATGTTTTTTTTCATGTGATCGCCGAAAACGGCAAGGTTATCGAGCCAAGAGCTTTGCAAAAGCTCAGGCAAACCGGACGGACAGCGCACTACGCGGGCGCGGCTTTCAGAGGCAAAAACATCGCCCCACGGACCGTCCAAGCATACGGTATAATCGTTTGGACCCTGATTGGCATAAATAAGTTTTTTATCGGCAACATAGTTTTCCATGCTGCCGTACCAATTTTGATGGTCGGGCACTATTTCGCTGATAAGGGCAATGTAGGGCTTGAGCAAAGACCTGCCGCGCAAATCGGCAAGCTGCCAGCTGGAAAGTTCAAGCACAACGACGGGTAAAGCTCCGCAAGATTTTAAAGCTTTTTCATCCGTTTGGTCTAAAAAAGAAAGCGGACTTACGGTAATGTTTCCGCCCAAAAGCGAATGAATACCCGCTTTGTTTAAACCGTAGTGCACGGCGCTTACGGTTGAAGATTTTCCCTTGCTGCCGGTAACTGCAATAATGCGGGCGCGGTTAAACTGCAAAAAAATCGACATATCGGTTTCGATACGCCGCGCACAAGCCAAATACGGGTTACCCGTATATTTTACGCCGGGGTTTTTTATAACCGCATCGGCATTTTTAAAATCTTCAATATTATGAGTGCCGAGCACAAAGCGAAGCCGGCTGCTGTCCAAATCGGAATCTTCGGTTAAAGCTTTAACCGAGCTTTCCAATTCTTCGGCGCTTTTCATATCGGTAACGGTTACAAAGGCACCGTGTTTTAAAAAAAAGCGTGCGCTCGCAAGTCCGCCGCCGTGCAGCCCCAGTCCCATAACGGTAACCCGTTTACCCCGTATACTTTTAAGACTTTCAAACGCACGCTGCGTACCGTAATCGTGCGGCTGTGCAAAAGACGATGAACGTTCCATAATTACCGGCTCGTTTTAAGGCTGCGCCTGCGCTTAAAGCGTTCCAAGCCTTGCTGCAAAAGCAGTTCAATAAGATCACTATATTTTAAGCCCGCATGGGCGCACATTTTAGGGAACATACTGATTGCAGTAAAACCGGGCATTGTGTTTATTTCGTTTAAATACAGATCGCCGGTCTTTTTATCTACAAAAAAATCAACCCGGGCAAGCCCCGAACAATCAAGAACGGCGTAAGCTTTTTCGGCAAGTTGTTTTATTTTTTGACTTTGTTCTTTTTCAAGCGGGGCGGGTATCAATAAGCACGCGCCGGCAGGGTCGGTATACTTTGCTTCGTAATCGTAAAAATCGTGAGAGGGAGCAATTTCGCCGAGCGTGTAAGAGCGTATGGACTGAACGTTTACGCTGTCTCCCGTAACAGAACACTCTATTTCGCGCGCGTCGATACATGTTTCTATTAAGATTTTTTCGTCCCATACAAAAGCTTGCGCAACGGCGTTTTCAAGCTCTGCTCTGTTACGAGCCTTTGACGCCCCCACCGAACTTCCGGCACTGCAAGGTTTTACGAACATGGGATAAGCAAAGCGCCGTTCGGCACCGTCAAGTTTTTCTTTTAAAGCGGATTTGTCGGCGTATTCTCCGCTGCATATACACACAAAAGGAACTATCGGAAGGTTTTTTGCCTGCCAGACGGTTTTGGTTTTTTCTTTGTCCATCGCAAGGGCGCTGCTTTCCGCACCGTTTCCGCAATAGGGAAGTTCAGCCATTTCCAACAAGCCTTGAACCAAGCCGTCTTCGCCATAAGTGCCGTGCAGCACGGGAAATACGATATCGGCATCGATAGCGCTTCCGTCGCCACGTTTTAAAGCGCCGGCAGCACCGCTTGCAGAACATGCGCCGGCAGCACCTGCACTTCCCGCCCCGCCCACATAGACGTCTGTGCCGGCGGCAGCATGCGCCCCGCCGCCGGGCACTACGTACACCGTATTTTCAACTTTGCAGTTAATCGAAAGCACCGCTTTATCGTCATCCAACACACGCTCCAATTCGCTTTCGTCCTGCACGTACCACACGCCGTTTTTTGCAATGCCGATAAGAACGATTTTGTGCACTGTACGATTTACGGCGCGCACTACCGAAGTTGCAGAAACAAGGGAAACTTCGTGCTCTCCGCTTTTTCCGCCGTATAATACCGCAACGGTCATTTTGTTATTCTCCCTTTGTAAAGCCCATTTCCGCCAAAGCAGCAGCCGCTTCGGCTATTTCATCATAGGGTATGATTTTATCTTTATAAATAATGGAATTTTCGTGCGCTTTTCCTAACAGCAATACCGTGTCTTTTTCACGCGCCAAAGCAAAGGCTTTGCGCAACGCTTGTTTTCGGTCGGGAATTAAAAACAGCGTTTTTCCGCGTATTAAACCGGAACAGCCTTGCGCTATCATTTCCAAAAGCTCCATAGGGTTTTCGCCGCGCGGATCTTCGTCCGCTAAAATAACTATGTCGCTGTATTCGGCAGCAATTTTTCCCTGCAAGGGACGTTTTTGCGTATCGCGCTCGCCGCCGGAACCGAATACGCTTATAATGCGCGCCGGTGCGTTTTTCCGAAGCGGCGGAAATATCGTTTGAAACGAAGACGGCGTATGCGCATAATCGACCAATACCGAAAAAGGCTGACCGCAGTTTATGCTCGTCATTCTCCCTCGCACGGGTGTAAGAGCGCTTGCATGCGGCACCACATGTTCCACGCTTTCGCCGCTGACGGCTGCCGCTAAAATTGCCGCCGCCGTAATATTGCACGCGTTAAATGCGCCGAAAACACCGCTTTGCACATGCAGTTTTTCGGCGTTTTCGGTTGCCGCACTTTGCTTTGTTTGTTTTGTTTGCTTTGTTTGTTTTGCGCGGCGTACCGTTAAGTCGTAAGTTATACCCGCGCTGCTTTCGCTTACGTTTTCTATTGTGTACGTATCGGCGCACAAAAGTGCTTGTTTAGTTTTTTTGTCCGGCGCATTTACAACGCTTTGCTCATTTAAAGCAGGTTGTCCGCTTACAGCAGCTTGCGCATTTTTATTTTCCGGTTTATTTTCCGGCGGAACAAAAAATGCAAGAGGGAAGCCGGCGGCGGCATCGGCAAAATACAATGCGGCAGGGTCTGCCGCATTTACCGCAGCGATAACGGGAACGGTACACTTACAGCCGTTTACAATTTTTTCATGGCTGTGTGTTCCCAGATTTCTAAACAAATTCGCTTTGTCGCTTTTGTATTGTTCGTAAGTGCCGTGAAATTCCAAATGCTCGTGAGTAACGTTCATCATACACACCGCGTCAAAGGGAACATCTCCCAAACGGTTTGTTTTTACCGAAAGCCCGTGAGAAGAAGCTTCTACAACCGCGTAAGCGCAGCCGTTTTGCACCATACGGTACAGTTTTTCCTGCACAATCGGCGCTTCCGGCGTAGTTTGGTGTTCGCTGTTGTTTTGCGCATCGCCGCCGAGCGAATACTGCACGGTGGAAATAAAGCCCGCTTTTTTGCCTAAAGCGCGCAAAAACTGCCAAATAAAAAAAACGGTAGAGCTTTTACCCTCGGTTCCCGTTACTCCCAGCACACACAGTTTGGAACCGGGAAAATCGTAAAAAGCGGCTGCAATCGGCGACATTGCAAAACGGCTGCTTTTTGTTTGTATGAGCACTGCACCGCTTTTGCGTGCGGCAAAAACCGCATCTTTGCCCAGTTCTCCCTCGTACACAACTGCACAAGCACCGCTTTCGACCGCTTCGGCAACAAAGCTGTTGCCGTGCACGTGCGTTCCCGGCAGTGCAAAAAAAAGCGAGCCGGCATTTACCGCTTTGGAGTCGAACACAAGCGATTTGATAACGGGATTTTTATCGGAATTTAATGTAATTTTATAATCAAACGTTTTGCTGCACTGAGCCAAACATTCGGCAAGCTTTTTTTCCATACCGCGTATTTTACCGTTTCGCCGCCGTCTGTGCAAGCAAAAGGGAATGTATGTTTTATTTATATTAAATTATTATAATCTCTTTTTGCATAAAAGATGCGCATTATTGAAACTTCTTTTTTGTCATCATTAATCAGATACAATGCGATATAATTTTTCTTAAAAAGAAACCTATGATATCCTTCTATTTGCAGTACTAAATCATTACTTAAAGGATACATATACGGATTATCTTCTATTTTTGTTTTTACCTCTAAAAATTCTTCCAGCAAACTGTCAGCAGCTTTAGGATTGCAGAGCATGTCAGAAATATATGCTACGATTTCTGACAAATCTTGCTCTGCTTTTTCCATGATCCGAACATTATAAGCCATGTTTCTCCCTTATACGGGAAACTGCATCCTCGACGGAAGAATATCTGCCGTTTTTCATGTCCTGCTTTGCTTCTTCAAGTTTACCATAGACATTGGAAAGGAAAAGATTTTTTTCATAAGTTTCCATACTCATAATTACCATGTCTCCATAACCGTTTTTCGTAACAAAAATAGGTTCTTTATCTTCATGGCATATTTGTGAAATTGCTGTAGTATTTTTTAAATCTCTTATCGGAACTATTCTTGGCATTTGCATCCCCTTATGGGATTATTTTACCACACTCCTAAGTATTTTGTCTATCATTCATTTTATTAAGAGCCGTCTCTGTAATCGCATTTGAGTACAACAGACTAAAGCTTACCGCAGCTCTTAAAAAATTTTATCTTAGCTAATCGATTCCACTTCTCCTTTGGTAAGGCCGGTCATCTGCATAATAAAATCAAGTTCACAATTCGCATGTTTCATCAATTTTGCCGTTTCGAGAGCTTTTTTGTATGAGCCGTCGGCAATACCTTGCTCAATACCTTCGGCAAAGGCGGTTTCTCGTTCTTCGGCTCGCTGTACTGCAATATCTGTTTCATAATCATATTCAGCTAATAACATATTAACGACCTCCTTCGTCTTGCGTTTTAGATACTCACGCAAAATATTGTTTTCTATACATTCTTCAACGGCTTTTTCAAAACCGTTTTGACTATCTATCTCTTTCCACTTGCGCACCGTTTCCACAAATATACTGTATTCCTGCATTGTTTTACAGTTTTCCAATACGGGATGACGGTTTTGCCGGTTTATATTTATTACTTTAACGGTCAACTCAAGATTAGTTTCCATTGTTTTTTCTATAAAAGCATCCGATAGTTTTAATGTTTTATCGGAAGGATATGGTTCCTCACCATTATAAAAAACATAAAACTCAGGAACCGGAATATTTAAGAGTTTACGGCTGTATTTTTCTTTTGATTCAAAGAGGGTTTCATACAAGCGGCTGACATACTCAAGACAGCGGAGAGGCATATTGGGATTTATCGTCGATTGATGTTCTGCAAGGACTATTATTTTATTATCTACAAGATAGGATACAGCATTATAGAATGTCATATAAAGAACCTGCTCAAGTCTGATATTTTTTAACTTTTCTATAGCCGTAAGTTTGGTATTATGCAAAGCGTTGTAAAGCGACAAAAAATTCTCTTTTGCTTTTTCGTCTTCACTGAACAAATCGACAAACACCGAGTCTTTATATTTTCTATTTGCGGTACTCATAGCAAACCCTCTTAAGTTTTATACCTATATACGTTCCGTACATGGATGTACGTGAAAGCCATAAGTATGCGAGTTTGCTGCACAAACTCGAGTTACAGATTGTGCAAGAACGCACAACCTGTAAACATTATACCACAGATGAGCGTATTTTAAAAGGGAGCGATGTAACTATTTAAGAGAGAACGTCCGCGCATAGAAAACAGCCCCCAAAGCCGAAGTTTTCTCCGGCTTGAGAGCGGGGCACCATCCCTTTTGACCTCGAAGCTCCGCTGGTTGTACTCGCGCGGTTTGTTTTGGGCGGACGTCCGTGTCCGCCGCTGATTGCAGCCGCCGTACAGGATGTGCGGCGGTTTTATCAGTACCGACATGGATGGCGGCGGTTCCACGCAGTAGTGAGTTTCAGTTATTGCTGAAACTCATAGTGAAAATCGGACATCCGTGTCCGATTTTCACGGGCGGCAAACCAAACGCAAGCCAAGATCGTTGTCGCGACCGTTCGGGATGCCGTTGTTCCGATAAGCACGAGCGGCGCTAGTCGCATTGCCGCTCCAGCTGCCGCCGCGAAAGACGCGTTTAGCACCGTCCTTGTCCCAGCACCATTCCCATACGTTTCCGCTCATGTCGTATAAGCCGTAGCCGTTAGAAGATCTTTTCTTTACCTCATGGGTTTTATTTCCGCTGTTTGCACTATACCACGCATAGTTTTTAAGCCCGCTTTCAATATCCGTGCCGGCCCATTTATAGTCTTTTCCGCCCATAGCAGCCCATTCCCATTCAGCCTCAGTCGGCAGCCGAAAGCCATTTTTGCTCATGTCCAATTTAGCCATGTCCCAGATTACATCCTTCAATGTAGGGATAGCGTCAAAGCTCAATGTGTTAAAGTCTACGTTGATTACCGTATAACACGGTTCAAGCTTACAGGCAAGGCTCAGTTTATTGCAAAACGCTATCGCCTGATACCAGTTGACCTGCTCTACAGGATTTTTAAGACTATCTCTAAAATTACTCGGATTATTGAACCCATCACCCATTACTGCCTGCCACAGCTCCTGCGTTACTTCCGTTTCTCCGATAAAGTACGCAGATAGGCTTACTTTGTGTGGTGGATTATTGCTGAAATCACTGTGCCCTACAGTCTTTTCCTTTACGGCGGCGATCTTTTTCATCGTAAAGCTTACCCCGCCGGCCGTGTAGGTTTTATCGGTAGATGCAGGCGGCTCCTCAGGCTTTGCTGCCGCTTGCGGGCAGGCTGTAAACAGCAATGCCAGTGTTAAAAGTGCGGCTGTGATGAGCGCCGCGGCTCCCATTTTTATCAAGCCGTGTGTCTTGTGTTTTGTTTTAAACTTTGTCATATCTTGACTCCTAATCAAAGTTATTTGATTGTTTTAAGGGGACACCCCTTTGGAAACCCCGCTCAAGAATGTACGTCCTGTACATTCTTGAGCTTCGAGTTTTGCCTTACGGCAAAACGTCGTAAATATGGAACCACCGCCATCCACGGCGGGATTTGCAAAACTCGCCGTCCAAAGTCTGTGATGCAGACTTTGGGCAGTCTATCATTATGCGGTATTCCTGCCGAGCCTGCTCGTTGTGTTTTACCAAACGGTTTTTACATCATACAACGGGATATTTGAGTCTTTTGTAACAATCGTTACATTATTTTCTTGTGCCATTGTAATGATAAGTCTATCAAACGGGTCTTTGTGAATATCCGGCAAGTTTTTTAGTAATTCTAAAGACTTACCAGAAACTAAAAGTTCCGCAAATTCTTCTTCTTTGCAAGCATCTATAATATCTTGGATTGAATTTTTATATTGAAGAAGATTACGGCTCTGTTTTATCGCAATTTCCCATAATGAAACTTTACTGTAATAGCAAAATTCATTATTGATTATTTCTTTAGCCGTTCCGGATAGGTTTTCACTATCAAACAAATACCAGAGAAGTGCATGAGTATCCAAAAAATATTTCACATATACTCCTTAAAATCTTCCAACGGCTCGTCAAAAGCAGGCGACATATAGAAATTGGGCTGCTTTAAAATATCCGGCCGGCGATTAGGGAATCTTTTTGCAGGTTCTTCATGTTGCTTTTTATAGAGTATTTTATATTGTAAAAGTTCCAAATAATTATACACTTCATCCATGTATTCATCCGGAATTGTCTTCAATTTTTCCTGAACGGCTGTTAACGGCATACATATACCTCCAATGGCATCGCCCCACCTCATCTAAGGATTGCGGGACTGACTTAAGATGTCTGATATAGTTATTATAACCCGCTTTCCGGCGGATTTCAACGTTTTGGGCGGGCGTCCTGCCCGCCGCTGGTTTCAGCGCCGTACAGGATGTACGGCGGTTTTGTCAGTACCGCCTCAAGATGGCGGCGGTTCCACGCAGTAGTGAGTTTCAGCTATTGCTGAAACTCATAGTGAAAATCGGACTCAGGATGTCCGATTTTTACGGGCGGCAAACCACACGTAAGCCGATAACTTTTACGAATATGTTGGGAGAGTTGAAAGCCCGATACGCACGATGCATGTAATTCTGGGAGGAGGAGTTGTCATAGTTGCCGCCGCGCGCGACGCGCTTACTACCGGACGCAGCACCTGTATAATCCAGCGGCAGCACATCGGATAAGCTGCCGTACCAGTCCCAGTACCATTCAAATACATTCCCGCTCATGTCGTATAACCCATAGCCGTTCGGCGATTTCAGCTTTACTTGGTGTGTCTTCTCATTGCTGTTCGCATAATACCACGCATAGTTTCCAAGCTCACTTTCACTATCCGTTCCTGCCCATTTATGCTCAGTTCCGCCCATGGCAGCCCATTCCCATTCCGCTTCCGTAGGTAAGCGGAACCCGTTTTTATTAAAGTCGCAGACGGCATTATTCTCCTCGATATCGATTTCCGTGTAACAGGGCTCAAGACCGCACGCCTTACTCAGCTCATTGCAAAATGATATTGCTTTATACCAGTCCATATTCTCTACCGGCCGCTTTCCCTGTTCTTC
>KI260571.1:0-71947 GCA_000468055.1 Treponema lecithinolyticum ATCC 700332 | reverse complement strand
TTATTGCCCATCACCGCTTGCCACAGCTCCTGTGTTACCTCCGTCTCTCCTATAAAGTATGCACTTAAGCTGATACTGTGCGGTTTATTATCATGTACACCGTTGTGTCCCACTATATCGGGGTGTCCCACGCTCTTGCCGGTTACCGCGGCTATCTTTTTCATCGTAAAGCTTATCCCTTTTACCGTGTAGGTTTTGTCGGTAGATACAGGCGGTTCTTCAAGCTTTGCTGCCGCTTGCGGGCAGGCGGTAAACAGCAATGCCAGTGTTAAAAGTGCGGCTGTGATGAGAGCCGCGGCTCCCGTTCTTGTCAAGACGTGTGCCTTGTGTTTTGTTTTAAACTTTGTCATATCTTAACTCCTAATCAAAGTTATTTGATTGTTTTAAGGGGACACCCCTTTGGAAACCCCGCTGAAAAAGGTACATCCTGTTCGCCGCAAGCGCAAACTCGCACGGCTATCCTGGGCAAACATCCTGTTTGCCACTGGTTTTACGCCACCGTACAGGATGTACGGTGGTTTTGTCATGCGACGTTTTAGGCGGTAAGCCTAAAACTCGTGTTGAAAACTGCACTCAGGATGTGCAGTTTTCAAACATTTACGGATTAAGTTCCGTAAGACCTTCAAACTTTTTTCTTTTTTCTGCTTCGTCGGCGCCGGGAACAGCCATTTTATTAAGTGCGTCAGCTGTAGTGTAGTTGCCGTAATACGCTTGCGGCACTTTTATGCTCTTTTCGCCGAGGGCTGTGCAGCCATTAAAAGCATTGATAAAAAAGCCGCTGGTATTGTAATCGCATTTAAGCGTAACTGAGGTAAGGCTTGTGCAGTTTTCAAAGCAGCGGAGCATATACTTAGTTTTTTTCGGTATTGGCGGAGCTTGTGTGAGTTTTGTGCAGTTTCTAAAGCAGCTTCCCATATCCTTAACTTTTTCCGGTATTGCAGGTGCCTCTGTAAGGTTTGTGCAGCCCCAAAAGCAGCCGTTCATGTTATCAACGCTTTCAGGGATTACCGCTACGCTCACAAGGTTTTCGCAGCCGAGAAAGCAATTTCTCATATGCGCAAGACCTTCTACCGTTTTCGGCCATTTAAGTGAAACTTTTTTGGTAGGGTTGGCTTTCAGGATTTTTCCGAGCCGGCTCGGCTTTGCATCCTCTCCATCCAAGTCCGCCCCCTTAAGACCTGTTATGTTGATGTAATAGATACCGTCGCTTGCAGGGCTTGCGGTTGTTAGATAGTTAACCAAGTCTGCACCGTCTGTGCCGAACGCAATGGTTTTATAGCGGGCAAAACTCACCTTTACCGCCGTTTCGCCTGTAATTTGTACCGTTGCAGTAGTATCGCCGTCCTTGCCTCCCGTTTTAAACGTGCCGCCTGTTATAGTCCATTTTTCAACAAAATAGGTATTCAAAGGCGTTGCCGTAAAGGTTACGGTTGCGCCTTGCGCAACCTTGCTGCCCGAAGTAATTTCGGTACTGCCGGCCATTGCTTTAAGCTCGCCGTTTGCAGGTGTGCCTTCTACGCTAAAGGTTAGCGTGTGCGTCGGTGCAGGCGGAGGCGGAGTAGGCTTAGGTGTTTGTACGGCGTTCGGGCACGCGGTAAAAAGCAGTGCCGCAGCTGCCAAAGACAGCGTTAAAACTGCGGTTGTGATGAGTGCCGCACCTCTTTTTTGTCTCAAGGAAAAAACTTAGTCTTTGAATTACTTGTTTTCATATAATCCCCTTAAAATTATTTTTATATATTTATTATACTACTTCATCCGTCAAAAAACAGTTTATACGAGTAAAAAGAACCAAAGTTACTAAAAAAGAACTTTGGTTACCTGATGAATACCGGCTGTGTGCGCTGTTTTGCCAAGCACAAACCTCTTCCCCAATGCTTCCGTTTTCTTTATACTAAAGCATCATGAAAACTTCGCAAACTACGATGTTTACGCTTCGGGAAACACCCGCTGAAGCGGTTATTGCAAGCCATCAGCTTATGCTGCGTTCAGGCTTAATGCGCAAATTGGGTAACGGTTTGTTTGCCTATTTACCTATGGGCTTAAATTGCTTCCGCAAAGTGGAGCAAATCATCCGCGAAGAAATGAACCGCATAGGCGCTCTTGAATGCAAACCCTCGGTTGTCGTGCCCGGGGAATTATGGCGCGCTTCCGGACGCTGGGATTCCATGGGAGACGGTTTACTGCGTGCAAAAAACCGGCTCGGCCAAGAATTGGTAGTAAGCCCGACCGCAGAAGAAGTGTTCACCGCTTTAATAAAAGATGAAGTTTCTTCCTATAAACAATTACCGCTGGTACTGTACCAAATAAATACCAAATTCCGCGACGAAATACGGCCACGCTACGGCGTTATGCGCGGCAGAGAATTCACAATGAAAGACGCATACTCTTTTCATACTGACGAAAAAAGTATGGATAAAACATACAACGACTTTGCCCTTGCCTACCGCAGGATTTTTAAACGGCTGGGTTTAACCGTTATTTCCGTGCGCGCCGATTCGGGTGCAATGGGCGGAACAGGCTCGGAAGAGTTTATGGTAGAAAGCCCCGTAGGAGACGATGTGCTTATTCTATGCCCCTCGTGCGGCTATGCGGCAAATACGGAAAAAGCCTCATGCGCAAACGATCCTGTACTCGGCGAAAACGGACAAAGCATAGAGCCGAACGGAAAAGCTGTTGAAGCAGTCGATACCCCGAACGTAAAAACTATAGAAGAGCTTGCCGCATTTTTACACAGTTCTGCCAAATCTTTTATAAAAACGCTGATATATCGAGCGGACAATGCCGAATTGCCTATAGCAGGCAATTACCCTGCAATGCACGATGAGCAAAACGGTCAAAGCTGCCGCAGCATTTTTGTAGCCGTGTGTATACGCGGCGATTTGGACATAAACGAAGCAAAACTGGCCTCGTTTTTAAAAGCATCCGAAGTATGCCTTGCGTCAAACGACGATGTCGAACGCGTTACCGGAGCTCCGGTAGGTTTTGCAGGTCCGGTAGGCTTAACGGGAGTACCCGTTATTGCAGATACAACGGTTATGAATATGCACAATGCGATTACCGGCGGCTTAAAAAAAGACGTTCATTTATGCAATGTGGAACCGCTTCGCGATTTTACGCCCGCTTTTCAAACGGATGTGCGCATAGTTGTTGCCGGCGACAAATGTCCTCACTGCGCCTCGGAATTTTACAGCACTAAAGGCAACGAACTGGGGCATATATTTAAACTCGGTTATAAATACAGCGAAAGTATGAACGCTTGTTATTTGGATGAATCGGGCAAACAACGGCATCCGCTTATGGGCTGCTACGGAATCGGCGTAGACCGCACGCTGGCTTCAATTATAGAAGAACACCACGACGACAAAGGTATCGTCTGGCCTATGACGAGCGCCCCCTATCAAGCAGCTGTTATTCCCATACGCTACGAAGACGATATGAAAAAAGCCGCTGACGAATTGTATGAAAAGCTGCAAGCGGCAGGAATGGAAGTGCTTTTGGACGACCGCAACGAACGTCCGGGAGTAAAATTCAAAGACATGGATTTATTAGGCATTCCCGTGCACATCATTGTCGGCGATAAAAACCTGCCCAAAACGGAATTAAAGCTGCGCTCAAACGGAAAAACCTGTTTACTCGGCATAGACGAAGCGGTTGCGCACACAAAAGAGATTGTGCAAAAAGAACTTGCACAATTAAACGACTGCTCTCAAATTCGCCTATGAAAAAAACTTTGTACGCGCTATGCGCTTTGTTATGCTTGTGTTCGTTTCCGCTGGGCGCCGTTCCCGGCGTAAAAGATTTTTTGCCGACAGAATCCGGTCAATACGTATACTACAAAGATGCAACTTTTCAGCGCGAAGCATACGTCGGCTTTTTACAGTACGATGAAGCGCGTTATGCAATCCGCTACTATGCACCCGAAAACACTAAAACGGGGCAAAAAGAGGAACAAATCGAATTATTTTTAACGGTCGACACCAAAAAAGATTATATATTGATGACCGGAGAGCGCATTG
This sequence comes from Treponema lecithinolyticum ATCC 700332, assembly GCA_000468055.1. Classification (GTDB taxonomy): domain Bacteria; phylum Spirochaetota; class Spirochaetia; order Treponematales; family Treponemataceae; genus Treponema_C; species Treponema_C lecithinolyticum. The sequence continues at coordinate 67,931 of KI260571.1, read as the reverse complement.
TTGCAAAAGAAGCAAACGAAAACACTGCCACTCTTAACTATTTGCACGATTTGTTTTACGAGTTTGCTTCGCAACGCAAAAAAGTAAACGGCGCAAACTTTAAAGGCTCTTCCGCTGTTCCTTTTTCCGTTCAAAAAACCGAAAACATCGCCCTGTTCGGCGGAGAAGTCAGCCTTACATACGATTACCTTATTCCGATATTTAATTTGCGCAGCATTACAAATAAAAAAGGCGAAAAACAGTTTACCGCCGTTACTATGGGAAAACTTGCTTCTTCAAGCGATGTGGCTTTTTCGTCCTTTACCGGCATTCCACCGCTCCCCCCGGCTGCAATACAAACGGCAGCACAAACCGGCGAACAAACCAAAACGGCAAAGACTAAAGCAAACAAAACCGGCATAACCGATAAAGCGTTTGCCGACATGGAAGCAAAATGCGTTCAAATTGCAGACAATTTTTGGTTTTGGGAAAGCGAAGCGCTTATGTATTCTGACAGTTTACCGGTCGATACCGAAGCTTTAAAAGGAAAACCGTACGGCTTGTATCGGTTTTTAGCGCGCACACTATTGTGCAGTACCAATAAAACCCTGGTAAACCTCGCAACACAAAACATAAAGATACAAAACAAATGCTTGGTACTGAGCACGTATGCTTACGACCTTGAATCCGAACGATACGTTTTTGACGTAAAAATAATCGCAGCGAAAAAAAACGCCGCCCCCGATATAACCGGATTGACTTTATATGCCGATTATTATAACATCAATAAAGATTATTTTGACAAAAAAATTCAATTAATAATACAACGCTAAGCGTATCATACCGGAATATGAATATGTCGGACGTTCTTGTTTTTTTACGCATCGTCAATACCATAGTTGCTTTTGCAATAACAGTGCTTTCATTAAAAAAAAGCAACGAAAACCCTCTTTTTAAACACATAGCAAACTTAACCGCAATGCTCGGTTTTTGGGATTTTATACGCCTTTTTTTATTGCAAACAAAAGACCCGCTGCTGTGGTTTTTTATGGCACGTTATTTGTATGTGTGCATAGCGCTTTCGGCATTGTTTTTGTTTTATTACGCACAATCATACTGTATGCCTCAATTTCCCCCTTTATTCCGCAAGCTAATAGCTATTATACCTGTAATAACTTGTATCCTTAGTATTACGGCAAACAAACACTCTCTGTTTATTAATTTAAGTCCGGATAAAGAAGTTTTTGCCGTTATACACAATCCGCTTGTTTTTGGTCCATGGTTTTATGTACATGCCTTATACAGTTATATATTAATCTTTTTTTCATGCATTTTATTTTCCGTTAAAATATTTTCGCCGGAAGTAAAAAACCGCGGAGCCGTTGCCGCTATGACCGTGAACGCATTTCTTTTTACCCTAGTCAATATAGTCGGCACCTTTGTAATTCAAACGGACATAATACACTTACTTTCGCTTATCACTCACCTTTTTAGTATCAATGCGTTTTATTTTTTAACGTATTTGGACAGCGACCAAATGGTGCCGTATTACGGAAAAAAAGATTTTTTTCAAAACTTTAATCAGCCGGTACTTGTTTTTAATGCAAAAAACGAATTGCTTGAAGCTAATACCGATGCCGTAAACTTTTTTAGCGCAACGAACATACCGCACAAACCTTATACGCTGTATAACGATATTTTTTGTGAATGCCGTTTTGCCCCCATCAAAAGCCGGGAACAAACGGCATCCGTATTGTACTTACAGCACATAGAAACGGGTAAAGTGTTTTTATGCTATAAAAAAACGATTTTAGATCCTAAAAAAAATAAAGCTATCGGTACAACCCTTATTATGTACAATGCTTCCACGCTGGGTAACCTTATACAAACAATAGAAGAAAATGCGTTTACCGATGTACCCTGTGCATGTTTAAATCGGGCGTGCTTTGAATTAAGGAAAGAGGGTATTTTAAACAACACGCCAAAACCCTGCCTTTTACTTGTTGCCGATATAGACAATTTAAAAAAAGTAAACGATATGTTCGGACACAATGCGGGAGACGAGTATATAAAAATTTGCGCCGCAATACTGAAAAAAACGCTTAAAATGCCGAACACGCTGTTCCGCATAGGCGGCGATGAGTTTTTTGCCTTTATACCTCATTTTACCGGAACGAACATAGAATCAATTATAAAAAAACGGAAGCTTTATGCGCCAAACAAAAAAAGCCGTGGAATTTTTATATTTCAATAGGTTTTTCGATTGTAAAAACCGCAGATACCGACTTTACCAAACACTTTGCACAAGCCGATAGCGATATGTACCGGCACAAACAAAAACATAAAAACCTGCCTTTTTTAAAAGAAAGCGTTTAATTTATGCGCACCGCTTATGCGTTTATGTGTACCGGCGCACTTTGTGCGCGCTGCGGTATACTTTATGTGCGCTACGATATACTTTGTGCGTGCTGCGGTATACTTTGTGCGGCGGATTGGTTTTATTTAAAGTTTGCACGATTTAAAGGAGTGCCTATCCACACGCCTTCGCCGCCCAAGTATTCGCTTTTTTGTCCTTCAATTAAAAATTGTACGTTGTCTATCGTTCCGAACGCAGTCGCCGTATACACTACTTGCATAAGCTGACCCAAATAACCTTCCACACCGTATTTGTTAAAAGCGAATTCTTGACTAAAGTTTACCGAAGCTGTTCCGTTACTCACCGAAGCCGAAAGCAGTTTTGTTCCCGAAGGAATAAGCGATATATATCCTTTTTCCAATTCGGAAATACCCGGCCCTTCAAGCAGCGCATTGAGCGCCGAAGTAAGCGGTAAATCGTTTTTCGGCACTGCGCGGTTTACTTCTTTGCGCTCTACAATGCCGTCGCCGTTTATTACGATAAAGCACAGATATTGATTCATCTTTGCAACAGACTGCGTGCCGTTTGCCGTTTTAGAAGCAGGCGCATCTGTTTTTTTATCCGTACGGTCGGTACGGACAGGTGTTTGCGTTTTTTTATTTTTATCTTCGCTTTTAGGTACGAAAACTTTTTTTTCTCCCGATAAAGCATCGGAAACAGGGCTGTCGGCAGTGCCGCTTTTACCGCTCGGAATTTCCTGAACGGAAAGCCCGTTTGCTCCGCCGGTAGTGCTTGTTCCGCCCGTACCGTTTGCTCCGCTTTGATCGGTTTTAAGCGAATTACCGCCTGTTATATCAAAAACTTCGTTTTGACCGGGCAGCGGTTGTTCATCCGTGTTTCCTTTTCGGTCTTTATCGGGCATTTCATAACGGGCAACGAATTCGGGCTCGGAACCGAATACGTGTTCAAAAAAAGCGGTTTCTTTAAGAACTCCGATAATATCGTCTTGTTTTATCAAAAAAACAACCAAAAGCGCCAACGCCGTCGTAATCCAAAAAACGGCGGCAACTCCGGTATATTTTTTGTCGTTTTTCATAAAGATAACTATAATGGAACAAACCGGTTTTGTACAGTACAGCAAGCTATATCAGATTCTAAAGCGCACTATCAAGCACACATAAAAAAATTGCCTTTTAAATCAGTCTATGTTATACTGGACACATGAACCACTTAAAAAAAATAAGCGCACTTGTTGCCGTGCTTTTCTTTTTTGCCGTATCGATTGCGGTGTATATACATTTTAGCTTAAAAACAAACACCGTGCGCGTAGCTTTTTACGGCATACCAAAAGATACGGCGGCGGCTTTTTCTTCGTGGCTTGACGGCAGAAATGTCGGCTGGACGAGTACTTTTTTAAATGCAAACAAACCGCTTAAAGAGCTTATTACTAAACCGACGCAATACGATATACTTTTTATTTACGACGGCTGCAACATGGATTCGATTGCCCCGTTTGTACGCAATGCCGAAACGGCAGCTTTACAAATTTTGCCGCCGGTTATACGCATAGCAGTGCAAACGAACGGACGCTTAGTGGGAACACCCATTTTAATCGACCCCTTTCAAGTTTTTTGCAGCAAAGCGGCTTTGGACGAGCACAAAACAATAGACCCTGTGTCGCTCGCACAGCTTGAACGGCTCGCTCAAAAAAAACCGGACAAACGCAAAAAAGCGGCGCCTTTTTTATGCGCGGGCAAAAACGATGAGCATCTTATTATGTTTTTTTCATCGCTGCTTGAAGCTTGTGCGGGAAGCGCCGAATGGGAAAAAGCCGCCTCCATGCTTTCTTCTTGCGTACCGGCAAACTCTGCCGCTCTAAAACCGGATGATTTTACCGCTTTTTTTGAATTAAAATCGGTGCGTTCCGTTCTGGAGCGTATTATGTATTGGCAGCAAAATGGATTTTTAAGCGAAAAGTGGCTTAATTTAAGCGTAAACGAAGCTTTAGAAGCTATGGAAAAAAATGCCCCAGCCGTTGTATTCGCCCCGCTGTCGTTTTACCGCAGCTTAAGCGAACAGGGGGCACAAAAGTATACCCCTTGGTATATGCCGTCCGACAAAGCCGGTGCAAAGCGTTTTTTTACGGCGCAAACGATTGCCGCTTTACAGTTTTCGGTTCTTAAATCACCGCTGCAATCGGCGGCGCAAGCAAACAACAAAGGCTCTGCCGTGCGCGCCGTTATCCGCGAAATGGTTTCATCTCCGGCACAAACCAAACTGTTTGCACAAACTGCCTTGGTGCCGGTTAATTCGGGTGCAAAATCCGATTTTGCCGCAGAGCGCGCACAGCGCATTTTAAGCTCTTCGGACGGCATTGTTCCCGATATCGCGCGCGCCGCCTTGTGCGCTCAAAGCTCACGCTCAAGTTTTGCTCAAGCTTTACGCAAAGCGCTGGCAGCAAACTGAAATCTGCAACACCGCTTAAACTATCGGCGCCGTATGGAACAGCGCGCAGGATGCAGCCGAACACAGCTTGTATACCGTGCAGCGCACGGTATACAAACGCGTAAGTTTATGCCAAATAGCGGTTTATACTTGCCGCAGCTTTTCGTCCCTCGCCCATAGCAAGAATAACGGTTGCAGCCCCCAGTACGATGTCGCCGCCAGCCCACACTCCCGGATAAGAGGTTTTACCGTCTGCATCGGTTTTTATATGCCCTTTTGAGTCGGCTTCCAAACCGGGTGTTGTTTTTTCCATAAGCGGGTTGGAGCCGTTCCCCAGTGCAACAATAAGTGCATCGCAAGGAATTTCGTGCTCGCTTCCTTTAACCGCCACCGGACTTCTGCGTCCCGATTCGTCCGGCTCGCCTAATTCATAAGACAAAAGACGCAGCGCGCATACGCAGCCGTTTTCATCGGCAAGCACTTCAACCGGATTTTCCAAAAAGCGGAATTCAACGCCTTCTTCTTCGGCATGCGCTATTTCTTCACGGCGGGCAGGCATTTCGGTACGGGTTCTGCGGTACACAATCGACACGTTTTCGGCTCCAAGCCGCAGCGCCATACGGGCGGCATCCATTGCAACGTTTCCGCCGCCGACAACGCATACCCGTTTTGCTTCGTACAGCGGTGTGTCTGCGTGTTCGGTATCGTACGCTTTCATAAGATTCGCCCGGGTAAGATATTCGTTTGCACTGAACACTCCGATAAGGTTTTCGCCGGGAATATTCATAAACTTGGGCAAGCCCGCTCCCGTTCCCACAAAGGCGGCGTCAAAGCCCTGTTCCTTTAAAAGCTGCGGTAAAGTACCGGTACGGCCGACTAAAAAGTTTGTACGGAATTCAACGCCCATTTTTTTAAGCATATCCACTTCCGAAGCAACGATAACTTTCGGCAAGCGGAACTCCGGTATGCCGTATATCATTACCCCGCCTTCTTTGTGAAAAGCTTCAAAAACCGTAACGCTGTGCCCGGCGCGGCGGACATCGGCTGCAACGGTTAAACCGGCAGGTCCCGAACCGATAACGGCAACGCGTTTTCCCGTTTCAGCGGCAGGAACGGGCGGTGTTTGCAGCGCGTTTTCCCGCTCATAATCGGCAACAAAGCGTTCCATTCTGCCGATAGACACGGATTTTTCAACATCTTTAAAAATCTTACCGACCGTACACTGTGCTTGGCACTGTTTTTCCTGCGGACAAACTCTGCCGCAAATTGCCGGCAGCAAATTTGTAGTTTTAATAATATCCACTGCTTTTTTAAACTCGCCTTTTGCGGCTTGTTCCAAAAATTGCGGAATGGGAACCCCCACCGGGCAGCCGGAAACACAGGGTTGATTTTTACACTGCAAACAGCGGTTCGCTTCCACTATCGCTTGTTCACGCGTATAACCTAAAGCAACTTCGCTCATTTGACGGGCGCGCACTTTCGGTTCTCCGCAAGGCATTTCTTGCTGTTCGATACTGTTGCGATCCCGTGCATTTAAGGGCCCCGCTTTTAATTTTTCAGACAACGCTTCATATTGTTCGTGCGCTTTTTTTTCAAGCGTTTTAAAATCTATATATGCGCTCATATCAGCCTCTCAATGCCTCGGCGGCTTCTTCCATTTTACATTTATGTGTTTGTTCCGCTTCGCGTTTTTTAAAAGCTTTCATGCGCAACATCATATTGTCCCAGTCAACCAAAGAACCGTCGAATTCGGGTCCGTCTACGCACACAAATTTCGTTTCGTTTCCGATGGCAACGCGGCAGCCTCCGCACATTCCCGTACCGTCTATCATAATGGTGTTTAAAGACACGGTAATGGGCACATTGTACGGTTTTACCGTCAGCGTGCAAAATTTCATCATTATAGGAGGTCCGATTGCAACAACTTCATCGGGTTTGCTTTCTTTTTCGCACAGCGCTTTCAGCGGTTCGGTTACCAAGCCTTTAGTACCGGCACTGCCGTCATCGGTCATTAAAAAAAGTTCGTCCGCAAGTGCGCGCATTTCTTTTTCAAAAATAATTAAGTCTTTATTCCGTGCACCCATTATAACGATTACGCGGTTCCCGACTGCTTTATGCGCTTGAACAATCGGGTGCAGAGGAGCCACACCGATACCGCCGCCGACGCACACAACCGTACCTTTTTTTTCTATATGAGTGGGATTCCCCAAAGGTCCGAGCACAGCGCCCAGTTCATCACCCTCTTTTAAGCGCGACAACTTAATGGTGGTAGCACCGACCGTTTGAAAGACTATGGCTATCCAGCCTTCTTGGGCATTTGCGTCGGCAATCGTTAAAGGAATGCGTTCGGCATATTCGATGTCCAACTGAACAAGCACAAATTGTCCGGCTTTTCGGTTGCGCGCAATTTCGGGTGCTTCAATTTTGGCATAAAACACGTCGGCAGAAAGCTGACGTTTTTCAATTATTTTGTACATCCGGAAATTTCCCTCCTGTCGTGTATGTTTTCTTAAGCGTCACTATAACATATACGGACGGAATAGTATAGGCGCATTCGATATTTTATGAGCGTTTAATTAAAATTTCCGCCGGCTTTACATAATTTTTTGCCTCATATTTTAAGCTTTTTATGTAGCTTTCCCAATTGTTATGTGTTTAATCGGTATAGCACATTTTACCGGAGAGGGAACAGATGACAACAAAAAGCAAAAAAGATTTAAAACAGCCTTTATTGATTGCAGGCGTTATTTTAATTTTATTGGGCGCAAACACGTTTTTATCGGCGCAAACTGTACAAGGACAACCATCGATTACGGTAACGGGTAACGGTATTGTTTCGGTTAAACCCGACACGGCTGTTATCAGACTTGCCGTAGAAACGAGTGCGCAAGAAGCGGCAGCTGCGGCGGCACGCAACGCGACGCTTATGAACAGCGTTACACAAGCTGTACAAAAAGCGGGAATAAAAACCGAAGATACGGCAACACGCGGCTACAATGTGTTCCGCGACACGCGCTACAATTCAAAAACGGGAAATTACGAAGAAAAAGGATATAAAGTCGTTAACACATTGACCGTTACCGTGCACGATATTCAAAAAACCGGTGCGATAATAGATGCGGCTTTAAAAGCCGGAGCAAACCAGCTTTCTGAAGTGTCTTTTTATACAAAAGATACGAGCGAAGCATACAAACAAGCGCGCACCAAAGCCGTTTTGCAAGCAAAAGAAGCCGCACAAACTTTAAGTGCGGCAGCAGGTCAAAAAATCGGTGCGGTTCTTTCTATAGAAGAGCTCAGCGGCATTCCTATATACCGCAACACTGTTAACTACGATGTAAGCATGCTCAAAAGCAGCGGGCAAGAAGCAACTCCAATTACGCCCGGAGACACGGAAGTGTCGGTTACGGTAAAAGTTGTTTTTGAATTAAAATAAAAAGCAAAACAAAAAACCGGCAATTTGCATGAACGGCGCACAGTGGCAAGCTTTTAGCGATTTTAAAACGGCTTTTAAAGCCAAAACAACTCAATGGCAGCAACAGATTGAAAAAAACGGATTGCTTGAGCGGCTGCGCGACTTACAACGCCAAAGCGCTGAGCACGACGGAGTTCCGCCCTACTCTTTGGATACACCGATTGTGTATAACCGTGCTTTGGACGATGTTCTTCCGAGCGATGATATAAAAATCATTTTAATCGGCGACAATCCCGGAAAAGACGAACAGCTTAAAGCAAACTGCCGTTATTTAGTCGGTCAATCCGGAAAAATCGCCGACGGTTTTTTCCGTAAAAACCCCGAATTGAAAATCGATTTTCGCAAAAACGTTTTAATTTTAAATAAAACACCGCTGCACACAGCAAAAACAAAAGAGTTGTCCATATTAATAAAAAGCGGAGAATCCGTATTTGCCGACATTATCCGCGAAAGTCAAATATGGTTTGCCGAAAACACGGTAAAACTGCACGGCGCTTTGTGCAGCGGCGGTACGGAATGCTGCAGTTTATGGCTTATCGGCTATGCTGAATTAAAAACGCGCGGTTTGTTTTGCGAATACAAAAACGCTTTAAACGCCGCATACGGTGCACTCGGCAGTTCTCACAGTGCTACGCAAAACGTATTCGTTTACCAGCATTTTTCGATGAACCGTTTTTTAATCGATTTAAAAGAGCGCAGCCGAAGCGATCTGTCCCTTACGCAAAATCTCCGCTCCGTCGGCATTTTCCATCGAAACGAAATTTTGGGCTGGTAGCCCCGCCCCCTATAATACCCCTAAGGATTTATTCAAAAACAGGAAATATTAAAACAATTCCGAACGCTTGCAGAATGAGGGTTTTTCGGGTATGCTGTTTTCTATGGCTTATGAAGTAACGGCTTCGCGGCGCAGACCGCAGCGTTTTGAAGAATTGGTAGGACAGGATTTTGTTGCAGCAACGCTTAAAAATGCCGTACAAAGCGGAAAAATCGCTCATGCGTATTTATTTTCAGGACCGCGCGGATGCGGCAAAACGTCGGCGGCGCGCATTTTGGCAAAAGTTTTAAACTGCAACCAAAGTCCAGACCAAGCCCCTTGCGGAACCTGTTCGGCGTGTACGGAAATAGCAAAAGGCTCTTGTTTGGATGTTATAGAAATAGACGGAGCTTCAAATACCGGTGTAAATGATGTACGCCAAATAAAAGATGAAGTGCTTTTTCCGCCGAACTCGTGCAAGTATAAAATATACATTATAGACGAAGTTCACATGCTTTCGGTAAGCGCTTTTAACGCTCTTTTAAAAACAATTGAAGAGCCGCCGCCTTACGTTATTTTTATTTTTGCCACAACCGAATTGCACAAAGTGCCGGCGACCATAAAAAGCCGCTGTCAACAATTCCATTTCCGTCTCGGTTCTCCGGAGCAAATAAAAACGCTTTTAGCCGATGCGGCAAAAGAAACGGGTATAAAAGCGGACGAAGACGCTTTGTTTTGGATTGCCCGCGAAGCTACCGGAAGTTTTCGTGATGCGTACACCCTGTTCGACCAAGTTGCCGCTTTTAGCGAAGGGCACATTACCTACGAAAAAATCCGCGACAAACTGGGACTTGTCGGAACGGATCAATTAAATACATTGTGTACACTGTGCGCCCTCTCAAACGAAAAAGAAGCGCTGCTGTTCATAGACGATATGCTGCAAAGCGGCGTATCCGTAGAACAATGCGTTTCAAACATAAGCGATTATCTTCGCGCTTTACTTTTTATAAAAGCCGGCGTTACAAAAGAAGCGCTATTGTCGCAAGCGCCGGAGCGTTACAGCGCCGAAGCGCTTAACGCATGGTCGGCTTCGCAGTTGGAAAATGCACTTTCACGCTTTTTACAGCTATACCGAGATATCCGTTATTCGCTTAATCCTCGCTATGAACTGGAACTTGCCGTTCAAAAACTGTGTTCGCTGTCGTCCTTAATAAGCGCTGCCGATGTAAAACAAGCGGTAGACAAAGCGGCGCATCTTTTAACGGGTAAAGCGTATCAAACGGCAGCTCAAAGCGGAGCCGAAAACGCAGCGCCGGCAAGCTCTCCGGTACAAGTACATTATCCGGCAGCAAGCAGTATGCCCCAATCCGCCGCGGCGCAAGCTTACACAGCAAGCGAAAGTCAAACGGTGCCGGCAGCATCGGCGTATACACAAAACGCAGAAAATCCGCATCTCGTGCAAAACACGGGGAGTCCGCTATCCGTAGCGCAATTAAAAGAACAAACCGTAGCCGAAATAAGCCTTTCCAAAGCCGCTGCCGCTGCTGCTTTGTCGCGCACGGGAGCGTGGATTTTAGAAAACGATACGCTTCGCATACCGGTACAAACGGCATTTGAGCAAAACCAGCTTGCAGGCGAAATCTCTTTACTGAATTCATCGGTGGCAAAACTGTGGGGCTCTCCCCTTCACTGTAAAATAGAGCTGATTGCCGTACAAAACAAAAACGAACCTGAAGATATTCCGGAGCAAGTACAGATGGTATGCGATGTTTTTCAAGGGCAAATTCAAAAAATAGAAATACAGGAAAAGGACGAAAGCGGTGAACCCGATTGATTTATTAAAAAACATACAGAATTTCCAAGGCGAGCTGGCAAAAATACAAGAAAAGCTTAAAAACATTTGTGTTACCGGCAGTTCAGGCGGAAATATCGTAAAAGTAAGCGTAAACGGCACGTTTGAAGTAACCGCCGTCGAAATCGACCCTATAGCCGTCGACCCGCGCGACGTTCCCATGCTGCAAGACCTTATAAAAGCGGCAATACACGATGCGAAAACTAAACTGCAAGAAGCTATAAAAAACGAACTCGGTCCCCTGCTCGGCAGTTTAGCCGGTCAGGGCACAGATATATCCGGATTAATCAACCTTTTAGGTGTACAATGACAGCTCTCGACGAACTTGCAGACAGCTTTTCGCGTCTTCCCGGAATAGGCAAAAAAACAGCCGTCCGTCTCGCCCATCATTTGCTTAAAACGGAGCAAAGTTTTTTAGAGCGCTTTGCTTCACAGCTTGCAGGGCTGCACGAACGCATACACTATTGTTCCGTGTGCGGCGCGTGTACCGAAAATGACCCCTGCCCTATATGCAGCGACCACTTGCGAGACCGCCAGCTTTTGTGCGTTGTGGAACAGCCGCAAGATGTGGAAACAATTGAAGCTTCTCATGAATACCACGGACTTTTTCACGTTTTGGGCGGTCTTATCGCCCCCTTGGACGGCATAGGACCTGAAAATCTAAACATTGCAAAATTGATTGAGCGTATACAAACCGAACATACCGCCGAAGTAATCATTGCAACGCCGCCGACAATCGAAGGCGATACAACGGCGCTGTACATCCACCGGCTTTTAAGCACATACGAAACAACGGTTACCCGCTTGGCTTCGGGTTTGCCCGTCGGCGGGGACTTGGAATACGCAGACAAACTAACCCTTGCCCGCAGTTTCCGCGGACGCACAAAAATTTAAGCGCATAGCGGCATAAAAGATGATGATCCGAACGCAGCCGGCTTTTTCAGCCCCGCGTTCCGCTTTGCACCGGGCTACACACGGTGCTTTTTTTTGTGGCATTCGGTACAGCCGGTAACATGTACGTGTTTTTTTCCGCTTCGTCTGGTAAACAAATGTGCGTCCAAATGGCCTTCAAACGGCACTTCTTGATGACAAACGGGGCATATCCGTTTTAACCCCGGTTCGGGACGCGGATAGCAGTGCGGGCAGCCGTGTATCGTGCACGGTTCATCGTTCATTGTTGCCGGTTTATACACGCGAGCTACCAAATTTTCTCCGGCATACAGTTTGGAACCGCACAAAGGGCACGGAATTTTTTCTCCGAGCGCTTTTTTTTTGCGCAGCGGTCGACCCCCGCTCCAATATTTTAAAAAAAACCGCCATGCAAGATAAAACACAACCATCATGCATACAACGGCAAAAGCCAAAGCAAAAAGATAGGGTATATCCATAATAGACAGTATAACATTTTTTTTGTTTTTTGCCACAATTATGCTTGCAGGAACTGCATTTTAACGTTATACTTATACTGTGGGCGATTTATACGTAGTCGGAACGCCGATAGGTAATTTAAACGACATAAGCCGGCGCGCATTGGAAACGTTTCGGCAAGTTGATATAATCGCTGCAGAAGATACGCGGCATACCCTGCATTTGTTAACGCATTTTGATATTAAAAAGCCGCTTATTTCGTGCCGCGCACAAAACGAAAAGGATGCGGCACAGCGTATTGTCGGCTTGCTTGCGCAAGGAAAATCGGCAGCTTTTGTAAGCGATGCGGGCACTCCCGGCATAAGTGATCCGGGCGCTCTTTTAACCGATACGGTGCGAAAAGCCGGACACCGTGTTATACCGATTCCGGGTCCGTGCGCAGCGGCAGCTTTAATCAGCGTAGCCGGAAGCGGCGGCAAAACGGTTGTTTTTGAAGGTTTTTTACCGCAAAAAAGCGGAAAGCGCAAAAGCCGCTTAAAAGAGCTTTTGCAAACCGGCTGGGCGTTTGTTTTATACGAATCGCCGTTTAGAATTGTTAAACTTTTGTCGGAAATTGCCGATATTGAATATGAGCGGCGTGTTGTAGTAGGCAGAGAGCTTACTAAAATACACGAAGAAATCGTAGAGGGGAGCGCTGCCGACATAAGCGCCGAGTTCGCCGCCAGAAGTAAAATACAAGGCGAATTCACCGTTTTTGTGGCGGGGGAAAAAGAGAGGTAAACACTATGGTTATTGACAGACTCGGAGGAATCGACCCTCTAAAAGACATTCAAAGCACTCACAAAAACACGGCTAAACACAACGTCAGTGCCGGACGCGACAGTATTTCAATTTCGGATGAAGCCAGAGAAATGGCAGAAGCATATTATTTGTCCGAAGTTGCCGCGGAAACGCCTGACGTACGATCAGAGCGTGTGGCGCAAGTACGCGAAAAAATTAAAGATCCCGCATATTTGAATGCACAAACCATATCTTCTACTGCAGACAAAATATTGGACTCTTTCGGTTTATAAATCGGAGTACTGATGCCGGATTTTATTTTTAAAATCTCTCCGAATATTATACTCGGTTCCTATACTTCAAGCCGGCTCGGACAATTTGTCCGCGAATGGGGAACCCGTTATATGCTTATACTCGACCCCGTTTTGGAAGAATTCGGCACGTCGAGCAAAATAGAAGAATCCTTAAAAGACCGCAGTATCAATTATTTTGTGTTTGATGAAATTCCTCAAGCACCCGACACGACTGTGGTAGCACAAGCGCTGCGCCTTGCCCGCGAAGCACACGTGCACGGCGTTATATCGGTCGGCGGACCTAAAACGGCAAATATAGGAAGAGCCGTATGCGCTTTATTTAACGAAAGCCACGATATTTACGATTTTACCGAAGGCGCTCAGCCGACCTCAGGCTCTTTGCCCTTTATAACCGTTCCGACTACCATCCGCGACAGCTTTTTGTTTTCGGATACTTCTCCGCTTATCGATGCGCGCAGCCGCCAACTAAAAATGCTTAAACTGCAGCCTGCTTTGTGCCGCCTCGCTTTATTCGACCCGAATTTAACCGTAACGCTTACGGAAAGTCAATCCGTGTCGATGATTTTGCACACCGTTTGCATAGCGATTGAAGCATATATTTCGCAAAAAGCAAACTTTTTTTCCGACACTATAATCGAAAAAGCCGTTGAACTTTTAGGCGGCGCATTAACCGAGCCTTCGGCGTTAACTGCATCCTCTCCTAAAGAACAGCTTGCTTTGGAAGGCGGCTGTATGACATCTTTGGGCGTTTCCAGCAGCTCCATAGGAGCGGGCACGCTGCTTGCACATGCAATCAATGCCCGCTATAAATTGGCAACATCTCTTACGGCAACGGTTTTTTTACCCTATATTATTGAAGATGCCGCAAAGTATAAAACCGAAAAATTGGCAAAGCTTGCGCGCATTATGCATGCAGCCGCCGATACTTCATCGAACGAAGCGGCGGTTTCGGCGCTTGCAGAAACGATACGAAGTAAAATAGCAGCGGCAAATTTACCGGCACGCTTAAAAGACTTATCGGTTTCCATAGAACAGCTTGCGCTTGCCGCCGAAGATGCCGCAAAACTGGACTGTATGAACGCTATGCCCCGCTCAATGACGGCGGACGATTTATTCGATATTATAAAACAAGCTTTTTAATCGGCTATGATAAACCTCTTAAAGCTTGAACACATGCACAGCGGCTTTCGGCGCAGAAAAACCGCGCTGACACTGGGAGCTTTGGAACGTGATATAAGCGGCAGTGCAGACCAAACTCTTTTAAAATCATCTTTTTTTGCTACAGTGGAAGAACGCCGCGAATACGTAAAAAAACTGGTGCGTATTGTAAGCGAAGACAGCAAACTGAGCGAAGCTGCGCGTTCCAAGCTTACCGAACTGCTGTGCGCCGACACCTTTGACGAGCGACGCGCATGTAACTATGCGCGAAACTGTTTGCTGGAAGCTATCGGCTGCCCCAGCGCCGAATGGGATTTGATTATAGCGCCTCACGCAATTCCGAGCGCTCAACAAGTGCAGCAATCTCAAACGCTGCGGCCGTTTTACCAAGGCTTATTTGTGTATGCGGAAGACATCCGCTCCCCTTTTAACATGGGTTCTGTTTTTCGTACAGCCGAAGCGTTCGGCGCTGAAAAATTGTTTTTATCGCCTTTGTGTACCGACCCGAAACACCCGCGCGCCGTACGCTCTGCAATGGGCTGTACCGAATTTTTACCCTATGAACGCTGTCCGCTTGAAAAAATACGAACGGCAATGCCCGATCTTCCCGTATTCGCTTTGGAAACCGGAGGCACTCCGATAAAAGATTTTACCTTTCCGCAAAAAGGCATTGTAATAATCGGTTCTGAAGAATTGGGAATCAGTCCCGAAGCGCTCGCCCAAGCAGATTACGGCACTGTAACAGTTCCGATGACCGGCATTAAAGCATCGCTTAATGTGGGAGTAGCGTTCGGCATTCTTATGCATGCGTGGGCACAAAGCATGCAAAGCCGCTCTACATCGCTTCAGATTTGAAAGCTGCTTGCAGTTTCTCCACTATTTTTTGCAGTTGAGTTTCATCGGTTATATTAAAACGTTTTAACACCGACGGTTCGAATTGATAGAATTCGGCTTCTCCGTCTTGATAGTGAGAAATCATATTTGCCAAATAAACAACCGAAACAAGTTTTTTAGTTTCATCGGATGCTGCATCCGGATCGTGGTGATAGCGTATCGTTTCGCTGATAACCTTTGGAAAATTCCATTTTTCCGCAATCAATGCGCCGATTTCCGAGTGGTTTGCGCCGGAAGCCAGCCTTTCAAACATACGCGGAGAAGCAGCTTTAGTATCGCACAGTTTTTTGAATTTTTCGATAAGTTTCGGGTGAGCCGAATCAAATACAACTTTTCCCATATCGTGCAAAAGACCGCACACGTACGAATCGGCTACCAAGCTGTGATCCGAAGCGCAAAAGTTTCTGCTTAAATTGTACGAATAAAAAGCAACGCGGTACGAATGGTCCCACAGCTGGCGCTGCTCTTTTGTCGCATTGCCCAAGGTTTTAATCGAACCTAAAGAATACAAAAGATTTTTTATGCCCCGAATACCGACCAGTTTTACCGCTTCGGCTATACTGTGGCAGGGGGCGGCAAGGGCAAATGCCGACGAGTTTACCAATTTTAACAAATCCGCAGTAAGCGCAACGTCGTTGCTTATGTGCAGCGCAATATCCGACAGTTTTGAATCAGGATCGTTAAGCAATTGGTTTATGTGTGCGATGTTTTCGGGGAACTGCGGCATCGTTTCTATTATATCAACCAGATTTTTAGAAAGGGCGCTCATATTTTTAGTGCTTTCTTCGTCCAAAGACAAAATAACACGGATTATGGTTTCGCCGTTTTCCGACAACACTTGCAAATTGTCTTCCTGCAATCCTATTTTTTGCAGCATCAATACCATAATAATTAAGCCTAAGCCGGCACCTTCGGTGTCATCGAGTACTTCGGAAAACGCTTCGTCTATCGAATTGTATTGCTGCGCACGGGCGATTTTATCGTGAATGCGCTTATAATTCTCAGTACGGCGGTATTGTTAACCAATGTGCGCGCTTTACAGCGTTTTGCAAGCCGTTTATACGTAGATTCTTACAGTACTGCTTTCCGTATTGCTGCAGGGATTGAATTAATTCTTGTAGTATGCAGCGCTGCGGTTTTGTTTTACTTGCGCCCGCACACAATAAACCCCAAGCCGCAGTTGAGCGTATACACCGGCTCTTTTGAACGCAACTTTAAAGCCAAAACGGAAGTTTCCCGCCCCGTGTCGCTGGTTGTTTATGAATACGGAACATCTTTCGCCGCCAATACAAACGAGCCTGCAATATTGTTTGTGCCGGATACATACGAAGTTTGTGCGGATTACGAACTCTATGCCCAAGAGGCGGTAAAACAACAACGCTATGTTATAGCAGGCGATTTTTACCGCTTTCCGGCATCCGAAAACGCATCACCGTCTGAACGCTTTTATAATTCGCGCAGCTTTAAAGCTTTTACAGTGCACAAACGTGCAGCTATGCAAAAAGCGGAGACAAAGCGCGATACCCGCAAACTGCGCGGAACGGCACAAAACACACAAAGTATCGAACATCAGCGGTTTATACGGCGTAAACAAGCGGAAATTGAAGCGATGCTCGTTATTGCAGGACAAAAAACATCATCGCTTATCATAGCCGCACAGGGCGATTCTTTTGCGGCGGCAAGCATATTAAAAGAAAAATATCCCGGTTTTATCAGCGCCGTTTTTAATACGCAAACCGGAACGGATTCTTTTTCTTTTATACGGGATACGCTAACCGTAAGCGAACCGCTGGATGCACTGTTTTTATTTTACGGCGGAGTTTCGGGTATCGGCGATTTTTATAAAGCACGCCGACTTCAAAAAGCCGAAGCCGGCTCACCCGCATTTGCCAAAGCCCTTGCGCCGTATATACAAAGATCAAACGTACCGGCAAAAAATCCTACCGAATTTGCGGCACAATAAGCAATAAAAACGCGTGCAAAAACCGCCAACAAAAAATGCATATACTCTAGCCGTTTTTGAACAAATCCGTTATACTGTTTTATAAGGAGTTATTGTGGAAGAAATCGTTCCCGTACATCTAAAAGAAAACGACAGCATGCGCAGCAAATTGCTTCCGCTTATATTGACTATAGCGGTAATAGCCGCAGATCAAATTGTAAAATATTTTATCGCTTCGGGTATAGAACTTTACCAAGTCGGCGCACAATTTTTTGACGGTTTTATACGCATTATTCACGTACGCAACCCGGGTGTTGCGTTCAGTATAGGCATGGGTTTGCCGGAGTTTACCCGCCGCGTTATTTTTGCGGTTATGCCGCTTATCGTGCTGGTTGTTATTATGATTTTATATTTCCGCTCAAACGATTTTACTTCGTTTCAGCGATGGATGATTTGCGGCATTGTCGGCGGCGGCATGGGAAATTTAATCGACCGTTTTTTTAGACCCGCAGGCGTTGTCGATTTTATTGATGTGCGCTTTTTCGGCATACTCGGTATGGACCGCTGGCCGACTTTTAACATAGCCGATATGTCCGTCGTTGTATGCGGAATACTGCTGTTGCTTTCGTTTATCATCGGTATGAGCCGCACGCCGGCAAAAAAAGACGCGTAAAAAGGAGCAGGGTATGACTAAAAAACAAACTACCGTTGTTTTTATTGCAGTCGCTACGGCGGCAAACATAGTGTTAACCCTTATTTTACTTGTGCTGTTTACCGTGCTCGGCGGCTTGATATTCAAAGAAAAACTGGGAACGGCGCTGCCCTTTTTGTTTATAGCGGCTATCATTGCAGGTATATTTATCTACCAAAAAGGTGCAAAATTCGTTATAAAAAAATTCAACCTTGAAGATAAAATGGCGCCCATTTTCGGCTCGTCTAAAAGGAACCGCTTGGACTGACCGGCAAGCTTTGCCGTTGCCGCTTAGACAGACGGGCAAACCGGTTTTGCCGTTATCGCTGCAGCCGTAAAATCAATAACCGTCAGACATTGCGCGGTTTAAATCCCGCTGATACAATTCTTGATACGTTAAGCTGCGCGTGCGCAGCTTTTCTTTTACTTCTTGTGCAAAGGGTATATGACGCCAAAAAATTGCCCGCGTTTCTTTTTCCAAACGCTGCACACCGTCGCTTTCTTTAGTCATCCATAAAACGTAATCTTTTATAAAGTAATCTTTTATATCGCCTTTTAACTTTTGAGACACAAACCATTGGTAATATTGACCGGTTAAACCTTCTTCCATCCAATAGTACGACGCTTTTTCTTTTGCAACTTGCCAGCGTAAATCCGCTACCGCCATAAGCAGCGCTACTTTTAAGCTTTTCGGATACATCGGAATAACAATACGGCCGCGGCTGGTAATACGGTTGTAGCGGTCAAAGGGTTCCCAGCAAAAACCGAATTCCCCGTAAGTAGGAATTAAAATAACAAAAGGAACGATTCTATTCGATACGTTTTTGTGCATACGACAATAGGCAAGCGGGTCTATCGATTCTATCCACGCCATAATGTCGATAACGTTTTCTCTAAATCCGGTTTCGCGCGGCATACAGTGAAAAAACTCCCGCGTAAAAATGGGAAACGGATTTCCCTGCCTGCCGACGGTCATCTTTGCCATTTGGCGGATTGTACCTACTTCCGTGTCCAATTCCGAACTGCTGACGCTCGCGTTTTGCTCTTCGCCGCCTTCAAGCTTTGCATCCAAAGAATCTTCTATTTCTTTTGCTTCTTGATACTCATTCAAGTACGAAACAAGCTCTTTATCGTTTTTCAGCAGCGCGCGCAGCCTTTCATTTACTTCAGACACCAATTTTTTTTGCATTTCCGAAAGCGGCTGTTTATGCGGCTCTGCGCCGGCAATAGGCGGGTGGTCGCAAATAATTTCAAAGCGGGACTTTAATTCCGCTTCAAGCATAGAACGCTCGCTTTCTTTCATAACCAAAAAATTTTCGGCAGACTGCAGTTTTCCCGAATTTTTTGTTTTTAGTTGCATAAGGCGCGCGGTTTCTTCAGCGCTTCCGGCAGGTGCCTTTTTTTTAGCAGGCGTTTCGTCGGTAGCCGAAATCTTTATTTTGCCGGTCGCTATATCGCGGAACCATTCGTCGAGGTAGTACACCGGTTCGTTGGATATGTTTTCCACAAATACTTTTGAAAACATATCTTTTTGTTCCGTCGTAAATAAAGACGGCAGCACTACGCCGAAGCGCAATGTCATTCTTTTTACCTGTGAAACCGATTGTTTTGCCATTTTAGGCGCAAGGGAGCGTACGAATTCCCAATAAGCGGTAACCAACTGTTGTCTAAACACGGTTCTGTCTTTGGGATCGTCGCAGTTTAAATATTTGGACAAAACATTATGCAAGCGCTGAGCGCTTTCTTTTTCGCCCGATAAAGAGGTTTTATAATATGAAGTGTCGTTAAAAACTTCGGTAGTGTCGGCATCGGAAAAAAACTGTTCAACCGGCTGAAATTGTTTTATCATCAAATTAACCGGTGCCCACGGGGCGGTCGGCTTTAACGATGCACTGTCCGTTTCGTCTTGATCGTCTTGCTGGACAACGGCGCTTGCACTAAAAGAGGTTATCGGTTCAATTTCTTCCGTATTTTCAAGCAAAGCCGCAATTTCAGGGGCTATTTCATCGTTCATAGACACAGTGTAACACCTTGCGTGTAATTTTTCAAGGCGAAAAAAACTAATAAAATTGGAGATGAGGGGACTTGAACCCCTTACCTATTGCATGCCATGCAATCGCTCTAGCCAGATGAGCTACACCCCCGAATGATTTATGATAACAAATACAGTGCCGGTCTGTCAAGCGTTTAGCGGATTTTAAGTATTTACATAGATAAATCCTTATCATATAATCGTTTTATGACAAAAAGAGAAAAAATCCTAACTGTAACACTGTGTATTTTATTATTTTACCGCACATTAGCGCTTTCGGCAGCCGAAACGGCAAAAACCGTAAAAACACGGCCGAGTGTAGCGCTCGTATTGGCAGGCGGCGGTGCGCGCGGATTTGTGCACATCCCCTTTTTAGCGCTTATAGATGAACTGGGTATTCCGGTAGATATGATAATCGGTACAAGCGCGGGCGCCATTGTCGGCGGTTTATACTGTGCAGGATACACGCCGGATGAAATAGCAAAAGCCATCGTCCACTTGGATTGGATGGATATTTTCCAAGACGAAGATATGTCCCCGTTTGAAAACGCACTGGAAGCTCACAGTTCCGCAGCAAGCATAGCTGCTTTAAAGCTGGGCACCAATCTTTCCTTAAAATTGGGAAAAGGGTTTTTAAGCGGACAAAAAGCATACGAAAAATTAAAATCTTTAACTGTAAAGATTCCGTCTTACATAGACTTTGACAGCTTACCTGTTTCGTACCGGGCGACGGCAACCGATTTGCTTTCCGGAGAACTGGTAGTATTCGACCGGGGCGATTTGGCTGAAGCTATGCGAGCAAGCATGAGTATTCCCGGATTTTTTGCACCTTTTATTATAGATGGTAAAAATTATATCGACGGCGGCGTGCGGGAAAATCTGCCTATAAAAGAAGCACGGGATTTAGGCTACGATATCGTTATTGCAGTTGAAATTTCGGTGCCGCTTATCAGCGATGCGGGACGTTTTGAATCGAGTCCGTTGATGGCGCTGTCCCAAATGGTGTACATACAACAAAGAGCAAACGGCAAAGAAAAATACAAGCTTGCCGATTTGGTTATGTTTCCGGATTTAGACGAATTCAGCACGGTGGATTACCTTAAATCTGAAGAAATTTATAAACGAGGTCAACGTGAAGCCGAGCGCTACCGATCAGCTTTAATCGAAATTAAACAAAAGATTTTTGCGCACAGTCCGCTAAAAAAAGACGAGCAGCATACGCCGGCAAAAGAAAACGAAAAAACGTCTGCGGCAAGCGCACGCACCGAACACACCCAAAACGAAAATTCCTCCTTTACGTTTATCGAAAGCCCTGCCGCAACGGAAAAACCCTGCGAACACAAAGCCCGCTACACGCAGCTTTCTTATTCAAAAATCGATACTTTAACCGTAAACGGTGCAAAAGCTGCAGACAAACGGTATATACAGCAATTATTCGACAAAACACCGAACAAAAACTTGGACGAAAAACAATTTGCGCGTTTAACTGAAGCGTTGTACAATACGGGCAATTACACAACGGTTACTTCCAGAACAAATATACGCAGCGGCAAAAAAACGCTTGAATTAAATCTAAGCCCCAAAAAAGACGAAAACGGTTTGCTTTTGTTGGGGGGAACGTTTGCAGGAACGATAGCTTCCGATATGTCATCCCGCCTCAATTTGTCAACCGATTTGCAGTTCCGCGGCTTAAGCGGTACCGGCTCGGTGCTTTCGTTTAAAATCTCCGGAGTAAACGGAGCAGCTTTGCAATTTATGCTTTTTCAGCCGCTAGGTCCCAAAACTTTTTTTAAACTGCACGCATATACTGCAGCTGAGCCGGAGTTTTTTTCGCCGGGCTTTAATTTTCATCCGATAGACGGAACTTTTATACGACGCAGCGGCAGTAATTTCAGTATAGGAATTTTATTTAATTCACAGCACACATTGGTAAACAGCGCGGGCATACACGGCTTTGATACGCGCCAAGCCCTTATACAAAACCGTCTAGCCGGCTATCCCAAATACGCTGATACCAGTCTCGACTTTGCAGGCGATATTTCCTCTTCTTATATATACAATAGCTTAAACAGTTTTTCTTTTCCCACCCGCGGCGTTTTTGCAAGTTTACGCGGTCAAACGGTTTTTCCGATTGGAGAAGAATATGAAATCCGCGCTTTTGAATTGCTACAAACCGACTTAAGTGCAGCCGTTCCGCTTTCTTCATATATAAGTATTTTGTGTAATGCAACGGCAGGAATATGCCCGTCCGAACAACTGTACCGCCTACCCTCTTTTGTTCCCGTATACGGATTCAATACAAACGACCGTTTGTTTTTTCCGCACGTTACGGGCAAAAAAAAGCACGGTATACACAAAGGCGCACTCTCCCTTTCTTTGCAAATTCAGCCGTGGCAGCAGCTGACTATACTGGGCGGACAAATGTTTTTTGCAGTTAACGGGTCTACCGGTGCAGTGGAACAAAGTTTTCGCGATTTTAAAACTTCGTCTTTGGAGTGGCAAACGTCGGTTTCGGTCGGCATACGGTTAAAAAATATGTTCGGGGCAAAATTATGCTTGGGCGCGGGAAGTTCGGCTGCCAAAATATCGCCGTTTATATCATTTGATTTTGGAAGTTTTATACGCTGACGTGCTCTATGCTGCTCAGCAAAAAGGCACAGACTTTGCACCGCACGCTTTTTGGGCTGCCGCAAGCGTATTGTGCAGCAGCATGGCAATCGTCATAGGGCCGACGCCTTTCGGAACCGGCGTAATCGCGCCTGCCGTTGTAAGCGCATGTTCAAAATCCACGTCGCCTGCCAAACGGAAGCCGCTTTTTTTACCGGAATCCGCTATACGATTTACGCCCACATCTATAACGGCAGCTCCCGGCTTTATCATATCGGCACTTATAAAACAGGGTTTGCCTACGCAGGCTATCAAAATGTCGGCACTGCGCGTAAAAAACGGCAAATCGCGCGTACCGCTGTGGCACAAAGTAACGGTAGCGTTTATTTCTTTTCGCGATAAAAGCGAGGCAAGCGGCTTTCCTACAATATGCGAACGTCCTACAATTACCGCATGGGCGCCGTCGGTTGCAATGCCGGCTTCTTTAAGCAAACGCACAACTCCCAGCGGCGTACAGGGCACAAAACAATCCTGCCCCGTAAGCAATTTGCCGGCATTAAGCGGATGAAAGCCGTCTACATCTTTATCGGGATTTACAGCATAAATAATACGATCGGAGTTAATATGCGCCGGAAGCGGCAGCTGCACTAAAATACCGTGCACACTGCAATCGGCGTTCAAAGAATCGATTACGCGCAAAAGTTCGTCCTCGCTTACCGATGAAGGCAAACGGATACAGCGGTCTTCCATTCTCGCTTCTTTTAAAGCTTTTTCTTTAGCTGCAACATACGAAAGACTTGCAGGATTATCACCGACCAGTACAACGGCAAGACAGGGCGTTATGCCTTTTTGTATGTATTCCGCCGTGCACTTTGCAATGTGCAAACGAAAGCGTTGTGCAATCTCTTGCCCGTCTATAACCCGTGCGCTCATTGTAACTCATTCCTTTAATTTCTGTTTACTATATACGTGATGATGGACATTTGAAGCCTAAACACGTTATAATAAACTATACCTATTTTGCGGTTTTATTTCTACAGGAGTACGTATGAAACGCTTATCCTCATTATTATGCATTCTCATGCTGTTAACACTGGGCGCAGTTGCAGAAAATGCGGACACAGGTGCAGGTAATACCGGTGTACAAAAACCGAATACAATGGACGGTGTTCCCGCCGAAACCGCACACAAGGATGCCGGCAAAACATACGTGAATGCCGAAGAAAACGGCACAGCCGGCGAAAAAATCAACGTGCAGCAAGATGAAGATGCCGCCTTTGACAGCACCGCTGAAGAACAAACCGGTGCAGATGCAGCAGCACAAAACGATGACGAACAAAAAAATATCGTATACAAAGCAAATCAAAGCGGCGATCAATATATAATACTTAAACTGAATGTGGATATCCCCTACCGGCCGTTTAAACAGCTTTTGGTAGGCGGTTCGGGAACAATAGGCTACCACCGCTTTGTAACCGAAAATTTAACGCTCGGCGGCGGTTTAAGCTTCGGCTATTCCAAAACCATCGGCAGCAACGTTTTTTATTTTGTGCCTATTTTGTTCCGCGCAGGATGGCAATTCACTGCCGGTAAATTTGAAATTCCCTTGTCGCTGGGAATAGGCGGTTCCTTTGAAAATTATATTGACCGAACTTACTTCGGCTTTACTTTGCACCCCGACGTTGCGGTGTTTTTCCGCTACAATACGTCGTGGTCGTTCGGCTTGCACACCGGCGTGTTTATTTTACCGCAGTGGTATAAAAATACGGAACATAATTACACCGGTATTATTCAGGACATAGGTTTAACTGTCCGCTATCACCTTTAAAAAAAGGGAAAACGTATGCATAAAAAAAATCGTTCGGCTTTTTTTATTATATCCGCATTATACGGTGCAAGTTTGTTTGCAATCGCGTTTATGTTTAGCCTTTTTTCGTGTTCGCATGAGCCGATTTTTTGGGCTATAGACCGTGAAATAAAATTGCGCGAAGCAGATGTAAAAGGCAATGTGTATTCCATTATATTGCACAGAAATCACCTTTATGCAGCAAACGGAAGAATTTATGCCAAATCTTTAAATTCGGAAGGCGGCTGGGAAACATTCCCCCAACCCGACGGCTATATCTCAACTCTAGCTTCCGGCTCAGACGGCACCAACGCGTATCTGTATGCACTGGCAATGCAGCGCGACGAACAGCAAGTATGGGTACTCGGAACAAGCGGCTGGCAAAAAATTGAAGGCGCATCAAGCGACAGCCTTTTAGGTTCCAAAGCGATTGCCCTGTTCGATAACGGAGGCAATGCTGCCGGAACCAACGCATATATACGCGTTAACGGCAAAGTGTATAAATTAAATGGAATAAATCCGGTTTCATCGTTGGGAGCGAATATAACGAACAATGGTGCATCAGATAAAACGGTAGCCTGCGCACACTTGAGTGGCAATGATTGGTTTTCGGACACGGTATCGATTTGTAGTACAAACGGCATACCCGCCGCGAAGCTGTATAAAGCGTCCGGCAAAACAATAAGCTACAGCACCGACGGCACAAACTATACGTCTTCGGTAAGTACCGGCGAAACGATTACTTGCATTGCCTACGATAAAGCAAATAAGCGCTTAATTGCCGGCACAAAAAAAGGTTTGGAAGCTATTTCTTTGAACAGTGCCGGAATACCGCAAAGTGCCGGAACGCTCGAAAGCAATGCCGAAGCCGCTTTAGGCACAAGCGAAATCTTTTCCGTAGCTTCTTTCGGCGATGCGGACGGGAACGCTTTATACGCCGGAGCCGGCAAAGAAAAGACGACAAAAACCAACGCGCTGTGGGGCTATTACCCGTGGCGCGGCAATTGGAATTACGAATAAACAACAGGTAAGCGGCTGCTATGGATTTGTTTGAAGCTGCACAAAGCACTTCGGTAAAAGAAGGGCCGCTTGCCGCCCGTATGAGACCGCGCACTTTAGACGAATATATAGGACAAGACCACATTGCCGGAAAAGGCCGGCTTTTGAGGCGCGCCATAGCTGCAGACAGGCTTTCTTCGGTTATTTTTTACGGACCGCCGGGTACGGGAAAAACAACGCTTGCACGGGTTATTGCCAATCACACTAAAAGCAATTTTGTAACGCTTAATGCAGTGCTTACCGGCGTTCAGCACATCCGCGATGCGGTCGCAAAAGCCGACGAGCAGCGCAGTTTGTACAACCGGCGCACCATTTTATTTGTAGACGAAGTGCACCGCTGGAATAAAAGCCAACAAGATGCCTTGCTGCCGTGGGTAGAAAACGGCACGATAATCCTCGTCGGTGCCACAACGGAAAACCCTTTTTTTGAAGTAAACAAAGCTTTAGTAAGCAGAAGCCGCGTGTTTCAATTACTGCCGCTGACCAAAGACGACCTTGCAAAAGCAGCCCATGCGGCATTAACCGATAAAGAACGCGGGTACGGACGCTGGAATGTTGAATTCGAAAGCGGCGCTTTGGAACACCTTATAGATACGGCAAACGGAGATGCACGAAGTTTACTTAACGCATTGGAACTTGCCGTTGAAACAACTCCGGAACGCTGGGCTCCCGAAGAAACACCGTGCGCTCCTGTCGAAGGCAGCCGCATTTATATCAGCTGCGAAACGGCTGAACAAAGCATTCAAAAAAAAGTGGTATTGTACGACCGCGACGGCGATTACCACTACGATATAATCAGCGCATTTATAAAAAGCTTACGCGGACGAGATCCGGATGCTGCAATGTACTGGATGGCGCGCATGCTTGCCGCAGGAGAAGATCCGCACTTTATATTCCGCAGAATGCTTATCAGCGCATGCGAAGATACCGGTCTTGCCGACCCGCACGCGCTCGGTATCGTAGAAAGCTGCGCCGCCGCATTCGATCGCATCGGATTGCCGGAAGGACGCTTTATGCTCACTCAAGCGGCATTGTATTTGGCAACATGCGAAAAATCGAACAGCACGCTGTGTTTTTTTGACGCTTTAAAAACGGTTGTACAAGAAGACGCCGAAGTGCCCAACCATCTAAAGGATGCCAGCCGGGATTCGGAAGAATTGGGACACGGCAAAGGTTACTTATATCCGCATGCCTATAAAGACCACTGGACTGCGCAGCAATACTTACCCGACAATTTATCCGGTAAAGTATTTTACAATCCGAGCGGACAAGGCTATGAAAAAACCATTCGGGATGCGGTATTAAGCCGACGGGAATTGCAAATCGCCGCATTGTTGGAAAAAACCGGCAGCGCATATACGGATGA
Organism: Treponema lecithinolyticum ATCC 700332; assembly: GCA_000468055.1. Classification (GTDB taxonomy): domain Bacteria; phylum Spirochaetota; class Spirochaetia; order Treponematales; family Treponemataceae; genus Treponema_C; species Treponema_C lecithinolyticum. The sequence continues at coordinate 41,016 of KI260571.1, read as the reverse complement.
ACCGAACGGCGCTGCAAATCCGGCACAAGACGGCGCTGTCCCGCTTGCATCGCAAAAACACGGTGAGTTTTGGAAAGCGCGCAGCGAATCGGAAAGAAGCGAAACTTTGCGTTCCATCCGCGATTATATATTAAGTTCATGCACAATTGAAAAAAACAGCCGCTGTTTGGTAGGCGATGCCGACGACGGACTTTTATTGTGGGAGTTAAACCGAAAAACGCCGGACGGTTTTACTGCAGGGTTATGCAAAACGGAACAAGGTTTTACGGTATTAACACAGTATGCATCGACGCTTGAACAGCTGCAGCGCCCTGTACTTATTCCGCTGTCCCGCAGCGGCTCCTTAAAAGAAGCGCTCAAAGACGGCGTATTCGGCGATGTTTTGTTCGATTGCATTTTTTACCGCAACCCCGTAACAAAAAAAGAAGATATCGAAAAATTGTGCGAAGAAATAACAGCCCTGCTGCCGTTTACGGCACAAAATGCCGTTATCGTTATCGCTCAAAAAATTCCTGCACTGTCGCAGCGCTTAAGCGGTCTTTTAAAAGACAATTGTTCAACTCCGTCATCCCGTAAGATACCTAAGGCAACGACATCCGCCGCTGCCGGTAGCACCGACGCTGACACAAACGGCAATAGCGGCGCCGACAACGGTGAACCGCTCTTGGCCGGCAGTACCGGCGAACAGCTCGAACGATTGCTTGAAAAAGCCGAACGTGCGGAAAACGAATTTTATACACAAGATAAAAATCCGCTTTTTGCATGGAACGAAAAAACCGTCGAAAAAAAACTGCTCGTGTGTATGCGTGAAGCTGCACACATAAAAGTACAAGCTGCGAATGCACACATCAAAACGGACATTAAAATAATCAGCGAAAAACGGCGTATATCGGCAGAAACTGCAGAACTGTGGTTCGACCCCGAAAAAAGCTCCTACGGTCGTTTTTTACACGGAGCATTGGGCAAAGACGCTTACGCGCAATTCCGCCGCCTTTTTGAACAGCGCGCAGCTTCCGGTGATTTTGAGTGGCAATCCCGTGTTGCTTTTTTTACCGTAACGTGCTAAAGTACCGGCAGCCCCAAAGAAACAGGAGCCCTTATGAATTTTATTTTTTTAGGCCCCCCCGGTGCGGGAAAGGGAACTTTAGCGGCTGCGGTTTCAGCCGCATACGGCATACCGCATATTTCCACAGGCGAGATTTTTAGAGCCGCTATAAAGGCAAAAACGCCGCTGGGCAAAAAGGTACAAGCGATCATCGATTCAGGAGCCTTAGTCGGAGACGACATAACCGTAGAATTGGTACGTGAACGGCTGGAGCAAAAAGATACGCAAAACGGCTTTATTTTGGACGGCTTCCCGCGCACTATAGCGCAAGCGCAAGCGTTAGAAAAAATTGCGCACATCGACGCGGCAATCAATTTTGACATAGACGACGATGCCGTAGTAGAACGTTTATCCGGACGCCGCGTATGCCGAAGCTGCGGTCATAACTTTCACATTACTTTTATGCCCCCCGAAAAAGAAAACATCTGTACGCACTGCGGCGGAGAATTGTACATCCGCGACGACGATAAAATCGATGCTATAAGCAACCGCTTAACAGTGTATCGCGAACAAACGGCGCCGTTGATAGACTTTTACCGTACAAAAAACTTGCTTACCGATATCGACGCAAAGCCTGCAACCGAAACCGTTTTACTCAGCTTTAAAAAGGCTTTTCCGCTTTAAACTTGACTTTTTAAATAAGCCGACACTGTCAAAAGCGGAGCTTGTACGAAAAATAAAAACCGTGCTATACTATGGAGAATATGAAGGTTTTTAGAACGGTTTTATGTGTTTTTACCGCTATTTTATGCGGTACCGCCGTATGGGCACAAAACTATACATGGATAGGCGGGTCCGGCAACATTACCGATCTTACAAATTGGTCTCCGTCTTTACCTTCGACAACACCCATAAACACATTGCCGACAGGCACTTATACCGTTAATTCTGGTAGTCCTTATTTGGCAGCAACGGTGTCCTGCGAAATAAATGTAAGCCTTAATATAAAATCCGGTGCCGTTTTAGATTTGCGGGGAAACGGTTTTTCCGGCAATACTCCGGTTATAAATGTATCGGGCAAATTAAAACTATACGGTACGAGTACACAAAAAAATCTGTTTCTTTTTTCTTATATCGATTTAAAATCGGGCTGTACCGTCGAATACAGTGAAGGTTCAACAGATGTTGTATACGAAGGTCCTTATGAAAATCTTATTGTAAGGCGAAGCATAAATACAGGATCTTTTCTTACGGTAAAAGGTAAAACAACTATACAGCACGGCGCCCCCGTAACGATAACCGCACCGACTCAAAATTATAAAGGAGCGGTTACGCTCACTGCCGATACGAATTTTACGGCAACGAGTTCTCTTACCTTTGAACAACATGCTTCCGTTGTAACAAACGACAACAATACGCTCAAGTTTACCGGAAACGGAAATGTAACGGCACAAGCCGGTATAACGGCAGGCACCATAGACGCAAGCGGAAGCTCTCTTTTTACCGTACAAAATCCCGTTACCGCAAAAAACGGCTTAACGGTAAAAAACTTTGTTGTGCAAACTTCGCAAGTAAAAGTTGAAAATGGTGATATCGATATAGGCGGATCAACCCAAATACATACTCCGACGCCCGTCAGCCAAGTTAAAATTACGGCAAAACGGCAAACATATCATGGAGCTCTCACTATCAGTGCAGCCGATACCTATTTTAACGGCGAACAATCCCTTACTTTTGAAAACAACGCAGCCATACATGCGGCGCACAATACAATTACTTTAGTATCTTTAAGCGGAACCATATCGACAAAAGCACAAATAACCGGCGGAACCGTTATTGTAACAACAGGAACCGGAACCATAGAAATCAAAAATCGAATAACAGCCGCTGTTTTACATGCCGACGTAGCATCGGGAAAATTAATAATAAAAGGTCACATAAAACTAAACGATAAATTCGAACAAACAGGAAACGGCAGAGTTCAAATAGGAGCTCCGATTACCGATAACGCCGCAATTCCCGCAGAACTTCCCGGTCATAAAGTATTTTTTAATTCAAAAAACATTTATTTTACGGATACTGCAACTTTGGATCCTTCACATATAACCAAGCCCGCAGACTGCAATATATTTATCGGAACAAACCTTACTTTAAAGAATTCTCTGAGTTGTGCCAATTTTGTGCTGTTCAACGGAACGGTTACGTTTGCCCCTTTAAGCGGCGGCATTACAACGTCGGGTGACATAGCTCTGTTTGGAAACGGTTATATCGCTTCCGACACGGAGTCGGGGGTTGCAGACCTGTTTACCTATCATAACAGCAAGAGAACGGGAAAAACGGCAGCGCCTTCCCTCGATTGGAATTCCGTATTCCCTGCAGGAAAACTTCCCGACGGCGAAACTCTTGCCCCCGGCTTTGGCGGAGCATCTTACAGCGGCGCTTTTTCCGATTTAAGCGGTAAAACCCTGAGCGTCGGCAAAAACTTTTATGCCAATAAAATGAACTTGGCAGCAAGCGGAGCGTGGACGCTCGCTATTCCGGACAACGACAATGCAACATCCGCCTTTGCCGAAGCGTATTTTACAACGGTACAAAACTGCACTGCAGGTCCCGGATGGGTAACCGCAGCTGAAGGATGTACAGGCGGCGGCACAAACCCAAACTGGGATTTTAACCGCCCGACCATCGTACAAGCCTACACCGTATCCGATGACACAATCTATGTGAAATTCAGCGAACCGATTGAAAACAGCAACAATGAAATTTCCAAAGCGCTTGCCAATATAAAATATCACAACGGTGTACTCGCCTTTAGCGAAGCCCGCATAGTCAAAAGTGACGGCACCCCGGATAATACTGCAGCAGGTTCAACCGACGGAAAGGGAGACATCGACAAATTCTTTTTACGTACCAACGGTCTGCGATGGAACACGGATGCAACGGGTACTTTTGCGGGAAACGGTGACAGTACCGACCGCGGAAGCTGGAAGGGAAATCAAACACCGGAACACAGAACTGTAACACCGAACTTAAACATACCTAAAGCACTCAATGACCTTTACGAAACGCTGCGCGACGCACATAAAAACCGCATCCAGCATTATAACGGAAGCGGAAAGTTTACCGGAATAACCGATAACTGCCCGCCCGTTCTTGCCGCCGTATACACGGGACAAGAACAGCACACACAAAACCCTGCAGCTCAAGCGGATTGCGACGCACACAATTTTATTGAATTCCGCTATTCGGAACCGGTATTTATCGGCGGAAGCGGCACAACGGAAGACATTGCTCACGCCACCGTAAATCAACACGTAAGCTCCTCTCTCGGCGAAATTACAAATTTGGGAAACAGCGGTTTAAAGATTGCAGGCTTGGCGACAATCGCTGCTGGAACTCTTGATGCAAGTATTTTATTCCCCGCATACCAGCACTTTCCGCAGCAGCCGCACGCTTTGTACCGCAGGTTTGTAATTTCTTCTGCACAGCCGCCTGCAACACTGCCTGCTCCGGCAAACCAAGAATGCCGCTTACGCATTTCCATTGCCGGCTATACCGCAGGATCGGTAACGGTTAACGGAAAAACGTGTAAAAAATGGGTCGGCTGCATAGAAAATGCGGTAACCCCGCCAGCAGGCACTCAAGTAACAATCTTAGCTTTAGGCGGCAGTGACGGCGGCGTAAGCATACGTGCCCGCAATAATCAGCAAGAACTCGACCGCAGCGTTCAGCGCACGGTAAGTACGCCCGCAGGAAGCAATTACGGTCCATGGGATACCTCTGCTCCCGTGTGCGCAAAAGCTGCAAATACACAGACGGATTGGACAAGCTCTTCAGCTCAAAAAGAAATAACCGCATATTCTTCCTCTTCACGCTTTGCCGATAAGATGGAATTTCACTTTTTCGACAATACTCCTTCTTACACCACTTCCGAGCCGTGGTGGAAAACGCCTAAAATTGCAAAACCCGCTCCGGGATGGAGCAATAATAACAACCGCTACGACTCTTACGGCGGTTCCCGCCTTACCGGAAGCAACCGCACAACGGGCGGCATACGCGCATGCACGCTTACCGACGGAACAAACGTAACAGTTGCACAAGCTTTTAGTTTTAGCGCCGACACGAGCGAATTTAATACGGAAGTGCAAAAATTTTCAGACACAAGCGTAACGGTAAACCAAAAAACGGAAAACGAAGCGCTGTACGGTCCCATTCCTACCTCTCCTGCAGGATTTTCGGACAGCGACACGTTGTATTTGCAATTTAAACTGAACCATACCGGCACTTTTCCGGTAGCTGAAACATTCAAAGTCAAATACAACGCAAACGCAACAACAGGCCGCATAACCGACCTTGCCGGAAACAGAATGAAAGGTTTTGATTTCGGCGACACCGGTTCCATAAACGCAGCGCCGCCGAATATAGGATTAACGGTAGCCCCGGTCGGAACAAACCGGATGTTTGTATTGTTTACTTCTCAGCTAAACACAAGTGCTGACGTATTGGCAAAAATTCCGGGCAACCTTGAAATTACCGGAGCCGGAACATTACGCGTCAACGAAGCCATTCCTGCATCCGTTGCTGCGGACACTCAAAAAGGAACAGGTCTTATCGTTTTTCTCAATGAAAATGTGCCGTACGGCGCACTTCAAAATGCACAGGTAAAAGTTAAACCGGATACCTCTCATACAATTTCCATTGAACCTAAATTCGGCGGCTTTCCGTCAGTTGCAGGTCATGCGCACGCGCTCAGCGATTTTGCAGTAAACGTCGTTCACCCGCTGTACGCTTTCGACAACAAAAAATTGGACGACGGCACATCGGGTTTTATAACTCAAGGGCTGTACGGAACAAACAGTCATGCCGCGCGCTTGTTCGATGGTTCGGGTGCTCCTGGCAACACCGTACTCGAAAAAGAAGACATTACGTTGAATGTTGCGATTGAAAATGCCATAGGCGGTGCTCCGCCCTTAACGCCAACCGTAGGCAAACTCAAATTGTATATGGATAACACACCCGATGAAGACTCTGTAGCAATCGAATTCAATGCGCTCACCGGTTTAAACAGCCGTATATGGCTTCCGACAATTTTACCGTCCATCAGCTCTAAAGCAAACAGTGCGCTCAGAGTTTTCACAAAAACTTTGAGTGCTTCACAGTGTGCTTTTACATTGCTTAACCATCCTTCAAATATAGCGCATACGGATTTTTTAGGATATCCTGCAAATTCGAGAGTAGGTTTTTTATTTGGTTTACAGGACAGCGGAGGCTCACCTATTACCATCGACCACGATGCCGACGGTTCAACGCCGAACGTTCCGCTTTATGCCCTGCGCTTAAAAAATCCGGAAGATCCCTCATCGATCGATTTGTGGTCATTGGATATTTCCGCAATAAAACGCCAGCGCGGCGGCGTAAGTATTTTGAACAACGTTATAAACACAAACGTAAGGGAAAACACCGTTATAGAAGTGGATATGAGCCGTTCCGGAACTTTAAGCATTACCGTTATAAGCCTTGACGGAAACGTAGTAAAAATACTGCATTCAGGATATGCCGAAGAGGGCAAACACTTGTATCGCTGGAACGGCACAAACGCGAGCGGAGATTCCGTTGCGCGCGGCATGTACTTTATCCGCGTTGCAGGACCGGATATAGACGAAACGCGCAAAGTAATGGCGGTTAGCGACTAAACCGATAAAAACCGCGCACGGTAGCGCGCGGCGTGCCGCTTTTTATACTTTTAACTGCGAAAAAACTTCGGCAATGGGAGATCTTATAATTAAATCGGCGCTGCCGTCCGCTGCGGTTTCGCCCTTGTTTATCAGCACTAAGTGTGCGCCCTTAAAGTATTGAATTAACGAAGCGGCAGGATACACCGCCAGCGACGTTCCGCCGATAATGAGCGTGTCTGCTGCGGCAACGGCGGCAGCACTTTTTGAAAGAATGTCGGTATTTAAGCTTTCTTCGTACAGCACTACATCCGGTTTTACCGTGCCGCCGCAATGCTCTGTTTTTATGCACACGGGAACGGTACTCATATCGGGGACGCCGCTTTTAATAATATAGTCCACATCATAAAAAGCACCGCAGTTCATACAGTAGTTGCGCAGCACGCTGCCGTGCAATTCGTACACCGTTTTACTTCCCGCCGCTTGGTGTAAGCCGTCTATGTTTTGCGTAATTACCGCTTTTAATTTTCCCGCATTTTCCAATTGTGCAAGTTTGGTATGCGCCGCATTGGGCTTTGCTTGCGGAAAAAGCATTTTGCTGCGGTAAAAGCGGTAAAACTCTTTCGGATACGCATTAAAAAAACTGCGGCTTAAAATAGTTTCCGGCGGATATTTCCACTCTTGATTGTACAACCCGCCCGTGCTGCGGAAATCGGGAATACCGCTTTCGGTAGATACCCCCGCTCCGCCGAAAAACACAATTGAGCTGCTTGTATCGATAATTTGTTGTAATATATGTATTTCGTCCATGGCAAAACCGAAGCTTTTTAAGTACCCCAGCCTAACGGATATCTTCCAAAACGGCGCCGATATCTTTAATAATGCGTATTAAATCGTCCTTTGCTATATCGGATACTTTTATTGTACAACGCCGGTGCTTTACGTCTTCGCCCTCTGCGGTTACCAGCGACACGATATTTCCGTTTAAATCGGCAATCGCTTTGGCAAAGTGTGCTATTTGACCGGGTTTTTCGTCTAACGAAAATGAAGCGCGCACTCCGCGGTGACGTGCACCGAACATATCCACAAAGGTAGCAAACAAATCCCGAACGGTAACGATGCCGGTCAGCAAATTACCGCGCATAATCGGCAAGCAACTGATATCTTTATCCGCCATAATACGCGCAGCTTCTTCCACTACTTCGCTTTCCTGTACTACCGTTACGTTTTTTTCCATAATCTTTTCGACTGTCAGTTTGGAAAGCAAATAGCTTATTTCATACATATCCAATGTTGTTGCAGAAGACGGAGCTGCTTTAATTAAATCTTTTTTGGTAACGATACCCACTAAGTTATCGTTTTTATCCAAAACAGGGAAGCGCCCGACACCTTCTTTTGTCATAAGTGCTTTTACATCGTTTACGGACATATCCGGATTTATATACACCGGATTTTTTGTCATAACATCGGCTACGGTCATAAAATTATTTTAACACGTCTTATTCAATTCGTCTACAATAAAAATTAATTCTGCGAAAGCGTTCACCGCGGGCAACCGAATACCCCAACGAAATGGTATATGCAGCATTTGAAGCAAACTTATGTGGAATATCCACTTCCCGTTCCGTTGCCGTTGCCGGTAGACGGTGTTACGGACAGTTTTATAGACCGGTTTATCAGCCTCCCAAATAGGCTTTTTTTACGGTTTTGTCTTTTATTAAAACACAAGCGTCGTCGCTTTTTATTATTTTACCCGTTTCCAATATGTATGCGCGCTTTGCAATCGACAACGCTTTAAAAGCATTTTGTTCGACTAACAGCACAGTCGTGCCTTCGGCATTTATTGTTTTTATAATCGAAAAAATTTCGTCAACTAAAATAGGAGCAAGTCCCATAGACGGTTCGTCGAGCAGCAGCAGTTTAGGCTTTGACATAAGGGCGCGCCCCATTGCAAGCATTTGCTGCTCTCCGCCTGAAAGCGTGCCGCCTACTTGACGTGAACGTTCTTTAAGGCGCGGGAAAAGGGTAAACACTTTGTCCATATCTTTTTTTACAGCCGCACGGTCTTTTCTTGTGTAAGCGCCCATTTCAAGATTTTCGTGTACGCTCATGTTCGCAAAAATCCTGCGTCCTTCAGGCACTTGAATAAGACCGGTGCGCACTATAGCATCGGGAGCAAGGCGGCTTATATCCTGATCTTCAAACACAACGCTTCCCGTGCTTTTGCGTATAATATTTGAAATTGCGTGCAAAGCGGTTGTTTTTCCCGCGCCGTTTGAACCGATAAGCGATACTATTTCGCCTTCGTTTACTTCAAACGAAATACCGCGCAAAGCGCGAATTGCACCGTACTGAACAGTCAAATCGTTTACTTTAAGCATTGTTCAGCACCTCATCTCCCAAATATGCTTTAATAACAGCCGGATTTTTTTGAATGTCGCTCGGTTTACCTTCGGCAATAATCCGCCCGTAATCGAGCACAATCAAGCGCTCGCAAATTCCCATAACCAAATGCATATCGTGTTCTATCAATAAAATCGTTACATCGAATTCCTTACGTATAAAGGAAATAAGCTTCATCAGTTCATCCGTTTCCTGCGGGTTCATACCGGCAGCAGGTTCGTCTAAAAGCAAAAGAAGCGGCGAAGATGCCAATGCCCGGCAAATTTCCAATTTACGCTGTTCGCCGTACGGAAGATTTTTAGCAAGTTCGCTTTTTTTATTTTCGATATTAAACAATTCCAAAAGAGAGGCGGCTTTTTCCGCCATGCGCTGCTCATCGTTGTAAAAACGGCGGGTGCGCAGCAGCACATCAAACGGGTTTACTTTACGGCTGCCGTGAAGTGCAATGCGTATATTGTCTTCAACCGTTAGGTTGGAAAACAATCGGATATTTTGAAACGTGCGTGCAATACCCAAGCGGTTCAGTCTATCGCTCGAAAGTTTTTCAACGCCGTGTACGCGCCCTTTTTTATCCCAAAAAGCAATGCTTCCTTCGCTCGGCGTATATACGCCGGAAAGCATATTGAATACAGTGGTTTTTCCCGCACCGTTCGGTCCGATGAGACCCACCAACTCCCCTCTGTGCAAAGTGCACGAAAAATTGCTTACTGCACGCAAACCGCCGAACACAATGGAAATATCGTTTACTTGCATTAAAAATTTTTCACTTTCCATCGTCTGCCTCATCTTGCTTTGCAGCGCGCATTAGGCACAAACGTTCTTTTTGTGCAATCCAAACAGCGCACACGAAAGCACACATTTTTTCCCACAGTGCTACAAAAGACAATTCTTTTATACCCAACAGTCCTTGCGGACGAAACAGCATTACAAAAATCAAAATGAGCGGATAAATAAGCAGTCTAAAGTCTTTTAAAAAGCGCAAAAATTCCTGCATATAGCTGAGCACAAAGGCTGAAAGCACTGAACCGGTTATTGAGCCCATGCCGCCCAATACTACAAAAATAAGGTAGTCTATGCTGCGGTTAAATGATGCCAAATCGGGCTTTATAAAACCGATAAAGGGAGCGTATAGCGCACCTGCAATACCGGCAACAAAGGACGATATAACAAAACCGGTCATTTTATAGCGGAATACACCGATTCCGCTTGAAGAAGCGGCTATTTCGTCTTCGCGTACGGCAAGCACAGCCCTGCCGTACGTGGAGCGTATAAAATTATGCAGCAATACAATGGTAATTACCAAAGTGCCGATTATAAAAAACCATGCGCCATAGGGTGTCAGCGAAAGCCATACGGCACCAGGATCTGTAAAACGTTTGCCGCTTGCGCCTCCGGTAAGTTCTTTAAAATTTACCAAAACCACGCGGATAATTTCGCCGAAGCCGAGCGTAACGATTGCCAAATAATCTCCGGTTAGTTTTAAAGTGGGAAAACCTATAGCAAAGCCTGCAAATGCCGTTATAATGCCGGAAACAAACACGCTTAGTGCAAGCGGCAAATGAAGCGTTTCGGTTAAAAGAAGTGCCGAATATGCTCCGATTGCCATAAAGCCTGCTTGCCCCAAAGAAAGTTGACCGGTAATACCGCACACAATATTTACGCTAAGCGCCATCAACGCGTTAATTCCTGCCAGTGTAATAATTTGCGCCGTGTATGCGTCTATAACCGAAAAACGGATCAACAAAGCGGGCAGTACTACGGCGCAAGCGGCAAAACAAGCGGGAATAATGGTGTTTTTTATTGAACGAACGTGCTTCACCTGTGCCTCTTTTTATACTTTTTCGCGCTTTGTTCCGCCCATAATGCCGGTCGGTTTTACCAGTAAAATAACGATAAGAATGGCAAAAGAAATCGCATCGGCAAATTGCGAGGATAAAAAACCCTTTGTCATTGTTTCGGCAATGCCCAAAATAAAGCCGCCGAGCATAGCTCCCGGCACCGACCCTATGCCGCCCAAAACGGCGGCAACAAAGGCTTTAAGACCGGGCATAGTTCCCATTACCGGATCTATTTGCGGATACGATGCCGCATATAAAATGCCGCCCGCCGCTGCAAGCACAGCTCCGAGTGCAAAAGTAAATGCAATGGTTTTGTTTACAGAAATTCCCATGAGGCTTGCAGCGTGCATATCGAACGACACGGCGCGCATGGCTTTGCCGACCTTCGTATGATTTATTACATAATTGAGTATAAGCATTAAACATGCCGACAATACAATCACAAAAAGCTGTATATTGGAAACCGATACGGGGCCGAACACAATCGTCACTGGTTCGGGACGCACGTATTGGCGGGGGTTCGGTCCTATAAAAGGCAAAACCCGCGCGCCGTTTTGTAAAATTAAAGAAACGGCAATTGCCGTAATAAGCGAATTAAGGCGCGGTGCGTTTCTAAGCGGGCGGTAGGCAAAACGTTCAATCAAAACCGCCAAAAGTGCGCAAAATGCCATTGCAAACACAAAAGCGGCTATTAAGGCGGCGGGGCTTGTTCCCAGCATACTCATAATAAAAAATCCGCAATAAGAGCCTACCATAAGGATGTCGCCGTGAGCAAAGTTTATCAGCTTTACAATGCCATACACCATAGTGTAGCCTAAAGCAATTAAAGCATAAATACTTCCCAGCGACAAACCGTTTACCAGCTGGCGGATAATCATCGTCATCGTGCCGGTTTCCACAAACGCTCCTTAAGCCTTACGGGTTAACCGCCGCTTTATACACCGCCGTCAATTTACCGTCTTTTTTTACGATTTCCATCATAACGGCGGATTTTATCGGGTTATGTTTTTCATCAAACGTTAAATTGCCGGTAACATAACTGCCGTTTGTTTTTTCAAGCGCTTCTTTAAGAGAAGTTGTATCTGAAGCACTGGATGCGCGTTCGGCAGCGTCTTTTAAAAGGTACACACAATCGTATGCCAAAGCCGCAAAAGAAACCGGAGTTGTTTTATACATTTTTTTGTAGGAGTCGACGAATTGGGTTACTTTTTCATCGGTGGAATCTGCAGCATAGTGATCGGAGTAAAATCCATTTACTACTTCGTCTCCTGCATTTTCCATTAAACCGCCCCAGCCGTCGCCGCCGACCATGGCAGTATCTATGCCTTGTTCACGAAGCTGCTTGGCAATCAAAGCTACAGTTCCGTAATAGTCCGGCAGATAAACCACATCCGGTGCGGCATTTTTAATTTTTGTAAGCTGTGCCCGGTAATCTTTGTCTCCATCGCTGTAAGATTCTGCAGCGCATAACGAACCGCCGGCTTTTTCAAACGCGATTTTAAAATTTTCGTACAAGCCGACCGAATAATCGTTTGTTATATTGTACAGTACCGCCGCACGTTTTTTGCCCAAGTTTTCGGCAGTGAACTTGCCGCCGACGGTTCCTTGAAAGGGATCTATAAAACATGCTCGGAATATAAAATCGCCTGCATCGGTAATGCTCGGTAAAGTTGCCGCAGGCGCCAAAAGCACTACTTTTTGAGCTTGTGCAAGCGATGTTATGGCGGCGGTTGCCCCCGATGTAAGAGAGCCGATAATAACCTTTACGCCGTCTTTTGTGGTCAATTTTTTATATACGTTAACCGTTTTTTCAGGGTTGCCTTCGTCGTCTTCGCTGATAAGTTTTATTTGTTTACCGCCGATACCTCCGGCAGCATTTATTTCCAAAACGGCAAGTTCAACGCCGTTACGGGCTTCGTTTCCGTATACGGCGACAGGTCCGGACAGCGGAAAAATACCGCCGATAACAAAATGGTCGCTCTCTTTTTTTGCACAGCCGGCAAAAAACACGAGCACGGCGGCAACAGCAGTTACAAATGCTGCGTACCCCAAAAAAGGTATGGATTTTTTAGAAAAAAGCATCATAATAAAACCCCTCGTTTTTAAGATAAAAGCTATTATACTTAAAAATAAAAAACCTGTCTATAGTTTTACTAAAGTTTTTTTACTGTGGATAAAGTTTTAAGTAAAATAAACGGGCGGCGCATCCGAACTTTAAACCGTTCAAACACGCCGCCCGCTCAGCGAAGTTCTGTCCAAAAAACTGAAGTTCGTGGACAGACTCTAATCCTCTAGACTATTCCGCTCTTCTTTATTCTGCTGCAGACGCTTCTTCGGCTGCTGCAGTTTCCGCAGGTGATTCTGCAGAAACCGCTTCGGCAGTTGCAGTTGCTTCGGCGGACGTTTGTTCAGCAGATGCTTGCGCTGCGGGAGCTGCTTCAGCTGCAGCAGCCGGCGCAGGAACGTTGCTGTTTTTAATGGCAGCGTTACAGAATTTGCAAACTGTTACTTTTTTGCCGTCTATTTCGTGCTCATACAGCACTTTAATGTTTTCTTTTTTACAGCGGCCGCATGTTCCTCTTCCGTGACGGGCAAGAGAACGTATACCTTTTCCGCGATGTGATTTCGACATAACTGCTCTCCTTTACTCGCCTTTTGCTTTTTTACCATCTGCGGCTTTTACATCTTTTTTAGCCGAAGTTTTTTTTGCTCCGGTTTTGCCATCTGCATCTTTTTTAGTGTTTCCGTCTTGTGCCGGGGTTTTATCGGAAGCGGCTTTTTTGCCGGAAGTTTTTTCTTTAGCAGCTCCCTTATCCTTTACGGAAGCACCCGTCTTTGCAGCCTTTGTTTCCGCAGGTTTTTCTTTTTTGGCTTTATCTTCTTTTTTATCCGCTTTTGAAGTATCCAATTTATAATCGACCAGCTCAAGGATAACCAAATCCGCTGCGTCTCCTTGGCGGAAACCGAGCTTTAACACACGCGTATAGCCGCCGTTACGCTCTTTCATGCGCGGACCGATATCGGTAAACAATTTTGCCAACACCGCAGCATCCGCAATAAAACGAGCTGCTTGACGGCGGTTGTGCACGCTGTCTACTTTGCTGCGGGTAATCAGTTTTTCCGCAGCTTTGCGTACTTCCAAGGCTTTCGCTTTTGTCGTGGTAATCCGCTCGTATCTAAACAGCGACGTTACCATATTCCGCGACATAGCGCGCTGATGTGCAGCTGTGCGCGAAAGGGGATTAAAACCGTTTCTATGATTCATTCGCTTCTTCCTTTTTTTTCGTTAAATTTACCGCATTTTTCAAATGGCTGTAATCGGTCATACCGAGGTTAAGATCCCATTCAAGCAGTTTGTCTTTTATTTCCAACAAGCTTTTTTTGCCGAAATTGCGGGTTTTGGCAATATCGTCTTCGGTTTTTTTAGTTAACTCTCCGATTGTATGGATATTTGCATTTTTTAAGCAGTTAGAAGAACGTACCGACAATTCCAATTCTTCAACGGGGGTATTCAAAAGCTGGCGAATACGCTCGTCGTCTTCATCATAATCGTCTCCGCGCCCCATTTCGCTGTCGTTAAAATTAATAAAAATCGAAAAATGATCTTTTGCAATTTTTGCAGCTTCAGCAAGAGCGTCTTCGGGCGATACGCTGCCGTCTGTCCATATTTCCATAACGAGTTTATCGTAATCGTTGCGCTGCCCCACGCGGCACGGCTCAATCGAATATTTTACTTTCGGTATAGGAGTAAATATGGCGTCCATCGGTATGGTTCCCACAACTTCGATATAACGTTCGTTTTCTTCGGCGGGAACATAACCGCGTCCCAAGTCTACTTGAACTTCAAATTCCAAATGAGCATGTTCCATCATTGTAAAGATATGCATACCTTTGGACATAACGCTCAATTGTGTTCCGCGTTCAAACATATCGCTGGTAACTTTTCCGGGACCTTTGAATTCAAATAAAAATGTTTCCTGTTCGGTATCGCTATCCAGTTTTAACCGAATTTGCTTCATATTGTTCAGCACTTCCAACGCGTCTTCCACAACGTCGGGAATACTTTCAAATTCGCTGGAAATAACGTGAGGAACACCGTCCGCGTCGTAAGAGGTAATACGCACGGAAGTAATCGCATAGCCTTGAATGCTGGACAGCAATACGCGGCGCAGCGTGTTTCCGACCGTAGTACCGAAACCGGGTTCAAAAGGATATGCGGTAAATTTTCCGCAATTCGGACTGGTTTCGATATGCTCAAACGTAATCCCTTTCGGTGTCTTAAATCCTTGAAGCAGATTTTTACGGGCCATCGGGACTCCTTATCATTATAAGTAAAGTTCGGCATTAAGCCGCCCTTGTATAAACGCGCTTTTTTACGGCATTTTATACTTAAAAAAAGCACGCCTTAAAAAAACAGTTTCCGTTTTATAACGCACAAACGTGCACGGAAGCTGACACCTTACCGTTTTCGGCTTTGTTACATGCGCCGCGTTTTACGCGGGCGGCAGCCGTTATGAGGAATGGGGGTAACATCGCTTATCGATTTTACCTTTAATCCCAAAGCTCCTAAAGAACGAACCGCACCTTCGCGTCCGACTCCGGGACCTTTAACAAATACATGCACTTCGCGAAGTCCGTAGCTTGCCGCTTTTTGAACTGCGGTTTCCGCTACGGATTGGGCTGCAAACGGAGTCGATTTTTTTGCACCGCGGAATCCCAAACCGCCTGAGGATGCCCAAGACAGCGCGTTTCCTTTTAAATCGGTAATCGTAATAATCGTATTATTAAAGGTTGCTTGAATATACACGTTGCCTTCATATACGCTCTTTTTTTCTTTGCGTTTTTTTACGGTAGCCATTTATAATACCTCCAGCCTATTTCTTCTTGCCCGCAACGGTTTTTTTCTTACCTTTGCGTGTACGTGCATTGGTGCGCGTGCGCTGTCCGCGGACGGGCAGTCCTTTTCTGTGCCGATAGCCCCGGTAACAGCCGATATCCATAAGGCGTTTGATATTCAAACCTATTTCCGAACGCAACCGGCCTTCCACTTTGTATTCGCCGTCGATAAGCGTACGCAAAGATGCAACTTCGTCTTGAGAAAGGTCGTTCATCATGCGTTCCGGATCTATTTTTGTCTTGGCGCAAATTTCTGCAGCCGAAGAACGTCCGATTCCGTAAATGTAAGTCAACGCAACATTGACATGCTTGTTAGGGAGGTCAACTCCCGCAATTCGAGCCATTCAGTTACTCCTTAAGCTCAGCCTTGACGCTGTTTGTGCTTGGGGTTGGAACAAATGATCCGGACAACACCGGCACGTTTGATCACCTTACACTTATCGCAAATAGGCTTTACACTTGTTCGTACTTTCATAGTATCTCCTATAATACCAGTAACCGCACCGTTATAAATTACGAGAGCGTAGTTTGCCTTTTTTTACCAAACCGTCGTGATGGTGCATTTTAAGCAATGCTTCAACTTGACTCATTGTGTCCAAATCGACGCCGACCAAAATCAACAGCGAAGTACCGCCCATAATCAAAGAAATGCTTTGAGGAAAACCGAATGCGTTTTGAATTACAGTCGGCAAAACCGCAATGAGCGCCAAATACAAAGAACCGGGCAAAACCAAACGGTTCAAGACTTTTTGCATATATTCTTCCGTTTTGTCCGTTCTGATTCCGGGAATGGAACCTCCGTTTTCCCGAATGTTTTTTGCGATTTCGGTGGGGTTTAAAGTTACCTGTGTATAAAAATACGCAAAAAAGACAATCAATATAACGAGCAAAACGTTGTACAATAAGCCGGTAGGCGTAAGAACGGCGGCAACACGGTTAAGCGCGCGCACGTTGGGCCCCAAACTTGAAGCAATTTGCAGCGGGAACGTTAAAAACGAAGAAGCAAAAATAATGGGAATAACGCCCGACGGATTTATTTTAAACGGAATGTACGTGCTTTGACCGCCGTACATTTTCCTACCGATAACGCGTTTGGCATAGTGAACGGGTATTTTGCGCTCGCCTTGCTGCTCATACACAACAAAGGCGATAATACCGATAAACATAACCAGCACTACAACGCTTTTTACCAACATTTGGCTGCCCTGCGTATTAATCAATTTACCCAATTCATACACGGCAGACGGCAAACGTGCGACAATACCGGCAAAAATAATCATCGAAATGCCGTTTCCGATACCGCGCGCTGTTATTTGTTCACCCAACCAGATGGTAATCATAGTTCCGGTAGTAACCGTTAAAATAAACAGCAATCTGAATAAAATGCCGTTGGAAATAATGACCGCACCCGGCACATAGTACGCGTATGCGGTTAAAGCCGCAGCTTGTACGATACACACAAATACCGTACCGATACGCGTCCACGATTGCACTTTTTTTTGCCCGCCGTCTTCCTGCACAATGCGCTTTAAGCTGGGGAAAATAATCAGTGCAAGCTGCATAATAATTTGGGTTGAAATGTACGGCATAACACCGAGCATAAACACTGAAAAATTGGAAAACGCGCCGCCTGCAAAAAAGTCCATATAATCGACAAAAGCGTTGCCTTTGGTCAATGATGAAAAATATGCAGTTAAAGCATGAGGACTTATACCCGGCACCGTTAACACGCTGCCGAGGCGGAACACCGCGAGAATCGTAACGGTAAATAAAATGCGCTCACGCAATTCCTTTACCCTAAACATATTCACTATAGGATTGCTTGCCATATCTTTCCGCCCGTTTAATCGCCGGTTACGCTAACCGTTCCGCCGGCTTTTTCTATTTTTTCTTTAGCCGAAGCCGAAACTTTATCCGCGCACACGGTCAATTTTTTAGCAATATCGCCGTTGCCTAAAATCTTTATTAAAGACGCCGACTTTTTAATTAAACCTTTAGCAGTCAGCGTTTCGCGGTTTACCGTTTCACCGTCCGCATATTTAGCGTCTATGCCGTCAAGATTTACAACGGCGTACTCTTTGCGGTACGGATAGTTGGAAAAACCGCGGCGTGCGATGCGGCGGTACAGCGGCATTTGTCCGCCTTCAAAACCCACATAAGTTTTGCCGCCCGAACGGGATTGTTGACCTTTGTTACCCCGTCCTGCAGTCGTACCGCGTCCCGATGAAGAGCCGCGACCAACAATGCGTTTCTTTTTATTGGCGCCGTAGGGCGCAGAAAGAACCAAATCGGCCATTAATTTATCTCCTCAACTTTTACCAAATGAGAAACGGATGCCGCCATTCCCAAAATAGCGGGATTTGCTTCCTGTTCCACACACGAGTTAATTTTTCTTAAGCCCAAACTGCGCACAGTTGCCCGTTTTGCAGGTTTTTGTCCTATAGTACTTTTAATCAGCGTTATTCTGATTTTTTTTGCTTTAGCCATCATTAACCCCACATATCTTTGAGGTTTTTGCCTCTGTTTTTTGCAACTTCACGTGCGTCCATCAAATTTTCTACGGCTTTAAAAGTTGCCCGCACTACGTTAATAGACGTACTCGAACCGAGAGACTTGGACATAACATCGGTTGCGCCGGCAGCTTCCATAATAGCGCGCACCGGACCGCCTGCAATAATACCGGTTCCTGAACAAGCCGGAAGCAAAAGCACCGAAGAGCCTTTGTACGTAGCTTGAATTTCATGCGGCAGCGTGCCGTGGCGCAAGGGAAGCGTTACCAAATTACGTTTTGCTTTATCGATACTCTTTTTTATTGCTTCGGTAACGTCGTTTGCTTTGCCGAATCCGTAGCCGACCCGTCCTTTTTGATCGCCGACAACCGTCAATGCAGAAAAAGAAAAACGGCGGCCGCCTTTTACAACTTTGGCAGTGCGGTTTAATTTTACCAGTTTTTCAATAAACTCTTTCGGCTGATCTTTATCATGGTTACGTTGATGTTCCATAGCCTCTCCTAGAATACGATTCCGGCTTTGCGGGCGCCGTCGGCAATAGCTTTAACTACACCGTGATACAAATATCCGTTGCGGTCAAAAACAACTGTAGTAATTTTCTTTTCCGCAAGCCGTTTGCCCATCGCTTCGCCTATTTTTTCGCCGCCTGCCACATTGGGCTTTACCGACGAAAAATCTTTTTCCAAAGTGGAAACGGCTGCAAGCGTTTTACCTTCATCGTCGTCTATAACCTGTACATACAAATTGCAATTGCTTTTTGTTACAGTCATACGGGGACGCGCAGCGGTACCGTGCAGGTGTTTGCGGATATGAATTTTTCTTTTTAAGCGCTTTCGTTCTTTATCACTCAGTTTTCTAAACATAGTAAACACCCTTATTTTACGCCGGCTTTACCGACTTTGCGTTTAATTGTTTCCGTTTCATAACGGACACCCTTACCTTTATACGGTTCCGGTTTTCTTAAGCGGCGCAATTGCGAAGCAAATTCGCCTACTTGCTGTTTATCGATACCGGCAACAGTTATTTTACCTTGCGCATCCGCCGTAACGGTTAAACCTTCGGGAATAGCGGCAATAAAATCCGTTGAATAACCGAGATTCATAATCAGCATTTTACCCTGTACTTCGGCACGGAAACCTACGCCGTTTATAATAAGGCTTTTTGAAAAACCGTCGGTTACACCGATAACCATATTGCGGATAAGACTGCGGTATAAGCCGTGCGCGGCACGTGCATTTTTGCTGTCGTCATTTCTCGACACGCACACTTCGCTGTCTTTAACATCTATAGTTACCAAATCGTTATAATCTTGCGTTAATTTTCCTTTAGGACCTTCAACGCTGATTACATGCTGTGCGGCGGTTATTTTTACTCCCGCAGGAACGGCTACGGGAAGCTTACCGATTCTTGACATACTTCCTTTCTCCTTACCAAACGGTACAAATCAATTCGCCGCCGACCATTTTTTCGGCAGCCTTTCTGCCCGTCGTAACGCCGGCAGAAGTAGACACGATAACCGTTCCGTACCCGTTATACACACGGGGCAACTCTTTATAACCCGAATACACGCGGCGGCCGGGAGTCGAAACTTTTTTTATCCCGTGAATGACCGGTGCATTTTTATCGTCATATTTAAGGAATATTCTGATAACGTTTATATTATCTTGGGTAATCTTTTTAAAGTTTTTAATATACCCTTCCGTTTTCAGAATTTTCACAATTTCCAGTTTCAGTTTGGATGTCGGCACATCAACTTTTTCGTGGCGCGCCGTTACCGCATTCCGAACCTTGGTCAGCATATCTGCAATGGGATCTGAAACACTCATACTCTACTCCCGCCTTTACCAACTGGATTTTGTAACGCCCGGTAACAGGCCTTCACTTGCTAACTTACGAAAACACAAACGGCACATTTTATATTTCCGTAAATATCCGCGCGGGCGACCGCACACTTGGCAGCGGTTAACCCGTCTGGTACTGTATTTCGGCTTGCGTGCAGCCTTAATAATCATCGACTTCTTTGCCATGAACTCCTCACTTCCTAAAAGGCATTCCGAACTTGGTAAGCAAAGCACGCGCTTCGCTGTCCGTACGCGCACTGGTTACGATATTCACATTCAAACCGGAAACACGCTCGATTTTGTCGAAGTCGATTTCGGGGAAAATGATCTGTTCCGTAATACCGAGAGAATAATTTCCGTGTCCGTCAAAACCGTTGGGATTGACGCCGCGAAAATCCTTAACACGGGGCAATGCTGCGTTAATAAAGCGGTCTAAAAACTCGTACATATGAGCGCCTCTTAACGTTACCATTACACCTACTTCATTGCCCTCACGAAGTTTGAAGTTTGCGATACTCTTTTTTGCCTTTGTTTTTACAGCTTTCTGACCGGTTATAAGCGTTATATCAGACACTGCGGCATCAAGGAGTTTCTTATTTGCGAGAGCTTCGCCGACGCCCATGCTGACCACAATCTTTTTAAGAGCGGGAATTTGCATAACGGACGTATAACCGAGTTCTTTAAAAAGCTCGGGGGCGATTTTGTCTTTATAGACTTTCTTAAGCCGGGGTATGTAATTGCTCATTACAGGGTATCTCCACATTTACGACAGACGCGGATTTTTTTATCGCCGTCGAATTTGTATCCGATTTTAGTAGGACCGCATTTTTTGCACACGATCGCTACGTTTGAAATATGCAGCGGCGCTTCGACTTCGGCAATACCGCCTCTGTCTTGCTGGCTGCGCTTTTTCATCGCTTTTTTTACGATATTACAGCCGGCAACAATAACTCTGTCTTTATCGCGGATAACGCGAACCACATTACCGCGTTTACCCTTGTCTTTTCCGGCAATAATTTCCACTTGATCGTCTTTACGAATCTTGAATTTTCTTTCCATTCCGTTAACTCCTCAAGACCCGTTACAGCACTTCCGGAGCAAGCGATACGATTTTCATATAATCCATATCGCGAAGCTCACGGGCGACGGGACCGAAAACGCGCTTGCCCTTAGGGTTGTTCGAAGCGTCTATAATAACACACGCGTTATCGTCGAAGCGGATATACGTCCCGTCCGAGCGGCGGTATTCTTTGGCAATGCGCACTATAACGGCTTTTTCAACCGAGCCTTTTTTTATAGCCGACGTAGGAATTGCATCCTTTACCGCCACAACGATAACATCACCGATACTTGCATACCTGCGATGAGAACCGCCGATAACCTTTATACATTGAACGATTTTTGCTCCGGAGTTATCCGCAACGTTCAAATTGGTTTGCATCTGAATCATAATTGCGCCTCCCCGTTATTTAGCCCGTTCGATAATTTCGTCAAGCCGCCAGCATTTTTCGCGGCTTAGCGGACGACACTCTACAATGCGCACGCGGTCTCCAATATGTGCATCGTTTTTTTCATCGTGTGCCTTACATTTTTTGACACGCGTAACGTATTTTTTGTAAAGCCGATGCAGTTTTTTTGTTGAAACCGACACGACAACGGTTTTATCCATTTTATCGCTGGTAACAATACCAACAAAAGAACGCTTCGCCGCTTTTCTTTGAACTGCTTGTTCTTCCACGGGTCAACTCCTACTTATTTAAGCCGGCTATTTCTTTTTGCCGGATCAACGTATTTACTTGCGCAATTTCACGGCGCATGGTACGTTTTTGCAAAGGATTTTCAACATGTCCGATTACCATTTGGAAACGAAAATCCATGTACTTCTTTTTAAGCTCATTCCTTTTTGCAACCAGTTCGGAATAAGACAACTCTTTTTCTTTTTCTTTTTTTGCCATTGTATTACTCCTACTCTACCGTATTGCGATAGGCAACTTTGGTTTTAATAGGCAGCTTGCTTCCCGCAAGTTTAACCGCCTGTTCCGCCAAACCGATATCCACCCCGCCGATTTCAAACAATATCTGACCGGGCTTAATAACCGCTGCCCAAAATTCGGGAGCACCTTTTCCCTTACCCATACGGGTATCGGCAGGCTTTTTAGAAACAGGCTTGTCCGGGAACACACGGATCCACACTTGTCCGCCGCGGTTTATTTTACGGTTTAATGCAACACGCGCAGCTTCTATGTGTTTTGCCGAAAGCCATATCGGCTCAAGCGCAACAAGAGCCACCTCTCCGAAATCTATATGACAGCCGCGCGTAGCATTGCCTTTAATTCTACCGCGCTGCACCTTACGGTGTAAAACTCTTTTAGGACTTAACGCCATACCTATCTCCTTTACGCCTGCTGCTCAGCGCTGTCCGCCGCTTCCGGCTTTGCCCGAGACTCCGCTTTTTCGGTTTTGTCGGCAGCCGAAGAAGACTTTGCCGCCCTCTTGGATTTGGTTTCGGCAGTTTTATCCGCATGCTCTGCAGCACCCTGCTCGCGCTTGTTTGCGCGGTCCGCCCGCGGCGCATGCTCGTTTCCGTTTGCGCGGTCTGCAAAACCGGTGCGCTCGCGGCGTTTTTTCAAAAGCTGCCCGGCATCTTCGTTTTGTTCGCGACCGTACATCATACCGTTATAAATCCACACCTTTACGCCGATTTTTCCGAACGTAGTAAGCGCTTCGGCAAACCCGTAATCGATGTCGGCTCTAAGCGTGTGCAAAGGTACGCGGCCGTCTTTATGCTCTTCGGTGCGCGACATTTCCGACCCGCCCAAACGTCCGCTTATACGGATCTTTATACCCTGGGCGCCGGTTTTTATAGCGCTGGAGCACGATTGTTTTAAAGCTTTGCGAAACGAACCGCGGTTTACCAATTGACGCGCTACGTTTTGTGCAACCAAAGAAGCGTTTATTTCAGCTCTTTTTATTTCTTTAATTTTAATTTGAACCTTTTTGGTCAAATTCTTTTGAATTTCAGCGCTGATTTTTTCGATATTCGCGCCTTTTACACCGATAATAACGCCCGGACGAGCCGTGTGTATAACAATCGTCACCCGCTGCGGATGGCGCACAATTTCCACATCGGCAATGTCGGCATTTTTACATTCCGGCAAAGCTTGAACCATTTTTCTGATTTTCAGATCTTCAAGCACCAAATCGGCATATTCGCGAGGATCCGCATACCAGCGGGACTGCCACGTTTTATTTACGCCGAGGCGCAGCCCTATCGGATTAACTTTCTGTCCCACTTTATTCCCCCGCCTTTTCAGCTACCACAACGGTAATATGGCACATGCGCCGCAAAAGCATATCCGCACGTCCCTTGCCGCGAAACCACACTCTTTTCAGACGCGGCCCTTCATCAATACGAATTTCTTTAACAAACAGCATATCTTCATCAAGCTTTTTGTTTGCAAAAAGAGCATTTGCCACTGCGGATTTTACCGTTCCGCGAATAAGCGCGGCGCCCTTTTGCGGCATATTCTCAAGAATAGCCATAGCTTCCGAACATGTTTTCCGTTTGATAACATTCGCTACAGGACGTACCTTTGTAGGCGATGCTATAAGAAATTTTGTTATAGCTCTGTACCCGCTTTTTTCAGCCATCTTGACCACCTACTTATTCTCGGCTTTTTTATCGGATCCGGCATGCCCGCGGAAAATCCGCGTAGGAGAAAACTCTCCCAATTTATGCCCGACAAGGTTTTCCGTAATATACACGGGCACCCAAGACTTGCCGTTATACACCGAAATCGTATTGCCTACCATTTCGGGAATAATAGTCGAACAACGGGAGTATGTTTTTATCATCTTCCGGTCCGCCGCTTTATTCATTTCAATAACCTTTTTATAAAGGCTCTTTTCTATAAAAGGACCTTTTTTAACAGATCGCGACACGTTACGCTCCTCTCCTACTTCTTGCGGCGGGTAACAATAAAGTTGTTAGACACCTTCCGCTTTTTACGGGTTTTGTACCCGCGGCACGGTTGTCCCCACGGAGTAACGGGATTGCGTCCTTTTCCGGCGCCTTCACCGCCTCCCAGCGGATGGTCTACAGGGTTCATCGCCATACCGCGCACGGACGGACGTACACCCAGCCACCTATTACGTCCGGCTTTACCCAAACGCACATTCAGCCTGTCTTCATTTCCCACGGTTCCGATAGTGGCATAGCATTTTTTATGCACTCTGCGCACTTCACTCGAAGGAAGACGAAGAGATACATAATCGCCTTCTTTTGCCGCAACGAGCGCGCTCGCACCGGCTGAACGGGCAAGCTGCCCGCCCTTTCCCAAAGTCAACTCAATATTATGCACGGTAAAACCAACCGGGATAGCTTCCAAAGGCAATGCGTTTCCTACCGCAGGAGAAGCATTTTCGCCGGATACGATTTTTTGCCCCACAGCCAATCCTTGCGGCGCAATAATATAGCGCTTTTCTCCGTCCGCATAAAATATCAACGCAATATTTGCGCTACGGTTCGGATCATACTCTATAGTACGTACCGTTCCCGGAATACCGTGTTTATCGCGTTTAAAATCTATATCGCGATAACGCCGTTTATGACCGCCGCCCTGATGCCGAACCGCAATCCGCCCGCCTGCGCCGCGACCGCCCTTCGACGAAATTCCCGACGTAAGACTTTTTTCGGGTTTATCTGCGGTCAGTTCATCTTTGCGCAAATCAACCCGCCCGCGGGTCCCTGCGGTTATCGGCTTATATAGTTTAAGAGCCATGTTTAGGATCCCCTTTTATTCCGAAATTTGAAAGCTATACGCCTTCAAATACTTTAATTACTTCGCCAGGCGCCAGTTTGACGATGGCCTTTTTCCAACTGGAAGTTCTACCGGCACGGTAACGCACCCGTTTCATCTTTCCAAACACATTCATCGTAGTACAAGCGGCGACTTTTACATTAAAAAGTTTTCTTACCGCTTCTTTTATGTCAAGCTTCGTTGCATCGGGATGTACTTTAAATACATACTTTCCCTGTTCCCGCAATTCCGTTGCCTTTTCCGACAACACCGGTTCAATGATTACATCTTCGTGCATCATTATTCGGCCTCCTTTTTATAAAAATCAGCCAAATTTTTTGCAGCGCTTTCAAGCATCAGTATCTTTTTTCCGTAAAAAAGATCGTGCGCGCGCAGCCTGTTATAGGACAAAAAGGACAACGTAGGAATATTACGGGCAGCCCGCTTAATATTTTGATCGTCATCTTTTAAGACAAGAACGGTTCTTTCATTTTGAGAAAAATGTTTCAAAATAGCCGCCATATCCTTTGTTTTACCGCTTTCAATGGTAAAATCTTCGATAAGCGTAAGAGAATCGTTTTGCGCTTTCATGCTCAAAATAGATTTCATTGCCAAACGTTTTACCTTTTTAGGCAGCGTATAGCTGAAATCGCGCGGTTTGGGACCGAAGATAACACCGCCCCCGCGTAAAAGCGGAGATTTTTTATCACCGCGGCGCGCACGTCCGGTGCCTTTTTGTTTATACGGCTTTGCGTTACTGCCGTGCACTTCCGAACGATCTTTTGTGCACGCCGTTCCAAGCCGCTTATTAGCCAATTCATTGATAACGGCATAATAAATCACATCTTCGTTTACCGGAAGACCGAATACCGTATCATCCAATTCAACCGTCCGCAGCTCTTTGCCGCCGACCGAATAGACTTTCTTTTTCATTTGTCTTCCTCGCCGTTACATCTCTTTTTTTACCGCAGTTTTAACGATTAACGTACAATCTTTAAAACCGGGCACCGAACCGCACACCATAACAACACGAAGCTCGGGATCCACTTTTACTACGCGCAAATTTTGCACCGTTACACGCTCACGCCCCATACGACCGGGCATTTTTACGTTTTTAAAAGAGCGCCCCGGAGAGGTACACTGCCCCGTGGAACCCGGCTCACGGTGAAACTTCGAACCGTGCGAAGCACGTCCGCCGCCGAAACCCCAGCGTTTTACAACACCTTGAGTTCCCTTACCTTTAGAAACGGCGGTTACATCCACAAAACGAACGCCGTCAAAAAGCTCCACGCCCACCGTATCGCCTACAGCAAGCTCGCCTTCAAAATCGCGGAATTCTTTTACATCCCGCTTGGGTGCTATGTTTTCGGCAAACAAACCGGCATAAGGTTTGGAAATCTTCGTTTTTTTCAAATCGTCGATACCAAGCACAACCGCATCGTAACCGAATTTTTCTTTTGTTTTTAGGGCAACAACCGTATTAGGCTCGACGCGGATCACGGTTACCGGTATAAGGTCACCGTCTTCATCGAATACCTGAGTCATTCCCGCTTTTTTAGCAATCAGACCTTTCATTCCGATATCTCCTTAAAATACACGCAGCCGCCATCCCCTGATCCGGGGGACCGTACCGCAGCCTCGCACACTATTGTTTTATTTCGACGTCTACGCCCGCAGGCAATTCAAGCTTCATCAGCGAATCCATAACATCGGCAGACGGCTCGATAATATCTATAAGACGCTTATGTGTGCGCATTTCAAATTGCTCGCGCGATTTTTTATTAACGTGCGGCGAGCGCAGTACCGTTGTTTTTTGAATCTTTGTCGGCAGCGGAACGGGCCCGGAAACTTTAGCGCCCGCCTTTTGCACAGTTTGAACAATGGACTTCGCACTTTGATCAATCAATTCCACGTCAAAAGCACGCAGCCTGACACGGATTTTTTCAGTAGCCATTTTCCCTCCGAGAGAAACAAAGGGCGGCTTTCAGCTTAAACGGAAAGCCGCCGCCCATTTCGGCCGTTATTAACTAAGAACCTCTGTTACCTGACCGGAAGCAATGGTGTGTCCGCCTTCGCGGATAGCCAGCTTAAGACCCTTATCCATGGCGATCGGGTGAATAAGCTCTCCAATAATCTTTGTATTGTCGCCGGGCTTTACCATATCAACACCCTGCGGCAACGTAACGGTACCGGTAATATCGGTAGTTCTAAAATAGAACTGAGGACGATAACCAGAGAAGAACGGGCTATGACGTCCGCCTTCTTCTTTGGAAAGCACGTAAATTTGAGCTTCAAATTTGGTATGCGGGTTAATTGTACCCGGTTTTGCCAAAACCTGACCGCGCTCAACGGCTTTTTTGTCGATACCGCGAAGCAAAAGACCTACGTTATCGCCTGCCATACCTTGGTCGAGCAATTTATTGAACATTTCAATACCGGTAATAACCGTTTTTTGCGTAGGTTTAATACCGACGATTTCAACTTCTTCGTTCATATTGACTATACCGCGTTCGATACGACCCGTAACAACGGTACCGCGTCCGGAAATCGTAAACACGTCTTCAATCGGCATAAGGAAGGGAAGCTGCTCATCGCGCACAGGATCTTCAAAGTAAGTATCCATTGTATCCAAAAGCTCTTGGATAGGAGCCGTATCTTCGGCGGACGCACTGTCCTGCAAAGCTTTAAATGCGGAACCCTTTATAATGGGCGTGTCGCGCGGAAATCCGTACGATTCAAGCACATCGCGCACTTCTTCTTCAACCAATTCCATAAGATCCGGATCGTCAAGAAGGTCGACTTTGTTCAAAAAGACGATAATCTTGGGAACACCTACCTGACGGGCAAGCAGAATATGCTCGCGCGTCTGAGGCATAACCGAATCGGGCGCCGAAACGACCAAAACAGCTCCGTCCATCTGAGCGGCACCGGTAATCATGTTTTTAACATAGTCGGCGTGCCCGGGGCAGTCGATATGAGCATAGTGACGCTTGTCGGACTGATACTCCAAGTGACGCGTATTGATCGTAATACCGCGGGCTTTTTCTTCCGGAGCATTATCAATTTCGTCGTACTTAAGCTGCTTGTCGCCGAATTTCTTGGCGCAATACGATGTAATAGCCGCAGATAAGGTGGTTTTACCGTGGTCGACGTGACCAATAGTACCTACATTCATGTGCGGTTTTGTTCTTTCGAACTTTTCCTTTGCCATTTGATCCTCCTTACCAGATTAAAGGCATGAAAAATAATAAAAATACATGATTTGAGTACAAAGTGATATAATTGAGAATGGCCGAAAACTAAACTGTTTTTATATAGGCAGTTATCTATTCAACTACCCCGGCCGGACTCCACCTATCACCACCAAATCTGCATTTGATGACCGGTTTGGCATCCCGGGCCCGAAAGGCGCATATACACGCCTTAAGCCAAGCACTCTTGATGCCGTTACAGACATTGCCGACGGCATATGTCCTTACACCAAGGGTTGTGATAACCTGATACGGATTATTCCGATCTTTACGGTTTCACCGGTTTTGCATTTTGCAAACCGCTTGACTTTTAAAGAACCCTTGTTTCGCTTTTGCGAACACCCGCTGCAGACGAAAAACACTTTCGGCAAGCTTTTATACAAAAGCTGCCAAACCGCTTTTCTTTTGCGTGCGGAGTTATACTTATACACTATAAATAAATTTTATGCAAGAGCTTTTGCTTTAAATTTTTACTTTTTTATGCAATTTTTAAGCAATTCATAGACGCTTTTTAATTTGTATGCCATAATCAGCGTATGACCGACAATGAATTTGCTTGTGCTGCTTTTCATGCATACGATATCCGTATTAACGCCGATGAGCTTACCGATGAATTTGCCCGCCGCTTGTACCGCTCTCAAGGCTGGTATTTTAAAAATATACTGCAAACTTCAAAGCTGGTGCTGTGCCGCGACACAAGAAAAAGCGGTGCGCATTTACTGCAAATGGCAATCGATTGTTTTACCGAAATGGGTTTTTGCGTCGAAGCGAACGTACTTCCCGTTTCCACTTGCCAGTTTTATTTTAGCTGCATTAAGCGTCCCGAATCCTGCGGTATTATGTTTACCGCTTCGCACAATCCGGCACAGTACGCCGGTCAAAAAATAGTCGGACCGCGATGTATGCCTATCGCGGCGGGCATTGGACCGGAAGGCGGATTAACCGCAATAAAAAAAGCTTTTTTTGAAAACCTGTCTCCGACACCCGAGAGTAAAACCGGAAAACAAGGCAGCGTTTCCCTTTTTAACGATACCGACGAGTACATCAAAAGCTGTATGACGCGGGCGGGTATTGGTAAAAATTCATTAAGCGGTATACGCGTGTGCGCCGATTTTTTATGCGGAAGCGCCGGAAACGAAATTATGCGCGCTCTAAATGAAGCGGGGGTGTCGCTTACTGTGCGAAACATTGTGCCCGACGGAGATTTTCCCGCAGGCTCTCCGAATCCCATTATAAAGGAAAACATTCAAAAAACAATCGACTTTATGCTGCGCACGGCGGACCGTTTTGATTTTGCATTGTTTTTTGACGGCGACGGCGACCGCATAGACATACGCACGGGCGACACGGAAGAAATATCTCCGTCTTTAGTTATGCTTTTTATAGCCAAAGCTTTGGGTGCGGATGCACAGGAGACAAACAAACGTATTGGTATAGATTCAAAAGCTGCTCCCTACATTGCATGGGAATTAAAAAAAGCAGGATTTGAAAGCGTTCTTGTTCCAAACGGGCACTCTCTTATAAAGAATTTATTTTTATCCGCAAACTTGTGCGCAGCCGTCGAAGAATCGGCACATTATTACATCAAATCGGCTCCGCTTGATTTACAAGATACGCCCGACCTACTCTCAGCAGCACACCCTCTTTATGCACCTACAGAAAGCACACTTTTTATTTGCCTTATGTTTTTTAAAGAATGGAAAAAAAACAAAGAAAGGTTTTTACAGCTTTTAGAACTGCAGCGCAAAACTCATCGCGTGCGCGAATGGTCGCATTCTTACACATCCGACTCCGATCGCGCGCAAACGCTTACGGGAACCGAAGCTTTTTTTTGTTCTCAAGGATACATCCTTACCAATACGCTGTACGACGGTTCTCCGCTGGGCGCATCGCTGCTTGAAAAAAAATGGGGAGACGGACAGTGGTGCCGCATAGCCCAGCGCTCAAGCGAAAGCGAACAAGGCTTGGCGCGCTGGATGGCTTTTTCATCCGACGAAGCCGAACTAAAAGCCGCCGTAGAAAACATCGAAAAAATTGCCTGCAAACGGGCTGCCGTGTAGCAGGACTGTCTAAAAATCAATTATACGTTTGCAGTTGAATTGTGTACAATCAGTTCCGTTTCGAGGTATAGATTTTGTATGGGAATATCGTTGCCCAAAATACGGTTTACGAGCATTTCGCAGCTTAAAAAGCCCCCGAACCGGAATTCCCTCTGATTCAGGGGGCAAGCATTATTTGCTGTGCTTGAGTGTGCCGCTAATGCCTAACACGTTGTTTTTAAAAGTAAACTTTAACGTACCCTCGTAATGGTAAGCAGCTTCGGGGCTGTAAGTGTCGCTTACAAGCTGCACCTTACTCCAGTCCAAATCAGACATTTTTGTCGCATCTCCGTCGGCTTTTAAGTATTCGGGCTTTACCGTAAAAACGTTCATATTATTGTCGCCGACATTACGCGCAATTTTTGCTCCGGTTAAAACGTTAAAGTTGCCTTTTTTATCCGTAGTCAATTCATACGCAGTGCCGCGATGTACAAAGCAAACGGTTATGACACCGGCGTTTTCGCTTACGGTAAGATTATCGAATTGCGCAACGTCGAAATTTGAAACGGGATACAAAAGCAAACCGCGTAAACCTGCGGGAATTGCGGCTTTTTTGTCGGCAGCAGGTTCGGCATAACGAACTTCGTTAAACGCTTTGGTAGAACCTTTTACGCTTGCACCCGATGCCGTATCGAATTTGTCTTTTACGGCAGCCTGTTTTCCGACCGTCCAGTTAAAATAATTAGCCGTATAGTCCTCTTTTGCAACATTCATTTTGTAGTCGATGCGGACATCCATTGCCGAATCCGCGGCGGCAAACGAAAGAGGCAGCGCTAAAAACAGCGTCGACAACACTAAATAAGCTGAAAGTTTTTTCATATACTTTCTCCTGATAAAAAAAATAGAGTATGTACTTCGGTTGATTTTCGGCGCGAACCAAAACTATTGAAATACGTAATAAATATACATAAATTTTTATAGAACGTAAAGTGAAAAAACCGTCCCGAGTCGGAAGCTTCCCTACTCGGGACGGTCTGTTTAATTTTCGCGCACAGATGAAGTGTTCGGCACCGCAAGTATGCGGTGCGGCACCTTATTTTTTTGCAGGGACTGGCACGCCCATAATTTCGCCGACTGCTTGTGCAACAGGCGCGCGACCGACAACACAGCCGGTTACGGGAGCTTCTCCTGCTGCAACGCCTGCTGCAAAGCCGTCGCAGCCCGGATACCCGCATGCACCGCAGTTTACGCCGGGAAGCACTGCGCGTATTTTTGCAATACGCTCGTCAACGTGTACGTAAAACACTTTTTCAAAAATGCCGAGTAAAAGACCCAAAATCAGTGCCAGCGTGAACGAAACGGCAAGGGTATACAGTATAATCGTCATGGTATCCGCCTTATTTTATAAGTCCGGCAAAGCCGCCGAACGCTAGGGATAAAAGTCCTGCCGTAACGAAGAGTACGGGAGTTCCCTTCATAAATGCCGGAATGTCCGAGGTTTTCATGCGCTCGCGAACACCTGCCATCATAACCAGGGCGAGAAAAAAGCCTGCAGCCGAACCTGCCGCATACACGAGGGATTGCAAAAAGCCGTAGCTTTTGGAAATCGTGTTTAAGGTAACGGCGAGGATGGCGCAGTTTGTCGTAATGAGCGCGAGATACACGCCCATTGAACTGTACAAAGCCGGCGCCGATTTTTTAAGGTAGAATTCGACCAGCTGCACGAGCGCGGCGATAACGAGAATAAAGATAAGGGTTTGCAAAAAGCCCAAGCCGAGCGGATTGAGCAAATACGTGTACAGCGGGTAGGTAACCGCCGTCGCCAAAATCATAACGAAGGAAGTTGCCCCTCCCATACCGATCGCTTTTCCCGTATCAGCGGTCATACCGATAAAGGGGCAGAGCGCCAAAAACTGAATGAATACGACGTTATCGATGAGCATCGATTTTAAAAAGATTTTTCCCAGTTCCAAGTCCGTCATTTTGCCCCTCCTTTTGCTTTTTTCCGCTGCTCCGCGGCTTTGCGGATAGCTTGCGTTACGGCGATAAACATGGCGAATACGAAAAATCCGCCGGGCGCCGCTTTAAAAAAGCCGATTGTATATGCTTCCGGAATAACGCGCAAACCGAAAAAGGTTCCCGCTCCGAAAAATTCACGTACAATCGAAATTCCGCTTAAAACCCACAAATAGCCCAAGCCCATGCCTAAAGCATCCAAAGCGGCTTCTCCGACGCCCTGCTTTGAAGCAAAAGCTTCAACGCGTCCCATGATAATGCAGTTTACGACGATGAGCGGAATAAATACGCCCATCGATTCGGACAGTGCGGGAAAATACGCTTGCATAATCAAATCGACAATCGTAACGAAGGTTGCGATAACGATAATAAAAATCGGAATGCGTATGGAATCGGGAATCAGTTTTCTGAATAAGCTGATGATGATTTCGCTCATAACCAAAACAAAGGTCATCGCCGTCCCCATGCCCAATCCGTTGAATACGTTGACCGTAACGGCAAGCGACGAGCATAGTCCGATGGTTAAAACCAAAAGGGGGTTTTCCCGAACAATGCCGTTGGTAAATGTTTTTATGTGTGTGTTCATAATCGTTCCTTAATCCTATTCTTCCATTTCAAGCCCGTTGAGCGCATATTCGCCGGAACCGGCAGGAGCAGCTTTTCCGCCCTGCGCGGTTGCTTGAGAAGCGGCTTCAACGGCGCTTACTTTTACAATGTCGGCTACAGACGCCGAAGTTATCGTCGCTCCGCTAAGCGCGTCCAGCCCGTCTTTTACGAGCAGATTCGCATCGGTGTTTTTTCCGGCAAACTGATTGTAAAAGTCTTCTTCCAAAGCTCTCTGGCCGATATTCGGCGTATCGTTCAAAGCGGTAATGCGTACTCCGATAATGCGTCGTTCCATGTCAACCGCGGTAAGAACGCTCGCGGTACCGTGGTAGCTTGCACCGGTTGCGGCGGCCATAACGCCGATTGTTTTACCGTCCAAAGAAACCGTCCACATATTATCGATACGGATTTTATTTACCGTTTTTGATTGCATGCCCGGAATTTCGGTGTAAGAAGGCACGCTTGAGCCTTCTTTTGCAGGAAAAAGTTCGGCAAAGGCCGATTCAAAGTCAAACACGGCTGCCGCTTTCGGTGCCGCAGGAGCTGCGCCCGAGCCGGCTTTTCCGCCGTGGTTTGCGGCCAAATAATTGCCGGCAACCCACACGGCGTAGTTTACGATGTTCGTAACGCCCTTGGTTGTAATGGAAGCGCCGCTTAAACCGTCAAAGTTTTTGCCGGCTTCCAGCGTGTTTTCGGCATTTAAGCCGGTAAACTGATTTAAAAATTCCGGTTCGTTTGCCCGTTGGCCGAAGCCGGGTGTGTCGGTTAACGACAAAAATTGAATGCCTGTTATCGTGCGGTTTAAATCCAAGCCGATAAGCATAGTCGCCTTGTCGTAGGTTGCGCCCGCGGCTTCTACAACCGCGCCGAGTACTTTTCCGCCTTTTTCGGCTGTGTACAGCGCGTTAATCGCGATCGGATTTGCAGCATCGCGTTCAAAGTCCTGCACGGGAACAAAGGCGTCCGCTTGTGCAAAAACGATTTTCATTCCCGCACCGGCTTTTTCCTGCTTTACCCGTTCAATGGCGGGCGCCGTTACATTGTATACCAATGCCAAAGAAACGCAGGCGACCGTCGCGTAAGCGGCAAGGATAAAGCCCAATTTCAGTATTTTTTTCATTTTGCGCCCCCGTTTGCTTTTTCGGTTTTTTTGCGCTCAAAAAGTGCGGGATGCCCGTATTTTCTGCCGATTATTTTGTTTAAAAACGGAGTTATCGCATTCGTAATGAGGATACTGAACATAACGCCTTCAGGGTAGCCGCCGAACTTTCGGATTAAAAAGGTAATTAAGCCGCACAACGCGCCGAAAACAAAACGTCCGTACGGCGTTACCGGTGCGGTCGAATAATCGGTTGCCATAAACACTGCGCCGAACAACAAACCGCCGGTAAGCACCGACGCAACAATGTCGCCGCCGGCAATAAAAGAGGGAACGGCTGCAAAAACAATCATGCTTAAGGGTGCGCGCCAATCGATGATTTTAATAACGAGCAAAAAGGCTGCGGCAAGTAAAATAAGGGCAGCCGACGTTTCGCCTATGCAACCGGCTCTGTTTCCCGTAAAGTATTGCAAATAATCGGCGGCAGAAAACGATGCGCTCCCTTCTTTTATTTGCGACAAAACGGTTGCCGCACTTACCGCATCGGTTGCAGGGTCTATCCAACGCGCTCCCATGGCGGCAGGAAAACTGACAAACAAAAACGCGCGTCCTGCCAACGCAGGGTTAAATACGTTCGAGCCTATGCCGCCGAAAAACTCTTTTGCGATAACAATTGCAAACAATGCGCCCAAAACGGTCATCCATACGGGAATTGCCGGCGGCAAAGCGAGCGCCAAAAGCAAGCCCGTTACAACGGCGGAAAGGTCGTTTATTCTTACGGGACGTTTAAACAGTTTTTGTATAAGCAATTCAAAAACGACGCAGGATACCGTAGAAACCGCTACGGTTACCAATGCGGGAACACCGAACAAAATAATGCCGTACACTGTAATCGGAAGCAAAGCTGCAATGACGAGCAGCATAGTGCTTTGTGTTGTACGCTCCGCAGTACAATGCGGGCTCGGCGTCATGTAAAGGTTGTTTGTATCAAAAGCTGCAGACATTATTTGCCTCCTCGTGCAGCGGCCAATCTTGCCTGTTTTTGTCTTTCGGCGCGCAGTTTTTGTTTTCCTGTGCGGAATTTTTCCACAAGCCGCACTTTTGCAGGGCATATCCACGCGCATGCGCCGCATTCTATACAATCGTCAAGTCCGAAACGCACTGCAGCTTTTAAATCGTTGCCTTTTACGGATTTTACCATCATAACCGGGTACAAACCGCACGGGCACACTTGTATACAGCGCCCGCAGTTTATACATGGACTTTCCGGTGTGTTCGACGTTTCTTTGTCAGTAAGGAACAGTACGCCGTTTGTATTTTTTTGTACGGGAAAGTCGGCATTCGGCATGGAAAAACCCATCATAGGACCGCCGACCACTATCTTTTTAGTCATACCGTCTTTTAATTCTATTTCGTGCGGCACAAGGTCGCTTACCAAAGTACCGATCGGAACGGTAAGGTTTTTCGGCTGAACGCATGCGCCGCCGGATACGGTCAATGAGCGTTCGATAAGCGGTTTACCTTCGCGGAATGCTTCGGATACGGCGGCAACCGTCCCAACATTGACAACACAGCATCCCACATCGCAGGGAAGTCCGCCTGAAGGAATTTCACGGTTTAAAAGTGCTTTTATAACGGCTTTTTCGCCGCCTTGCGGATATTTTGTTTTACACAAACCGATTGTTATGTTTGAAGCGTAACCGCTTTTTTGAATTGCTGTTTTAAGAGCAGGGATAAACGCTTTTTTATTGTCTTCAAGCGCGATTATACTTTTTTGTGCACCGATTATGTGCATAACGGCGCTCAGCCCGTCGATGATTTTATCCGCTGAAGAAGCTATAGTTTGCGCGTCTACCGTAAGGTAGGGTTCGCATTCGCATGCGTTAACCAACGCGTATTCTACCGGTTTGTCTTGCGGCGGATTTAATTTTACGTGAGTGGGAAAGGCCGCGCCGCCCATACCGACTATACCAGCTTGCCGTATTCTGTCCAAAGCTTGGTCTTTTGAACAGGTAAAGGGGTCCAAAGGCGGCATAAAATCGGTTTTGTCCGAACCGTCGGCGGCGATAATAACGCACATGGCGTTTGTGTTTCCGCTGACAAGGCGGCTTTCGATTTTTTCTACCGTACCGCACACGGAAGCATGAACGGGAACTGCCATAACCGAATCGGCTTCGGCGATTTTTTGCCCGCGCACTACTTTGTCTCCGACAGCTACGGTTACTTGATTCGGTGCGCCTCCCTGTGTTACGGGAATGCACACCGTTTTTGTAAAAGGAAATGCGCGGACAAGCGGAGAATTTTCCGACATTTCTTTGTGGTCGCCCGGATGAATTCCGTGCTTAAACGTATGTGTTTTCATGGCATATATTGTAGTATCTATTGTGTATTCGGTCAATGTAAAACAGCAGGGATTGGAAAAAAAAGACAAATAGGATACACTGGTACGCACAGCAGGAGGCTGTTATTTTATGAAAAAAATCGAAGCAGGGAAAAGATTCTCGGCGGCGGCTGCGCTGCTGCTTTTGACCGCGGCGGCGTTTGCATACAACCCCCCGCCAGCAGGAGAATTGTTGTATCATTTTACTTCTCCGTTTATGTTATCGGGAGAAGTTTCGGCGGCGGGCGGACCTTTGTTCCACGTTCATCCCGAACATACGGCGGTTAATCCGGCACTCAGCGCGGTAGAACAGCGCATTGTTGCCGACGTTTCCTATACCGCCCTTATCGCACCGAATCAAAACAAAACATACGGACAAGCGTTTAATATCGGAACTCTTATTCCAAGCCGCTACGGCGTATTTACCGCAGTTGCGCAAGGCGTATTTGTTCCATTTAACGATATGCTGCTTAAAAATACGTTTACCGTACGCGGTGCATATTCAAAAGATATAACCGATTGGCTGTACGTAGGAGCAGGCTTATACGGCGGCTTCGGCTCGGATTGGGCTTTGGGCGCCGACATCGGCTGTGTATACCTTCCCGGCACTGTAAAATGGCTTCCCTTTTTAAGCAATGTACGCTTCGGCTTTGCGCTTACCGGTTTGGGAAAAACATACAAACCGGCAACAATCGGCATAGACGGCTTAAGCGAAAAAATTACATCCTACCCTTCCATAGTTACGCCGCGTGCAGGAGTAGCCGGTACATTGTTCAGCGTTAATAAATTTTCAGGCGGACTTTCTTTGGATGTATCGCTTCCCACTTTTCAAAACCTTGTGCTGGATGCGGGCTTTCAGTGCCTGTTTGCCGATATCGTACGTCTTTCGACCGGCTGGCAAATCAATTTGCGCGAAGCTATAGCACAAAAAGCTTCGTGGTACCCGTCGATATCGCTCAGCGTTAAATTCGGTTTTACCAGCGCGGATGAATCTATTTTAAGCAAAAAAGGCTGGCAGCAAAGTGAAATAATAGCGGCAAGCGCTTACCGGCCTATGAGAGCAAATATGCATGCGTTTTCCACAGGGGCAGCTATGTATTTGGGATTAAAAGATACGGCAGCTCCGGAGATAACTTTGTGGGGGAACAATGAATAAGTTTAAAAAAATCGTTTTATGCGGCGGTGTTTTTGCATTATATACATCGCTTTCGGCAGTGCTTTTTGCCCAAACGGATAAAACGGCGTATATTTCGCCGAACAACGACGGCGTACAGGATGAATTGGTTGTTCCGATGACAATCCGCGATAAACGCTACATCAACGAATGGTCGTTTGTCGTTACCGATAAAGACGGAAATACCGTGCGAACAATCGGAAATAAAGAAATCAGACCGGAACGTTTAACGGCTAAAAGTTTTTTTAAACAATTAGTGTCGCCCAAACAAGGAGTATTGGTACCCGAATCGGTTATGTGGAACGGTGTTTTGGATTCCGGTGAAATTGCAAGCGACGGCACTTATTTTTATTATGTAACGGCATCTGACGATAACGGAAACGTAAGCAAAACCGAACCTTATGCGGTAGTAGTGGATAACAGCGCTCCGGTAATAGAAGTTACCCAACCTGTAGAATCGGCAAAAACATTCGGAGCGGGAAACAAAAGCGAAATTACGATTAGCCAAAAAGGCTCTTCGGAAGATTTGTGGACAGCTCAAATACTGGACCATACGGGAAAAGCGGTGCGCACGTTTACGTGGAAAAACTCATCGCCGGGCACATGTGCATGGGACGGAAAGGACGACAGCGGCGCTGCCGTTACCGAAGGCGTGTATACTTACCGTATATCGAGTACCGACCGTGCGGGAAACTCTTCCGGAGATGCTCAAGTAACGAATATTATTTACGATGCGCTACCACGCTCTGTTAATATGCTGGTAAAAGGAAGTCCTTTTTCGCCCAACGGCGATAAAGTGCAGGATACGGTAAGTATTTTACCGACCATACCGAATGCTACCGGCTTACTGAATTGGTCTATCCGCATAAGCGATGAAACGGGAAATACCGTGCGCACAATTGAAGGGCGCACTGTACCGCCGGCTCTTATCGAATACGACGGCAAAAACGATGCGGGCATTGTGCTGCGCGACGGCGACTACCGGATGCTGTTCAGCGCTTCGTTTAACAACGGTCAAGAATCCTCGATAACGCGCAATATAACCGTAGACAATACGCCGCCGACGGCAACCGTCCGCTTGGATACAACTATATTCAGTCCTGACGGCGACGGTAGGCTGGACACGGTTACCGTTTCGCAAGAGGGTTCCAAAGAAAAAACATGGTCTGCAAGCATTATCGGCGAAGCCGGTAAAACGGTTAAAACGTGGACATTCGGCGAAACGCCCGCTTCAAAAGTAACGTGGGACGGCGCAGATGAAGCCGGACGCATTACGGACGGCATTTATAAATACGTACTGCTCAGCACCGACCTTGCCGGAAACACGGGCCGCATCGAAAGCGCACCCTTTGAATTGAACACGGGCACAACGGAAGTGCTTTTAACTGTCAGCCCCGAAGCGTTCAGCCCCAACGGCGATAAAGTGCAAGATACCGTTAACTTTATGCCGCGCGTTAAAACCGCAGCAGGTATTGCTTCTTATGAACTTAAAATATTCGATGCATCGGGTAAAACGGTTAAAACCTTTGCGGAAAAACGGAATTTGCCGTCTTCCATAAGCTGGAACGGACTTTCCGACGAAGGCGTGCGCTGTGCCGACGGCATGTATACGGCGTCGCTTCACACGTTGTCTAAAAACGGCAGCGAAGCTACGGTAACGGTAAAACCCTTTGGCTTAGACACGGTATACCCCGAAGTCAGTTTAAAAGTGCCGTATACCCTGTTTAGTCCGAACGGCGACGGCAACAAAGACAGTATCGACGTGTCGGCAAAAACGAGTAAAGAAAAACTGTGGACTGCCGTTATCACCGATAAAAACAAAGCTTCTGTACGATCGTTCAGCTGGGAAGGAAACGTCAAATCCTTTAACTGGGACGGTAAAGACGAAACCGGAAACGTTGTTGCCGACGGTTCGTATACGCTCACCATGGCGAGCACGGACGAAGCCGGCAATACGGGAAAAGCCGTAATACAAAACATTAAAGTCGACAACCGCAGCGCAAAAGTGTTTGTAACCGCAGAGCGCGAAGCGTTCAGCCCCAACGGCGACGGTTATGCCGATACGCAGCAGTTCAGTATCCGCACAACTATCGGCGAAGGTATTGCGAAGTGGTCGTTTACGATTAAACGTGCCGATTCGACAGATACCGTATACGCGTGGAGCCAAAAAGACAAAGCCGATTTACCCTCTTCCATACAGTGGGACGGTAAAACGGCAAACGGGCGCACGGCAGAAGGAAAAATGGTTGCGGTTTTGGATATTACATACGAAAAAGGCGACAGCGTCAGCGCATCTACGGCAGCATTTTTATGTTCCGTAACGCCTCCGCAGCTTACCGTGCGTACGGCACCCGAATACTTTAGCCCGGATAACGACGGTGTAGACGACGATTTGTTTATAAGCTTAAAAGGAACAAGCGTTGTGCCGTTTAAAAACTGGTCGTTTGAAATAAAAGACCCGAACAACGGTAAAAGCTTTTGGAAAACAAACGGCAAATCGACCATTACCGAGCGTATTATTTGGGACGGAAGAGGAAATAACGGAGAACTGGTGCAATCCGCAGTAGACTATCCGTACACCTTTACCGTAACCGATATTTTGGGAATGACTTCTTCGGTAGAAGGTTTTATTTCGGTGGACGTACTTGTTATCAGAATAGGCGATGTGCTTAAAATGCAAGTACCTTCAATTATATTCCGCAGCGATAACGCGGACTTTAAGGGTAAAAACGAAGATCCCCAGCGCGGTCTTGATCAGTCGGTTATAGACAATAACTACCGCGTGCTCAAGCGTATCGTCGAAATATTAAATAAATTCCGCGATTACAATGTAACGATTGAAGGACATGCAAACAATATAAGCGGAACCGAAGAAGAAGAAACATCGCGTGCAAACGGAAACATTCCGCTGGTTCCCCTGTCGCAAGAAAGGGCGCAAACCGTTAAGTCGATACTGGCATCTTATGGTATAAGCGCGTCCAGATTGACGACGGTCGGACGGGGCGGACGTATGCCGGTTGCCGCACATTCGGATAAAGACAATTGGTGGAAAAACCGCCGCGTTGAATTTATTTTGAATAAGTAAACTTAACTAACGCGCGGTTAAAGCCATGCGTTTTAAGATGCTGAGCGTTGTACAACCCCGTGCAACGCTCAATTTTTTTGCTTAGGCTTCGGTGCTGTCGGCAAAAGCGATTTGTTTTGCTTCTTTACGAAGTTCACAACCGAACAAGCGGTTCGGTTGTGAAACGATGTCCGATTGCCAAACATTTACGGATTAAGTTCCGCAAGGCCTTTAAACTTTGCTCTTTTTTCGGCTTCTGTGGCGCCGGGAACAGCCATTTTATTAAGCGCTTCAGCTGTGGTGAACTGATTATAAGCCGCTTTCGGCACTTTTATGCTGTCTACGCCGAGGGCATCGCAGTCCTTGAATGTGTCTTCAAACCA
>KI260570.1 GCA_000468055.1 Treponema lecithinolyticum ATCC 700332 | reverse complement strand
GCGCCGTCGGCTCCGCTTACTTTACAGTCGGTGTCGGGAAGCGCTTTGCCGTTACCGTCAACCAGAATAAAACGGTAATTTGCTCCCAGCTCTATATCTTCACTTTTTACGGGCTTACAGCGATTTGCCGTTACTTCAAAGTAATACTTGGGCTTCTCTTCCAACGGCTCTCCGTCCCAATGATACGTCCACTGTGCCTCCGCTTTACCGTCCTTTACTTCGGCTCCTATACCGGTAACTTCTGCTTGCGTCCGCGCATTATACACCGTAAACGTGAGCCCCTGTCCTTCTTCAAACTCTGTTACTTCGGCATACAGCTTTATCGTTTCTCCCACAACGGCTTTGTTTATACTGTTCCCCTCCTCATCCTGCCATTCTGTCTTTTCTATCTTCGGTCTTCTTAATTCCACTTCCAAGCTGTTCTCGCTCTTCTTCCACGGGCACCAGGCACTGTGCGCACTGATAATAAAGCTCGGGTTTCTCTCCGGCGGTATGTCTTCTTTGTTCGCTTCATACTTCCAGCGTGCACTGACTTTCCCCTGTTGTATCGTCAGCGGGTAGCGGCTATACACAAAGCCGTCTTCAGGGCTGCTCGCTTGAGTCAATACTTGTATCGTCAACATGTTCCCGTCGGCTATGTTTTCTACTTGGGCACTAAAGCCTACTTCTTCTCCTTCCTTTACCTTTGTCTTTTCCCACTTTACTTTTGTTATCTTTTTTTCTTTTCCCTTTTCTTCTCGGCTGTGCTCATACTCTTTTTCATTATCCGGGTGGATTATCGTCGGCATCGGTATCATTTTTCCCGGTCCCATTATCCTGCTGTTATCCTTCACCCCTATGTCGTTGCATGTCGTTACCGTGCTTCCCACTAATGCCGCTTCTTTGCCGTTTATCTTTAACTTTTTTGCCGTCCCTCCTGTCACTTCTCCTTTGTTATCAGGCATCTTTATAAACCGTATCGTTCCGGGTAGCTGCATGTGTAATGGACTATTGTGTTTAGCTATGCTTCCTTTATATGCAACTGCATGTTCTGCAATTACCACATTGGGCGACATGTTTTGCTGTAGTTTGCCTATAAACGGGTGCGGCAGCGGCACTACCGCAGTGCTCAATCCTGCAGGTATTTCCATTTGGTGTATGTCAAAGCCCATCACATTAAACCCTTCTTGCGCTATTCGTTTGCCTTCGCTAGTTACGTTCATTCCTTTGAGTTCTATGCGCTGTCCTTGCACTTGTATCTTATTATCACAGTTTATATACACACTGTTTTCACTGTCATTTTCCAACTGCCCTTGGCTTTCTATGCTTACTTTTTCTGCTTGCCATGCTATGTCTTTACTTTCTATCGTTAATTTGCGGCATTCGATGTGTATGTCTCCCAGTTCATTTACCACTTCTATACCTTTTTCTTTATCCAACACGATGCGGATTTTTCCTTGCGCGCTGTATATGCCGATGATTTCTTTGCCTTTTTCAGACAGTATTTCTATGCGGTGTTTTTTACTTTGTAAGATTGCACTGTCGCAGTTTTTTTGGGTATGTATGGCTGGGCACGGATGTTTTTCATCATAGATAAATCCTAATACCAGTTGTTTTTCTACCGTATTGCCTATCCCGGCAACAATTGCTTGCACTCCTATGTCCGGAAGCTGCCATAGCCCGTGATGGTAGTGTACAACAGGCAGCCACGGACTGACCGAA
Organism: Treponema lecithinolyticum ATCC 700332; assembly: GCA_000468055.1. Classification (GTDB taxonomy): domain Bacteria; phylum Spirochaetota; class Spirochaetia; order Treponematales; family Treponemataceae; genus Treponema_C; species Treponema_C lecithinolyticum. Next base: position 15,493 of record KI260570.1, on the reverse strand, counting down.
CCGGGCGACAGCATATCGCTTGACACTCTGATCCTGCCTCGGCACTCGGGGTCTTTGTTATCTACGACGATTCCTTTATACAGCGGCGTGCTTTGACCTCTTGCGTGGCTCAGCTCATACTTTATTTTTCCCATCTCGCCTTCTCGCGGATCAGGGTATTTTTCCAACAGCTCACATAGCTCGCGCTGCAGGTTAAACATTGTTCGCCTCTCCTTAGTATAGCGGCGGCAGTTCTACTATAGTACCGGATGCTATGTTTTCAGGATCATCTATGTTGTTCGCATCCGCTATTACCCGCCATTTACCCGGATCATTATATTCACGTGCAGAGACTGACGCCAATGTTTCCCCTTCCCTCACTACCAAGCGTTTCGTATGATCGGCAGATTCTCGCCGCGTGTTCGACAATTGCGTTGCCGCCGTTGCATATTCCTTAAATACCACCTTCACTATCGCTCGCAATGGGGTTCCGTCATTCGCAAATAACGTATAGCGCTGCACCATATCTTCTAATACACAATCAAAACTTAACGTTCCCCATGAAAAACGCAATAAAGGTGGTCGGTGTTCTTGCGCATTTACAACCATCAATTCTTCCATCTTCCCCGTATATGATCTCACATCGCTTTTTTCTTCCGATGTATCAAAAAACAGCTCCATACTTAACCGTTTGCGTTCCCCGATCGTAAACTGTACCGGAGGTGAATCCATACCGAAGACATTTTGTTCCGCCCACGGCGTCTTCTTCTCTATTACATACTCTTTCGGGTTGAATAACACCTCTATTTCATCATTGGTATCTAAATTTGAAATAACCGCTTTTTCCAATGCCATTTGTTGCCTCCTATCAGTTTCCGTCGACCATTAAGCCTTCATGCGTAATTTCAATACGTTCAAGAGCAAATTCACTTCCGAGATTGCTTTCCAGACGCGGACCGATCCAACGGCAGGGAAAAGCTCTAAAGAAATTCCAACGTTTTATTTCATTGTTTTCCGTATCTTTTAAAATAACCGAACCGTTTTTTCGTTCTATTTTTTTGTCTTCCAAAACGGTTGATTTATACCATTCGAACAATGCATTGTTATCGGTTATTCCTTTTTCTAAAATCAAATTGGGATATCGTGTACGCCCGTAAAATTTATGTGTTGATGTATTTAATCCACCTTCCTCAATTTCATACACGTATGTTTCCGCTTCAAGTCCCTCGCATTTTTGAAACCGTGCCGTTTCAATGCCGTCAATTTCTACGGTAAAAAAATACGACGTCATCTTACCATTATCAGCCATACATTCCTCCTCAGTTATTCACCATCTATATATACACTTGCCCCGTCTTTTTCCGCCGTTATTTTTATAGTAAAAAATTCAACAGGCTTTACAATTGCAATACCAACTTCAAATGTTACAATTCCCGCATCTATATTTTCAATAGGATTTAATTCTTCATCACACCTGACAAAAAAAGCTTGTTCCGATGTACTCCCCGCAAGGTATCCTTTCATCCACAAATCAAGCAAAAAACCGGAAACTTGTCTTACCAAGCGTTTACGTAAATTCTTATCGTTCGGCTCAAATATAGCCCAACGGGTACCTATTTTAATACTTTCCGCAATACGCGAAAAAGTTCTGCGCACGTTTATATACTTCCAATCAGGATTTGACGACAGCGTACGCGCACCCCATACCTTAATCCCCCGGCCCGGAAAATATTTAAGCAAATTAATGCCTTGATTATATAAAAACTCATATTCACCGTCATTTATCCGTTCAGCCACACCAACCGCACCGTTAATCATCATATTGGCAGGAGCATAAAAAACTCCTTTTTTACCGTCGGTTGCCGCAATACAGCCGCATACAGCCCCTGAAGGCGGCACACGTACCGTTTTCGCACCGGATGAATCCAGCGGATCAATAATATCAATTTCAGGATAATATGCTGCAGCATGAGCAGTATCTATTTTTTTTGCCCACTCGCAAGCTTCAAGCGTTTTTAAACCGGTAGGTACATCCAAAATTGCAAACCGTCCCGGGAAACGTTCTGCTTGATTGATAAGCGTATTTTGTACAGTAAAAAGTTCTTGTATTTTTTGTTCAGTACTTTTACCGGCGGAATACAACAGCCAAGTCGCATCGGGTACGGCAACAAGAGAAATATCGTCTTTACTTTCAAAACAGCCGATTCCGGTATGATCTTCAGGACCGTTATAAAAACCTATAAAATGTTTTGCTTTTATATCTGCTATGCCGTCGTTTCCTCCCGCAGCTTGTTGTAAAAAAACACTGTGAATTATTCCGCCGTCATAGGAAATAACAGAAAGTAAAGAAGAACGTTTATTTATATGAGAAACAAAATACCTTTGCGAATCGGGATTCATAGATAAATGTAAATAAGTTTCGGTACGTTTTTTACAAGTAAACACAAAAGATATGTATATTTTTTCCACTTTAATTTTTTCTGTAGCAGGTTTTGTTGTTTTCAACAATTTTATCGGTTCCGTAAAATATATACGGCTGTTACATATATTCGCAACCGTTCGATATATTTCTTTTCCGGAAAACATTAATTTTATACAATCGCCTTTTTTTATATCCATATCGGTACCGATAGTTTCAAACCACAGTCCCTGTTGATAATCAATATTTTCAATATGTCCGATACTTTCCGGTTCATGCCAAACACGGCAAGTAAGATAATTTGCCCATTTCCCTTCACTGGCTGCTTCTAGTATAACATTGCCTGATGTCGTTTTAAGCGATAAAACGGCTTTTTTTGCTTCATCGGTATTTGCTACTCTGACAACATAACAAGCTGTTCCTCCGCATTTAAAATAACTGTAGATACTAAAAGGAAGCACCCCTACAGTATCAAACCCTCCGAATGTTTTTAAAAATATATCAAAACTTTGTATAAGGACAGGTCTATTAAGAGGCCCCCATTCGGTTATACCGGCAAAAGCAGCAATACAATCCGTTCTGATTTGAAGAGAATTGAGCACATATTGTTGTTCGGAAACATAAATTCCGGGAACCGGTTTTATCACTATTCTTTTTTACCCCGTTTCTTTTTTTTCTTTTTTATATCGAGTAGATATTTACAAAACGGACAGCTGTCCCAATTATCTTTCATAATATTACCGCAATCCGGACATTTACGCTTTGTAATCCCCAGTCGTTTTCTTAACATTATTCTGTAAATAAAAGCTAAAACAATAAGTAAAATTAAAACTAAAATAATTACACCGGAAATTACCCAACGAACCCAACGGGGAACGGGTACTTTTACGGCAATGAATGTTTTTTCTCCCTTGCCGTAAGCATCTCTTTCATTTACAGTTATTTCCAAATAATGCAATAAATTATCTGCTTTTATATTTTTTATTGAATAACGAATAATATAGCAACGACTGATAATATCCAATAGTTTTTTTAAATTACCAGGAATGGTTTGTGCCGTTGCAGAATATATATAAGTTCCACCGCTCAACGCGGCAAATTCATTAAGGTTACTTAAACTTTGATTGTTCAACACACGCATGCCGATTGCATACACGGGAATACCGGTATCGGCTAATACGGCATTAAGTTGTTCTTTTGTAAAACGACTGTTTTGATCGCGTCCGTCCGACATAACAATAATAACTTTACGAACAGTTTTTCGCCGTTCTGCCTTACGCAGTACATTAACAAGAGAATCGTATACACGCGGCTGATCGGAAACGGCATTAATTGCATTTATCTGTGCAAAATCTATATGCTCTTTTGTCTGTTCTTCAAAAATAACACCTGCTTCGGTTCCTATGTTATACAAAGAAAGTAAATCGCCGTCTTTCATCAAATCGATAAACTGTAATATTGCATTTTTTTGAAAGTCAAGCGGTTCACCGTCCATAATACCGTTATTTGAAAATAAAATACTATAATCGATAGGTTCTTCTTTCATTGTAAAAGGTATAATCGATGTTTTACCTTTTATTTCTAAAGAATCTATACGTGTACTGAATAAAGCGGGAGACAATCCAGTTACCGGCTCGCCTTTTTCATTTTGTACAACGACATAAGCCGTCATTGCAGGATAGTCAGCCGAAATAATTTGATCTATTTTTACGGAAAGTTCAGTTTTCCCCGTTTGTCCGAAAAGTGTAACCGTACACAAAACGGTTACACTTAAAAAAAACGATTTTATCGGATGTTTGTTCATAAGAACTCCCTATAAAAGTTTTATTTTGAATAATTTACTGCCGAGCAAAATAATATCCCCATCTATAAGAGATACTTTAGACACTGTGCGTTTATTGACTTGTAAGGGTTCTCCGTTACCCAGATCAACAATGGTACACATATCATCAACAAGAATCAGATACGCATGTTGACGACTTAAAGCGGCATCTTGAATACGAATTTCGCAGTCCACACCGCTTCCTATAAAAGATTTACCTTCATGGATAGTATAAAATTTTACAAACCGGTTGTCTTCCATTGCCACCAACCAACCGCGCAGAGGAGCCAAGCACACCGGGCAGTATTTCCATGAGCGGTCAAGAATATGACCTTCTTTACAATGTTTATATCCCATATTTAACTTCCTATAAAAGCTGATATACCCAAACCGTTCCTGAATTATCACGTCCGCTTTCACCGATACTAAACTGTATTTCCGGCGAATATTCTTTTATCTCACCTTCTTCATATATTACAAACAGATTACGCCAACGCTTTTTTGTGTCACTTCCCTCAACAGCCAACGTTCTTGTTGCAGTATCTGCAAGAGTTACCTCTACCGAATAATCCCCATGATGTACATCCGTACGCCTGATTATAAGTGTTTTTCTGTCTTTAACAATATTTTTAAGCTGAAAGCGTACTGCCCCACCTATCCAACGGCGAACCGTATCGTGTACAAGCGTGCCATCAGGATAAAAAAAAGCTTCATTTGAAGTTGTCGGATGAGAACAATTTATAAGTTCGAATTTATGATTTTCAACACTTTCCATAGATGCAAAGTTAAGTGTATCGACTAAAGTATAACGTTCTTCACCAAAAAGTAAAATATGGGGCATAGCATAACTTATGTATTTTATATCGTCGCTATGTACTTCTTTTGTAATAAGTGTCTGACGTATGCCGTCCATAATCGTTCGATGTGTTTTTAAAATATCATCTATTTTTTCATAACTGTTATCATAACTCTTAATTAAATCACCTAAAGCATACATCGCACTACGGGCAGTTTCATAACTGCTTTTTACCGTGTATTGTTTTCCGATATCCTCATGTGTGCGTTCATATTCATCGATTTCAAACAAAATCTGATGTCCAAGATCGAACAGCGGTTGTACTAAGTGGATAATATCATCAAAAAAAATACCGGAACATTGCAAAATCATTTTTCCGGTCATAGCAACAGTTTGCAGATTTCTAAGAGAAACAACAGGAACTACTTCATACGCGGATGTAGCTACGGTACGGGTATATTCAAATAAATCAATTAAATAAGTTAATAAATAATCGGAAACGCCTTTTTTAATTCTAAATGCCCATGGTACAAAACGATAATCAAGCGTATTTTCACCGGGGTCGCAAAAATTATCGTTATTCTTAATAAAGTTTATCCCACCGGCTTCATCATTTGCTAATTTAATGCGGGCAAGTTCTATAGATAACTCAGGTTCTTTTATTTCAGCTACTATATCAAGCTTAACGGTTTCCAGTTTTTTTTGATATCCTTGTAAATCGGTATTTTCTTTGTTTTGAAAATAATCTTCAAAGCGCTCTTCATATTTGATTATTATATACACCGTAGAAGGCAATTTAAATTTTTTAGGATCCAAAATAAGTACTTGCGGTTCATACAAAAACAAGGGGCGTCCTTCACCGTCAATTGCCATACCGGCAGACACCAGCAACGTCATAAGACCGCCTTTTGTTTTTTGAGCTTGTACTTGTAAAGAATCCAAAAATCCCGGAACTATACCGAAACCGTGAAAAAGCTTATTATATAACAGTTCTTTATTAAAATGATAATCTTCAATTGAATTCCAATATGTAGGTCCGGCTTGTAAACCGGGAAAAAAATTAGCTCTTTTAAATTGCTCCAAACGTCCACTCATATACTACTCCTTACACTCTGATTCCGGTTTGTGCATCCATGACGGTATCCGAAGAAATAACAGTAATTTTTCTTTTTTTACGTTCGGGTTCTTTAAAACTGATAAAACAAGTTGTATGTACAGGTTTTTCATGCTGTACAATTACTGAAAGACGATGTACCAATGTATCACTCACTGTTGCACGTTCAACGGGGAAATACACAGTAAAACAGTCTTTTGTTTGTAATGTTTCAAAAACGTTGACTTCCGTAATCGCTGTATCCGATATTTCAAGCGAAGTATACGGAAGCACACCTTCAATTATCTGAGGTACTATCCCTGAAACTATCGTTAAATAGGTACGCAAGCCTTTTACTGTTCCTCTTAAACGAAAAAGTGGGACTGCATACTGCAAAAAACGTCTTATTTCATCTTCTCCCCCAAGCATATCCAATTGAATACCGAACCATTGCGCAAGAACTCTTAAAAAAAATAAAGGGGTTTCCATAGGGCGAAAAAAATTATGCATATTATCGAGTGTTCCTGCACTTTGATTATAGATATGCTGAAAAATCATTAAAAACCCCTGCAAAAAATCATTGGTTTGATAATTTGAAGGCAAATGCCGTATGGGGTTTGGAGAAGAAACAGTAAGTTCTATTTTCTTTTGTTTCGAATTTTTCCATGAACAAGACAGTACTTGAAAACGAACGGCATCGGATTCCGCAAAAATCGTTTCTATATCCTGTTCTTCCAAGAACGGAAACATCCGCAACAGTCTATTTTTTGCCTTATACAAACTGAGACCGACACATAAAGAATAAAGATAATTGTTATTGTATATATCTTTTTTACTTATGCCCATCGTCTTACCATTATGCGGGTTGTATTTTTTACATCACATTCTTCTTGTACTATGCTGTACCCCATGTCTTTTATTTTATCTATAACGGTTTCATAAGCATATTGTCGCGTTATTTTGTTTAGAATATCGTCTTGAGTTTGCCCCGTAAAAGTTTCAATTGCCCACCAATCAGCTAGAATTTCGTAACCTTTTTCTTTTTTCCGTATTCCTATTCCATATTTACAGCCGGTTTTAATTTCCATAACACAATTTTCTATGGCTTCTTGTTTGCCATAACCTTCTACGGTTAACAAACAATTATTTTCAGCTTCGATATAATCTATATCTAAGGTTTTAAGAGCTTTTTTAAGATATATCAAATCCTGAATTTGGGTGTCGATTTTTGAAACATGAGACATATTAATTTTCCTTTACCTGTTCGCCTATTTTTACCCGTACATAAGCTGTCGTACCTATTTTATAGGAAAGCGAATCTATCTGACCTCTAAAAAAATTACCGTACATCTCTATAATTTTATATGAACCGATTATCTTTTGGAATTCTATATCTTCAGCTATATCGCCCGTTATGCCGACGGCAACTCCCGTTTTATCCGCCCCCAAACGAACAAGAAAATATTTTTGTACACCATTTTCTTCGGAAACTTCAACAATTTTCATAACAGCATAGACCGGTTCATATTCAACTACCGGTTTAATTACTACCGTACGAGGCAGCGGTGCTATTTCCTGAAGTACAAGCGGATCAATTATTTGTACGGTCTTACAGCCTGTTAACAATAAAAGTACTGCAGTTCCGCTTAGTATAATAAAACGAATTTTATGTTTCCTATCATTTTTGCAATAAATTCCAAGCATATTTACCTTCTTTATCCGTAAAAATATGTTGTTCCGTATCCAATAAAATATAGTATGTATGGGCAGGAGAAGCGGCAACCGAATACGGCTGCGTTTGTATAACATGCATTCCCGAAGGAAGAAAAAAATATTTTAAGGTATCCCATCCTATTAATCTGTCTCGATAATAAAATATATTTCCCGAATCTTTAAAATGAGGAACAAGATAGATTGAATCTTGAGGGAAGATTTTTTGAGAAAACGACCATCCTATTTCTCGGTAAGCATCTATAAGAGAAGATAGCGAAAAGTTGATAAGCGGATGTTTTACCGACTGAATTATAATTCCATCCTTTGCATTTATTAAATTTATATACAAAAAACCGACTTGATCCGTTAACTGAACACGTCCGGTAACAACATAATCGGCACTGTTATATGCGGAATTGTTTATACCGGCAAATTCTTTAAAATCTGCTAAACGAAAAGTTTCAAACATATCAGTTGAAGATAATATATACCCGAAAAGCAAACTAAAATAATCGTCTTCATCTTTCAAAGTAAAATCGGTTTGTTGTATAAACGGTGCAGGCACAAATTCAAATTCTCCGCTGACAAGCTCAACAAGTTTTCTGAATTCCAATGTAAATTCACGTATCAGAATTTTCTTTTTATCGGACGGTGCCGCTTCCGTAAAATAACGAACGGAAAATTCTTCAAGGCAAGAAGCAATTACTTTCGGTAAATGCGTAGTATTTGTAAACGAACGAATAATTTCTATCGGGTAAAAAGAATCATTTAAACGATAAAAAGCAAGACGTACAATATAATTTTGTTCATTCTTAAAAATAAAAGGTTTGCACAACAAACGAAGAGGCACTGTATATCGTTCTTCAGCTAAAGCTTGCAACAAGGTAAAAGGATTTGCCGCTTTGTTATTCAAAAAAGTTGCAGACAAATATTTGGTCATTACAACGGGTTTTAATTTACTCTGCAGCACCATTTGTTGTGATATTTGTCCATTAAACTCTGTTATCAATTCCGGCGGCACGGCAGAAGTACCGGATGCAGGAAGCACAACAATTGCAGGCAAAGTTTCAGGTAAGGCATCATATTTATCCTGCATTTCGGTAATAACTTTTATTTCCGGTTTTAGTTTTTTAAAAGGGTTTATGGAAAGTGAAAACAAAGAACAGGAAAAAAGTATGTATAATACAAATATTATTTTGCTTTTATATTTCATGTATTTATCTCCACTTTCCGTATATTCTTTATGCCCAATCGGCATTTTCATACACGATAGACAAAGTCTCCTGAATAACTCCGGTTTCGCTGCTGCTCATATCTGACATTGTCCAGCCGCAAGGAACACAGTTATACAAGTTGCGTCTTTGAATTTCGGTAGTGCCGTCTCTATCCATAAAAACAATGGAAACCGATTTTTGCTCCGGATTACCGCGCTCAACGGTTTTCCACCATTCTTTTAAAACCTTGTCGCGCGGATCGGCATTACGAACCAGCTTAACCGTATCATATTTTACTTTTCCGACTACTTTGCGCGGATTTTTATCCATACCGCCCATATCATCGGAAACTTCCGCAACAGCACCCAAACCGGAAACGGAAACAAAGTTTCCGTAATCGATTCCGTCAACTTCAACCTTAAAATAGGTTTTTGTAGTAGGCAAATAATCAGCCATATTTTACTCCTTCGGCCATCGGCCCAAAAATTATTCTTCTCCTAATGTTTTTTGTGTAACTCTAAACACTACAAATTCAGCCGGCTTTGCAGGAGCAAGACCGAGTTCTATAACTACGTAACCGGCATCAATTGATTCGGGAGGATTCAATTCGTCATCACAGCGCACATAAAAAGCTTCTTCGGGAGAATCTCCGAATAAAGCTCCGGAACGCCAAATATTCAGTAAAAAGGCTGTAATATTTCTGACAATCTTTTTCCATAAATCCCTCGTATTCGGCTCAAACACAACCCAATTTGTTCCATTTTGCAAAGCTTGCTCAACCATACAAAACAATCGCCGGACATTCACGTACCGCCATTCGGGATTTGAACTGATTGTTCTGGCTCCCCAAACACGGATACCTTTCCCCGGAAATTCACGAATACAATTTATTCCTTTCGGATTAAGTAATTCCTGTTCGGCATCCGTTAAATTATATTTTAATCCTGTTGCCGTACGAAGAATTTCATTTGCCGGAGCTTTATGTACACCGCGGGTACTGTCTACACGACTATATACTCCACACAACCCGCCGGATGGCGGAGCATACACGTTTTGGTCAGCCACCATATCGTACATTTGTATCCAGGGGAAATAATATGCCCCCAGTATTGAATCGCGCGGCATAGGAAGAGAGTCAATTCCCTTTTCCAGTGTTTCAGGCGAATCCAAAACGGCAAAACGAAATCTGTTTTTTTCACAATGAGAAAGTATTGCATCCTGTGCTGCAGGATCCGTTACTCCGGGAGCCGCTATAAGCGCTATTTCCGGAATAGTATCGAACAAAAACAAACCCGTTTTTTTACCGACTCCTTCATCGGTTCCGATAATGAGTTTTGCTATATTTGAAGGATTCTTTATTTCAAGCGGAACTGTTGTTTCCGACGTTTCTTTAGTTTCCTTACCGTCTTTTATTTCTTTTTTTTCAGTAGGTTTGGCTTCCGGAGCTGCCAAATTATTTATAAAACATTTTGTTCCACCATTTTGAAAAAATTGATATACCGCATGCCCCAGCCAACCGCCGGTATGCATACCTCCGAAAACTTTCGTATACTGCGTCCAGTTTGTAACAAGTACTGCCTCATTTATGGGACCTTTTTCCGCAATTCCCAAAAAGCCTGCAATATTGGTTGCTCCGGCTTCAATCGGTTTTGACCCGCTTTCTATTTCTTCAACATAGACACCGGGTGTTTGATACGTTGGCACATTTGCCTCCTTTTATTTTTTATCGTTTATCGTTTTACTGCGAATATCTCGCTTTTCAACACGTTTAAATGACTCCGCTTTTTCAGAATTTATTCCGGCTTCCAATTTATATTGCAAATGAACAGCCGGCAAAAGATTTGTTTGTGCAAACTTCGGTTCAGGATTACGTACAACAGACTCTATAAAAAGATTTTTTGTTGTACTGCCATGCCAGTTGAAAGAATCCAATGGGATAACCGGATTATCTTTAAAGAATGCAATAATGGATCCTGCCGCTTCTAAAGATCGCGAATAAGAATTCGCGTAAATATGTATGCCGACAATATAAACTACCACAGTCGGTAAATCATAAAGAACATCTTTAACTACAATACGTTGTCCCGTTTTATCGGATTGTAGTTGACAAATATCACATATATCGGTTTGTACAATAATCTGTTCTTTTTCGGGTACGGGAATGGAAAAACCATCTGCAAGGCTAAACAAATTTGTTTGTTTACCGCGTGTTTCAAGTAAATGCAGTAATTGATCATATCCATGCCGTAACACCTTATACTGCTCCATTACACTCCCCGCTTATTTGCAATCCGTACATCGGTTAAAAAAGGAAATTCATCCGTTTTTAATGTTATTTTTTCAACATGTATTTTCGCATCTTCGTCCGTCAGCTCAACCGAATCTATTGAAAGAATACCGTCTATTCTTTCCAATTGTTTTAATACAGCTCCTGTCGTTACCGCTTTTCCCTGTTCCCAACCATCGCCCAAACCGCCAAATAAAATATGGAAATACGTATATAAATTAACGGAAATACTTTTTTTTATTCTTTCAATATCCAAGATGTCGCTTTTAAACGAAAGTTTAAGCGATATAGAAAATGAACGGTACACAGGGGCTTGCACACGAATACGCGTACCGATTAATTTACGTTCTTCAAGATGGGCTGCAACCCTTCGGATAAGCTCTCTTGAAGGTAAAAGCTTTACGTTAAGCGCCGTATCTTTAGGCAGCACTGGAATAATTATGGTAACAATTTCATCATGTGCATTCTTTTCTTTCAAACAATATGCTCTACCTACCGATGCGGAAGCTTCACGTGCAAGCCATTCAAAGTCTTCTGCAGTAACGGCACGCTGCAAGCTTTTAAATACACCCGCCGCCCGCGCTTTTAAGCTATCAATACTTTCCATATCCGCTCCACCTTCAGCAGGAAACGGATTATCACAAGCTGTAATAAATGGAATATTTTTTGACAAAACACGTAAAGTATGCGCGGCAACATTTCCTACTGCTCCGCCGCCGGTTTGATAAAAATCAAGCTTAATATTGAACTTTTTTCTTACAGGACTTACACCTCTTTGTCCGTCACCGAAATAAATCTTATTAGCTTTGTAATCGACAACAAAATGCCGGGAAAACGGCGTCGAATTATAAAAATTGTCAACTTCTGTATAAGGAACCCAAACAGCTTCTCCTTCTTTTTTATATGGTTGCTTATGCCCATCAGCTTTAATTACGGCAAGTTCATTTGCTCCGGGTATTGAACCTTCATCTACGGAAAGTTTTAAACCGGGTAAAAGCGGAACATGTGCGGGAACTATTGTTTGTCCGGGAGCACCTGTACCGGATGCCGCAATTTCATTTGTATATGTTTTGACATTTTTTGCATATACGGCATTCAATATAACCGCTTCAATTTCAGGTTGTTTTTCAAAACTGCCGGACAAAAGACACACTTTTAACCATACTAATTTTTTTCCGAATTCGGAAGAAAAACTCATATCCGATGGAACGCTAAATTCAATAAAGCCCGATTCATGGAATGAGTCGGTAAAATCATTTACCGCAAGCACTTCCCATTTACCACCGTTCCAATATTCCCATTGTATATTGATAAGGCGTTTTTGTTTTACAGATTTTTCCTTTAAAAGCGTATTGAAAATTGGAGAGAGTTGTTCTTTAGGTTTAGCGGATTTATTTTCATTAATTTTAATATACAGTGCCGTGTCGCCTTGAGGAAACAACGATGAAAAACCAAAAAATAATGTAGGACTTTCATCGGTCAAAACATGGAACAATTCGACTTCATTTGCTTCAGGGATACACAATTCTTTTAAATCGCGCCACAAAAAATTCGTATTTGAAAGCACTTGTACCGGCAATTGCGGTTTTGCTTCATAACTTAAACGTATATTTGCAAGCTGTGGTGAATGTACCTTTTTTGAGAATTTCCACAACCAATTATTTTTTTCATCCCGTATATATTCTCCGCCGATAGAAAAATCTTTCGTTTGAATTCGTATTCTCAGCCAATAGTGTTCAACATTGTTTACTGCAGTCTTTTTAGCATTTTCCGGAACAATAAAACGAACTTCGCCGGATTGCTTAAAATTAAATGTACCGTCAAAAAAAGCGTTTTTTTGATCAAGCCGTTGCCATGCGTTACCATCCCAATATTCATATGAAAAAACGACATTCTCGTTTTCTTCACCGGTAACATATAATTCGCTAAAAGTAAAGCGCACACGTACTTCCGTACCGACGTTCGACAAAACTTCATCAGCTGCAATGTAGAAGATTTCATTATATGCAGGCAAATCCGAAAACATACGGAAATCATTATTCATATCAACGGGAGAATACGCAACGCCAAAATTAGTCACACACAGATCGGGAATAAATCCCGAACCGCCAAAAAATATACGTAATGTGACACCGGTAACGAAAAGTGTTGTCTGTTTTTTCGGAAGTTCTGAAAGAACGGCACGTATATACAGGTTTTCAATACCATTAACCGTGCACGGTTCAATTTTTGAAGAACAGGTTAGATAAACGGTATTATCTTTTTTTCGGGTTGTTTTTTGAATATGCACATTATTAGGAGAAACAAGTTGTTCCCATGTCCGACCATTCCAATATTCCCAATACAAATAATTGGCTATTTCATCCTGAACGGAAGCCAACTCGTTTACAGATTCAAAACGTATTTGCAAATAATTTTCAGAAGACAAAGCTGAAAACAACGGAGAAGCTATATACAGAACGTGTTCAACCGTTTTTTGAGAATCAAAAAGAGTAAACGGCACAAGCGCTTCATCTTTGAAAAAATCAGTCCATCGCTCTCCGCAACGATTTATGCAGGAAACAAGCGCAGCGTCATGCACTTGTATTTTACGTTCAGTTTCAAAAATACAAGTATCATCGGCATTAACTGCAGCTATTTGCATACCGGCAGGAATTGATATCGATTTGTTACAACCTTCAACAGGAAAAAATTGAATTACCGCCCGTGCAGGCTGAGGCGGAACAAGAGAAAGTCCCATCAATTCCAAAAGCGATAAATATGTTTTTTCGGGTACTTTATTTAACCGGTACAAAGTCATTTCCGTCATCCATGCAAACAACTCTATCAATGCAATACCGGGATCGCTTGGATTATGGTTTGTCCATTCAGGACAATAACGGGGAATCAGGCGAATAGCTTCGGCAACGATATCATCGAACGTTCTGTCATCTAAGTTGATATTGGGAATCAATTTCGCCTTTCTCCAAATAAAATGGATATACCATATTAAAAAAAGTATTTACTGAACGAATTTCATAATCTATATGAATATTAACACATACGGGATTCATCTGATCAAATTCTCCCGTAACCTTTTTTAAGATTACACGCGGTTCCCAACGAATAATTGCCTGTTCCACATAATGAACCGCTTGTGTAACCGTACGCGGCGAATTCGGAGAAAATACCATTTCGTTAATGGCACAGCCGAAATCCGGTCGCATAATACGCTCACCCGGCGTAGTACTTAAAATAATACGAATCGATTCTTCCACACTTTTTTCATAACCCGACATACCAATGCTGCCGTGCACATTGCAGGAAACGGGAAAACTTATACCTTTGCCCAGTAAATTACGATTCATCATCATTTATACTGCATATACTATACTATGGTTTATGGTTCCGTCAATATTAATAATATTAATTTATTGATTTTTTTTATATACATTTTACAAACCATATGATATACTTTATATGTAGAGGTACTTAATGAAAGCTCAATTTTTTTGGGGAAAAGTTTCGGACAATCAGGACCCCGACAAACAACACCGAGTACGAGTTAGTATACGCGGCAACGAAAATGAAAGTTCCGAATGGATTCCGGTTATAACTCCGTATGCAGGTACGGAAGCAGGAGTATACCTGTTACCTAATGTAGATGATCAAGTTGCGGTTATTTCATTGGACAATGCATGCAAAGATAAATTTGTGTTAGGTGCAATATGGGATGATAATGCCGCGCCGCCTGAAACGGAAGAAAATACCGAAGCAGATTTAAATCAAGACGGAAAAAATGCACTGCATTTTTTTAAAGGCAAAAATGGCGCTATGTTGATACTCGACGACACTGAAAAATCTGAAAAACTGCAATTGATTTCGGCCGACCCAAAAACACGTTTGGAATTTTCGGAAGCGGATAAATTAATAACACTTAATTCAGAAAAAGATTTATCATTAAATGCAAAAGAGCTTTTAAGTTTTAAGGCAAAAGAAATTGAAATAAAAGCAAGTAAAAAAATTACTTGTAAAAACAAAGACTTGCAAATTAAGGCCGATCAAAAAATAAATATTAAAGCCGGTCAAAATATTTGTGCCAAAGGTTCGGATATCGCATTAAACTAATGCGATTATTTTAAGTAAAAGAATACAGGAGAAAAACACATGACCGCTGTACAGCTGATAAAA
>KI260569.1:166675-419051 GCA_000468055.1 Treponema lecithinolyticum ATCC 700332 | reverse complement strand
TTTTATGGAACAAACACAATTACAGTCAGGCGGGAAGAACCGCCTTGTGTTAAAGGATTTGGTTAATATCGGTATCTTTGCCGTTATTTATTTTGTCGGACTTTTTGTCGTCGGAACACCGCTCAGCTTTTTGATAGTAACGTTTATGCTCTATCCCTTTGCGGCAAGCCTGGTTTTAGGTATCGTTGCCTTGTTCTTTTTGGCAAAAACGCCGAAGCCCTTTGCGCTGTTTATTTTTGCGGCCATTCCGGGCTGTCTTATGACATTGATGGGGCACACGCCAGTGGTAGCGGTTCACTCGCTTATCATTGCAACACTTGCAGAACTGGTGCGCAAAGCAATCGGCTATAAAACCGTCAAGGGGAGCATTGTAGGCTATGCGCTTATGTCCCTATGGCTGTGCGGTGCTTTTTGGCAGATTTATATATTCACCGATCAATACTATGTCTTGATCGAAAAAATGATGGGTAGCGCATACGCAACACAGATGATCAATCTTCCGATATGGATTATGCCGCTTCTCTATGTTACCGCTTTTGCCGGCGGTCTTCTCGGCGGGCTTTTGGGCGCAAAGGTGTTAAAAAAGCATTTTGCAAAAGCAGGGCTGGTGTAATGGGTTTGAAAACTGTACATCCGTGTACGGCGAAAGCGTAAAGATACCGCTTCCTTCGAGTGAGGGAACTTACTTCCTTCGAGCGGAGGGAAATACCTCAAAGCGGTATATCGGAATGTCTTATGGATTGAGACAAGTCAATCCGAAATAGAATAATCCCAAAGCTATGGTTTGGGGTTTCCAAAGGGCACTCCCTTTGGTCGTCATTTTTCTTTAGAAGGTCTTCCCCTACAAATGGAGGAATTATGTTAAAAAGATTTTTTGCCTTGTCGGATGCGGGAACGCGTAATTTGCGTTTATCGATTACGCTTGCGACTATTATCAATTTGTTTTTGATGGTACCGCTAGGGCTTTCGCTGTATGTGCTGCAGTATTTTTTGGCACGCATTATGCAGCAGGGCTTTCAAGCGCCGAATGTGTGGGCCATTTCGGCAGCCGGAGCGGCGATGATTGCCGTATTGTTTATCCTCGAAAAGCTAAAATACGGCAAGACATATAACAGTGCGTATGAAGAAGCGGCGAATGTGCGTATTTCGCTTGCCGAATCGCTTCGAAAACTGCCGCTGTCCTATTTCGGCAGGCAGGATTTATCGTATTTGACCTCAACCCTTTTGAACGACGTTACGATAATCGAAGAGTTGCTTTCCAATGCCGTGCCGGAAATGTTCGGCGGTATTATTTCAATCTTAATTGCAGCCGGATTATTGGCATTTTTAGACTGGCGAATGACTATCGCACTTTTTATTTTTGCTTTTGCAGGATTTTTCATCATTATCGGCTGCCGGAAGCTGTCGGAAAAAAAGATGAAAAGTGTCATTGTGTGTAAAGATGCACTATACGATTCCCTTCAGCAGATGATAGACAATATCAAGGTGTTAAAATCTTCCGATAAAAAGGCTTCGTATGTGCATAAACTCAAAGACGATATTACCGAAACGACGAGTGTTGCGCTCAAGTCCGAAGCTGCGATCGGAGCGCTTATTTTTGGCTGTTCGGTGCTTATCCGGTTCGGCTTTCCGCTTGTCATCTCTTATGGCGCTTATTTGCTGTCGCAGGGACATATTGAACTTTTGACGTACATCGTCTTTTTGCTCATTTCCTGCCGTATCTTCGATCCGTTGACAACGGTGTTTATGCTGCTCGGCGAATTTTTCTTTATGCTGATTGCCGTTGAGCGCAAGCAGGCGATTGTCAATTACCCCAAGCAGACGGGAAGCGAAACTTTTAAACCGAACGGCTATGATATTTGCTACGATAATGTTTCATTCTCATATAATGAATCGAATGGCAAAGGTGCGAGTGCCATCGGCGGAAGCTTTGCTGATAATGCAGACGGCACCGCAAACACAACTGACAATGCGGCAGAAGATACGGTAAGCGGGATTAGCTTTACCGCAAAGCAGGGCGAAATTACCGCCCTCGTCGGACATTCAGGCTGCGGAAAGTCTACGATTGCCCGCTTGGCAGCCCGCTTTTGGGATGCCTCATCGGGCACGGTCAGTATCGGCGGCGTCGATGTTTCCACCATAGAACCTGAAACCCTGCTCGGAGCTTTTTCGATTGTGTTTCAAGATGTCGTACTTTTTAACGACACCGTGTACAACAATATTTTAATCGGGAACAGGAATGCGACAAAGGAGCAAGTGATCGCCGCTGCAAAAGCCGCACAGTGCGATTCGTTCATCGAAAAACTACCGCAAGGCTATGACACGGAAATAGGTGAAAACGGTTACACCCTTTCAGGCGGGGAACGCCAGCGGCTTTCCATTGCCCGCGCTCTCCTCAAAGACGCGCCGATCATCCTCTTGGATGAGGCAACTGCAGCCCTGGACCCTGAAAACGAAACGCTTATCCAGCGTGCCATCAGTACGCTGATACGGAATAAAACCGTTATCGTCATAGCTCACCGCCTGCGCACGGTTGAAAACGCCGACAAGATAATCGTGCTCAATAAAGGCACAATTGCCGAAACCGGCACCCACGCCGAGCTGATGGAAAAGGGCGGTATTTATCGACAGATGTATCGGTTGCAGCGGGAAAGCGAGCAGTGGACAGCATAATTTTAATACACTAGAATGCATGATTAGTATAAAATAAAGCTTGCAAACTTAATACAACGCGGTAAAAAACGAATCGATTCAGGGCGGGGTAAATGGAAACGGAACAACAGCGACAACAGATTTTAAACGGCAATCCGTGGAAAATATTGATTGATTTTTCGTGGCCTGCAGTGCTTGCGATGTTTTTGCTTGGGGCAAACAATGTGCTTGACGGAATCTTTGTCGGGCATTTTGCACAAGCAGGCGCACTTGCAGGTATTTCCATTGCGCTGCCTGCAGTTATTATTTTGGTCGGTTTCGGCTTACTGATAGGTACCGGCTCAGGTTCTTTGTTGAGTATTGCTATCGGAGCAGAGGATACCGGCATTCGCCAAAAACTTTTCGGTAATGTGAATGCTTTGGTGATTTTAGCTTCGGCAGCGGTTATGATTTTGGGGCTTGCTTTTTCGCAGCAGCTTTTGTTTGCCATGGGCGGCAGAGGAAACGAACTTGAACTCGGTGAACTTTATTACCGGACAATTCTTTGGGGTGCACCGTTGTGGATATATTCCATTGCGTTAAACTCGTTAATTCGCGCAGAGGGAAAAATGAAGATATCCGCCGTCATTATGGCAATCGGTCTTGCCGTCAACGGTATGTCGAATTACGTGCTGATGGTTTTGCTCGGACAAGGAATAAAGGGAGCTGCAGTCGGTACGAATATCGGTATGGCAGTGCAGTCGCTTATCGGCACGCTGTATATAAGCTGCTCGGTTTTGGTAACACAACCGCTTTTACAGCGTTCAAACGATAAATCCCCTTCGGCTTTGCGGCAGATACGGATAATCGCTTTGGACAAAAACATTGTTGCAAAGATTATTCCGATGGGCTTATCCGCTTTTATAATGCAGATTATGATGATTTTGCAATCCATGCTGGTACTGAACGTTATTACCCGTTACGGCAACGCCGATGATATCGCATTTTACGGTATGGTAATCCGCTTGTTCGGCTTTGTCGTACAACCGCTTGCAGGATTTATGATTGCAATGCCGCCGGTTATCGGGGTGAATTTCGGCGCTGCACAGCCTGAGCGCGTCGTTGTTTTTTTTAAGCGGTTTTTAACGGCAGCCTTTATTATTGTACTTCCTTTTTGGATTTTTATGCTTACCTTTCCCCAAACTGCCGCAAGCGTTATGATAAGCAGCGCTCAAATTACTGCGGAAAACATTGTACAATTTAGGATATATATGGCACTGCTTCCGGTAATGCCGCTCAGTTTTTTAACGCTGAGTTTTTTTCCGGCAATCAATAAAGGAAATGTCAGTTCGATACTCGCCGTTATGCAGCAAATAGTGCTTTATGTTCCGGTTATGTTGATTTTGCCGCTTTTTACCGGCGTGCGCGGTGTGTACTACGGCACGCTGCTCATTGAACTGGCAACGGGACTTCCCATGCTTATTTTGATTAAAAGGGAGTTTAAGCTATTGCGCACCGGAGTTACCAAGTGGACAGAAAATGGGGGCGCTGATTATCCTAGAAGATAAATTGACATGTGCATTAAAACTGCGTATTGTATACTTATAATTGCGAAAGAAGCGCTTGAAACAGCTTTAGAGGAATTGTGTATATGAATACACCATATCAAGACGCAAATGCGGCGGTGATTGACCGCTGGATTGCGGAAGGCTGGGAATGGGGTAAGCCGGTTGATCATCAAACCTTTGTGCAGGCGAAAAACGGGCAATGGTCTGTAGTGTTGACGCCGACAAAACCGGTGCCGCGCGAATTGCACATCCCCTCATTCATCGCGACGCGAGCGGTGAAGTAGAGGAGTGTAAAATGGTATTAAGAAAATATGAAGCGCAAGATTCCAAAATCATTTGCAGCTGGATTAAAGATGCAAAGCAGCTTTATCAATGGTCTGCCGACAAAATAGGGCGCTTCCCATTGAACGGCAATGAATTGAATGAATACTATGCTTCGATGAACGGCGTACAGTCTGTCATTCCTCTTTGTGCCATTGACGACTGCACCGTACTCGGTCATTTGTTTATCCGCTACCCAAATAAAGACGATAAAACACTTGTGCGCTTCGGTTTTATTATACTTTCGCCTGAAAGCAGAGGAAAGGGAAACGGAAAGAAAATGGTAGAGCTTGCAATAGAATATGCAAAAAACGTTTTGCATGCTTCAAAAATAATATTGGGAGTGTTTACGAATAACGAACGTGCACGGCTTTGTTATGAAGCCGCCGGTTTTCAACCAACAGGAGAAACTGCAACTTATACCATGCCGGACGGCGTATGGGAATGTATTGAAATGGAATTGAAAATTTAACTTTGAGGCCGGTTATGGACATTCATGCTTTATTGAATGTTTTGAAAAATTTGCGTAAAATAAATCAATTTTTACGGAGGTAAAATATGTCAATCTACGATTATTCGGTTCAGGATGCACAGGGAAAGGATGTGCCGCTTAAAAACTATAAAGAAAAAGTGCTGCTAATTGTAAATACTGCAACAAAATGCGGCTTTACACCCCAGTACAAAGAGCTTGAACAAATGTACGAAAAATATCACGACAAGGGCTTGGAGATAATCGATATCCCGTGCAATCAATTCGGAGAGCAAGCTCCGGGCACAAATGAGCAAATCAGCGAATTTTGCACGCTCAATTACAATACGAAATTCCCGCAAATGAAAAAATCAGACGTAAACGGAGCAAACGAGCTGCCGCTGTATACGTATTTAAAATCGCAAAAGGAATTTGAAGGTTTCGGTATAGGTAAAACGGCGCAAATACTTGCCGACTATATTAAAAAAAGCAATCCGGATTATGAAAACAATTCCGACATCAAATGGAACTTTACCAAATTTATTGTCGCGCGCGACGGTAGCGTCGTTGCTCGTTTTGAACCGCCGGCTCCTATGACCGATGTTGAAGCGTGCGTTGCAAAGCTTATATAAATATACAGCTTGCTATCCGTTTTGCTTTGTTCCCACGCTGCAAATGTAGGCAAGCTCCTTTTTATGCTCATTGAAAAAGCGGAACATTTGCCGGAACATCGCTTTGTTTTCTTTTTTCATTGCGTTGCGCATAATGCGCAGCGCGCCGGCAAAGCCTTCGTCGTGAATTATGCCGATAGGGCTCATTAACGTCATATCGCCGCTTTTTTGCGTAACGGTAAAGCCGTTTTTAAGAAAAAGCGCTTTCCAGCTTCCGGCATCGAGCGGCTCGACGCTGACGTTTATGGCTTTGCTTAAACCCGAACGCAGCTCTTTTTGCACGGCACTGTCCGCTGTTCTAAGAGCGACGTCGTGTGTTAAAAGAAGTCCGCCCGGCTTGAGCACGCGAAAATATTCTTTGAGCGCTTTATCCTTTTTATCGCCGACGAGCATCGTCAGCATCGCTTCGTTTACAACGATGTCAAAACTCGCGTCTTCAAACGGCAGGGCAAGCGCATCTCCGTGAATCAGCGTAAGCTTGTCTTCAAGATGATTTTTCCTGATGTTCTCTTCCGCTTTTTTCAGCACGTCTTTATCAAGATCTATCCCGGTGATTTTGCAGCCGTATTTTTTCGACAGCTGAATCATCGTTCTTCCCATGTTGCATGCAACTTCAAGAATCTTTGTGCCGCTGTTTATCCGTGCTTGTTCGATAAGCCATGCGGTCGCATCGATTCCTCCGGGGCGCAGCGTCGTTTTGCCGAGCTTTGCCAAAAATACATGACCCGCTTCGTAATACATAAATTCTCCTTTGGGAAAAAGACAGTCTTGTTCCGGGCAAGGCTTTTTTCTCCCTATATTTCAATCAGTCACGCACGAGCAATAGTGCCATTTTGAATTTGCCTTCCGCTTTAACGTAGTGCGTGCCGTTTTTATCGAACTTAAAGTTTTCGCCTTCATGAATGCGGTATTCTTTTCCCTCGTATCCGATAATGCCTTCCCCGTCGAGGCAAAATATAAGTGCGTCTCCGGGGGCTGCGTGTTCGCTCAAGCTTGTTCCCGTGTCGAAAGCCATAATCACAAATTTGGTTTTATCGCCGTCGACAAGATCCATGTTTACAATCTTTCCCTCTTTATAAGGAAGAAGATCTTTAAGCGCGAAAACATTTCCGCTTTTTAAAACGTCGTTCATAGCACACTCCTTGTTTAAAAGTATTTCCGAATATATGCACCCGCTTTTGCTTCGAATGCCGACCGGAATATTTTGCGGCACGATAAAAATATCGCCCGATAAAAGCGTTTGCGCAGCTTTATCCAAATACAGCACGTCGGCACCGCCTTTTTCGATTTTCCAGATTTTAGGATAACCGTAGCTTTCGGGGCTGATGTTCGTTCCCGCGGCAAGCGAAAAAACAGTCAGGGCACACGCGCCGTTATCGAGGAGGCTTTTTGATTCCGTGCAGCCAGCTGACGGTTCGTTGTCTTTTGCAATTGAAAATATGTGTTTGCTTTTTAACATGCTGAGCCTCCGTGTAGTAACCGTAATTAACATACAATAAATTTCGTGCCGAATCTGTTGCTCCGGCAACAAAATTGTGATTTTTTTTGATAAATAATGTAGGTAAAGGAGCTAAAGCACCGTTATCGTTTTGCCTTTAATCTTAATAATTTTTTCTGCGTTCATACGGCTCAGTTCGCGCGACACGGCGCTTCTGTCTGCCGATATAAATTGTGCAAGTTTTTCGCGCGTAAACGGCAGTGTAAACGAATTGCATTGCAGGGTATTTTGCATAAGGCGCAGATAAAGCAAAAGTTTGGAGCGCAGCGTCGGCTGCGTCAAAAGCCGAATCTTCATATTTAAATGTTGAACGTCGAGCGCCATTTCGCGCAAAAGATTTTCGAGTACAATCATGCGGTACGGGCAGCGGCACCGATTGCTTGCGTGCGTCGACGGGATTTCGATAAACAGCACTTTTGATTTTTCCGCGCTTACAATCCGCAAAAAAGGGTCGGCTTGTCCGAGGCAGCACAGCGCTTCGCCGAACGATTCGCCGCGAACGATTTCTTTAAGCAGCACGGTTTTTCCGTCTATGCCGATTTGTTCGGCGTGAACGCTTCCATCGATAACGATTCCTGCGTGCGAAATAACGGTGTCCGAGCGGTATATTTCTTGAGCGTATTCGAAAGAGCGGTAAAAACCGTGCAAGCATGCGATTGCTTTGTCTATGTCTTGTGCGGCAATTCCTTTGAATACCGCCGTACGCGCTAAAAACGACGTATAAAAATTCAGCATTTTGCCCTGATTGTTGCAGAAGCAACAAAATCTATTATGAGTTTATGCTTACTTTTATATACTGTCAATCTCTATAATGAAGTGCTGACGATATTTTCAGAAATCAGCGCCACGGAAAATCTTGCCAATCCGATTTTTTTATTCCCGACACGAATTTATTTCCCTGCACAAAAAAGCGTAGTTTTTTGTGCGTCCATATTCCCTTGTTCGGAATACCTATGCGTTCGCTTGTTCCGATTGCTTTGGGAGTTTTACTGTGTTTAAAATCTATGCACAAGCTTCCCGTTTGTATCATAGTCATATTGTGTATGTCTCCTATGCCCATCGCTTGTGTCAATTTTCCCGGTCCGTTGGTTAGTGTGATATCAAGCGCAGCTCCGGTAGTAGGGGGAAACGAAGCGGCGGGAACAAAAGGTGTACGTTTTCTGTTTTGTGCCATTATATCTAAGCCGGACACGGGTTCAACGGCTCGTATGAGCACGGCTTGCGGGTTGTCTTTTTCGCATGCTACTATATTCAGCATTTTGTGAGTATGTATGGTATAGATGTAAATCGTTCCCGCGTTTTCATACAGGGCTTTTGTTTTTTTTGTCTTTTTTCCGCCCCATCCGTGGCACGCTCTATCTTGAATACCTAAATATGCTTCGGTTTCAACAATATAGCCGCTGACAGTTGTCTTTTCGCTGTCTGTCGTGCTTTCGTTTTCAGTTGCGTTTTTGACAATCAGCAGTTTGCCCAATAAACTTTTTGCAAGCTGCACCGTATTTTGTAAAAAAAATCCGTCCGTATAAAAATCCATAATAACCTACGGTTTTTAGTATACCATAAGTGTAGAGTGCTGTCCCGTGCGGCGGACTCCAGATGCGGCGTACTGTTCTTGACAAATGTCAGTTTGAAAGTACAATAATTCTATGCCTAAGTTCGAACGGAAAACAAAAGAAGAACGCTGCAGTGAAATAATGAATGCAGCAAAAAAGGTTTTTTTAAAAAAAGGATACCGCTACACCACAATGGAAGATATTGTTGCCGGCACCAGTTTGTCGAAGGGCGGGGTATATCAATATTATAAAAATACCAAAACCATAATGTTTGATATTATGCAAAGCGGAAACTATTTGCGCTTCCATCGCAATGAAGAAATAATAAAAGAAGGCTTACAAAAGAACGACGATATTTATGAAATTATCACCCAAATGCTTATGGGTAAATTGTATGAAAAAAATCCTGAAAGAAAACTGTATATGATGTTTTTAGCCGAAGTGCTGTACGATAAAGAAACCGAAAAGCTGCACGCACAATTGGAAAAACAAGCATATGAATTGGCTGTAGAAAATTTGGATATGTTAAAAGATCAATATCCGGAAATGTTAGTCAAAGCAAAACGTTTTTTTTCCAATGCAGCTGCAAAAATCTATGCGCGTATATTTTTCGGCATGTTTGTTATACGTGAACTGTTTACCGATAAAAGCGTGTTTGATAACAACCGCGATGAAATACACCGATTTTTGTACGATACGATAAAAAAATTAAGCTCTTAAATATCTTTGTTGACATTCTTTTCTAAAACCGGTATTCTATTAGTGACGGTACCGTCAGTAATAGTGCGGTATCTTAACGTAAAAAATCTTAAGGAGATTGTTATGGCGGATAAACGGGAAAGTTTAATTAAAGACAATATATTTAAACTTATGCTGCAGTTAAGTGTTCCGGGCATTATAGGAATGCTTGTTATAAGTTTATATAGTTTTGTGGATGCAATTTTTGTGGGACGTTTTGTAGGCGCTTCGGCGCTCGGTGCAATAAGCCTTGCGTATGCATTCACTTTGATCAATAACGGTATTGCGGTATTAATCGGCATGGGATCGGCTTCGGTATTGTCCCGTGCAGTCGGCAGACAAGATCAAAAAACGATTGATGCGGTAATGGGAAACGTACTCATATTAACATTGCTGCTTTCAACGATTGTTACGGTCGCCGGCTATGCTTTAGCGCCGCTGTTTTTAAAACTGATCGGTGCCGAAGGCGAAATGCTGGATATGGGAATCCGCTATTTGCGGATTGTGTACTTGGGTTCCATTTTTGTAAACTTCGGACAAGCGGCGAATATGGTTATCCGCGGCGAAGGCAAAATGGCTTTTGCTATGCTGCTTATGGGTATCAGTGCCGTGCTGAATATTATACTCGATGCGGTATTTGTCATTCCGCTGCAGATGGGAATAGAAGGCGCGGCTATAGCAACGGTTATTTCGCAAGTGGTACTGGGAGTACTGAACTTTGTATATTTTGCCTTTTTCAGCAAAAAAGTCCGTTTTACCGCATTTAAGCTGGAAAAAAGCATAATCGGAGAAACCGTATCTGTAGGACTTTCTGCTTGGTTTATGCAAGTTTTTGCGCTTATACAGCAAGCAGTTATGTATTCCACTTTAAAACGCTACGGCGGAGAAGACCAAGTTATTTTGATGGGAGCTTTTTTCAGATACATTATGCTTGCTTTTATTCCGCTGTGGGGAATCAGTCAGGGGTATCAGCCCTTTGCCGGAACCAATTTCGGGGCACAATGTTTTTCGCGTGTAAAAAAAGGAACCCTGATGTTTTATGCATTTGCCTTTGTGCTTGCACTGGCTTTTTGGCTCGGCTTTTTATTGGCTCCTGAAGGTGTTTTAGGCTTATTTATTAAAGACAGTGCACTTGTCGCTTCGGGCAAACACAACGCTTTGCTTATGATAATTATGTTTCCGCTTTTGGGATTTATGATTATCAATTTAACGCTGTTTCAAGCGCTGGGAAAAGCAAAATACGCCGGAA
This sequence comes from Treponema lecithinolyticum ATCC 700332, assembly GCA_000468055.1. Classification (GTDB taxonomy): domain Bacteria; phylum Spirochaetota; class Spirochaetia; order Treponematales; family Treponemataceae; genus Treponema_C; species Treponema_C lecithinolyticum. The sequence continues at coordinate 408,353 of KI260569.1, read as the reverse complement.
TATTTGTTATGGCGCGTCAATTGTTTTTGTATGTTCCCGCAGTTTTGCTTTTACCCCGTTTTTTCGGTGTTCGCGGTGTGTGGGTTTCCGGCTCTGTTGTGGACACAATCGTTACCATAGGTTCGGCAATCCTTGTAGTTAAACTCTTTGCAACGGATTTAAAAGAAAAAAAGGCGTAAACGTATAAAAGAACGCATAAAAAGAGCATAAAAGCCCGTCAAAACGCTTGCATTTTATTTTGCTAGTGTTTATAATTAGTACATTATTGAAAACAGCACAATATATAGTGTGCCGGCGCAGTAATATCGGAGCGGATATTTATACAATATACTGTTTCGGCGCGGCATACCGTGCTGCGGGAGGGCGGAATGACGGGCTTAAAAACAAAAAACAATTGCGCAATGCAAGCGGACTATACGTGTGCACGGGACAAATTAACTTCTTTTATAACGGATGACCGTGCTGCCCGTGCGCTGGATGCCGAATTGCAATCTATAGAAAATGATTTTTCTCAAGACGTATATCCGCTTGAGCTTTTGTACGATAAATACCTTGTTGCACAAAAGGGACAAGCAAATGCCGAAACGGTTTTGGATACACTTATCCGAACGGCAGCAGAAATGACCTCGCAGCAAGCACCCGATTGGGAATATATCGCAGCGCGCTTGTTAACGGTGCGCTTTAAATATACGCTGAACAACACAATGGAAAAACTTGCCATAAACGGCTTTTATCAAAAACTTACCTATTTAACTGACCAGGGACTGTACGGCGCGTACATTTTGGAAAATTATAGCGAAAAAGAAATAGCCGAATTTGAGCGCGCGCTGCAGCGGTACGAAACCGGCAGCGAAAACCGCAACACTTTATTTACTTACAGTGCACTGAATTTGCTTTTGCGCCGTTATGTTATCCGCACTCGGGAAAATCAAGTGCTCGAAACTCCGCAAGAAATGTTTATGGGAATCGCCATGCATTTGGCGCTTAACGAACAAAAAAACAAAAGCCAATGGGTATTGCGTTTTTACGATATGCTGAGCAAACTGCAAGTAACCGTTGCAACGCCTACCTTGGCAAATGCGCGCAAACCCTATCACCAGCTTTCTTCGTGTTTTATAGATACCGTACCCGATTCTTTGGACGGTATTTACCGTTCGATAGACAGCTTTGCCAAAGTATCGAAATTCGGCGGCGGTATGGGCTTATATTTCGGTAAAGTGCGCGCTTCCGGTTCGGCAATCCGCGGTTTTGACGGCGCTGCCGGCGGTATTATCCGCTGGATAAAGCTTGCAAACGATACTGCCGTCGCCGTCGATCAATTGGGCGTCAGACAAGGCTCGGTCGCCGTGTATTTGGATGTGTGGCACAAAGACATCCCCGAATTTTTACAACTGCGGACAAACAACGGCGACGACCGCATGAAAGCACACGACGTATTTCCGGCAGTGTGTTATCCCGATTTGTTTTGGAAAACGGCGAGGGACAATATTGATGCCGATTGGCATTTGCTGTGCCCGCACGAAGTGCTAAGCATAAAAAGCTACGCGCTTGAAGATTTTTACGGCGAAGAATGGGAAAAACGCTATATCGATTGTGTTAACGATAACAGCATAAGCAAGCGTACCGTTCCGATTAAAGAATTAATCCGTCTTATTTTAAAATCGGCGGTGGAAACCGGAACCCCCTTTGCTTTTTACCGCGATACCGTAAACCGCTTAAACCCTAATCCGCATAAAGGTATTATTTACTGTTCTAACTTATGTACCGAAATAGCTCAAAATATGAGCCCTGTGCAATTTATACGGCGCCAAAGCACCGACGAAAACGGAGATACGGTAATTGCGGAAATTACCAAGCCGGGAGACTTTGTTGTGTGCAATTTGGCTTCACTGGTGTTGGGTAATATCGATTTGGACGACGAATGCGAATTGGAATATGTTACCGAAAGTGCCGTGCGTGCATTGGACAATGTAATCGATTTGAACTATTACCCGGTAGAATATGCCCGGATTACCAATAAGCGTTACCGTTCCATAGGTTTGGGAACAAGCGGATACCACCACGTTTTGGCAAAACGCGGCATAGCTTGGGAAAGCGAAAAGCACCTTGAGTTTGCAGATGCTTTATTTGAACGTATCAATAAAGCGGCAGTGCGCACAAGTGCTGCGCTCGGAGCGGAAAAGGGCAGCTATGCTTTTTTTGAAGGTTCCGATTGGCAAACAGGCTCTTATTTTGAAAAACGCGGCTATACCGACGGCGAATGGGAAACGGTAAAAAAAGCCGCTTCCCATGCTATGCGCAATGCATACATTATGGCAATAGCGCCGACCAGTTCCACATCCGTAATCGCCGGAACAAGCGCCGGGGTAGACCCCATTATGAGCCGTTATTATTTGGAAGAAAAAAAAGGCAGCATTATGCCGCGTACCGCACCCGGTTTAAATGCACATACTTTTTGGCTGTATAAAAGCGCTCACACCATAGATCAAACGTGGTCCATACGGGCAGCTGCCGTACGCCAGCGTCATATAGATCAAGCTCAATCGGTAAATCTTTATATTACAAACACTTTCACTATGCGCCAAGTGATGAATTTGTACATAAGCGCATGGGAGCAGGGCGTAAAAACAATTTACTATGTGCGTTCCAAATCTTTGGAAGTGGAAGAATGTGAATCCTGTTCGGGCTGAACGTACAGGATTTAAAAAAAAGGAGAATACCGTGGATAAAAACGGCGGCATAAAAGATATAAAACGTGCGCTTTCACGCAAAGCGCTTTTTAACGCACAAGGCGATACCGAACTGGTTAAACGCCGCATGATTGGAGGAAACACCACCAATTTAAACGACTTTAACAACATCAAATATTCGTGGACAAGTGCGTGGTACCGTCAAGCGATGAACAACTTTTGGATACCTGAAGAAATCAATTTGCAAAACGACATACGCGAATACCGCTTGTTGTCCAAAGATGAGCGCACGGCATACGATAAAATCCTTTCGTTTTTAGTATTTTTAGACAGCATTCAAACTGCAAATTTGCCGTCGATAAGCGAATACATTACCGCAAACGAAGTAAACTTGTGCTTGGCAATTCAAACTTTTCAAGAATCGGTACACTCGCAAAGTTACGGCTATATGCTGGACAGTATTTGCAATCCTGCCGAGCGCAACGACATATTGTATCAATGGAAAAACGACGAACACCTTTTAGCGCGCAATTCTTTTATCGGCGGTTTGTATAACGAATTTCAAAAAGAGCAAACGCCGTATACGCTTGTCCGTACTGCCGTGGCAAACTATATTTTGGAAGGCATTTATTTTTACTCGGGTTTTATGTTCTTTTATAATTTGGGACGAAACGGCAAAATGAGCGGTTCCGTACAGGAAATACGCTATATCAACAGAGACGAAAATACCCACTTGTGGCTGTTCCGTTCTATCTTGCAAGAATTGCAAAAAGAAGAAAGCGAATTGTTTACACCGGCTTTAGTTGACGAATACCGCGCAATGATAAAAGAGGGTGCCGAGCAAGAGATAAAGTGGGGGCACTACGTTATCGGAGATAAATTAAACGGTTTAAGCAAAGATATGATAAGCTCCTATATAAAGTATCTTGCAAACTTGCGTTGTACCGATTTGCACTTTGAACCCGTGTACGAAGGCTTTTCCGAGCAGCCGCAGCAAACCGAATGGATAAATCAATACAGCAATGCCAATCTTATAAAAACGGATTTTTTTGAAGCAAAGTCAACCGCATATGCAAAATCCGCTGCACTGGTCGACGATTTATAAGCGGTTTGTGATTGCATAAAACTTTCCGTTTCCTGTATACTTTTAGCCGAGAGGTTGAAAAGTGTCCGATAAGCGAAAACAAAATGCCGAGCGTGATTTTTTACAAAAACTTTCGTTTTTAGCCGAACAAAACGACCCCATAGATCAGGGATTGTATCAAAAATATGATGTAAAACGCGGCTTGCGCTATGCCGATGGGCGCGGTGTTTTGGTAGGGCTTACGCGGGTAGGCGATGTCGTCGGCTACGAAATGGTAAACGGAAAAAAAACGCCCATTCCCGGAAAACTGATTTACCGCGGTTATAATATAGAAGATTTAATTAGTGATGCGGAAAAACAAAACGAATTTGCATACGAACAAACCGTGTATTTACTGTTGTTCGGAGAGCTTCCCACGCGCAAAGACTTGGATGACTTTCGTTTATTCTTAGGTTCCAAGCGTACGCTTCCCGAACACTTTACCGAAGACATGATTATGAAAGCGCCGTCAAACGATATTATGAATAAAATGGCGCGCGGCGTTTTGGCTTCTTATTCTTATGACGAAGATCCGGAAAATACGTGTGCTGCAAATAATTTACGCCAATGTATAGAATTAATCGCACGCTTTCCCACTCTTGCCGCATACGCATATCAGGCAAAACGCCGCTATTACGACGGCAAAAGTATGTATATTCATAATCCCAAACCGGAGCTGTCTACGGCAGAAAATTTGCTGCGCTTGATCCGTCCGGCAAAAAAATACACCAAGCTGGAAGCCGATATTTTGGATTTATCTTTAATTTTACACGCAGAACACGGCGGAGGAAACAATTCTTCTTTGAGTATACACGTTGTTTCGTCTGCCGATACGGACACTTACTCGGCAGTTGCGGCGGCAATAGGCTCTCTTAAAGGCAGGCGTCACGGCGGGGCAAATTGCAAAGTTATGGAAATGATGGACGATATAAAAAAACACGTAAAGGATTGGTCGTCGGAAAAAGAAGTAGGGGCATATTTGAAAAAGATTATCCGAAAAGAAGCCGGCGACGGCAGCGGTCTTATTTACGGACAAGGGCATGCCGTATATACCGTTTCCGATCCGCGCGCGGTTCTTTTGAGTAAAAAGGCAAAAGAATTGGCAAAAGAAAAAAACTGTATGGAAGAATACGGTTTATACCGGCTTATAGAAAAACTTTCTCCTTCCGTATTCGAGCAAGAAAAAGGCACGATTAAACAAATTTGTTCAAATGTCGATTTTTATTCGGGATTTGTTTATTCTATGCTCAATATTCCGCGCGAACTGTTTACTCCCATTTTTGCCGTAAGTCGTGTCGCCGGCTGGTCTGCACACCGCATAGAAGAAATCGTTTCCGGCGGTCGTATATACCGTCCCGCTTACCAAAGCGTTATGAGCGAGCGCAGCTATATTCCCATGTCAAAACGCGGTTAGTTTTCCGGTGTTTTTATGGAAAAAACTTGTTTTATGCGTCTTGATAAACTGCTTGCGCGTCACGATTTTGGAACAAGAAGCACTGTAAAAAAACTGCTGCGCTCGGCAAAAGTGCAGGTTAACGGCTGTGTATGCACCAAAGCAGATGCCGTCGTTGACAGCGAAAAAGACTGCATAAGCGTAGACGGTCAAAAAATAACGATAGTATCGAACGTATACATAATGATTAACAAACCGCAAAATACCTTGTGTTCTTCGTGCGACGGTGCCTATCCTTCAGTGCTATCTTTATTGGATGAAAAATACCGGCGCCGCTTTTTAGGCGGAAAACTGCACATTGCAGGCAGGCTCGATGCCGACACGGAAGGACTGCTGTTGTGTACAAGCGACGGACAGTTGACGCACCGTATTATTTCGCCGAAACAAAGTATTGCAAAAACTTATTTTGTCCGCCTGCGTGATGTGCCCAGCGATCCTAAGCTGTATGTCCGCAGTTTTGAAAAAGGAATAAGCGTTCCGCCTGAAAGCGGCGAAAGAGGGTTTGTCGCCCGCAGTGCACGTTTGCGCTGGCTTAACGAAGCACAAGCTGCTGCCGATGCCGATAGCGCTCGTACAGCATTTTGTATGCTTAGTATTTTTGAAGGAAAATATCATCAAGTAAAGCGGATGTTTGCCGCTATGGGCAATGAAGTGGTGTTTTTAAAGCGTACTGCTATCGGCAGCTTACAGCTCGACAGCACGCTTAAAACCGGATGCTGGCGCGAGTTAACCGAAAAAGAAAAACAAACATTGTTTTTGGAAGCCGGCATCACGGATACTGAAAAAGTATAAAAAACCCGCTTCGGAAAACTTCCGAAGCGGGCAAAAGGAGAGGAGGAGGATGCAGAAAATGTCGTTACCGTATGAGTGTTGGCTGTCATAACGGTATGCAATTACTGCTTATTGCTGTTTGTTTGCTCATGCAATACACAAGGTAAACAGCTGCGCCGTAAAATGGTTACAGCGCGGTAACCGTAATCGGTTAAAATATTAATAAAAATTCAGATGTACCCGCTGTGCAAAAGGAAAACGTTCGTTTTGTTTTCCCTGTTCTGCCGGATACCCGATAGGAAGTATTGTACGCACCGTTAAGTGAGCGGGAACGCGTAGCAGTTTTGCCAGCTGTGTACTATTTGTTCCTCTGCGGGTGTAGCCGTCGAGCCACAGCGAAGCGCAGCCCAAAGCGGTTGCCGCTAAAAGCATATTTTCTACGGCTGCTGCATAATCTTCTATTTCAAAAGACACGTCGTCGAACACAGTCTTTTTTTCGGTTACGACGGCGATAATAAGCGGCGCCGTTTTTACTACCGGTTTATCGATAACGGATGCAATTTCGTTTAACAAAGTTTTATCAGTTACCGCGATAAAAGACGTGGTTTGTGCATTGCAACCAGACGGAGCCCGGATGCCGGCATCGAGTATTTTGTTCATAACCTCTTCGCTGACCGTTTTATCCGTAAAAGTGCCGCGGTAACTGTAACGTTTTTTTATCGCTTCAAAAAAATCCATAAATCCTCTCCGGTAAAAACGGCACTCACCCGTCTGCGCTGCAGATGATAAACACCGTTAAGGTATTTAGCGTAACTTTGCAGTATTCAGCGTTGCAAAAACAATTCCTTCCGAACCGGGTGCAACTTGGTATTTTTCAAACCACACGGTTATGTTTTTACCTTGTACTGTAATGTTTTTAAAATTTTCTTTTTCCGGTGCAGTACCTGCTGCAATAAATTCGGATAAAGACGGCTCTTTTGCTTTGTTTAATTTTGTTTCCAAAATTCCGCGCGTATTTATAGAAAGGTATTCCAGCCACTGTTGCTGTGTGTAATGCAAACCCAGCAGTTCGGGAATGTCTTCGCTTTGTACCAATTTTTTTTGCGGTACCAGCCAGTTCAATGTGTCTATGTAGTTCATGCCGTTTGCCCCGCCTATATACGCATAGGTTTCCAATTTTATGCTTATCAGCGTATCGGAAAGTTCTCCTGCTTCCCAATTTACATAAAAAGAATGAAGCGGTTGTGCGTTTGCTTTTTTTACAGCACCGGAATCTTGACGTGCTTGGTAATTTGCTTCGGAGGCTGCGTCGAATTCGGCAAACCTTTTTTGAACAGTTTGTTTGATTATTTCGCTGAATTCAGCTTGGGTAGGAAAATTCGGTATTTCTATTGAAGAATAATAACGTTCGGTTGTTTTTTCTTCGGGGACCGTTTGAATTTCAAGCACTGTTTCGTTTTTTATTTTTCCGGGGACGGAAGATTTTTGCGTAACGCAAGACGAAAGCACAAAGGACAAGCACACACATACTGCGGCGCACGATAAAATTGTTTTGTTCATGGAATACTCCTCTAGAGATTTTTAAAATCGGTATTTGCCGAATCGGTTTAAAACAACGGAATGCGTATAAGGTTACTGAGACCCTATATATGCTAGGTTTTATAAGGGGGTACCGAACAATGTATACAGGGCTTGGCTGTCCAAGTTGGTACCGATAGCGGTCATTTTCGCTTTTTTCATCGCTGCGCATGTTTCGATATTGTAGCGCTTGTCTACTATGTCGAATTTTGCCCACTGACCGTTTATGTTTACAAAACCTTTAAGGCGGTATATGCGTCCGAAGCGCCCTTCTATCAGTACGCAAAGAGCGGTTATCAATTCTTCTATTGATTGTATCTGTATATCGCTAATGCTGAGCGTTTGTAAATCGGGAGTAGCGGAAGCAACAGCGTTTGACGTATTTGCACTGCCGGCATATTGCGCGCTTAAAGCGTCAGGTGTATTTTTACCGGCACTTTTGAAAGCACTTTTTTCGATATCGAGCAATGAGTTCCACCAATGCGCGTCGGTTTGTTCATACGTTGTTATCAAAACGCTCGGGTTTATAGACTTAAGCGTGTGCACGGCTTTTTTGATATCGGTGCCGTTTGAATTTTCGGTTTTGGACAATAGAATCGTCGGTGCGTTTTTAATTTGATCCGCATAAAATTCGCCGAAGGTTTTTAAATAGCTGTCTATGCAGTTAATATCGACTATGGTTACGGGCTGCAAAAGCCGTATGCGCTCGTATTCGATTTTAGCCAAATTGGCGATAACTGAACTTAAAAGACCGACTCCTGTCGGCTCTACTATTAAATACTCCGGATTTGTGCTATTTGCAATCGTTAAAACCGACATGGCAAAATCAGATTTAAGCGAACAGCAAATACAGCCTTCGGTTAATTCCCATACTTTTAAGCGGTTTTGTTCCAAAAGGCTGCCGTCTATTCCCTGTTCGCCGTATTCGTTTTCCATAACGGCGAATTGTTTGCCGGTTTTTTCGGAAAGTTTTTGAATAAAAGTTGTTTTACCGGCGCCCAAAAAGCCGGAGACAATCAAAATGTTCATAGAAAATGTTATACTCAACCCGTTCGGTTAGGGTAAAGTGCACGGGGCTTTTAAAGACAGCTGATATTGCCATACCGAAGCGCTTTATGGCTGCCCCGTGTTCTTTTTTTTGTTATTATTTTTAGATAATGACAACCGGTTTAATTAAGTCGGCAGGTTTGTCTTTCATTAAAAAGAGTGCTTTTTCGACGTTTTCAAAACCGTTGAATTTATGCGTAATCAATTTTGAAAGGTCGAGTTTGCCGACTGCAACGAGGCTGCCCAATTTTTCCATGCGCAGTCTTCCGCCGGGCATAAGACCGCCGTTGATTTGTTTGTGTCCCATACCGACACCCCATTCGACGCGCGGAATTTTTACCGAAACACCGGAACCCAAATAGTTAACGTTTCCTATTTTTCCGCCCGCTTTTAAAGCTTTTACGGCTTCGTCAAACGTGTCGACCGTGCCGCCTGCGATAATAACTTTATCGACGCCTTTGCCGTGCGTTAAATCCAATACTTGTTTGTCGATAGGACCATTTTTATAGTTAATGATATCGGTAGCGCCGTAAAACTTTGCAGCTTCCACACAAGCAGGACGGCTTCCTACCGCGTAAATCCGCGATGCGCCACGCAAGTTTGCTCCTGCAACCGACATAAGACCGACAGGACCGATTCCGATAACCACTACCGAATCGCCGTACTGAACGTCGGCAAGTTCGGCTCCATGAAAACCGGTAGGAACCATATCGGAAAGCATGGGAGCGTGTTCTATTTTAATACCTTCAGGAAGGTGGGCGAGGTTTCCGTCCGCATCGTTTACATGGAAGAATTCGCCGAACACACCGTCTTTAAAGTTGGAAAATTTCCAGCCGGCAAGCATACCGCCTGAGTGCATGGAATAACCGCCTTGGGCTTCAAGCGAATTCCAATCAGGAGTAATTGCGGGAACTAAAACTTTATCGCCGGGTTTAAAATCTTTAACCAATGAGCCGACTTCTACGACTTCGCCACAGCCTTCGTGTCCCAAAATCATATTATGCCGGTCGCCGATAGCTCCTTCCCATACCGTGTGAACGTCCGACGTACACGGACTGAGTGCAAGCGGTTTACAAATCGCATCCATCGGACCGCATACGGGTTTTTCTTTTTCTATCCATCCCGTTTCCCCGATTTTAAGCATTGCAAATCCTTTCATACTAGCCTCCTTAATGTATTTTTTTAAGTATATCGGCGACATTATATAAGGAAATTGTTGTTTTGGCAATAAAAATAATCTGCCGTAAAAAGCAGGTAAGCAGTAAAAAATAAGTGCAAATATATAAAAAAACTGTAACGCAGTTATGTATAAGTTGTTATACGCTCGGAGGTACTATGAAATCATATAAAAAACGTGTTTTAGGTTGTTGTGCTGCAGCTTGCGCCCTGTTGTTTATGTTGGGCGGCTGTCAGGATTTGGAAAAAGACATCGATAATGTCATTAAGAATGTTGCCTTTTTGCGTCATCACGACGTTGAGGGAAAATACTGGGTGTATACGCTCAGCTATGACATCACAAAAGACGGTGAAAGTTGGAAAACCGATGCAGCCGGAATCCGTGAGCGGGCAATAATATATATCCAGCCCAAACTTTCCACCCCGCCTGCACAAATGGAAGCTGTTGTAACCGAAGCGATAAACAAACTGAAAAATTACAGTTTGAAAATTGAAGCGGACAAGCTTGAAGTACAGGGTATCGAGTTTCCGAAATGGACAAAATATAAAGTTAGCGGAACATGGACTGAAGCTGCCGGCGGAAAATTCGTACATTCGGATGATTGTCCTGTCGCTCCTGCACCCGGGGGTACGCAAAGTTATTCGGAGTTTGAATTGTCGGCAGTGAATGCCGGTAAAATCAAAGTTACCGAAAAGATTTATGTCCTGCATTGACGGACATCTTTTGTAAGTTTACTGCGAGACTGTCGAAAAAGTAACCGACTTTTGAGGCAGTCTTTTTTTTCGGTTGGATTTAATGTGAGTCCATGCAAAACTGCCGATGTGTTGTCAGTCAAATACGTTGCCTTGCACAAGGGCGTAAAAAATACTACAATGTTTTGCATGGAAGTTAAGGTTCGTTATGCCCCGTCGCCGACGGGAATGCAGCACATAGGCGGTGTGAGAACCGCCCTTTTTAATTATCTTTTTGCCCGCTCGAAAGGCGGCAAATTCGTTTTGCGTATTGAAGATACCGACCGTACCCGCTACGGCGAAGAGTACGTTAAAAATCTCTACGATACCCTTGAATGGCTCGGAATCGACTGGGACGAGGGCGGGAGTAAGGGCGGCCCCTGCGGTCCGTATGTGCAGTCCGAACGCTTCGATTTATATAAAAAATATGCCGAAGAATTGGTAAAAAAAGGCGAAGCCTACTATTGCTTTTGCGACGAAGACAGACTGAATCGCATTCGCGCGATTCAAACAAAAAACAAAATGCCTCCCGGCTACGACCGCAATTGCCGCCACTTAACCGACGAAGAAGTGCAAGCCAATTTGGCATCCGGCAAACCTTATGTTATCCGCTTAAAAGTTCCGCTTGAGGGCGTTACCCGTTTTCACGATGCGCTTTTGGGCGACATCGAATGGAAAAACGAAGACATCAGCCCCGATCCGGTATTGCTCAAAACCGACGGGTTCCCCACCTATCATTTGGCGAATATTGTCGACGATCATTTTATGAACATAACGCACGTTATGCGCGCTCAGGAATGGATTCCGTCAACGCCGCTTCACGTGCAAATGTACCGCGCCTTCGGCTGGGAGCCGCCGCAGTTTTGCCATTTGCCGATGGTAAACGGTGCCGACGGACAAAAGCTTTCCAAGCGCCACGGCGCGACTAGCGTAAACGAATTCCGCGCACGCGGCTATATTCCCGAAGCGCTGGTAAACTACGTTGCCATGCTCGGCTGCTCGTACGAAGAGGGCCGCGACATTTTTCCGCTTAAAGATTTGGAAAAGCTGTTTAAAATGGAGCACTTGAATAAGGCCGGCGCGGTGTTCGATTATAAAAAACTGGAATGGTTTAACGGTCAATACATGCGCATGATGAGCGACGAAGAACTTTTTAAGCGCGTACTTCCGTTTATTACCGGAACCGGCGATGCGGCAATTCCCATTCAAGCTTCCGAAGAATTTCCGGCTCCAAAAGTCGGTCCCGAATATTCCGGACTTGTGTTAGCCGATGACGGCACGCTCCGTGTTGCGCAAAAAGAAATCGATGCGGGTGCCGAAGTTTTAAGCGATACGGATATTCGGGCAAAGCTTATGGAAGTGATGCCCCTTATAAAAGAGCGGCTGCATTTTTTAACCGAAGCTGCGGAAACGGTCGGCTTTTTGTTTAAAAAGGTTGAAGCGCCGAATATCGACGATATAATCCCCAAACGCTTGGATGCCGCGCAAACAAAGGCGGTGCTTACCGAAGCGCTGAACTTTATCCGCGAACTGGATGAGCGCACGCGTACTGCAAAAAATGAACCGAATGAAGCCGCTTTCGACCACGAAGCGCAGGAAAATCTTGCGCGCTCCTATGCCGAAAAGCTCGGCGTAAAACTCGGCGATTTTATGATGCCCATCCGCATGGCGGTAACCGGCTCAAAGGTATCGCCGCCGCTTATCGGCTCCATTTTGATTTTAGGCGCCGACAAAGCCTGCGCGCGCGTGCAAAACGCCCTGAAAAAGTTTTAGCGGGAATTCCCTATTTCCCCTTGCCGTTTAATAGGCGGAACAGTTTTTTTAGCAGTCCGATTTTGCCGAACAGCAGCCAGTATAAAAGAGCGGCGATTCCGACAAGGGGCGCTCCGCAAATTACAATATAAAGCAGGACGGTAAGAAGGCCGGCGAAAAAATCGACGATATTCGACGCGAAGCGCCTGAATGCTTCGCCCATATCGGGCCATTCAAAACCGCCCGAAGAAGTCGCTCTGAACGGCAGATGATAGCTTATTTCGATTCGGGAATAGTCGATTTGCGAAGAAAGCCGCTTCATTTTTCCTTCCATCGATTCGATGTCGGCGATAACGGAATTCAATTCATGCTCGATTTTCAGCATGTCTTCCATATTTTTTGCCTGCGAAAGATAGGTTTGCAGGCGGCTGCGCATAAGTTTGCGCGTTTCGAGTCTGGTTTGCAAATCGTAGTACCGCTCCGAAACGTCTTCGGCGGATACGCTTTTCGATTCCAGTGTGCCGATGCTTCCGGCGGACTCCATCGCCTGTTCAAAACGCGCACTCGGAATGCGGACCGCCGCACTTCCGCTATTTTCGTCGTTAAAGGACGATTCGACATAGCCTCCGTAAAGGGCGCACCATTTTGCAACGGCGATTTCGGTTTGTGCAATATCGTTCACTTTAAAATACAGGCTGCCGGTCTTTATTAATTTGCGCCCGCTTTGAGCCGTGTCCGCGGGAACTTGTTCTTCGTAGTTGTCGGCGCTCATTTTCATTTCCGCCGGGGCGCGGGCAGAGCCGGCTTCATAGGTATCTTCGTACAAGGCGCTTTTTCCGCCGCATGAAATAAAAACGGCAGCGGCGAGCAAAACCGCGGTTAAAGCTGCGGCGGTAAAAAACGGTTTGGTGTTCGGCATGGAGTTCTCCTTATTCATTTATGCGAATCGGTTACGGTCAAGTATAACTGAAAAAGAGTTGATTGTACAATAAGTGAAGGACGGTGCGGTGAAAGCATTGATATAATTGCTCCGTTTCCGTTATGATGAACAATAAACCGAAATGAAACACCTATATCAAATTGAAAAAACGGATAACGCATGTGCCGCGTTCGGGCACTTTGACGGAATGCATAAGGGGCATCGAAACCTTGTGCAAACGCTTGTGCGGGAGGCACAAAAAAGAGGCCGGCCTTCCGTCCTCGTAAGTTTTGTGCCGCCCGAAGGGACTTTTGTATATACGACCGAAGAAGAAAAGGCCTTTCTGCTGAAAAACAGCGGCCTCGATGTGTTGATTTCCTGCAGTGAAAAAGAAAAGTCCGATCCGGCCGCTCTTATAAAAAAAACGGGAGCGTCCCGCATTGTGTGCGGCGATTGTCGGGGAAACAAAGACGATTGCGCGGATGGCGCCCTCGCACAGTGCGCGCAGCTGGCCATCCGAAAAGCGGCGCAAGAGCTCGGCATTCCGATTGTGATGTGCGAAGAAGTTTTCGAAAGCACCGCTGCTTGCGGTAAGAGTAAAAACGCCGGTGCTATTTCCATGCTGATGCTGGATGCGGCCTTTGAACGGGGCGACTTCGATGCTTTTTCGCGTTTGTGCGGCCTACCGTATATGATGGCCGGAAAAGTACTGCACGGCAAAGGGCTCGGCAGAACGGTCGGCATGCCCACGGCGAATTTGGGACTTGCACCGAATAAAAAAAAGCCGCCCGAAGGCGTATACGCAACGCTTACGCGCATCGACGGTGAGGTGTTTAAAGGCCTTACGCATGTAGGGCGGCGTCCTTCCGTCGATAACGATACAAATATCAGCACCGAAACTTTATTGCTCGATTTTTCGCGTGATATTTACGGCAAAAAAATAGAACTGTACGTGTGCGCGTTTATCCGCGGTATTATGAAACTGAACGGACTTGCCGAAGTGCAAAAGCAAGTTCAAAAAGATATCGTCGCCGCGCGGACAGTCTTGACTGGACACGATTTGCCGCCGTTATAATTTCAGCGGTTTTTTGACGCTTGTCCGTAATAGGCGTTTTTTCCGTGCTTTCTGTCGTAATGCTTTTGAATGACGTAGTCGGGAAGGGGAGCAAAGCCGGGATTGACTGTCATGCAAATCCACGCCATTTTTGCAATTTCTTCAAGGACTGCGGCGTTGTACACCGACTTTTCGGCGTCCGTTCCCCACGTAAACGGGCCGTGCCCGCCGACCAGAACCATTTGGCATTCGGCGGGATTCAGCGCTTCGTCAAAGCAAGCGCCTTTTTCTTTGCAGCCGTGCAGTTTGTGCGGCAAAGCGACGGGGCAGGCGATTGACGGATTTTTAAGCGTTTCGATTATCAATAGGCCGGTTTCTTTTTCATAGGCTGTTTGTACGGCTTTTTCGGAAAGATAGGGCGTGCAGGGAACCGGCCGGAAGCCGTGGTCGGCATGGGTGGTGCCTAAAAGCGGAACCGAGCGGCACGCTTGCGCCCATGAAGTTGCATAGGGCGAATGCGTGTGCGTTATGCCGCAAATTGCGCTGTGCGTTTGCAAAAAATAGCGGTATAACTGCGCGTGAGTCGGCGTGTCGGAAGACGGGTTCAGCTTTCCGTCTACGGTTTTTCCGTCCAAATCGACGACAACGATGTCTTCGGCTTTTAAAAGGTCGTAGGGAACTCCCGACGGTTTAATTGCAAAAACCGCTTTATCCGGATCCAGCGCAGAAACGTTTCCCCAGGTATAAATAGCCAAATTCCGTGCAGGGATTTCCATATTAGCCCGCCACGCCTGTTCTTTTAAGTCGGTGTACATTATTGTTTTCCTTTTGTTTCTCTATTCCCGTGCAGCCGCACAATTTTTTTTCGGTATTGCCGGGACTTTTAGCTTTTCAGCTGCTTTTCGGCAAAGGCGCCCAGCTGCAGATATTTTTTGTAAAGCGATTCGTATACCGCGGCGGTTTTCGGATTCGGTTTGTAAATCCGGTCTATGCCCGGGGCTAATTTTTTTTGCGCTTCTTCCACATTCGGATATAAACCTGCAGCTGTAGCGGCAAACACTGCCGCTCCGATGGAAGGCGACAAGTCGCTTTCGGTTACTTGAATTGTGCGTTTCGTAACATCGGCCAAAATCTGCATGCCGACACTACTTTTGCGCGCGACGCCGCCGACGGCAATAATTTTTTCTATTTTAATGCCGTTTTTTTCGAAGCATTCGATAATCGCGCGCGAGCCGAAAGCCGTCGCTTCCAACAGCATACGCATAAAAGCCGGTGCGTCGGTTCCGAGCCTTATGCCGCTCATCCACGCGCTAAGATTTTGGTTTGCATGCGGAGTGCGCCGCCCGTTAATCCAATCCAAGGCGACGGGAGAAGTTGCGTAAGGAGAAATACCGGCGCAGGCTTTTTCCAGTTCGGGAAGAATCTTTTTTTCGTAAGCTTCGCATTCCGCTTCGCTCGGTTCGCAACCGAGCAGAGCTTTACCTGCGCCGTTTTTAAGCGGCCACAGCAGTAAATCACGGAACCAGCGGTAATAATCGCCGTAAGATGATTGTCCTGCTTCGTATCCGATTTTGCCGCTGATAACCGAACCGTCCACTTGTCCGCAAATGCCGGGAATGCATTTTTCTTTTGTTCTTTCGCTATGTCCGATAATTATATCGCAAGTGGAAGTACCGATACTTTTTACCATAACGCCTTCGGCAACTCCTCCTCCTACGGCACCGATATGCGCATCGTAGGCGCCGATACACACGGGAATATCCGCTTGTAAACCCAGTTTGTCAGCCCATTCTTTTGTCAATTTTCCCTGTTGTTCTTCGGTTGTCCATGTTTTGCTGCCCAACAGCGAGGCAATTTGTGCCAGCTTGGGTTCAAGCTGCGATAAAAATTCTTTTGAAGGATAGCCGCCCCAGCTTTTATGCCACATGCATTTATGCCCCGCGGCGCAGCGGCTGCGCTTTATTTTGTCCGGCGCGGCTTTTCCGCACAGTAAAGCGGTCATCCAATCGCAGTGTTCAACCGCACAAAAAGCGGCTTTTTTTACCTTTTTGTTTTTGCGTATCGTATGCAGCAGTTTTGACCAAAACCATTCGGAAGAATACGTTCCGCCCGAATAGCGTGTATAGTCTTTGCCGCCCCAATTTTTGCACAGCGCATTTATTTCGTCCGCTTCGGCAACGGCAGTATGGTCTTTCCATAAAATAAACATTGCATCCGGATCTTCGGCAAATTCCGGCAGCAAAGCAAGCGGCATGCCGTTTTTGTCCGTGAGCGCAGGAGTGGAGCCGGTGGTGTCCATGCAGACGGCGCAAATAAGTTCGGCGGCTCGTTTGTTTTTCGATTCGGCTTCTTTTACGGCTGCTTTTACCGCTGCAGTAAAACTTTCTATATAATCGAGCGGGTGCTGGCGGAAACGGTTTTCTTTCGGGTCGCAGTACAAACCCTTTTTCCAGCGCTCAAAAAAGCGCACATCGGAACCTTGCACGCTTCCGTCGGCGGCATCCAAAACAACAACCCTCACGGAATCAGAACCGAAGTCGGCTCCCAACACAAAATGCTCGTTTTTATTCATACAACCCTCCGCTTTGAATTACGTATATACTAAATCATAAGCGGAATAAAAGCAAGAAAGAGCATGGATAAAAAAAACTACCAGTTTGCGTTTTTCAAACGGCCGCTTTTTGCAGTACGGCAACCGGAATAACGCAGGTGTATACCGATTGCTCTATGTCCACATCGCGCAGGCGCACTTTGACGTTAAAAGCGTCGATAAGGTTTTCTTCGCTGATAATCGAGCGGCTTGTTCCGTATAAGCATTCGCCGTTTTGTTTTAGAATAACCGCGCTGTCGGAAATTTGCAGCGCATGGTCGGGGTAGTGGGTATTGACGATAACGCTTATGTTTTTTGTGCGCGATAAATTTTTTATCGTATCCAAAACGGTCAGTTGATTTTTAAAGTCCAAATTCGATTCGGGCTCGTCCAAAATCAGTATCTTCGGTTCGGCCGCAAGCGCGCGCGCTATGAGCACCATTTGCAGTTCTCCGCCGCTCATTTCGTTACACAATTTGTTTTGCAAAAAAGCGACGCCGATTTCTTCCATACAGGCAAGGGCTTTTTCGCGGTCTTCTTCCGTCGGCTGGCGGAAAAATCCCAAATGCGCCGAACGGCCGAACATAACCATTTCGAGCGCATTGTACGAAAAAGTCGATTGTTTTGCCTGCGGAACGTATGCGATATTGCTCCAAAAGTCCTTAACGGAATATTCCCGTATGTCTTTTCCGTCGAGCAGCGTTCTGCCCTTGTTCCATTTGAGCAAGCCCATGACGCATTTTAGAAGCGTCGTTTTTCCGACCCCGTTCGGTCCGAGCACGGACAGCACTTCACCCTGATTCAATGTAAAGCAGATATCGTCTATGATATACCGTTTGGGATTGTATGAAAAATATCCGTGTTCAACTTGAAGAATCATGTGCGTATTCCTCCCGTCTTTTTTAAAAGAAAGATAAACAGCGGCGCGCCCAAGGCGGCCGTTAAAATCGAAACCGGAATTTCCGAGCTGATAAGGCTCCTTGCGGCGGTGTCGATTAAAATCATCAATACGGCGCCCAAGCCGATGCTTGCGGGAACGACATAGCTGTTGTTATTGCCGAACAGCATTCTGGCGATATGCGGCACTAATAAGCCGACCCAGCCGACTTGTCCGCACATCGAAACCGCCGAAGCGGTTATAAGCGTCGAGGCGAACATGGTAATGAGCCGCACGGCTTTTACGTTTACACCCAAAGAACGCGCTTCGTCTTCGCTGAAGCTTAAAATGTTCAGGCGCCAGCGCACGCTCCAGAGCAAAATCATGCCGACTGCGATAAAGGGCAGGCCGATTACGAGCGTGCCGTATTTTGCACTCGCCATGCTTCCCATCAGCCAAAAGGTGATTGCCGGCAATATTTCTTCGGTATCGGCAAGATATTTTGCCAAGGAAACGGCTGCCTGAAACAGCGACGAAACGGCCATACCGGCCAAAATAATCATAATGATGCCGCTTTTTACGCCGTTTTTGCCGTTTGAATTGCCGATGATGTAGGTTAAAAAAAGCGCAGCGATTCCCATAACCAATGCGAACAGCTGAACGAATAAGGCGTTCAGCGAAAAAAGCAGGGCGACAACCGCGCCGAACGAGGCGCCGGAAGCCACTCCCAAGGTATCGGGAGTGGCCAGCGGGTTCGAAAAAAGCGCTTGAAAAGAAGCACCCGCAATCGAAAGACCCGCTCCGACAAAGGCCGCAAGCAAGATACGCGGCAGCCTTATTTTAAACACAACCGAATACAGTTTCGGTTCGTTTATCATGCTGTCGCGGAAGTTGACGAGCACCGAAATCATTTTGCGCAAAGGCACATGGTACCGGCCGATGTTCAAGCACAGCAGAGCCGTCAGTATAAAGAGAACAGTCAGTATCAATAATCCGAAATAAAATTTTCGGCGCTCGTTTGTCATCTGTATTTACCGGCTTCCCTTGAAGGATTGTAAATTGTGCGGATGTCTTCATCGTCGATGTTCAGCTGATAAAATTTTTGGTAGAATTTTTTCGTTTCCGCATTCATATCCAAATCTTTAAAGATTTCCGGCTGGTTGTGTTTTGCAAGCCATTGGAGCACAAGGGGAACTTCCGATGCGGGCGGGAACCAGCGGTACATGCCCAGCGGAAATTTGTACACTTTTTTATTTTTTACCGCTTTTATTTGGCTCCAATCGTGGCCGGCAACTTTGTTTTCGATTAAGTCTTCGGGCATGCGCGGACTGAAGTTCGTAATATAAATGATGTCCGGATCCCACTGGATAATCTGTTCCATATTTACGGGGGCGACTCCGCTTAAATCCTGGGCGACGTTCACGGCACCCGTTGAAGTAAGCCAGTATTGGCCGAAAAAATTGCTGCCCGAAACGGTAAGCGCGCTGTCGTTGTAGTTGAATAAAATCATTGCGCGGGGCTTATCTTTTTCTTCAACCTTTGCCAAACGGGATTGAATGTCGTTGTACACTTTGCGGCCGTATTCGCCGATGCCGGCCGCTTTATCTTCTTTGTCGAGCGTTTGCCCCAAAAGCTCAATCCATTTTTCGAACGTTACAATACAATCGTAGTTGAATTTTCGCGCGCTGAATCCGACCGTACGGATACCCGCATCGCGCAATCGTTTGCTTACTTCGGGACCTGCGCCGTGGAATACAACATCCGGTTCCAAACTCAGCAACGCTTCGATGTTCAAATCGCTGCCGTTTGTAAATTCGGTCGAAAGGGTCGTTATGCGCGGAAAGGTTTTTTCGAGCAAAGAGCCGCGCGCCGCAGTCATGGACGCGGGCGGAATGCCGATCAGGCGGTCCGCTGAACCGTCAAATACGCACAATACCGAAGGCAACGGTAAAAGCTGATGGATAACGATTTTGTTTATTTTATTCGGA
Source organism: Treponema lecithinolyticum ATCC 700332 (assembly GCA_000468055.1). Lineage (GTDB taxonomy): Bacteria > Spirochaetota > Spirochaetia > Treponematales > Treponemataceae > Treponema_C > Treponema_C lecithinolyticum. The sequence continues at coordinate 388,603 of KI260569.1, read as the reverse complement.
ATTTCAGCCGTTTCACCGTTATGGTCGATGACCGTTCTAAAAGCCGGTTCGGCTTTTGCATTTTGTTTTGCCTTGCATGAAGTGCTTAAGCACAAAATTGCGGCTATTGCCGCAACGGCCGAAGCCGTGATTATAATCGATTTTTTCATAATTACTCCTCTTATTGCTTGAAAAATTGTAACTGTGTATATTCGGATCGTGCGGATTCTACTGCAGCGCCCGGTTCACTTGTTCGCCTATTATTTGTAAAAACGCATTACCTCCTTCGCCTATAAAATACGGTGCGTCTTTTCTATGGAATTTGCTCGAAACGCCGAAATGCGGCACTTCGATAAAAGCCGTCTGTTCGCTCTTTTTTAAAAGATTTTTAAAAAACGGGTCTCCGATAACTGCTTTAAATTCCGCTTTGTTTATGTGCGCTTTTATTTCCGATTCGTCGCGCAAAGCCGTATCGTCTGTTTGCGCCGCTTCTTTGTGCAAGCCGAATATTGTGCCGACGCATATACCTCCAATACCGTACTGCCGCTTGAGGGCGCAGCGCAGCGAATTGCAAAAAATCTGTTCGCCGAGGCACAGTACGCTCGCTTGTTCGCTTTCCGTCCGTCCGCTTTCCGCACCCCACACGCAATTTTCCTTTCGGCTGGAAACGCCTTCGAGTTTTTGCACAAAAGGCCCGCATTCACGTTCACCGACAGGATACCCTGCAATGTAGGGCATGCCGCCTTTTTTATACAGGTAGTCGGCAATTAAAAACCCCGCTTGCGATACGGCGATGTTTGCCTGCGCGCGGCCCAGCATTTGTACGTTTTGCACCGTCAGCTTTTCCATCGCACAAAAATTTACGGTAAAGCCGGCTTGTGTCAAAAGCCTTTTTAAACTTTCGATATTTTCGCTGCGCACAAAGTCTATCGGGTTTGCGCCGATTATGTTTACGCATTTTTTCGATGCGGATGAGCCGCCGTTTTTTTCGCTGTCAAGGTCGGCAAATTTATCGATTAATTCCTTCCATGCCCAAAAAATACCCTTGTCGTAATACGCGGTTCCCGTCGTTTCGATCCCGATTGCCGGAAGGCCTGATTCGGCTTCCAGTTCTTTGGCAAGACCTTTTAAGTCGGTGCCGATAAGCATGGGCACGGGCGTTCCGATGAGCGCGAGCAGTTCCGGTTTAAGACTTTTTGCGGCGGCAATCATCTTGTCGGTTAAAACCTTGTCGTTGCCCAAAACGGCGTCTATTTCGCGCAAGCCGGAGCAAAAAATATTGCGCTCCGAATTATACCAGCGGGGCTCGTCGTAGCCGGTGTAATTGCCCGTGCAGCCGGCCGCATCGTGCATGGCGGTAAGCGCGTTAAAATCGAACATAACCGAAGCCGCTCCCGAATAATCGGGCGAAAAGGGCGGAAGCCAAATACTCAAGTTTTTCATATGACCAGCCCGTACTCCTTTATCATGCGTTCCAAATCGGCTTTTTCGTCGAGGGCGCTTACCATCATATCCATAAGCCGGCGAATCCCGTCGTAGCCGAAAAGCCCGTCGTCGTTTACCCAATTCACAACATATTCCGAAGCGGAAATATAGCCCGATTGGAATCCGAGCGCCAAACTGTCCGGCATACGTTTATCGAACTTTAAAATGTCCGGATGCTGGGGCTGCAGGATTTCGATCTCCGGGCAGGCCGACGTTACGTCGGCGTAAGCTTGCTTATCCAAAGCGATGCACTGTTCGGCAAAAATCCGTACAACGTTGAATCCGAAGTTCAGTAAAACCTTGCTTAATGCAAACGGCGTTTTCGTACACGAATCGTCAACGATAACGGGCATCGAACCGATCTTTTCTTTTGCCCGTTTTACTGCTTGCAGGGCTTTTTCTTTGTACGGGGCAAAGTCAAACGGAATTTCGGTAAGGCCGAAAAAAGCCGCAATTCTTTTATATTGATTTTCGATTTCGTCCATATCATACGTAACGAATTCCTGTAGATACGGAATTTGAGCCTTTTTTTTCATATTTTCGCACGCGAGCTTTCCCGCAGGCGAAATCAAAAGGTTCAGTTTGCTTTGTTCCATTTTCTTGTAATCGGTAAAATCTTTTGTTTCGCTTATATGAATGACGCGCCCGATTCCGATGCTTTTAAAAAACGCGTACAGTTCGCAGGTTTTTTCGAGGTCCGCAAAACAGCCGACTAAATTGACGGTATTGAGTTTGTGCGGATTGTATTCGAGCAGACTGTACATTGCATCGAGCGCGGTTATTATCGGCGGACGTTTGCTGTCAAGCGAAATAGGGTTCATGTGCGCAAATACGAAACGGACGTCGGGGTGCGCGATTTCCAATTCATCGACAATCGCCTGATGGTTTGTACCGAGCAGGTCGTCTATGCAGCTTACGACAATCATAAGAACTTTGGGCTTTGTGTCCAAAGCGTCGAGCAATTCACCGCACGCCTGCACAATCAAATCGTCATAGCCGTTGACGATGTCGCTTTGGTCTACGTACAAATACGACAATCGCTCTTTTAAATGCTGCTGGTAGGCCCCCAAAGCGCCGTGGCGTCCGCAAGCGGCGGGGCACACAAAAAGCTGGTACGATTCGGGAAGCTGCATACAGATTCTGACCAAACCCCAGCCGCCCGTTGCGGGCGAAGTGTAGTGCAGTGTGTTTTCAAAATGATTACAGCACATCTTCGGTAACCTTTAAAACGACGGCGCTTAAATCGTCGTATTCTTTTCCCATAACCGAATCGGGGAAGGCTTCGGCAACGGTTTTCCCCAGCTTTTCGGCATCTTGAACCGTAGGACTTCGTGGCATTGTTTTTAAAATAACCGTGTTCATTTCCTTTGCCGCGCGCTGTACGATATCGTCTTCATTTTCTATATTGCGCTTGTTTAAAATAAGACCCGCGCACCGTGCGTATCCCCTGCTTGAAAAATTCTGTATTGCGCGCAAAATATTGTCCGCCGCATATAGCGACATCATTTCGCCCGAGGTTACGATAAGCACGTCGCGCGCATAACCTTCCCGTATGGGCATCGCAAAGCCGCCGCATACGACATCGCCCAAAACATCGTACAAAACGATATCGGGCTTATACGTTTCGTACGCGCCCAAATCTTCGAGCGTATCGAAGGCCGTAATAATGCCGCGACCCGCACAGCCGATGCCCGGCGTTGGCCCGCCGGATTCCACACACAATACGCCGTTAAAACCTTCGAACACGATATCGTCAAGCGTAATGTTTTTACGCTCTTTTAACAGATCCAGCACGGTGGGAATCTTTTTTCCGCCGACAAGGTTGCGCGTCGAATCGGCTTTGGGGTCGCAGCCGATTTGCATAATCTTATACCCTTTTTTGCTCAACGCAGCCGACAGATTTGAAACCGTAGTTGACTTTCCGATGCCGCCTTTTCCGTACACTGCGATTTTCCGCACGTTCATGCTCCTAAAAAAATCTTAGTCTTATATAACTTTTTTTCAACAATATATCGGATTGAACGGTGAATGTCAACAAAGCGCATACTGTACATGGACGCGTTGTCTGTGGTATACTCAATGTCAAACCTTTACAGGAGTTTTTATGGAAGATCATGCGATTTCGATGGAAAAGATAGTCAGTTTGTGCAAAAGGCGCGGCTTTGTGTTTCAGTCGTCCGAAATTTACGGCGGGCAAGCCGGCGCATGGGATTACGGTCCCTTAGGCATCGAGCTGAAAAAGAATATACAAAATGCGTGGTGGAAAGAAATGACCCAGCTGCACGACAATATCGTCGGGCTGGACGCGGCGATCCTTATGCATCCGCGCGTGTGGGAAGCTTCCGGCCACGTGGCGAACTTTTCCGATCCGCTGGTCGATTGCAAAAAATGCAAAATGCGCTACCGCGCCGATACGATGGATCAAAAAGCGCTCGCCGAAAAAAAATGTCCCGCCTGCGGTGGCGAATTAACCGAGCCGCGCGAATTCAACCTGATGTTTAAAACGCACATCGGGCCTGCCGAAGATACTGCAAGCGTCGTATACCTTCGTCCCGAAACCGCTCAAGGTATTTACGTCAACTATAAAAACATCATTCAGTCAAACCGCATGAAAATTCCGTTCGGCATCGCCCAAGTCGGCAAAGCATTCCGCAACGAAATCGTAACAAAAAACTTTATCTTCCGCACTTGCGAATTCGAGCAGATGGAAATGCAGTTTTTCGTAAAGCCCGGCGACGACGATAAATTTTTTGAATATTGGCGGAATCAGCGGTGGGAATTTTATAAAAAATACGGCGTGCGCACGGAAAAACTGCGCTGGTACCATCACGAAAAACTCGCTCACTACGCAAAAGACGCGTACGACATCGAATACGAGTTTCCGATGGGCTTTCAGGAATTGGAAGGCGTTCATAACCGAACCGATTTCGATTTGAAGCGTCATACCGAATTTTCGGGCAAGGATATGCAGTACATCGATCAGGATAACGGCAACGAACGCTACATTCCGTATATCATCGAAACGTCCGCCGGCCTTACGCGCAACGTGTTGATGTTTTTGTGCGATTCGTACGAAGAAGAAAAGGTTGCCGATAAGGGTAACGATGACGATTGGAGAACCGTCCTGCACTTTCACCCGAAAATCGCTCCGATTACCGTTGCCGTTTTGCCGCTTATGAAAAAGGACGGCTTGGCCGAAATCGCTCAGGAAATTCGCGATGAATTAAAAGAAGACTTTGTTACCGACTACGATCAAGCCGGCGCCATCGGAAAGCGCTACCGCCGTCAGGATGAAGCCGGAACGCCCTTTTGCGTTACGGTCGATTACGACACCAAAGAAGACAAGAGCGTAACGCTGCGTTTCCGCGATTCGATGGAACAAGTGCGCGTGCCCCGTGCCGCTTTGGCGGAACGGATTCGCAGCGAGATAAAAAATTACCGGCGAAAAGCATAAAGTTCCGCATGGAATATATACGGCTTGGAAAAACGGATTTAGTTGTCAGTAAAACCTCTTTCGGCACCGAAGGTTTACAAACTGCCGTTCGCGGTGCTTTGGTAAGCGAAAAAAACGCGGCTTTTCTTTTGAAAAAAGCGTACGAAGGCGGCATTAATTTTTTTGATATAGCGCCGCTTTTAGCGGAAAATTCTTTTACGCCGAACGTATTTTCCGAAATACGAAGCGCCGTTATTTTTGCTTTTTCATTTTGTGTAAAAAAAACGCTGCGGGAAAGAGGGGCAAGTATTGTAAACGGTGCAAGCGGCACAAACGGTACGTTCGGCATAAGCGTTGATATAACGTCCGCTTTGGAACAGGATGTACGGTATAACCTTGCAATGATGCAAACCGATTATGCGGATTTGTATCAAATTCAAGACGGCGGCTTTGTGCCGTATCCGGACGGCAAAGACGGTTTGTATGATGCGCTGCATACTATGCGTGAAAATGGAACGGTTCGGCACATAGGTTTTTCTACGGATAATTACGATCGTGCGTGCGAAGCGGCATCGTGCGGTTTGTACGAAACGGTACAGTTTCCTTTTAATTTTTTAATTGCCGACGAGTGTCTTTTGCTTGCCAAATTGTGTCAAAAATACGATACGGGTTTTATCGCTTCGCAGCCGCTTGCAGGCGGTCTTATAAAAAATATTCCGCTTGCAGTCGGCTTTATGCACTGCTACGAAAATGCGGTACCCGTATGGGGTATTCAACGGGAAGAAGAGTTGGATCAACTTTTATATTTTGCCGAGCGCTCACCGGTTATAGATGAGCAGTTTTTACAAGATCTTGACTGCGAACGCCGGCGTTTGCGGCAGTAAAGCGGGTAAAGCGTATGAACGGATTTGAACACCCTGCAGCCCTTAGTTTGCTTTTACTTATACCGTTGTACTTTATACTGCGTTCTTTCGGTATTGTAAATGTTCCTTTCTTTTTTTTAACGCTGGGCGATTGGAAGGGTATGCGCTTTGAAAAGCAAAAGGATAGCGTTTCGGTTATACGCGTTATATCCCGATTGCTGTTTGCTCTCGGTTTTATTGCCTTAGTCGGCGCTTGCGCAGAACCTGTGTTTTGGAAACAGGAAAAACGATTTATTTCGCGCGGGGCGGAAATTATATTTATTGTGGATACCAGTCCTTCTATGGCGGCTTTGGATATTGCTGCCGGCAGCCGGCTGCAAGCGGCAAAACAAGCTATAGCGCTTTTAGTGCGCGAAAACAAAGGTATTTCTTACGGACTGGTGTCTTGCGCTTCCGAAGCTGCGCTGCTTGTTCCGCCTACTTTGGACCAAAGCACTTTTTTTGCCCGTTTGCATGCAATGGAAGTAGGAGAACTGGGCGATGGGTCGGCTTTGGGCGTAGGGCTGAGCACGGCTGTGTATCATTTGGCTTCATCTCTTGCACCGGTAAAAGCCGCCGTACTGCTTACAGACGGCGAAAATAATGCCGGTTCCGTTCATCCGAACACGGCAGCAGCTTTGGCAAAAGACAACGGCATACGTTTATACATAGCCGGTATAGGGACAAAAGGTTCGGTGCCGATTGAATACACCGACTCGCAAACGGGTAAAGTGTATTCGGGTTATTTTGATTCGGAGTTTAACGATTCGTCTTTGCGTTCTTTAGCTGCAGAAGCGCAGGGCGCTTATTATCCGGTTGAAACTTTACCGGCTCTTTCGTCGGCGCTTCAAAGTAGCGGTATCGAAAACAGCGTAAATCAAACTTATACCGTAAAGCGGATAAAAACTCCTTTGTATTCGTATTGTTTGGCGCTCGCTTTAGCTTTGTTTGCCGTATCGTGGCTTGTGTGCCGCCTTTATTTGCAGGAGAGTGTGTAATGCTTTTTGACCGCCCGCAGTCTTTTGCTTTGCTTTTACCAGTCCCTTTTGTACTTATTTTTATGTTTGTGCGTTTGCGCACGCTGCGTCCCGTTATTCAAAAACTGACGCTGCGTATAAAGCTGCGCGCTTTACTGTGGTCGTTTGCATGGCTGAGCGCGCTTATCGCTTTGGCAGGACCCTCGTGGGGAACACAGCACATTCCCGTACAGCGAAGCGGCAGCGCCGTATGTTTTGTGTTTGATATTTCCTACAGTATGACGGCGAACGACGGCGGAAGCGGCGTTCAGCGGCAGCGTCTTGAACAAAGCAAAGACTTTGCCCGCAGTCTTTTGGAACGTCTTAACGGAAGTGCCGTCTCTGCCGTTTTGGCAAAGGGTGCAGGAGTTTTGGTGCTGCCATTAACCGAAGACTATAGCGCGCTCGAATCGCTTATCGATACGCTGTCTCCGGCAATGCTTTCGGCAAGCGGTTCCAATGTGGCATCGGGAATAGACAAAGCGGTTGAATCCTTTCCGCCGCAAAGCGCGCGCAATTCGTTTATTGTCGTGTGTACGGACGGGGATGAAACGGCGGGTAATTTGAACCGTGCCGTTTCCCAAGCCGCCTCATACGGCATTCACATAATTTTAGTCGGATTCGGTTCTGAAAAAGGAACGCAAATTATTTCTGGGGACGGCAAAACGCCGGTAAAAACTGCTTTACGCCGCGCTAAATTGGAAAAAGCCGCACAAAGCGGCGATATGGCGTATTATATCGATTTTTCGGCGGAGCAAAACGGCAGCGGCGGAACTAACCGCGGAGCAGGCAGCGGATTTAACAGTGGTTCCAACGGCAGTTCCGGCGTTGGAACCGGCGTTGTTGTTGGCGGAATATTTAGCGGCGCAGGGACTGCCGTGGATTTAGCGGCGGATATAATCGAAAAGGGGTCGCGTTTTGCCGGAAGCGAACAAACTGCCGTTGTCGGCGGCAATTACGAAATACAAACAGTTAAACGCCATACACCTTTTTTGTTTGTAAGCCTTTTGTGCTTTATCGCAGGGTTTATGTGTACCCACTGGTACGGTATAAAACGGACAACAGTTGTAAAAAGCAAAAATGCTGCTGACAAAAGCGGCGGCGAGGGTAGCACCGAAAATCCTGACGGCAGCTTTGTAAAGTCAAAGGGGAGCGTTCTTTTGTGTTTTTTATTGTCCGTACTGTTTTTGCCGTTCGGCGTAACAAGCTGTTCGGCATGGCAAAAAGAAAACGGTGCCGTATTAACGGGTTTGTACCGGTGGAAGCGGCATGACTATCAAAACGCCGCCGCATCTTTTTTGGACGCCGCCGAACGTTCGCGGGAAATAAAAAATAACGAGCTTTTGCAATATGCGCTGTTCGGTCTTTCCTCCTCTTACCTTATGCAAGATGAAAACGATGCTGCACTTGCAAAACTGGACGACATGCCGCCTTCATTACCGCCTTCTTTAGCTTTTGCCGCGTATTATAACAGGGGCATTATAGCTTTTCGAAGCGGCGATTTTGATACGGCAGCCGAATGTTTTAAAAACGCATTGCTTATCAACAGCGGCAGCTTGGACGCAAAAATTAATTTGGAATTGTGTTTACAGCAGCGCGGCTTACAAGTGCGCCAAGGCAAACAAGAGTTGATACCTGCCGAGGCGCAAAATGCACCGTCGGCGGCGCAAGAAGCCGTATTTTCGCTTATCAGGGAGAACGACAAACAAAGATGGAAAAATACTTATATTCCGAATACCCAAGACGGCTCTTCAGCCGATTATTAAATTTTTTAATTTGCACATGCTTTTTTTTATGCTGCGGTTTTTTTGCCCTATCGGCCAATGAGTTAACGCAATTTGCCGATTTACGTTTTGAAGCGCTCGACGAGCAAAACGGTTTTTTTGCACAAAACGATTGCAGTTTTATTTTACGTATACCCGATGTGCAGCCCGTTGAAACGGAATTGCCCTATACTGTTTTTCCTTACGGGGTTGTATTATCGTCTGCAGAAAAAACGGATGCACTTGATTTTAACGGTACTCAAATTATTTATACGTTGCGTTTTGAGCGTTCGGGCTTTTATGCGCTTGAACCGGTAAAAATCCTTATACGCGGAATATATTACGATATTCCCTTTCCCGAAGTCGGCGTAAGGGAAAATATACGTTTATTAAAACCGGATTTCTTTTTTATAGTACCCCAAAAGCAAGCGTACGAAGCACAGCGGATTTCGGTCGGTATTGCGGGGCGCTATTTTGACCAAGTGCAAAGCGTACATTGGACTTTAAGTGAAGACGCGCTGGTCGAAAAAGGAGAAGATTCGCCGCAACTTCCGTTAAAAACAGAGCGTATATCTTCCAAAACCGAAACGGTTGCTTTTTTATCGGTTACGCCGCTTAAAAAGGGTAAGCTTGATTTGCCTGAAGTTGAAATTCAAGCTTACGGTTACGACGGAAAACTGTACACGGTTAAACCTCATCTGCGAACGCTTCAAGTATTGCAAAATCCGGCGCGTTCGGAAAACAAAAACGCACACACCAAATCAGAAAAAAACGACGGTAAAAAAGACGGCAGAGATACCGATATGCAAAAAGAGCCGACCGTGATTGCAAATACGGATTTTGCCGCACATTTAGCCCAGCTAAGGTATGCCGAGCGCCGCTCGCCTTTGTTTTGGCGGTATAAAAACGAGCGCAAAGGGCTTGAACAAAGCGCCGGTTTAAAAAATCCGGATGAAATTTCTTTGTGGCTGTGCATAATTTTACCCTTTGCGCTTTGTGCATGTACGCTTGTTTTTTTGATTTTATTTTATAAAAAAACGGTACGTGCCGCTTTTGCCGCCGTTTTGTTTATGTCGGCTTTTGTGTATGCTGTAAGTTCTTTGGTAAAAATAAACGAACGTGTTGTTGTAAGTTCGGGCGGCATGCTGCGTACCATTCCCGAAAACACGGCGAGTGCGGTGATGAATTTAACGGCGGGGGTGCGTTTGCGCGTTATGCGAAGCGGCGGCGCATGGTACCTCGTTTCGGATTCCCAGCGGCGCATAGGCTGGATTTTAAAAGAAGAATGCGTATATGTCGGAAAAGAAAAATAACACTCTTGTAACATTCACCCGTTTGAATTATTGTATAGATACGTATGGACGATTTGTATAAAATACTGGGAGTGCCGAGCAGCGCTTCTGCCGATGAAATAAAAAAAGCTTACCGTGAAGCGGCGTTTAAATACCATCCCGACCGCAATGCGGGCGATAGCGTTGCCGAAGATAAATTCAAAAAAATCAGCGCTGCATATTCCGTGCTTGGCGATGAAACAAAACGCGCAGAATACGACCATTACGGTTCAACCGACGAATATGCCCGCGCCGCTTCGTACACAAGGCAATACGGACAAACCGATCAAGCCTATGCGCAAGATCCTTTCGGTGCCGACTTTTGGACATGGTATGAACAGGCGATGAACGCCGAAAGGGCGCACGGCTCAAACAGCTTTTACCGCACAAGCTACACCTACGAACAGCAAAGCGAACAAAGCGAAACAAAACGCGACGCTTTAGTGCGCTTTATACGTTCGGCTCTTACCTTTGCGGCAGGTCTTATATTTTTACGCTATTCGTGGATACTGCTGCCGTTCGGCCCTATTTTATGCTTAGCTGCCGTAGTAAACGGTTTTACCGGCGCGCTTCGTTCAATACGTATTTTGCTTTCACCGAAAATAAAATAAACGGATTATCTTTCTCTAAAAATAATTCTTCCTCGATTTAAATCATAGGGCGACAGTGCGACTTTTACGTTATCGCCGGGAACGATACGGATGTAGTGTTTGCGCATTTTTCCCGATAAATGCGCAAGGATAACGTGATTGTTTTGTAATTCAACCCGAAACATAGTGTTCGGCAGAGCTTCTTTTACAATGCCTTCAACTTCAATAGCTTCTTCTTTTGCCACAATTCCCCCAAAATACCGTATAACGGTTTTTTTTAGCTGAAATCGGCAAAAAAAGCAAAAAAATATTTGCTTTTTTGCCGATTCATACGTATAATTTTATGAGTAAATCTATATGTTGTCAACTATGGGAGTTTTGGAAATGGAAAAAGAATTTGCTGAAAAAATGAAACAAAGTCTTTTAAATTTAAAATCGGAAATTATCGGTCAACTGATGACAAATAACAATGACTTCCGTCAAATTGTGGAAAGCATGGAAGCAAAAGATGTTGTAGATATAGCTTCAGACGATATCGACCGCAAAATGCTCGATGCCGCCGGCGCGCGCGATGTAAACCGTTTAAAACTGATAGATTCGGCTTTAACGCGCATAGAGCAGGGAAAATACGGTTTGTGCATGAAGTGCGGTAAACGCATTCCCAAAGAACGCTTAAAAGCTATTCCTTATGCGCTTTTGTGCGTGGACTGTAAAAGCGCGGACGAAAAGCGCAACCGCTGAGAGGCTCACGTATACGCGCTCCGGTTCGGGCTACGTGCGGTTATCTGCGGCTTACCTATGGCTATGCCGGAATTTTTTGGCTGTGCCACGTACCGCCGCTTAAATACCACAATTCACGGTAGCCTGCTGCCAGAGCCGCGCTCAAACCGTCTTCAAAGTGAGCGCACAAATGCTGTGCTTGGTGACTGTCGAAGTTGAGCATAACAGGCGCATCGTAGGCACGCAAAAGTTGCAAAAAATCGGCGGACGGATAGGGATTTGTCATACCTGCCCGTGTCATGCCGCCGGTATTTATTTCGGTAACTTTTCCGCTTTGTGCAATTACCCGTGCGGTTGCTTTTAGTTCTCTCCGGTACCATCCGTCCGTTTCGTCAAAAAAAATGTAATACGCCGTTTCGTTTGCGTATCACGTCGGGGTGGGCAATGATGTTAAAATCGCAGTTTTGTATCATATCGCGCTGCAAAGCAAAATAAGTTTGTACCGCTTTTTTCCCGTCACCGTGAAAAAGACGGTCCAGACCTTGCTGTACGGCTTCGGTTTTTGCGTCTACGGAAAAAAGATAGGGAAGAGGGTGCTTTTTTTGTACGTCGCAAACAATGTAGTGTACCGCGCCGATAATATAATCCGGTTTAAATTGTTTGTATAAAGCTTTATCCGGAGAAGTTATGCCGCTTATGTATTCGGCTTCCACACCGGCAAGGATTTCAATTGTTGCGCTCTCTTTTTCTTTAAGCACCCGTATCGTATCAAAGTAAGATGCGGCGTTTTGCATTGCAACGTGGCAATCCAAAGCAAAGGGTAATGCCATGTGCGAAGAAAAACCCAAAGCCGAAAGTCCCAGGGCTTTTGCTTTGTTGATATTTTCTTCAACCGTATTTTTTCCGTCGCAAAATGTACAGTGGGTATGGTAGTTTGTTATGCGGTACACGGTATCTCTCCTTTTTCGGAAGCCGTATTTAACGCTCGCACTCTGTTTTAAATCGTTCAAATAAAGCTTCAAACAAGTGCAGTTCTTCCGCCGCTTTTTTGCCGTCGTTTTGTTTTGCCGCTTCTTCCATACGTTTTGCCGTTTGTGCAGCTTCGTTAAGCGACAGTGCCGCCGAACTTCCTTTAAGCGTGTGAGATGCGTGCACGAGTTCCGGAAAATCCTTGTTTTGTATGCTTGTGTGAGCTTTTTGTATAAGCGAAAGGGTTTGCTCGCAGTACTGCCGTATCAGCTGATGTGCAAGGTCGCGGTCGTTTCCGACCGTATCGTTAAAATCATCGCGGTTCCAAAAGTCCGCTGTCGCTGCGTCATGCATTTTATCTTGCACGGTTTGCGTAACCGCGTCCCGATTGTCTTGCGCCGTCCGTTCGCTTCGCAAGCGTTTTTCCCACTTTTTCAGCATATCTTGAATATTTTTGCGTTTAAACGGTTTGGTTAAAATATCGTCCATACCGTTATTTAAATACAAATTAAAATCCGATGCATCGGTATTTGCCGTACACGCTATAATAACTCCGGTATAACCCAAAGAACGCAGTTGTGCCGTCGCTTCCATACCGTTTTTAACGGGCATTTGTATGTCCATAAAGATCAAATCGGTTGCAGGATGTTCTTGAATGCACTGTACTGCCTGTTCTCCGTTATCGGCGGTTAATACCTGCGCACCGAATTGTGTTAAAAAAGTTTGTATAAGCTTTTGATTTACCGGATGGTCTTCTACGGCTAAAATCGTTAAGCCGGCTGCACAAAACACTTGCTCCTGTGCTTCCGGTTCGTCCGTTTCTATTACTTCCAAGTCCAGCGGCGTGTCGAAATGCTGCACCAGTATTTCTTTAAGAATTCTGAATTTAATCGGTTTATATAAATACCCGTTAAACCAATCGAGCATTTTCATTTTAGCTTCGCCGCCCATTTGCCCTTCGGGTACCATTAAGTACAGCTTTGTGCCGTTGATGTCTTTATCGTTGTTTATTTGAGCTGCCAAACGCCATCCGTCCATCTTCGGCATAAGCATGTCGATAAAAGCGATGGTATACGGATTTCCTTTTTGGGCGGCTTTTTTCATTTGTTGCAGCGCTTGGGCGCCCGAGCTTACCGCGTCTATACGGCAATCGGTTAAAATATGCAATTTGTCGTATAAACTGCGCAAAGAAAGCGGACTGTCGTCTACAAGCAAAATGGATGTGTCTTCGGGGATAAGAGGCGCCGCTTTTTTGTTTTCTTCATTTTTAACGTTTTCAAACGGAATCGTAAACCAAAAAACCGAGCCGCCTTTGGGGTTGGTTTTCATACCGATTTTGCCGCCCATAGCGTCGACCAAGCCTTTGCAAATGGAAAGTCCCAAGCCCGTGCCGCCGTATTGGCGTGTAGTGGAAGCATTTACTTGGTAAAAGTCTCTAAACAGTTTTTTTTGTTTTTCTGCAGGAACGCCTATTCCCGAATCTTGTACCGCAAACAACAAGCGCTCTCCGTCTTTGCATTTTGAAAGCCGTATGCGCACATAACCGCTATGTGTAAATTTTACCGCATTTTTTAACAAATTCAACAGTATTTGCTGAATGCGCGTGGGATCGCTTTTTATTATCGGTTCTATACCGTAATCGATGTCGGTAACGATTTCCAAACCGCGAAGGTGGGCTTCTATACAAATCAAATCGACCGTTTGTTCGGCTACGTTGATAACGTTCATCGGGATTTTTTCAATTTTAAATTTACCCGATTGAATTTTAGAAAAATCCAAAATATCGTTGGCAAGAGAAAGCAAAACATCTGCGCTGAATTGCATTTGCCGCAAATATTCACTTTGTTCTTTGTCCAAATTCGTTTGTTCCAATAATTCAAGCATACCGATAATCGTTTGTATCGGAGTACGGATTTCGTGGATGGTGTTGGCAAGAAATTGTCCGGTAATAAGCAAGTCGTTTTGCATAAGCTACACTTTTGAATGAAGCACTTCTATGGCTTTTTGAATGATGGCTTCCGACTTAAGCGGTTTTACCAAATACCCTTTTGCTCCCAGCGCAAGCGCTTGAACAACGACTTTTTTTTCCGCTGCCGAAGAATACACAATAACCGGACTCGGATACCCTCGCTTTTGCAAATTGGTTAACGTATCAAAGCCTGATATACCGGGCATAAATATATCTAAAATAACCAAGTCGTATACTTTTTTGTTTGTTTCTTCAAGAAAAAGCGAAGCCGAATCGAAAGTTTCCGTTTGTGCTTGAATGGACGCAAATGCTTGTTCCAACAGCTTTAGGGTAACCAAATCGTCGTCCACTACGGCAACTTGTATTTGTTTTTGTTCATTGCTTGCTTGCGGGGTTTCATCACCCAGCATCCCCTTTTCCGAATAAAAGCGCATTTCCACATCAGTTTCGCCTGCATCGGATGTTGCGTTTAAGATTTTATCGCTTATAACTTCGGTAAGGTTTTGCGTGTTGTTTTCCGTAACCAAAGTATTTAATACGCTGGAAAGGTTTTCTACAACTTCAATTTCCGCAAATTCGGCATGACCGTCTACAAAAGCTTGTACAAAGGGGTCCATCGACAATATTTTTATGTGTTTGTGCTGAATTCTGGTATCCGAAATGATATTGTTTAAAAGCAATTCCAAGTTAACGCTGTCTATAAAAGTAAGCGTTAAATCGCTGAGCATAAGAACGATACGCGGCGAAGTTAATTTGTTTGCATCGATCAATTCGTTGATTTTGTATTTTAAAAGCGCCAGCTTTTCTCTGTTTAACCCTTGGGCTATTTCTATGAAGATAATATTGTTATTTAAGTGTGTTTCCAAAATACACGGCGTAACATCGATTGAAAGCGGCGTGCGTAAAACTCGCCCTATGGATTCAAAAAAAATGTCGAATTTTACCGGTTTGTTAAAATATTTGATAACGTTATACGAGGGCAGTTTTGCAATAACATCTTGCGAAAGCACCGGACCGGTTAATATAACGGGAATTCCCGTAGCATTCGGATCCGCCCGCTTTTTGTTTAAAAAATCGATTAAATCGTCAAAACAGTCGGGAGCGTCGATCACTATAAGGTCGGGTAAACTCGAAACCGTTTTTGCAAAAGCGTTGCGCCAGCCATCGGTAATTTCTACGTTGATTTTTTCCGAAACCAGTTTTTCTGTTAAAAAGTCTCGGAATAGTGCCGGCGCATCTATAAGCAACACTTGCTTCATACTATTTATTTTATCCCAAAAGGAGTATTATTACAAGTACAGGAGAAAAAAATGAAAAATTGTATTGTGTTGCTTGCTGAAGACAGCGGTTTGAGGATAGAGTTTTCCGATTTGCCCGGTTGTTTTACGCAAGACAAAACTTAAAGCTCAAAATGACACAGGACGTACCCTTTTGAACAGGTAACCAAAGTTCTTTTTTAGTAACTTTGGTTCTTTTTTTTCCGTATAACCTGTTTTTTGAAAGATAACGTGCTACAATTATAATATAGGTAATCGGCATACGGCAGGGTGAATACTTTTATTGGTAAATAAACAGGGGTACGGCAAGGTCTCTGCCCGCATACGGCGTGGTTACGCTTTTACGGTACAATAACCCGAGCGGAACGCGTAAAACGCCTCGCGCGCAGCTCCTTGCCGTTACACGGCTTTATTTACCTTGAGCATAAACAACTCGTATTCGACGCTCTGTGCCGTTGCCGAAGCTCTCGTTTTTTTCGACGTCATGCCGGAGTAAGGGAAAGGGCGGGTAGGATGCCCGCAAAAGGGTACGTCCTGTGTCATTTTTGTCGCAAGGTAAAAATGCGTAACTAAAAAGCATACACGGATGTATGCTTTTTAGCGGGATTCTTAAGGGCAGAGCCCTTAAGCGTTATTTGGAAGATGGGTTAGGTTTTAGGGAAGGGAAGAAACTTTTAGTCGTAAAAGTGTCTTCCCTTCCCTAAATAAAAAAATATTTTTAAGGGGATTACTATGGAAACAAGTAATTCAAAGACCAAGGTTTTTGCCTTTTTAGGAACAGCTTTTGTACTGTGTTTGGGGGCTGCACTTTTATTGACTTTTCCAGTGCTCATTGCACTTATGTTTACCGTATAAACTGGGGAAAGAAGTGTACGATTGTGCGGCAAAACCTGAAAATGGGTATACATTTGTCAGTGCAGGAGAAAAAAATGAAAAACTGTATTGTGTTACTTGCCGAAGGATTTGAAGAAACGGAAGCTGTTTTGCCCGTGGATATGCTCCGCCGTGCAAATATCGGCGTGCGTTTGGCTGCAGTACAAAAGGGAGCGCAAATGGTAAACGGCGCTCATTCGATTGCGGTTGCCGCTGATACCGATGTGTTTCAAATATGCGATGAAATAAAAAACGGAACTTTAAACGATGCGGTGTTTTGTCCCGGAGGAATGGGCGGCAGTACGAATTTGGCAAAAAGCGAACAAGTGCGCTTTGTTTTGGAACAGATGAACACAAACGGCAAAATTATTGCCGCAATTTGCGCCGCACCGGCACTTGTTTTGGCGCCGCTGGGATTGCTCGACGGCAAAAGTTTTACTTGTTATCCGGGGATGGAAAAACTTTTGCCCTATGCGCCCCATGCAAAGCCCGAAGCATACCGGGCAGAACGTGCGGTTTTAGACGGAAATCTTTTAACCGCATGCGGTCCTGCCGGCGCTTCGGCTTTAGGCTTTGAGCTTATACGGCTTTTGTGCGGCGAAAAAGAAGCCGTTTCGGTACAAAAAGCTATGCTGTTTTAACGCGGCAAGCTTTGTGTGCCTGTGCCGGTAAAACGTCAGCGCGGCAGTGCGATAATACGCTTAAGCTCCGGCTTTTTTTCCAAATCTTTTTTTAAGCCTTCTTCGCGCGCTTTGTTTACATAGTCTTTGTTTTGGAACGTATACGTAAAGTTTGTGTGAACGTCGTACGTACCTTTCATCAGTGCGTATGCATCTTCGGTCATAACCAATTCTTCATCGGTCGGAATAACGAATATTTTAACCGGCGAATCGTCACAGCTGATAATGCTTTCGGTGTTGCGCGTGCACGCCAATTCGTTTTTTGAAGCGTCCATCTTTATGCCTAAGAATTCAAGACCCTCAACCGCGCGCGCTCTGATATGAGGAGCAAATTCGCCGACCCCTGCGGTAAATACAATTGCGTCTATCGGACCTATTGCCGCCGTGTATGCACCGAAATATTTTTTTAAGCGGTAGCATTCCATGTCCAGCGCGAGGGCTGAACGTTTGTCGCCTTCACGCATAGCCTTGGTAACGTCTCTGCGGTCAACGTATTTTCCGGTAATGCCCAACAGTCCGCTTTTTTTGTTTAAAGCGGTATCCATTTCGGCTGCGCTCATGCCGGTTTTGCGCATAATATACAAGGGCAGGGCGCAATCCATATCGCCGCAGCGCGTTCCCATAACCAAACCTTCAAGCGGCGTTATACCCATGGATGTGTCAAAGCATTTGCCGTTTTTTACCGCACACATGGAAGCGCCGTTTCCAATGTGTGCAATGATAACATTGGTGTCTTCCGGTTTTTTACCCAAAAGCACACTCGCGCGTTTTGCCGTGTACAAAAATGACGTTCCGTGAAAACCGTAGCGACGCGCATCATATTTTTCGTACCATTCGTAGGGGATGGCATACATAAAAGAAGACGGCGGCATGGTTTGGTGCCACGCTGTATCGATAACAGCGCAGTGCGGAACATCGGGCAGTACCTTTTGTGCAGCTTCAATACCCATAATATTTGCGGGGTTATGCAAGGGACCTAAATCCTGCACCGATCGGAACGTGTCCAACACTTCCGGTGTAACGATTACCGATTTGGTAAATTTTTCTCCGCCATGCAGCATACGGTGACCGACCGCTTTTATCACGCTCATGTCGGAAATAACGCCGACGTTTTTATCCGTTATGGTATCGATAATCAATTTAACGGCTTCTTTGTGCGTGGGACAATCCTGTAATTTTACGTATTCGTCTTTGCCTTTTGCATTGTGTGTAATGCCCGAGCCGCTTTGCGTTACCCGTTCCACAACGCCGGACGCTAATACGTCTTTGGCATCCCAATCGTATACTTGATATTTTGCGGACGAACTGCCGCAATTGAGCGTTAAAATAACCATATCCTTACCTTCTGTAAAATGTGATGTTCCATTATACGCGATGAGTAAAAAAAATGCAAATTGTTTGTAACTAGGTTACTTATCTTTTTGAATATTTTGTGTTAGCATTACAAACGAGCTGATTACGGAGTGTATGACGGAGGATGCTTTTATGACTACAGGAAAAAAAATACTGATTGTCGGCGGAGTTGCAGGGGGTGCGGGAACTGCAGCGCGTTTGCGCCGCTTGGATGAAAACGCGCGTATTATACTGTTTGAGCGCGGCAGCTATATTTCCTTTGCAAACTGCGCTTTACCTTATTATATCGGCGGCGAAATTACGGATAAAAACGCACTGACAGTGCAAACGGTGCAAAGTTTTACCGCGCGCTTTAACGTGGATGTGCGTATACATTCGAACGTAACCGCTATACATCCGGATACAAAAACGGTAAGCGTGCACGACACGCAAAACAATCGCGTATACGAAGAAAGCTACGACAGCCTTGTGCTTTCTCCCGGTGCCGAACCTGTGCGCCCGCCTATTGAAGGTATACAGTCGGAGCGCGTGTTTACCCTGCGCAGCATTCCCGATACCTTTGCTATAAAAGAATTTATCGAAAAAAAACACGCGCGCAGTGCGGCAATAGTCGGCGGCGGTTTTATCGGAATAGAAATGGCTGAAAATTTAAAACGAGCCGGAGTTGAGGTAACCCTTATCGAAATGGCGGATCAAGTTATCGCCCCGGTCGACTACGATATCGCTTGCGAAGTGCACGCTCATCTGCAGGAAAAAGGCGTGCGTTTACAATTAAACAGCGCGCTTTCTTCCGTTTCGGATACGGGAAGCGCTTTGGATATACAGCTTACAAGCGGCAACGTAAAAGCCGATATGATGATTTTAGCTATCGGCGTGAACCCGGAAAGCGCTCTTGCGCATGCAGCCGGTTTAAAACTAAGTCCGAAAGGCGCTATCGTTGTGGATGAACACATGCGTACTTCCGACCCTTCGATTTATGCGCTTGGAGACGCCGTACAAATAAAAGATTTTGTAAGTGAGCAAGACGGCTATGTGCCTCTTGCAGGTCCTGCAAACAAACAAGCCCGTATCGTTGCCGATGTTATATGCGGCGTGCCTTCATCGTATTGCGGAACGCAAGGGTCTTCTATTATAAAAGCCTTCGATTTAACCGTCGGTGCAACCGGCATAAACGAAAAAACGGCAAAACGCTTAGGTATTGCATACGAAAAATCATTTACTTATTCTTCAAACCATGCAAGCTATTATCCGGGTGCGCAGAGCATGTCAATTAAAACCCTGTATGATCCTCAAACCGGCAGCATTTTAGGCGCCCAAATAGTCGGACGCGAAGGCGTTGACAAACGGCTCGATGTGTTTGCTACGGCAATCCGTGCGCGGATGAAAGCTGCCGATTTGGCACAGCTGGAATTAAGCTATGCACCGCCGTACAATTCCGCAAAAGATCCGGTTAACATAGCCGGCTTTGTTATCGAAAACATACGGTCGGGCAGAATGAATATTTTTCACTGGCACGATGTAAAAGCGCTTATTGCAGACGATACGCTTACCCTGCTTGATGTGCGCTCTCCTGCAGAATACGAACGCTCTCATGTTGAAGGGTGGCTCAATTTTCCGCTCGATGATATAAGAAAGCGCCTCGGCGAATTGGATAAAACAAAGCCCGTATACCTTATGTGCCAAATAGGGCTTCGCGGCTATATCGCGTCGCGCATATTGGTACAGCACGGTTTTACCGTGTACAATTTAAGCGGCGGCTACCGTTTATACGATTTGGTGAGCCGCTTTTAGATAATCTTGTAATGCGCGGGGAGCATACACGCCCAAATCCGTAACAATGCCGGTGCACAATTCCGGCGGGGTAATGTCGAATGCGGGGTAATAGCCTGCAACGCCGTCCATGGTCACCTTTGTGTCCAGCGCTTTTAATACTGCTTCTCCGTCGCGCTCTTCTATTTTTATGCGCGATGTGTCCGGGTGTGCGCAATCGGGAGTTCCGGTAACGTAATAGGGGATTTTATAGTAGTGCGCGGCTAAAGCCATTTGGAACGTGCCGACTTTGTTTATAATATGACCGTCAAGAGTGATTACATCGGAAGCCGAAGTAAACATGTCGACTTTTTTGGTTTTCATAGTGAATGCGCACATATTGTCAGAAATTACCGTAACGGGAAAGCCCATGTCGCAAGCAACACTTGCCGTTAAACGGGAGCCTTGAAAATACGGCCGCGTTTCCGCGCAAATAATGCTAATATTTTTACCGCTTTGTTTGCATGAACGCAACATAGTGCCGACAATCGTACCGCCGAAACATTGGGTCATTACCGTGCTGTTTGGGGCAATCAAAGCGGCAGTATGCTCGCCGATGAGCGTGTATTTTTTATAATTATTGTTTACGTAGTTGAATGCATATTCAAAAGCCGCTTCTATTACATTGCGCGATAGAACGCCGCTTTGTATGTTTTGTTTTATTGTTTGCAAAGAGCCGCTTACGATTGTTTTCATTTGTTCAACTGTCGTAGGGCGCGCATGCGACAGTTCGTATGCCGCTTTTTCCATATAGGGTATAATATCGCTGCTTTTTTTTTGCAGCGCTTGAAAGCATGCCAAAGCCATACCCATTGCCGCAGCAAGGTAAGGACCTTCGCTTTGCGTTACCATATCTTTAATGGCTTGTACCGTTTCGCGGTAATCGGTGCAGGTTACGAATTCGGTTTTTATCGGGTATACCCTGCGGTCCAAGATCCGCATTACGCCGTTTTCATACCACGCGATATTTTCGTAGCGCAGCAAAAAAGCCAAATCCGTATCGTATCTTTGAGTAGGTGTGTATGCGCTCATTTTCTTTTACGTCCTTTTTGTTTTTGTCGGTATCAATTCGGCTCTGCAATTTTTTAAACTGCTGTTAAAAAACTCGACGATTTGACGGGCAGAACGGATACGCGTGCGCTCCATAATCAATTTTTCTCCGGTTGCAATCAGTGCACGTTCCATGTGAAGCCGCATCGTTTTATCCGTTACCGAATTGATTTCGGCGACCTTTGTGTCTCCTACCGTGCGCCGGATAATTTCCGTTCCCGCAAAGCCGAACGTATCAGCTTGTATGTTTGCAAGGTAGTATTTTTTAAATTCCGTGTTGTACAGCGGAAACTGTACAAGTTCGTCGTATTTTTGCGATAGCTTTGACGCGGTTAAATCTCCCGTTTTTTCGATTGCTTTTTCAGCCCATGCAATGAATTCGGTATGGTACGGCCGGGTAAAAAATTTATGTGCCAAAGCAAACACTAGGTTTCCGATAACGTTTCCGACATCGTAACCCATGGGACCGTAAAAAGCAAATTCGGGATCTATTACTTTAATTCCGGTTTCGTTAATAAAAATCGAACCGGAATGCAAATCGCCGTGAATTAACGCTTGCGCATTGTTCATAAACGAATTACGCAATATACCGACTTGCGCTTTTAAAGCTTCGTTGCAGTACAAATGTTTTTCTACGAATTGTTCGTTGCCTTTTGTAATAATATTTCTTTTTTTGTAGTTATAGTACGGTTCGGTAAATACCAAATCTTCGCTGATATCGCACAATTCTATATTGGTAAAGGTTTTTACCCGTTCCTTTTTTTGTGCGCGATCTAAAACTAAATCGGTTGTTGCAAGCAGCGTCTCGGCTAAAAAAGAAGAAATGCTGTCGGCAAAGTGATCGCTCGTTTTTCCTGCAAGCATAAAAGTACGCAGGTTTTCATACGTACAAATGTCTTCCATGCTGAGTGCACACATCGTTTCGTCGTAACAATACACTGCGGGAACCATACCCGGTGCAAGTTTTCCCTGTGCGGCTAATGCTGCCGCTTCTATTTTGCTGCGCAGGGTATTCAAAGGTCTTCCGGAAGCGCGCAAAAGTTTGTCCGCTTGTTTTACAACAAGAGAGCGCCCCGTTTTTGTGTCGACAACTCTAAAAACATAATTGATATTGCCGTCGCCTATTTCCGTACAGTTGAGGTTAGCGGAATTTTTAAAGTAGCGGATTTTTTTTACGCAATAGTTTTTTACTTCGTCCGCCGTCATTAAAAAATGTTTAGAATATTTTGTTGCCATAGTTTTGCATATACCATAGCATACTTTTACTGTAATGCATATCGCTGCTGTCGTCTAAAATGTTGATGAGTGCGGTAAAACTTCTTTATCCCTTTAATCCTGAAGAAGTGATTCCCTGAATAAAATATTTTTGCCCCATCAAAAAAATAATTAAAACGGGAATAATTGAAATAAATGCTGCTGCCATTTGCGGTCCCCAGTACACATATTGTTCACGCACAAAGTCGGTCATACCTAAGGGTAAGGTTTTTAGTTTCGGGGACGTTATGTAAATAAGCGGAGTAAAAAAATCATTCCAAAAAAATCTAAATGAAAATATCGTTTGCGTCGCCAAAACCGGCTTTGACATAGGCAGCATTACCTTAAAAAATATATGAGCTTCTTTTGCCCCGTCTATTCGGGCAGCTTCGATGTACGTATCGGGAATTGTTAAAAAAAACTGACGCATTAAAAAAGTACCGAGCGCGGTAAATGCACTTAGCAATATCAGCGAAAGGTGGGTGTCGTACAAATTAAATATGCGTATCGTTAAAAATTGAGGAATGACTATAGCTTGCGAGGGAATCATCATCGAAAGCAAATACGTCATAAAAACAAAGTCCCGCCCTTTCCATTTAAGCTTGGTAAATGCATAAGCTCCCGTCGAAGCGGTAATAAGTTGGAGCACAACGATAATGCTTGTCAGTTTTATTGAATTCCATATGTATAAAGGAAAAGATGAACGCAGTTGTAAAAAATTGTTTAAGATGGGGTTTGCCGGAAACAATTTGAACGGAAAATCGAAAATTTCGCTTTCGTTTTTTAAAGATGAAGAAACAACAACCGCCAAGGGGGCTAAAACCATAAAAACCCCTACAAGTAAAAAACAATATATTGCTACGGCGTATATACGTTTTGAAATTTTATATGATATCATAAGATACCCACTTTTTTTGACCGTGCTGTTGAATGACTGTGATTGCAACGATTATAATCATCAAAATTACCGCTTCTGCAGACGCATAGCCGAAGCGGTAGTTTACAAATGCGTTTTTGTAGATGTCAAAAGCCAACACCGATGTTGAACCTGCAGGTCCGCCGCCGAATTGTCCGCCGGTCATAATAAAAATGTAGTCGAATACTTGAAAGCCGCGTATAACCGCAATTGTGACGGCATAAAACAAAACCGGAGATAAACCGGGCAGCGTTATTGAAAAAAATTGTTTGATCGAACCGGCGCCGTCTATACGTGCGGCTTCATACAAAAAAGGGTTTATCCCTTGCAAGCCGCCGATAAACAATATCATATACCAGCCGAAATTTTGCCATACGGTTACGCCGATAATAACCGGTAAAGCCGTTGACTCACCCGCAAGAAACTTTGACGGCATCATTCCGACGGACACAAGCAGTGAATTGGCAATACCGCTTGTCGGTTCAAAGATAAGCATAAACGCCAAACCTACGGCAACGGAAGACAAAATATTCGGAATATACAATATGCTTCGAAAAACGGTAAACCCTCTAAACGGGCGGTATAGCATAAGAGCGCAGCCAAGCCCTATAATAATTTGAAAAACGACGGTGTATATCATATACCGTGCCGTAACAGCAAGCCCTTTAAAAAAAGCTTCGCTTTTAAAAGCAGTAATAAAATTACGCAATCCGACAAACTTCCATGCAATACCGCCCGAATAATTGGTAAACGCTAAACCTATTGCCAATACAATGGGAATGACCGTAAAGATACAAAAAGCGATAAAGCCGGGAAGTAAAAACGGTGCAATCAGTTTTATTTTTTGTATGTGTGTATGCTTCATGCTTTTATATCCTTTTGGCAATTTTTAAACTGTTCGCGGCAATCCGGCAGCACCGGAAGTATTTTAATTATTTGCGCTGCCGGATTTTACCTTTGTTAGTCCGTTGTTTTAATGATTTCTTCCAAACCCTTTTTGATTTTTGCGTTCAGTTCGCTATCGGGTATTTTTCCCAAAAGATATTCTTCTTGAATGGAGTCAAGCAACATTTCGGCGCGGCTTCCGTATTTACTGAAATTGGAAGGATATATAATGCGCGGTTCTAAAAAGTATTTCAGCGATTGAGCATCAGGTATGTTTTTTGCAAGAATCGATTTTACATTGTCATCAACAACAGCCGGTAAAACTCCGTAAGAAGCCGCTACTTTTCTTGCTTCAGGACCGCTCATCCATTGAATAAATCTAAAGGCAGCTTCTTTTTTCTTTGAATACGAAACCACATGGTTAAAGGTCGGTATACCCCACGTGTGGTAAGTGCTTACATTGCAGGGAAGGCGGGTTATACCGTAATCTTCCCAATTAAAATTTTTAAGCAGTTTATCGTTTTTTCCGGTAATCATTTGACCGGGGAACCATTCGCCGATTAACAGCATGCCTAAATTGCCGTCGTAAAATTGCTTTGAATAATGCGTTTTGGTTACTTTCATATCGATAAGCGGCCACATCGCTTTTTTTGCTTCCAAATCTTTGCGCATTTTCAAATAATCCAAAACGGAATTATCCAATTGAATTTTTCCGTCACGGGTAATAATATCTTGTTCGTATTGTGCGCTGCGGTAAAATATGCAAGAAGCCCAAAAATAAATACTGGAGCCTATTGCCCCCGATTTTGCCAGTTTTTCGGAAACTTCGGCAAACTTTTCCCACATCCATGTTCCCTCTTTTACGTAGGTATCGGGGGTGGGAACTCCAGCTCTTTCAAAAACCTTTTTATTGTAATAAGTAAAAGCAGACGTACCGCGCCACGGAACTGCAATTATTTTACCGTCTACTGTTACCGCTTGCGGATAGGTTTCGACTGCTTCTTTTGACAATCCCGTTTTTTTAAAGTAAGCGTCGAGCGGTTCTATAAAACCGTTTGCCCAATGGGGAAACATATCGGCTTGGCGTTTTTGCATATAGGCGTCTATTTCCGCTTTGCCCGAAAGCAGCGTCATTATTTTTACTTCGTAGTCGGCACTCGGTACATATTCGGCTTCAACGAAAATTTCATTTTGCGAAGCGTTAAAAGCGTCAACTAAAGGTTTGTGTACCGCATCGGTCCACGTGTAGTATTTGATTTTCACCGGTCCGTCGCCGGCAACGTTTTCTCCTTTACCGTTTGCAAATGTTAAAACGGCACACGCGGCAAACATACATATAAAATATGTTTTTAGATTTTTACTCATACAGTCCTCCTGTTAGGTTGTGTAAGTTTATTTAAGCACGGGACTGGTAAAAAAGCAATTTTGAAAAACACCGATTATTTTAAAATATGCATATTTAAACGAAAATCCGTCGGGCTGATACATTCCATTTTCTTAAAATAAGTACAAAAGTATGAGTAATTGGAAAAACCGACTTCGTCACAAATACGGTAAATATTTTTTTCGGTTTCGATGAGCAGTTGTTTTGCAAGCTCAATGCGGTATAAGCCTATGTATTCGTTTATAGAACGCTTTTCCACCGTTTTAAATATTTCCCGTATGTAATTTAAAGAAAATCCTAAAGAGTCCGCAATAAGGGCTGTGTTAAGGTTTTTGTTGCGGATATTGTCAAAAATATAATTTTTAATATGTCGTACGATTTTTGTTTTATGACTGTTTTGTTCCAATTCAAGGCTTCGGGTTATGCAAAGACTTAACTGTTCCAGCTTTGTAATTAAACCGGTAATCTGTTCGACGGCAAAAACTTCATTTCTCCAAGTGTTTATACCCTGCGGCAGCAGTATATCGAGCGTTTCATCCCATATTTTTGCTGCAATAAGCACAATTTGTATTACACACGTGCGGAACACAAGAAAATTATTTGTTTGTGTTAAAAAAGCGGAAAGTTTTTGTATTTCACACTGCATAGCGTCGGATTTTTTTTCGCGCAGCGCTCTTTCAAGATTTGAAAAATCGAATTCATCGCGAATGCTTTGTTTTTTTTCTTGCAAGAGTACCGGTAAGGGTGTATCTACGGCTTCAATTGTTCCTGCGGTTTTCATATATAAAGTTTGCAGTTTTGAAATTAAAATTGCGCTTTGAGAAGGAACATCGCTAAAGGGTATTTTTGCTTCAAAAAAGACGGCGGTAAACGTACCGCGGCATTCGCTTTGCAGTTTATGCTGTATATCGAACAATTTTGTTTTAAAAAAGCCGATATTTTCTTGCACAAGAACTATCCATTTGTTGCCGTCAAATTGGATAAAAAAAGTCGATGATTTTTGATTTTGTTTTATACATAAAACGGCTTTTTGTAAAAATTCTTTTTCTTTTTCCTGCGGGTCAAAACGGCATACTGCTAAATGTATATCTTCATTTTTAAAAAAAGAGGTAAACGGGTATTCGGCGCAGCCGAAACAATAGTCAAATAATTTTTTTTCTGCAGTAACTTTTTTTTCAATGTGCATGCTGACGATGAGCGCTAAACATAATGCGCCGATTAATATGGCTAAAGCTATTAATAAGCCTTTGGTACGTACACCGTTAATAATTTTAAATATAACGCGTTGTGGAATAAGATATAAAAAACGCCAGCCTATTTCGTTTTGATCGACCCAAGCGGCAAAATATTTTTCACCGTTTGAAGCTGAAACGGTAACGGCGCCCGTTGTTTCCGTTTGCTGCATAACGGCGTTTAGCATAGGATCTTCACCGGCATTTAAACCTATTTTATGGGGTAGCTTGTCGGATACGATAACGTTTTCCGCATTTATAATACATAAATCCGCATAGTCTATTTTTGATGCGGCACTCAGTTCTTCGCGTATGCAAGATTCGCAAATATTTACCATAAAAGCATAATGTATGCCGGTGTCCGGATTTTTTCGTCCCAAAAAAAGGGTATAAAAGGTGGTTGGTTTTCCGCCGTTATTGAGTGTACGTAAATATATTTGCCCCGGCTGAACTTCTTTTTTGAGTAAAAAATCGTTTAACTGCGGATCGCTTGTGCAAATTGCCCCCTCGTAACCTGCAAAGGTGGACAGATAGCCGTATGCTGCATTATATGCATAAAACGAATGAATGTACGGATTTAAAATAACCGCTTTGTCCATAAATTTGAGCGCATACAAAGCTGCTTCTTGATCGCCCCTGCGTGCAAATAAATAGTCTTGTACCGCTTCGTTTTCGTATACGTTAAATGCTGCCGGAATAAAGGTGTACTGCAGCCGCGTATAATTTTCTTTTATGATGTGCAAATTGGAAATATATGTTTTTACTAAAAAATCTTCGAGTATGGTTTCAAAAACCGCGGTAAAACCGAACGTCAAACAGCTTATTACCGTAATCAGTAAAATGATAACTGAAAAGAAAATACGGAAAAAAGCCGTTTGACGAACTTGACCGAACATACAAATTAAAACTTGCCGCCGCCCAGTTTAAAAGAAAGCGAATAATCTATAGCTCCTTTGGTAAGCGAGTCGGAGCTGATGGGGTAGGTAAAGCTCGGTCCGGTGCTTACGGAGGCAAATTTATATATTTTCCAATTTATGCTCAGTGCGGTAAGGCCTGTGCGCTCAGTTATTGCAAATTGCTGAAAAAGGTTTGCCGTAAATTTTTCCGTTCCGACTTTGTTTTGGCTCAAGTTTAGCGCTATGTAGTGCTGTCCCGGATATCCCATTTGTGCAATGTTACCGGCAGCATCTTGAACGTCGCGGTTTATAGGCATTCCTTTCGTCGTTGCAATTCGGTTTGCTATGGCTTGTTCCGTAATAGTGTGGGCGCTGTATATATCCTCATAACCGAAGCCGTTATAAAAATATTGGGCGGCAACCGATGTGTGCGTTTCGCTGTTTGTATACGAACAGCCTGCCGTGGTTTGAAAAAAAGCGCGGTTTTTTTGCGTATAACTGTCTTGCGCATTTGCATTGCGGTAGTATGTGTAATCGCTTCCCCATGCAAAAACGCCTTCTGCAAAAACACCGATTTTTCCGATAATGCTTCCCGATAAGGTGGCAATAAGACGCGGCGCTTTTTCCTTTTGATACCACGTGCCCAAGCCGGCTTCCCATTTGCCGAACACGGCTTCCGCTTTAAGTGCGGCTGCAGTGTTTTCCGGTTTAAAATCTTTGGTATCCGGTAAAAGGTAAAACCACAAATTGTATTGGGTTTTGGGAATAATAAAATGCGCCCTAAGCGAAACCGGACCTTCGCGTTCGGCAGTCGGTTTTTGCGGGTCTATGCGGTTAATGTTTATAACATCTGCAGGACTGTAAAAATAGCCTGCGCCCCATTTAACCGTGTGTTTGCCGAAACGGAAAAAAGCTATATCGTGTGCGGAAAAATCGGTGTACAGTTCCCACAGTTTAAAGTTGGGAGACCCGTTTACTTGCAGCGGAAGTTCCGCGCCGTTTGGTAAAGACGGCACAAGCCGTGGCGGAACCACTGCCGTTCCGGAAAGCTGTTTTTCAAACGGAAAACCGAAATTGACTTTACCGTACAGTTTTAAATTATCGAACGGGCGTGCATCGAAAAACAAACTTGCATCCAAAACGGGTTTAAGCGAAGCGTCCGGAGTTAAAAAGTACTCTTTGCCGTCGTCTTTTTTTTCGTACGGGGCGTTCCATATCGATTTTAAAACAAGCTCCGAAGCGATTGAGCCGCCGATACGCAGCGTTTTGTTTTCCAAAGAAGCTACTGCCGATTCTTCATCGACTTTCAATTTGAGACTGTTGTTTATGTTTTCGCTTTTGGTTTGTTCTTGCGTTAAAAAAATATCCGAATCGTCGCCGAACAATTCGCTTTCCAAATCGCCGTTTGCCGTTTCCGGTGCGGTTTGTTGTGTTGTTTGTTGGGCAAAAATGCAGACGGCGAGAGAGAACAAGGTAAAAAGTACAATATGTTTTTTCATATCAGTTTATCTTCTCCAAATATGCTTTGGTAAATACGACATCGGGAACATCGCTTGTATCAAAGTCGGAAAATATTTGCGTTGTTTTTTCTCCCTTGTTTAATTCATTGATGTGAATTTGATGTACCGGCAAATTGCGGTCGTCGATTTTGGTGTATTTGGCAAATAGTGTTGTGCGCATGTGCCTTCCGCTTGAGCCGTAACTTTCGATTTTTAAAATTAAGTTTATGTCTTTTCTGATAAAAAACTTTTCCTGTGCATAAGCTGCATCTGCTTTCAGCGTTTTTGCGGTTACCGCGTATACGTCGAATTTGCCGAGAGAAGCTTCTTCAATGGAAATAATTTCGTACGATTGTCTGAACTCAGATTTTGTATTTACGTCCGAAATTTTTGCATTGCTGTTTCCCAAATTGCGTTTTAACGACGAATGGGTAAATTGATGCGAGCTCGGATCGTATGTCCATAAGTTATCGTTTTCCTGTAAATATCCGGTGCCCTTTTCGGCTTCGGGAGCAAGCTGTACCAAGCAAGTTTGATCTTTTTTGTCCCGCCGGAACAGCTTAAACTGATATGCCGCTTTCGGCTCATTCGGCTTTTCCGTAATCAAAGACAGGGTACAAGTAAGATCTTTTTTTGAATTTACCGAATCGAAAAATTTGTCCAAGATTGAATACATTTGCTCCGTATCGGGCGTTTGTGCCGGTAAAAAAGAAACGGCACAAAGACAAAGTAAAAAAAATGCGGCGCTTCGCGCCTTAAAGCTCTGTAACATAATGTCTCCTATAAAAAGTTTTTGAGGAAGTATCAACTTCCGATAAAACTTTTTAGTTGTGCGCGTTGAGCGCACATGTATTCTGCGAGTTTGCAAAGCAAACTCGTCGGTGAGGCAAGCGGCACCGTTTGTGCTGCGCGCTTCACCCGTTCTCCTATCACTATTTAGTTGTGCGTAGTGCTTCTGCCGGTATCATATTTGCAGCGCTCGCAGCCGGCTGCACTGCTGCCAATACCGCCAATATCGCCGTAAGCAAGAATTTTACGGCTGTGTTCAGCGGCGACAGTATCCACAAAAAATGACCGTTGGTGGTAAAAAGATTAAAAGCCGATTCGGTTGATACCGGAATAAAAGCGATAATCTGCATTACAATAACGGCAAAAAACAAACCGGCAATGCTTCCTATAACGGATAACAATCCGGCTTCGCCTAAAAACAGCATCCGGATACCCGATCTTTTTACTCCGCAGGAGCGCATTGTACCGATTTCGCCTTTGCGTTCGTGTACAATCATGCGGAACGTGTTTGAAATTCCTATCATGGTAATTAACAGCAATACCAAAAGCAGCGCTAAACTGATAAGTTTTACCGTACGCACCATCGTTACCATTTGCGGGGCGAAATCGTAAAATGAAAGAACTGCGTAGCGGGTTCCTTCCCATTTACCCCGTTCAAGCTGGGCGATTATGTCTTGCGAAGGAGAAGTCGGGTTGTTTTGTACCGCAAGAGTGCGGTCGGTAACCGGTGCATATTGTTTGAGCGTTTGTTCCAAAAGCGTTGCCGCTTCTTCTTGCTTTGAACCGTCTTTTAAAAACAGCCCGTAAGCGTTAATGCTGCCTTCGGGAGCCAAGCCTATTTTGTTTACAAAGTCGAAATTCGAGTATAGGTTTTGCTGGTCGAACGCCCCTCTATCTACCGAAATACCTTCAACCTGAAACTCTGCCGCCGTAAGCTGCCCTTGCAGCGTTTTTCCGTCGAATATAACGATGTCGTGTAGTTTAAGGTCGAGTGCTTTTGCCGTTTTTTCGGGAATAAGCAAAGCGTTTTCTTTTTTCATACCTTCCCAGCTTCCTTCTTTAAAGGCAATACTGTCGTGCAATTCTTTTTCTTCATCGAATTTGCAGCCGGACACGCGGCTTTGTAGCGTTTTGCCTTCAAAGATAAAACTTCCTTCTATTGTAGTACGTGCTGTCGTATACAGCACTTCTATGCCGGCTTCTTTAACGGTTTTTTGAGCCAAAGCGATGGACTCGGGACGCAAAAGCATATTTGCCGAATCGTCTTCGTCTCTGTCTTGCGGTTTTTCGGCTCCGAGTATGTATACGTGACCGCCGATAACTTTGGCAAGCTGGTATTCCATGCTTTTCATAGCGCCTGCCGACATGCCGTCTATAAAGGTTACGATAAAAAAAGCAAATACGATGGCAATAACCAACAATACACTGCGCCGTTTTTGTCTATTTAAATTCCTAAACGCGATTTTTAATATATTCATTATACAACCTGCCTTTGCCTTTTAACTGTTGATTGCCTGTAAGGGGCTGATCTTAAGCGCAATCTTAATGGGATACCAGTTTGCTGCGACCCCGGAAGCAAGCATCGCACACAGTGTACCGAAAACCGCTTTAAGCGAAGGTATGGATTTTACATTGTAACCGCCGAACATAGCGGCAAGCACTTCGCCTTTAAAACGAATTCCGAGCGAATTGAATATAAATGCAGCAAGTAAAGCAAGTGCAATCCCTATACAAGCTCCGGTACACGAGAGCAAAAAAGATTCGGCATAAAACACTTTTTTTACAAAAGTGCGGTTTGCACCCAGTGCCCGCATAGTGCCGATTTCCGCCGTGCGTTCCATAACGGAAACAACGAGCGTATTCATAATGACGATTAAAACCACTACCGACAGCACAACCAATACGCTTATCATTAACGTACGCGTTATTTTTATAAGCAGTGCAAAAGACGCCATCGCTTCGTCCCAAGGGAGCGCTTGAGCGTTTATGTTTTCTTTTTCAAACCACGAATTTAAGGTTTTTATTACTTGAGCCGTTTGCGCGCTGTCGTGCAGTTTTATCGCTATATGGTGCCATGCTTTTGTATCCGCCATGTTGAGCCGGTCACGCAGTTCGGTACTGCCCAACAAGTTGTGTATGTCGGTATGAGAGACGGGTGTTGAAGCAATTTCTTCTATTACACTCAAACTGTCGTCGGAAAAAAGTTCATCTTCTGATTTGTCCGAAAGGCTTAAATCGATCGATTTTGGAATTTCTGCAACCGTTTGCGCTCCCATCGTTACCCCGCCGATAATGCGGGCACTGTTTACATCGCTGTACAAAATCCCTTGAATGGCAGTATCCGGATGGGCGAAAGTAAAAAAACCGGAGACTTTCAGTTTTTTTAAGCGCATTTTTCTGCCGTATAAACCGGCTACAATAATTTCATCTCCTACGTGTATTTCGCGCTCATAGTATTTTTCGTAGCGTCTTTTGGTATCGTCATCCAAAAGAAAAAACTCTTCGTCATCTGAATCGGGGAAAATTCCGTCGTGTACGTGTATGGTATCGAACATCTTTTTGTACGAAGACGGCTGTATACCCAGTATCGAAGAATAGGGAACGTCGTTGAAGGAAGAGTTTTCAGGTTTTGCCTTCCACGAATCGGGCAGGTCTATCGGTTTTAATAAACCGTATCCTGCAGTTACGCTTTGCGTAAAGGCTGCCGTTTGCGGCAGCTCTTGTACCTTTTGTATTATTTTTTCGAATTGCGGAACATAGGGCATTTCAGGGAGATCTCCCGTGTTAACCGTTTTACCCGCACCCAAGAGCGTAACCCGTATGCTTTTATCTTCCGGTTTGCCCGTAATCAACACATCGCCTGAAAAATCATTTATGCAAACGTTTTTTGTTTGCTGTGTAGCATAGTTTAAAACGCCTAAACCGGCAACAACTAAAAAACTGCCGATGCCGATCAGCGATATAATGATAATCGTTTTGGCTTTGTTTGCCAAAAGATGTTTCATTGCCATTTTTAATATCATGGTAGTGTCCTTAATGAATACTTTAGCGGGATGTATTTTTTATGTCTTCTATAACGCTGCCGTCTAAAATTTTAATACGGTGATCGGTTAAGTTAACGATTTTTGCATCGTGGGTAGAAAAAATAAAAGTGGTTTTAAGATCGCGGTTTACTTCTTTCATCAATTCCAAAATTTGATCTCCTGTTTTGGAGTCAAGGTTTGCAGTCGGTTCGTCTGCAAGAACGATTGCCGGTTTGGTTACCAAAGCGCGGGCAATGGCAACCCTCTGGCGCTGACCGCCTGAAAGTTCATTTGATTTGTGGTTTGTCCATTCGCGAAGCCCTACTTTTTCGATTAAATAGTTTATCCATTCTTTGCGTTGTTCTTTTGTTTCTTTTGCTTTGCCGAATAAAAGCGGAAATTCTATGTTTTCGTACACGTTTAATACCGGAATAAGATTAAACGATTGAAAAATAAATCCTAAATATTCGTGGCGCAGCATGGTCATTTTTTTATCCAGTTTGCGCGGAATTTTAACTTTTTTATCGGCGTTTTTTGCCAAAGAAAAAAAATCCTTTTGTCCGTAAATGCTTTCGCCGTTTATAAAAAGCTCGCCTGATGTGGGCGTGTCAATAAGGCCTATCATATTTAAAGTGGTCGATTTACCCGAACCGGACGGTCCGGAAATGGAAACGAATTCGCCTCGTTCAATTGAAAAATTTATGCCTTTAACCGCTTCGACCGTTACTTTGCCGAGCGGATAGGTTTTTCGCAAATTTTTAACCTGCACGATACTCATAAAGTATCCCTCCGTGTGATGTTATATAGTATATAATATAAAAAATAAAACCTAAAGTAAATAGTTACAGAGCAAAAATATGCTTTGATGAGCGAGGAACGTAAAACACAAAAAAACTAAAAAATTTGACAAATAGGATTTTAAGGTGTATTCTGTTATCGAAGTTTATGAAAGTGTTTTCCGAAAACGTTTTCGTAAACAAGACGGGGGATTTTAAACTTTACTATGGTATTTTTGGAAAAAAACGGATTAACGGTGCCGATTTTTATATCTTTACGCAAAAAAGTAGGTTTTGTTTATTATCAAGCTGAAGATGTGGCGCAAGCCTTAAAAAATACGCATTATTCTGTTGTTGCAAAAGAAAACAAAAAAGCAGTCGGTATGGCACGGGTTGTAGGTGATACGAAAATTGCTTTTTTTATAAAAGATGTAGTTGTAGATCCTGCTCATCAGGGGCAAGGAATAGGCGATTTGATTATGAATGATGTTATGAACTATATAAAATCGGTTTGTGCACAAGGTGCGTATGTCGGTTTAATGTCTACACCCGATAGAGAAGCTTTTTACGAAAAATACGGTTTTATTGTTCGACCGAACAAAGATTTCGGCAGCGGAATGGTCCAATATATACAGCGATAAAAGGGGATAGAATGGCAAAAGAAAAAATTATTATCGATACCGATCCGGGAATAGACGATGCCGTTGCATTGGCAATCGCTTTATTTAACGAAACCGTTGATGTCAAACTTATTACGACGGTAGCCGGAAACGTTTCTTTGGAAAAAGTTACCGCAAATGCTTTAAGGTTATTGACGTTTTGGGGTAAAAAAGTACCAGTGGCAAAAGGAGCGGAAAAACCGTTTATTCAAAAATTCGTCGACGCTGCCGGTATACACGGGCAAAGCGGTATGGACGGCTTTGATTTTCCGGAACCCGATATGTCGTTATTGGTTAAAGAACATGCGGTAAACAAAATGCGGGAAGTCATTATGGCGGAAAAAACAATAACACTTGTTGCCATAGGTCCTTTAACGAACGTTGCTTTATTGTTTGCTTTATATCCTGAAGTTAAAACGCATATTTCGCGCATTGTATTGATGGGCGGGTCTCTTACGCGCGGTAATAAAGGCGTTATGGCTGAATTTAATTTTGCAACCGATCCCCATGCGGCAAAAATGGTATTTGATGCCGGAGTTCCCCTTGTTATGGCAGGTTTGGACGTCGGCTGGCAGTCCGCTATTTTGCCCGAAGATACGGCAAAATTGCTTACGATGGGTAAAACGGGACAAATGGTGCACGCGCTGTTTAAAAAATATAGAAGCGGTACCTTTGCTACCGGATTGCGTATGTACGATGCTTGTGCTGTTGCCTATCTTTTAAAGCCTGAAATATTTAAAACCGCCGATGTTTTTGTTGATATAGAACTTTCGGGGAAATTGACAAGCGGATGTTCCGTTGTAGATTTAAAAGGCTATTTAAAGCAAACGGCAAATGCAACTGTTTGTACGGAAATAGATCCTGTTGCTTTTCGTACATGGTTTATAGAATCTTTAGCAAAATGTATATAAGGAGTGGAGAGGTAAGATTATGGATGTGTTTTTGATGTATGCTTTGGCGGTAATTGCATTTGCCGTACTTGTGTATTTACTCATAAAAAAAATGGATATCAAAATGTCCCTTTTTTTGTTGGGATTGGTATTGATGTATGCGGCTTTGTTGATGGGCAAGCCTTTATCTTTTAAGAATTTTTCCGGTACGGGAATTGTTTTTTTAGATCCGCTGAAAGTTATTATGGAACAGTTTAAACAAACACTTTCATCGGCGGGATTTATCATTCTTATTTTGGGCGGATATTCGGCTTATATGTCGCATATAGAGGCGAATAAAGTAACCGTATCTGTTTTACTTAAATCGGTAAAAAACGTTAAATCGGTGTATGTTTTGGTTCCGTTGGTATTTTTAATCGGCAACTTTTTGTCTTTGGTTATTCCCAGTGCATCGAATTTGGCTATTATTTTACTTGCAACTTTGTTGCCCGTTTTATTGGAATCAGGCATGAGTGTTTTAACCGCTGCTGCCGTTATCGCCACTACGGCAACGGTTATGCCTACACCATTGGGCGGCGATAATGTTGCCGTTGCTGCCGAACTTGCCAATACGGCGGAATTTGCGGGTTTAACCGTGAGCGATTATGTTTTTAAATATCATGCATTGGTGTCGGTACCGACGCTGTTGGTAATGGCTGTTGTTCATTTTTTTTGGCAAAAAATTATGGATAAAAAATCGACAGACAGCGCTACGGATAACACCTTGGTCGCTCAAAAAGAAAATACCGAAGTAAAACGAAGTGCGCTGTTTACAGCTGTCTACGGTTTATTACCGCTTTTACCTATTGTTTTTTTGATCGCCATATTCGTGCTTGATGTATGTTTTTCAGTTAAAATAAAACTCAGCGTGGAAGTTGCAGCTCTTTGTTCGTTTATTATTGCAATTATATGCGAAATAATAAGAAATAAAAGCGTTAAAAAAACATTGGAAGGAACCGAAAGTTTTTTCAAAGGAATGGGCAATGTTATTTCGGTTGTAGCTTTGCTTGTTGCAGCCGGTGTTTTTGTTATCGGGCTTAAATCGATCGGCATAATGGAACATTTACAAAGTGTTATGACCGGAATGACGGGCAGTACCGGCTTCATTTTACCGCTTGTATTGCTTTTTTTAACCGCGCTCATCGTTTTATTAAGCGGAAGCGGTACGGCTTTGTTTTATGCAATGATACCGCTTATGGTTCCGCTTGCCGCAGCTGCCGGTATTAATGTGCTTGCTCTTACCATTCCGCTCGGTTTGGGAGGTAATTTGCTGCGTGCCGTTTCTCCCGTTTCGGCTGTAGTTGTTATTGTTGCCGGAAGTGTAAAAAAGACGCCGTTTGAAATCGTAAAGCGTACGTCCGTTCCCATGGTTGCCGGCACCGCAGTTATGTTTGTATTGTCGATGATTTTATTTTTAGGAGAAAGATAATAGAAAAACTTATGAAAAAAATATTGGTAATCGGCAGTTTAAATGTGGATATGGTGGTTAATGTCCATCATATACCTGCCGTCGGCGAAACGATTTTAGCGGAAAAAATGGAACTAGTGCCCGGCGGCAAGGGGGCAAATCAAGCTTATGCTGCCGGTCGTTTGGGAGCCGATGTGGTGATGTTCGGCGCCGTCGGAGATGACCGCTATGCCGAAATCGAAAAAAAAAGTTTACAGTCTGCCGGTGTTGATACGTCGCATTTGCTGACGCGCAGCGCACACAGTACCGGTTTGGCTTGGATAAGCGTTAATGCTTTAGGCGATAATAACATCGTCGTTATTCCGGGGGCTAATAAAACCTTGTCGCAAGCCGATATTGCGGACAATGACTTTCTTATACGCGATTGCGATATTTTACTGTGCCAATTGGAAATCCCCTTGCAAACCGTTGTGTGCGCTGCGCGCCGTGCAAAAGAATTGGGGAAAACCGTTGTTTTGGATCCGGCGCCGGTACCGCAGCAGTTTCCGGAAGAACTGTACGGTTACACCGATATTATAAAACCGAACGAAACGGAAGTTTTTCAGCTTTTAGGTGAAGATGCCGCCGTCTGTAAAAACGATTACGAATACGCTTCGGATAAACTGCGTGCCAAAGGGGTAAAAAACGTAATCGTTACACTCGGTAAAGGCGGCGCTTTTGTCAATTCCGAAACGGAAGGGAAACACACGCTTCCCGTGCGTCCGGTGAACGTAGTCGATACCACTGCTGCAGGCGATTCTTTTACTGCAGCAGTGGCGCTTCGTCTTGCGCAGGGTTCCTCTTTGCTGCAAGCCGTACGCTATGCAAACGAAGTTGCTACAATCGTTGTTACGCGAAAAGGAGCTCAAACTTCAATCCCTACGGCCTCAGAGGTCCCGTTTGACAATTAACGATATCGCAGAGCGTGCGGGTGTTTCAATTTCAACGGTTTCAAAAATAATTAACGGTAAAGACAGCGCTATTAAATCGGAAACACGCGAGCGTGTACTTAAAATCGTTAAAGAATACCGTTATGCGCCTTACGATTTTATAAAAAATAGTACACGTACAAAAAAATTTTTGCTTGCCCTTGTGCTGTCCGGTATGAAAAAAAATCCTTCGTTTCAAAACGGTTTTTTATGCGAAGCCGAAAAACAAGGGTACCAAGTGCAATTGTGTTTTTCGGATGATGAGAAAAGCGAAATCAAACATATTGCAGCTTTGTGTAAAAGCCGCCCGGATGCCGTTTTGTGGGAACCGTTTGATACCGACGGCACAAGCGGTGGTGCATCAAGTACTTCGGTAACAGCTTCCCAAAAATCTGGAAATTCTGAAAACGCGTTTTTTTTGTTAAATCAAAGCGGTATTCCTTTTTCGCTTTTAAACGCTGAAAATATAAAACACGGTATATGTTACGATTACCGCAAAGCAGGCTATACGGCAGCGCAAACGCTGATTAAAGCGCGGCACACAAAGATATTTTATATGCACGATCAACTTACAGTGCCGGAACAAAATATTCGCCACGGTATAGACTCGTGTTTATTTGATCATCAGCTTTTATACGAAGATTGCAGTACTTTACCGGAAGCTTTGTCGGTGCATAAATGCACGGCAATCATTTGCTGCAGTTGGAATAAAGCGCTACAGGTGTATGAATATGCATCGTTGCACAAATTGCGTATACCGCACGATCTTTCTCTTATCTGTATTGACGATAAAGATAACATAAAACAATTTCCGAACGTATCGGCAATTCCCTTGTCCTTGTTTTCTTTCGGCGAATTTGTCTGCGCACATATAATCGGTAAAACCGAAAAAAAGAAAACGGATAGCCGCCTGTATAGCGAATGCTTTGCCTGTACCGGTGCTGCAAGTATAGACGTTCCCTTTCCGCTGCAAAAAAAACGTATTATTGTTGCCGGAAGTATCAATATGGACGTGCTGTTACATGTAAAAAACTATCCGCAAACCGGCAAAAGTATCAGCGCAGACAATGTTTCGATGATGCCCGGCGGCAAAGGTATAAACCAATCGGTCGGTGCGGCAAAACTCGGAGCAAAAGTTTCCGTAATCGGTGCAGTCGGACGGGATCACGATGCCGACATTATATTGAATGTTTTAAATGAAAATCACGTGGATACCTCTGCCGTGTACG
Source organism: Treponema lecithinolyticum ATCC 700332 (assembly GCA_000468055.1). Taxonomy (GTDB): domain Bacteria; phylum Spirochaetota; class Spirochaetia; order Treponematales; family Treponemataceae; genus Treponema_C; species Treponema_C lecithinolyticum. The sequence goes on along the minus strand of KI260569.1, from coordinate 349,557 downwards.
TCGATACGCTTTTACCTACCGGTAAAGCCTATATTCACATTCAAAAAGATGGAGAAAGCGGCATTGTGTTGTACGCCGGAGCCAATGCTTCCGTTTGCGCCGCTACGATTGATAAAGCCGAACGGCTTTTTGAAGATGCTTCATTTTGTCTTTTGCAAACTGAAATTCCCATGAGTGCCGTAAAAAAAACGATTGCGCTTGCACAAAAAAATAACATTAAAATAATGTTAAAACCTTCGGCTATAGAAAAACTAGACGAAAATCTTTTATGTGCTCTTGATTATTTTATTCCCAATCGCAAAGAAATATGTCAATTATGTCCTACGGGCAATACAATAGAAGATAAAGCGGCGTTGTTTTTGCAAAAAGGTGTAAAAACAGTTATCGTTACGCTCGGAAGTGAAGGCTGCTATGTATGTTCGCGCGATTGCAGCATGCATATACCGGCAGCACCTTTTGAACCGGTGGACACAACCGGAGCTGCGGACGCTTTTATTGCAGCCTTAGCGGTTTTTTTGTCCGAAGGCAAAGACTTAAAAGACGCCCTGCGCTGTGCCGTATATGCTGCAGGATTTTCTACTACAAGAATAGGCGTTATTCCCGCTTTAATAGACCGTGTCAGTCTTGAACATTATATACGATAGATTCGCTAAGCTTCAGTTCGTTTTTTTCCGATATGTATAGATACATGGAGTTGTCGATGAAGCATTCACAAAGAGGTATTATAGCCTTAGGAATTATACTGTTTGCCGCTTCTGCGGTATGTATCGTATCTCTTATGCTGCAGTTTTTGGATTTCGGTTCCGCTGTGCAGGTTCAGGGAAGTCGCTCTTATGTATACGTATTCGGTCGTATGCTTTTTTCCGTGTATGGATTTTCTTCTTTACTCATCCCTTTGTATTTATTCGGTGCGGGCGTTGTGCTGTTTTCCGCGCAATGGTCTAAAAAAAAGGGTGTGTATTTGGTTTGTTCGGTTATCCCTTTTTTAACGGTTGCCGCAATCGAGTTTTTTGCAAAAAAAATATTTATAGGCACATCTTTTACCGTAAGCCTTATCCGTACTGTAACTTTTATTTTGCTCAGTTTACTTTTATGCCTTATTGAATATGTCGTCATCGGTTTAATTGCCGAGCGCATTGAACATATTGTTGAAACTGCAGCAAAAGCTCATAAAAAGTTTTTTGCCGTAAAAAAAGGTTTTACCGATTATTTGCCTCAGGATAAAACAATTGCCGAAGATATGCCGTTTGACGACACCGATGAAGCGCCGATAGACGAAGACGGTTTGCCTGATGACAAGTTCGGCGGCAAAAACAATGCCATAATCGACGACGAGCGCGAAGCCGCCTTTTTAGGCAATCCCTTTGATTTTGAAGTTGTTGAAGAAGAAAATCCATCCGGCAGCACATATAATCAAGCCGGCGGATTATTTTCCGGACACGGTGCATCCGGGATTGATAACGGCGAAACCGACGAAATAGACGAAATAGATGCTTTTTCCGCCGCCGATGAAAGCGACGAAGATGACATCGATGAAAGCGAAAGTAATGACGAGCACGACGTAGAAAATGAAAACGAAAACGCTGCCGAACGGTACGGTACCAGTTCTCCTCTTATTCCCGCAGTGCCCAAACGTCAAAAAAACAAACCCTATAATGTACCTGCCGAGGGTTTGCTGACTACCTACCCGGACGGCGAATATTGGGTAATCGACGAAGAAACAAAACGTTCGGCACAAGCGCTTAAAGAAACGCTGAACGAATTCAGAATAGAAGCCGAAGTTACCGGCATACGCAAAGGTCCTGTGGTTACTATGTTTGAAATTCTACCTGCGCCCGGCGTAAAGTTAAGCAAGATAGTTGCTTTAGGCGACAACATTGCGCTGCGCCTTGCCGCATCCAGTGTGCGTATTGTAGCGCCCATACCCGGAAAACATGCAGTCGGTATAGAAGTTCCGAACAGAGAGCGTGCAATCGTCAGTTTTAAAGAATTGATAGACACCGATATTCCCGCTTTTAAAAAAATGGCAATCCCCGTTGTTTTGGGAAAAGACATTGCAGGAGATGCCCAAGTACTGGATTTGTCCAAAACGCCGCACCTTTTGATTGCAGGCTCCACCGGTTCGGGAAAATCCGTATGCGTAAACAGTCTTATTTTGTCTATTTTATACAAAAGACCCCCTCAAGATGTACGCATGATTTTAATCGATCCTAAAATTGTAGAATTAAAACTGTACAACGATATTCCCCATTTGCTTACGCCGGTTATTACCGAACCAAAAAAAGCTTTTCAAGCGCTGCAGTACTGTTTGTGCGAAATGGAACGCCGCTATGCTTTGCTCGACGGTATGGGAGTGCGCGATATAGCCAGTTACAACAAACGTATTGTAGAACGCAAAATCGCTGCTGAAAAACTGCCGTACATCGTACTCATTGTAGACGAATTTGCGGATTTAATGGCTACGACCGGAAAAGAACTTGAATCAACCGTAGCCCGCCTTGCCGCGATGAGCCGCGCCGTCGGTATTCATTTGGTGTTGGCAACTCAGCGCCCGTCAATCGACGTTATTACCGGTTTAATTAAAGCAAATATTCCCACCCGTATAGCTTTTATGGTTGCGTCAAAAATGGACAGCCGTATTATTATAGACCAAGTCGGTGCGGAAAAATTGTTAGGCAAAGGCGATATGCTATACGCAAGCGCAGTCGACCCTTTCCCCATCCGCATACAGGGGACCTTTGTGTCGGATACCGAAGTTGAAAACGTAGTGGATTACGTTAAACAATACGGCGAGCCGGACTATATAGACGATGAAATTTTTGTCGACGATGAAGAAGAAAATTTTGATCCGGGCGTGTTCGGCGACGGTGAAGACCCTTTGTACGAAAAAGCACTCGAAATCGTTATGCAAGCAGGAAAAGCTTCGGCTTCGTATATTCAGCGCCGCTTAAAAATCGGCTATAACCGCGCAGCCCGCTTAGTGGAAGACATGGAAGCGCGCGGAATAGTCGGTCCTGCAAACGGCAGTAAACCCAGAGAAGTGCTCCACGTAGTGTAGGTTTGTGCTTTGAGACTAAAGCTGCATGACATGGGTTTTCGAGTTAGATTGTTTCTATTGACAGTAACATATTTTTCCGTTATACTTGCTTCTAAGAGGTAAGCGTTATGGAATATTTAAAGCAATTCCCCGATGAAAAAGGTTTTTTTGCCGGCTACGGCGGATCGTTTGTCAGTCCCGAACTGCAAAGGGAAATGGACAATATTACGGATGCGTACTATTCCATAAGCAAAAGCCACGAGTTTATAAGCGAGCTGCGTTCCATACGCAAGCATTTTCAAGGCCGCCCGACACCGGTGTATTTTTGTAAACGTTTGTCGGAAATGTACGGAGGGCGCATCTATCTTAAACGAGAAGATTTAAATCATACCGGTGCTCATAAATTAAATCATTGCATGGGCGAAGCGCTTTTAGCAAAATACATGGGTAAAAAAAAGCTGATTGCGGAAACGGGTGCGGGGCAGCACGGGGTAGCGCTTGCAACTGCAGCCGCTTATTTCGGTCTTGAATGCGAAATCCATATGGGCGAAGTCGATATAGCTAAAGAACACCCCAATGTGGTGCGTATGAATGTACTGGGAGCACACGTTGTACCGGTCGGCAAAGGGCTTAAAACGCTTAAAGAAGCGGTGGATTCAGCTTTTGAAGCATACCTTAAAGATCCGGTTAATTCTTTGTATTGTATAGGTTCCGTATTGGGACCGCACCCGTTTCCCATGATGGTGCGCGACTTTCAGCACGTTATCGGCATTGAAGCGCGCGAGCAGTTTTTAGAAATGACCGGAGAATTGCCGGATGCGGTAACAGCGTGCGTCGGCGGCGGTTCCAATGCCATCGGTATTTTCAGCGGTTTTATTCAAGATGAAGGGGTGCGTCTTATCGGTGTGGAACCCGGCGGGCGTTCGCTAAAACTCGGCGACCATGCGGCAAGCCTTTCCTACGGCAAAGAAGGCGTTTTGCATGGATTCCGTACTTACCTTTTGCAGGACGAAAACGGAAATCCTGCTCCCGTGTATTCAATCGCTTCGGGGTTGGATTATCCAGGAAGCGGTCCGGAACATTGTATGCTTAAAGATACTAAACGCGTTGAATATACGGTTGCAACGGATGAAGAATGCTTGGAAGCATTTTATAAACTTTCGCGCTGCGAAGGAATTATTCCCGCTTTGGAAAGTGCACACGCCGTATCTTATGCGTTTAAGTATGCAAAAGCGAACCCGCACCGTTCGATTTTGGTTAATTTATCCGGGCGCGGCGATAAAGACATCGACTTTGTGGTAGCCGCATACGGCAACGGCGAAAAATATTTTGAATAGGCAGAGTGCGTGTTGACGCAAACAAAGCGGCAGTTTATACTCATAGCGCAGGAGTTAAGTGTGAAAAAAACGGTTTTAAAGACGATGGTAAGCGGCGTTTTTATGTTTGCAGGACTTTGCGCATTGTTGACAGTAGCGTGCGGTGAACTCGGGTATAAAAATCCGCATGAAAAAAGAACGCTGACCGTTACAAACAGCCTTACCGTTCCCATAAACGGCGTTGTCATAAAATCACGCTACAACAGCGACGTGCATTTTAACGGCACGCTGGAAGCCGGTAAAACGCTTACGCTAAAAGATGTGCCTTTGTGCATAACAAATCTCGATAGTGCATACGATTTGAAAATCGATAAAGCAAATGAGCTCGGCGATAATCCTTACTGGACAATCCGTGAATTAAAAGACAGCGAAAAAATAAAAATTGCAGTGTACAATCATCTTGTTGCAGACGTAAAGCTGACGTATAAACTTCAAAATACGCAAAATGTTTATATCCCCGGTTCCACTGGCGGCGATATAGAGCTTCCGAAGCAAACCGATTCTGTGCCCAGTTTTTTATCTTTGTATGACAGCCCATACGATTTTCACTTGAACAATGAGCAAAAGTATTATACGAAAAAAAATGACGGCAGCTTTGATATGTCAAAAAAATATTTTGCGTTAAAGCGCAATGCTGCTGACGTTCCGCCCGAATGGTCTGCGAATCCTGCAAACCCTGCCGATAAAGATAAAATACCGATCTTTTTTGTTATTGAATACAATAAAAATATGCAAAGAATAGATATACGTGAGGGACTGTCGGAAACATCGGACTCTAAATAAAGTATTTGTGTTTGAAGCGCCTTTATTTTTCCAAAATCGTAATTTCTACGCGGCGGTTGCGTGATTTTCCTTTTTCGGTTGTGTTCGGCGCAATCGGTTTTTCGGCTCCGAAGCCTTTGGTAAAAAGCTGTTCGTGGCGTTTAACGCCCAATTCCGCAAGATAGTCGGCTACGGCGCTTGCCCTGCGTTCGGACAGCTTTTGCCGCCCCTTTGCAGTACCGGCGAGGGCAGTATGTCCGCTTATAAGCAAATCGTTTTGCGGAAAATCCTTTAAAATTTCGCCTATTTTTCGCAGTTTGGCAAGTTCTTCGGCTTTAAGAACTGCGGACTCGGCTTCAAATTGAATATTTTCCAAACTGATTGTAATGCCTTTTTCAGCAATACCTGCATCCGCATTTTCTATACCCAATTCTTTTATTTGCTGCTTTATGCGCTCAAGCGTTCCCGTTTGCGATAAGGGTTTTAAATCGTTTACTTGAGCTTGTGCCGTACCTTTAAACTCCAATTTATTGCCCGTGTCGGTTTCCATGACAATACGAAAATGTTCGCTATAGTGGTCTAAAAAGCCGCGTTCGTTGTCCCAATACAGTTTTTGTTCCGAATAACCCATAAAAGAAACAGGCACGGGGCGGTCGTTTGTTTTTTTAGCATATCCTGCAGGAATCTCGTAAAAGAGCGTATATTTTACCGAAATAATATGAAAAGTTTTTCCCTCTGTTTCTTCTTTGCCTTCATATTTATACGTGGCGGAAAAAGGTACTTTAAAAGGTTTTTGCAAACTGAAATTTACGCGCAAATCATGGGCTTCTTCACCTGCAGCTGTCCACGTTTCTCCGACTTGTACGTCTTTTCCGGTAAAAACAGGTACATTGCGTACTACCGGCATAAAGGCGTCTTCTCCTATTGTGTACACGCCCAGTTTGTTGCGGTTAAACGCGCTAAAGTATTCTTCGCCCCACATATAACGCGGACTTTGTCCTTCCGGTGCTGAATTTTCGCTGGTCATAAAAGTTGCTTCAATGTCGGCAGAACCGTCCGGGTATGCTTTTTTTTCGATTACTGATATGCGGTTGACGATAACGGAATTAAAGGATTTTACACCGTTTATAAACACTTGTTCGTCTACGGTGGATAATATGCGGTATGTGTTTCCGGTTTCGTATTTAAACATAAAATTTTCCGCAGCGGCACTTACCGTCGCAAAAAACAATACAAAAAACGTTAAACCGTAAAGCTTTGTTTTGCACATTGAAAAAACCTCCGAAACTTGCTATAACGTCGGTATGATTATCGGTAATAAGTATACTATTCCTTATGCGGTAGCGTCCAGCAGTGTCGACGGCAAGTGCCGCTGCACACCCATGAGTTTTGTAACTTTAGCGCAAGATCTTGCCGCGCTGCATTACAGTTCTGCAGGGCTTTCGATTCCGCATTTACAGCAAAAGAATTTAACTTGGATTATCAGCCGTCAGCACTTTGAAATATATGAGTACCCCTTGTGGCTGGATGAATTGATTGTACAAACATGGGCTCATAAACCCAAAGGTTTGCAGTGCTTCCGCGAGTTTCAATACCGGTATGCTTGCGGTGGAAAAAAAGCTTCCATAGAAGCGGCTATGGCAGAACAGGCAAGTAAAAACTCGTTCGAACCGCACAACACGGATGGGCAAAACGGACAAAACAGGCACAAGGATGAAAAGTCGCTGCACGATATTTTGAATTCAAAAGACGGCATTTGCATGAGCGCCAATTCGTGCTGGCTTGTTTTAAATACCGAAACCGGCCGCTTGGTTCCGCCGGACGATAGCATAATGGGTACGCTCGGCTTTAGCGAAGACAGCTCATGCGGCTCAACGATAAAAGTGGCTTTAAACGACAGCTGGGATACGCAGTCGGAGTTTGCCCCCTCGCTTTTAGACATCGATTTGAATTCGCATGTAAACAATTTGAATTATATACGCTGGATACTGTCGTTTATGAGCGCGGATTTTTGCCGCGGAAAACTGCTTAAAACACTCGATACGAATTTTGTAGCTTCTGCGCGCTACGGGGAAAACTTAATATGCCGCTGTGCGCAAACCGAAGACAATGTGTGTATGCATTCGATTGTGCGCTCCGACGGAACTGAAGTGTTCCGTGCTCGAAGCGAGTGGACAGACGAACAAAACCTTTCCCGCGAATTGAAGATCCGCTAAAAAACTTTGCGGTTTAGACAGTGCAGAAAGCCTAGGAAGAGCGGCAGATTTTAAACTGGGAGACTCTTACGCACGGTTGCATAAATGCGTAACAATTAATATTATAACAGACGGATTTACTTTAAACAACGCAATGCATAGTGAGTATGTTTTGCAGAAAAAAACAACACATACGATATTAAGCGATGTCATGGAGATTCATTTCGAAGTTGCCGCTTTGCAGTGAATTGAACCATTTTTATTTTTGTGGCAGGCAGAATAAGTATGCATATTCCAAGTGCCTTGTATTCTTCTTTACGCTTTATCTTTTTATATGTTGACAAGTATGAATTTAAAAGCGGGTGGGTGTTTCCTGAATCCGTAACTCCTTATTGCATGCTCCGCTATATTATAAAGGGCAATGCAGTTTTTGAAATCAACGGTACTTCGTATAATATACATAAATGCCAAGTAGTGTATATTCCTGAAGGCAGCATGCTTAAATGTTATTCAAAGGCAGAAGAATTCAGTTTTATCAGCATACGCTTTGTCAGCACATTACAACTTAGAGGAAATGATTTTCTTCAGGAATTCTTTGCCGTACCGCTTGTTACCGATACAAATTCCGGTGAATTGGAAAACTATTTTACAATTGTTTATAAAACGGCTTATTCTCATAATCCTGATAAAATGTTTCGTATAAGGGGCTATCTTGAACTTATTATTGCCGATCTTGTAGCACTAACCCATAACGGCGATATGCAAGAGGTTGATTTATCAAAAGCGGAAAATGAAAATATCGCAATGTCTATTGAAACTATCTATCATCGAGAAATGCAATCAAAAGAGCGTCTCCAAAAAATAAAACACGATCCAAGAATACAGATTGTACTGAATTATTTAATAGCTCATCCATGCGAGTCATTTGACACGAAAAAATTATGCGGCTTATCAGGTCTTAGTTCTTCTTCCTTGAGACGCTTATTTAAAGATTTTACCGGAAAATCTCCAAGTAAATTTACAAAAGAGCTAAAGATGCTTGCTGCTGCACGAAAAATCCTTATTTCGGATGAACCTATTTCTCTTATATCGTATGAATTAGGCTATGAAGATCCTAATTATTTTTCTCGACTTTTTCGTAGCTGCTTTGGCCTATCGCCTCAAAAATATCGCTTGACAGCTCGTATTCCCTGTATCAATTTATCGCAAAAGAATGATAAATAACCATTTTTTAAGCGTTTTGTGCTATTTTTAATTTTTTTTTATCTTGTCTGTCTTAAAAGAATGGGTTTACCATTATTTTATTGTCGATTTGAAGAATCATACGGAAAGGAGATTGTAATGAAAAAACGAATTGTATTGCCGACTGTGATAGCCGTTTTTATCGGCGCTTTGCTGTTTGCGGCCTGTTCAAAACAAAGAAGTTCCGCTTTAACAAAAGAATTAAAAGGAGAAATTACTTTTTGGCATTCTTTTTCTCAAGGACCGAGAATGGAAAAAATTCAAAAAGCTGCCGAACTTTTTATGGCTGAAAATCCGGGGGTTAAAATCACTATTCAAACATTCTCTTGGCCGGATTTTTATACTAAATGGACAACAGGCCTTGCTTCAGGTAATGTTCCCGACATGAGTACAGCGCTTCCAAATCATGTTCCCGAAATGATTGATGCGGGTGCGCTTATTCCGATGGATGCTCTGATACAACGTATCGGAAAAGATAGATTTTATCCGGCTCCGCTTACGGAAATGACACTTGATGATCGAATTTGGGCGATTCCCTTGTATTCGCACGCACAGGTTATGTGGTACAGAAAAGATTTATTAAAAAAATATAATCTGACTGTTCCGCAAACATGGGATGAAGTTTATGATGCTGCACTGAAGATTACCGAAGGAGAGAAGGGAGCTGTATACGGCTGTTCCGTACCGCTTGGAATGAACGATATGATGGCAACCAGATATTTAAATTTTTATGTTAGAAGCTGCGGAGAAACATTATTAACTGCCGATAAAAAGGCAAACCTTACCAGTAAGGCTGCTATAGACGGAATCAATTATTGGGTAAAAATGTGGAAAGCTTGTTCCCCCAAAGATTCATTAAATTTTAATGTACTGGATCAGGCAACTCTTTATTATCAGGGGAAAAATGCTTTTGATTTTAACAGCGGCTTTCATATAGGCGGTGTTAAAACAAATACTCCCGACTTACTTAATTTTATTGATTGTGCGCCTATGCCGTCGTTAAAAAAAGATGATATAAAACGCGGATATGAAACATCAAACATACCTGTAGTTATTTGGAAAAAATCCAAACATCCTGAAATTTGTGAAGCTTTTATTGTTTTTTTGTATGACACAGATCGTTATATTGATTTTTTACTATCGGTTCCAGTCGGTATGCTGCCGGCTTTTAAAGATCTTAGTGCAAATAAAACTTTTCACCAAGATGCCGTTGTTGCGCAATTTAGCAATGCTTTTGATGTTATCAGTAATGCAGTAGGGACAGGTACTGCTATCGGTATGGAAAACGGTCCTTGTGTGGAAGCCGGCTTGTTAACGACACAAAGAGTTATTGAAAATATGTTTCATCAAATTATTGTTAAAGGTGTTGATGTTCATACTGCAGCAGAAAGTGCAGAAAAAAAACTAAATGAATTATTCGAAACGGTTAAGTAAAACAAAAATTATTTTGAGCGCGGCATCTAAAACCTGAATTTTTTAGATGCCGCTTAAAAAATAAAATACTGCAATAATACTTATTAGGGGATCGAATATGGTTTGTGTGAATTTATCTAAGAATAAACTAACCGCTTTTTTATTTTTGTTTCCCGCCGTTTTAGTTGTGTTATGCCTATTACTTTATCCCGTATTCTCAAGCATATTTTACAGTTTTACAACAAAACATCTTTTTAAACCTGTTTATAAATTTGTAGGAATAAAAAATTATATAAAAATACTCTCAGACCCGATGTTTTATCATAGTTTTTACATATCCATAAAATGGACGGTATTGTCATTGTTTTGGCAGGTTTTAATAGGTGCAAGTGCTGCCTTGGCACTGAACCATATTCAGAGTGTACGAGGTTTGTTTCGTACTTTGTTGATTATTCCATGGGCATTTCCGACCATTGTTATTGCGCTTATTTGGAAATGGCTGCTTAACGGAGTTTACGGTTTTGTCCCGCATTTTTTGATGAAAATCGGTTTTTCTGCTTCACCGATAGAATTTTTAACTGAGCCGAAGCTTGTTTTTTCCGTATTGGTTTTTATAAATGTATGGTTCGGAGCACCTCTTATTATGGTAAATGTTTTGAGCGCTCTTCAAACGGTTCCTCAGGATCAATACGAAGCGGCTGAAATAGACGGGGCATCGGCTTTGCAGTCTTTTATATATATTACAATTCCTCATATCCGTCTTGTTGTGGGGTTATTGGTTGTTCTTCGTACTATCTGGATTTTTAACGGATTCGATATCATTTTTTTGATTACCGGCGGAGGTCCTGCCGATTTAACTCAAACTTTGCCGTTGTATGCTTATAATTACGGCTGGGGATTAAAGCAGTTAGGAGCGGCGTCATCCGTTACCGTTATATTGCTGTTGTTTTTACTTATGGTTTCGCTGCTTTATTTTAAATTGCTGAATACATGGGAAAAGGAGGGGCAGCAATGAACAGAATTCGGTCAAAGACTAAGCTATTGAGGAACATTGTGAGCTATAGCTATTTATCGATTCTATCTGTTATGGCAGTTTTTCCCTTGTTTTGGATTTTATCATCTTCCATAAAATCAAAAGGAGAGATAACGGGTAATCCAACAGCACTTTTACCTGAAAAAATATCATTTGAATTTTATCGTATTGTTATAGGTCAAATGAATTTTTCGACCAATATTGTAAACAGTATATTGATTGCGGGCATTACAACTGCGGTAGCTATAAGCGTATCCGCTTTGGCTGCATACGGAATTGTACGATTTTTACCCGGATTGGGAAAAATAATGACTCGAATTTTAATAACTACATATATGTTTCCTCCGATTTTATTGGCTATTCCATATTCAATTATCATGGGAAAGTCGGGACTTGTGAATACTCGTGCTGGACTGATTGTCGTCTATATGTCTTTTTCCGTACCGTATGCGGTGTGGTTATTGACCGGTTTTTTCAGAACAGTTCCTCTTGAAATAGAAGAAGCGGGTAAGATAGACGGTGCCGATAAAGTGACAATCTTTTTACAAATCGTTTTGCCTATTGTGGCGCCGGGAATTGTTGCCGTTGCAATATATACATTTATTAACGCATGGAATGAATTTTTATATTCATTAATAATGATTAACGACAATACAAAGATGACAGTTTCCGTTGCGCTCAAATCGCTTGAAGGGCAGGAGGTTCTTGATTGGGGAACAATGATGGCAGCATCTGCATTAGTCGTTGTTCCTTCTGTTGTATTTTTTATGTTTATTCAAAAGCGAATAGCAGGCGGACTTGCGCAAGGTTCAATAAAATAATTTTACAGGAGCATGTTGATATGAAAGAAATTGGTTATGGGGTAGTAGGTACCGGTTATTTCGGTGCGGAATTATGTCGTATAATGTCACAGCAACAGGGAGCTCGTATTGTTGCCGTATATGATCCGGAAAACGGAAAAACAATAGCTGCTGAAATAAAGTGCAGGGCAGCACAAACACTCGATGAGCTATGTAGCTGTTCCGATGTTGATGCGGTAATTGTTGCAACTCCGAATTATTTGCATAAAGAACCGGTAATTAAGGCTGCATTGAACGGCAAACAAGTTTTTTGTGAAAAACCTATAGCACTTTGTTATAAAGATTGTGATGAAATGGTAAATATTTGTAAAGAACACAATGTAATATTTATGGTCGGACATATAATGAATTTTTTTAATGGAATACGTTATGCAAAACAATTAATACAAAGCGGAAAGATCGGTAAGGTTTTATATTGTCATTCTGCTCGCAACGGCTGGGAGAATGTGCAGTCGTCTATTTCGTGGAAAAAGATCCGCAGTAAATCAGGCGGACATTTATATCATCATATTCATGAATTGGACTGTGTTCAATTTATTATGGGGGGGATGCCTAAAACCGTATACATGAGCGGAGGTAATGTTGCTCATAATGGCTCACGTTTTGGTGATGAAGATGATATGCTGTTTATTAATATGCGTTTTAGTGATAATCGTTATGCGATATTGGAATGGGGATCGGCTTTCCGATGGCCGGAACATTATGTTCTTATACAGGGAACTGAAGATGCAATAAAATTGGATTTGGTTAATTGCGGCGGTACAATAAAATACGGCGAACAAGAAGAGCATTTTTTAATACACGAAACGAAAGAAGAAGATGACGATCGTACCCGTATTTATGCAAATACGGAAACGGATGGAGCCGTACAGTACGGAAGTCCCGGAAAAAAACCTCCGCTTTGGCTTCACTCCATTATGGTAAAAGAAATGCAATATTTTAATAGTATTTTACACGGAACTTCCATAGAAGCGGAATTTAAACCTTTATTAACGGGAGAAGCCGCCCGTGCAGCTATTGCCGTTGCCGATGCATGCACTATATCGAAAAATGAAAACCGTGTTGTTGCCGTTTCTGAAATTATAGGATAAAAGCTTCTTTTTTTCTTGACAAAATGAAATTCCTAATCTAGTATACAAGTATGTGTTTTCTTATTTTTTATGGAGGAAAGAAAGTATGAAACATGTATTAAAAAGAATTACCGTATGGACAATGTTTGTATTGTTTTTATCGGTCGTATTAGGATGTTCAAAATCGAATATGTCATCCGGTACCGCTTCCAATTCAAATCCCTTATCGGATGTGCGGGTGCGTCAGGCGATTGCTTATGCAATCGATAAACAAGCACTTATCGACAGTCTTTTACAAGGTAAAGCGGTTGCTGCCAATGCTCTTATGCCCAATGACGATTGGAAAGCAAGCGGATTAAATAATTATGAATATAATCCCGAAAAAGCCAAGGCTCTATTAAAAGAGGCAAAATGGAATTCCAACTATACGCTGGATGTTGTTTATTATTACGGTGACCAAATGACCGTTAACTTGATGGCTGCAATACAACAATATCTTGCACAAGTCGGTATTAAAATGACCGCCCGTAAATTGGAAGGCGATTTGGCATCTCAACTTTGGGTAGCGCCGCAAGATCCTAAAAACGGACCGTCTGCGGTAAAATGGGATATGGCCTATGCGGCGATTGCAGCCTTAGCGCCCCACGATTACTATAATCGTTTTATGACCGGTTTTTCAAGTAATTCGCATACTCCCAGCGATTCAAAACTGGATGCGTTGATCAGTGCTACAAATGCTTCCGCAGATATTGAACAGCAAAAAAAAGCTTTTAAAGAATTACAAGTTTACGAAAATGAAGTACTTCCGATACTGCCCCTTTACTATCAAAAAGTTTTTATTGTCGAAAGCAACCGTTTAGACCGTAAAAACGCACCTTACGGAAATGAACAGTTTAATTATGATTGGCAGATTACCGAATGGGAAATAAGCGGGGATGACGGTATTTTCCGTACTAACGGCGGTCCTTTACAATTCTTTGAAACGCCGTTTTTTAACCCGGGCTTTCATATGAGTACAAAAGTACTTTACGATCATTTGCTTGTTGCCGATGAAAGTTTGGGTGTTAAAGGCGGACAACTTGCCGAAAGTTATAAAATACTTGACGGCGGCAAAGCCGTAGAATTTATTCTTAAAGATAATATTTATTGGCATGACGGAGAAAAAATTACGACAGAAGACGTAAAATGGACATTTGAATTTGCAAGTAAGGTAACGGCGCTTAATGCGGTGTTTGCAAGTTCAATCAGTTCCCTGGAAGGATTTGAAGCATACAAAGCGGGAACTGCGGCCGATATTTCGGGTATTATTATTGATGGAAAAAAGATTACGTTTAATTATGCAAAAATCGATCCGAACGCTTTACTGACTTTTACTCAATTACCTCCCTTGCCGAAAAAATATTTTACCGGAGTAGACCCGTTGCAAGTTCAGCAAGCTTCATATTTTCAAAAACCGGTGGGCTCGGGTCCGTTTAAACTCAGCGATGTGAAAATGGGCGATTATGCCGTTTTTGTTCCTTTTGAAAAATACCACAGCGGTGCTGCAAAGATTAAACGTATGGAAATGTATCCTTCGGGCGAATCTGATCCTAATTTTGTAAAAAATACGAGTGCAAAAAAACTTGATTATGGATATACAAAATCGATAGAAGATATTATCAATCTGCAAAACACGGATCACATTAAGATTAGCGAAGTTGCAAACCGTTATACTCGTTTTATTTACTATAATAAATTTCCGAAAAATTAAAACGATTATAAGTTATCGGTCTTGACGTAACGCGGAAAAGCACTGATTGGTTGGTTTGCTTAATCAGTGCTTTAAAAAACGAATCCGAACAAAGGCATAAAGTATGTTTACATATTCGATCCGAAAATTATTGGTGCTCATTCCCATGCTTTTAGTTATCAGCTTTTTAATTTACGGTGGTCTTGAACTTATGCCCGGAGATGCCGTTTCTTTTATAGCAGGGCCGGAGGCGATGGCGAATATGTCTCCCGAAAAATTGGATGCGTTACGCGAAGCGCTCGGTTTAAATAAACCTTTTCTTATTCGTTATTTGAATTGGCTGGGCGGCGTGTTGCGGGGGAATTTCGGATACAGTCTTACATCGGGAACGCCTATTGCACAAATTGTAAAAGCAAAATTAGCTGCAACACTGGAACTTTCTTTTGCAGCTTTATGTATATCTTCGTTTTTAGGTTGTTTGCTTGGGATTTTCAGTGCACTGCGAAAAGGAAGCTTTGCAGATACCATTCTTACCGTAGCCGGTATGTTGGGTTTATCGATACCGGAATTCTTTTTCGGCTTATGCAGTTTATTGTTTTTTGCAATTAATAATTCAATATTTCCCATCGGAGGGCGTTTAACTGCAGGAAACGGAACCGTTACAGACAGATTGTATCATCTTATTTTGCCGGCACTCGTTATGGGGCTTGCGATGAGTGCCGGCGTTATGCGCTATGCCCGTTCAAGTATGCTTGATTCAATTAATAAAGATTATATAAAAACGGCTCGCAGTAAAGGGCTTCCCGAATGGCGCGTAAATTTAATTCACGGATTTAGAACCGCTTTAACTCCTATTATCGTTTTAATAGGCTTCCGTTTGCCGACTCTTATCGGCGGTTCGGTAGTTATTGAACAGGTATTTCAGTGGCCGGGGGTGGGTTCCGAATTTATTGCTGCTGTGCGAGGCCAAAACTATCCGCTGGTTATGATGATTGCATTGCTCTCCGTTACTGCAGTATTATTGGCGAGTTTTCTTGTCGATTTATTGACAGCAATTCTGGATCCCCGCGTTCGGTTAAATTAGTAAACAAGGATGTGTTATGACCTCCCGTGCATTAAAAAAACTTAACAAGCAAATGGATAAAATCCTTAGACGGGAGCAAACGAATAATAAAAATAAAAAGCGCTTTGGTAACCGGGCTTTGCGAAAAATGTTTAACAACAAGCTTTCCGTTGCGGGTTTGGTTGTTTTTTGTATAATACTTTTTCTTTGTATCGGCTCGCCGTTGTTTGCTCCTTATGATCCTTTACAAATAGACTTAAAAAACTGTATGGCAGCTCCGTCATTTTCTCATTTGCTGGGGACGGATAAAATAGGACGGGATATTTTTTCAAGAATTTTATACGGCGGCAGGATTTCAATTTTTGTAGGTTTCGGCAGTGCGCTCGGTACCGCACTGCTCGGCGTCAGTCTCGGTACATATGCAGGCTATAAAGGCGGACGGCTTGATGCTTTTGTTTTCCGTTTGTCGGAATTATTTATGGCTTTTCCTCCAATGATTCTTATACTGCTTCTTGTTTCCGTTATCGGACAAAATCTTGCCAATTTAATATTTATATTTATTGTTACCGGCTGGGGAAGTATGTACCGCATGACTCGTTCAAGAATACTTTCATTGCGGGAAGAAGAATATGTGCAGGCGATGAAAGCTTTCGGACTGCATGATATTGTTATTTGTTTTAAACATATACTGCCGAACGCCATCGGTCCCATTGCGGTAAATATTACGTTAAGTACGGCTATGTTTATTTTACGGGAAGCAGCATTGAGTTTTTTGGGATTGGGAGTGCCGATGGAAATTCCTACATGGGGAAATATCCTTAACGCAGCTAACGATATAAGCGTTTTGCGTCAAAACTGGTGGATATGGCTTCCGGTAGGTTCGGTAATAGCTCTGTTTGTTTTAAGCATCAATTTTATCGGGGACGGTTTGCGCGATTCGGCAGATCCGAGCCAACAAGGATAATTACAAGGGGAAAAAATGATTAAGTACGGATTAAGCGGATGCGGCTATTTCGGTGCGGAAATCGGACGGATCATTGCCAAACTGCCCGACGCGCGATTGGTTTGCTGCACCAGTCCCGGTAAAACGGGTAAGTTATTTGCACAAAAAATGCATATTCCCCATTATACCGATTATGATTCGTTTTTACATCATCCGGATATGGATGCCGTTATTATTGCAAGTCCGAATAATCTTCATGCGGAACAATTTATAAAAGCTTCTCAAGCGGGTAAAAATATTTACATTGAAAAACCCTTTGCTTTATCCGCAAAAGATGCGTCTGCAATGATAAATAGTGCAAACAAATCCGGTATTACATTTATGGTTGGACACATTTTGCACTTTTATCCCCGTATCCGGCAAATATGCGCGTTACTTAACAAAGCCGGTCCCGAAAGCTTAGGTCCTATAATACATATTCATACGGAAAGAACGGGATGGGAAGAGCAAAAAGACTGCGTAAGCTGGAAAAAAATGAAAGCCGTTTCGGGCGGGCACTTGTTTCATCATATTCATGAAATAGATTTGGTGCAGTATTTTGCAGGGGAGGCTTCGGAAATATTTTGTTTTGCCGATAATCTTGCGCATAAAGAAAAAGATTCCGGCGATGAAGATGACGTACTGCTTCTTACAATCAGACATAAAAACGGCGCATATTCTACCATGCAATACGGATCGGCGTTTCGTTTTTCAAACCATTTTGTTCGTATAAATTGTCGAAACGGCGGTATCATTCTCGATTTTCAGAATAACTTATATACGGTTAGTATAAACGGCGAAGTTAAAACGGCCCCCTTTTTTGATAAAGATGAAACACAGAGCATAGAAATATACAAACAAAGGGGCGGGGGTGCCGGGTATGGCAGTCCCGGACAAAAAATTCCGCAATATCTTTTAAATGTTTTGGAAAAAGAACTTATTTGTTTTCATTCGGCTTTAACGACAAAAAACATACCGGTTGAATTTTCAGATCTTTTTGACGGTTCTTCCGCATTTAAATCCGTCCGGACGGCAAGTGAGGCTATGCGGTCGGCAAAAACTAAGCAGCCGATTATTATATGAGGTAAAAATGCATACCGGAAAAGACGATGTCATAATAGAAGTAAAAGATTTGAAAACGTTTTTTTATTATAACAATAAAGTAAATCGAGCCGTTAACGGAGTTTCTTTTACGATTAGAAAAGGAAGAACGTTATGTGTTGTCGGGGAGTCGGGCTGCGGTAAAAGCGTTACTGCAAATTCGATTATGCGTTTATTGCCCGATTTATCCCGTATAGAAGAGGGGGCAATTGTCTACCACGGTAAAACTGGACCTATTCATATCGAAAAACTCGAGAAAAACGGAAAGGAAATGCGGCACATCAGAGGCGGCGATATTGCGATGATTTTTCAAGATCCGATGACGGCTTTGAACCCCGTATACACTATAGGTTTTCAAATCGGAGAAATGTTGGCAGAACACACAGCGCTTACTAAAAAAGAAATACGTAAAAAAACAATCGATTTGCTGACAAAAATGGGAATACCGCTGCCTTCTCAGCGTATAGACGAATATCCGCATCAGTTTTCAGGCGGTATGCGGCAACGGGCGGTTATTGCAATGGCGATGGCATGTAATCCCCGTGTATTAATTGCAGATGAACCGACGACGGCTCTTGATGTTACTATTCAAGCGCAGATTTTTGAACTGATGGAAGAACTGAAAACAAAGTACAAAACAGCGATTATGCTGATTACTCACGATATGGGAGTGGTAACGGAACTTGCCGATGATGTTATCGTCATGTATATGGGGCATATTGTTGAACGCGGTACGGTTGAAGAAGTATTGCGCACTCCGCAACATCCGTATACAAAGGGGCTTTTACGTTCCATACCGATACTCGGTAAGGGGCATAATCAAAAACTGGTACCGATACGCGGTTCCACTCCCAATCCGCATAACCGTCCGAAAGGCTGTCAGTTTTCACCGCGTTGTGATTTTTGCACCGAAAAGTGCAGTCAAATGCCTCCCGAATACTCTATCGGCGGTACGCATACGGTACGCTGCTGGTATGCGGAACATAAGGAGAATTGAATTATGGCCGATAATGTTTTGCTTTCGTTGCGCAATATAAAAACATATTTTCCGGTTAAAAAGGGCGTTTTTAGACATACTGCAGGATACGTTAAAGCGGTTGACGATGTTTCACTCGATATATACCGCGGCGAAACGTTGGGTTTAGTCGGGGAATCGGGCTGCGGCAAAACGACTTTGGGGAAGTCCGTTTTACGCCTAATTCCTCACACAACTGGTACAATGATATACGATTTCGGTACGGAAAAACGCGATTTAAATACATTATCAAAAAAAGAAATGGATAAAGCCCGTAAAAAACTGCAAATAGTGTTTCAAGATCCGCAATCTTCATTAAATCCGGCTTTTACTGTTTTCGGTTCACTGGAAGACCCTCTTATAAAATTCGGTATGAAAAATAAAGCGCAGCGTCGCGAACACATAGCACAGCTGCTTGAAAGTGTTAATTTAAGTCGTGAATATATGGATCACTATCCGAACGAATTTTCAGGCGGGCAGCGCCAGCGTATCGGTATAGCGCGGGCATTGAGTCTCGATCCCGAACTTATTATTGCGGATGAAGCGGTATCGGCGTTGGATGTTTCCATTCAAGCGCAAGTATTGAATTTACTGATGGAACTGAAAAAAGAACGTCAAGTAACATATATTTTTATTACGCATAATTTAAGCGTTGTCGAATATATTGCCGACCGTATTGCGGTTATGTATTTGGGACGAATTGTAGAACTTGCCGATGCGGAAGAACTGTATAAAAATACACAACATCCCTATACGGAAGCACTTCTTTCCGCTATTCCGGTAGCCGATCTTGATGCGAAAAAAAAGCGTATTATATTGGAAGGCGATGTGCCGAACCCCGTAAATCCTCCGTCGGGGTGTCCGTTCCATCCGCGGTGCAATCGCTGTATGGATAAATGCAAGCATATACGTCCCGAATTGAAAAAATACAGTATTAACGGAAAAGAACATTTTGCCGCTTGCCACCTTGTAAAATACAGGGCAATAGAGGGATGAGGTATGCAGACTTCGGAACTTAACTGCGACATATGTGTTGTCGGCTCGGGGCTTGCCGGCATTTCCGCTGCGCTTGCCTCTGCGGAAAAAAATGCTTCTGTGGTTTTGCTCAGTTTGGGAAAAACACTGTCAGGAAGCAGTTTTTATCCCGGTTCGTGGGGCTTAGGTCTTATAGCACCGAAAAACGATGCAGACTGTGATAATTTAGCGGCAAAAATACTTGAGGTCGGCTGCGGTATGGCCGAACCGGAGCTGGTACAAATTTTAGTACAAAATATCGGGACTGAAATTGAACGGCTTAGCCTTTGGGGAATTGCATTTCGTATGCCCGAAGGAAACCGTTCCGACCGTACGCTTATTCCTTGTTTTGATGATCAATACCGGACATGGCGGGGGCTGTTGTATCCGTCAATGACCCGGATTTTTACAAAGAGATTAAGGCAACCCCAAATACGCACTATAGAAAACGAAGCGGCAATACGGCTATTGTGTTATGACGGAACGGTGTACGGTCTTATCAGTATGGATCTAAAAGGCAATGTACGCGTTATCCGCAGTAAAGCGGTAATTCTTGCCACCGGCGGTACGGCAGCGTTATTCCGGCATGCAATTCCGGCCGATGATGTAAGCGCTGTCGGTCATTATCTTGCATTGCAGGCAGGAGCACAATTGCAAAATCTTGAATTTATACAGTTTATTCCGGCTTATATTCAACCTGCCTATCGGACTATTTTTAATGAACGGACATTCCGCTTTGCCCGATGCATAAAAGACGGCGTATCGCTTTTAAAACCGTATGTTGAAGCATTTAATCAAACACAACCGGCACAAGATCGCTTTACGGAACAGCAATTGCTCAACAGCCGTTCAATGCACGGACCTTTTACCAGCCGCTTGCCGGATAAAATAATCGATTTTATGCTGTATGAAACATATAAAAAAAATAACAGCGGTATTCCCATATCTTTTACTCCTGCAGTAAAAAATGACCAGGCAGGTATAATGATTAAAGATTATTTTGCATGGCTTAAAAAGGCGAGGGGAATTTCACCCGATATTGAAGTACGAATTGCTCCTTTTTTTCATGCGAGCAACGGCGGTATTAAAACAGACGGCAACGGTGCAACCGGAGTTGCCGGTTTGTTTGCTTGCGGTGAATGCAGCTCCGGCATGCACGGAGCGGACAGAATAGGAGGTCTTTCCACTGCCAACAGTCTTGTGTTCGGAAGACGTGCAGGTTGTGCCGCAGCCGAATATGCTGCAGGATCGGGACGGCAAAATCTTGCGGTAAAAGATAAAACGCTTTCCGGTATTTTATCCGATATATTGCAGCCTTTTGCCGTCAGTACGGAAGAACTTGAGCGCATACAAACCGAATTAAAACAAATTATGTATAACAGCGCTGCAGTTATTCGCAACGGAACTGATTTACGGGACGCTATAGTGAGAGTAAAAGAATTACAGAACGCTATAGAAAAACCGTGTCCGTCAGATTTGGTTTTTGTTTCCGAGCATTCTAATATACGGAAAATAAAAATGCTCAAAGGACAGCTTACGCTTGCGCAGGGAATGCTGACGGCGATGTTGCAACGTAAAGAAAGCCGCGGTTCGCATTACCGCTGCGATTATCCGAATGAAGATAAAACTCAAACAAAAAAAATTACGGTAAGTTTCGATAACGGGAGTTTTAAAATCGGAAAAGATTAAAAGATTTTATGAAAAATTTTATGATAATTACAATGGAAGGAGTTTTGCCATGAGAAATTTAGACAAATACAAGGGAGTTATTCCCGCTTTTTATGCCTGTTATGATTCAGACGGAAATGTAAGCGCCGAAGCGGTGCGTACTCTTACACGCTACTTAATTTCAAAGGGTGTTAAGGGGCTGTATGTTGGAGGTTCTTCCGGAGAATGCATTTATCAAACGGTTGAAGAGCGCAAAATAACGCTCGAAAATGTTGTTGCCGAAGCACAAGGCAAAGTTACGATTATAGCTCACGTTGCCTGTAATAATATTGCCGAAAGCCGCAGTCTCGCCGCGCATGCCGAAAGCTTAGGCGTTGATGCGATAGCGTCAATTCCGCCTATTTATTTTCATTTGCCTGAAAGCGGTATTGCGCGTTTTTGGAACGAGATATCCGATGCTGCAGCGAATACCGATTTTATCATTTACAACATACCGCAGCTTGCCGGAGTTTCCCTTACGGTTCCGCTGTTCCGCGAAATGCTTAAAAATCCGCGCGTTATAGGCGTAAAGAATTCTTCACTGCCGGTACAAGATATTCAAATGTTTAAAGATGAGGGCGGCGAAAACTGCGTTGTTTTTAACGGTCCGGATGAACAATTTGTAGGCGGTCTTGCAATGGGTGCAGACGGCGGTATCGGCGGCACTTATGGGGTTATGCCCGAATTGTTTATTAAAATAAAAGAACTCATGGATGCCGGCAATGTGCAAGCTGCACGAAAAATTCAATTTGCCGCAAACCGTATTATTTATGCAATGCTTGCGTGCAAGGCAAATATGTATGCCGTTATAAAAGAAATCTTGCGTAGACAAGGTGTAGATATCGGTACTGCACGGCTGCCTCTTGCCGGTATAAGTGCGGATGATGCGGAACGAATAAACGCTTGTGAAAAAATGATACGGGAAGCCGTCGATTTGACCGATTAATCCTTTTCGGATAAACTGCACAAAAGAGTTTTTATGCCGGATTTGAATATAAGTGTGGAAGATTTGTATACGGAACTCAGACGTCGTATTTTGAATGGGGAGTATGCAGCGGGAGTAAAGTTATCGGAAAATAAACTTGCTAAAGAATTCCGTTTGTCCAGAATGCCGGTGCGTGAATCTTTTAAACATCTCGAACAAGACGGACTTTTAACCATTTTGCCTAAATCGGGTTCTTATGTACGAGCTCAATCTCCTTTGGAAGTAAAGGAAATCTTAGAAGTGCGTACTTTTTTGGAAGCTTTAGCAATTCGTCTGGTTATAGAGCAAAAGGTGGAGCCGTGTCCTCTTGAAGCCTGCCTTAAACAAATGGAAGTTTTACTTGCAGCGGAACCCTTTGACACCGTTTCATTCGGAGAATTGCATTTCCGTTTCCATCGTACTTTAGTACAAATGGCAGGAAACGAAGTGCTTTGCGACATATACGACAAAATGCGTTTTAGATCCATGCGGCAAGTATTTTTTTCGCCTATGACACCGAGCGAACAAAAAATGACCCATAATGAGCATAAAAAAATCATTGATCTTATTAGGGCAAAAGATCCCGTACAGGCGGAGCAGTTTATCATTAATCATTTATGGAAGCGTAAACGGAAAAATCTTATTGAGTTGATAGAAAGGCAGACCTCAGCTGCATTGTTATAGCCGGTTCCATGCTGCTATTTCGTAAAACGGATACGCTGCCACACGGCGTTGTATTTTGACAAGCCTTCGGCCAAGTCTTCTTTTATTTGGCAATTTGCAAGTTCGTCGGCGGAGTAGAAGGGAGTTTTTTTCATAAATTCGCCGGCTTTCGGGTTTACGGCGGCGGGAAAACGGAAAGCGTCCAAAAATTGCGCGTAGATTTCGGGGCGGTGAATAAAGTTTATAAATTCCAAAGCCAAATCGTAATTGCGCGCGCCCTTCAATATGCACATGGAATCTATGTACATGGGCCCGCCTTCTTCGGGAATAAAAAAGTCGACGGTGTGCCATTTGTCTTCGGGCACTTCGCCGAAAACGGCTTCGGCATAGCCTTGCACAACCCAAAAGTCGCTTGAAGCGAAGGATTTTCCGAAGCCTTCCGCGTCGAATTTTACGAGGTTCGGCTTCCATGTATCGACGATGAGCCGTTCGGCTTGCGCAAGGTCGGCGTCGTTCAAGCTGTTGACCGATTTTCCGTCAAAGGCGAGCGCGTCTCCGATAACTTCTCGCATGTCGTCCATCATGCACATGCGGTTTTTCAAATCCGTGCGGGCAAAGATGTTCCAGCTTTTTTCGTAGTTAGCTACTTTTGTTTTGTTTACGGCAACTCCTGCAGCTCCCATGTAATAGGGAACGCTGTATTTCATTGTAGGATCGTAAGTTGCCTTTTTAAGAACTTCAGGATTTACATATATATTGTTCGGGATTTTAGTTAAATCGATTTTTTCCAGCATTCCCAGTTTTATCATAATCGCCGTGTAGTCTTGCGAGGGAAATACGATGTCGTAGCCGTATGCTCCGGCGAGCAATTTGGCAAACATTTCTTCGTTTGAAGCATAACTGTCTATTTTAACATCAACGCCGAATTCTTTTTCGAATTGTGCAATAACGCTGTCGGGGGTATAATACGTCCAGTTAAATAAATAGAGCGTTTTATTTTTACGCTGCGTGCATTTGGTGCAGCCGGTATAAAAAAACAGTACGCCCAACAAAATGCACAGCGGTGCAAGGCTGATGTATCGCTTGTTTTTCATAACGGATCTCCTTGTTATTGTGCCGATGCGAAATTTTTAAGGAATTTACGCAGCGAAAACGCTATAAGTACTGTTCCCAAAATCATAATAAACGAAAGCGCATTTATAACCGGAGACACCCCGAAGCGTATCATTGAATACACGTACAGCGGTAAAGTGGTTGAGCCGGGACCGGACACAAAAAAAGTGATTACAAAGTCTTCAAGAGACATGGTTACCGCCATAAGAAAGCCTGATAAAATACCGGGTAAAATTGCAGGAACGGTAACTTTAAACATAGTTTGCCGCTCGGTTGCACCCAAATCGTGTGCCGCTTCTATAATCGAATAATCGAATTCATCCAAGCGGGCAAGCACCATTAAAAATACAAAGGGCAGACAAAAGGTTGTGTGTGCAGTAAAAACGGTAAATAAACTGAGCGGCAGTTTTATGCCCGAAAAAAAGATAAGCATGGATACGCCGATAATCACTTCCGGCAGTACCATGGGCAAAAAGCTGATGGTTTGAATATAACTTTTGCCTTTAAACGTATGCCAGCTTACGCCGAGGGCTGCAAGTGTGCCTAAAACGGTTGCCACCGCTGCCGATGAAAATGCAACGATAACGCTGTTGAGCAGCGCTTGCCACAGCTCTTTTGAGTCGAACAGCAGTTTTTTGTACCACACCAGCGATACGCCGGTAAAGTCTCCGCCTTTGCCGCTGTTAAACGAATAGGCGATAATAACAAAAAGCGGTAAAAATAAAAACACCAGTGTTAAAACCAATACGGTCATCGACATCGAAAACGGATTACGTTTTTGAAAAGCGCGGCGTGCATGGCGTGCGCTTTCGTCGAGCGGGCGTTTTTTATTAAGCCGGTTTATTAAAGCTCTAAACGGATTCGGATTCATTTACGCTACGCCTTTTTTAAACTGTTTTTTAAAGCGTTTTCTTTTTTACCGGAACTCATCATCCATAAAACGCCCGCAGTGCTCAGCACCGTTATAATCATGGAAAAAGACGCCGAAAGCGGCCAATTTCGGGTTTTGTTTATTTGGTCGACGATAACGTTTCCTATCATATAGGAATCTTTTCCGCCGACTAAAAGCGGTACCGTGTATGCACCGAATATGGGAATAAACGTAAATATAAAAGCCGTTACAATACCGCTTTTTACGTTCGGTATAAGCACTTTGAGCATGGATTGGGGTTTTGTTGCACCCAAGTCGCGGGCTGCTTCCAAAAGCGAAAAATCAAAGCGGTCGATTGCGGTAAAAACGGGTAAAATAGCGTAGGGTAAATACATGTATACCGACACTAAAATAACGGCGCCTTTGTTGTATAAAAATTGAGTGTAGCCGCCGCTTATGTGCAGTTTATACAAAAGCGTATTTAAAAGTCCGTCGTTGCCTAAAATAGACATCCACGCAAATATGCGGATAAGCGAGTTTGTCCAAAAGGGTACTATAACCAAAAGCAAAAGCAGCGTTTGCCGCCGGCTTTTTGCCATTGCGTATGCACAGGGCAGGGCAAGTGCGATGGTAATAACGGTGGAAACGCTTGCAATCCACACCGTTCTAAACAAAACGAGCGCGTATGAGGGATTAAGGATTTGCCGGTACGCGGCAAAAGAAACGTGGTTTACCACACCGCCGTACAATCCTTTTTTTAAAAAACTGTACAAAATAATTATGGCAATGGGGGCGGCAAAAAAAACAGTAAACCACACGCCCATCGGCCATGCATACCACATGCCGATATTGTTTTTTGCGTCCGGCAGTTTTTTCATTGTTCTATATCCTCAACGATATAGCCGTCGTTTGCGCTCCATGAAATATACACGCGGTCTTTCCATGCGATTTCCGGACCGTCGTCCAAATAATTGGTATGCTGTTTAAACACTTTTATAACGGTGCCGTTTTCCAATCGCACGTAAAATTTGGACTGAAAGCCCGAATACACCGGTTCTTCTACAATGCCGGTAAACACATTGATATTCGGTTTGTTTGCAGGCGGCGGCTCGGAAGAAATGCGGATTTTTTCCGGACGTACGGTAAAACACACTTTTTGGCCGACTTCCGTGCGCTCGTAATCGGTTACTTTTATTGCAGAAGTTAATTCGGGAATATCGAGTGTACACATAAATTCGCTTTCGCGTCCTTCGGGTACGGGCCAGTCTTTGCATTCTTCCACACGTGCGGTAAAAATATTCGTTTCGCCTATAAATTGAGCGGCAAATTCGGTAGCGGGGCTTTCGTAAATTTCAAAGGGTGTGCCCACTTGCAATACTTTGCCGCGGTTCATAACCGCAATTCTGTCGGAAACGGACAGGGCTTCGGACTGGTCGTGTGTAACGTAAATAAAAGTAATGCCGATTTTGTCGTGCAGTTTGTCCAATTCAACCAGCAAATTGGAGCGCAGCTTTGCATCCAGTGCCGAAAGCGGTTCGTCCAAAAGCAATACGTCCGGCTCGTTTATAAGCGCGCGTGCAATGGCAACTCTTTGGCGCTGACCGCCTGAAAGCTGGTTCGGTTTTTTGTCCATGTGCGTATCGAGCTGCACCATGTGTAAATATTCTTTAACGCGCTCGTCTATGAGCGATTTATTCAGCTTTTTCAGTTTAAGGGGGAACGCTACGTTATCATATACCGACAAGTGAGGAAATAAAGCGTAATTTTGAAAAACCGTATTTGACCCGCGCTTGTTCGGCGGCAGCTCGGTTACGTTTTTGTCGTCAAAAAAAACCGTGCCGTCGTCGGGAAACTCAAAGCCTGCAATAATCCTGAGCAGTGTGGTTTTTCCGCAGCCGGAAGGTCCCAAAAGCGAAAAAAACTCGCCTTTTTTAATCGTAAAATTGACATTGTCCAACGCGTGAAAACTGCCGAAATCCTTCGACACGCCGTTAATAGATACTGTGCTGCCCTTCAATGTTTTTTTTGTTCTCCTCGCTTAGCCGGAAATTATAGAGCACTTTGTACAATGCAAAAAATACACGGTATTGTCAATAGGTAAACGGTTGTATCGGCGCGCGTATGTAGGGGTGTGTGTGTGCGGCAAACCGGCGGATTTACATTGAAAGATGTGAGGTAAATGTACGCGTATTTTTTCTTGACCATAAAAAGAAAATATGGCACACTGATTGCGGTAACTGTGTTGTATGGAGGTATACGAATGGTTGCACTCATTGTCGGTTTGCTTTTTATTGCTTTTACCGTTTTTGCAGCTCTTCCGTCGGGTTTGGGCTGGGCAGCGCACATTGTTTTGTTTTTAAAAGGCTTTTTACCTTTTTTTACCGCTTTTACGGGGCTTATTGCGCTGTTTATCGGTATTGCGGATATAAAAGATAAAAACGAAGCAAAAAAAGAAGAAGCCGCTTCCAAACTGCAAGAAGATAAAGCCGGGCGCTGAAAATCAAAAGCCGTGCTTGTCAGTCTTGACAGTCCGTTAAAAAAAACGGTATACTACGATTCCCGTATATCTGCGTTTTTGTGCTGAGGGTTTGCTCGCCCGAAGCGGAAAAAAAAGAGACGGTATGCCGGCATTCCGATGCGTACCGCCGTTAAGTTTTTTTTGTTAGGAATATTCATGAAGACGATTTACGTTAATGAAAAAGATGCGGTACGCAACTGGTATGTTATCGATGCCGCAGACAAACCGCTCGGACGAGTTGCGGTTAAAGCAGCTTCCGTTTTGCGCGGTAAACATAAGGTTACCTATACTCCCAATCAGGAGATGGGGGATTTTGTCGTTATTATAAACGCCGAAAAAGTTGCCGTTTCGGGGGCAAAGGCGCAAGACAAAATGTACTATCATCACAGCGGCTACGTAGGCGGTATGAAAGCGCGCAACTTTGAAAAAACCATAGAACGCCATCCGGAAGAACCGCTGATGACGGCTATAAAAGGTATGCTTCCTAAAGGGCCGTTGGGACGCAGAATGCTTACCAATGTAAAAGTATATGCCGGAGCGGAACATCCGCATGCGGCGCAGCATCCTTTGAATTTGGAAATATAACAGGAGTTTATCGTGGTAAAAAATCTTGCAATCGGTACAGGAAGAAGAAAAACCTCCGTTGCCCGCGTTTTTATACGCGACGGTTCCGGAAAAATTACCGTAAACGGAAAAGAAATAGATAAATACTTTGCTACGAGCGATCAAATAAAAGTTGCAAGTCAGCCGCTTGCAGTTACGGCAAGTGAAAATAAATATGACGTGCTGATTAAAGTGTTCGGCGGCGGTTTGAACGGTCAAGCCGGTGCTTGTTTGCACGGATTGGCACGCGCGCTTACGCAAATAGATCAGTCAAATTATTCGTCTTTAAAAGCGAACGGCTTTCTTACCCGCGATTCGCGCATGGTTGAACGTAAAAAATACGGTCAACGCGGGGCGCGCCGCCGCTTCCAGTTCAGCAAACGTTAATTTTGACGTTAAGCGAAGTAAAAGAAGGCTGCGGAGGTTGTATGGAATTAACCGCTTCCGGCGGACCTTCTTTTTTTATCCGTACGGATTATTTGGTATCCGTTGCACCGGAAAAACTGTGCTGCGGCGCGTTTTTTTCCGATGAAGAAACCGAAGATATTGTGCAAGCCGGTTTTGCCTTTGCTGCCGAGCGCCAAGCGCTTAGCTTTTTAAACCGCAGCGAACACAGCCGTTTTATGCTTGAACTTAAGCTGGCAAAAAAGGGGCACGCAAAAGATGCTTCGGCAAAGGCGCTCGACCGTCTTGAAAAAGAAAAATTGCTGGATGATTTCCGCTTTGCTCAAGCGTGGCTGCACAACCGTCTTATTAAAAAAGCGGAAGGACCGTCGCGTTTGACGGCGGAATTGAGCGCGCGCGGTGTAAACCGTATCGTATGTGAAAAAGCCGTGTGCGACTTGCTGCAAACGGTAAGTGTAGAACAATTGTGCAGTCGTGCTGCAGAAAAACAGCGGCGGCTGGGCAAAAGCGGAAAAAAACTGGAAGATGCTCTGCTGAGAAGCGGCTTTGAATACCGTCATATACGCCAAGCACTCGGATTATAAATGAAAAAAAAATATATCGAATATATTGATTTTTTATTACAAAAATGTTAAATTAAAAGAATGCCTTGACAAAATCTAAACCGAAAAATAAGTGAGGGAATAAAAGTGGAAAAATCAAAGAAAACCATTGTGTATTCGGCTTTGGAAGTTGCGAATGTATGCGGAGTTGTCAATCAAACTGCCATCAATTGGATTCGCAACGGATATCTTACCGCTTTCAGTACTCCCGGCGGTCAGTATCGAGTATATCACGACGATCTTGTAAATTTTATGAAAAAGCGCGGTATGCGTTTACCTAAAGAACTTCATGAAACCGACAAAAAAATTACTGCAGGTAAAAGCTTTTTAATTGTAGATGATGATAAAGGTTTGAATACGGTACTTGCGCAATTTCTTGAAAAAGAATTTCCCGATGCAATGATACATCAAGCGTTTGACGGGTTTGAAGCGGGAACGCTTTTAGCCGATAAAAAACCGCGCTATGTTGTGCTCGATTTGGATTTGCCCGGAGTG
Source organism: Treponema lecithinolyticum ATCC 700332 (assembly GCA_000468055.1). Lineage (GTDB taxonomy): Bacteria > Spirochaetota > Spirochaetia > Treponematales > Treponemataceae > Treponema_C > Treponema_C lecithinolyticum. The sequence goes on along the minus strand of KI260569.1, from coordinate 319,724 downwards.
GACGGTTTTAATTTATGCAAAAAAATACGTACATCGGCTGAATTTGAAAACCCCTACATTTTTGTCGTTACCGCTTTACAGGAAAGCGATACTGAAAAAAAAGTTAAAGAGCTGGGTGCAAATGAATTTTTTCAAAAGCCGGTGAATTTAAAAGATTTGGCACAAATCATTCACACCTATTTTGACAAAGCATAGCTTAGGTTTTTAACTGAAAGTGTAAAAAAAGACAAAAGCCGCGCGCTTTTGTCTTTTTTTTGTTCTTGACATTGGCGTGCGTATCGTACACACTTGAGTATGCTCGGAATTTTGATAAGCGGTTCGAATAACGTGTTCGACGTAGATTGTGAAGACGGTGTTGTCCGTTCGTGCTCGATAAAAGGAAAAAAGCTTAAAACCGACGGCAGTTTTTACAATCCTCTGTGTCCGGGCGATATGCTTGCCGTAGAAGCGGATGAATTAACCCCTTCCAAAGGACAAATTACCGCGCTTGTTCCGCGCAAAAACTGTTTTGTACGCTGGAATGTAAAAGGACGCTGTGCGCAAATTCTTGCATCAAATATAGATCTTTTGTTTTGCGTTATTACCCCCGCACAGCCGCCTTTTCGTGCACGTTTTGTCGATAGAGTGCTTGCGCAAGCCGAATTGAACGACGTGCGCGTACTGATTGTGTGCAATAAATGCGATTTAAAAGAAAGCGGACAAGAAAATATAAACGACTGTCTTGCGCAATGGGAAGCGGTCGGTTATAAAACGCTTAAAGTGTCCGCACTCACGGGGGAGGGGTTGAAGGAACTTGCCCGTGAAGCCGAAAACAAACGCTGTGTTTTTGTCGGACAATCGGGAGTGGGAAAATCAAGTTTAATTAACGCTTTAAGCGAAGATTGTTTTCTTAAAACGGGTGCTTTATCCGAAAAGTACGGAAAAGGCTCTCATACTACGGTAAAAGGTACTTTACTGCGCGTTCGCTTAAAAAGCGCTTTTACCGGCGGAAAAAAAAATGCGTGTGCGTCGTTTATCGATACGCCCGGAGTGCGCCGTTTTGTTTTATCCGGCATAGAAGAGGGAAATTTGGCTTTGTATTTTAAAGAAATGAAAAATCTGGTCGGAAGCTGTGCGTTCGGTATGTCGTGTACGCATACGCAAGAAGAAGGCTGTAAAATACGGCAAGCGGTACAAAACGGCGCTATATGCTCCAGACGGTACGAAAGCTGGCAGCGTATAAAAGAAGAATTAAAAACGGGAAACTGGGCAGATTAAACGCTTTGTGCAATACGAATTTATGAACGAAAAAACACTGGAACAGTTGGATTATAAACGCATACGGGAGCAAGCGTCGGCTTTGTGCGTAAGCGAAGAAGGTCGCTCTTATTTTGTAAGCGTAACTCCGTTTACCCGAAAAGAAGATATGTGTACAGCGCAAGCGCTTGCCCTGTGTTGGACGCAAGTTATACAATCGCATAAAAAAGACGTGCTGCAAAGCTGGCAGCCCGTTAAGCATTTGTTTTCTCCGCTTCGCATTCCGGGAGCCGTATTGGAAACATCGCAGCTGTATGCTTTAGGTATGTTTTGCCGCTCCGTCAATAACATAAAAAAAACGTATACGGATGCTGATATGCTGGGCGAATACGCAAAACGCTTGCCCGATCTTTTATGTGCTCAAAATCTTATATTCAATGTAATCGATACTTTCGGCGAAATAAAAGATTTGCCGCAAATAAAAGAAATCCGCAATTTCATTGCCGCTATACGCAAAGATATAGAAAGGGTAATAAAAGACTATACGGTTGACAGCCGCTTTAAGGACGTGCTGCAATCGGAACTTCCCGTGCTGCGAAGCGGCAGACAGGTTTTGGCAGTAAAAGCCGAACGGAAAACAAAAATACGGGGCATAGTACACGAAGTATCGCAAACTGCTCACACTGTGTACATTGAACCGGAAGAAGCGGTGCGCAAAAACAACGAATTGGTGCAAGAAGAATTCCGTTTGGCGCAGGAAATCCGCCGTATTATCGGAGCTTTGTGCGCTTCTTTGGCGGAATTTGTTAAGGATTTTGAAAATGCATTGCCGCTTATGCTGGAATTGGACAGTGCTTATGCTTGTGCCCTTTGGGGTGTTGAAAACAAATGCATTTTTGCCGAAGATGCGGAAAACCGTCCGCTCGCTCTTGTGCAAGCGCGTCATCCTCTGTTGGGAACACATGCGGTACCGATAGACGTAGAATTTTCGCAAGGTGCGCGTGTACTTATTGTAACCGGACCGAATACCGGCGGAAAAACCGTAACGCTTAAAACGATTGCCCTTTTTGTATTGCTTCATCAAAGCGGTATGCCCGTAAACGCTTTGCAGGGAACCCGCTTGCCTTTTTTTACCTCCGTGCTTGCCGATATCGGCGATGAGCAAAATATCGATAAATCGCTTTCGACTTTTGGTGCGCGGATGAAGAATATCGGTGAAATGCTTACAAAAGCTGATAAAAACACTTTGCTTTTGCTTGACGAATTGGGAAGCGGTACCGAAGCGCAAGAGGGCGCTGCCGTTGCCATGGCGGTTTTGGATGCCTTTATACAAAAGGGCGCTTTTGTGCTTGTCAGCACACACCACGGCAGTTTAAAAAACTACGGGTATACGCACCGCGAATGCGTAAACGCATCGCTTGAGTTTTGCGAGCACTCTTTACAGCCGACATACCGCGTGCTTATGGGAATACCCGGCGAAAGCCACGCACTGGATATTGCGCAAAAAAACGGCTTGCCGCAAAAGGTAGTCGATAAAGCCCGCTTGTATATGGCAAACGGCAGCGCCGATATAGCAGCTCTTATACGCGGCTTAAACGAAAAACACGCCGAATGCGAAACGCTTTACGCGCAGTACGTGCAAAAAGAAAAAGAGCTATACGAAAAAGAAAAAAACTTTGATAAAAAAAAGGCTGATCTTATACAAAAAGAAGCCGAACTGCGCGAAAAATCGGCAAAAGAAGGAAGCGTTTTTTTAGCGGAAAGCCGCAAAAAACTGGAAAATCTGGTGCGCATATTGCGTGAAGGCGAAATCAATCGTGAAAAAACGCTTAAAGTAAAAGCTTTTATTAAAGAACTTGAACAAACTATAGAAAACGAAAAACAAACGGCGCATCATTTAAAAACGGAAAGTGCGCAAAAAAGTATACGGCATAAAAATACCGCACATTCCGACGAAGCGACGGAATTGCACATAGGCGATTATGTGTACAGTACCGGTTTAAACATACGCGGCGTCATTGTTGCAAAAGCAAAAAAAGGCGAGTACCTTGTGCAAACCGGTTCGGTAAAAATAGCTTGCAAACAAAAAGATTTACGTGTGCAACAAGAGCGTGCACACGGGATTGGATCGATTGTCGGCATACAGGGCCAGGCTGCAGTACGCGACATAACACCGGCAGCGGCTCGGGCATGTTCAAATGCTTCTTTTACGCACGAAGCGGCTGATACTTCGCGCGCTGTTTTTGAACTGCGCCTTTTAGGTATGCATTTGGAAGAAGCACTTAAAGCGCTTGAAAAGCAGCTGGATTTATGCGTTGTTCAAGGTTTGCACGAATTTTCGGTTATTCACGGCAAAGGAAACGGCGTACTGCAGCAAGGCGTGCACGAATGCTTAAAAAACTATCCTGCAAATATTGAATTCGCCTTTGCTCCGCCTGAAGACGGCGGTACCGGTAAAACGTACGTGCGCTTTATTTAAAAACAAAAAATGTTTGCCTTTTCGCGAAAAAATGGGCATATTATAAAGAATAGGAGTTCTTTTTTTATGGCAGAACAAACCATCGTACCTGCAGATCAAACGCTGTCGAATAAACTGCGTTTGCTGCCCCTTTCGGGACGCCCTATTTTTCCGGGCATATTTACCCCCTTTATGATTAACTCTGCGGAGGATACAAAGGTAATAGAAAGCGCATATGCCGAAGACGGTCTTATCGGAATTGTTATGTTAAAAAACGAAACGGAAAATCCGACCGTTGCCGATTTACATTCGGTGGGAACTGCAGCCCGCATTATCAAAAAAATTAATTTGCCCGACGGAGGCTTAAACGTATTTATTTCGACGATAAAACGCTTCCGTATCCGTAAAACTTTAAATGCAAAATCGCCTATGGCGGTTGCCGTTGAATACCTTGAAGATATTGAAGATCAAACATTTGAAGTAAAAGCTCTTACCCGTGCGTTAATCAGCGAAATGAAAGAAATCTCGGAAAACAATCCGCTTTTTTCCGAAGAAATGCGCTTAAATATGGTAAACATTGACCATCCCGGAAAAATCGCCGACTTTATCGCATCTATTTTGAACATCGATAAAAACGATCAACAGCGCGTTTTGGAAATGCAAAACGTCCGCCAAAGAATGGAAACAGTTCTTGTTTTTATAAAAAAAGAACAAGAACTGTTGCGCATTCAAAAAAAGATTCAAAGTGAATTAAATGAGCGCATAGAAAAAAGTCAGCGCGAATATTTTCTTAAAGAAGAATTAAAGTCCATAAAAGAAGAATTGGGTATGATAGGGGATGCCAAAAGTTCCGACTATCAAAAATTCAGAGAAAAAATAGAAGAGTTCGGTTTTACCGGAGAAGTTGCCGAAACCGTAAACGAAGAGTTGGAAAAATTTTCGCTTATGGATTCCAATTCCGCTGAATTTATCGTTACACGCAATTATTTGGACACAATCGTTAATTTACCGTGGAACGAGCCGGCGCCGGAAAACTATGCGATGAAACAAGCGCGTGCCGTTTTGGACGAAGATCACTACGGGCTTGAAGATGTAAAAAAACGCATAGTTGAATATCTTGCCGTGCGCAAATTAAAAAACGACAGCAAAGGTTCTATTTTACTGCTGGTCGGTCCTCCGGGTGTGGGTAAAACGAGCGTGTGCCGTTCCATCGCGCGGGCTATGAATAAACCCTTTTTCCGCTTTTCAGTCGGAGGTATGCGCGACGAAGCAGAAATAAAAGGGCACCGGCGCACGTATATCGGTGCTATGCCGGGAAAAATCATTCAAGGTCTTAAAATCGTTAAAACCAAAGCGCCTGTCTTTGTTATAGACGAAATCGACAAAATGGGCTCAAGTTATCAAGGAGATCCGTCGAGTGCGCTTCTTGAAGTGCTGGATCCGGAACAAAACGTAGCGTTCCGCGACCACTATTTGGATTTGCCCTTTGATATTTCAAATGTACTGTTTATGCTGACGGCAAATTCGCTCGACGGTATTCCTGAACCTTTACGCGACCGTGCGGAAATCATTCATTTATCCGGCTACATAGATCAGGAAAAAACGGAAATCGCCAAAAACTTTTTAGTGCCGAAAAGTCTTGTTAAAAACGGCTTATCAAAAAACCAAGTGCGCTACGGAAAAAAAGAATTGCTTTTTATTGCAAACTCCTATGCCCGCGAAGCCGGTGTGCGCAATTTTGAAAAAAACTTGGATAAAATCCATCGCAAATACGCCGCTGAATTGCTTGCAGAACCGAAAATTGCTTCTCTTATGGATGAAGTGTATGAGTTAAAACAAGCGTCTCAAAAAGAATTCGATGAGCGGCTTGCTGCCGAAAAAAAAGAAGCTGAACAAAAAACGGCGGAAAAAAATGCGGCTGAAAAAGTAAAAGAAACGCTTCAAGCAAAAAAAAGCGTACTGCAAATGTCTGTGCTTACAAGTGCGCACAACGGCAAAAAGAAAAAAGAAAAAACACGCGTGCAATCGCGCATAATCAGCGAAAAGGAAAAAGAAAAGCAAAAAAAACTGGACGCTTTACTTTCGCGGCCGCTTTATCCGGACACCGCGCTTATTCAAACCTATTTGGGTAAACCCGTGTTTACCGACGAAGACAACCGCAAAAAAACCGACCGTCCCGGAACCGCTATTGGGCTTGCATGGACCAGTATGGGCGGCGATACGCTGCTTTTGGAAGCTATCAGTATGCCCGGTAAAGAAGGCTTTAATTTAACCGGTCAAATGGGCGATGTGATGAAAGAATCTGCGGCAATTGCAATGAGCTGGGTGCGTTCGTTTGTTATAAAAAATAAAATTAAAGACGCCGAATTTTTTACTAAAAATACCGTTCACTTGCACATTCCCGAAGGCGCAACGCCTAAAGACGGTCCTTCGGCAGGTATTACCATGGCGGTTGTATTGCTGTCGCTTTTTAAAGAAAAGCTTATACGCAAAAACCTTGCTATGACCGGTGAATTGTCTTTAACCGGACAAGTGCTTCCCATAGGCGGTCTTAAAGAAAAAACGGTTGCCGCTAAGCGCAACGGTATAAAACATGTGATTATTCCGAAACAAAACATGCGCGATTTGGATGAAATTCCCGAACACGTAAAAAAGGGTATACAGTTTTATCCGGTAACCCGTATAGAGCAAGTATTCGATTTGGCGTTTTAATATTGACCGTTTGATTTGTGTCTGTTACACTCATACTATACGTTATATTGGAGGTATAATGAAATGTTAAATAAACTGAAAAAAACCGCCGTACCGGCAGTGTTTGCAGCAGCCCTTGTGCTGGTTGCAGCTTGTTCTTCAACTCCGCGTCCTGCGCCGCCGCCGGAACCGACACCGGAACAGCCCAAAGAAATGCCCAAAACAGAGCCTAAAGCGGCACCGGTAAAAGAAGAACCGAAAATGAAAAGCGTTTCGGTGAGCGACTACACAACCCGGCGCGGCGATACGCTGTCTGAAATCGGCGCACGTTTTTACGGAAAAGATAACGCATATTATTTCCCCTTTATTATGGTTATGAACTCCGTTATAACGCACCCTGATGAAATTGAAGTCGGCACGGCTTTAAAAATTCCCGATTTTAATGAATTTAAATCGGATGCGGCTTTGTGCGCCGAAGCTAAAAAAGCGTTCGACAAAGTTGCAGGAATTTATGAAGCAAAAAACAAGTTTGTTTTGGTAAAACGCATCCGCCGTTTGGCGCAAACTTTTTAACGTACACGTAAAGGAACGCACTTAAAAGCCGACGCTGTCCGGTATATTTTTAGTTCGGTACTTGAGCGGCGCAGCGCTCGGTGCTTTGAAGTTTTTTAGGTGCTTCCGCTTTGTGCGGCTATCGTATATCGGTATTACACGACCTTCCCAAGGTTGATAGGTGGGTTCGACTCCCATTAGCCGCTTTAGTTCGCTTTACTTGTGTTGACTGGAAAGCGCCGTTCGGTGTATAGTATTTTGATGTTTGAAGTAAAAGATACCGATTTTTTTGATTTGGAAGAAGAAGATTTCGATACGGTGTTAGCTTGCGACATCGCTTTTTCCGGTACGGTTCGATTTGCACAACCTTTTATGATCAAAGGAACTTTAAACGGTTCCATACAGGCAACGAGCGATTTGGTTGTAGATACGGGAGCCGTTGTTACAGCAGATATTACCGCTCAACGCGTATTGGTGCGCGGAAAAGTTACCGGCAATATCCAAGCTTCTGCGTTGGTATTTGTAAGCGCAGGCGGTTCCGTTTTAGGCGATATTACTTCTGAAAAAGTAGTGCTTGAGCCGGGCAGCGTTTTTTCCGGACGCTGTACGATGCTTAAAGCGTAGCGGAGAAAAAGTATGAATAAAAAAATCAGCGTGTGTGCGCTCGCTTTATCTTTATGTGTTTTAACTGCCGTTTGTCAAGAATATGCCGACCCTGCAAACAACGCGCAGCTTTCCGTAAACGAAAACAGACAAGAAGAAATTCAAAAAAACGAACAAGCCTCTGAAAACAGGGAGCAAAACAGGCTTGCTTCTCCGGCAGAGGGACAAAGTACGCTTACGCAAAATGCGGCAAAACAAAAGCCCGATGCACTTAAATTGTACACGGCGGGCCGCTATGCGGAAGCTATTGCCGTATGCGAAAAAGAAATAGCCGAACGTCCGTCGAATATGGATTCTTACGTTGTGTTGTGCTGGAGTTTAATCCGTAACCGTCAATACAGTGAAGCCGAATATTGGGGATTGCAAAGCCGAAAACTGTCAAAATACGATCAGCGTGCCGTTGAAGTGCTCGGAGAAGCAAAATACTATTTGGGAAAAAATCAAGAAGCGCTTTCTCTTTTTCAAGAATATGTGTCTTTAGTCGGCGAAAAGGGCAGCCGTTTAGGTGAAGCTTACTATTTTATGGGTGAAATTTACATACGGCTTGCCCGGTACAACCACGCGGATATAGCCTTTTCTCAAGCCGTCCGCACTGAACCCTTGTACGACTATTGGTGGACACGTTTGGGGTACGCCCGCGAAATGGCGGGAAATTATACGCTTTCTTTGGCGGCATACGAAAAAGCGCTGCAATTGCACGCAGGGCAAGCGGATGCTTTGCGCGGGCGAGACCGCGTGCGTACCCGTTTATAACGCTCGGTGAGCTTTTCGCGTGCAGTGCGGACGGCAAAAGCAGAAAACACACGTTTTGTTGTCCGTTTTGAAACAATCGGCTGTAAATTAAATCAAATGGAAAGCGAAGCGGCAGCGCGCTCCTTTGCCGACTGCGGTTTTGATTGCCGTATGGGCGCCTTTAATTCCGCTTCTCCTGTCGACACCGGAACCGTTTTATGCGTAGTAAACACGTGTACCGTTACGGCAAAAGCCGAACAAAAATGCCGCCGTCTTATACGCTTGCTTTTGCAAAAGTGCCCCGCTGCCGCTGTTTTAGTTACCGGCTGTTATGCACAGCTTGAAGCTAAAGAATTGTCGGCTATAAGCGATAGAATTGCCGTTTTGCTCGGGCGCGACAAAGATATGTTGGCGGTGCTTCCGCGCTTTTTGCGCGAAACTATGCCTTGTGAAAACGGCGCAGCGCTTGCCGAGCATCTTCGCCATTTATGCGCATTTTCTTCAAATCAAAATTCGGTAAAACCTGCCGTGTTTACGCTTGCAACCGATACCTTTTTGCGCCATTCGCGCCCCTCGTTAAAAATTCAAGACGGCTGCAATTGCCGCTGTACGTACTGCCGCATTTGCCTTGCGCGCGGTCAATCCGTGTCGCTTGATCCAAATGAAATTTTAGAACGCGTTTTACAGCTTGAAAAGTCGGGACACCGCGAAGTAGTGCTGACCGGCGTAAACTTAAGTCAATACAGCGCCCCTCAAACGCTTGCCGCCGCGGCAGACGGTAAAAATTCCGCTTTGTTTGCTAAAAAGCACGCTTCGGGTAAAAAAGAAGTGTTCGGTATTGCCCGTTTACTTGCCTTTCTTTTGGAGCACACCGAAACGCTGTCTTTTAGACTTTCAAGTTTACACCCGCAAAGTATAACCGATGAACTGTGCGAGGTTTTAAAAAAGGACAGGGTGCGCCCGCATTTTCATCTTTCCGTTCAGTCGGGAAGCGACCGCATACTTTCCGCTATGGGGCGCTCTTATACTGTACACGATGTAACGAATGCATTGCGCCGTTTGCGGAGTGCAAAAAAAAATCCTTTTATTGCTTGCGATATTATTGCCGGTTTCCCCGGCGAAACGGATGAAGATTTTAGTGCAACCTTTGAACTGTGCAAAAACGGCGCTTTTTCGTGGGTGCACGCGTTTTCGTTTTCGCCACGACCGGGAACAAAAGCTTTTGAAATGAAAAATACCGTTTCGCCTGAAACCGCTAAAAAACGGGTGCGCCTTTTAACCGATTTGGCTGCGGCGCAAAAACGCGCGTATATAGAAAGCTGTATCGGAACAAAGGTAAAAGCGGTTGTAGAAAAATACCGAAAAGGCGATGTGCGCGCCGTTACTGAAAATTTTTTGCATGTGCGCATAGAGCAAAAGCAGGGTGTGCTCAGGGACCACTCTACTGCCGGCGGAAGCGAAGTTACCGTGTGTATACAAGCCGTGTGCGAAAAAGGACTTTGCGGCGAAGAGTACGAAGCCGACGCCGTTTTTTGCCGATAATAATTTTTGTTGACGCTTTCGAGAATAAAGACTATATTGGAAATTCACGGAGGAAGTGTTATGAGCCGAAAAAATATTAGAACGGCAGTATTTTATATATTTTTATTGTTTACTTCTATTTTGTACTTGTCGTGCAGTATGTTTACCGAGTCTTGGGCAAAAAGAGCTGCGCGCAATCAATACGATGTTTTAAAAAATGCTTCTACGGAAGAGCTTGCCGATATAGCAGGCGAAGCGCAGTTTTCTCATCCGGATACCGCTGCCGCTATAATGGATTTACTTGGTGAAAAGGGCAGCGCTTTACGCGACCTTTCCGTACAAAAAAAAGAAAAAGTGCTTACCGCATCTATGAGTGCCAGCATTCCTTTATCGTCGTTAAAAAAACTTGCCGACAATAATGTTTTTTTGTCCGGGGGCGGTACGCCTTCTTCAAATTCGGCTTTAATAAAAAACTTAAGTGCTGCCGTTAACCGCTTTAATCCGCACGTATTTGAAATCATTTTGCAAGACCCCGAAGCTATGCGGAGTGCGGATCCTGCTTCTTTGGCAAACGCTACTGCTGCCGCATTTTTGCAGCTTATTTATTCGGTCGGCTTTGAAAATATTAAAAATAATATTATTGCTTCAGGTTCTGCGGTAGACGTAATGACACAAGATACCGATACGGTTATTACAAAAATGCTTAGTGCAGCTCCTAATCCTGCTCATGCAAAAACGCTAAAAGCGGCAGTTGAAGCTGCAAAATTGCTTTCCGGCGCAACAGGCGCTTTTGCTGCAAAAGATGCAAACAGTATTCCGGTTGTCAGAAACGTTCCTTCGGATGTAAAGGTTTTAGGTGTACTGCCTTTTTCCGATATCTTAGCTGCACTTAAATAAAAGCTGCGCATGATATATGATGAATGAGGATACATTATGAATATTATATGTAAAAATAAAACCGAACCGGCAAACGGTCTTTATCAAAAAAACGTATGTGTAAAAACATTTTTGTGTGCCGCTTGTGCGCTTTGTATGCTTTTTCCCGCATTTTCACAAAGTGCATATATGCCTGCATACACACCCCATCGCGTAGAAGCGGTAGATACCAGATCGGAAGGCTTCGGCGGATTTCATTTTGCCGATACCGAATCGGTATATTCGCTGTTTTCAAATCCCGCAACGCTTTCGTTTATAAAAACCAAAATGCTGTGGCCTCCCTTTGTAGCCGTAAGTTCAGGCGGACCGTTTGATAAACTGGCAAAACTTCACTTGGATATAGCACGTATCGTGAATGCAAAGGACGTAGACCCTGCCGATAAGCAGCGCTTAATAAAGGCAATATTGGATACTATAGGACCGTCGGGTTTTAACCTTTCCGAGCAGATAGGTACTCCTTTGACATTCGGCCGCATCAATAAAAATCTGGGCTGGGGTTTTATTAACACCGTCTATGCGGACGCACGGGTTCCCGCACTGACAAATTTTGATATCAAAGGCGGATCGGATTGGGCGTTTGTGCTCGGCTATGCAATTCCCGTTGTAGATTTGGAAAAATGGGGCACTTTGTCGCTCGGATTTTCCGGGCGCTTTACCGTGCAGCTTGAAACGCAAGCGAAAAGACTTGATCCGCTTTTGTCTGGAAAATACGGCAAAGATCCGGATATCGCCATTCCCGTATACTTGTCGTTGGGTTTGGGCTTTGATATGGGCGTTCAGTACACCGTGTTTGATATTTTAACGCTTGCGTTGGTATGGCAGGATGTGTATTCTCCAGTGTGGACAAAAACCTATGAAAGTACAAAAGCGTTCGAAAACGGCAAGGGTTCTAAGTTCGTGCAAACTCCGGTGGAATCGAAGTTGGGTGCGGGCATAAAAGTCGATATTCCTCTTAAAACCGTAACAAACGGCGTTATTTCGCGCTGGGCGGTGTATACCGATTATTACAATGTTTGGCCCTTGTTCCGCAAAAACGGCGTGTACCGCAACCCCGTGCTTGAATTTTCGCTGGGAACCGAAATGGAATTGTTCAAAGTGCTCGTTTTACGATTGGGGGTAAAAGAAATGTATCCTGCACTGGGCTTGGGGCTTAATTTAGGCAAGTTTAAAATGGACTTTTCCGCATACGGTAAAGAACTCGGTTTGGAACCCGGCTATGCGCCGCAGCTTAACATGGGCTTTTCGATGGCGGTAAAATACTGAAATTAAAGCAAATACACCCTGCGGCGGCAAAAAACTGCAAAAAACGACAAAAAACAGCAAGAACGGCTTGACACTTTTTTGCCGATAAGATATGCTATGCAGCGTTCCGCTTCGGAATATAATGGGCCACTAGCTCAGTAGGTAGAGCAACGCCCTTTTAAGGCGTGGGTCACGTGTTCGAATCACGTGTGGCTCATTAAATGGGGTTGTCTTAAAAGTTATCGCTTTTTAGGCAGCCCTTTTTTTATATCATCCTAAAAAAAAGAGGTACAGCTATGATTAAAGCGGCGACAATTGCCGGTTCCGACGCTTCAGGCGGAGCGGGCTTGGAAGCGGACTTAAAAACCTTTGAAGAATACGGTTTGTACGGAATGACCGTTGTAACGCTTGTTGCAACTATGGATCCCAATAATAACTGGGCGCATTCAGTGTTTCCGCTCGCACAGGACGTGCTGCGCTCTCAAATGGAAACTGTGTTTAAAGGGGTCGGCGTTGGTGCGCTTAAAACCGGTATGCTCGGTACCGATTATGCCGTATCTTTGAGCAAAGAATATATCATTTCATGCGGAATAAAAAATTACGTTTTGGATCCGGTTATGGTGTGTAAAGGTGCAGGCGAAGCTTTAAATCCAGAATTGAACGCGGCGGTAGAAAAAGAATTGCTTCCTTTGTGTAAGGTTGTTACTCCGAACTTATTTGAAGCCGGACAGCTTGCCGGAATGGGCGAAATAAAAACCGTTGTGCAAATGGAAGAAGCCGCCCGTATTATAGCGGATAAGGGTGCTCAAAACGTTTTTATAAAAGGCGGTTCAAAACTTGCATCATATACCGGCTCTTCTTCAGCGATAGATCTTTTTTATGACGGTACTACGATGGAACACATAGATGGTCCGCTGGTAAAAACATCTTGGACTCATGGAGCCGGCTGTACAACCGCCGCCGCCGTAACCGCAGGTCTTGCACGCGGGCTTTCGGCACGCGAAGCGGTATTGCTTGCCAAAAAGTTTATCGGCAGCAGTTTGCAAGCATCTTTTGCTTTAAATCAATGGGTCGGACCGGGAAATCCGTCTGCGTGGAGAAATTCTACCCTGTTTAAATAAATATATTTACTCGGATATGCTGTTTTAACTTCGGGTGCAAATATGCATAGTTATTATACTGGCTTTTGGCTACTACAATGCCTATATGAACATCGGGAGAACTTTGCAGCATATCCGGCTGAAAAAACACATGTCAAAAAACGAATTGTGTGTCAAAACGGGGCTTAACAAAGGTTATATGTACCGCCTTGAAAACGATTTAATAAGTCCCACCTTTGCCACATTGGAAAAAGTTGCGCAAGCGCTTGAAGAACCGCTGTCAAAGCTTGTAAAGGAAGCCGAGCATGCAGCTTCATGCGCTGTGTACGCGGATGTATCTTCTGCCGAAAGCTGGGGTAGTGCCGCCGAATCCGGCACGCGTAAATAAGCGGTTTAATTTTTTCCGTTATCATACACTTTATAATTTTGCGATTTTCTCTGCGTAAGCGATATAAAAGGTATTGTCTGCTACGACCTTGTCGACCGCACGGTTAAACTTATGGCAACGGTAAACTATAACAGCGGAAGCGAGAGGCTTTGCCGACGGCTCATACCAAAAAGCGCTCAAAACGGCAAAACTGATGGCTACACGCAATTCCCCGATTTCAGAGATCTGTGAAATGATCGGACTTGATGAAAAAGAAGTAACCGCTATTGTTCATTTGTAAAATCTTTTGCCGGAACATGCAGTGTCGCCGTCAATAAAGACGGAAATACGGCAACACTGACTATAATCAAGGGTAGAGCTGACTTTTTTGTGTCAATCGCACCGCTTGACACAACCTGCACAAAAATATATGATAAATACCGTTATGCCGCTGTAGCTCAGTCGGTAGAGCAATGGACTGAAAATCCATGTGTCGACAGTTCGATTCTGTCCGGCGGCATACAAAGAGCAGCACTCGTTTTCGGGAGCTGCTTTTTTTTCGTTCTTTTTTTTGTGCTTGAACCTTTGCGCGCTATGGCGTATACTGTACAAATGAACTGGTTAGTGTTTGCCGGAAAAACCGATAAAAAACAAGCCGACCAAATCGCTTCTTTTTTTAACTCAAAAAAAGTTAACTGTACTGTTATAAAAGCGGACGGCGAAGTATTTAAATGCGAACCGGATTACAATGAGCAATCCGTAAAAGACGTGCATGAACTTTTAAATGAAACGACGCACTGCGTATGCGTCGGCATGAATGGTATCGCTTTATCGCCGCTTTTTATGTATGCGGTCGGTTTGCTTTCCGGAAAAAATATTCCCGTGTTTTTAACCCCCTCAGGCGGTGCTTTGCCGCCGTATATTTCCGATATGTTCGGAAAAACATTTGCCGATACGGCAACTTTGCTTAAAGCGCTTGAAAACGATTTTCCTTTGTTTTTTAAATTGGAAGCGCAAGCGGCGGCAAAAAAGAAATTATTTGAAGCCGGTATTCCGCTTACCCCTGATTCTTTTTCCGAATATATCGGGCGCGGAGACTGCGATGTATGCGAACTTTTTGCAGAAGCCGGAATGGATTCTAACGTGCGTGATTCTGCAGGTACTCCCATGCTGTGCATAGCGGCGCGCAGCGGACGGCTTGCAATGATTAAATGGCTTATGGAACGCGGCGCCGATATAAACATTGTTTCCAAAGACCGCGGGTATACGCCGCTTATGGATGCAGTGTGGAAAAACGATTACAATATGGCGGAATTTTTGGTTACAGCCGGCGCCGATATGAACGTGATAGGCAAAGACGGGCAGCCGCTTATGGTTTTGGCGGTCGGTATTTCAAATCTTAAAATTTGCAAACTGCTTTTAAAAAGCGGAGCCGATATTTCGTTAACAGATCACATGGGAATGTCCGCTTTAGGCTATGCAAAGTTGTTTAAAAAACAAGCTATTGTGGATTTATTCGACGCTGCAAAAAAATGAAAAAAAAACCGTGTAAACGAACGCTGATATTTACCGGAGGCGGAACCGGAGGTCATATTTATCCGGGCTTGGCGGTTGCCGACGAGCTTCGCATAAAAAATTCCGATGTGCGCATTGTGTGGATAGGTTCTTCCCGGCGCGATAAAGTTATGGTGTGTGCGGGAAAAGGTGAAAATGCAGTTGCGTCCGTAGACGCTTTTATTGCAATTCCTGCAGGAAAACTACGCCGTTATTTTTCTTTTAGGACGCTGTGGGATGCTTTTAAAGTTGCGGCGGGCTTTTTTGTTTCTTTTTTTTATTTGATACGGATAAAGCCGGTTGCTTTGTTTTCAAAGGGCGGTTTTGTAAGCGTAATGCCGTGTGCCGCCGCAAAACTGCTCGGTATTCCCGTGTATACGCACGAATGCGATGTATCCCCCGGTCTTGCAAATCGGTTAAATGCGCGTTTTGCGCGCCGGCTTTTGCTCAGTTACGAACAGTCGCGTGCATTTTTTCCTAAAGCATCGCCTAATGCGGTAAGCGTTACGGGAAACCCCGTGCGTCCCATTTTTTACACTGCAGACAAAGCCAAAGGAGCTGCATTTTTAGGCTTAACGGGAAAAATAAGCAAACCGGTTCTTTTGATTTTAGGCGGGTCTTCCGGCGCGCACCAAATAAACGAATTGGTTTTGCAAAACCTTGAATGGCTGTGCAGCCGTTTTATTGTAGTGCACCAAACGGGGCAGGGCGAAGACTTTAAAAAAGCGTGTGCGGCAGCACACACGGTAAACAAAAACGCTATTGCAGGAGCAAAGGACGAGCTTGAGTTTGCCGAAAGCGGACAAACTGCCGGAAGCGGGCGAGCTGCCGAAAGCGGAAGCGGCGCTGAAGTGCACCCGGCGCTATACCTTTGCTACGATTTTATTTATGCCGATATGCCGCACGTGCTTGCTTTGTCAGATATAGTGCTTTCGCGCGCCGGTGCAAACAGTTTGTGGGAATGCGCGGTGTGCGCCAAACCTATGGTGCTGCTGCCGCTTGCAGGTTCGGGCACGCGCGGCGACCAAATCGAAAACGCCGAGCTGTTTGAAAAACAAAACGCCGCATTTGTGCTTAACCCGCGCGAAAAAGACGGCAAAAAATTATCCGGCTCGTTGTGCAGTACCCTCGAAAAACTGCAAGATGTTTCTTGGCGCCGCGCAATGGGAAACGCCGCTTTTGAATTAACCGGTAAGCAAAAGGCTGCACAAAAAATTGCCGATATTTTGTATACAGAGGTATTACAAAACGATGATGTTTAATTTTCTTGATATCATTTTTATGGCAATTATACTGTTTATAGCTATTCACGGAGCGGTCAACGGCTTTATAAACGAGTTTTTCGGCAAAGCGGCTTTGCTGCTCGGTATATTTGTTTCGGTTATGTTTTTTGCAAAGTTGGCGCCGCCTATAAACCGTCACGTAAAATCGTTTTTTGTTTCTCAAATTCTTGCTTTTTTGCTTATTTTTATTTTAGTGTATTTGATTGTCCGTTTGATACAGCATTTTGTCGGCGGTTTTTTTTCCGGAGAAATCTTAATGGGGCTTGACCGCGCACTCGGCTTTTTTTTCGGATCTGCCGAAGGATTGCTGCTGGTGTGCGTTGTGCTGGTTGTGCTGTATGCACAGCCGTGGTTTAAAATCGGTGCTTTGGTTGAAAACAGTTTCTTCCATAAAATATTGGAAAATTTTTTAGTAAAACCAGTCGATAAAGTGCAAACTTTTATCAGCTTAAATGCACTTTCTTTTTTTGAACGGAGCATAAAACTTGTTTGAAAATATTTTATACCAGCCGTGCACCGCTCTTATTGAAGCTGACATTACAAGCGGCAGTTTACCGCAAGCACTTTTGTTTGCGGGCCCTGCAATGGCAGGAAAGCTAAGCGCAGCTTTGGAAACAGCCCGTATTCTTTCGTGCAAAAATATGCCCAAAGGTTTATGGCAGTGTACTTGTGCTTCCTGCTTGCGCCATAAAAGTCTTGTGCACACGGAAACGCTCATAGCCGGAAGCCGCGACTGCACTCCGGAAATTGCCGCCGCTTCCAAAACCTTATACGATGCCGCGCTGAACAATGCACAATACATACAAGCAGCTCGTTATCTTTTTGTGCGAAGCGTGCGCAAATTAACCGCCCGCTTTACTCAAGTGCTGTGGGAAGGGGATGAAAAAGTTTCAAAAATAGCAGCCGTTACTTCGGTAATCGATGAGCTGCTTGAAGAATTGGATCCGTCGCGGCAAATACCCGAAAACACTGCTTTAAAAAAAATGCTCGATACGATCAACAGCCAGTGCGTTAAATTGGAATCTTCTTTTATGTATGATTCGGTTCCTATTTCTCATATTCGTAAAGCTTCCGCATGGGCGCGCTTAACTGCAGCAGACGGAATGCGTGTGCTTATTTTGGAAAACGTTGAGCGTATGCAAGACGGCGTGCGCAATGCGCTTTTAAAAATACTGGAAGAACCGCCCGAACAAGCGCTTTTTATATTAACCGCGCGGCGAAAAAGCGCCGTTTTGCCTACGATTTTATCCCGTGTGCGCACTTATACTTTTGCTGAACGCACGGCTGTACAGCAATCGGATGTAGTGCAACGTATATTTCGAAACGGCGGCAATGTTAATTCCGTTGCAGATTACTTAAACGGTTTTTTACCGATACCGCCTGAACAAATAGAAAAGCTTGCCTTTGATTTTGTTGCCGATTTGTATAAAAAAAACATACCCGATGTAGAAGCGTTGGTAAAACAGTTTAAAAACTTTGAGCCGCGCGTAACGCTTTTTTTGTTTTTTAACGGTATTTTGAACGCTGTAAAAAAAATCGGCGAATCGCTGCAAGCCGCACAACCGGTGCAGGGCGGCACATATACGGCGCAAAGTTTACAAGCAGTTCAGGCAAACACCGTCAGCGCCGCATATATTTTAAACAATGTTAAACGTTCTTATGAAGATATTACGGTGTACAATCAAAGTCCGCAAGCCGCTTTGGAAAGCATAGTGTACGCTTTTTGGGAGCAAGAGGAGGCGTGCCCCGCATGAGAGGCTTTGTAAAACGGGTAACAAACAAAGTTTCAAAATTGACTCCGGATCAAATTCAGCGTTTGTTAAATTCCATAAACGACGAAAACGAAGCGCTGGATGCGGTATTGGAATCGCTGAGTACCGGATTGCTTATATGCAATTCCCGCTGGCAGCCTATTTTGGTAAACAAAGCGGCAATCCGTTATATTCCGCTTTGCACACAGTGTCCCGCTTGCGATTTTGTATGGGAGTGCATAGAAGACGAAGATATAGCCGAATTTTTAAAAGCAAACAGTGCAAGTCAAAAAAAATATATAAGTAAAGAATTTACGCTTGCAACTCCTGCAGGATCGGTGCGCTTTGTCAATATATCGATTTTACCTCTTGTGCGCTCAAAAAAACTTTCCGGCTACATCGTTCAAATAGACGATATAACGGAAAAACGAAATCAAGAAACGCTTATGCGCCGTATGGAAAGCCTTGCCAGTTTAACCAACCTTGCCGCAAGCGTTGCGCACGAAATAAAAAACCCTTTGGGCGCCATAAGCATTCATATTCAGCTTATTCAAAAAGCGTTAAAAAAAGCGCGCTCTGCCGGCGGACGGTTGCCCGATGAAAAACATGCGGAAAAATACCTCGATACCGTAAACGAAGAAATCGAGCGGCTTAATAAAATTATTGTGGATTTTTTGTTTGCGGTGCGTCCGATAAGCGCGCAATTGCATGAAGCCGATCCGCTTGCAGAAATCAATTCGTTTATCGCTTTTGTAAAAGCGGAATTGGAACAAAAGCATATTAAGCTGGAAACCGAACTTATGCAAAAATCCGTGCACGTTATGATCGATACCAAACTGTTCCGCCAAGTGCTTATCAATTTGGTGCAAAATTCCATTGCGGCTATGCCTAACGGCGGATTTTTGTGGATAAACGCTGCAGTTAAAAACGATCGCTTTTTGCTGCGCATTGCCGATTCCGGTTTGGGAATGGATGAAAAAACCGTAAACAGAATATTTGAACCTTATTTTACAACAAAACCGCAAGGAACCGGTTTGGGTATGACTATGGTATACAAAATCATTAAAGAATTTGCAGGCGATATAGACGTAAAATCTTTTCCGGGAGAAGGTACTTTAATCACTCTTTCGCTGCCGGTTGCGCAAAAAGAAAGACGGCTTTTGGAATACGACAATCAGGAGAAAGTCTAATGCAGTGTACGGTATTGATTATCGACGATGAAAAAAATATCCGCGAAGGACTTGCCGCTGCGCTCGAAATGGAAGGCTATACGGTCGCTTTAGCCGCCGACGGAAAACAAGGTTTGGCGCGCATGGTAAAAGGCGATATAGATTTGGTTATAACCGATTTGCGTATGCCCGAAGTCAGCGGAGAACAAGTGCTTGCAAAAGTGGCGGCGGAAAATCCGGGGGTTCCGGTTATCGTTTTAACCGGACACGGCAGTATAGATAGCGCGGTTGAAGCTATGCGCAACGGCGCATACGACTTTTTAACCAAACCTTTAAATCTTGATCAACTCATTCTTATCGTTAAGCGCGCACTTGAAAGCCGCGAATTGGCAATAAAACACCGCGAATTGCTGGAACAGTTAAACAGCCGCAAATCCTTTGAGTCCATTATCGGAAAAAGCGCGGAAATGCAAAAGATATTTGCAACGGTGCGCAAAGCAGCCGATTCCAAAGCGTCGGTTTTAATAACCGGAGAAAGCGGCGTCGGAAAAGAATTGATAGCAAACGCTTTGCATAATTTGTCGCCGCGGCGCGATAAACCCTTAATAAAAGTACACTGCGCAGCGCTTTCGGAAAATTTACTGGAAAGTGAACTATTCGGTCATGAAAAAGGAGCTTTTACCGGAGCCGTTGCGCGAAAACGCGGGCGCTTTGAGCTTGCCGCCGGCGGTACCATTTTTTTGGATGAAATAGGCGAGATAGATCAAAACGTGCAGATAAAGATTTTGCGCGTGCTGCAGGATAAACGCTTTGAACGCGTCGGCGGCGAAGAAACCATAGAGGTTGATGTGCGCGTTATTGCGGCGACAAACCGCGACTTGGAAAAAGAAATAGCCGACGGACGCTTCCGTGAAGATTTATATTACCGGCTTAATGTAGTGCACATTCACGTACCGCCGCTTCGCGAAAGGCGAGATGATATTCCCTTGCTTATTGCGTCTTTTTTACAGGAATTTGCCAAAGAAAACGGTAAGAATATAGAAGGAATTGACGCGCGCGCGCGCTCGGCGCTGTATAAATTCGATTGGCCCGGCAATATACGTCAATTGCGCAACTGTTTGGAAAGCGCTGTGGTTATGTGCTCGTCGTCCGTTATTACCTTGGAAGATTTGCCGCCGAGCATAGCCGGAAGCGGCGAAGACGCACTTATTTCAATTCCTGCAGGAATTCCTATGGAAGAAGCCGAAAAAATACTTATTCAGCAAAATTTAGCTATAAATAAAGGCAATAAATCAAAAACGGCAGACATCCTCGGTATAGGGCGCAAAACTTTACACCGCAAGCTCGATGAGTATGCGGGGAAAACCTGCACTGTAAAAAAAACCGACTGAGTTTGCGCTCTCGAACAGTCCGGCTATTGTGGTGTTTTGCTCCCCTGTGCTGTAATAAAGCCTTTGTGCTGCAAAGTTGCCCTACCGTAAAGTTTTTGTGCTGCAAATGACGTTTACTTTTTTTGCGTTTGCAAAAACCACTGTTCAATACGTTTAAAAGAAGTATTTAAAGCTTTGGTCATTTCGCTTGCCGTATACTGCGATTGTATTTTAAGCGCGTTTTTATCCGGATGATATTTGTGCAGCAATTTTTTGTATGCTTTTTTGCAGTTTTCCAAACTGTTTTCACCGCTTGCAGCGTTAAGTCCTAAGCGTTTAAAATCTTCAAACAAATATGCGGGAACTGCCGTGTGCTGTTCAAAGCTTTGCCGGCTGCGGCGCTGCTGTACTTTTTCTTTTGACTGCGTTTTGTTTTGCTCTGTCTCCGGTTTACCATCTGCAGGCTTTGTTTTGTGCGCACGGTTTTGTTTTTGCAATTCCGTATCGTCTATATAGTCTTTTAAAACCGAGCCGAACCGGTCAAACAAATTATCCATTGCGTAAAACTATAACATAAACCAAAAAGTTAGTATATATTGACTGTCTCAGCTTTTTTACGTATAATTCCCAAATAACCGACTTGCGCGTCGGCTGTAGATCGAAAAAATCGTCTGCTTTTACGGAGTTGCCGTATGAATGTGTATAAGCGTTTATTTAAATACGTACCCGAAAAAATGCATTGTATGTATATTTCGGCTTTTCTTTCCGTAGTTTCTGCCGTATTATCTATTTTACCGTACTGGTATTTATGGAAATTCTTAGATGAATTGATCGTTGCAAAAAACTATGCAGGCAGTACACACTATGCCGTTGTTATAGTTGCTTTGTTGATTGTGCAAGCTTTTGTGTATTTTTGCGCATTGTGGGCGTCACACTTGTTTGCATTCCGCTTGGAAACGAATTTAAAAACCGAAGGCATAAAGCATTTAATGAACGCATCGTTTGCCTTTTTTGATACAAATGCATCAGGTACCGTGCGCAAAACGATAGACGACAATACCGGCGAAACACACATGATTGTTGCACATCTTGTTCCCGACAATATAAATGCGTTTTTAATGCCGTTTTTGATGATTGCGGTTATGTTCGCCGTGGATTACCGGCTCGGAATTCTACTGATAGGGATAACGGTTATAGGCGCAATCCAAGTAAAATGGATGTTCGGCAATCAAAGTTTTTTAAAAACCTACAAAGATTCTTTGGATAAAATGAATGCCGAAGCGGTTGAATACGTGCGCGGCATGCAAGTTATTAAAATTTTTAAAAGCACTATTTATTCGTTTAAAAGCTTTTATAATTCGATTATGACTTACTCAAAATATGCAATTGAATATGTGTATTCGTGCAGAACGCCGTTTGTTATCTTTCAAGTTATTTTTAATATAGTTATCGCGCTTACCGTACCGTTTGCAATTGTCTATATGAACAGGGGAGAAAACCTTGCTCATATTTTAGCCCGTGTTATCTTTTTTGCTGCATTCGGCGGGCTTATGTTTTCGGCTTTAATGCGCATTATGTACGTAGGTATGTACCAGTTTCAAGCGCAAATGGTTGTTGATAAATTCGAACAGATATTTAAATCGATGGAAAAAAACAGGTTGGAGCACGGATCTGTTGAAAAATTCGACAACTTTGATATTGAATTCAAAAACGTATCGTTTAAATATACCGAAGACTATGTGCTCAAAGATGTAAGCTTTACCCTTGCGCAGCATAAAACTTATGCGCTTGTCGGTTCTTCCGGCGGCGGAAAATCAACCATTGCCAAGCTTATTTCCGGTTTTTATAAAATAAACGAAGGCAATATTTTAATCGGCGGACGCGACATAACCGAATATTCGGAACGCGCGCTTTTAAGCAATATAGCTTTTGTGTTCCAAAATGCAAAACTTTTTAAAAAAACTATTTTTGAAAACGTACACATCGGAAACCCTTCGGCTTCACACGAACAAGTGATGGATGCGCTGGAAAAAGCCCGCTGTACCGATATACTCGATAAGTTTCCCGAACGCGAGCACACGGTTATCGGTTCAAAGGGCGTCTATTTATCAGGCGGAGAAACGCAGCGCATTGCGATCGCCCGCGCTATTCTGAAAAATGCAAACATTATTATTTTGGATGAAGCTTCCGCCGCCGCCGACAGCGAAAACGAATACGAAATTCAACAAGCGTTTTCGAATTTAATGAAAGATAAAACCGTTATTATGATTGCACACCGCTTAAGTTCAATACGCAACGTTGATGAAATTTTAGTTGTAGATGAAGGTAAAATCATAGAACGCGGAAGCGATGACGAATTAATGAAAAAAGACGGACATTATAAAAAATTGCAAACACTTTTTGCAAAAGCAAACGAATGGAAAGTATAATTTAAAAACCGAAGCAGCGCGTACTCAGATGACATGAGGTGCACCGGCTGGTGCGCCGCTCACCTTTTTATACGGCAGCTGTTCGTTTAAAGGGGGTATAATGAATCTTTTAAAAAATCACATGGGTACGGTACTCGTTTCCGTAATCGCCGCCGTAATAGGTGCCGCCTTCGGCGTTATACCGTATTTTGCCGTAGCCCGTATCATTACGCTGATAACGGAAAAAAGCCGCAATTTTGCCGACTTTATACCGCTTGTGCAAGCAGTTGCAATCGGTCTTATCGGCGCTTTGGTGTTTCATAGCATTTCTACGCTTACCTCGCACAATTTGGCGTTCCGCGTTATCGAGTACGAACGCAAGCGTCTTGCCGCAAAGCTCAGCCGTCTTTCTATGGGCAGTATCGAAAAAAAGAGCAGCGGGCAGTGGGCACAGTTTACGGTGGAAACCCTCGACAAACTAGAGCGCCCGATTGCGCACGTAATTCCGGAAGTTATTGCAAACGTGCTTATTCCCATAGTGCTGGTTACCGTTATTTTTATACAGGATTGGAAAATAGGCGTTGCAAACCTTGTAAGTTTGCCGGTGGGTATTTTGTTTTCGTTTTTGATGATGGGCGGTTACGAAGAAAAATCCAAAGCCTATCAAAATGCTGCCAAAAATATGAACACGGCGGCGGTTGAATACATTCACGGCATAAACCTTATTAAAGCATTTAACCGTTCGGCTTCTTCGTACGGAAAATTCCGCAAAGCTGTTGATGCTAACCGCGATTCAATGCTCAACTGGTATTTAAGCGTGTGTTTTTATATGACCGCCGCAGGGGAAATTATTCCGGCAACGCTTGTGTTTGTGCTTCCCGTATCGCTGTATTTGTTTATGCACGGCACCATCCAAACGGCTACGCTCGTTATGTGTGTGCTGCTCGCTTATGCTTCGTATAAACCGCTCATTAAAGCGATGGTGCACATGGATACGATGGCAAACCTCGGCGTTCTTTTGGGCGAAATAAAATCGGTTATGGATATGCCAGAACTTGAGCGCGGCACAGAACGGCAAAAGCTCGATACCTATTCGGTTAGCTTTGACCATGTCAGTTTCGGTTATAACGAAAACGAAAACGTTTTTTCCGATTTGAATTTTAGCGCAGAAGAAAAAAAGTTGACTGCAATCGTCGGGCCGTCGGGAAGCGGAAAATCTACCATTGCAAAATTGATTGCAGGCTTTTGGAATGCCGGAACGGGCGACATTCGCATCGGCAGCGTGCGTTTGCGAGATATGCCCCTTGAACAAAACATGGAAGCGGTAACCTATGTTTCGCAGGAAAACTTTTTGTTCGATAAAAGTATTATCGAAAATATGCGCATGGCAAAAGAAAACGCTTCTATTGAAGAAGTACAGGCGGCGTGCAAAAAAGCCGGCTGTCACGACTTTATTATGAGCCTTCCCGACGGCTACGAAACCAAAGCAGGAGAGGCGGGAAGTTCTTTTTCCGGAGGGGAGCGTCAGCGCATTACCATTGCCCGTGCGCTTCTTAAAGACAGCCCCGTTGTCGTCCTCGATGAAGCGACTGCGTATTCGGATCCCGAAAACGAAGCACATATTCAAAAGTCGATCGACGCGCTGGTGCAAAACAAAACGGTTATTATGATTGCGCACCGTCTTTCTACAATCGTACATGCGGATAAAATCATCGTTATCGATAAGGGTGTCGTTCAAGCGCAGGGAACACACGATGAGCTGCTTAAAACAAGTGCGCTGTACCAAAGCATGTGGGCGTCGCACATTCGGGTTAAAAACGGAGGGACGGATAATGACTAAATTAATAAAACAGCTGTACATAATTGCAGGCGGCGAAAGCAAACGCATAACGGCTATGCTCGTGTGCGAAGTGTTTAAAAGCATGTTTGAAGGCGTTTCTTTGTGGGCGGTGCTGCTTGTGCTTACCAAAGTGTGTTCTTTTATCTTTGAGCACAAAAGCATTGTTTTTACCGATGTTGTTCAGGTTTTTGTCGTCGCCCTTATAGGCGTCGTCGGAAAAATCCTGTTCGGTTATGCTGCCGACCGATATAAAAACATAGCCTCGTACAATATGGGCGCCGAAAACAGACTTTTTATTGGCGACCGGTTAAAAAACGTTAATATGGGCTATTTTACTTCAAACCGTTTAGGTGATATTTCAAGCGGCTTGACCACGGTTATTGCAGATCTTGAAACGGTCGGTATCTTTATTGTCGAAATGCTTTTAGTCGGCGTTATTCAAACTCTTATCGTCGGCTTGTGTATTTTTCCTTTTGATTATGTTACGGGATTGATTATAGCGGCAACCCTCGTTATAGGAATGGCGGTAAACGCACTTTTTCAAAAGCGGGCAGATTTTTTTAGTGAAAAACTTTTAAAATACAAAATTGCTCTTACTGCCGATATACTTGAATACGTAAAAGGGATCGGCGTTGTAAAAGCGTTCGGAAAATCAAAAGAAGCTTTGCATAAAGTAGAACAAACGATAAGCGATACCCGAAAAGCCTTTTTGGGTGTGGAACAAGCCGTGCTGCCGGTGCAAATGATTTTTTTGCCTGTGTTTAAAATCGGAACTTGTGCAATTATCGTTTTTGCTCTGCTGCGTTATACAAACGGTACTATCGGCGCCGATAAAGCCGTTATGCTGATTGTTGCTTCATTTATCGTTTTCGGCGGTTTTGAAATTGCCGGTGCCATGCAAAACGTAAAGGGTATTGCCGTACGGAATTTGGAAACGATTGCCAAACTGCGCTCCATTCCGGTTATGAGCGAAGGAAACAAAACAAGGGTTGAAAAAGCGCGTATCGAATTTTGCAATGTGGACTTTTCTTACGGCAGAGCGCAGGAAACGGACGGCACCGGTACTTTTGCCGGTGTTTCCGCTGGCAAAACTTCGGCAAATGCTTCTGACTCCGCTTCTAGCGGCTCTTCGGCCGAAGCGCTGCTGTTTAAAAACCTTAACTGCATAATTCCCGAAAATAAAACCACGGCGATTGTCGGTCCGTCCGGTTCCGGTAAAACGACGCTGTGTAATTTGATGGCGCGCTTTTGGGATGTTAGCGGCGGCAGTATTTTGGTAGGCGGTACGGATATAAAAGAGTACCGTTACGACGATTTGCTTTCTCAATTCAGTATGGTGTTCCAAAACGTGTATTTGTTCGACGATACGATAAAAAACAATATTAAATTCGGGAATCCCGACGCTTCCGACGAACAAGTAATCGAAGCGGCAAAACAAGCGCGCTGCCACGACTTTATAACGGTGCTTCCCAACGGCTACGATACGGTACTGCAAGAAGGCGGTTCCAATCTTTCAGGCGGAGAACGACAGCGTATTTCCATAGCGCGCTCGCTTTTAAAGCCGAGTATGTTTGTTATTCTCGATGAAGCGACTTCGAGCGTAGATCCCGAAAACGAAGAAAAACTGATGGGCGCTTTAAAAGTGCTTTTAAAAAACAAAACCGCTGTTATCATTGCGCACCGACTCGGTACGATCAGAGGTGCCGACCAAATTATCGTGCTCGATAAGGGCGGAATTGAAAGCGCCGGAACGCATACCGAACTTGCCGAAAAGTCGGAAATTTATAAACGCTTTATCGGCGAGCGCGAAAACGCCGAAAACTGGACAATGCGTGTGTAATTAAAAGAATGCTCAGTGTGAGCATCCTTTTTTTTGTAGTGACAAAGAGAAAATTGTGTGTTATCCTACTTATAAATAAAATGTTGGAGTATGCACATGAAAAAGTTTGCTGTTTTTATTTTTTTTATTTCGTTTTTTTTGTTTTCTTGCGGAAAGCAAAATGTAAAAAAGGATGCCGAAATTGAGAACACTGGTAGTCATAAAGAAGAACTGATTATCGGTTCGGCTGTTGATATCAACAATCTTAATCTTTTAAAACAAGCCGATCAAATCAACAATATCTGTTTAAAGCTTACACATCAAACCCTCTTTCATCTTGATGAGGAAAACCGCCGTATTCCTGCTCTTGCAACCGAAGCGGAATGGATTGACGACAATACCATTGAAATTGCGCTCGTCCATAATGCCTGTTTTTCGGACGGCACACCTGTAACTGCAAAAGATGTTAAGTTTACTTTTGACATGGCTCTTACCAATCCTGTAGGCTCAAATCTTACCGGACTTATTTCTACGGATATTGTCGATGACTATACCGTTCGGATGAACATGAAAGATTATTCAAACGACTATCTTATGAGCCTTACATATATTCCATTCGGTATTCAATCAAAAGCCGCCTACGACAGTGCAATGGAAGAACCGTGGCTTATCGGTTCCGGTCAATATATACTCGATAAATGGGTTGCAGGCGAATACTCAACCTTTGTTAAAAATGAAAAATACTGGGGCGATAATCCCGGAATTGCCGAACGTATTACTTTTAAACCGATTTTGGAAGCTTCACGTCGTGTCGAGGCTTTGCAAAACGGCGAAATAGATGTTTGCATTGATCCGCCTGTAAATGAACTTGAACTTCTTAAAAAATCGCCGAACATAGTCGTTTATGAAAAAGTCGGCACACGCTTGTTTTATTTCGGCGTTAACTGTGCAAAAAAACCGTTTGACAATAAAAAGCTGCGTCAAGCTATTGCCTGTTCAATTGATCGTCACTCCGTTATGCAGGCAGCGGTAAAAGGTAAAGGGACTCCTCAAACAACCATACTGAACCGCGGTCTTTGGGGATTTTATGATGGAATGCACGGCTTTGATTATGATGTGGAAAGAGCAAAAAAACTGCTTGCGGAAGCAGGCTATGCAAGCGGATTTGATACGACGCTTACGATTGCAAATTCTTCACCGTATATGGCAATTGCACAAGTTATCAAAGACAACTTAAAAGCAATCGGTATAAATGCGGAAATTAAAATGTTGGAAGATGCCGCATTAAAAACGACTTGCAAGGCGGGAACACAGGATATGTTTTTGTGGCGGTGGAACGAAACAATCCGCCCCGACTGTGTATACCGTGATCTCTTTTATACCGGAAGCGCTTCGAATTTTCATCACTATTCGGATAAAGTAGCCGACATGCTCGTGGACAGAGTTCTTAAAGATAAGGGGACTGCACAACGTACTTCCGACAGTAAAGAACTGCAAACCTATCTTGTTAATGCTTGCCCGCAAGTTCCGTTGTATATTGCAAATCTTGTTATAGCTTATAATAAAGATCTTGTTATGCCTTTTTTCCGCTCCGGCGGCGACCACGAATGGTTTAACGCTTATGTAAAACAATAATTTAATTATCTCGTAGTTTTATAAATTGAGAGGAGTATAATGAAGCCAAAAAACTTTGCTCATCGCGGATACAGCGGAAAATATCCGGAAAATACGATGCTTGCTTTTAAAAAAGCAGTAGAAGCGGGAGCTGACGGAATTGAACTTGATGTGCAGCTTTCTAAAGATAACCGGATTGTAATCTGCCACGATGAAACGGTAGACCGCACTACAAACGGCAGGGGATATATAAAGGATATAACGCTGGAAGAGTTGCAAAAATTGGATGCTTCTGCTGGTTACACCGGTAAAATGGGAGTAAACCGAATTCCGACCCTTGAAGAATATTTTGAATATGTAAAAGATTTGCCGCTTGTTACCAATATCGAAATGAAAACCGGAAAATATGAATATTTGCCTATGGAACGTATGGTTTATGATTTGATATGTAAATACAAACTGCAAAAAAAAGTGCTTATTTCCAGTTTTAATCATTATACGGTTATGCGTATGAAAAAAATAGCTCCGGAGCTTGAATATGGGTTTTTAACGGAAGCGTGGTTTATCGATGTAGGACCGTATATAAAAAAACACGGAGTGCAGTGTTTTAATCCCGACTTTCATAACCTTGTGCCGGAAGTGGTAAAACAAGTTAAAGACTGCGGACTTAAGATTTACTGCTATACGGTAAATGAAGCGGAAGACATTATCGCTATGGCAAAAGCGGGCGTAGACGGTATAATCGGTAATTTTCCGGAGAGAACCAAAGATGTTCTTGACAGTTTAAATGTTTAAAAATAAAAAGAGGCGCTCGTTTTGAGCACCTCTTTTTAACTATATTTTATTAAGAAGTTTTTTCTATAAATTGTGTAATAGTGGATTACGGATTTTTATCCTGCCATGCTTTCCACTGCTCTTCGCCCTTATCCAAGGTAGTAAGACCATCAATATAGATGTTTTCAGGTTTGCCTAACGCATAATTGAACATATATGTTCTATTCTTTTCAGCTTCCTCATATATATTGCCTTTGTATCTAACGCCGAATGGATAGAGGACCGCTTC
Source organism: Treponema lecithinolyticum ATCC 700332 (assembly GCA_000468055.1). Classification (GTDB taxonomy): domain Bacteria; phylum Spirochaetota; class Spirochaetia; order Treponematales; family Treponemataceae; genus Treponema_C; species Treponema_C lecithinolyticum. The sequence continues at coordinate 290,355 of KI260569.1, read as the reverse complement.
TGTTAAATTCGATTCTGCAATATAGAGGCAGATAATATTATTTTCTTCGTCATAGGCTGCACCCCAACACGTTACGGCATGTTGGTATGGTTTGTTACCTTTAGAACCCTGCCAAAAAATTCCTATTGCCCGTTTGTTATCAAGGGCTTTGTTCATAAGCTGTTCAAATTCGGCTTTTGTTTCACATCGCTCAATAGTAATAGGGCTTGTATCATGCGTGAAAACATCATTGAATAGCCCGGGATAGATTGAACCTAAAGTTTTTTGAGCATCTCTTTTATACAGGTACCATGTCAGCCCGTCTTCTATGTAACCGCCTCGGGGATTGTTATGGGTATATGCTCTAAAGATATTGGCTATGTTACTTTTTTTGTTTTCTTCTTCATCCTGCAAGCCTCGGATATAATCATGCTTATATAAAGGCAGTTTTTGTGCTTCAATATTGGTTTTCTGTTTATACTGTTCAATATATTCTTTATTTTGTTCAAACCACCAGTGCAGCATATTGGAAGCGGTTTTAGCCCAGCATTGGCTAAGATCTTTTCCTTGTCTCTCTTCACCGTATATACCTTTTATCACAAAATAATCATTTGGAAATTGCCCTTGTACATACAACTTGTCTAATTTCCGCACATTGTAAAATTTTGTGTTAGCAGTTTCTTTCCATTTGAACACGTATGACTGTGGGTACGTGTCCCCTGTAGGTATGCCGTTATTGTTTATTCCTACTTTTTCTTTTTCGTTTTCAGCAGGGCTGCCTATTCCGTCGACCCATTTGTAATGCACAACAGGATTTTCATTGCGTTTTTGCAGTATTTTCGCTTCAAGATCTTTTCCGTCAGCGCCTTTAATATATTGACCTGTTTTTTTGTCTTTGAATTTAATGTATGCACCCCTGTCCCATACGGTTTTGTTTTTGAGACAGGTAAACGAAATTACATCCTTATCCGGATCGTCGCGTGAAGTGATTGTCGGCGCTCCCGAAACCCACGGCAAGGTACTTGATGTAAAGCACGGCTCGTAATCCAATTTGCCGTCTATCGTTTGCACCTCGAACGTATATGTACCGGCAGCGCTTGCGATCATAACGGCTTGTATTGATTCGTATTTGATTTGCGGCTTCTTTTTGACTGTGAACGTAACCGTTTTTGTAACGGCGGGGGTGCTTTTGGACGCTACGGTTATGATTACGGAACCTTCCGATTGGGCAGTTACCGTGCCGTCTTCGTCAACGAGTACGTTGTTGTTATCGGCGGCGTAAGTAAGGGACTTATCGGTCGCGTTATCGGGCTCTACTTTCGCCTTGAGTTTATAGGTATCGCCGATAATCAAAGAGGCGGGCGGTGTTTCTTCAAATTCTATGCCTGTAACGGCAACAGGTTCCGGTGTAACGGTAACGCTTATTGTTTTTTGTATACCGTTTGCGGCTGTTACCGTAACAGTTACAGGACCGCCTACTTTATGTGCCGTAATTTCACCGTTAGGGCTGACCGACACTTTTTCGTTATCGTTTGACGAATAAGTCAATTTTTTATCCGTTGCATGTGCAGGTAAAACTACCGCTTTTATTTTATACGTACTTCCTTTTACACGAGAAACGGAATTACCATCGGGAAAATAAATTTCCGTAACTGGAACGGTTTTATGAGCATGTTCAAGCTCTGCCACATAATCGTTTTTGCACGAAGCAAGTAAAAAAACGGCACACAGTATATGTATAAATATTTTGTTTTTGTTCATTTTAAATCTCCATTATATAATGTACATTATTTTTTTTGAACGGTCAAGCGAAAATTCATAGTAAAGAGTGAAAATATTAGAAAACAATGGAAATGTTTAGAAAACTTTGCTGTTTTATAGTTTTTATACATCACTTTTATGACTTTTATGCGTGGCTTTTCTTTTTTATATAAAAGCGCTATACTGGCTAAAAAGGGGATAATATGCTTAAACCTCAACATTTAGTAAAAGGTGATACGGTTGCAATTGTTTCGCTTTCGAGCGGACTTTTGGGCGAAAGTGTCTTTATTCATAAATATGACATTGCAAAACAGCGCTTGGAAAAAAACTACGGTTTGCATGTTGTTGCTATGCCCAATGCGCTTAAAGGTATTGACTATTTGTACAAACACCCTGAAGCGAGAGCACAGGACTTAATGGACGCGTTTAAAAATTCCGAAGTTAAAGCCGTGTTTTGTGCAATCGGCGGCGAGGATGCGATCCGTTTGTTACCGTATATCGATTTTGACGTTATAAAAAACAATCCGAAAATCTTTACGGGTTTTTCCGATACAACGGTAAATCACTTTATGATGTATAAAGCGGGCTTGGTTTCTTACTACGGTTTGTCCGTCATGGTAAACATTGCCGAATATGTTTCGATAAACGAATATACAAAGCAAGCGATGGAACAAACGCTGTTTTATCCTCAAAACACGCTCGATATTCCGTGTAGCTCGTATTGCAGTTACGATACCGATAAAGTGATGTGGGGCGAAGAAAATATGCATAAAGCAACGCCCCGTTTTGCGAATACGGGTTACGAAATCGTGCAGGGAAGCGGTGTTGTCCGCGGCGAACTTTTGGGCGGCTGTGTTGACGTTTTTTTGAATTTAATCGGTACGCCGCTTTGGCCCTCGCTTGATCAATGGAAAGGTAAATTGCTTTTGCTGGAAACAAGCGAAGAAAATATGTCAGCCGGCATGTTAAAAGCGGTTTTACGAAACCTGTGCGCACAGGGAATTTTTGACGTAATCAGTGGCATTGTTGTCGGAAAGCCCGCTTTTTCCGATAAAGCGCAAGCTTATAAGGAAGTGTATAAAACTGTTGTCGGTTTTGAAGCGGGGCATGCGGAACTTCCCGTTTTGTTTAACGTAAACGTAGGGCATGCCTATCCTATCGGTTTGTTTCCGCTCGGTTTAACGTATGAAATCGATTGCGATAAGCAAACCTTCCGTCTTATGGAAAGCGCAACACTTTAAAAGCCGTTTTTGTTTTTTACAAACCCCGGCTGTGCCGATTTACGGCACGCTCCGCTTTTACCATACGAGTTTTTACCACGTAAACGTACCTTTCAGCCAAACAGCGCTTATTTTGTGCAAAGCTGCAAAATCGCCTTTGCCGTCGTAACCTTTGGTATACACATCACCTCCGAGCAAAAACTGTATGTTATCGGTGAGCGAGTAGGCGGCTGAATAAGTGCTTGATGTGCTACCGTAGTTTACGTCGACAGCTCCGCTTGCCGAAAGCTTAAGCGTGTCGCGCAAAAAGGTTTTACTCAGGTTTAGGCTGACAAAACCCTTGTGCATCGGGCGCTCTATATCGTCTTTGTGATCGAGGATGAGGTCTTCAAAATACTGTGTGCTCAGTGTCCACGAATTCTTAATCCAATCAAGGCCTGCAAGAGCCAATAGCTGGTGTTTTTGCAGTGCGGGGTTAAAAGTGAACGGTATACCACCCGCACTGGGCACCCCTGGAATAGGATTTTGATTTTTCGGTTCAAAATAGCGGCCGCCGACCCACGCGGTTTCCAGCCTGATTGTTACATCGCCTGCAGGAATTGCCGCATCAATCCCCGCCATTCCGATACGGTAATATTCTTGGTTTAGTGTAAGAAAAGCCTTTTCCGGTAGATGCATTGCATTCAATTTTGCATACCCGCTTTTTACATAGCGCGGCGTTTTATCCCAGCCGTAAAAACCTGAAACCGAGAAATCGATACCGGGTAAAAAGAACGAAAAGCGGACGGCCGCTTCCGTGTCGGTAAACATCCTCGGTTTTGCACTTTCCGTTTTTGTGTACTTAACCGGAACGGAGCCGAACGGTGTATCAAAAGTGTCCGGTGTATCGATATAGTACGGAGCGTCTTTTGCGCCGTCTTCAAAGCCGAAACGCGGTAGCTTGTTCGGTGTAAAAAAAGGAACGGCGACCGCTTCAAACGTAAAAAAATCGTGAAAAAAGCGCAAGCGGGCACTGTCAGACGAAAGCCGCGCATCATCGCCGTTAAAGGCGGTAAACTCCGAGCTGTCCCGCGCACTTAACACATCGGTAAGCTTAAACCCATCTGCCTGTCCCCACGCAATTACCTGCCGTCCCACGCTGATATCCCAAATATTACCCGAATAGCGGTAATAGGCTTCGTTCAAGCGGAACCCCGTGCGCGCGAGATTGCGGTAATTGTATTCAGCGGCTGCAGAAACAACTGCATACGAAGAACCCGCGGACACCTCTCCTTTTATCTTCGCAATCGAACGCGATGCCCCGTATTCAACATTGCTTTTATCACTATTCCAGCGGACTCCGTGCAGCGTTTCGATTTTGCCGCTGAGCGTAAATAACGGTTTTGCACTGTCCTCATCTTCCAAAGCGGTGGCAAAATCGTCAGCCTCGTTATCGCCTACAGCATCGTCTGCCGTATCGGTCGCTTGATATTCAATCGTACTGGCGGAAGAAGATTCCGCTGCTTGAACCGTTCCTTGCGATCCGTCGTTGTCCGGTCTCTCCGGCGCTTCCTGCGCAGTGCAAGGCAGCAATAGTAGTGCAAAAAACAGCGCCCAAAACGCAAACGGTGCCCCGTGTTTTCTTTGTGTTGTGTTCATAGTGTCATTGCTCCTTTTTTTCGATAATTTCAAGCCGCTTGAATTTTATAGTTACCTTCTGACCGTCGGCAAAGATAAAAACATACTCGTATACTCCTTTCGGCTTTAATGAAAATTGATGAATTATCAGATCATTATTTTTAAAATTCTTATTATCCGTCTTAAAGCGAATATGTACGATATCTTTAAAAATAAATGTAAAATATCTATCATGGTAAGGAGATAAAAATTTCATAGTTAATTTATCTTCATTTTTCAATATAGTGAATTTAAATTCAGTCAAAACGGCATCGTGAAGAGTTTCTTTTGTATTAAATAAATACCTTTTAGGATCTAAAACAAACTGCCTGATGGAAGTTGCTATCTCATTTTCTTTTTTACGAAGAGACTCAAAATAATCATCAAAATACCAGATGTTATTTTTCTTTTTTATCGTTGACATAAACTCCCATTCCTGTCACATATCTCAAGATATTTTCAAAAGTATTACCTAATCTTCCCTTCCTCAAGCGAGCTAACCCTAAAGTATGAATCGGAGATGTTTTTGTTGAACTCGTGCTTGAGCGTTTCGATAAGGGTTGTATGTTTTTTTTGCAAGTTGTTCATTTCCATTTTATCCGCAGTCCAAAAGCCGTCTTTTTTTTCGATACCGCTTACCGTCAGCACTTTTAGTAGCGTTCCCTGTTCGTCGTAAAATTCCGCCTTTACCTGCACGAGCGATTCTTTATCGATCCACGAAACGTATTTCGAATACATCGATTTTTTTATCGGAACCGATTCAATCTTCCAGCAGTTTTTTCCGTCGACGGTTTCTTCTGCAAGCAGCGTGTACGTGTAGTCATCGATTTTGTGCCCGCTTATATCGTCGTAGGTAAAATCGGTACCCATAAAGTAGTCTTGACTTGAAGAGCCGGAAATGCGCTTTGCCTTTTTAAGCGCAGGTATATAAAGCCAGCGGTCGTCATTTTTTGATGCATCGTCATACGAAAAAGAAAGGTAGCCGACGCCCTTTACATCGGCGGGCAGCATAAACACCATCACCGTTTTTTTCTCGCTGCCGTAATCTTTTGAATATGCCGTAACTTCGCGTACCCGTTTTTTGCCTCCTGCGTTGGTCAGCGTCATGCGCATTGTAAAGGAATCGCTTGCCGCCTTTTCACGCTTATCAACCTTTTGCATAATCTCTTTACCCGTTAGCCCTTGTGCAAAAGCCGACCCTGCAGCTGCCGCAAATACGGCAAGCGCAATCAATTGTTTTGTTATTGTTTTCATAAAAACTCCTTTCATTTTTTTCACACGTTTCTCTTACGTATGCTAATTACCAATTATTTTTCCTCTTTTCCGAACGGCTTACTCATATAAATCAATACCGGTGTCATAAAATAGTCGGCGGCGAGGGCAGCCGAAAGACCGACGGCAGCCAATACGCCGAGGCGCAAAATCGCGGCGATATTGTTTGTCAGGTATACTAAAAAAGTTGCCGACAAAATAATCGTTGTCATTGCGAGCGTCTTTCCGATGGAATAAAACGTTCCGAAAATTGCGCTGCCGTATGATTTTTCTTTTTCAAAAAGATACTTGGTATGATTGGTAAAGTGAATGGTGTCGTCAACGGCAATACCGAGTATCATCGGCATAATCGCCATTGTTATGATATCCAGCGGAATGTCGAGATAACCCATAATTGCGCCTATGATGATGACGGGGAATACGTTAGGAATAAGTCCGATTAGCCCCATCTTAACGCTGCCGAACACAAGCATCATTAAAATTGCAATTGCGACGAGTGAAGTTAAAAAAGAATACAATTCGCCGAATACGATTTTATTGTTCAATTCTGCAAATTGCACGGCAGATCCGATTAAATGGCAGTCCGCTTGCGGAAAAAGCTGCGCGCACGTTTGCTCGATGGTTTTCATATTTGCCGCAAGTTCGTTCGCGTCATACGAGGCAACGTCAACCGCCATGCGGAGCGTACGGAACTCTTCGTCAACCCAACGCGATGTTTGTCCGCCTGAAATCTCGTACAGGAACAACAGCTGTGCAAGCAAATCTTCGTCGTCGGGAATCGTATAAAAAGCAGGATCGTCGGAATGCATGGTTTGGTTCATCTCTTTGACAATATCCAAAATAGAAAAGATTTTCGGCACGCCGTTATTCAATTTCGTCAATCGGAACGTTCCGATGAGCGAACTGAGTTCATCGACTTTTTTTAAGACTTCCGGATTTTTAACCGCATCGTCTTCATCAAAGGTGAGCATGATGTTGTAGTTAAAATAGGAGCCGAGCTGCGACTGTGTAATTTCGTACAGACGCTTGATGTACGGAATGCGCAAGCCCATAAATTTAAAGCTGTCCATATTGACTTCTATTCTAAAGAGTGCCGGAATACATGCGGCGGTAACGACTATAAATGCAACAATTACCGCTTTACGCTTTTTGATAACGGCTTGTCCGAATCGCTCAAATCGCTCGTCTAATTTTTGGGCACGCGCGGCTTTTGCATTGTGAGCGGAAACAGCGGTATTGTTCATTGCTGCGCTCGAGCAGACTTTGCCGTCTGAGTTTTCCGTAGTAACTGCAATATCTTTGCCGAAGCTCATCAAAATCGGAATTAAAACGCTCACATAGATATAGACGGCGAACACCATCGCGGCGCTTGCAGCTCCCATCCAACGCATGGGCTTGAGGTCGGTGGTTAAAAACGACAGTACCGAAACGGCTGTGGTAACCACCGTAAAAAAAAGCGGCCATCCAGTGTTTTCAATCGAAGCGATAACGGCTTCTTTTCGCTTGCCGAGTTCATAAAAACTTGTCTTAAACGAATTGACCAAGTGAATCGAATACCCGACCGAAAGCGCCATCGCAAGGACAATCGGCACCGACATCATCTCCGACTTTCCCGTAATGTGCAAAAAGCCCATAAACCCGAGCACGGTAGTAATGGCAAAAACAGTTGCAAACAGGGGTACGAGCGTTCCGCGCAGCGATCGGGTAAACACAACCAGCAAAATAATCATACAAAGAAAACTTAAGCCCACGCTTTTTCCGGACTCGCGCCTCGATATTACTTGCTCTTCCGTTTCGGTATACGGGAGTCCTGCAGGCTTTATCGTATAGGCGGCGCTTTGATATTTCGAACTTGTAACAATATCGATTGCCGTTTCCCCGATAACGTACATCGGCGCCTTTGTCGAAGTTTTGCTCCACACTTCTTCAGGCGGTGTCGCTTTAAGCGAAAGTACCAGCCATGTTTCCGTTGCATCCTTCGTTACAAGCTTATCGACAATCGACTTGCGTGAAAGGATAAACTCTTTCGCTTTTTGCAATGCGCCAGCGTCCGTAGGAATACCGTCTTTAAACGGATTGGTGATTTCAATTCCTTCATCCGTACCGACGGTAATATCCGTATCGGTAATGGAAGTAACCGAATCCGCATACGGAACTTTTTCCAAAAGCTCGGCACCGATATCTTTAATCGCTTGCAGTACTTCCGGCTTAAACACATCGTCAGCTTCAAAGAGCAGCACAATCGAATCGTTACTACCGAACAGTTCTTTAAACCGTGCGTCGTTTTTTTGGGCAGTTTCTTTTACCGTAATAAATTCGTCTTCATCCGCCGAGCTAACCTTAAAGCTTTTTACGCCCAAAATCCCCGCAACCGTTACAGCCGCGAGCAAGGCAAGACAAAGCCAGCGGTATTTTAATTGAAACACGCCGACTTTTTTAAAAAACTTATGCAATCTTTCCGTTTTCATTTGTTCCTCTCGCAATACAAAAGTGGTAAACAGTGTTTACTTTTTTAGTATAACTTTTCTTACAAAATTGTCAAGAGCCCCTATGTATTACTTATTTTGTCGGCTACCTTCTGCCGGCTGCATGATTTTTATCCAGCAAAAATACATTACGTCGGTCAATATATCCATAAAGCTTTGGGTTTTTTTATAGGAGTATTCGTGGGTGATAATTTCGAAAAAAGGCGTTAAAGCTGCACTGTAAATTAAGTGGAGTTGTTCATCATTAAAAGACTGTAAACGGGTTCCGCTTTTTTTTAAGTCGGCGATGAATTTTTTACAAGCTTTAACATCTGCCATTACAAATTCGTGGCGGATGTTTTCGTACTTTGTTCCGGCAGAACGGTTAAACAAAAGTCTAAACTCATCAAAGCGGCTATAGGCAAAGGTACACAAATTCTGCAAAAGCGCGCGGATTGCTTCTTTTACTGCCGCTTCATTTTTTGTTTTAAACAAATGCATTGCGATTTGAGTAAAATCGGTTCCGATGTGTAAAGTTTGCGCAATAACCGGCTGTACGAGTTCTTCAAAGATTGCCGCTTTTGACGGAAAGTGCTTGTACAAAGCTCCTGCTGTTATGCCGGTCATCGCCGCAATGGAGCGCATCGACGCTTTTTCAAAACCGTTTTGCAAAAACTCCGTTTTTGCATTTTTGAGGATTTCCGTGTAAGTATCACTTTTTGGGGTTTTCATATTATCGGCTCTCCGCTTTTACTATAAGTACTATAAGTTGACGCTGTAAAACTGTCAAGCTTGTTCGATGCCGTTAAAACTACAGCAAAAAACAATAAAAAAACTTGCAAAATCGGTATTTTGGGCGCATACTGGTGAATTTTATGAAAAAGCCGTGCAAGGTTACAATGAGGTGGCTCAACTTAAACAAAAAGATTACCGTTATAACTGGTTTTTGGGTACGTTTTATGCACGTGCGCTTCAACCTTTTGAATCGATAAAACAATTCGATTTTATTTTTGAACAGGTACCGGATAAAAAAATTAATCCTGCGTGTATAGCTGAGTGTGCATATGCCGAATCTCTTGCTTTTATGAAAAAATGGGCCATTGCCGATTTTATCGACTATCATAAAAAAAGCGGTACTAAAGCAGAAGAAAATATTCTATTACAAGATTTAAAGAAAAATTTTATTGATTATGATGGAAAATCGGATATAGAATCTGACCGCTTGTTTCAAGTCGGTTACCGTGAAGAAGGGAAGGGGCTTTTTTCGCGCTTGCTGCGACTGTGGATTCCGGTTCCGAAGGATTCTGAAGTAAGTTGGCAAGGTCTGCAAGACGGCGCAACGGAAATACAGGTGACTTTGTTTGCCTTTGATAAAAAAACAAACAGCAATGTTCCATATAATATTAGTATTTTTTCTATCTTATCAAAATCTATTCCCGTAAAAAAGTTTTTAAAATCTTTGGGGAAAACACGAAAAGTTAATATAGGTTTTCCCAAGCATTATAAAACGTATGAGTGCAGCAAATTGCAGGAAAACAGCGAAGAGGAAGATATTCGCGGTTTAGTCACTATTGTAAAAGCACCGTATAAATCTTCTTGCGAATTGGATATAGAAGAACCGTTTATACCGAGCAACAGGATAAATAATTCCGAGCAAAAGATGTTTCCGCACGAGACGGAGTATAATCGCTGCAAAGACCGCATAACACACTTTATTCTTCTTGAGTCTTACGGCGATATTTACCCCGAGTCCGCAGAGCGTTATTTTGATTTTGTTGCTGCTATGCGAATCGAATAAATATAGTGCCTAGATGCCAATAATTTATAAAAGAAGCGGCGTACAGGATTTTATTTGAAAGTTTTTACACAGCCCGCATGCAAGTTTTTGCTGCGGGCTGCTATGACGCACACTTATTGTATGTTATCTATTTCTTCCGGTGTGGATTTTTTCCAAAACTGGCTGCGTCCTATACCCATGCCGATTTCTCCGCGCATTTCGAGGGTGTCCGTTTTATATTTTTTGTTATCCGCTTTTCGGAAAGTGATTTTGCATTTATACACTTTACCGTCGGCAGGGTCGATAATATTGCCGTTTGCCCACTGTCCTTCTGATTTGGACGTAAGCCCCCAAATCCAAGGTGTTCCGATTAAAGGCATTTCGTTTACGATTCCGCTGACCGGAAAATCTTTGTACGATTTCTTTACCGCATTCGCAATAGTGTCGCGCGGTTTTCCGGCGGCGGCAAGAATTTCGCCGTACAAAATACCGTCTTTTTGGTAAATATGCCAGAGCGCAGTCAATTTACCTTCTTCGTTAATGCTTACCCAATAGCCTTCGACCGGATCGGCTGCAAAAACAGCAATGGCTGTACATAAAAGTATAAGCATAAAAATCAATTTTTTCATAAATGAACTCCTTAATGCCAAAGGCAATGCATAGAGTATGAAAGGAATACAATTGTTTGTCAAGATTTCGGCTGATTTTTGCAGCTAGCGGGTTCCGGCGCGGTGGCGAATTGCGGTTAAACCTTTCCCTTGACATAAAAGTTAGTTTATGTATACTTTGTAACTGACAGTACTGTCGGTTATGGCACTACGGTTAGCGGAGAGTTAGTATGATACAAGCACTGAAACGGACATTCGCACTTACTGAAAGCGGGGCAAAAGGTCTTTTAAAGGCAAGTTTTTATTCGGCTTTAATGCCGTTGGCTTATATTTTGCCGATGATGATAGTTATGCTGTTTGCCCAAGGTGTACTTGAAGGCGGCTTACAGCCTATGCCGTTTTTTATTGCAAGCATTGCAATTGTTGTGCTTATTATGTATATCATTTTGTATGCAGCATATAATGCACAGTACCGCGAAACCTATAATGAAAGTGCAAACTTGCGCATTGAAGTGGCGAATATTCTAAAAAGTTTACCGCTTTCGTATTTTTCAAAACACGACATTTCCGATTTATCGCAAGTAATTTTAGCCGACGTTGCGGCGATTGAACATGCGATGAGTCATGCAATTCCCCAATCGTTCGGTATGGCGCTGTATTTACTTATTATATGCTCTGCAATGTGTGCTATGAACGCAAAACTCACTCTTTGCATTATTGTGCCTATATTTGTCAGTTTTGCCATGGTATTATTATCGAAAAAAATGCAAGTTTTGGAAACCGGTAAATATCACCAAAAACTGCGTAAAACGAGCGAAGCGTTTCAAGAAGCGATTGAACTTCATCAAGAAATAAAAAGTTACGGTCAAGCCGAATCGGTACAGCAAAATCTGATAAGCGAAGTAAGATTTGATGAAAAACTGCACATACCGGTTGAGTTTGCACAAGCCGGTCCTACGACGCTGAGCGCTTCGGTATTAAGTTTTATGATAGGTTTTACGCTGCTTTTCGGTGTGCCGATGCTGTCAAACGGCGAAGTATCTTTGTTGTTTTTATTAGGCTATATTATCGCCGGGGCAAAAATAAAAGATGCAGTTGCCGCTTTATATATGAATCTTGCGGAAATGATGTATATCGACGCACGAATTAAACGCATTAAAGAACTGCGCCAAACGAAAATTCAAACCGGCGAAAAAGTTGAGCTTAAAAATTTCGATATTGAATTTAAAGATGTGGAATTTTCTTATAATGCCGAGCGAAAAGTAATAGACGGGCTTTCGTTTGTTGCAAAACAAAACCAAGTAACTGCCCTTGTCGGACCTTCCGGCTGCGGTAAAACGTCCGTGCTGCGTCTTATGTCGCGCTTGTACGATTACGATAAGGGGCATATTTTTATAGACGGTAAAGAAATAGATAAAATCGATACGGACAGTTTGTTCGACAAAATTTCGATAGTATTCCAAGAAGTATCTTTGTTTAACACATCGGTACTCGAAAACATTCGCCTTGGTAATAAAAATGCTGATGATGAACAAGTAAAACAAGCTGCCCGTTTTGCTCATTGCGAAGAATTTATTTCCCGTTTGCCGCAAGGCTATGATACAATCATCGGCGAAAACGGCAGCCGTCTTTCAGGAGGCGAGCGCCAAAGGCTTTCGATTGCCCGTGCATTTTTAAAAAATGCACCGATTATCATTTTGGATGAAATAAGCGCTTCACTTGATGTTGAAAACGAAATGCAAATACAGCAAAGTCTTAATAGCCTTATTAAAGGTAAAACGGTAGTAATTATTTCTCACCGTTTAAAGTCTGTTGAAAACGTCGATAAAATCATCGTAATGAATAACGGCAAACTCGATGCTGAAGGCACTCATGCCGAACTGTTGCAAAAATCAGCACTGTACCGCAACATGATTGAAAAATCGAGTGCAACTGAAAAATATCGTTATTAATTTTATTGATATAACGGATTTTGCAGTTTTGCAGCAGATTTTTACCGCTGTGGACAGAAGGTTCGGTACATGTTATAATAAAGCCGTATCGGTATAATATGGCAATTCAAACAGTATCACGCGAAAAAAAATTACAAACAATTATAGAATCGGAAAAAGTACTCAATGAAATTCAAGACATTGATATTTTGCTGGAGCGTTTACTAAGCGAAGCGCGCAGTATTGTTAATGCGGACGCCGGTTCCATTTACATACGCAAGCACAATATGCTGACTATCAAGTATGCGCAAAACGACAGTTTACAACGTATGCTCGAGTGCGGACAAAAACTGCCGTTTTCTTTTTTTTCTTTTGAAATAAACGAAAAGTCGATTTCAGGTTACAGCGTTTTAACCGGTACTATTTTAAATATTGCCGACGCATACACTTTGCCCGACGATAAGCCGTATAAATTCAATAAACAGCCCGATTCTCTTACAGGTTACCGTACCAAAGCCATTTTAACTGTGCCGCTGATTACCGGAAATAAAGAAACCCTCGGTGTTTTGCAAATTATAAACCCGCTCGACGAAAAGGGGCAAATAGTCGAATTCGATAAAAACGATGAGCTGTATATAAACCACTTTGCTTCCGGTGCGGTGCAAGCGCTTGAACGTGCACGCCTTACCCGGGCTATGGTTTTGCGCATGATCAATATGGCACGCCTTCGCGATCCTAAAGAAACCGGTTCGCATGTTCAGCGTGTTTCAAGTTATGCGGTTGAAATTTACGATCGCTGGGCGTTTAAGCGCGGTATCGATGTTAGCGAGCAAAATAAATTCCGCGATATGTTAAAGATATCCGCAATACTGCACGATGTGGGTAAAGTCGGAATTCCCGACGCTATTTTAAAGCTGCCGCGCGCTTTTACCCGCGAAGAATACGATATTATAAAAACACATACCGTTATAGGAGCTTTGCTTTTTCCCAGTATAGAGTCTCCGCTTGATGCTATGGCGCGCGATGTCGCTTTGCACCATCATGAACACTGGGACGGAAGCGGATATCCGGGAAATGTGGATATGACGCAGGTTACGCAGGAAAATGCAGTTTCTATGGTAAACGGTACGCCTTTGGCAGGGGAGGATATTCCGCTTGCAGCCCGTATCGTTGCGCTGGCGGATGTTTTTGATGCACTGTCTTCAAAGCGTGTGTATAAAAAAGCGTGGAGCGAAGAAGAAGTGCTTGCAGAAATTCAAGCACAATCGGGCAAACATTTTGATCCGGAAATCGTACAAGCGTTTATGGAAATTCAGCCGATTATCCGTAAAATAAAAGAAGCGTGGCCGGAAAGCTGCTGAGTGTTAATGACTGCGCAGCTTTTTGTGTAATTCTCTGTCCAAACTATTTGCAAATGCATTTAATTCTTTTTTTCCGAAACTGTCGGTTCTTTCGCCGGCGCATCCGCTTTCATACAAGTGTAAATTAAAGTTGCGAAGCGACAAACGTTCGCGGATACTGTCGGTGCTATATAAAACGCCGCGGTCGTTTAATACCGTAACCCCTTTTTTTAATAAGCGTTCGGCAAGTAAAATGTCCCTTGTTACGACAATATCGTTGTCGGTACTATTTTGTACGATATAATTATCCGCACTGTCAGGCAGGGCTTCGGTTACCGCCATTGTCAGTAAATCGCAGCGGGGTAGGGGAATAAGGCGGTTTGCCGCAAAAACCGCATGAAGTTTAAGTCTTTGTGCAAAACGGATAATCATATCGCGTACGCTTACCGGACAAGAATCGGCGTCGACCCACAGCGTCGGTTTTTCCATTAGCTTAACGCTTTATCCAAATTTTCTATCATTTGCAGCGTAATGCGTTCGGCTTCAAACAATTCTTCTGTTTTTTTGCTGCGCTCAACGCTGCCGTCAACGCTACCATTGCCGCTGTATTCGGTTTTTTCGGCTCCGGTTGTTTTTTGCTGTAACTTTGCAATTTCATCGCATAATGTTATCCCTGCCATAACGGCAATTTTTAAGCTGTCTTTTAAGTGGGCACTTTGTTCGACGTAAGCGGCTGCGGCTTTATAGCGTGCGAGCAGTTCTTCCAAATATCTATCGTCTTCTTTTGCTTGTATTTTAAATGAAGTTCCCAGCACGTTAATGTTTAAAGTGCCCATAACAGTACCCGTCTAGAATATATCCAGCTGATTGTCGGAAGCTGCGAGCGGCTCTGTTTCTGTTGTGCCGGCGCTTTGTTCGTTTTGTATATTACGTTCGGCGCTTTGCAAAAGACTTTTACTTTCGCTTACAGTGCCGAAGCTTTGTTTTTCTTCCGGCATTTTTTCTTGTACGTACGTTTGTACCGGTTCTTCCGCTACTTGCGCTTCGGTTTTTGTATGGTTTTGTTCCGGCACCGTATCGCTGCCGTTAGCTGTATTGTGAATATCCGGTTGTACCGGCTCTTTTTTAGATTGAGAGGCTTGGTTGTCGGACAGCAGCGTACGCTGAACCGTATCTTCCATAGTATTAAGACGGTTCAGTACATGCAGTATTCCCTGTTCAATTTTTCCTTCTTCTTGTTCAAAGCGGCTGCACGTTTCGTTTAATTCACTTATCTGTGTTTTTAACTCGGTATTTTCGTGTTTTAAAACTGCATTTTCGTTTTGCAGCTCTTTTAAACGTGCGAGCGCGCTTTCAACCTTTTGTTCAAGAATGCGGATTTGCTCCAGGGAAATCACCGCTTACGCTCCGATAGCTTTTTTTGCCGTTTCAACTACCGCTTTAAAAGCTTCCGGGTCTTCAATAGCCATGTTAGAAAGGGCTTTGCGATTTATAATTACTTGTGCTTTTGTTAAGCCGTCGATAAAACGCGAATAGCTTAAGCCTTGATCGCGCACCGCAGCATTTAAACGCGCTATCCACAAAGAACGCATCGTTCCTTTTTTATCTCTGCGTCCTACGTAAGCGTCGGTTAACGCTTGAGTAACCGCGTCTTTTGCCGCTTTAAAGTTTGTTCCTCTGCGTCCGCGGAAACCTTTTGCAAGTTTTAATATTTTTTTACGCCGGTTAAGTCTCTTTGAACCGTCTATTGCTCTTGACATTTTCTTCTCCTGCTAAAAATCTTTTTGAAACTTTCAGGTTTCGGAAAGGTTTTTAATCATGCGCGTTGAGCGCACGGTAAATAAATGAGTTTGCAACGCAAACTCAAGATAAAAAGGAACGGCGCCATTTTAGCCGGTACTTTTTATCACTTCTCCTAAGTAATCAGCTGTATGGTAAAAGCTGTTTGCGTACTTTTGCCGCATCGGCCGTGCTGAGAATTCCGGTTTTACGTAATTGGCGTTTACGTTTTTGCGCTTTTTTTGTTAAAATATGGCGAAGGTTCATTTTTTTGTACTTTACCTTGCCGCTGCCGGTAAACGATAAGCGCTTGGCTGCGCTGCGTTTTGATTTCATTTTGGGCATAATATCTACCTCGTTATTTTTTCGCTTTCGGATTTAATGTCATGGACATAAAACGCCCTTCCATTGCAGGCTGTTTTTCCACTACATAATCATCGTTCAGTCGTTTAAGAACTTCTTGTAAAACTACCAGTCCCAAGTCGGTATGCGCCAACTCGCGCCCTCTAAAACGTACCGTTACTTTGACTTTGTTTCCTTCATTTAGAAATTCCTGTATATGCTTTGACTTAAAGTCCAAATCGCCGGAGCCTATTTTCGGCTGCATACGGATTTCTTTAATTTTCAGCAATTTTTGTTTTTTCTTGGAATCTCGAAGCTTTTTTTCCGTTTCAAAACGATATTTGCCGTAATCCAGTATTTTGCAAACCGGCGGATTTGCCGTAGGGGCAACTTCCACTAGGTCAAGACTGCGCTCTTTTGCCATAGAGAGAGCTTCAATGGTAGGAACAATACCTTTTTGTTCGCCCTCGTCGTCTATAAGCCTTACTTCACGCACGCGGATTTGTTCATTTATCCGCAGTCCTTTTTCTTTTATTTCCGCCAACGATCCTCCTTCCCGTTATTTTCCCTGCTTCCCGAATAAGTATGAAAAATAACATAGGTCTAAAGCATACCGCGTATTATAGCATAAATGCCTTTTTATTGTCCAGTAGTCGCGAAAAATGCATCTGAGCCGCTTTACTGTTTAATTGTTGCCGTGTTGTTATTAATGACCGCATTAATTCCTTCGCGGGCTTTATTTAGGTGAAACATCATTGCTTTTTGTGCATCATCTTTGTTTCTGTTACGGATTGCTTCTAAAACGGCAAGGTGTTCGGTAACCGTATTATCGGAATTTTCTTTTGCTGAGATAGACATCAGTCGGTATTGTTTTAATTCTTTTAATAATAATTCACTTATGTGTTTGAGTAATTTATTATGTGTCATTTCTAAAATCTGAGAATGAAATTGCTCATCAAGTGAGACAAGACGCGGAATGTCATGATCGTGATTAGCTTGCACAAATTGATTGTGGATATATATAAGTCGTTTAATTTCATCTTCACTGCCTTTTGTACATGCCAAAGAAGCCGATAAAGGATCTATTGCGGAGCGTATTTCCATGCATTCTTCAAGATTCGGCGCACTTGCAATAAACCATTGTCGTATTGCTTCATGATTGTTATCCGGAGAACTGCTGCGTACAAAAGCACCTTTTCCCGTTTTTAATTCGACATAGCCTTGTGCTTGAAGTTGGTATAAAGCTTCTCTGAGTGACGAACGGCTTACATTTAGCATTTTACATAATGAAAGTTCTGCAGGAAGCTTTTTGCCGACGGGAAACTGTTTTTCTTTGATTGCTTCTTTTAGCGCTTCAACTACTTGCGCTGTAATTGGAATGCGCGTAATCGTTTTCATGTTGTTTGATGTCAGGCTATAATACATTCGGTGATTTGTCAATTATTTTCTTGACAACTCATAAAAAGGTGTTATACTGTTTGTAGGACTGTCCGACAATTTTACAGTGACGGACTACTTTTATTATGAGAGGAATTAAGATGACAGATCCTTTGTTTGATGTTTCAGATAAAATTGTAATTATTACCGGCGGACTTGGACAAATCGGTGCGGAATTTGTAAAAGAATTTTATCGGAGAGGAGCAAAAGTTGCTGTTATTGCCCGTACCGTAAATCCCGAACGCATACAAAAAACGCTCGGTACGAAACTTGCCGAAAGTGAACGTATTGCAGTGTACGCTCTGGACATTCAAAATAAAAGCGAAATAAATACTTTTCTTGATACGCTTGAAAAAAAATGGGGGAGTCCCGACGTGCTCGTAAACAACGCCGGCATCGATACGCAGCCGAGCGCACCGCCTGAAGTTTCCGGTCCGTTTGAAGACTTTCCCGAAAAGATTTTCCGAGAAGTGGTAAATGTCAATCTTATCGGTACTTTTCTCATGACCCAAGCGGTCGGCAAACGTATGGTTTCGGCAAAAAAAGGCGGTTCCATTATAAATATCGGCTCTATTTACGGTATAGTAAGTCCTGTACAGGATATTTATGCATATAAAAAGGAAAAAACCGGAACGGCTTTTATTAAACCCGTTGCATATTCCGCTGCTAAAAGCGGTATTTATAATCTTACACGTTATTGTGCGACCTATTGGGGAAAAGAAGGGATTAGGGTGAATACTTTAACGCCTTCCGGCGTTTACCGCGATACGCAAGACAAAGAATTTCAAGCAAACTATTGCATAAGAATGCCTATAGGACGTATGGCTCAAGCGGATGAATACAACGGAGCCGTTATATTTCTTGCATCCGACGCTTCCAAATATATGACCGGCTCAAATCTTGTTGTAGACGGAGGCTGGACAGCATGGTAAAAAAAGAATTTTTGAGATCGGGCATATACTCCGCTCTTATAACGCCGTACGATAAAGACGGTGCGGTTGATGCGGCGATGTTGCGGAAATTGGTAAAGTATGAACTTGATAAAGGCGTAGAAGGTTTTTATTGTTGCGGTTCTTCCGGTGAAGGTTTACTGCTTTCGAATGATGAACGCAAAAAAATAGTCGAAATCGTGTTAGCCGAAGTCGGTGCTCAAGTTCCCGTTGTCGCTCACGTCGGTTCTTTAAGTACACAAAATGCGGTTAACTTGGCAAAACATGCAGAAAAAGCCGGAGTATGTGCGGTTTCTGCTATTCCGCCCATCTATTATCATTATTCACAGGATGAAATCAACGCTTATTACTTGGATATTCTTCAGGCGATAAATATTGGTCTTATCGTATACAATATCCCGCAATTTACCGGTATTTCATTTACCGCCGATAATCCGCTTTTAAAAAACAAACGGATTTTAGGTATCAAACATACATCCATGAATTTATATGATTTGGAACGTATTGGTAAATTGTATCCGGAAAAAATATTGATAAACGGTTTTGATGAAATTTATGTAAGCTCTCTCGCTGCAGGAGCGAGTGCTACAATCGGAACGATGGTAAATGTGTGCCCCGTACTGCATTTGAAAATCCGTGAAGCATTTTTTAAAGGCAATACTGAACAAGCACATGCATTACAGTCCAAACTGAACGATATAGTACAAGTTTTTGTAAAAGCTTCCGTATTTCCGGCAGCAAAATATGCGCTTGCATTACAAGGATTTGATGTAGGTTATTGCCGTAAACCTTTTGCGACTCTTACCGGAGAGCATAAAAAAAGCATAGAATTCGCAATGCGTGATATTGCGGATATATTATAACGTGGAGGTATTATTATGGAAAAAAAGGTTATAGCGCTTTTAGTCGCTGTAAGTATTTTTGTTGCGATTTTTGCAAACGGGGCTAAAGAAAGCGGAGAAAAAAGCGTTAAACTCACTGTGTATTCTCCGGGAAATGCGACGTCGGTACCTACAAAAACGATTGTAAAATATGCCGAATTGGTACGCCAAGCATCGAACGGCAATCTTGTCTTGGATGTTCATTCAGGCGGTGAGTTGGGAAACGATGCTGAAGCGCTGCAGTCGGCGCGGATGGGAACAATCGATATTATCTTTGCCGGTACGTCCGGTTTTACGAGTTTTTACGATAAAGCAAAACTGCTTGATTTACCGTTTTTATTTGAAAGTGCCGAAGACGCATACAAAAAAGTTAACGGAGAAATCGGCGAAAGAATTTTTGCGAACCTTCCTTCGGTCGGCTTGGTGTATCTTGCCGAAGGTGATAACGGTATGCGCCACATTGCAACGACAAAGCGGCCTATTCATACGGTTGAAGATGTAAAAGGATTAAAAATACGCGTTCCTACAAGTAAAATGTATCTTGATGTATGGACGGCACTCGGTTCAACTCCGGTAGCTCTTGCGCTAAACGAATTGGCAATAGCGCTTTCAAACGGTACGGCTGAAGCACAGGATAATGCCACCTACCATTTGGTTGCAAATGCAACATACGATGACATTAAATATTATAGTTTTATCAATTACATGTGGATGGGCTGCACGATGGCGGCTAATCAAAAAAAATGGAATTCGTTAAGTGCAGAACAGCAAAAAATCTTAAAAGAGCAAGCTCTTATTGCCGCAAAATATTCTTTTGATACGATTGCTTCGGATAACATCGGTGCAACGGAAACATTAAAAAAAGCCGGAGTCAGCTTTGATACAAAACCCGATATTCAAAGTTTTAAAGATAAACTGGGCGGTAAAAATTATTATAAACGCTATGTTAATGAAAGCTGGTACGATCAGGAAATTATTGATCGACTGGTAAAATAAATTTATTTAACCCGGTACGTTACATGAAATTATATAAGAAGATTTTGGATGTGTTTATAAAAGCAGTTTCCGTTTTATTAGTTTTAACTGTGTGCGCTATAGTAGTGCTTATGGTTAATGAGCTTATCCTAAGGAATATTTTTAATAAATCATTCCGCGGAATGACGGAATTGGCAGGATGTTTGTTTTTATGGATGGCTTTTTTGGGTATCACGGTGCTGTATGATAAAGAAGGTCTTATATCGCTGGATATAGTTTCAGTACGTATGCGGGGAATGCTTGCAAGCATTTTTTGGTACATACGTCATATCGTTATTTTTGTTTTCGGCATTGTTATGGTTATCGCTTTTTGGGGATTGTTTCCTTTTGTGATAACCGAATACTATTCTTCAATGCCTAGTTTTTCTAAAATGTGGCAATTTTTACCGCTTGCGCTCAGCGGTATTTTTTTAGCATTCAAAGCTGCATATAATATACTTGAAAAATTATACAACACAAAGGCTGCGTTACAATGACGGTATTTTTTATTGTATTTATACTTTTTTTGTTAATCGGTATTCCCATAGGTATTTCCATAGGTGCGAGTGCCGTTATCGGCTGTTTATGGCTCGGTTATCCCCTGACGGTTATCGGGCAAAAAATGATTTTCGGTATAGATTCTTTTTTGCTTATAGCTATTCCTCTGTTTATTTTAGCCGGCAATTTAATGAATGCGGGCAAACTTACCGAAAAAATCTTTAACTTTGCAGATGCTCTAGTCGGCTGGATTCCCGGAGGACTTGCCCATGCTAACATCGTTGCCAGTTTGATTTTTGCGGGTATGTCCGGAAGTGCCGCTGCCGATGCGGGAGGTTTAGGTACCATCGAAATGGAAGCTATGACATCTAAAGGTTACGATAAGGATTTTTCGGCAGCGGTAACTTCTGCGTCTTCGGTAATCGGTCCTATTTTCCCCCCTTCCATACCGCTGATAATTTACGGTTCGATTGCAAGTGTAAGCGTTTCAAAGCTATTTGTCGGCGGTGTTGTGCCGGCACTTTTAATGGTGATATCCATGATGTTGTTGACTTTTGTGCTTGCATTAAAAACGGGGTATCCGCGTGAACGGTTTAATTTAAAAAAACTCGGTACGGAATTTTTGAATTCCGTGTTATCGATTATAACCCCGCTTATTATTTTAAGCGGATTTGCGGCAGGGTGGTTCACTCCAACCGAAGCTTCGTGTGTTGCCGTTATATATGCGCTGATAATAGCCGCTGCCTTATACCGTACGCTTGATGTAAAATCATTTATTAAATGTGTTTTGGACAGTGCGATAACTTCGGCAAATACGCTGCTTATTATCGGAACATCTACACTATTTACCTATGTTATGGCTAAAGAAGGTGTGTCTGCCCGACTTGCAGATTTGATACTTGGTATAAATTCCGACCCGCGTGCTGTTATTTTTACCATAAATATTATTTTGCTTATATTGGGAATGTTTATGGAACCCGGAGCTATTCTTACCCTTATGCTTCCGGTACTTTTACCCATTGCACATAAGCTGCAGTTCGATTTGGTTTACTTCGGTGTAATAGTCGTTTTTAATTTAATGATAGGTCAAGTTACGCCACCGTTCGGCGTGTGCTTATTTATTACAAGCGACATTGCAAAAATCAAGTTGGAAAGATTGTATAAAGCGATTACACCTTTTCTTATTCCGCTTATTGCCGTATTGTTTTTATGTGTGTATTGTCCGTCATTGGTTACGTGGCTTCCTAATCTTTTGTTAAAAGACTAATCTCCGGACTGTACTTGAAACTTAGCGATTTTCCGATATAATAAAACAATATGAAATTGTTTATGATTTTTTTACTTCCGATTACGCTGATGTATGTGCTGACTAAAAACGCGTATCCTGCAGGAAGACCGGATATCCGTTATTCTGCAGCAATCGTCGGTTTTTTAACGGGAGTTGTATATGCATTTATAGAGTGCGTATTTACGTCTTCGTATTATCTTATACCCTATGCTTTTTTCCCTAATTATTTTTCTCATTTAGCTTTTGAAGTGCTTATTCCTTGTATATTTTGTTTAGCCGCTTGTTTGGTGTTTGTAAAAGTAAAAAAAGAAAACTTTATTGTTTTATATTTTGTGCTTGCCGCCTTTTATTCGGTATTTATGCCTGCAAGGATTATTCACCGCAATACGGTTTTTGACTGGTATTTGCTTTTTCAAAAACCTATTGTATACACATGTATGCTGTTCGGAATAAAAAATACGGTTTTACTTTTATACGGATGCCTTAAATTGCCTGCCGCTTTTTTAGGTACTGTGACCAAAAAAACATATCCTGCACTGCGTCCTGCGGCGGCTTTAAGCGCATGCATGCTTATTCCTCCTGCACTTGACGTAATGCATCTGTTATCGCTTCCGGTATGGCTTGTTTTAGCTGCAGGAATTGTATACGGCGCTGCTGCCGGTGTCGGAACGTATATATGGTACGGCACAAAAAAATATTAAGCGGCGGTATATTTTCTTCAATTGATACAAAATCGGCTTTGTGCGTGAATCCTTTTTTGTTAGTGTGGTAACCAACATTCTGGAATTTTCAATGGCTTTTTTCTACCCCAAATTGCGAACTTTATTGTACACAATCATATTGACCATTCGAAATTGTCGCTATATAAATATATTAGGAATATGGCTTCGGTACAGAAGTAAAATATCGTGTGGACACAGGATGGTGCTGGTAAAGAAATAAAAACTCCTAATATGGAACAAGAATCTGTATTTATTATATGATGATTTTGTAGGAGAAAACGAATATGAACACCAAACGTATACTCTTACTATTGCTCGTACTTTTGCAGCTGGCTGTTTACGCTCAAACAAAGGGCACAATATCTGACGAGACAAATGGAAGCGTAAAAAGCGGCATGCCGAAACGCGAATTCGTTATTGCTTTTCACGCAATTGTAAATACCGACAAAACGGGTAAAAATCTGATAAAAGAACTGCCCGGTTTACAAAAACGGGGAATCAACACGCTTTTTCTTCAAATAGGCTACAACTATCAATGGAAAAGCGATCCGAAACTCTATAACAAATACGTACTTTCAGAAACCGTCGCACGCGAAATTGCCGCCGAATGCCGCAGGCTTTCCATCGACCTCATCCCGGAAATAAACTGCCTCGGCCATCAGTCGTGGGAAAACGAAACCTTTGCCCTGCTCAAAGCTTACCCCGAACTGGACGAAACGCCGGGCCTCTACCCCGGCAATAAGGGTATTTATTGCCGAAGCCTCTGCTCTTCCAATGAAAAAGTTTACACGATTTTATTCGGTTTAATCGACGAAATTACCGAAGTTTTTTCGGTAAAAAAAATACATGTCGGCTTGGACGAAGTGTTTTTAATCGGTGAAGATGCCTGCCCTCTTTGCCGCGGAAAAGATAAGGCTGAGCTGTTTGCCGGTGCCGTGAACAGACTCTACGATCACTGTGTCAAAAAACGGGGACTTACAATGTATATGTGGGGCGACCGCCTCATCGACAGCGAGGATGAACAGAGCGGTTATAAGGGTGAATACGAAAGCTCATGTAACGGTACCGCAGCCGCCGTCAACCTTATTCCCAAAGACATCATCATCTGCGACTGGCACTATGACGAGCTGGAGCGCTACGGCTCCATTCCGTTTTTTTTAAACAAGGGCTTTCGCGTCCTGCCGACAAGTTTCAAGGGGATTAAAGCGGTAAACGCTCTCATCGACTATTCGCTTTTATACAAGGCGAATCCTGCCATGCTCGGGCACATGTACACGGCATGGGACAATTTTACAAACAAAAATCTCTCACGGTATAAACCGATGGTTAAAACAATCGAAAAACTGATCCGGCCGTAGGCGTACAGACGCTCGTCTTATGAATTCATCTTGGACGAAGGTGAAAAAGAAAAAGAGCTGGTTGAAACTGCCTTAAAAGAATATGTTCAAATAAATGATATTTCAAATGCGTCACAAAGAATGGGATATAGCCGCCCTGCCGTATTTTGGGAACCGAAAGATAAACTGTTCCGAGCCGGAGTGCGGTTGCAATTCCGATATATTAACCCGCATTT
Source organism: Treponema lecithinolyticum ATCC 700332 (assembly GCA_000468055.1). GTDB lineage: Bacteria > Spirochaetota > Spirochaetia > Treponematales > Treponemataceae > Treponema_C > Treponema_C lecithinolyticum. The sequence continues at coordinate 265,862 of KI260569.1, read as the reverse complement.
TTTTTAAATACGGCGGCATGCTTCCGAGCGATTTTCAAAAAAACGTACTACAAACTCAAGTTTCCTTCCATGCCTGAAAAATCTATTATGCGTTGTGTGCCGTTTTTAAAGACCAACGTTACAGGGCCGTACCCCCCGCATTTTTCTTTATCCGTGTAGCGTATCGCTTTTAACGGGAATAAATCGGCGTCGGTAAAATCGGCATCGTCGGTTTTTGTCAACACTTGCGACATAAGCACGTAAGGCTCGTAGCCGTATTGACGTTTCCGTTTGAGGTATGCGTAGGGCACAATACTTTTGATGCTGTCAGCATTTGTGTGTGCGCTGCGTTTAATGCCGATGCCGTCCCAGCCGGCAAAAACGGTAAAAGCAAGTTGTCTGGGCTTTCCTAATCGGTCGCAACCTTTTAAAATAACGGCTTTAGCGTCGCCTTTGGTTTTATACGTTATTTCGGTGCCGTTATCGGGAAAACCGTACGCACCGAGCGTTAAAGACAAAGGCTTTTGAAAAAAACGCATTTTGTCGGCACGGAATATGCCGTAGGGCACGACAAAGTCCGCCAAATCGATTGCCGGCATCCACAACTCTTCTTTTGTGTCGGTAAAGCCGAAAAAACTGCGGCGGTACAGCACTTCTTGCCGCTCGCCGCTCCACAATAAGGCGTTGGCGCGGCTGTATGTGTCCGACGTTTTATCGTACAGCACATACTGTTGGGACTCCATGTCTTTTTTGTTTGAAGCTTCCCACGGGAATTTCGTGTTATAGCACAGTTTTGCATAATTCCACAAACCGTTAGTATTGTTTTGCGCTTTTATAACCTTTCCCGTGCGCAATTCGGTTGTGCCGTTTGCTTGATGATTGGAAAAACACAAAGCCGGAGCGTTTAAAGCCGTTACTTTAGTACCGCGTTTTTCCAATGTTTCCCAGCTGCCGTTGTTTTCTTTTGCCGTCCAAAAGGGATGATTTTCGGGTAAGTACAGGCATAAAAATGCTTTTGCAAGCCAAAAAGGCGATTCGGCACACGAATAATTTTGCACCATAGGCACAAAGGGGCCGTAAAAACCGAGTACAGGCACGCCTTTATACCATAAATCTTTTCTGGTTATAAATTGAAGCAAAGAGCCCGAACAAATTCTGCGCGCCAAGCCCGGATCGGCTTCGCTGTGAGCGAAAAAAAAGTTTCCCGCTAAAGGCGAAGTTGCGGCATTGCGGTAAATGGTGCTTCTTCCCCACATATTGGTCCAACCGTCTTTATCAAAAAAATCGGGATATGTTTGCATAAGGCAATTTGCATTTTCTTCAAAACGCGAAGCAAGATACGGTTCGTTTTTATAGCCGTACCAACGGTTCCACAAAGCGGTATATAAATTAAAGGCCCAGCACGAATAATAATCAAAGCTGTGTCCGTCGCGGTACCAGCCGTCGCCGGCATAGTAATTCAATATGGTTTGCGCGTGGTCCCTCATAATATCTTTGTCTATGCTATAACCTTCCATGTGCAAAAATGCCATATCGAGCATATTAAAAAGACGCCAATTGTGCGGTATGGTTTTTTCGTGTGCATAGCCGCCGATAAAATCGGCAATGCGTTTTTTTTCTTTTTTAGTGTACGTATCCCATATAACTTCTTTACACACCCACAGGCAAATAACCAAAGCGGCGGTTTCCACCGTTTGCTGAAAGGCTGCCGACTGTGCGCCGCCCGATTTTTTTTCGATTTCTTTCATGTGTTGTATGTCGAACACCCACAGCGGATCGGCTGCCGTACACGCTTTTAGCACGTGCGCTTTGTAGTAGTCTTTAAGGCGGAAGCCGCAAATTTCCAAATCCGGCTCTATGTGCAATAGGGGAGCTGTCAAAAAAAACGAGCGTGCCAAACCTTCAAAATATTCAGCTTGTACTTTATGCGCCGGACTTTCTTTGTTCGGATAACTTACTTCGGTTTCGCAGCGCGGCATTATAACCGGGGAATTAAAATCTTTTATATTGGAGAAGATCCCTTTTAAAAAATGTTTTGCGGCATCTATCCATGACGCGCGCGTCAACCCCGTGTAGGGCGACAGGGTAAAATCAAGATGTGTCGGTTCCCATTCATAGTGTGCCATAAATTACCTCTCTTGCAGTGTGATTTCAAATTCGTCTTTTTGTTTTTTTATCCATGTAACAAGTTCTTTTTCCAAACGCTGTGCAATTTCCTTTGCTTTTCCGTTGTGTATATTCAAGGGGTGCATTTGAAAAGGGTCTTGTTCGTTATCGTATAAAAAACGGGTGAATAGGCTTTTCGGCTCGTAACCTGCATCCACAACATAGGTGTACCGTGCGGTATGCACCCCTCTCCAACCGTGAGCTTGCGGATTTTTTTCTGCCACACGGTATTTTTTTAAGTATTCGGCATTCCCCGGACATCCGCACAAAAAACACATTTTTTCCGGCTGTTCTTTTCCCTGCAGCACGGCTTCGCTGCAATCCGTTCCTTCTACGCTTGCAGGTATATTAAGCTGCAGCATACCCAATATCGTCGGCATCATATCTTGGCTTCCCATGCATGTACTGCACGTGTGTGCTTTTACTCCGGGAAAATGTATGATATACGGAATTTTTACCGATTCTTCATACCATACATGTTTGCCGATAAGTCCGTGCGAGCCCATCATATCGCCGTGGTCTGCGGAAAGAATAACGACGGTGTTTTCATATAAATTTTGTTCTTTGAGGTACTGAATTAAACGGCTGAATTGTTCATCCAAACCGGATATGGCGGCATAATAATCCGTAAGAGTGGAATTAAAAGAAGCTTCGTCTATGGGAACTTTTTCCCCTGTGTGATGATATAAAAAATCCCCCTGTATTCGTACATTTTTTCTTGTGCTTGGTTTGTGCTGAGCGTATAAACTCCTATATTTTTCCGGTACCATATTGTACGGGCTGTGCGGCGGATTCCAAGAAAGAAATAAAGCAAAGGGCTGCTCGGTATTTTTTCTTTCCTGTAAATAGGAAAGGGCAACGGATGTTTCATGCTCGGGCGACCATTGATCAATATCTATTTTTTTAGGACTGTCTTTCCAATAATGGGGGTGCAAGTGATCGTCCCATGCTCCATACGAATACCAAAAATCAAAGCCGTGCCGTCGTTTCCCGGGCGGAGTAAAAGCGTCCCATGCTTGTGCATGCGATTTTGGGTGTGCGCAGTGATTTTGCTCCGGTTCATCCAAATGCCATTTTCCGATATAACCGGTATGATAGCCTGCATCCTTTAATACTTGAGCTATTGTTATTTCCGAGTCTGAAAGTCTTAAGGGCAGCCCTGTTTTGCAATTGGTAAAAAATCCGCAAGAAAGCGGGTATTTACCCGTTAAAAGACTTGCGCGGTGAGGGGAGCACAAAGGAAACGTACTGTACGTATGATCGCAATATATCGACTCTCGGCAAAACTCATCCATGTGCGGCGTTACAACCGGCTCTTCTCCGGCATAGCCTAACGAACTTGCACGCCATTGGTCTGCAAATACATACAATAAATTTTTTCTTTTCATGTTTAATGTGCTCCGTGTAAAATACCTTTAAACTGCCGGTAGTATTTTTATACTATTGTAAATACCGTGTCGGTATTTGCTTTTAATATGTCTTCATTTAAATAAATACCAAAACCGTGACAGTCTTTAGGAGTAATGGGGTTATGCGAACTATCTGTAGGAATACTTATTACTGCTTTATAGTAAAAATCGCTTTCTTCGGCTTTTTCCGTTGCTTCTACCCATGCTGCTTCCAAGCCGACGGCAAGCTGCTGCCACACCGAAGCTGCAGGACCTACTAAACTGTCATCCCCCACCATAAGCTGTGCTCCCAGTTGTTTTATTTTGTGTGCAAGTGCCACGGCATCTAAAATTGAACCTGCCGAATCGGGGTGAATGTTATAAATACGTCCCATACCCGGTACAATTGTTTTAATCGCTTCTCTTGACGGGCGCAAAGGGTAGTCGGGTATTAAATGCAAAGTTCCTACTTTATTTTGAAGAGTTACCCAATCTTTCAAAGGAATGTAAGCCGGATCTTCACATGCACTCAGACCTTCTTTGTGCAGCATTACTAAATGTTCTGCTATATCATCTAAATCCGCCGTATCACCGGGCATACGGTAACCGCCGTTTACATCGCCTATAAGGTAAGTGTTTTTTCCGCTTGTATACTTTCTGATTGTCCGGATAATGGAGCAATCCGTTTTTTCGTTTCCGAACAGTTTTACTTTTATAAAGGTGTCTTTACCCTGTTCAACCGCCCAACGGGTTTTTACGGCGATATCGTCCGTATCATCGCTTAATATAACGTATACGCCGTTTACCGGTTTTTTTCCGCTTAAACCCAATAGCTGCACGGCGCTTTGTTTAAGTATTTTTCCTGCTGCATCCAACAGCGCCGTTTCGGTCATTTCGGTAAAATGTTCCGCCCAGTCGCCTCTTTTTTTTCTGGTATATACAAGAGCTTGACTTATCATTTTTCCGATTAAAGCACGGCAATGCTCTATACATTCATCCAAAGATATATCCGGTTTATTAACGCTGATAATGCTTTCGCCGAAACCGGTTTCGCTGTTGCTTTGAATTGCCAGTATAAGGTGCTGCCGGCTGGTCCATGTGCCGAAGCTAAAACATTTGCGTGCGTAGATATTTTTTAAATACAGCCGAATTTCAGTAACGGGGCTGTGTATATTACGCAAAACCTGCGGTATGTTTTCGTCGAAAGCCGAATTGCCGTTTGATGTTTCCATTGATTTCCTTAACCTTTAATACCGCCGGTTATACCGCCGATAATTTTTTTCGATAAAAATAAATATAAAATAAAAGTCGGCAAAAAAACGATAATAACGGATGCAAATAAGCCAGACCAATCTCCGCTATATTTCATACCGTTAATCATGGAAAATAAGCCTAAAGCTACGGGGCGCAGTTTATCCGAATTAACGAACAGCAAAGAAAGAAAATATTCGTTCCAAATGTTAATAAAATTAAATATAGTTACCGTTATTATGCCGCCTTGTGCCAATGGAAAAATAATTTTCCAAAAGGTGCGAATAGGGTGACAACCGTCGATAGCGGCGGCTTCTTCGTACGTGCTCGATATATTGGCAAAGTATGCCATTAAAAACGTTGTTGTATAGGGGATTTTTACACTGGTAAACAGGGTAATAAGCACAATCCGGTTTGACAAAGGGGCTTTCAGTACGCCTGTTTGCGCTATGATGGTATACAAGGGTATGATTATCATAACGATGGGGACTCCCATTGTCGCCGCCAAAGTCGAATAAATAATCTTTTTGCCTCTAAAATTAAAACGCTGTAATGTATAAGCGTACGGAGCACAGATTATAATAAGCAATATACAGGATATCGTTGCGTAAATGAGCGAATTAGTAAAAAAAACGGAAACGTTTGATGATATCCATGCTTTTTTATAGTTTTCCCAATGTAATCCCGAAGGGAATTTCAGTACATTGCCGGAAAAAATTTCGGAAGTTGTAGAAAGGCTTGCCGACAGCACCCAGCCGAGCAATATAACCGTAAAAAGTACCCAGCCTATTAAAACGATATAGCCGGGTAAAAGTTTTATGGTATTTTTATAAATCGCCGTACTTTGTTTTACATGCATATTCTAAAACTCCAAATCGTCGTCTTTTAGCAAAAAATTTGACAGCTTGAATATCGTAACCACGGATAAACATAAAATAACGCCGATTGCCGCACCGCTTCCCGCATTTCTGGAAACAATGTCAACGCTTTCGGCTCCAAACAGTTTTACGTACATGTACACCATCGGAACTATCGTCGAAGTATCGGGAGTTAACGGCGAAAACAGTTGAGACCAAATAAAAAATCCGGCAATACTGATTGACCACATAATAATATTTGTTCTTAAAATTCCTTTTAACAACGGCAGTGTAATGTGAAAAAATTGTCCTGTTTTGCCCGCACCGTCTATGCTTGCCGCTTCATAGTAATCTTTGTTAATTCGCTCAATGCCGCTTATCCATATAAGCATATGGTGCCCGATCATGCCGAAGCAATAGGAAAGCAAAAGAGCCCAAAATTTATGTTCGCTGTCCAGCCATTGTATTTCCGCTATGCTGTGTAATCCTATACGGTTAAAAAAAGTCGTTAAAAATCCGTAAGAAGAATTAAATACGTATTGAATCCACATGGTAGCCATAGCTACCGCACTGATGACATTCGGAAGGTAAATAACCGCTTGAAAAAAATCTTTTCCTTTTACTCCGCCGGTTAAAATTACGGCAAGCAATAAAGAAATACCCAAGGTAAGTGCCGCACCTATAGCCCATATATTTAAAATATTGCGCATAGCTTGCTGAAATAAGCCGGTGCGGAACAAACCGAGATAATTACCGAGCCCGTAAAAAGACCACTTGGATACGGGATCGGTAATTTCTTCAATAGCAAAAAAGCTCATAATTACTGTTCGGATAATAGGATACACAAATCCTCCAACGAACAGTACAGTGCCGGGAATAACAAAGGTCAAAATCATACTTCTGTTGCGTTTTGTACAATTTTGCATTGTAATGATCTCTGTTTTATTTTGCGGCGCTTTTCATATTCGCTACGAATTCTTTTGCTGTCAGTTTTCCTGCATATAATTTTTGAAGGTTTTCTTTTAATGCAGGGGTAATGTCGGGGTTGCTTTGTATGCCGCCTGCAACGGTAAAAATTTCGCTGCAGTTATCGAAATACGGTTTTACGTCTGCAAGCTGCTCGGGCCATATTTTGTTTTCCGAATCTGCAGGAAGTCCGATACTTTCTTTTGCCAGTTTTGCATCATATTCGCCGCGCGTCAGTTTTTCGATTAAGCCGAAAGCCGCTTCCGGATTTTGACACTTTGAAGTAATGGCAAAACTTTGAGCTCCTATAACCATAGCTTCTGTGCCGTTAATTCCGCCTTCTACTTCCGGATAGTTAAAAAAGCCCCATTCAAAGTCGCTTCCCGTAATATTTTTTACTTCGTTAACCAAATACGTGCCGACGCAGTACATGGCAACCTTTCCCGTTGCAAATTCCGTATTTTGTCCGGTAGGCCATACATTTGAACCGACCAATTTTGAAAAATAACCTTTTGCCGCCAGCTGTTCAAAAGCTTGTGCAGCCGCCAACACTTCGGGCTTGTCCCATCCGTTATTGAGTACTACATCCGCTACATTCTTTGAGCCCATCAATCTGGCTAAGTGAGTGCCGAAAGCTTGGGGGGTATACGCATCGTCGGTGGTTAACGGAATAAAACCGGCATCTTTTATTTTTTTGCACGCGTCCAAAAAATCGTTCCAATTTTCCGGTGCTTTTTGAATTCCTGCTTGCTTAAATATTTTTTTATTATACAGGTATGCGTTTGCTTTGAATTGATAGGGAATTTCTTTTAAAACGCCGTTAGTATAGCTTCTGGACAGTTTCATCATAACCGGATTTGTACGTTTTTCGTAGTCGGCTTTTTTTACCAAATCTTCCAAGCTGATGGTGCGTTCTCCGTAATTGCTTTTATTTTCTTGTCCTTCAAATAAGTCTATTTGCTGATTTGCATCCAAAGCGGGAATTAAACCTTCTTTTATACCCCGTCTTCCTTTGAATTCCAATTCAACTTTTATACCGGTTTCTTTTTCATATGCTTTTACGGTTTCCGCTATTACAATACCCTGCGGTTCCGTAGCTTCCCAGTTCGACCAGTATACGAGTTTAACACCGTCATACTTTTTACCGTTTCCCTTAGCGGCGCTGCTTTGCCCTTTTGCGCTGCAGCTTGTCAAAATTGTAAGTACCGCTGCAACTGCAATTCCGATGAATACAATGTTTTTTTTCATGTTTTCCTCCTCCTTTACAAAAGCTTTTAAAGATTTGACGGGCTGTCGAAAGAGCAACCGGCTTTTGAAACAGCCCTAAAATCCGTTTTCTAAAAACTTTTTACCGTGCCAGCCAGCCGCCGTCGACTGCAAGCGTAAAGCCGTTTACATAGGACGCCGCTTTTGAGGCCAAAAAAACGACCGCTCCTTTCATGTCGTCGGGGGTTCCCCATCTTCCGGCAGGGATGCGCTCTAAAATAGCGGCATTGCGCTTTTCATCTGCGCGTAATGCTGCGGTATTGTTTGTTTCCATGTAACCGGGGGCGATAGCGTTTACCGTTATGCCGTACTGCGCCCATTCGTTTGCAAGCGTCATCGTTAAGCCTTTTACGGCGCTTTTCGAAGCGGTGTAGGACGGAACCCGTATGCCGCCCTGATACGAAAGCATGGAAGCGACGTTTATAATTCTGCCGCTTTTTTGCGCGATAAAATGTTCGGCTGCCGCTTGCGACAAAAAAAACAGGGTTTTTAAATTGGTATTTAAAACATCGTCCCAATCTTTTTCGGAAAAGTTGATGCTGTCTTCACGCCGGATAATGCCGGCGTTGTTGATTAAAATATCTATGTGACCGTACGCTTCAATCGCTTTTTGAACGATGAGGGACGCGTTTGAGCTTACCGATAAATCGGCTTGTATGCCGACAAAACGTCTGCTGCAGTTTTTTATAAGTTCCGGTGTATCGCCCGCATCGCTTCGATATACGCCGAAAATATCGGCGCCTGCTTCGGCAAGCGCGCATGCCATGCCTTGTCCCAGTCCGGTATTGCATCCGGTAACGATTGCAACTTTATCGGTTAATTTAAAATCGTCTAAAATCATGCTAACTCCTTGAGGTATTTTTGTCGAACATTTAAAAGCTCTGCACAAATAGCGCGGAGCTCCGAAGAACAGCCGCTTTTACTGTATCAGCGCAAGTCGGTTGTTTTAATGCCGTCCATGTCGTCGAATACGCGATTTTCGCCTGCCATCGCCCAAATAAACGTATAGTTTGAAGTGCCGCAGCCGGAGTGGATTGACCAACTCGGAGAGATGACCGCTTGTTCGTTTTGCATAACGATGTGGCGGGTTTCCTGCCCTTCGCCCATATAGTGGAACACGACATTGTTTTCGGGGATATTAAAGTAAAAGTAAACTTCCATACGCCGCTCGTGTGTGTGTACAGGCATGGTGTTCCATACCGAACCGGTGTCCAACGCGGTGCAGCCCATCGAAAGCTGGCAGGTTTCCAATACGGCGGGGTGAATAAACTGATAGATAACGCGCTTATTTGAAGTTTCCGAAGAGCCGAGCGCCACCTTGTTCGCCGCTTCCTGCGTAATCAGTTTTGCAGGAAATGCTTTGTGTGCAGGGGCGGAACACATGTAGAATTTTGCCGGTTTTTGTCTGTCGAGGCTTTCAAATTCGACTTTTTTTGTTCCCATCGGAAGGTATAAACCGTACAAGGTTCCCATATCATATGTTTGTGCCGCCCCTTGCGCGTCCGTTACATACACGGTTCCTTCTCCGCCGATATTGATAATGCCCAGTTCGCGGCGTTCTAAAAACGTATGTACGCCGAAGTTTTTCCAACAGTCAATATTTTTTTCAATGTTAAGCTTTTGTGTTTTAGGTAAAGCGCCCAAAGTAACCACGCGGTCTACGTGGCTGTATACGGCGGTTACATCGTCTTCTATAAAAACTTTTTCGATTAAAAATTCGTTGCGAAGTTCTTGCGAAGTGTACCGTTTTACATCACGTTGATTTACCGAATAGCGAATGTCCATAATTGCCTCCTGAATAATAAATGTAGTATATATTAAATTCCGGACATTTTCAATTCATTTAAAAAACGCTCTCTTATGTTTAAAATGTAGGCTGCACTTGCAGGAAATTCGTCAAATTGCAACGCTCTGTTCAGTCCGTCTTCAAGTACGGCAAGCACGCGTTTTTTTCCGAGCTTTTTTTCCATTTGTTTTAAAAACCATCTGTCTTGCAGCGCTTCGTAAAACACTTTTAAACGAATCGAGGCAAGCGTTTGCGTTTTCCCCGGATACACGCTAAACGTATCGCCTGCCGGAAAAGCTCCGAGCGCGTCGGTAACGGTAAACGGGTCGATCAATGTTTTTGAATACTGGCTGTAATAAAAATTATAGCCCCAATGTAAAAAACCGTCGATGTCGAACTTATACAATAGCACGCCCAAAATCCTGTTACGCCACGAGGGCATGGCTAAAAAACGGTTGCTTACATTTACGTTTTGGCTGCAGCAATAGTATGTCCACAGCGGCTGTACTTTGTGTTCTATAAAGGGTGCGATTTTGTTAACTGCCGGCACCGGTGTATGAGCAATTCCTTTTTCAATAAATTCGTAATCCGACAGCGCATCTATAATCGGGTAGTTTCCGATATATTTTTTTACGATGCTTTGCGCATACGCATAGCGTTGAATGTCTTCAAGGTGAGGCTCGTCGGATACGTGAAAATATGCGTGTTGTGCAAAGCCGGCTTGTTCTATTTCCTGTACCAAGCGCGGCAAAAACACCGATAAAAATTGCTCGTAAGCGCCGTCATTTGCTGCTGTGTGACGGTCGAACAATACGGTGTGCTTTCCGTCAACGCGCGCTTCTATACGTACCGGATGATGTACCCCCCATTGACTGAATAAGTGTGCTATTTCCAAATACTGTACGCCGTATTTTTTTGCCAAAAAAGCAAAACGGTGAAAACGTTCAAACGAAAACGAATATACGCCGTCCGTACAGTCTATATCTACCAATTGCACCGTTTTGCGCTCATCGCCGGTATACATATCGAGCGGCGGGGTAAAAACAGGGGTCAACAGCATAGAAATACCGTGTTCGCATGCGGTTTTTACAAATTGTTCAATACGCTGCCAATGGCTTTCCGAAAAAATTTTATCTTCGTAGTAATCGGCTATGCAGTCGAGGTGCAGCCATTGGGTATACTTAAAACAGTCTTTTTGTAAAACTTCTTCGGCGATGTGCAGCGTAAAAACCGAACGGCTTTGTATGTTGTCGTCGCAAGCGTATGCGTTTACAACGATTTCATAAAGTCCGCTCTGAATATCTTGGGGTATGTCTACTTGAATCCACAAACATTCGGCGTATTCGGTAGTTAAAACCATTTTTTCTTGCAATACGCCGTTTTCGGTTTTAATAGGGTAGAGTATATCGGGAAACAAACCTGCTTCGGTTGTAATGTAATTTTGATCGCAACGGTCTTTGCGGGCGGTATAACGTCCGCAAACCGTACCGACTCGGTATACGGTGCAGTAATCGAGCAGTTTTGATTCTATGCTGATTTGTGCAAAAGAAGTGCAGTGTTCTTCTGCTTTTACTTGCAGTACGGCTTGATAGGAAAAACGTTCTCCTCTAAGCGCCGTAGCACTGTCGGTTTGTTCTTCATGCATCTGTCTGCTTGTCATAATTTTTTCAAGCGACGAAACGTTGTAGATTTTTATTTCTTTTGCTATAACCATAACCGAGTCCAGTATCATTAATTTTTGTTAAAACGATCGTATGCTTTTTGATACAGTGCTATAAATTTATCAAGTCCTAATTCTTTTAAGCGCTTTATGTAAGTGTCCCATTCTGCATTGATGTCGGAAGCGCCGAGTATCCATTTTTGTATGTATTCGCTCGTTGTTTGATCGATGGCAGGTTTTATTTTTGCTATTTCCGCTTGTTCTTCCGGCGAAAATTTGAGTATGGGAATTTCGGAAACAGTACCGTTGTTTTCCATGTATATTTTCCATGCTTCAAGCGCTACGGCATTGGCGGCAGTTGCAAATTCATATTCGGCATCTTGATGTACGCCGATACCCGAAACTTGCGCGCCCGCTTTATGCAGCACTTGCAAGGGGGTAAGATTTTCGGAATTTTTTAATACGTAATCGGTAAACTGCGGCTTGCCGTTTACCATAGTGTAATGCTTGCCTTCAATACCCCAGTTCCATGTACGTCTGCCTTCTTCGGAAAACCACCAATCCATGTATTTGATGGCGGCAACGGGGTCTTTTGCCGTAGCGCTGATACCCCATGCCCATGAAACCGAAGTATTCCGTTTGGGGCTTTTAGTAATTAATTTACCGTTTTTATCGCGAAGCGGCGGTATTGCTTTAAACTCAAAACCTGCAGGTGTGTCGTTTCGATAATTATAGCCTGAAGTGGACGCCGGCCAGTCAAAGGTTGCCGTTCCCAAATCGGTTGGAAGCAATTGGTCGCGGGCTGCCCAGCCGCGTGTAAATATTTCTTTATCTACCAAACCTTTTTTATACCATGATGCCATTGTTTCAACCGCTGTTTTAAAGGATGGCTCAAGTACGTTATGTTGTATTTTCCCGTTTTCATCAATATAAAAAGAGGTTATGGAGCGTGCTCCGAGCATGTTCATGCTGTTGCGCAAGGGTGTTTGAGTTCCGGTTCCCCTGCCGAATAAGCCTATTTCATCTTTTTTACCGTTGCCGTTTGCATCACCGTTTACAATTGTTGTTAATACTTTTTCCATTTCTTCAATTGTTGACGGTACTTTTAAATTGAATTTTTTAAGCCAGTCGGTACGGATAAAAATAGTAGTGGTTACGTTTAGTTTATCATAATCGTAATAGGTAGGAAGGGCATATATTTTTCCGTTGTATGCATACATATCTTTTGCCAAACGCGGATGTTCTTTCATAAACCGTTTGATATTCGGCGCGTGCTTTTCGATTAAATCGCTTAAGTCGATAACGGCACCGTCTTTAAATCCTAATAGTTCAAGGTCGCTTATGGTATAGCTTATAATATCGGGCAAATTGCCGGACGCTATCATTAAGTTAAATGCTTGTTTTGAATCGGTATTGTTTTTTGAAGCTGTTCCGGTAAGCGAAATTCCTGTTTTTTCCGCTGCATAACGGTAAATGTCCCAATTTTCATCAAAAACTATACCGTTAAATACCAAATGCATGCTTAATTGTTTTGAATTTCCCGCTTTAGCGCTTTCAGAGCCGCCTGCAGCAAATAAAAGACCTGCACAAGTTACAAGTACTATCAGTACTGCAATTTTTTTTCCCATCGTTTTCCTCCGATTGTCCGTATTCTTTGGAACTTTAGTATGAGATGTCTTATTCCGTCTGTCAATACGTATTTTTACGAAGTGTCGATATTTTTTACGATATAACAGATGTTTTATGTACTTTCCGTTCCGTATACTTCGATTTGAGTCAGTGCGGGAAAGGGTGAATCGAGCGTTTCGTCTTTAATAAGTTTTCCGAAAGTTATATATGTTGTTTTTTTCGGAAGGATTTTGATTTCGTGCGGTAAAATGCTTTTTTCCAAAAAAAACGTTTGTGTACTGCCGTCTGAAAAACCTATTTCTATTTGTTTCCAATAATTGTCGTGGGGAAAATCGGCGCGGCAAACCAATACGATTTTATCCGTGTATATTTCGCGCCCGAAGTCAAGCGTAAGCAAAGCTTCCGGATCGCGGTTGATACCCCACGATTCGTAGGGCCATTTGCCGTGCGAACGATTTTCGCAATTGCCGTTAATTGCATTGCGTGCGGCAAAAACTGATTCTCCGCGCGTTTCGATATTGGCTTTTGCATGTGGAAAGCAGGCAGTGTTTGTGTGCGTATCGTGGTCGTTTAATGCAAGGTTTTTGTATGTTTCGATTTCTTCAGGCCGAGCTGCACGGGCTTTTAGCAAATGCAGATTACCGGTGAAAGTTTTGGGGTCGTAAGAAAAGCGTTTTTCTCCGAACGGAATTTCGTATACAAACGTATGTTCTTTTATATACACGAACGCGGGGTTTAAAACCGTATCGAATTGAATAACCAAAAAGCTTTTTTTTTGCGATACGGAAAATACAATGCAGTCGCCTTCTGCGTATTCGTTTTCATAAACCAAGTGTACAAAATCTTGTCCGCTTTGTTTTGCGAGAACTTCACCGCTTTTGTTTTTAATTTCAAATGTTAATGTGTTTTTCATTTTTATCCTTTTACGGCTCCTAAAGTGATGCCTTTTCTAAAAAATTTTTGTACATAAGGGTATACCAACATAATGGGAATAATCGACAGTACGATAACGGCATAGATGATAGTGTCGGAAGAAGCGGTTCCGGCTTTATTCATTAAAGAGCCGGCTTCAGCCGTTACGTTTTTTTCTACAATCAGTTTTTTTAATAAAACTTGCAGCGGCGCTTTTTTATCGTCGGTAAGCAATATCATTGTCCAAAAATAACCGTTCCAGCGGCTTACCGCATAAAAAAGCGCTACCGTTGTTAACGCCGAGCCGGACAGCGGTATGTATATTTTGCGTAAAATAGTCCATTGTCCGGCTCCGTCTATGCGTGCGGATTCTTCCAAAGATTTTGGCACTGTTTCAAAAAAACTTTTTAAAATAATTAAATTAAACGTATTTACGCTAAAACCTAATATAACCGCCGTGTACTTGTTTATTAAATGCAAGCTGCGGAAATTTAAATAGCGCGGTATAAGTCCGGGATCAAACCACATAACGACAACAACTGCTATTATTAAAAAAGTACGTCCTTTTAATTCCCGTTTGGATAAAACATAAGCTCCCGTAACGGTAAAAAACATATTGACAATTGTTCCGATTGCGGTAATGTGAATGCTGTTCCAGTACGAAAGCCAAAAATTCGGAATGCGTATAGCTTCTTTGTACGAATCGAATGTAAAGCCTTTGGGAAATAATACGATATCGCCGAGCATAAGGTGCACGGGTTTACTCAACGATGCAGAAAAAACGTATATGATAGGGTATAAAAACAGTATGCTTACCGTAATTAAAAAAACGGTATTACATGCATAAAATATAGTTTCATCCATACCTTTGCGAACTTTTTTTTGTATACGGCTTTTATTCATAGCGATTCCTTTTTTTTACCATAAGCTAATTTCGCTTATTTTTTTGCTCCATTTATTGGAACTGTACACTAAAATAAAGCCTACTATGGCGTTAAACATACCTACTGCGGTAGCAAGTCCGAAGTTTTGCTGTTCCATACCCAAGCGGTATACGTATGTGCTTATAACGTCGGATGTAGCATAGGTTGCCGGCTGGTATAAAAGCAATACTGTTTCAAAGGCGACATTCAGCATACTGCCGATTCTTAATACGAGCATAACCACAATAGTAGGAATAATCGACGGTATGGTTATGCGGATAATTTGCTGCCATTTGTTTGCGCCGTCGATTTTGGCGGCTTCGTACAAATTTTCATCGATTGATGTAAGAGCTGCAAGATAAATAACCGCATTAAAGCCGGTATGTTTCCAAATGCCCAAGCCGGTAAATATCGGAGGAAACCATTCGGGTGCAGCTAAAAAATATGTCCGCTGTCCGCCTGCTTTTTCTATCAAGTGATTAATAATACCAATTGAAGGAGAAAGCATGTTTATAAGAATACCGCACGCTACTACAACTGCGATAAAATAAGGCAAAAACGAAGCGGTTTGTATAATTTTTTTTAAATACCGGTTGCGCACTTCGTTTAAAAGCAAAGCAAATAAAATTGCAAAGGGAAACGCTAAAAACAAAGCCCATAAATTCAATACGAGCGTGTTTTTTACCGTAGTATAAAAATAAGGGCTGCTTAAAAAATCGGCAAAATTTTTTAGTCCGACCCATGTGCTCCCCCATATGCCTTTAAAAAGACTGTAGTCTTGAAAAGCGATTAAAAGACCGTACATGGGCTTGTATTCGAAAATAACATACCACAAAAAACAGGGTAAAGCGATTAGATATAAAGTTTTTTGGTCGCTGTTTATTTTGCTTTTTCTTTTGTTTTTTTGCATATTATTTCCGTATGCCGTTTACCAATACGGCTGCCATGTTTTATACATACGCATTAAAGCTTCAAAATAATAATAATCACCCCACGAACAAAATTCGTCTATACCTTTGCCTTGGGGGAGAGCATAAGTTGAATGAGCTAAAACTCCGTCTTCGGTGCTGTCGGTGCTAACGTACAATTCGTTCATATTTTTTACCATTGCATATACGACGTTTTCATAAAAACCGCGCTTTTCATCGGTAAGCGGAAGATATTTAAGCAATTCCAAAAGCCCGCACACTACAATTGCCGCAGAAGAGCTGTCGCGCGGTTCATCCGAACCATTTGCAATCGACAAATCCCAATAGGGAATAAGATCGTCCGGTAGTCTGTTTAAAAAATACGCAGTTAACTTTTGTACCGTTTCCAAAAGCGAAACGTCTTTTGTATATGCGTAAGACAGCATAAAGCCGTATACGCCCCATGCTTGTCCGCGCGCCCAGCACGAGTCGTCCGATTTACCTTGGTGCGTTTTACCGAACTTCGGTTTTCCCGTTTCAACGTCCATATAAAAAGTGTGAAAAGTGGATGCGTCTTCGCGGATAATGTATTTTTGCGCATTTTTTACGTGCGTGTATGCGATTTTTTTATATTCGCCGTTTCCCGTTGTTTCGCTTGCCCAATACAAAAGCGGTAAGTTTAAGTTGCAGTCTATAATCATGCGTCCCTGTTGTTCAGGATCGTTTAAATCGCCCCATGCTTGAATAATGCCTGCATTTTTTAAATAACGCGTACATAAAAAATCGGCAGCTTCCAACGCGGCTTTTTTTGCCGTTTCGTTTCCGTATACTTTGTAAGCGGCAATGCAGGAGAGGGTGTATAAAAAGCCCAAATCGTGGTGCTGAACGTCTTTTCCTTTGCGTTCTATGCGTTCTTTAAATGAAAGCACGTGTTTGTCCGCAAGCGCGCGGTATTTTTCGTTGCCTGTGTATTCATAAGCAAGGTGGAGCATGCCTGTCCAAAAACCGGTTGTCCATTCTATGTTTTCAATAACTTCGTATTTTCCATTTTCGCTTGCGCAAAAGGGAAAGCGTTCGCCGAAGCGCTCCATCATTATATCTATCTTTTTCAGCACTTTGCTAATTGCTTGTTCAATATACGCTTTGTCGAGCTTTTTACACAAAAAGCGTTCGGGATTTTTAATCGGTTCGGTTAAGATGTTTTTCATAAGTAAAATGCCTCCGGTATGTTTTACGTGTTTTACGGCAGTATGTGCAGATTTGAACTGTCGAATGTCAAAAATGCTTTATCGCCTGCACGGTAGATTTTTTTATTTTGCGGATTATAGTCGGTAATTTTTACCGTTCCGCCGTCTGTTTGCGCCCAATAGTATTGATAAGCGCCCATAAAAGTAGAAAGGCTTACTTTACAAGGAAGAATTCCCGTATCCGATAACGACACCGATTCGGGGCGCAGTACGATTTTGCATTTTGAACCTTCTTGTAAGTTTTCGTTTGCCGCAGCTTGAATGCGCGAATTGCCGACCGTAACCGAAGCGGTTGCACCGTTCAAAGAAACGACCGTACCGTCCAAAAAATTTACTTCTCCGATAAAGTCGGCGACGAATTCACTGTTCGGTTTGTAATAAATTTTTTCGGGGCTGCCGATTTGCGCAATGACTCCTTTGTGCATAATAATTATTTCGTCGGATAAGCTCATCGCTTCGGCTTGATCGTGGGTTACGTAAATTGCCGTTATGCCGACCGCTTGCTGAATCTTTCTGATTTCCGTTCGCATTGCGACGCGCAGTTTTGCGTCGAGGTTAGAAAGCGGTTCATCGAACAGCAAAACGCCCGGCTCCACCACCAAAGCGCGCGCCAATGCAACCCGCTGCTGCTGACCGCCTGACAGCTGATTGGTCATGCGCTCTTCCAAGCCTTCCAGTTCAACCAGTTTAAGCATGTCGAGCACGCGCCGGCGTATTTCGTCATTGGGTACTTTGCGCAGCTTTAAGCCGTAGGCAACGTTGTCGAATACGTTGTAGTGCGGTAAAAGCGCATAGCTTTGAAAAACCATCGCCGTGTCGCGCTTGTTCGGCGTTAAAGCGTTGATGGCTTGATCGCCCAAATATATTTCGCCTTTGTCCGGACTTTCAAAGCCGGCAATCATACGAAGCGTCGTAGTTTTACCGCAGCCGGAAGGTCCCAGCAGCGTTACAAAACTGCCCGGTTTTATGTTAAGCGTTACATCGTTTACGGCAGCGAATTCCTTTTTGGTTTTCGGATCGCGGTAGATTTTTGTTATATGTTCAAGGCGTACGCCTTTTGAAGATTTTTCCATTTGTCTCCCCTTTACCGCACGGAATTACGACTTTGTTTACTTGTACCGAATTTTTTTAACAGTATATTCATAATGACGATAGCCGTGTATGTAATCAGTATTAAAATAGTGGCATAGGTGCAGGCAACGCCGTAATTTCCTTTTTCCGCATGTTCGTTTATGCGTACGGTTATTAAAAGATATTTGGGGGTTACCAGCAAAATAATTGCCGAAATTGCAGTTATGGAGCGCACAAATGTGGTTACCAAGCCGCTAAAAAAAGATTCTTTAATAAGCGGAAGCGTAACCGAAGTGAATACTTTTGCGCTGTTTGCTCCCAAATCGTATGCGGATTCTTCAATTGATTTATCTATTTGGCGCAATGCCGCTATACCGCTTCTGGTGCCGACGGGAAGCGAGCGCACGATAAAGACTATTACCAATATGGTGCCCGTTCCATACAAACCTTGCAAAAATCCGCTGTGGAATAATCCGCTGTTAAAGCCGCGTATAAAGCCGACACCTAAAACGGTTCCCGGAACCGCCATTGCAAGCATAGCGGTAAATTCCATAAGTGCTTTGCCTTTAAAGTTACGTTTTACAACTAAATACGAAATCATCATAGACAAAAGAGCGGTTAAAGGAGAAGCAATTAACGAAAGTAAAATGGAGTCCGTAAAAACGCGGTAGCCGTTATTTTTGAACACGTAATGGTACCATTTAAGCGACAGCGAAAAATCGCGTCCCCACAGTTTAAATAGCGAGCCAAAAGGTACCAAAGCGTACATAATCAGAACAAACAGCGTAACGATAATGCAAAAAGCGATGAGCGGAATGCGTACGCTTTTATCGTTCATAAGCAGCCGTTCGCGTGAAGCTTTGCCCGTTAAAGTCGCGACCGATTTACGCTCCAAATAGTATTTTTCCATAAGGAACAAGCCCATAGATATGGTTAAAAGCACAACAGCCATTGCTGCAGCACCGCTTTTATCGTACGCGCCGGTCAGCTGAAGGTATATTGAGGTTGCAAGTGTATCGTAGTTACCGCCGATAATCATCGGGTTGGCAAAGTCTGCAACCGATTCTATAAACGTAATAAGAAATGCATTGCCCAAACCCGGCAGCAAAAGGGGCAGGGTAACCGTTTTAAATACATGCCAGCGCGAAGCGCCTATGTTGCGTGCGGCTTCTTCAAGCGAAGGGTCTATATTTTTAAGCAAACCTTTGAGCATAAGATAGCATACCGGAAAAAAAGTTAGTGTTTGCACGAGGGCAATGCCGGGAAGTCCGTACAAACCGGTGCTGTTTAAATTGAGCCAGTGTCTGGTAACGATTCCGGTTCTGCCGAATAAAAGAATTGCCGAAAGCGACAGTACAAAAGGCGGCGAAACAACGGGTAAAATCGAAACGGCGTTAAACAGTCCTTTGAGCGCTTTTGAACCGGTATTAACGTACGCATCTACGTATGCAAATAAAAAGCCTATCAAAGTTGCCGTAATGCCGGTAATCATTCCTAAAAACAGCGTATTGGTTATAGCTGTTCTAAAGGAATGCATTTGCAATACTCTAAAAAACACGGACAGCGAAAAGCGCTCATCCACATACATACTGTCGACTAAAAGTATACTTAACGGATAGAGAATAAAAAATATTAAAAACAAAAAAATACCGACAATAACCGTTATTAAAAACGGGTCGGCAAACAGTTTTTTTCTGTCGAGTTCTTTTCGCTGTGAAAAAGACATAAAGCTTCCTGTATTGTAATACGAGGATGTCCGAAAATTTTAGTTTTTAAGACATCCCCCTTTGTTTTGTTATTTTGTTTTAATACGATCGTCGTTTGCAATGGTCTCAAAGAATTCTTTTATATATTTGGGACCGTTTACCGCAGCGTCTTCAAAATCGTAATTGATTGTTTTGATTTTATCCAAGCCGAATTTTACGGCAGGTTCAACTGGTTTAGCATTATCTATAACGAGGAACTGATATGCGCCGTTTTCCTGTGCAAGGTTTACACAATCGGGCGAAAGAGCGTATTCAATGAATTTTTTTGCGTTTTCAAGGTTTTTTGCTCCTTTGAATATTGCCGTTGCGCCGATTTCGTAGCTGGTGCCGGAAGCGGGGGCGGTCATACCGAGGTTGTTGTAACCGTTGTCGACCGTTTGATATACGATGTCGTGCAAAAAGCCGATACCGATAACGATTTCGCCGGTGGGAACCATTTTAGACGGACCGGAACCGGATTTTGTATACTGAGCTATGTTTTTATCCAGTGCGGCAAAATATTTCATAGCTTCTTTTTCGCCGCGCATTTGAACGATTGTGTTAACGATTAATTTGCCGGTTCCGGCAGTGTTGGGGTTTGCAAAAGAAATAAGCCCTTTGTATTCGGGTTTTAATAAATCATCCCAATCTTTGGGCGGCTGCAAACCTAAGCGAGCCAACTCTTCTTTGTTCCAAAAAAAGCCTAAAATGCCACGGTAAATACCGTACCAGTTATCGTCTTTGTCTTTGTACTGCTGACCGATAAGGTGTTTTGCATTTTCCGCTTTGTACGGGTAAAGCAAACCTTTTTTTGCCGCCATATTATACGGGTCGGTTGTACCGCCGAACCACACGTCTGCCGACGGGTTGCCGTTTTCTTCTTCGATTTTCGTAAAAACTTCGCCGGTGGAAAGTCTTTGAAAGGTTGTTTTAATTCCGGTAAGTTTTTCGAATTTGGCGCAAATTGCGGCTACGTGTTCTTCTTCACACGAACCGTACACAACGAGTTCTCCGGCATTTTGGTCTTTTGCTCCGCCGGCGGAAAGCGCAGTCGCTACAAGGGCGCACAACGCAATTATCCATAGCTTTTTCATAGTAACTCCTGTAAAAACTATAAACCTATTCTTGGGAAAAAACAAGGGTCAATAGCCGGAGTTTTTTTTAATTGCGGTATTTTTTACTATGTATTATAATTAAAGCGATGAAAAAGCGCCTTTCAGACATCAGGTTTTACGGCGGAAAGTACTATAAACGTTTATTCGCCGTTTTTACAGGGAGCGCCGTTTTATTTTCTGCAGTGGTTGCGCTGTTTTCGTTTTATATCGGGCTGCGCGTGGCGGAAAACGAAAAAAATGCTTTTAAAGCTTTTGCGCAAAACCGTTACAACCTTATCGATACCGCCGCTGCCGTAGTAACCGGCGTTATGGATAATTTTATTAAAAATCCGTATTTAGCCGAATGGGCGGACGCCGAAAACGCAAACGCTTATTACGCCAAAGCGGTTGTGCTGTACGGTTATATAAAAAACATTTCCAGCCAGCTCGCTCCACTGTCTTACGAACTTGCCGTTATCGGCGAACGTTACGATACCATGACTATTTCGGGTTTAGGCTCGGGACCGCGCGACTGGTACGTAAAATACGAAACATCGCTGAGCGCCGAACGTTTTAAAAGCCTTAGTGATGCCGCGCGCAATCAAGACGGTACAACCGTGTTTCCCGTATACGACGATAACACGGGCATATTAAAAGAACTGTATTTTATACGCTGCTTACAATGGAAAACACAAATTACGTTTGTCGTTTTAAAACTGTTTGCCGATCCCGTGTTTATACCCGCCGAAAACGAAAACTTTTGCATTACGCTTGCGCGCGGCGTTTCGGTTTATGCGCGAAGCGGCGAAAACGGCAACACAATGCATGCGGACAATAAAAATTACCGATCTTATTCGCAAGCACTGCACATTCCCTCGTGGAATTTGACGGTTGAATACCGTATCGGCAAAACCGTCCGCTTGCTCTTGGCAACCGTTCCCTTGGTGTTTTCACTGTGTGTTTTTATTTTATGCATATACGCCGCTTCGCGCACGGCACGGCGTTTGTATTCTCCTTTGGGCGAAATTGTACGCCGCTTTATTCCGCAAAATGCGGGAGCGGTAAACGACGAATTTGAAATACTGCGTACAAATAGCCGTAAAATGGAATTGCTTTCGCAAGAGCTGCAAAAAACGATTGAAGAAAACGAAGCTCTTGCCGTTCAAAAATATAACCGCGGCTTGCTTGAAGGAGTAGTATCCGAAGAAGACGCAAAAAATACGGATGTTTTTTTTGTCGCTTCGGTTATATTAACTGCGGAAGAAGGAACCGCCGAGCGCGACCGGCGTCCCTATGTGCAGCTGTGCGCCGAAGCTTGTTCGATCGGCGAAGAAGGCATACATTATGTACAGTACGGCATAAAAGAGTTTGCTCTAATACTCGATTGCGCAGACGAAACCGAAGCAAAAGAAAAGCTAAAAACGTTTTTGGCAAAACTGCAGCTTTTTTCAAATTCAGCGTTTGTGGGAATGCAGGCAGCTTTAAGCGGTGCGACTCAAGGAAAAGCGTGTTTAGCCGAAGCGCTAAAACAAGCGCGCGATGTGCTGGAATTCCGCCATACCCGTCCGCACGCGAGTATTTTAACCGCTTGCGATGTTGCCTTTGCCACGGCGGAGCATTACGATTATCCGCTTGCAACCGAAAAAAAATTGCTCGATTTTGTTATCGCAGGCAGTACGCAAACGGCAGTATGTTTTGATGAAATTATAAACGAAAATATACGTAATAAGGATTTGTCTTTTTCGGCGCGGCGCAATTTGTTACACGCACTTTCGGCAACCCTTATGCGGGCTTTGCAGGAATTAAAAACAACCAGCGAACAATTGTACGGAAAAACCGAGGATTGGAACGCGTTGTACACGGGGCAGCCCGACAAAACAGCTTTTAACGAAATAAAAAATATAGCCGTTCAAATTGCGAATGCCGTCAGAAAAAAAGAATTCGACGCCGATACAAAAATCCTTCAGTTAATGAACGATTATATTTGTCGCAATTTTCAGCGCGATATATCGCTTCAGGATTTATCCGACGAATTCAATATTACTCCCAAATACTGCAGCAAACTGTTTGCCCGCTTAAGCAATAATACATTTAAGAATTACCTTAATGCGCTGCGTATACAAAAAGCGCAAAACATTATTTGTGAAAACCCTTTAGTTAAAACCGTCGATCTTGCCGGTAAAGTCGGCTTTAACAGCGCAACCAGTTTTATTCGCGTGTTCAATAAATATGCCGGCGTATCCCCGCAAGTATATGCCGATCGCGTGCTGCAAAATATTGCGCCTCAACAAGAGCAATAAACGTACTCGCTGCAATCGGAATAGCCGGCTCAGCCGCAGTCGCCGTAACCGTCTCTGCGGTGTACGTCGCAGCCTAATGCGTATTGACGCTTATTGTTGATAAAAGCGGAAAAATAATGATTTACAAATCTTTTTTTATACTTCACAATAAAATAAGGAGGGCGTGCGGTGACTAAAATCGTTCAAAACAAAAAAGAAAGCGTACTGAACAAAATTGCAAAAGATTGGGATTTATACCTGCTGCTTTTGCCCGGTTTTGTGTGGTATTTGCTGTTTTGCTACAAGCCCATGGCAGGCCTTATAACGGCTTTTTACGATTACAACGTATTTAAAGGTTTGGCGGGAAGCACCTTTGTCGGGTTTGCCAATTTTTCCGAATTTATAAACGGTCCCGATTTTGTGCGTACGATAAAAAATACGCTGATGATAGCGTTATGGCAAATATTTATTTGTTTTCCGCTTCCCATTGTGCTTGCCATAGCGGTAACGGAAATGAAAAACCGTTTTATCAGAAAGCTGACACAAACCGCTACTTTTTTGCCGTATTTTATTTCGGTAGTAGTTGTGTGCGGTATGGTTATAAACTTTCTTTCGCCGAGTACGGGTATAGTTAATTTAATAATAAAAAAATTGGGTTTTACTCCCGTATATTTTATGGTAGAACCCAAATATTTCCGTCTTATATATACGATGATGACGCTGTGGCAAACGGCGGGTTTTAACGCAATCGTGTACATTGCTGCAATTATGGGTATAGATTCGCAGCTATACGAAGCGGCGATTGTGGACGGGGCGAACAAATGGAAACGCATTGTGCACATAACTGTTCCCGGTATTTTGCCTACAGTTATTACTATGTTTATTATGAACATCGGAAAGATGGTAAAAGTAGGCTATGAGTCTATTTTGCTTTTGTACCAGCCGACGACATATCCGGTTGCCGACGTTATCAGTACGTATTCGTACCGAATAGGTATAGAAAACGGCGACTACGGTTTGGCTACGGCAGCCGGTTTATTTGAAGCCGTAGTGGCTCTTATTTTGGTAAGCGTTGCAAATAAAATCAGCAAACGCGTTACCGAAAATTCGTTGTGGTAATTAACGGGTGTACTAAGCAACAAGTACTGCAAAAGAGCAAAGGGTATTATATGAAACAGAAATTCGGTAAAGATGAAAGTATAAAAGTAATCGGCAGCGGCGAGCATATGTTTAATAACATTATGAACGTGTTCGGTATATTGATAACGGTGCTTGCACTGTATCCGCTGTATTATGTGTTTATCGCTTCGTTCAGTAAGCCTTACTATGTGGAAAACGGAGACGTAATGTTCCGCATTATCGGTTTTACGCTCGACAGCTACAAACAAGCGTTTGCAAAAAACAGCATTTGGATTGCTTACGGCAATACGATTTTTTATACCGTGTTCGGTGTGCTGTTTAATATGTTTTTTACCGCCACTATGGCATACGCTTTAAGTAAAACGCGTTTGCTTGCGCGCAAATGGCTGACTATTTTTGTTGTGTTTACCATGTGGTTCAGTGCGGGAATTATTCCGCTGTATATGACGTTCCGAGATTATCATTTACTTAATACGCGCTTTGCCGTTTTAGGCGGTTTTGCGCTCAATACGTACAATTTGATTATCTTAAAAAGCTTTTTTGAACAAGTGCCGTCTTCGCTTGAAGAAGCTGCTTTTATCGACGGTGCGGGTAATTTGCGGATTTTTTCAATGATTTACCTGCCGCTTTCCAAGCCGGCTCTTGCAACGGTCGGGCTTTTTTACGGTGTTAACCGCTGGAACGGTTACTTTTGGGCAATGAATTTGCTTACGGACGACAATAAAATGCCGCTGCAGGTTTTGCTTAAAAAACTGATTGTCAATAAAATTTCAAACGAAACCGAAGCGCAAATCGTAACATTTAATTCCACGTGGTCGCCGCTGACGGTTATTTATGCGATTATCATTATAGCGATTGTGCCCATGCTGGTCGCATATCCGTATGTACAAAAGTATTTTAGGAGCGGTATTACGCTCGGCGCTAACAAAGGCTGACAGGCGTTTTTATAAGGTATAAAACGCCATCGCATAAAGGAGAAGCGCCGGCAAGCTGCAAACGTCAGCCGGTGTTTTCGGTTCGAAAACGTTGTTTGTCGAACTGTACTTTCCGCCGGTTTGCGGCGGATGATCTCCGTATAGTTTTTTTGTAGGAGTGATTTCTATGAAAAAAATCGGACTTATTGTCTGTTTGCTGTTTGCCGTCTTTTCGGCATTTGCAATGGGCTCTTCGGATAAAACAGGATCCGATATGCTCGGGACTGCCGGAACGGTATCCGCAAAACCTGTTGAATTTACGGTGTTTTTAAACTTCAACAACATGGTGTTTAATCCCGAATGGAAGGTATGGCAGGAAATCGCAAAGCGCACAAACGTATCGCTTAAAAGCGTTATCAGCCAGGCAAACTCAAACGAAAAAGAAGCGTTTAACTTAATGCTTTCTTCCGGAAAACTTGCCGACGTTATCGGCTATGTAAGTATTTCCGATTTGGAAAAACTGGGAAGAGACGGCGGTTTAATTCCCTTAAACGATTTAATAAAAAAACATGCGCCGAATATCCAAAAACGGCTCGAAACGGTTCCCGGCTTTGCCAGCACCGCGTATTCTTTGGACGGCAATATCTATTTTATTCCTAAAGACCAAACGCTTAAGTTTTCCGAATTCTATTGGATAAGAACGGATTGGCTTAAAAAACTGGGATTAAAAGCTCCTACAAACGTCGATGAATTGTACACGGTATTGTCGGCTTTTAGAAACAAAGACCCGAACGGTAACGGCAAAAAAGATGAAGTTCCGCTGTTTGACCGCGGTGCGGTAAAAGCTCCCGATAAGTATTTGAATTTATTCGACACAAGTACCGAATTTTATGCACGCAACGGAAAAATGGTATTCGACCCGATGGAAAAAGAATTTGCGCTCGGTGTAAAAACTTTTGCCAAGTGGTACAAAGAAGGCTTGGTTGACCCCGAATTCTTTACCCGCGGAGCAAAAGCGCGCGATATTTTGTTGTCGGGCAACGTAGGCGGTTTTACCTTTGACTGGGTAAGTACCGGCAACTACAATGCCTCTTTGGCAAAAGATATTCCCGGTTTTAAAATCGAAGGTATTGCACCGCCCAAAGATCCGTACGGAAAAGTTGCTTTGCGCGACGCCAGAACAGCCGGAGCAGGCTGGGGAATTTCTTCCCAGTGTAAAGACCCGGTAACCCTTATTAAATTCTTTGACTTTTTCTTTACCCAAGAAGGAAGTGACCTTATGAACTGGGGTGTTGAAGGTCAGGAATACACCCGCGACGCTTCGGGCAAAAAACAATTTACCGACATGGTAACAAAATCGGGACAAACACCCATCGGCTATTTACGCAGTATCGGAGCTCAATACCGCATCGGTATGGCGCAAGACGGCGAATACGAAATTTCGGTTATGTCGCCGGAGGCAAAAGCCGTTGCTCAACTGTATACCGATAATCCGCAGTGGTATCCGGAACGCATACCGCCGTTTGCCGACGCCCGTCTTATTATGAAAGTAAAACCGGAAGACGATGCACGCTATAAAAAAATTATGACGTCGATACGCCCGTATGTAGACGAAAAATTCCAATCGTGGGTTTTGGGTGCTTCGGATTTCGACAGCGATTATCCTGCATTTAAAGCCGAATTGGAAAAACGCGGTATAAAAGACGCTATTGAAATTTTACAAAGAGCATACGATATAACGTATAAAAAATAAGCTGACTGTTTGATGCGGAAGTGTTACGAACTGCGGTTTTGAACGCTTCCGCATTCTTTTACCAAAGGGGGATTCAGATGAAAAAGGCGGCAGCCGTGTTATTGCTTTGTTCTGCGTGTGCTTGTTTTGCGCGCGGAAAATCCGACGGTAAAAATACTAAAAGTGCCGAAAATGCGCAGTTCGTTCAAAGCACTCAAGACTTTCAAAGCGCTCAAAACACTGTACACGTGGTTTGCGGAAACACTGTGTTTATAAAAAATCCTGTTGATTTTGTTCCGAATATGTGGAGGAGCGGATTTACTGCACTCGACGGAACATTTTTAAAAAATGTGGGATTTTATAAAATTAAACGTGAATTGCAAGCAGGCGAAGACGATAAAGGACGCACGGAAGGCATTGCGGCGGCTGAACATTTAGTAGAACTTTCGCCCGGTACGGACGGCGTTTACGTAAACGCAAAAGAAAAAGGAATTGTAACAATTGCCGCAAGCGACGAAAAGGGTAATACAAAAACATGGAAGCTGATTATCCATGCCGTTGATAAAAAAGTATTGCCTAAAGCAAATAAAAAACAATATCACAAATTACGGGAAAAATGGAAAACGCAGCTTACCGGCGGCGCACTCGATATGAATGATGATGTTGCAGTGCAAGCGGTAAAAAAAGTTGACGAACAAGCTTTTGCTGTGTGGAATTCTTATGCATATAAAGGAAAAAACTCGTGCCAAACGCCTCCATGGCCGGAAGATATTGGATTAAAAGGTAATCCGGACATAAAATACGAAGACGATGCGGTTGAATTCCGAGCCGCTTTTCAAAAATTGTACACTTTGGCTGTAGCGTACGAAAGTCGCTATGGCGAATACTATAAAAATAAAAATTTGTTTTCCGATATGATTGCCATATTGGATTATCTTACCACCTTTTGCTATACACCCAAATCACAAACCGATAATTGGTGGACGTGGGAAATCGGTATACCCAAATCGCTGGTGCCGACTTTAATACTGTTAGCCGATGATTTAAGCTCCGAACAAAAGCAGCGCTACATAACGCCCGTTGTGTTTTTTCAAAGCGACCCGTTCCACGGCGGTGCTATCGGAACGGCTTCAACTCACGGTAAAGGATACCGTATGCAATTTGCGGCAAACAGAGTGGACTGTTCCGTGAGCGCATTGGGAATAGGGCTGCTGTTGGAAGACAACGAATCCGTCTATTTGGCGCAGCAAGCTTCCGCTTCAACTATAGCGCTGCAAACGATAGAAGACAGTCTTGTTTTATCGGAAAAGGGATTCCCTTCCGGATATTACGAAGACGGCTCGTATCTTGATCACTCGCGCACTCCTTATACCAATTCATACGGTGTCGTCGTTATTGAAGGTTTAAGTAAAATCGCTTCAATTTTGAATAAGTCTCCGTGGCAATACGATAAAGAAAAAAGCGCCATTCTTAAAACTATGATGATTGAAAGCTACGGTCTTTCGGTGTACAACGGTTATGCGCTCGATATGCTGCGCGGAAGAGCCGTAGCGCGAAAACAAGTAACCGATAAAAGTATCGGACGCGATATTACCACTTATGTTTTGCTTTTAATGGACGCTTTGGACAGCGAAACACAAAAAACGATGAAGCGCTACATAAAAAACTGGCTGATACACGATCCGGAATACATAAATTCTTTAACCGAAATTACACAACTTGCCGTTCGGTCCGAAGCAAAACGGCTTTTAAACGATACATCCGTAAATACGGCATTACAACCCGTTCACCGCAATTTTCCGCTGATGGACAGAGTCATTCACCGAAGCGAAAATTGGCTGTTCGGACTCAGCATGTATTCAAGCCGTATTTTTAACTGCGAAATAATGAACGGCGAAAACCTGTACGGATGGCACCAGGGCGACGGTATGACCTTTTTGTATACCGGACAGCCGCTTTATTATACCGAAGGGTATTGGAATACGATAAACCCGTTCCGCTTGCCGGGAACTACAACCGTATCAAAAAATATCGGAAACGGAACACCGGACAGCAGCGGGTTTTACCAAGAAGGCGATTACAGTTCAAAAGAAGATTGGACGGGCGGCAGCGCATTGTACAATTTCGGTACAAACGGCATGCTATTATCCGGCGACATCAACGAGCAAAGCGTTGTGTACGAACCGAATTTGCGAGCGCACAAATCCTATTTTATGACAGGCGATGAAATCGTATGTTTAGGTGCCGGTATAAGCGATTTAAACAGCACGTTCAAGGTAGAAACGACAGCGCTCAACCGTAAATTAAAAGCGGACGGCTCAAATGCCGTAGTGTTTAACGGTTCAAAGCTCGATTTAAATATGCTTGCGCTCGATACTGCCGAAATCGTAAAAACCGAAGGCAAAGGTTCAGGCAGTGCTTCTATGGAAGGACAGCGCCTTGAATTTTCAAACGATGCGAATTGGTTGTGGCTTGAAGGAAACGACAGTGCAAGTGATATCGGTGTGTATTTCCCGAACGCTCAAAAAGAAGCATTGTATGTGCGTAAAGCAGCCTATACCGGAAGCTGGAGCAATATCGGTTATAAACAAACTGAAGAAAAAGAAACAACGAACTTTTTTGAACTGTGGTTCGACCACGGAATAAATCCTGTTTCTCAAAGCTATGCGTATGTTATTTTGCCGTGCGCAAACGAAGCAAAAGTAAAAAACTATGCTCAAAAACCGGATATTACGATTATAGCAAACACAGCGCAAGTGCAAGCGGTACGCAATGCGCGTACAAAGGTAAGCGGTTTTAATTTTTGGACGGATACCGAAACGCAAGCGGATTTTCTTGTTTCGCTGCACAAAGCCTCTGTTACACTTAAAGAGGGAGAGGGCGGTATAATCGAACTTGCCGTTTCCGATCCTACGATGAAGAATACCGATTATATTGAACTTAAATTGCAAAAGAAAACCGCTGCTGTTTTGGAACACGGCGACAACGTCAAAGCCGAAATAAAAGGCGATGTGCTTGTGATACGGGTATATACTGCCGGAACAAACGGAGCATCGTCTTATATAAAAATTAAAACGGCTGAGTAAACGGCAGGGGTGGGAGAACGGAGAAACGGCTATGCAGCGCAAGAATTTATTATACATTTTTGCGGATCAGTGGCGCTATCATGCGCTCGGTGCCGCACACGAAGATACGGTTTTTACGCCGTGCATGGACTCTTTTGCAGCCGAAAGCGTGTGCTGTACAAATGCGATCAGCACTTATCCGCTGTGCTCTCCCCACCGTGCTGCGCTTTTAACGGGTAAATATCCTTTGTCGTGTGGTATGTGGACAAACTGTAAAACCGGTTTGGATATCAGCCCCTGCCTTGCGCCGCAAGAAACCCTTATCAGCGACGTGCTCAAAAAAAACGGATACGATACCGCTTATATCGGAAAATGGCACTTGGATTCAAGCGATTTGAATTATTCTGCACATCCTGCAAGCGCTTGCAGCGGATGGGACGCGTATACGCCTGCCGGCTGCCGCAGGCATGGCTTTGACTTTTGGTACTCGTACGGGGCTATGGACGAGCACTTAAGTCCGCACTATTGGACAACCGACGGCGAGCGCTGCGATATACGTACATGGTCGCCGGAGCACGAAACCGATGTGCTGCTTTCGTACCTTGAACGCTGGCGTGCGGCACATACGGGACAAGCGGCTCAACTGGATCAGGCAGTTTCTCCGGCTCAAGCGGACACGCCCTTTTGCGCTTTTTTATCGTGGAATCCGCCGCACCCGCCTTACGATCAAGTACCCGAACGCTACCTTAAACAGTATGCAGGAAAACTAAACTTTAGGCAAAACGTACCGGAAGCGATGCGGCGCGATGAAAGCTATCAAAAAAAAATGCGCGAATACTATGCTGCAATCAGCGGCTTGGACGAACAATTCGGTCGCATTATGAGCTTTTTGGAAAAAACGGGATTAAAAGACGACACGCTTATCGTGCTATCCGCAGACCATGGCGATTGTATGGGGTCTCACGGTTTGTACGGAAAAAACGTATGGTACGAAGAGTCCATCCGTATTCCGTTGTATGTGGGCGGCGGTGCGATGATGTCCTTTGCCGGCGAGGGGGCAGACAGTCAATCCCGAACGTCTGCCGATGTCCGTTTGCATACGCCGCTCGTTTGTCCTGCTTTAATCGAAAGCTGCGATCACATGCCCACATTGCTTGACATATTGGGCGTTCCGATACCCGATTGCGTGGAAGGTACAAGCGCTGCACTTGCTTTAGCCGCCGCATGCTGCGGTGCCGATTTTTCGGACGGGAAGGTCAACACGGGAAAGTCGCACGCTTTTTTGTGTATGCTTCCGGGAATGCCGGAATTAATCGAGCCCTTTAAAAAAGAAGGTTTGGACAGTAAGTGTTTCGGCTGGCGCGGCATACGCACAAAGGACAAAACCTACGTTATCGACAACGGCACCGAGCCGCACACAAAGCAAAGGCGTTTTTTGTACGACAATGTGCAAGACCCTTATCAAATGCATCCGATTGAATTATCCGCTTCGGATCCGCGCTGCGCGCCTTACGACAAATTGCTTAAGGCATGGTGCCGCCGCCACAAAGACTTTTTTTTATTTGAACGGAACGAATAAAACGGAGTCTGCTGCGCCAGCCGGTTTTGTCGTGTTGATCGGCATACGCCACGGTACGATTCGCAGCACTTACCCGAGTAAATGGAAAAAACTACGTATATATGAAAAACGATATTTTACTTATTCAAGTCGATCAACTGTACAGCCGGGCACTCAAAGCATACGGAGGTTATTCGGTTACACCGGTTATAGACGAGTTATGTTCACGCGGCGTAGTATTTGAAAACTGCTTTTGCCAATTCCCTCTGTGTCAGCCGTCGCGCGCTTCTTTGTGGAGCGGTATGTATCCGCATAAAACGGACGTACTTTCCAATGGACGTAAGTGGAAAGTGCAAAATTTCGGCACAAGGTATAAAACGCTTGGCGAAATTTTTCGGGAAGCAGGATACAAAGCCGTTCACTTCGGTAAATGTCACGATGCGGGTACGCTGCGCGGTTTTGACTGTGCGCCCGAAGGAGAAATCGCCGTACAAAGCGAACACGCCGAATTCCCATATAATATGGATACTTATGAAGATCGTGATACCTGCGAAAAAGCGTGCCATTTTTTAAACGAATGGAATTTTTCGCAACCGCTTTTAATGGCGGTCGATTTTGTAAATCCCCACAATATTTGCGGCTGGGTCGGTGCAAACAAGGGTTTGCCCGCCGATGTCCCGCTTCCGCAAAACACTCCCTTAACGGCGGCGTTAAAAGAGGACGGTTCTGCATGCAGTATTCCGGCTCAAAAACATTCAGAATATCCGGAATTTTCCGAGCTCCAAGAACTTCCGGAACTTCCCGACAATTTCGACTTTGACGATATTGGAAACCGGGCGGTATCAATACGCTACGTTTGTTGTTCGCACGTACGTCAAGCTCAAGCAGCTTTATGGAAAAAACATACCTTCCGCCGCTACCTTGCCGCATACCGCCACTATCTTTCGCTTGTCGACCGCGAAATAGGGCGCGTTTTACACATTTTGGACAAACGCGGCAAGCTTAACGATACCGTCGTTTTATTCTTTTCCGACCACGGAGACAACTTAACCGCTCGCGGCTCGGTTACGAAACAAGTAAACATGTACGAAGAATGCATACAAGTACCTTTGGCGGTGTGCGGCCCCGGTATTTTTCAACGAACCGAAAAAATCGGCGGTCTTGCCTGCCTTTTGGATATCGCACCCACGCTCTGCGATATTGCAGGACTTTCGTGCCCCGACAATTTTGACGGCATCTCCTTATACGATTCCATATATAAAGGTACAAAACCGGACCGTCCGTATGCCGCATGCCAGTGGCACACCGAGTGGGGCTATACCGTATCTCCTGCCCGCATGATTAGGACCGAAACACATAAATACATTCACTATGCCGAAGACGATTTTGAAGAACTGTACGATTTGGTGTGCGATCCGCACGAAAAGAAAAACCAAGCAAAAAATCCTGCATATACTGCAGATTTAAAACGCATGCGTTCTTTGTTTGAAAAGTATTTAAATTTAACAAACGACCCGTACCGCTCACTCGAATACAAAGCTGATCCGCGTTGGCGAAGTCATCCTTGCGGCTACTGTAACCACAAAGGACCTGCAGCCCCTGAAGTATAAAACCTGATTGCACGGGGCGGGGGAAGGGGCTGCGTTTTTTATGCTTTTGCTTCGCTTTGTAAAAGCCTTACGGCAGCGGCAACATCGCTTGATGCTTGGCTGAATGATGAGTCCGAGCCAAGCATTGCTTCCGCTTGCGTAAAATTACCATTGTTGATTGCTAAGGCAACCGCTCCGGCTTCACGGTGAAAAGTTGCGTGTTTTTCCATACACTGTATATAATTAGGTGAATCTTTATACAGCGCTTTTGCATCATCGTGCAGCCATTTGCCGAATTCGCACATATTATCTTTGGCAATTTCTTCGGCGTTAAGTTTTGTATGTGTTGCAATGGCATTACGGAGCTTTACTTTCCATTCAATATGCCGCCTAATTGCTTTATTAAAGTCAATTTCGCCGATCGTTTTTTCTGCTTCACTTTGGTTTGCATCGTTGCTTTGGATTTTAAATTTGCTTATTTCGGCGGAAAGATTTTCTATATTTGTTTTGTTTTTGTATGTAATTTCGTTAACTTCGTGTATAGCGTTGTTGATTTGAATTGCTCCTGAAGCCATTTCGTTCATACTTTCGGTGATGATGCGGGTAAGTCCGTCGAGTTTATTCATTTCCGAAGCAACGCCTTCGCCGCCTCTTAGCATTTCTTCGGATCCGGTTTGCACTTCTGTCGTTACCATGTTTATGTCTTTTATTGCGGTAAGTACTTCTTTGCTGCCGTGTTCTTGTTCTTTCATTGCTTCGGTAAGACGATCGCTCATTTCTTTTACTTGTTCAGATAAAGTAAAAATTGCATTAAATTTTTCTTCAACCGTTTTAGAAGAAGCGGAAAGCGTTTCTATTTCGCCGCTTAAGTTTTTAAGTGTTTCGGTTATGCTTTTACCCTGTGCGGAAGATTCTTCGGCAAGTTTGCGGATTTCATCGGCAACAACGGCAAATCCTTTGCCCGCTTCTCCTGCGTGGGCAGCTTCTATTGCAGCATTCATAGCGAGCAAATTCGTTTGACTGGCAATGTGCTGAATAACGCCGGAAGCTTCCATAAGAGCTCCGGATTCTTCTGCAATTTTTGCGGTTACGTTATTTGAAGTTAAAAGCGTTTCTTTACCGTCTCCGGTAGCGCTTGCAAGTGTATTAATAACTTCATCCGTTTTTTCCAGTGTTTGCCCGATAGAAGCAATGTTTGCAACCATTTCTTCTATGGAAGCTGAAGACTGAGCGACGCTTGCCGCTTGTGTTTCGATACTGTTATTAAGCTGTTTTATTGTGCGTACGATTTCTTCGATTGTCGCGGCGGTTTCGGTTACACTGGCAGCTTGTGTTAATGCTTGCTGTTTTACACCGTCGATGTTTGCGCTTATTTGATTTACGGCGCCCGCAGTTTCGGTCATATTACTTGAGAGATCTTCACTGATATGCAGCATAGTATCGGTATTGATGTCGATGTTTTGAATGGATGCACGTATTTTTTCAATGGTTTGGTTAAAATATGAGGACAAATCCGTAATTTCATCGTTGCCGGTTGTGGGCAAGCGCACCGTTAAATCTCCTTCACCTTGCGCTATATTCTGCAGTGCGGACACTACGGTTCGTACGGGTTTTACTATAGTGCTTGCAACAAAGTATATAAAGGTAAGCGTAACGAGTAAGATAATCACGCCGATACCTACCATCTCCCATTTAAGTATATTTACCGTTCCCATAAATTCGTTGCGCGGTGCATTGACGATAACCGTCCAGCCGGTAGTTTTCATCGTTGCATAAGAAGCGATTTTAGCTATACCTTTGTAGTCATAAAAACCGACTGAAGGTTCGTCTATTTCTACAGCCATTTTTTCAAATGCGGCAAGTGAAGCGACGGATGTATCCGTTTTAGCAAGTTCCGATGCGTTAAATTGTGATTCTACCAAACTAAGATTCGTATCTGCGATCGTCGTAGCGGTTAAACCGAGTACGTAACAGTGTCCGGTTTTACCGACAACGATATCGGCAATATCGTTAGACAGCAAACTGCCTTTGATATCGGCAGACAATACTGCAAATACGTTGTGTGCCGCATCGAAAATGGGAACGGCAAGCGTAATTACTAAAGTTCCGTTTGCTCTTTCTATGTACGGTTCCGAAACAAAGCCGGTACCGCCCAAAGCCGTTTGGAACCATTTTCTGTCTTTTACTTTAACGCTGCCGCCTACATAGTAAAAGGTACCGTTCGGATCCGTTACATTTAATTCAAGTATTTTATCGTTTTGCTTTGCTTCTTGTGCCAACACTTTTACTTTTTCTTGATATGAAAACTCATTGCTGTACAGCATGGGCATCCGGGCAATTCCTTCAATAAAACTGAGCAAAATATTGACTTTTTCGTCTATAATAGCCGCCGTATCTATTGCTTTATCGATAAGGTGCGCTTCAACCTTTTCGGTTACCGCTTTACTCGCCGTACGTACGGCAAACAAGCCCTCAATAAGCGACGCTAAAGCAATCAATAACCCGAAGATAATAATTAATTTGTAGCGTAAAGAAAACCTTTTTTGCATAGTGCTCTCCTTTTGTTACCTTTACGGCGGATATTATAATCCTTTTTATGCAAAAGAACAAGTGAAGATTGAACAATTGAACAATAGATAATCGGTAATGCTAACTTGGTAGCGTACCAGCGCCAATCGGTACGCCTGTCATCAGCGCAACGGCAATCGGCGTCTGTCAACAGCTGCCTTGACCAAAAGAGCGTTTTGTGATAAAAATAAACTTCATGCCGTATGCAAATCTTTGTTAGGGAGGTGTTCATGGTACGAATAAGACTGAAAAAATTCGGAACGAAAAAACGTCCTTATTTCCGCATCGTCGTGCAGGATTCCCGAAAACCTCGGGACGGAACGACCATTGAAGAAATAGGCTTGTATCATCCTATTGAAGTCGAAGACAAACAAATTGTGTTCGATGCCGACAGGGTGCGTTATTGGCTCGGCGTAGGAGCTCAGCCGTCCGATACTGTCCGTAAAATACTGAACAAAAAGAATTTTACACGCTAAGCGTACAGGGGACGGATTATGGAAAAAGACTTAATCGAATACATAGCGAAATCTTTAGTTGACGATCCGCAAGCGGTTTCGGTAGAAGAAGCCGAAGGAGAGCGCGGACCGGTAATTCAGCTTAAGGTTGCCGAAAACGATGTCGGTAAAGTCATCGGAAAATACGGACGCATAGCCAAAGCTTTGCGGACGGTGTTAAGCGCAACAGCCGGAAAATCCGGTAAACACTACAGTCTTGATATTTTAGACTGATGGAGCAAACGCTTACAGTCGGAATTATCCGCGCCGTGCACGGTCTTGCGGGTAAAGTAAAAGTGGAAAGTACGTCGGGTGAAACGCAGCATTTTTTTACGTTAACCGATGTTACTTTAAGAAAGGGCGAAAAAGAGATACGGCAACGTATCGAATCCGTTGAAAACGGAACGTCCTATCTTTTGGTAAAATTTAAGGGTATCGATACTCCCGAACAAGCAAAAGCGTTTATGCTTTGGGAAATAGCGGTGCCCCGCAGCATGGCTTGTCCGCTTCGTGCGAACGAGTATTATGCTGAAGATTTAAAAGGCTGTACGCTGCTGTATTACGGCGGTGCACAAACGGAAACAGCGGACTGGCCGCTAGAAGCGGGAGTCGTTACGGGCGTATTGGAAGGCGGAAACGGCGACCTTTTGGAAGTTGCCGTAGCCGAAAGCGTGAATACCGTTGACATCCGTGCGGATAAAAAAGAGGATGCGCAAAAAAAGCGCACGGCTCTTGTTCCTTTTAAAAAGGAGTTTATCGGTGCGGTTGACATTGAGCACGGAACTATTCAGCTGATGCACCTCTGGATTTTGGAGTAAAATCTGTGAAATTCCATGTGCTGACCTTATTTCCTGAAATACTGCAAAGCTTTTTTGAAAATTCAATTATGGCTAAAGCGGTAAAAAAAGGAATAATTGCCTACGAATTGGTGAATATCAGAGACTTTGCCTTTGATAAACACAAAACCTGCGACGACACTCCTTACGGCGGCGGAGCCGGTATGCTTATGATGGCAGAACCGCTTGATGCCGCATTGCGTTCCGTTTTGGGTTTTCCTTCGAAAGTAGTGCCCTTATCTGGCAAGCGTTCAAAGGTAAAACATAAAAAAGGAAAAGCCCGGGTGATATACGTTACCCCGTCGGGCACTCCTTTTACCCAAAAAAAAGCGGCGCAGCTGAGCTTGGAAAAAGAGCTGGTTTTTATTTGCGGAAGATATGAAGGCATAGACCAGCGGATAATCGACAAGTGGGTAGACGATGAAATTTCCATAGGAGATTTTGTTTTGTCTTCCGGAGAAACGGCAGCGCAAGTCGTTATAGATGCGGTGTATCGTTTGATAGACGGCGTTATATCGGCTGAAAGCCTTGCCGACGAAAGTTATTCCGGCGGGTTATTGGAATATCCCCAATACACTAAACCGGAATTGTTCGACGGTAAAAAAGTGCCGAGCGTACTGTTATCCGGAAACCACGAAAAAATCAGAAAATGGCGGCTGAAACAACGCTTAGCCAAAACGCTTGCGGTGCGTCCCGATATGATTGCCGAGGCGCGCAAAGCCGGAATGCTTGATACGGAAGCCGAATTGTGCATTGCGGAAATAACACAAGTACAAGGAGATTGCGATGGATGTAATAAAAACGATTGAAGAATCCCAAAAGCGGGATGTTGCACCCTTTAAAGTGGGCGATACGGTAAAAGTTCATTTTAAGATTATTGAAGGAAAAACCGAACGCGTGCAAGTATACGAGGGTTTGGTATTATGCCTTAAAAACTCCGGAGTGCGCCGCACGTTTACGGTGCGTAAAAACTCATACGGTGTAGGAGTTGAGCGCGTGTTTCCGCTGTATTCTCCGCGTATAGCAAAAGTAGAATTGGTACGGCCCGGAAAAGTGCGCCGCTCAAAACTGTACTATGTACGCGGTAAAATAGGAAAAGGTGCAAAAATACGCGAATTGATCGTTAAAAAAAGCGACTCCGCTTCAAGTGCGGTTTCCAGCGCCGCTCCTGCAGCTGCCGCACCGGCGCAAACGGCTGCACAAGAAAGCTGATAAACCCGTAACAGGCGGCTTGTCGCCGACAGTACCGGATGTTAAACAAAAACGGCTGGGGTTTTGCTCGGAACAATTTTTGAGCGGAACTTTAGCCGTTTTTTTGTTTTAAAGATTTTTGGGACTGCCGTCACGGAGCTGCACCGTTGTCAGAGTTTTGTGTTTCCGCCAGTGTCGGCACTGCCGCTTTTTTTGGCACTTATGATAAGGGTAACCCCTTCAATCCGCTCTACAATGCATTCGCTTCCGGTTTCGATTTCGGCGCCGTCGCCGCTTTGCGCCGTCCACACGGCTCCTTCCGCTTTTACTTGACCTTTTTTATTTTTACGGATGTCTTTTATAACAAAAGCTTTTTTCCCGATAAGGCTGTCGACGTTTGTACGCGTCCGGTACGCATTTAATTTTTTTATTGCAAACGGTCTGGTTAATACAAGTAAAAGGCAGGAAAATATTAAAAACAACAACACTTGATACACCGGACGTATCGGTGCAAATGATATAAAAGTAAGTAAAAGCGCACTCAGCGCAAACCAAACGGTAGTAAGCTGCATACTCATCGCTTCTATAAGCGTAAACAATACTGCACATAAAAACCACACCAGCGGCGCATGTGCTAAAAAGAATTCTTTCATAGTACCAGCATAGCATTTTTTACCGTTTTACGCTATAAAGCTTAAGATGATTTCATTGCAAGAATTGGATAAACTTCCTGTCGCTGAAAAAATACGGTATGCTCATCAAATTCGTAAGAATCTGATGCATGCGGTTATGAAAGCCGATCGGAAAACTGCGCAGGAATTGCAAATTTTTTTCTATTATTTTATTAAAAACGCCGACTTGGGAATTCTTAAGCGAACCGGAGATACATTACGTGCTCTTAAAAATATTATGTTATCCTATAACTCTCTCTATGCGTACCAAGCCGAAGAAGGCGGACTGGATGCCGTAACCGCACATTATAAAGCCGAACGTTATGCGGTAATGTTTGAAAGAGCCGCTTCGGAAAGTGAAATAAGAGCAGTTTATAAAGAATGTTTTGAGGATTATATTGACGGTGCTCAGCGTATATTGGTTAAAACTTCAGGGGATATTTCGGAACGCGTTTTGGAATATATCAATAAGAAATTTACGGATCAGTTATCGATTGAAGAAATCGCAACAGTGTTTCATGTAAATTCGTCTTATTTAATGCGTAAATTTAAAAAAGAAACCGGCAAAAGAAATGACGGTTCTTTGTATTCAATTTATACGTTTTCAAGAAAAATAGGTTCGACGCTCGCCTCGGTCGGGGTGAGCGGTATCTTAGCTGCGATCGGTTTCGTTTCGAGCGCTGCGGTGCAATCGGAACAAGTTGTTGCCAATATCCGAAGGTTGGGAACAGGGGTTCCGTTTTTGGCTGTTATTTTGGAAATTATAGGCATGACTTTTATATGGAATCTCAGCAAGGAAAAAACGGAAGAAATTCAAAAAGCTTTAAGTGAGCGAAATGAAGGGTAGTTGTACTTACTTTTAATAAAGACCTGCCGCCTTGTCGGAAGTACAGGACAGCAGATCTTTAATATTTAGAGAATTTCTTTTAAAATATCTTCTGCAT
This sequence comes from Treponema lecithinolyticum ATCC 700332, assembly GCA_000468055.1. GTDB lineage: Bacteria > Spirochaetota > Spirochaetia > Treponematales > Treponemataceae > Treponema_C > Treponema_C lecithinolyticum. Next base: position 226,033 of record KI260569.1, on the reverse strand, counting down.
TTACAAATGTATGTTTTTCTTTTTCAAATTTATCTATTATATTTTTATCAACTATATCTTCATACATTTCCGTTAAAGAGCGTTTTATTATTGATGATTTTTTTTCTTCAAAATATTCAGATAAATAATCTACCATTTTTTCTTCTTCTTGATTTATTTTTACGGATACTACTGCCATTTTTTATATACCTCCTCTCGCTTATCCAATGCAATTACATAAATGTTCTCTTTTTCTAAATAAAAAATTGCACGATATTTCCCTTTACGTATTCTATAATAAACTCTTTTTTTATCTTTCGATGTTTTCAGTTGTTTTATGTCAAATAAATCCAGATCTTTTGTTAAGTCTAATGCTATAAATGCATTGTTTAGATGAATGAAAATTTCTTTCGGTAGTAAACCTTTTTTTAGTTTTTTAAGTATTTCATCCAAATACTTTATCATTTTTATATGGTAATACTTTTTTTTATTTTTTACAATATCTAAAATTAGAGGCTGTACACTTAATAAAACCCAGCCGTCTTGTCTAAAACAACAGGACGGCAGGTGTTTTTACCGTTTTAAAAAATCGGTTGCAGTTTTTTATTTTTTATACCCGAAGTCAGGGATTTTTGACCAGCGTTCTTTAAAATAGTGGGCGGCAAGTTTTGGTTTACGGTCCCGTGTAAAAAGTCCTTTTTTATTACCCTGTACGCGTATCAGTCCTTGACTCGTTGCAAAATCCGCAAAATTCCACACTTGTTCACCGATAAAGCAATCCAGTGTATCCGTAACTTTGTGGTTTGTTTTGTAGTACTCCACTTGATACTCTTCGGTAAACATACTGTCCGTTGTATCGTGCAAGCCCATAACAGTGTCCGCTCCGTATTCGGTATACATAAACGGTTTACCTAACGAATTCCAGAATTCCAATTCTTCCCTGCACATTTTTTCGGCAGCTTGCAAATCGGCTCCACATGTATACCATCCGTAATAGCGGTTCAAACAAAAAACATCGCTTAACTTTATAGTGCAGTCTTCTTTATAGTTAACCATTTGCAGGCTGACAAGAGTGCAGGGGCGTTTTTGTGGATCCAGTTCGCGCGCCAAATCAAATAGCGGTTTAAAATATTCGTATGCACCTTTGCTGCCGGTGTCCGCTTCGTTTGCAATACTCCACATAACAACGCATGCATGGTTTTTATCGCGAGCGATTAAGTCTTTAATAACTTCTTTATGGTGACTTTGCGTTCGTATACCGCCTTGTTCAATCGGATCGAAAGTGTTAACGCGCTTACCGTCTTTTAGTGCCGCCCCTCCGCCGAAATTCAAATGTACACCGACAGCTGTCGTTTCATCGATTACAACAATGCCTTCTTCATCGCATAAGCGCATCATTTCTTCGCTGTACGGATAGTGGCTGGTGCGGAAACTGTTTGCCCCTTGCCATTTCATTAAACTGATGTCCTTTGCGTTCATAGGCATGTTTAAACCGCGGCCTGCAGGAAAGGTGTCTTCATGTTTTCCGTAGCCTTTAAAATAAAACGGTTTGTTGTTAATAAGGAATTTATTTCCTTTTACTGCGACGCTGCGGATGCCGTAGGGCAGGGTATAGCGGTCTTCACCGAAGCTGATTTTGACTTCATATAAATACGGTTTAAGCGGTTCCCACAATACCGCATTTTCGATGGTTAATGAACCTTCTGTGCCGGTATTTTCGGTTTGAGCTACACACACACCCTGTTTAGTATATACACCGATTGCCGTATGGGCGCTGCCTTTTGTGTCGATTTTATAATTGATACGGGCTGTGTTATTTTCAAGCGAGCTGGTAAGAGTTATATCGCTTATATAAGCGTCTTTCGGTGTTGTGTACAGTTTAACGGGGCGCGTAATACCGCAATAATTAAAAAAGTCAAAGTTCGGCTTGTTTTGTTTTTTAGTCGGTGTATACGGAAAAAAACTTCCGCCTAATACATTGCTCTCATCTTCTCTTCCTACCGGAAGTGTTGAGTGGTCTATGCGGTTGTCTACTGCAACGGTTAACAGGTTTTCGTCCCGTATAAGGTTTTCGGGTATTTCCGTTTCAAACGGTAAAAATCCGCCTTTATGTTCACACAGCAATGTTCCGTTAACATACACTTTAGCGCTGTGCGTTACTGCTGCGAATCGCAACACGATACGTTGAGTTTTTAGATAAGCGGGTATGTTTAAATCACGTTGGTAAAAAACCCATCCGTAATGATCTCTTAAATCCGCACTTTCTTTAATATCGTTGTAAGAAGAGGGAACCGGCATAAGTTGTGCATCATCCAATGTTTTTTCGTACCATTTTTTTTCAAATCCGCTGCCGTCGTCAAGTTTAAAGCGCCACGTACCGCTTAAATCGATAAGCATGCGAGACTGTGTCAGTATGGGATATAACATAAGTTTCTCCTATAAAAAATTTTGCAAGCATCTTGTGCCGGCATTAAATGTTTTCTTTTGCAGCTTTTTCTTTAATAGCTGCAATTTCTTCTTGTATTTGAGCCATTTTTGCTTTGGTGAGCGGGTAAAATTTCATAGCGATTAGGTTGCATACAAGACCTATAATCAATAAACCGTACATAGAAAAAACGCCGACGAATTTTAACTGTCCCGTTAATGCGGTATTAATGTCCGGCAGTTTATCTTTAAAACCGATTGCGGCACACATAACGCCTATAATGGTTGCGCCCAAAGAAGAGATGATTTTATCTACGGAACTGAACAAAGTACCCATAAGACCGGGAACGTAGCGTCCCGAACGGTATACTTCATAATCGGCACAGTCTGCGGTCATCGGAATGACGATATTGCCCGATACTGCGGTAAAGCCTTTCATACACAAATATAACAATACAAAGGCTACAGTAAAGAAATTCCAGCCTGAAAAACCTTCAACACCGGGGAACGACAAATCGGTCGGATTGCCTGCATAAAATAAAATTATTTGTAAAACACAAGTAATAATACCTCCTATGGTGCCGAACAGCATAGCTTTGCGCTGCCCGAGTTTGGTAGCAATATAACCTGCGCCGAAAAATAAAAACAACATAGTAGGAATTGCCGTATACGCTGCAATTGCACCTGCCAAAGCAAAGTTACCGCAAATGATGGCAAAAATCATTACCAAAACCGTTCCGTTTGCTTGCGTTATTAAAGCCAATTTGTCGGTACTTGCCGATATTACCAGCATTTGAATGGCTCTGTTGTTTTTTAATACGTCCCAATAATCTTTAAAACCGACTTTTATTGCTTTACCTGTTCCAAAATATTCGCATCTGTCTTTTGAAGCTATGGAAATAACGGCGAGAATGGTAAGCAGTGCAGATAGGGGAGCGGTAATGCGCCATGCGCTCATAAAAAACATATCCGTAAAACCACCGTATCTTTTTGCAAAAATACCGGTAAAAAGAATAGGCATCACTGAAAACAATAAGGTGTTGTATATACCGTCAAAAATTGAAAACAAGGGGCGTTGTTTCGGGTCGTTGGTAAGACAGGTTTGAGCCGCTTTGGTTACAACGCACTGAAGCGTGTAGCCGATAATGTAAATCATATATATAAAAACAAAAAAGATAAATCGTGCACTTTCAGGCAGTTTATGTGTTACGGCAATCATAATAAAGCTGGTTAGTGCCAATATGATGTTCCCGATAACCATAAACGGGCGGTTTTTACCGAATTTTCCGTTCGTTTTATCAACTATGTATCCGATAAACGGATCGGTAACGGCGTCCCATATACGCATGGAAGTGATTAATGTGGAAGCCAAAACTACTCCTACTCCAACAAAACCGGTTAAATAATAGGCTATAAAATTCATAAAAAACAAATATAGATTTGTAGCCGTGTTGTTTAAAGCAAACCCGCCGACTTGCCAAAGCCGTGCACGGTGAATACCTTTTGCTTCTGTTTGATTATTCATAAAAATCCTCCGTAAACACAGTATAAACCTGTTTTAAAATTCTATACTAGAATAATTTTTATTGATTTTAGCACTGTATTATGTTAGTTTATTATTATCTATTTGCCGGCAGATGCGGTCTATAAGGAGGTATTTTAATGCACACGGATACACCTATGCAAAAACATACCGATTTTGAGCATTCGGAACTGTATAAATCGGTTGTTGAATCTCGTTACGAAGCGGAAACACAGCTTATTCAAGCCGTAGCAGCCGGCAATACGGAAAAAGCGCTTACTTTTTATAAACGTATTATGCACTATGGAATAGAGCCGCGCACAAACGATGTGCTGCGTAACAGTAAAAATATGTATATTATTTTAAATACTTTGCTTCGAAAAAGCGTTCAAACGGCTTGCATCCATCCGTTATACATAGACCGGCTTTCTACCCGCTTAGCAAAACAAATCGAAACTGCATCCAAGTCACAACTTGAGTTTATGCCGGCACAGATGATTCGCAGTTATTGTGCTTTAGTTCGCAGTTGTTCACGTTTACCGTATTCGCCGATAATCCGTTCTTGTTTGGATTATATTGACTTTCATTATAACGAAGAATTGACGCTGTGCGTTTTATCTAAACAATGTGCCGTTACCAAGTGTTATTTATCCGCACTTTTTCGAAAAGAAGTTAACGTAACGCTTACGGATTACATTACCCGGGTGCGTTTACAAAAAGCGTTGGATTTTTTAAATACAAAAACTTCATCCATACAGGAAATAGCCTTTGACTGCGGTTTTAACGATCCCAATTATTTTACACGGATGTTTAAACGCGTGTACGGCTACGCTCCCAGTGCATATCGAAAACAACGTTTAACAGGGTAGTGATTTTAGCCTGTTTTATTTTAACAGCTTCCGGAAGCACCGCCTCTGTCATGTTCCTAAAATTCTTTCGCGCATATATTACGTAATATACGCTTATAGCAAGTGAATTGAGTACCCATGAAAGCGGGAAGCTTGCCAAAATATACAGTAAATCGTTGTTATGCGGCACGGCAAACAGTATCCACGCTATGCGCGTACCGCATGCGCTGATAAGCGTTATAAGCATGGCGGTAAAGGTTTTACCCGTTCCTCTGATTGTGCCGGCAAACAAATCGCCGAACAAGTCGCAAACATAAAAGGGTGCTATAAAATGCAGTATGCGTACTGTGACGGGAATTATATTGTAGTCGGATGCGCTTATAAATAATTTTGCCAATGTGCCGCCGTACAGATACAAAACGGCGCTTATAATCGCTATCGTACAAATATTTATGAGGGCGCCGTAGAGCGTTCCTCTTTTTATTCTGCCGAATTTATGCGCGCCGTAGTTTTGGGCGGAAAAAACCGAAACGGCGGAAGCTAAGGAAGATGAAGCAATCCATACTAAAAAATCCATTTTGCCGCACAAAGCCCACGCCGCAATGTTGTCGGTGCCGGTGGTGTTTATACTCGATTGTATAAATAGGTTTGCCAAAGGGTACACCGCCGACTGAATGCCTACCGGAAATCCGAGCTGCACAATGCGTTTAAGTATTGCAGCATTGCATCCTATTTTGTGTTTGTGCAGCATACCGGCTGGCACACCCGTTATAGCGTCCGAAACACATGCCGTATCGGTTGGAACACCCACTATGCCGGCAAATTTTGATTTTATGACGATTGTACAAACCGCTGCCGCACTGAGCGCTTGCGATACGGCGGTAGATGCAGCCGCTCCTAAAATATTCCATTTTAGATAAACTATAAAAATCAAATCCAAAACGATATTGAGTACGCACGAACCGATTAAAATATACAGCGGCGTTTTTGAATCTCCCAGCGCGCGCAATATAGCCGATCCGATATTGTAAAGCATCATCCCCGCAAAGCCTGCAAAATATATTTGCACGTAAGTTAAAGCAAAAGGGTACAGGTCTTGCGGAACCGCTATTGAGTTGAGCACGTACGGTGCGGCAAAAAAGCCTGCTGCCGATAAAACCAATCCGCCTGCAAGTGCAAACAACAATGAAGTTTGAATCGTCTGTGCCAATTTGCCGTTTTCTTTTGCACCGTAATATTGCGAAATGATAACGGCGGCTCCCGTGGCAAAGCCGGTAAAAAAGAGTACCGGAAGCCGCAATAAAGCATGTACCGAATCTATTGCGGCTAAGCCGATTTTTCCCGTGTATTTTCCGATAATGACGGCATCTGCCGTTGTGTACAGTTGCTGCAGTATATTCCCTGCAAGAATAGGCAGTACAAACAAAAAAAGTTTTTTGCCTATCGCACCTTCGGTAAAGTCGATGTTTTGTACGGATTTTTCCATCGCTCTCCTTTCGAATGTTTAACGCTTGCCGAATTTTTCTATATAACCGAAAATAAAGATTACAAACACAATTGCAGGCAATATCCAGCTGATATAAAAACGTAACGCTTTGGGGAAGCGCACGCCTTCTCCTGCGTCCGCTTCGGCAATAAATTTATCCCAGCCCCAGCCGATTTTGTGGCAGCAAAAAAGCAAAAACACCATTGAGCCCAGCGGTAAAATATTGTTGCTGACGATAAAATCTTCGGCGTCTAAAATGCTGCTGCCTTTTCCCAAAGGTTGAATGCCGGAAAGCAAGTTAAAACCGAGCGCACAGGGTACCGACAAAATGCCGATGAGTACGGCGTTTACAATCGAAGCTTTGGCGCGGCTCCAATGCAAAATGTCTATTGCATATGAAACAATGTTTTCAAATACGGCTATAACGGTTGTCATTGCGGCAAAACTCATGAAGATAAAAAATAAAGAACCCCACAGTCTGCCCCACGGCAGTACGTTGAATATGTTTGGCAGGGTTACAAATACCAAGCCGGGACCGGAGCCTGCATCTATGCCGAATGCGGCGCTTGCAGGGAAGATAATCAAACCTGCCATAAAAGCTGCAAGAGTGTCTAAGCCGAGGATATGAAGCGATTCGCCGGTTAAGCTGCGTTTTTTATCGATGTAGCTTCCGAAAATCGTCATAGCTCCGATGCCGAGGCTGAGCGTAAAAAAGGCTTGCCCCATAGCGGCATATACGGCTTCTGCAAAGCCGTGTTCGATCATGCGTTTAAAATCGGGTTTTAAATAAAAAGCGATGCCTTTTGAAGCTCCGGGTAAAGTAACGGAGCGGATAACCAGCAAGAGCATGATGATAAATAAAAAGGACATCATAATTTTAGCTACGCGTTCTACGCCGTTGCGCAGTCCGCCTGAACACACGGTAAAACCGAGGGCTACCGTTATAAACATCCACAGCAGCATGGATGAAGGATTGTTCAATAAAGCGCCGAAAAAGTTTCCTACTTGTTCGGGAGTTAAACCGCTTAAATTACCTTTTGCCGTTGCAACAAAGTAGTACAGCATCCAACCGGCAACGGTTGTATAAAACATCATCAAAAGGTAATTACCGGCTATGGCAATGTAGCCGAAAATGTGCCATTTGCTGCCTGCCGGTTCAAGTTTATAAAAAGCGCCGGCAACATTTTGGCGTGAACAGCGTCCGATTGCAAATTCCATAATGATAACGGGCAAACCCAAGACGATTAAAAAAACAAGATAGAGCATAACAAAGGCGCCGCCGCCGTACAATCCGGTAATGTAGGGAAAACGCCACACGTTTCCCAATCCGATTGCGCACCCGGCCGACAAAAATAAAAAGCCCAGTCTGCTTGCCAAGGTTTCCCGTTGTGTTTGACCGTTCACTGTTTTTGTTTCCTCTCTTAAAAAAATATGAGCACAGTATACAGGAGTTTGCATAAATATGTAAATAAGAGCGTGGAAAAATTATATTTTGCAGGACAGTTCCCTTATCCGTCCAAGTGTGATATAATATGTGCAGTTGTATCACGGATTAAAAGAAACCATAACAAGGAGAACATGTATGACAAACTCTAACAAAAAGACTTTTGCCTTTACACTCACGGGAGCTGCGCCGCTTATTATATCTGCAGTGCTGACTTTTGCCGTTTTGACGATTTTTAGTGCATGCCCCAACAATGCCGGCGGTTCAGGCAATAACACGGGTTCCGGTAGCTCCGGCGGCGGAGGGGTAACACCTCCTGCTCCTTCAACCGATAAAACGTACACGGTAGACGGGGTAAGCTTTACGCTAAAAAACATAGACGCCGTATCAGGCAAAAATATCGGGCACACCGATCAAGGCGATAACCCGCCGCATCCGGTAAGTATTTCCGCCTATTACATCGGCGAAACCGAAGTAACACAGGAACTGTGGAGTAAAGTGATGAGCGGCAATCCGAGTAACTTTACGGGCAAGCCTAAAAATCCGGTAGAAAAAGTTAGCTGGCTGAATTGTATTGTCTTTTGCAACGAGCTGACCAAAAAAGTGACTGAATTGGGTGCAGGCGAATGCGTGTATTACAAGGATGCTGCGTTTACCACCGCATATACGGCAGCGGATGCCGCAAGCAACACTATTCCGCATGCAAAATGGACTGCGAAAGGATTCCGTTTGCCGACCGAAGCCGAGTGGGAATGGGCTGCCCTCGGCGGTACACAAAATAAATGGGCGGGAACGAACGAAAAAGCGCAGTTGAAAAACTATGCGTGGTACGTCAATACTGACGGAGGAGATGCAAACAATACGACACACGAAGTAGGCACAAAAACTGCAAACGGCTACGGTTTACGCGATATGAGCGGGAACGTACAGGAATGGTGTTGGGATATATACGATAACCCCCTGCCTAATCCGCTGCCGTCTGACTATACCGGCGCTGCTAGCGGTACCGACCGCGTTGCTCGCGGAGGTAATTGGGGCGTTGGCTCGAATGAAGCGGCTTGTTCCAACCGAGCGGCTGCTGACCAAACAGCTTCAGGCGCCAGCGAAAATATCGGCTTGCGCGTAGTGCGCCGCCTTTAAATTCGGAGGTTCTGATGAGTACGCATATCGCGGCAAAAGAAGGACAAATCGCACAAACGGTGCTGCTGCCGGGGGATCCGCTTCGCGCGCAGTTTATAGCCGAAACGTTTTTGGAAGGCGCCGAATGCTACAACAAAGTGCGCGGCATGTTCGGTTTTACGGGAACGTACAAAGGAAAGCGCATTTCCGTTCAGGGAACGGGTATGGGGCAGCCGTCGCTGTCGATTTACGTGAACGAGCTGTTTCAGTTTTACGGCGTACAAAACGCAATCCGCGTGGGAACCTGCGGCGCCGTTCATACGAGTACAAAAGTGCGCGACGTTATTCTCGCTTCGAGTGCATGCACCGATTCATCTTTGATGACCCAGCGCTTCGGTTCTTTGCACTTTGCACCGACGGCGAATTTTGAACTGCTCGAAAAAGCGCGCTCGGTTGCACTCGAAAAAAAAGTTGCGCACCACGTAGGCTCGGTTGCTTCGAGCGATTTGTTTTATGACGAAAACGAAAACTGGAAGCTGTGGGCGCGCTACGGCGTTTTGGGTATCGAAATGGAAGCTGGCGAACTGTACACGCTTGCGGCAAAATTCGGCAAAAAAGCGCTTGCAATCCTTACCGTGTCCGACCACATCGCAACCGGAGAAACAACATCTTCCGAAGAACGCCAACTTACGTTTAAACAAATGATGGAAATCGCACTGGAAACCGCCGCGGCAGTAACGGATTGAGGCAATAATAGCGGCAATATTGGAAAACACTGTGTATGAAAAACCGAATATTTTCTGCACAGTGTTTTTTTATCGTGTTTTATATAAAATTAAAATTTATAATAAACCTATAATGAGTACTGAAGGAAAAAAGATCTTTTTAATCGGTAAAGACGGTATACAAAAAGATAAAACTCAAAATATAGATAGTATTTTTTTTAACGAAAAAAACGGATTATATGAAATCCGATTTATAGGATCCGAAGGTGTCTATACATATAAAAAAAATAATGTCAAAATTATTACAAATTGCTTACAGAGTAAAAATTCTTTTTCTGTTTTTACATATCTTAAAGAAATAGCTCAATGCTGCGGCCTGGAAAATGAAGAGGGGCAAAACCTTCTTAAAAAATATTTTGAAAAAATCAATTTTATAGAAGATAAAACTGTTTTATCTTCTTATCTAAATCCTGGATCTGTCCGTTTAAAAAAATATAAACCCAATAGTTTAATTTTTCCTTTCGGCTGTAATAACAGTCAGTATACTGCGGTACAAAATGCTTTGGAAAATTCTTTAAGTATTATTCAAGGACCTCCGGGAACGGGCAAAACACAAACAATATTGAATATTATTGCAAATTTATTGATAAAAAATAAAACCGTATTAGTTGTTTCCAATAATAATGCTGCGACGGCAAATATATTAGATAAATTGTCGGCAGAACAAAATGGATTGGATTTTATATGTGCAAGTCTTGGAAAAAAAGAAAATGCGGATAGTTTTTTCAAATCGCAAAACGGTAAATATCCGGAAAAATTACACTGTTGGGATTTTAAAGATGAACAAATACCTTCTGCCGATCTTATCTATAATGAATGTATAAAGTTGCGAAAGCTTTATGACTTCCAAGAACGTATTTCCGAAATAAAAAGTGAATTATCTCAAATTAAGACGGAAAAAGAATATTTTGCTTTGCATAATTCTACTTTGAATATTTATAAGAATTTGAAAATAAAAAAACTAAGTTCAAATACAATTATAACTTTATGGCAGCGTATTCAAAAGTATTTATCCGGAGAAATCCCGTTCTTTATTTTATTTAAATTGGAACTTTTCTTAAAATATAGAATAGGCAACCTAAAATTCTGGAATACCGATGTAACGGCGGTGATTGTTTTGTTAAAAGAAATATATTATGTGCAAAAACGATCCGAATTAACCGAAGAATTAGAAATTAAAGAAAAGTTTTGTGATGAATTCTCTCTCAAAGATGTATATACCGACTCATTAAAGTATTTACAGAATTATATATATAAAAAATACTGCAAAGATAATCGCAAAATTTTTTCTGCTGCCGATTTTCAAAATAACTTTAAACAATTTCAATATGAATACCCTATAGTGCTAAGTACTACCTTTTCAGCAAGAAATTGCTTACCATATTATAATAATACTGTTTTATACGACTATTTAATCATAGATGAAGCAAGCCAAGTCGATATTGTAACCGGAGCAATTGCATTATCTTGTGCAAAAAATGCCGTTATTGTCGGAGATAAAATGCAATTACCGAATGTCGTTAACGACTTTATAAAAAAGCAAACCGACACCATCTTCAATTCATATTCACTTAATGAAGGATATAGGTTCGACCACAGCTTTTTGGAATCCGTTGAACGAATTATTCCTGATGTGCCGCAAACTTTACTTAGGGAACATTATCGTTGTCATCCGAAAATTATTAATTTTTGTAATCAAAAATTTTATAATAATCAGCTTTTAATAATGACTGAAGATAAAGGAGAGCAGGACGTACTTAAAGCTATAAAAACCGTTCCCGGAAACCATTGTACGGACAGATACAATCAGCGTCAAATCGATGTTATTAAAAATGAAATATTGCCTGAATTACAACATATTAATAGAGATGATATAGGGATTATCGCACCTTATAGAAACCAAACGGAGCATATTAATACGGATATTGATACTATTGAAGGAGATACCGTACATAAATTTCAAGGAAGAGAAAAAGATACTATAATTATTTCTACCGTTGATAATGAAATAACCGATTTTAGCGATGACACAAAATTATTGAATGTTGCGATTTCTCGAGCAAAAAAACGCTTGTATATTGTATTGTCCGGTAATGAACAAAGCGAAAATACCAATATTATGGATTTAATAAAATATATTGAATACAACAATTTTACAATCCGGCAAAGTAACATTGTATCTGTCTTTGATTATCTTTATAAACAATATACCGAACAACGGCTTGAATTACTTAAAAATATCGAAAATATTTCAAAATATCCTTCCGAAAACATCGCATATTATGTATTAAAAAATATTTGTAAAAAAAACGAGTTTTCACATCTCGATGTTATTTTCGAAATGCCTCTTCGTGAATTGATAAAGACTGACTCTTTGTGTTTGTTGACGCGGGAAGAAAAGGCTTATGTTCTCAATAAACTTACACATACGGATTTTTTAATTTATAAAAAATTGACAAAGCAATTCGTTTGTGCAATAGAACTGGATGGATATTCATTTCATAAAAGAGGAACAAAACAAGCCGAACGCGATACGAAAAAAGATCGTATATTTGCAGTTATCGGACTACCTTTTACAAGAATATCTACTAAAGAAAGCGATGTAGAGAATAAAGTTATAACTTTTTTGAGAAGCTTGTCAAGCAATTGATATTTTTTACTTGACAATATCCTTTTTCACGCCTTATCATTGAAAGAATAAGGAATAGGAATAAAGGAGCGTTCTCATGGATTTTACAACGAGTCAAATTCGCAATATTACCCTTGCCGGGCACGGCCAAACCGGAAAAACCACCTTTTTTGAACACTTGCTCTATGCAGGCTCAAGCATTTCCAAGCCGGAAAGCACGGAATCGGGAAAGACGGTCAGCGACAATTCTCCCGAAGAAATCGAGCGGAAGATTTCGATATACGCGTCCCTTGCTCATATTACATGGAAAAATATCAATATAAACGTGTGGGATACGCCCGGTTCTTCGGATTTTGCAGGCGAAGTTATCGCGGCGTTCCGCTCGACCGAATCGGCTCTTATGCTCATAGACGGAAGAAGCGGTGCACAAATAGAAACGGTTAAACTGTGGCGGGATCTTGACCGGCGCAATAAGCCCCGCATGATTTTTATCAACCGCTGCGAAGAAGACAGAACCGATATGGCTGCCGTTTTAAAAGATATCCGTGAAAAGTTTAAAGTCGAAGTGTGCCCCGTTACGATTCCGATCGGCAAGGGCGCATCCTATAAAGGTGTTATCGACGTACTGCAGGGAAAGGCATACCTTGTTCCCGCTGCGGGGCAAAAAGAAAGCGCTTCGGAGATTCCGGATGCGTATAAGGCAGATTACGAAAATGCGCGTGCCGTGCTTGCAGGAGCTGCCGCCGAAGGCGATGACGATTTATTGGTTAAATTTATAGATGACGGTGAATTAACAAACGAAGAAATAGAGCGCGGTCTTAAAATAGCCGTGCAAAACAATAGAGTAGTGCCCGCCTTTGCAGGAAGCACTATACAAAGTTCCGGTTTTGTGCCGCTGATGGACTTTATTACAGAAATTGCACCGGATCCCGAACACGCTTTGGAAACCGCCGCCGGCACCGACGGTAAAACGGCTGCAGTAAAGATTTCTTCTGACGGAACAATGAGCGCTTTGGTGGTTAAAACCGCAAGCGATCAGTTTTCCGGCCGCTTGTCGTATATAAAGGTAATAAACGGAACGTTGAATGCAGATACCGAAGTGTACAATATAAGGGAAAAGCGTAAAGAAAAGGTCGGCAAATTGTACCGCTGTTTGGGCAAAAAGCTGGAAGAGGTAAAAGCGCTGTGCGCAGGCGACATAGGCATTGCCGCAAAACTGTCTTTTACCCGTACCGGCGATACCCTTGCCGCCGCTTCGGATACATTGCCTTTTGTGCGCCTTCGCCATCCTGAGCCGGTGTATTCAATGGCGGTTTCGGCAAAAGAAAAACGCGACGAAGACAAGATGAGCGAAATGCTTGCCCGCATTGCCGAAGACGACAGAACGCTTTTTTATAAATACAATCCGGAAACAAAGCAAAATGTCGTTTCGGGCATGGGCGAGCTGCACATCAATATTACGCTCGATAAAATCAAAAGTCAAACAAAAATCAATATAGAAACAGCCGTGCCGCGCGTTGCCTACCGCGAAACGGTGCAGCGAAAAGCGCAAGCTGAATACACGCACAAAAAACAATCCGGCGGACACGGTCAATATGCGCGCGTTGTGCTGTCAGTACAAGCTTTGGCGCGCGGCGGAACGTATAAATTTACAAACGCCGTATTCGGCGGTGCCATATCCAAAAGCTATATTCCGGGCGTTGAAAAGGGTGTAAAAGAAGCTATGGAACACGGTGTTTTAGCCGGATACCCCGTTACGGATGTGGAAACAACTGTTCTTGACGGAAAAGAACACCCGGTAGATTCTTCGGAATTGGCTTTTAAAATTGCCGCGCGCAACGCATTCCGCGACGCAATGAGGGCAGCCGGTCCTATTTTACTTGAACCGATTATGAATATAACCGTTTGGGTGGAATCAAAGTATTTGGGCGATATTATGTCGGATTTATCTTCAAAACGCGGTCGTATTTTAGGACAAACACCTATCGGCGGTGGTATAGAAGAAATCCGTGCGCAAGTACCGCAAGCCGAACTTTTAAAGTATGCTATCGATTTACGCTCGATGACCAGCGGTACGGGCAGCTTCGAAACTTCGTTCGACCACTATGACCCCATAAGCGGTAAAATCGCCGACGAAGTTATTGCCGCCGCAAAAGAATTTATTACAGTTGCTTCCGGCGAGGATTAGGCTAAAAAAACTGCCGGTGAGTGTAAATTCCTGCGGTCGCGGGTATTGCTTATACCAATGTCCGCGCTTTGCGTAGCCATTCGGAACCGATTGAACGGCTGAAGTTTTTGTACGTTTTAAGAATTTTGTGCATTTCTTCAAGTACGTTTTGTGCTTTTTCGTTTTCGCCGCTTTGTGCAAGCGCTTGTATATAGTAAAAAGCCGCTTCAAAATTCTTGCTTTCTTGCCACAGCCGCTCGAATTCTTCGGTTAACGGCTGGGCACACAGCGAAGAGCGAACTCGCACGTTCAGCAGTTTGTCGCTTAAAGACGAAAACGGCTGTTCTTTTTGCAGCTTTTGCAAAATCTCGGCAGCTTCGCGGGTGCCGGATGCACTTTGTCCGGCACTGCTTTGATTATTTGTATTATCGGTGTCTGTTCTTTGTACGCCGTCGCCGTCCGCTGTCTGTGTGTTGTCGGCAGTTTGTCCGTCGGCAAAAAGCGCTTGGGCGAGCAATAAAAGGGTGGCTCTGTCGTCGGCAAAGGGACCGCTTAAGCAAGAGCGTAAAAGCGGCACGGCTTTGTCATACTGCTGCGCTTCAATATAAGCTTGGGCAAGAGCGGTGCGGTTGCTTACAGTATCTTGATTTTCAAGCTGATCTTCCAATTTTTTTATCGTAACAGACGGATTGAAGGTACGCACAATGCTTTGTCCCGTTTGCCGCAATTGGCGGCTGTTTAAAAGCGCGGGCAAAAGTTCAACCAAAAGATAGGCGACGCCCCCGACGTACGGAATAAAAATAATCAGATAAATCCAGTAAAAAGGCTTGTTCGTTTTTATGCAGTGAATAATCAGCGCAAGCTGTAAAATATACGGCACGAGGGCAAAAATCATGTCAGCCGATCTCCATTATAGACAGGGCGGAATGCGAATCGGGCGTTACGGTGATTTTTTCTTCCGTGCGCAGCAAAATACAGTCTTCGGCTTGCACCTTAAACGATTCACCGCCGTTTGATTCGAGCGTGCCCGAACCCGACAATATAACCAAACATGCCCAGCCGGATTTTGCAGCCGGGGTATCGAAAGCGCTCGCTTGTTCTCTCGTCAATTCTTTTGCAAAGCAAATGTGTCCTTTTACCGTATAGTCTTTTTTTTCGAGCGTAAAATACGGGCAGGTAAAACGTCCTGCAAAGGGTGCAAAAGAAAAAACGCGTTTGTTGCATTCGGGTTTTATAACATCCAAACCTTTTTCGACATGCACTTCGCGAGCGCGCCCCCAATCGTAAAGGCGGTAAGTTATATCGCTCGATTCTTGAATTTCCAAAAGCCTAAGCCCGCCTTTTATGGCGTGTACCGTTCCTGCCGGAATAAAAACAAAGTCTCCTTTTGTAACCGGAACACTTTGCAAATAACTGTCGAGCGAATTATTTTCGATTGCATGCCGCAGTTCTTCTCGGCTGTATTCGCCGTTCAAACCGTATATAAGAGAAGCTCCGGGTTCGGCATCCAAAATATACCAGCATTCGGTTTTACCTGCGCTGTTTTCGTGAATGCGCGCGTAATCGTCGTCGGGGTGCACTTGCACGGACAGTATTTCATTTGCTTGAATGAGTTTTATTAACAGCGGATAAGAGGCGCCGATGACTGACGAAAGATTTTTGCCGCCGATAAATTCGGTTGTCTCATCTACGCTCGCCTGTCCTGCAGGATGTACCGACACAATCCAGCGTTCATAGCCCCAAACCCTTTCGGAAATAAAAGCTTTTGTTTTAAACATGAGGATTAAACTTTTTCCCACAGTTCGGCAGGGTAGTACCCCGCTGCAATCTTTGCGGCAATTTCGGTTTTTACTATCGCTCTATCTTCCGGATATGTCATACCGAACCATTTTTCCGGCGAAGAGTAAAATTTAATTTTGCCTTTTCCTTGCAAAACAATGTCGCTTGCAGCTGCGGGGAGTAAAGCTTCGGCTTTTTCTTCACTATTGTTTTTGCTTATAAAATCATCCCAATAGGTATGAAAACCTTCAAAAGCTTTTTTTGTAAAGCCGAACAAATTCATTGATACCCATTCTTTTCCCGTTAAAACAACCGAGCCTTCCGGAAGTTCGCTAACGATGGTGTTCCCCTGATAGCCTATTTTTGTGTTTTCTCTCATTGAACTCAAGTATCCGTTTTCTACAACACAAATACCGCGCGAAACCGTACCGGAGCGGCTCATCGTGTTTTCGAGTACGTAGCCGACCATTGCGTGTTCGGTTGAGTTTTCTTCCGAAGCGCTCAAGTGTGCATGAATAAGCCGGAGAGCTTCGCGCCCGTAGTAATCGTCGGCATTGATAACCGCAAAGGGAGCGTGAACGGCGTTTTCGGCACACAATACCGCGTGTATTGTTCCCCAAGGTTTTTTGCGTGTAGGAGAAATTTTTGCAAGCTGTTCGCTTGTAAACAGCGAGTCCGGGTTTTGAAAAACGTACTCGGCGTTGAAATTTTTGGCAATGCGGTCAAAAAGACGCGCCCTAAAATCTTTTTCTATGTCTTTGCGGATGATGTATACTACGCGTTCAAACCCGCACTGTTTTGCATCGTAGGTGGCAAAGTCGAGCAAGGTTTCGCCGTGTTCTCCTACCGAGTCGATTTGTTTTACACCGCCGTACCGGCTGCCGAGTCCCGCAGCCAAAACCAATAAAGTAGGTTTCATAAAGGAATGTCTCCTTAAATATGTTTAAGTTTTGTACGACACAGTATAGCAATGAACGGAGGAAAAAGCTATAGCTTTTTTTGCCTTTTTTGGATATAATAGATTTCACGCTTTTAATAAGGAGCACACAATGGCTAATTTTATTACTTGGGATTCGAGCTACGAAGTCGGAATTGAAATAGTCGACAAACAGCACAGACATTTGGTTGATTTAACGAATGAATTATATAATGCCTGTATAGGGGAACGCGACGAACTTGATCAAAAATTTAAAGATGTAATGAAAGAATTGGTTGAATACGTTATGGTTCACTTTCGGGATGAAGAAAAAATAATGGAAGGGATACGCTATCCCAAATTTAAAGAACATAAACAAAAACACGAAGACTTTGTAAAAACGATTTTAACTTCAATAAATGCATATACGAGCGGTAAACAATTTGTGCCCAACGCATTTGTACGTTTTTTGCGTGACTGGCTGTTCGACCACATATTGATAACCGACAAAGAAATGGCAAAATATTACGCTTCGATAAAACAATAAAAAAATTAACGTAAAATTGAATCCGGTATAAAGTTTTGCGCATAACGGACAATATCCTGCATTTCGCTTTCGCTGTAGGGGACAATGTCGTTATACGCAGGGTTTATACAGTTTTCGGCACGGAAGGCAGCAAAGCGCCACAAAGCGTTTTGAGGCAGTAAGGATGCTATATTTTTTATATCGTCTTTTTTAACTAAAGGCGGCACCAATACCGTTCTGTATTCAACACACGTGCTGCTTAAGCGGCGGCACAATTCAATGCAGCGTTTTAAGGATTTTTGTGCATTGTTTACTTCCGTGCCGGAACCTAAAAGGCTGTAGCGCTGCGCGGATGTTTTTATATCAAGTGCAATAAAATCGGGGGTTGTTTCGGTTTTTTCGAATAGTTTTTCCAATTTATCGGGGTGCATGCCGTTTGTGTCGAGCTTTACGGCATACCCGATTTTCTTTGCTTTTTCTATAATGCTGCCGATTTCATCGTGTAGCAGCGCTTCGCCGCCTGAAATAACAAATCCTGAAAGAACGTTGCACCGTTTTTGTAAGTGTTCAAACACTTGCTGTTCGGTATACGAATTTTCAGGCGGCAAACGGTTAAAAACCAAATCTCCGTTGTAACAGTAGGGACAGCGTAAACTGCAGCCGGTTAAAAACCACGCGCAGGCAACTTTGCCGGGATAGTCGGCAAGAGTTGTCTTTATCAGCGCGCCGCAAAGCATAGTGTTGAGTTAGGCTACGTGTTCGGCTGCCGGCTCAAGTATTGCGGAAAGTTCGTTTACATTGTATGCGCGGCCGGCTTCTTCGCCGTTTTCGTTAAATAAAATAACCGTAGGGGCTGCGCGGACTCCCATTTCGCATGCGCGTGCAAGCCCTTCGGCGGTATCCACGTCTACAAAAATTCCGTTTACGCCGCTTCCGGCTAAGTAATTTTTTACCGGGGGACAATTAGGGCAAGTCGTTTTGCCGAAAAATTCATAGGAAACGGCAGCGCCGTTTAAAGTACCGTTCGGTACGGCGTTTCCGTTTTGTACTTGGGACGATTCGGCACATTCGCTGCTTTCGCTGCCGATTATTTGGCTGCAGCCGGAAGCGGCATGAGTATTGTTTGTACCGATTACAAACTGTTTGCGCTGATTGTATTCATCGCGCTTTCCTTTGTTCCAATTGCGCACCGAGCGGTAGTATCCGACGATTCTTGAATACACTTCCGTTTCCGTTCCGCGCACGCTTTTAAGCTCTTCTTTTATTTGAGCTATGTCTTGCTCAATTTGAGCTATAGGTCTTACCGTACTCATATATTTCTCCTCTATATATAATATCGATAATATCGGCTGCCGTCTTAAAAGGAAGCTGCCGCTTCGGCTTTTTCGGCGCCGTTTTGCAGCTCTAAAGCCGCTTGTTTTTCTTTTTCAAGTTCTTGCAATTTTAAGCGCAGCTCGTTTTCTTTTTCCGCTTTGCATTTCGGGCATTCAAATATTTCGCCGTTCAAATACCCGTGGTTTTTGCACACCGAATATATAGGCGAAACGGTGATATACGGAATACGGTAGTTTTTAGTTACCGTGCGTACTAAATCGCGGCACGAACGCCAATCTTTAATCGCTTCTCCCATAAAGGTATGAAAAACGGTTCCGCCCGTATACTTTGTTTGCAAACTTTCTTGGTGATCCATCGCTTCAAATATGTCGTTGGTATAATCGACGGGAAGCTGCGACGAATTGGTGTAGTAGGGCGCTTTTTCTCCGGAAGTAATGATATCCGGATACTGGGCTTTGTCGTGGCTTGCAAGGCGGTACGATGTGCTT
Source organism: Treponema lecithinolyticum ATCC 700332 (assembly GCA_000468055.1). Lineage (GTDB taxonomy): Bacteria > Spirochaetota > Spirochaetia > Treponematales > Treponemataceae > Treponema_C > Treponema_C lecithinolyticum. Next base: position 206,586 of record KI260569.1, on the reverse strand, counting down.
TCGGCAGGTGTTGCTTCCAAGTTAAACAATTCACCCGTTTTTTCCTGATAATCGGCTAAACGCTGTCTCATGTGCAGCAGTATTTCTTCGGCAAAGGCTTTTCCTTTGGGGTTAACGATATCTACTCCCAAAAAGTTTAAACAGCATTCGTTCATGCCGCACAAACCGATGGTGTTAAAGTGATTGTTCAGTGTAGAAAGATAGCGTTTGGTGTACGGGAACAGCCCGCCGTCGAGCAAATGCTGAATTACTTTGCGCTTTGCACAAAGACTTTCTTTTGCTAAATCCATAAGGTAGTTTAAGCGGGCAAAAAACTGTTCTTTTGTGTGCGCTAAATAACCGATTTGGGGTAAGTTTATAGTTACCACTCCCAAAGAACCGGTAAATTCGTCCGAACCGAACAAACCGCCGCCGCGTTTGCGCAGTTCGCGTTTGTCCAGCTGAAGGCGGCAGCACATGGAGCGCACATCGCCCGGATTTAAATCGGAATTAACAAAGTTTTGAAAATACGGAGTACCGTATTGGGCAGTCATTTCAAAAAGCAAACGTGCGTTTTCACCGTCCCAATCGAAATCTTTGGTAATATTGTAAGTCGGAATGGGGTATTGAAAACCGCGTCCGGCGGCATCTCCTGCTATCATCAGTTCAATAAACACTTTATTGATGATATCCATTTCTTTTTGACAATCGCCGTAAGTAAAATCGGTTTCCTGTCCGCCGACAACGGCTTTTTTTGCTCTCATGTCTTCGGGCACTGTCCAATCTAAGGTAATGTTTGTAAAGGGCGCTTGGCTTCCCCAGCGGCTGGGAGTATTAACTCCGTAAATAAAACTTTGTATGCACTGGCGTACTTCTTTTTCGCTCATATTGTCTTTTTTTACAAAGGGCGCTAAATAGGTGTCGAAAGAACTGAACGCTTGTGCTCCTGCCCATTCGTTTTGCATTATACCCAAGAAGTTTACAATTTGCTGAATAAGCGTTGACAAGTGTTTTGCCGGAGTTGAAGTGATTTTGTCGGGAACGCCGCCCAAGCCTTCGGCTACCAATTGGCGGATCGACCAGCCGGCGCAATAACCGGAAAACATCGATAAATCGTGAATATGAAACGCCGCCGTTCTGTGCGCTTGCGCAACTTCTTGCGAATATATGTTTTTAAGCCAATAGTTTGCTGTAATCGTACCGGAGTTGTGTAAAATCAAACCGCCCAGCGAAAAATTAACGTTAGCGTTTTCGTTTACGCGCCAATCGGATTGTTCCAAATAGCCGTCCATCGTTGCATTGATGTCGAGCATTAAACTTTTAGCGTCGCGGATAGCTTCGTGTTTTGCGCGGTACAAAATGTACGCTTTGGCAATTTGCACTTCGTTTTGTTCTATCAGCACGGTTTCCACAATGTCTTGAATTTCTTCAATGGCGGGAATGGAATGTTCGTGCCTGCCTGCCATAAGCGCGCGCAGTTTTTCTTCAACTTTGTCGGTTAATTGTTCGGCTTTATCCGGATTTGCGCGTTTTTCAACCGACTCTACGGCTTTCCCAATTGCCGTACTGATTTTGGAACGGTCGTAATCCCCGATTTCCCCCGACCGTTTTACTACATGCTTGATGAACATAGCCGTCTTTTCTTCTTTTTGTGTCCCCAAAAAGCTTTTCCATTCGGGGAACACCGTTTGTTTGACGGAGCCGTCTTGCCCGTTCATTTCCTTCCTCCCAACTTATTTACTTCGGTTATAAACTCTTCCAAGTTTTCAAAGTGCCGATACACCGAAGCAAAACGGATATAGGCGACTTTATCGATTTTGTGCAATGTTTCCAACACTAAATTGCCCAACTCTTGTGTGGAAATCTCTCGCGCTCCTTTTCCTTTCATAACAGCTTTGTTTTCGATATCGGCTACGATATTTTCCAAATCCGCAGTGGATACCGGCCGTTTTTCCAAAGCGCGTTCGATTCCCTTTTCCAGTTTTGTTCTATCGAACGGCTGTCTTTTGCCGTCCTTTTTTATTACCATAAAAGGTTTTTCTTCTATGTGTTCGTAACTGGTAAAACGGTAACCGCAGCTTAAACATTCACGTCTGCGGCGTATACTTTCGCCGTTTGCCATCGTCCGCGATTCGAGCACTTTGTCATCGAGTTTTCCGCAGTACGGACAGCGCACGCGTTTTTCCCCCTATTTTTTACTAACGGTAAGTGAAACGTATACTCTGTACGGGAAAGCTTTACTTCCTGTATGTAGCGTTCTCGAGCATTATACACCACTATATCTATTAGTGCAAGCGGTTTTAATAAAAAAAAATAAAAAAATATAATTTTTAGCTGCGGTTTTGAAGAGAATAAAAAAGGTTTTGCGCTTTATAAAACGAAAGTGAAATAAAAACGGGAAGCAGCACAAACAGTTTTTTGATCCCGTTTTTGCCTGCGCGTGCTTTCCATGCCCTTTGCGCTTGTGCCCATACCGAAAACAATAAGGGAATAAAAACTAAAAACAAAGTAAAAGAAATTGCTGCGGTTTTGGGTAAAATTTTTTCCAAGGCTTGTTTTAATTCCAAAGAAGTGGTGGTGTTAAAAAATAAAGAAGTAGTTTGCACCGCACATATCAATTTTAAAACAAATGCTCCCAAAGCTCCGATGTCGCCCGGTGTGCCCAATGCTTCAGAAAGGGCGTGTGCGCACAAAAGAAGCAGGGCATAACCTGCAACGGGTTTAAGGTCGTACAACTGTTGTTTAAAAGAAAAACCCGCATAGCGCGCGCATACCGTACACACAAGGGCATAAGATACGTAGTATGCGGTGGGCAAAAAAAAGACAAGTGCGTTTAAGATAAACAGCAACGGAATTTTAAGCAGCGCCGGCATTTTGTGCAATATGCTTGTGCCTTGACGGTAAGAAAACAAAGGTTTTACATCCACAGTAAATCTTCCTTTTTGGTATAAGCGCACAAGGGATTGCGGATATTCCATTGTTCCAGCTTGCAGCGCAAACCTTTTTCCGGATCGCCGTCGAACACTTGTTTACCGCGGTGCAGCACCATAAAACGATCGGCTAAAGCGTAGCATTTTTCCAATTCGTGCGTTAAAAGCAGTACGGTGCGTTTTTCTTTTTTTAAAGTTTGTATTAATGCGTTTACTTGTACCACTCCCGAATAATCCAAATTGGCATAAGGTTCGTCAAAGATTACTATAGGGCAATCCATTGCCAAAACGGCGGCGGCGGCAAGGCGGCGTTTTTCTCCGCCCGATAAAAACCGCGCGGGAAAGCGGCGTTTTTCCCATAAGCCCGTTTTTTGTAGCGCGTCTGAAAGGCGTTGTTCTCTTTGGTCTTTAGGAATTTTTAAATTTTTTAAGCCGAATAAAATGTCTTCTTCGGGAGTTTCTCCGAGTATTTGCGTGTCGGCGTCTTGAAATATTAAACCGCATTTTTCGCGGCAAACCACAGTGCCTAAAGTCGGTTCGGTAAAACCTGCAATAATAAACATCAATAAACTTTTTCCCGAACCGTTTGCACCGCCGATAATTGTACAAGTGTTTTCGTATATGTTCAGCGTTATGTTATCCAAAGCGGTAAAGTAACGTGCGTCCGCAGCGGGCTGTTTTTGCATGTTCCGCCGCGCACTTGTATCCGTGTCCGCTCTTGTGTGCGCAAGCGTTTCCGTGCCGGTTTTAATAAAGCGCTTGGTAACGCCGGTTAACTCGATAACCGATCGCGCGTTAGCGTTAGGAGCGCTCATCGACAGGGACGCTGTTTGATTGTAAATAGCGTGCGGTAACGGGGCGTAATTTTACCGCCAATATAACCGTTAAAGCCGCTTTTACGGCATCGCCGGGTAAATAGGGGATGCACGCTAAAGCAAGCGCTTCGGTTAAACTTTTATGCGTAACTTTTATAAACTGAGCCAAACCGGGAATGTATATCAGCACAAAACCCAATATACACCCGCCGATTATTTTAACGATGCTTGTTTTTTGATTAAGCGACGGTTTGCCGATATAAAAACCTGTTGCCCCGGCGGCAATAAAATAGCCTATACAAAATCCGCCGGTAGGACCTAAAAGATGGGCAAGACCGCTTCTGCCGCCGGAAAAAACGGGTAAGCCGAGTATGCCCGCAAGCAAAAACAAACCGGTCGCTCCTGCTCCCTGTATGCCGCCCAGCAAAGCGCCTGCTAAAACGGGCATCATGTTTTGTAAAACAATCGGAACCGGAGTTCCGGGAAGGGGAACGGAAATAAAACCGCTGACTGCAATGAGGGCAGCAAACAATGCCGTAAAAACCGATAACAACAAGTTTTTGTTTTTTTGTGCCGAATTCATACCATACTCCTGTTTGTTTAATTGTTAACCTTTATGTATTACAGGTTAACAATTAAAAGCACATGTGTCAAGTATATGCCTACGTGCCAGATGTGATCATTTAAATCCATTGTGCCTATGTTTTATAAAAAAAACACTGTAAAAGAGTATCCATATAACAAACAGTGAGGCGGGAAACCAATCGCCAAAGCGGGCGTATGCGGTTATTGTGCGTTTATAAATCGGAACGTCAAAAGTGCCGGATGTGCTTTTAAAAAGCGGTAAACTGTACAATATGCGCCCGGCAGGATCGGTTACGCTCGAAAAGCCCGAATTGGTGCTGCGCACTAAAACGGTTCTAAACTCTTGTGCGCGAAAAGAAGCGATTACATAGTGCTGCAATTCTGCCGATTTGGTGCGAGACCACGAATCTTCGGTGATATTGTAAAACGCTTCGCTTCCGGCAAAAAAAAGATGCCGGCACACGGACGGAAAAGCGTCTTCAAAACACACAGGGGTACTTACTTTTACCGAACCGTTTTCAAGCGGAATGTCGAACAAAGTGTAAAATTTTCCCGATGTCCATCCGCTTGAAAAACCGACGAGGGTTTGCATGCTGTTGCGCACCCATTCTTTGTCTGCATAGGGAATGACTTCGGCAAAGGGTACTAGATGAATTTTTCCGTAAAAATCAACCCACGTACCGTTTTTATCGAAGTACAGGGCAGAATTGTTAAACTCACGCAACGCATTCGCTGCGTTTTCTTTGTGCTCCAATTCTACAGGTCCGCCGATAATAAACGGAACCCCCGTTTGTTCGATAAACGGAACAAGCGGGTTTTGCTTCGGAGAATATGTGTAATACCGGTACGCATTCGGCAGCGGATAGGTTAAATCGTTTTCGCTCCATATAACTACATCGGGTTTGCGCGCTGCGTTTTGCGTTTGCTGCAGCGTAAGTTCTTGCGCCGTTAAAACGGGCGTGTCCGGATCGCCTATAAGCCACGCGTCCGAGTTTTTTTGTACCAAAACCGTGCGCACAATTTTTACCGGCTCTCTTTTTTTAGCATATTGATATATTCCATATAAAGTGCTTGCGGTAAAAAGGATTGCGCACAGCGCGGCAGTATATGTGTACGGAGTGTATGCGTATAAGCGGTACGGTTTTGCAGACATTGTTTTATTTTTTGCTGTGCCGGTAAAATCTGCGCGTTCAAGCAATAATAAACCTTCGCCGACAAGTGCGCTAAAAAACGAAAACAAAAAACTTATGCCGCGCGTTCCGAAAATGTCTACAATTTGCGTAATCAAATGCCAACGCCATGCGCTCATAGTCAGCGTGCCCCACGGATAAGCTAAAAAACCGATCGATTTTACCCATTCGTACACAGTCCATAACAAGCTAAACGATAAAATCCTAAACGGTATATTGTATCTGCGTAAACCGGACTTTTCTGCCAAAGCGTTTGTACGCGTTATATAAAAAGGCATAAAAAACAAGCCGCCGGCATAGTAGCCGAACACGGCATATGTTGCCGCCGTAGCGCCCAGTGTAAACACGGCAAAGTCTTTAAAATACCCCAGCCAAAAGCTTGAAAGCACGTGAACGAGCAATATGTGAAGCGAAATAAGCAGCCCCGCTTTTTTAAAACCGGAACAGCACGACAGCGCCATATACAGCGGAACCAAAGAAAAAAGCCCCAAAAGTGGGGATCCGAACGGTAAAATCTCGTTTTGAATGGCCAAAGCCATCATTATTGACGAAAAAATAACGTAAAAAACTTGTACAAATCCTTTCATTATATTATTATCATAACTGATTTTATTTTGAAAAATCAATATAAGAACAGGGCGGTAATTTTAAAAGTATGGAACGGTTAGTTGAGATTCACAAAAAAGAATATGATACTGAACCCGATGTCATCGTTTCAGCTCCGGGGCGTTTTCACTTACTCGGAGAACACACGTGGTATTTTAAAGATAAAACTTTATCTATGGCGGTTGATTTACCCGTATATATTGCAGCTTCTGCGCGAAAAGATTCTTCTTTGCGTTTTTTCTTTTATCAAGTAAACGAAAGAAAACGCGGCAATGTGTCCACTTTAAAATTCCGCCGCGAAGACCGTTGGGCAAATACGCTTAAAGCGGTTATCGACGGCTTTAATTCTTGCGGTTTTGCCTGTAAAGGCATGAATGTTACCATTTATACCGAAATACTCCCGTCGGCAGGGTTCGGTATAACGACGGCTATGAAAGTTGCTACCGCCCTTGTGTGCAAACAGCTGTTTCACCATCCGTGCTCCGACGCGCAGATTTTACAGGTTTTGGAACGGGGCAATAAATTCTTTTTGAATACCGGAAACTATATTGCCGATTTATATGCTGCACTGTACGCTCAAAAAGATACTTGTTTGCTTACCGACCATGCAAAAAATATGCATACAACGGTTCCGTTTAAATTCGACGGATATTCGGTTTTACTTACCGACGCCCGTGTGCCGCGTATTTCCGTATGGGACGAAGAAACGCTGCGCACGGCGGAAAACTTTATATTGATGGCTGAACTGAAAATTCAAAAAAAAGGATTTTGGGTATACGAAGATTCCGATGTGGAAATAAACGATATCTTTTGCGGTTTAAGCGAAGAAACAAGGCGGCGTTTGCAGTGCATTATGAAAGAACACCATTCGGTTATGGATGCCGCAGAAGGAATGCGCAGCGGAGACTTTTCTTTATTTGCGCGAGCTGTAAACAAATCGCACGAAGCTATGCGCGATTTATATACCATATCGTGTCCGGAAATCGATTGGCTGGTAAAACGCGTATTGGAATTTGAAGTAACCACATCGCGTAAGCCGACCGCATGTTCGCGCATAACGGGCAAAGGTTTCGGGCGTTGTTTGTATACGGTACTCAAAACATCCGATGTGGAATCGTACAAAAAAAAGATGAGCGAATATGAGCGCATATTCGGCTTTCATCCGGTGTGCTACGAAGTAAAACCTGCAGGCGCCGCCGCCGTGTTAAAAGCTTAGCTTGCTAAAGGATAAAAGGAAAACGATGGTTGTTTTATTGACTAATGACGACGGATACGGTGCTGCGGGTTTGGAAGTTTTGGCAAAAACGCTTGCTTGTGTGCATGAAGTGTGGGTGGTTGCCCCCGATAGGGACCGCTCCGGCGTTTCGCACGGTTTTACCATGTCCGAACCGCTGCGTATAAAAAAAATGGGTGAGCGAATGTTCAAATGTTCGGGGCTTCCGGCAAATTGTACTGATGTGGGAACTAAAAAGCTTATGGGCAAAACTCCCGATGCGGTAATTGCCGGCATAAACCGCGGAGCGAATATCGGAACCGATATTTTGTATTCGGGCACGGCAGCCGGAGCGCGCCAAGCGTCTTTACACGGTATACCCGGTATTGCCGTCAGTTTAGAATCGGATACGGGAGAGTGGAATTACGATCCGCTTGCCCGTTTTGTGTGCGACAATTTGGAAAAGCTGGTAACTTTGTGCGAACGCGATGTGTTTGTAAATATAAACGCACAAGATGCCCCGTCTTATGCGGGCTGGAAAATGACTGTGCCGTCCCGCCGTGATTATAATGATTCGGCGCAATTAATAGACGCCCCCGACGGTCATGTATACAGCTTTTTTCAAGGCGGCGATATAAATACGCCGCGCGAATCGGACAACGATTATAACGCCGTACAAGAAGGCTTTATATCGATAAGCCGTGTGTTGTCGCAGCCTTGCGGTGCGCGCACAGCCGAAATTCCTGCAGATTTTTTCGGCGGCGATATGTTTTGCCGGTAAAACCGAGGCGGCTAAACTGGGATTTACCGTATAAAAACTTTGTGCTATAATAAAACGGGAGGGTATTATGGCGGAAACATTGCGCGACGGTATTGAACTGTACCGCTGCGGTAAATATACCGATGCGTTAACTCTTTTTTTGTCTTTACCCTCATCCGATGCAAACACCGGCGAACACAATGCCGGCGGTTTTGAACTGGCGTATTACATAGGCTTAACCTATGCCCGCTTGCACAATTATGACGAAGCGATTTTATACCTTGAACAAGTGGTTACCGCTTCGGCTCCCCTTGAAAGAGTCAATCAATGCCGTTTTGCCCTTGCAGTTATATACACTCTTACCGGTAAAGCCCGTTTGGCTGATTTGGAATTAAACCAGCTTTTGGATGCAGGCTATCAAACGGCTGAAGTGCATGCGGCGCTCGCCTATGTGGAATGGGAACATAAACATTCCGAACAAACTATCGAACACTATGAGCGCGCGCTCGAATTAAACCCAAACAGTCCCACCGCGTTAAACGGTTTGGGCTATGTGCTTGCTTGCGAAGGAAAAGATTTAACGCGTGCTTTATCTTTGTGTAAGCGAGCGGTGGATATCCGTCCCAATTCGCCCGCTTTTTTGGATTCGCTGGGCTGGGTATACTACAAGCTGGGACTTTTACGGGAAGCGCGCAGCTATATAAAACGGGCAAAAGATAAAGGCGAGCGCAGTACGGAAATAGAAACACATTATAAAACCGTGTGCCGCGATGCGGCTATAAAACGCGAATACGGCCGCTACGGCGGAGCGGGAGCTTAAACGATGAACGTTCTTAAAACGCTAAACGGTAAAAACCGCCGCGCAATACTCTTTTTTTTCTTTGTTTTTGCCGCACTTACATCCGGTTTTTTATCGGCTCAGCAATCGGGGGCGGCAACTGCAGCTTCTGCAGCCGAGCGCGGCAAAGCGGCAGAAGAATTCCGGCGCGGCGTTCAAGCATGGCACCGCGGAGCTTTTAACGATTCTCTGGTACAGTTTGAAAAAGCTTTGTCTTATTTGCCGTCGGAAAACCTTATTTTAGACTGGCTCGGCAAAGCTTATTACCGCTCCGGTATTGAAGGTGCGGCGCTTCAGCAGTGGCAGCAAGCTTACGATAACGGTTACGGCGGTTTATTGCTGCAAAATAAGATTGAAACAGTGCAAAGCCGGCGTACCGCCTCCGCAAATACCCGTACTTTAATAAACGAAAATACCGAAAACGTTTTTGCATCCGCCGCTTTGCGCTTTACCGAAGCCGGCTCTTTTAACGGTAAAAAAGACGATGAACTGCGTTTTAGCCGTCCGGTTTCTCTTTTACCGCTTGAAGACGGTTCGCTGTGGGTTATCGCTTACGGTACAAACGAACTTTTACACTTCGACGTAAACGGTTTGATAATAAACAGAACGCGCGGTTCTTTAACCGGCTTCGACCGACCCATGGATATTTTGCGCCAAAGCTCGGGTAATTTGCTTGTTTGCGAATACGCAGGCGACAGAATCAGCCAGCTTGACGCTTCCGGACGCTTTATAAAATACATAGGCTCCAAAGGAAGAGGTACGGGACAATTTGTCGGGCCGCAGTTTTTAGCGCAAGATTCATCAGGTAATATATACGTTACCGATTACGGCAACGGACGGGTTTCGGTGTTTAATGCCGACGGCGAAGCTTTGTTTGCATTCGGCAAATTTGCTTCTCCTGCAGGTATTGCCGTTGCCGATGATTTGGTGTATGTTGCGGATGCGGTAGAGGGTACTGTCAGCGTTTACGATACGTCGGGTAACTTTCTTAATACGCTGACTGAACGCAAAACGCTTAAAAAGCCGGAAGCATTGCGCGTCAGCCAAAACTACCTTATCGTTGCCGATACAAACAAGGTTTTGGCTATAGACCGTTCAAGCGGCGCGATTACCGAATTGGCGCGAACGGGTAACGCTCCCGTGCGTCTTACTTGCGCCGACACCGATTTAAACGGAAACATTATCGCTTCCGATTTTAAAAATAACGAAATTGTAGTATTGTCGCGCATAGCAGACCTTGCCGGAGGTTTTTTTGTACAAGTGGATCGCATACGCTCGGACGATTTTCCGCGCATTACCCTCGATGTGCGCGTTCAAAGCCGCAGCGGACAGCCGATTGTCGGTTTAAAAGACGTTAATTTTTTAATCACCGAAGAAAAGCGTCCCGCCGCCGAGCAAAAACTTATCGGCGAGTCAAATGCAAATACCGTGTGCGATATCAGTTTAATTATAGATAGAAGTTACGATTCAGCGCGCCAAACGCAAAATATCGATACCGCCGTCCGGGAAATCGCCGCCGCTATGAACGACAAAGGAACGCTGCGTATTATCGGCGCAGGTCAAGTTCCCTTAACAGAATACAGCGGCTCTCCGGCTGCGATGAAAAAGTTTTCTGCAAAGAATTTAAAAACGCCTGCAAGCGCGGTATGCGCCGTCGATTTAGCCGTGCGCCTTGCGGCAAACGATTTAATAAACGCCGAACCCAAGCGTGCAATCGTGTATGTGAGCGCAGGCGGAACTAAAGTAAAAGCTTTCGGCAAATACGGTTTAACCGATTTAACCGCTTATTTGAACAACAACGGTATAAGCTTTTTAACCGTTGCTCTCGACCGCCAAAGTCTTGCGCCTGAGTTGAATTATCTGGTAGAGCAAACGGACGGCAAACAATATTACGTATTCCGTCCTGAAGGTATAGCACCTTTGGTAAAGGATGTGCTCGCGTTTCCCTGCGCTTTGTACCGTTTTTCGTACATATCCAGTTTGCCTACCGATTTCGGACGCGCGTTTTTGCCGGTGGAAGTGGAAGCTTATATGCTTAACCGTTCTGGACGGGACGAAAGCGGTTATTTTGCCCCCTTGCAATAAACAATAAACGAATCGTTCGTTAAAACTTAAAAACTTAGTTTTCCCGTTAACCCTGCCGTGTTTTTTACGGAAAACAAACCTTTTGCAAAAAAAAGTTCCGTTCCGAACGAAAGTCCCGCTTTTGCGTAAGGACCGAGCGTAAATTCTATGCTATGCGTTAAACCGTAATTTTGGTGTACCGTTTTTACTTCGTCGCTTCCGAGCGCCGCGTGTATTGTATTTTTGCGCATAATGCGTTTAAACTGATTTGAAAACCGATGAAGGGCAAAAACTACAGCATCCGAAACAATGCTTGATTTTCCCGTACGTTCCCACGCGCTTTGGATTTTAATATGCCAGTTTTTTGCCGTGTCCGCGCGCCCTTCAACGGCTGTACGCAGCGTATCCGTTTGCGTAAAAAACAGCAAAAGCTGAGCGTAGCCTGAAAACGATAAACGGTAATTTTCAAATGCATTTTTATCTGTTTTATACGTGCACGAAACAAAAGACAGCCATTCGTCTTGGCGGTACCAGTTAAAAAGACGCAGCGAGCCGAAAGAACCGAAACTGTTAAAAGCGGTAAAATACAAGCTCGTTTTAAATTGAAGTGTGTCGCTTATATCGGAAACGCTTGTCCGTATGTCGCGCGAAAAAGCAAACGACAAATTTGACGGAACGATTATGTCTAGCGCAGAAGCAAATATGGGACGCTTCCACGAAAGAGTCCATGCTGTTGTGTAAAAAGAAAGCGGCATACCGTTTTTTTGCATTTGAGACGGGAGCGCGGTATCGAAAAAATCATATACGGGAACTGCCGTATATGCCCAAACCCGTTTGCCCAGCCATTGTGTATATAAAGCGGCATCGCTTTTGTATGAGCCGCCGCGCTCGACATTAGCGACTGTGCGCGATTTTTTTGCCCATTCGATGGAAAACTGCTGTTTTTTTATAACAAAGGGAAAACGTACTGCCATAAAATCGGCAGCGCTGTTTTCGGTTTTAAGGGGCGAAGCATACACTTGTTCGGCGTTTAATTCTAAGGCGGGGTTAAAACGGGAATTAAACAAGTTAAGATTTTGATGTACTCCAAAAAAAAGGGAGCGCCGTTCGGCACTGCTTTTTCCGCCGGAAAATTGTATGGACGATGCTTCAAGCCATCCTGCAAAATAGTCGCCGGCGTTTTGCCCGTTGTGCAGGGCGTTCGATCCGATTCCGGCGCCGCTTCCGCTGTTCCCGTATAAGCGGCTGCCGCTTCGCCCTTGTTGACTTGCTTTAAAGTGTATTTGTAAGCCGTATAAGGGTATGCGCCCTGCGGCGTTGTTAGCACCGAAGCTGCCGTCCTTGCCGCTGTCGGCATTACTGTCATTATCTTTTTTGCTGATTGCCGGCAAAAAAGGCAAAGAAAAAGTGCTTTCCAGCGATATAACTTGGTTAAAAACAAAAAAATCGCGCGAACCTTCGGTTTTAAACGATACTGACAAAGGAACTTTAAGCTGTGCAAAGTCGAGCGCGGCGGTTTCGGTTTTTTTTATCGTATAGGCTACAGGAGAAAAACGGTATTCTTCGCTTGCACTGAATATGCGGGTCGCTAAAAACACCGGCGTGGTGCGTATGCCGTGCGAAAGGTTTTGTACTAAAACAGCGTTTTCTTTGCTTGAATAAGAAAAGTTTGCTGCAATTGAAGTTTCGATTCCCGCAATGTCCGCTTGTGCCCGCGCATCCGTCAGCGCGCCGAAAAAAGGAGAAGCTTTTGCTTTTATGTTTCCGGTGTCGGCAAAAGCGCGCACGGACGAAACAAGCTTCGGGTTTGCGGCAAGGGGAAAATTCCCTGCGGACAAAACGGTACCTTCTTTGTGCCATTTAAAATCGAATATGTTTTCGAATACAAAATCGGCGCCGCTTCCGGAAAAATACAAAGTGTCGATGTATATTTCGCCGCCGGTATCCTCACCGGGGGGAAGCGGATGCAGTGCAGACGGGGTAAAAAGAAGCTCAAGGCGTGTGGGCGAAACGGAAGTGTCGAGTGCTTTTACGCTAAATTGATTTTTGCCGACAGTACGCTCTTCTATACTTAGGCTGCGCTCGTGTATGTTAAATACAACTTTTTGCCACGCGCCGTGCGCCGCACATTCGTCAAGAACTTCGCAGCTGAGCGTAAGGTGTAAAGCCGTTTTTGTTTTTCCGTATGCAGCGTTATCAAGCACAATCGAAAAATCCGCTCTTTTTTTATTCGCAGCCGAATGAGGCGGCACGTAAAGGTAAAAACACAATTCATCGTAAAACGAAAACGGCAGCGCTTCGCTGTAGCGCACGGCGCGTACGGCAGATTGTGTGCCCTGCGGAATACCGTAGTCAAAACGCTGTACCGCATGGGGTTTTCCCGCACTAAAACGCAGCATAGGAGCAGTTTGCATAACCGGCGGCTCGCATTCTTGCGTGCGGATAAAACATTTTTCCGGCGCTTCAAGCGAAAAAGAAGAGCCGTCTATTTCTACCGGTCCTACGGTAAAACTGCCGGAAAGGTTTTGCCCGCTTAGCGTGCCGCTGTGTAATTGCGGCACATAAATGATAAGGCGTGCATTTTGGCTTTTTGAAAGTTTTAAACGGTCTTCATCGGTAAGCGTAACGGTAATTTTTTGCCATCCTGAAATCGCCGTTATGCCGGCGGTTCCGTTCAGCAAAGAAGATATAAAACCTTTTTCTACACCGTAGCCTGCACTGACATGCTCGCGGTTTGTAGGCGGAAAAGTTCGAGGGTTTTCCGATATACGCCATGCGGGAAGCTGTAAAGCGTTTTCCGCGCTAATGTTTTGCTCATCGCTTACCCCCAGCTGTAAATACAGTTCGTAAGGTTCGTATACCGTCGGCGGTAGGGCAGATGCGCTTTCTTCTTTTAGCCATATACTGAATTTTTGTGCAGATGCAAGCTGTTTTGCTTCTCCGCGGAAATCTATAGTACGTGCAACCCAACTGTTTTCAGAAGAATCGGGTGCGCTCACGTTTGTGTTCCAGTGTATACGGAGACAGCTTTTTTTTTGGTCGTCGTATACGCTTTGCGTAGCGATGTTTGAGCGTTTATCGTTTGTAAGCACAAGGGGCGCATCCGGCGGAGAAAAAGGGATCTGTATTGCTTTGTGTGCGGCGACATAGGGCACGACCGTATCGGGAAAGGCTTTGTCCGATTGCTCTGTTATGTACAGTTGCCGTGTTTTGGAACCGTCCGGCGAAAAAATGCGGTATGTTCCCGTAACGTCTTGTACTTCAAAGGTTACGCTAGCTGTATCCGAAATGCTCAAGTCTTTTTTTTTCCAGTGTGCCGCCGCCGCTGCAGTTACCGAACCGTTTGTGCTGCTGCCGTTTTGTGCAAACGAATCTTTTTCTACAACCGGCCATAAAACGGATGCCGAAGTGTTAAACGATGTATTTTCCGTTATACGTTTTTGTATACCTGCAGCGGCGGCTATGCGTCCTTTGTCGGCGCCCGCTTTGTTTTGCTGCCACGTTATACGGATAGTATCAAATGATTGTACGGGGCGCACTGTGTGAACAATACCGGTTTTAGCGTCGTAGGTAAAAGCATTTTCTTTTATACCGTTACGGTACACATTTACCGAGCCGATTACAGCTTCGGTTCCTATGTCCAAAACGGGAACGCTCCGTGCGCTTTGCACCGAAACAAAAGCGGGCGCTTGTGCATTTGAAGGTGTTGAGGTTTTGTTCGGAGTAAGATACACAAGCGGCTGTGTGTCCGCTGCAGGAAAACGCAGCGACGAGCCTCGTGCGCTAAAAGAAACGGCATTTTGTTTACGGTTAAACAAACGAACAAATTTTTTTTGTTCGTTAAAAAAATCGGTGTCGGTAAACGTAGTGTCGGAAAAAATATTTGAACTGTCAAGCGCTCCGTAATCGCTCAATTCGTTTTCTTCGGCATTTAAAACCGCAGTGCGTTCCGCCTTTTCCGAAGAGCCCAGTGCGTACAAAGACGCATCTTCAAAGGGCGAAAAAAAGGGCGGGTACCGTAAAACAAGAGCTTGTGTAACAGCTAAAGAAGGCCCCTGTATTTCGGTAAAAAAACGGTCGCCGTCCCAAACAGGGGGCGGCGAAGGCGGGATATGTGTGGGATGCGGGTAAGAATAATTTTTTAAATCAAAAGTTCCGGTGCTCTTCGGCGCTTGCTCAAACCACGCTTGAATTTCCCCTAAAAAAGTGTTCGGCTGTGTAGAGTCGAATTCGCCCAAAGCGCTTTTTATTATGTTTTTTTCCTGTATGCCGGCACTGTCCGAATAAAAATCAACAAGAATTCTTCCATTTGTACTTTTTGCCAAAAGCAAGGTGTCCGTCGAACGGATAATAAGATAGTCGGCACCGCTTAATTTTTTGTACCGGTATCCTAGTACATCCGAATACGTTCCGTTTTTATCTTCTGCGTACACGTTTGCAATAAAGCGCGATGTGTTTTCAGGAAGGGTAAAAGAACTGCCTTGCTGCCACGAGTGTAAAGCGATTTTTTTTTGGTTTAATTCGTTAAGTCCCGCCCATGTTTTTTCCGCAGTTTCTAGTGTGTCGTAGCGGATTGCCGCATCCGCTTGATATGCAGCACTTTGCCAGTGCGCAGCGATACCCGGCGATTGATTCGGTCCCTTTTCAGCGCGCAGCGGTAAAGTACCGTTTGCTTCGGCGTATACAGTGCCGCCGCCCATGCCTTTGCCGACGGCGTTTATGCCGTATAGTTCGGGAAAACCGATACCGCGGTTACCTATGCGTACGTGGCGCAACACTCCGCTTCCGTAATATCCGGCGGCTACAGTACTTTTATCGTATTTATCCGCTATAGCGGCTTCAAAATACCACTTTTTGTTAAGAAAAAACCACAGCGTTAAATCGGTTTTTTGTATAAATACCGGTGGGTTAAAGAAAAAAACGGGTGCTTTGTTTTTTCCGCCGCGTATATCCAAAGAACCGGTTAATTGTGCTTCCCAATTACCCTGTGCATACCATTCTACCGCGTATTTACCGTGTTCAAGTGCGCTTAACGGAAAAGTTTGAGCATAAGAGGTTTGCCGTGCGCACCACAGGGAAGCTGCGCTTAATAAAAGCGCGCAAAGTGCACGCACGGGTTTTACCGTTTGTGGCGGGGTTTTATTTTTTTTAAGTTCTTCATCTGCTTTTAATAAGCGAGCTTTACCCACACGGTTTTGCGGATTCTTTTTTTGTATGGCAATAACCGTTTTTTCTACAGCGGCTCTTTTTTTTTCGCCGAAGTCGAACAATTCCGTTTGCAAAGGTGTGTGTGCGTCTTCAAGGTTTTGCGCGGCAAGACCTAAAAGGCGTATGCCGCGTCCGGTTTCATATTTTTTGTGCAGTAAAACGCGCGAACGCTCGTATAAATCGTCGGCTGATGAAAAAATCCGTTGAAAGGTTTCTTGTATGCCGACTGTGGTAAAATCTTCGTAGCGTATTTTTACGTGAACGGTTTTGCTGTGCCAGCCTTCCGTAATCAAACGGCACATAACTTCCCACGAAAGTTCCATAAGCGCAGTGTCGATAGTGTACGGGTCGGTTAAATCGAACGAAAATGTATGTTCGGAACTGATCGAGCGGCTTTTGGGTTGATCGGTAAAGGTTTCGGCTTCAAGACCGCGCACTGCACGGTACAAAAAATCTCCGGTACATGTGCCGAATATGTTTTGCAGCAAATTCAGCGATGCCCCGTGTATGCTGTGCGTATCGGTAAACCCCGCGTTTTCAATACGTTCAAGCGTTTTGCTTCCGATTCCCCATATTTTTTTTAACGGAAAAGAAAGCATAAAAGCTTCTTCTTGTCCTTGTTCCACTACATACAAACCGTCCGGTTTGGATATTCCCGAAGCCATTTTGGCGACATACCTGTTCGAAGCCGCTCCGACGGAAACAGTAAGTCCGGTTTGCCGGTATACTTGGTCTTTGAGTTTTTGCGCGGCGCTGTTTGCATTGCCGAATAAGCGTTCCGTTCCGCTCATATCGATAAACGCTTCATCTATGGACATTTGATGTACGTCCGGAGAATATTCGGCAAAAACCGCCATAACTTCCCTTGATTTTTCGTGATAGCGGTTCATTCTGCCGCGTAAAAAAATTGCAGAAGGGCACAGCTGAAAAGCGCGTCCTATAGGCATTGCCGAATGAACGCCGTATTTTCTTGCTTCATAAGAACATGTGGAAACAACGCCCCGTTTGTCTCCGGGAAGCGCTCCTACGATAACCGCTTTGCCTCTGTATTCGCTGTGGTCGAGCTGTTCTACCGAAGCAAAAAAAGCGTCCAAATCCACATGAAAAAAAAGAGGCATCGTCATTTGGGTATGCCCGTTATCGTATAGTGCAGTTGTTCCGTTTTTATAACTCCGCCGTCTTTAAAGTATGCCGTAATCGTGCACAGCGTATCGTGTACGCCGTCTGTGGAAAAATTAAGCGTAAAGGGTTCCGGCGGATAATCGTCTAAAGCAAAAACTGCACTCAGCGGTTTTGCAAACATATCGTACGGATAATTCGATTCAAAAACGGGCAGGGCGGATTGAGAGTTTATTTCAATATGGTAGCGGATAACCGGTAGTGCGGACGATAAGTGCAAAACAAAAAATCCGTGTTCAAAGCGTACGGTACGTTCGAGCGACAAAGAAACCGTCTTTTTTGTCGGCAAAGCTTTTACGGCGTTGTTTCGTTTTGCCGGTGCGGTAAAGAGGAATACCGTTGTCGAAACAATAAAAACGGCGCAAAAGCAAATAAGGGCAAATGCACTTTGTGCAAACATTTTATTTTTTGCATCGGCTAAACGCCTGTCTTTACTGTTTATGCGCCGCCCCCACAGTTTGAGGCGGATTAAAATCCGTATACCCATAATTAAAAATGGGAATAAAACTGCGGCAAACAGCACATTATATGCAAAGCTTGCTTCGGTTATAAAACGCGTGTATAAGGCTGAGTCGAATTCGGTAAACGCTGTAATAAAAGGAATGTAGGGCAGCAGCATAAAAACAAGGGCTGCAATCAGCGAAGATATTTTACGCATTCCGCGCGAAATGTACACGATAAGGTATTCGACTATAAAAATTGGGATTAAAGCGATGTCTGCCGAGGCAAATAAAAAGATATTTAAAAACGCGCCGACGGAAAGCAAATAACCGTATATAAAGCCGGTAAGCGGAAGCTTAAGTACATGTTGGGGTACAAAAAACAATATTAAAAAACTTAAAGCAAATGCGGTTTTTACCGCCAGCGCAAACAAAGCAAAGCGGTAATTTTGCTGCAAAATCTGTGCGGTTAAAACTTGCGCCGCAGATAAAAAAAATGCTCCGGAGCCTATCATAACCGGAATAAGATACCATGTTTGCAAAAATTCCTGCCGGTGAATGTAGCGGTGAGTGCCGCGGATAAACGAAAGAATAAAAAAAGCAAACAGTGTAACGGCTGAAGTAAGGATTAAAAAAATAAGATAGGTTCTTTCCGATATCCACAAACTTTTGTTAAATAAGCGGAACAAACTGTAATGGGTGTCGGTATCGGTAAAATCGCATGCTGCGTACAAATTTACACATTCTTCGATTACGGTAAAAACTGAATAAAAGTTTTGTTCGTCCGAAATCAGCATAGATGCAGGAATTTCAGATGAAAGCCATGCGGAAACAAGCGGTTCGGCTTTGATTAAACCGAGCCTGTATAAAGATAAAAATCGTCCGCGGATAGAATAAAAAATGCCGGCATTTGCACAAGAGTCGGTAATTGTTTTGAAAAATCCGCGCGGAATAACGACGCCTCGATTTTCATAATTTATGCCGCCCGGAATTATTTGTACGTAGCGTACAAATTGAGGCAACAAGCGTTCGTTTTTTTTGTCCGTTCCGATAATTAAAACGGCAGTGTTTTCGGTTGTGTCTAAAGCGTTTATGTATGTATAAGTTCCCGCGTAAAACATTTCGGTATTTGACATATCGGCTGTACCGACTCTTTGCACTTGAGATGTTTCGCTGTAATCGTTTGCGGTAAAAACGATTTCGATTTGAAACGGAGCTGAGCGCTCTTTAAGTTTGCGAATAAAATCCATGTATTCTTTTATTCGTCCGCTAACGTTTTGTTGTGTAACGCTTATAATTAATTTTTTTTCGTTTGAAGCCGTTTCTGCCTTATTTGCCGTTTGTGCGGCAGCGGGTGACGGCGGCTGTATGGGGATAATTACGTTGTACGGAAAATCAGAAGACAGCGTATTTTGCAAAAGCTGTTTTTCCGCAGTAAAGCCGTTTTTTGTAAGCTCTTCGTATAAAGAGTCTGAAAATCGTGCCGTATCGCTTTTTGTAATTGCGGCACTTTCCGTTTGAATGTTTTGCGTATTTTGTATGGGCTGGCTGACTTGTGCTTTTAAGGTATAAGCGGAACAACAAAGAAAAAAAAGACATACTGCTTTAAAAACCGCTTTCATAGCAACAGCATAGCGGTAAATTTGTTTTATGGTCAATAGGTGCTGTCTTTATGCTTTGCGGCATTTGTGTCGTAAAGAAGAATTTTTCCCAATCGAACTCAAGATGACCGATTTTGATCAGGTAACCAAAGTTCTTTTTTGGTAACTTTGGTTCTTTTTTTGCGTATAACCTGTTTTTTAAAGAATAACGCGGTACAATTATGATGTAGGATAAAAACATATTTTTAAGGAGTGATTCCTATGAAAATAAGTAATTTAAAGACTAAGGTATTTGCTTTGGAACAAGCAGGAGCGGCGGCGTTTATCACAGCCGCAATTTTAACGGCGGCACTGCTATTGAGCAGCTATAAACCGTCAGCGGACAGCGTACTACCTGAGTATACCCCCGTCGCCTATGCAAAGCTTGCAGAGTACCTGCAAAAACTGCCTGCCGGCGCGGCAGTACACAAAATCGAAGTAACCGGTCTTACGGCTGCGGACTTAAAGGGCGGCTCAGGAGAAATAAGTCCGCTCGGAAAAATCCTAAAGGACAACAATGATAAAAAAGTTGCACTCAAATTCGGCGGTGACATAGCAGGTCTTACGGATATGAGTTTTTGCTTTCGTGACTGCACAGGTCTTGTACAAGTGACAGCAATACCGCAGGGGGTTACGAATATGCGCTACTGCTTTGCACAGTGCGCCTGTCTCACGCAAGCTCCGGTAATACCGCAAGGCGTTACGAATATGAGCAGCTGCTTTGAAAACTGCAACAGCTTGACGCAAGCGCCGGAAATACCGGAAAGCGTTACGGATATGAGGCGCTGCTTTCAACACTGCACAAAACTCAAGAGCGCTGTGCTTAAGTGCAATTACACACCCGGTAAATTCGGTTTTGCTTTTGCCAACTGTACGGACTTAACGGCGGGCAGTATAAAGATTCCGGCATTGCAGCTGCAAACATACAAGAATAATGCAAACAAGACAGGTGCCCAGGACGGCTGGTTTGCTGAGGAGCAGGTTTGAAAACCGCATTTTGCGGTTAAAACATAAAATCACAATTAGGAGATTAAAAGGGACACTTTTAACCGACAACATAGTACTACAACAATGTCGGCTTTCGCCTAGCATGCTGCCCGTAAAAACTGTAAAATCAGCTGTCGAGCAAAGTATTTGACACATCCGGTAAATGCAGGTATAATAAAAAAGGTACCAATAACTTATGGCGAAAACTCCGAAAAAGCCGGTGCTGGATTTAGCTTTAAAGATTGCTTTAAGCGAAGAAGGTGCGGCTTATTTTATACGAAACAAAAAAAAATTAGTCCGTTTTAGAATGGTCGACAACAGTGAAGAAAACGGTATTGTTTTAAAACACTTTACGCCCGCTTCTTTGCAAGAATTGGTCATGCTGGACTATGTGTCTAAAATTCAAATATCGCTTCCCGAATTTACCACGCTTCGCCAAGATATAATCGATTTGTCAAAATTGCTTGTATTTTCCATGCTGTACAAACAGTTCAGTGCTCAAGTGCAAAGCCAATTGCTCGCTACCGAAGCGGTAAAAAAACATAACCGCGCGCATCCGGGACGGTTTTTCGACAGCAAAACCAAAGTGGATCCGTATACTTTGCGTTCAATCGTAAAAGGTCATGCTTCGCAAATGGCGGATGTAAGAAATATGATACTCGACCCTTTAAATATGGAAATAATGCGCAATAAAAAATACAGCCCGGAAGAAAAAAACATCTATTTACTTATGCTGGAAAAATTTTTATCGCGCTTGAGCGCATATAACTGGTACCTTATTATTTTGTTTTCTCAAAATCCCGGTTTTAACGATATGCTGCAAGCTGTACGTACGGTATTGCGCGAATATATGGAAAAAAGTACCGTTGCCGAATATATTTCGCTTATGCTTTTGGAAGTTGCTTCAAACTGCGAAAACACCAATATGCGAAAAGAAGCCGATATTATGTATCGCGGTTTGGAAGAAAGCAATTTAACGTTATACGACCCTGTTGTCAGAAAAAAAATAATCGCCGCGCTTATCAAAAAAAACGGTTTGGTTTTTGTGTCGTGGAAGCTCGGCGGCGGTGCTTCTTCAATCGGTAAGCAGGGGATGTTTCAAATAACGGTATACAACAAAGATGACGAATTCCAAGATGTAAAAGAAAGTATTGAAACGTCAAAATCTGCGGATTTGAACAAAAAAAATCTGATAGACTTTTACAAAGAATTGCCGGAACAAAACGGGCGTACCGATTTGGGCTTGTACTATCTTTCGTATCTAAACGATGCGTGTCGTCAAGTTAATATTAAATTCGATTCTCATGTTGCACAGTTTACTTCAAGCGATTTAACCGTTATCAATATGATGTTTAATTTTTAAAGTATGAAACGCTTTTTTTATGCAGCTGTTGCAGTTGCAGCCCTTTTTTTTAATTCTTGTTCCGACACTCTTCCCGCGCTCGACGATGTAAGAACTATGATTATTTACGATTTTGAAAAAGAAAAAGAAGAACCGATTGTGCGTATGGCAGTATATGTAAAACTGCTTTCGCCTGCAAACAGAGTACGCAGTATAAGCGTTTTTTTTGCACAGTCGGACTATGTATGGAATGTGGAAAATCCTCACAGCGTATACGATGCAAAAAACGATTCGGTATGGATAGGTTCAAGCAATATACGGCCTGCGCCCTCCGGCGCTTTTGAAGCCGGCGAATACCGTGTGCTGTATGCGGACCGCGCTTCAAAAAAAGCAGAAAGTCTTTTTACGCTTTCCGAGCCGTCCGCTGCCGGCAAACCCGATATGAGTTTGTACACGGACGAACGTCTTGCCGTATTTGACGCTGCGGGTACTTTGCTTGCCTACGATTTGCCGGAAAAAGAAAAAGAATTGCTTTTGTCCTATCCTCAAGCTTCTATTACTCGAAAATTTGTTATCGCCGCCGACGGAAAAAGCGCCGTTTTGCATCCTGCACAATCGGTTAGTGCCTCAAGCGCTGCAGCCGGCGTTTCCCGGCTTTCCGATACCGATAGCCGAATGCTGTCCGGAGCTCAAGGCGGTGCGCGGTGAATTCACATACGCATATCCGCTCTTTTGTGCTGCGCTGGGGCAGGATGACCGCCGCACAGCAGCGTGATTACGAAACGCTTTCGGGCAGATGGTGCATTCCTTTTTCGCAATCGCATATCAATTACAGTGATATTTTCGGCAACACAAACAACGTCGTTGCGGAAATCGGCTTCGGTATGGGGCAAGCGACCGCGCGCATCGCCGAAGAAAATCCTTTAACCAATTATCTCGGTATTGAAGTACACCGTCCCGGTATAGGACGCTTGCTCGGCGAAATAAAAAACCGCAATCTTTCAAACTTATTTATTGTAGAATACGATGCCGTTGAAGTTTTTCAATATATGATACCGGATAATTCTTTAGCCGGTATTCACGTATTTTTTCCCGACCCGTGGCCTAAAAAGCGGCACCACAAACGGCGGCTGATAAAACGGCCGTTTACCGATCTGCTGTGTTCAAAGCTTGCTTCCGGCGCCTATGTGTATGTTGTAACCGATTGGGAAGAATACGCGTACTTTGCCTGCGAAGAATTGGAAGCTACACAGGGATTAAAAAACCGCTACGACAGATTTGCCCCCGTGCAAGCATGGCGCCCCCCAACCAAATTTGAAACAAAAGGAAAAAATACCGGACACGATATTTTCGAGCTGGTATTTGAAAAAAAAGATGGCGCAAAACGATAGAACTGCGGAATTGAAAAAACTTATAGTCCGTTACCAAAAATCCTATTACACCGGAGAAGCGGAAATAAGCGACGCCGAATTCGATGCGCTGTGGGATGAATTAAAGCGTTTAGATCCGCAAAATCCGCTGCTGCACAAGATAGGCTCGGATGTAAGCGAAGATTATTCGCTTTTTGACGAATTTGCAACGGTAGAGTCCGCCGCCGGTTTAGCGGCTGCACCGCAGGGTGCCGCCGGCGGTGTTTTTGAAAAAGTGCGCCACGTTATTCCCATGGGAAGTCAAGAAAAAGCTGCAAACGACAGCGAATTTGAACAGTGGGCAGCTAAAATGACTTTTGACGAATTTTTAGTGGAATACAAACTCGACGGTGCAAGCCTTGAACTGCAATACGAAAACGGTGTTTTTGTGCGCGCCGTTACCCGCGGCGACGGTGTTGTAGGAGACGATATCAGCCGCAATGTGCTTAAAATGCAAGGACTGGTTAAAAACTTAAACGGTTCTTTTACCGGCGGTGTGCGCGGCGAAGTTATTATGACTAAACGCGTTCATAAAGATTTTTATGCGGATAAAGCAAATTGCCGCAATGCCGCAAACGGTCTTATGAAGCGAAAAGACGGGGAAGGCTGTGAACATTTGCGCATTATTTGCTACGACGCCCGCTTTGCCTCAAACCGTCTTGCAGACCAGCCCTTTGCCGACGAAGAAGAAAAAGTAAAATGGCTTGCTTTGCAAGGCTTTTATACCGTTCCCCTGCACGTGTGCCGCGGCGTGCAAAAAGTTATTGAATACCGCTTGCAGGTTATGGAACAAAGAGCGCAGCTCGACTACGATATCGACGGCTTAGTGGTAAAGGGCAGAGTCATCGATTTTGCCGATGCCGAACGCGACCGGCCGGAAAAACAAATCGCTTTTAAATTCAGCTTGGAAGAAGCCGTCTCGGTTTTGCGTTCGGTTGTATGGAGCGAATCGGGGGCAACCTATACGCCCATCGCCGAATTCGATACGGTAGAACTTGCTGGAACAAAAGTGCAGCGCGCAAGTTTGGTTAACCCTAATACAATCCGCTCTTTAGCGGTTAAAATCGGAAGTCATATAGTAGTTACCAAACGCGGAGAAATCATACCAAAAATAGAACGGGTTTTGGAAAGAGCCGCTGCAAAAACCGGCACTTTAACTGACCTTTGTGCACGTGATGTTGAGAGCGTTCAAACGCCCGTTGAATTTCCCCGCGTATGCGCGGTATGCGGTACGCTTTTAACCGATGAAGGTACGCGTCTTTTTTGTCCGAACACCGCTTGCCCTAAACGCATTCATCACCGCATAGAAAAATGGGTAAGCGTGCTCGATATACGCGATTTGGGCACAACACTCATCAAACGTTTGTTTGAAACAAAACGGCTTACCGCTATTTCCGATATTTATACACTGACTGTAGATGAGCTTGCGCAGTTGGACGGTTTGGGGCAAAAAAGCGCAGAAAAAATTGTTGCTTCGATTAAAAGCCGTACACGTGTTTCTTTGGAAACTTTTATTGCCGGCTTTGATATTGAAGGCATCGGCGAAACGCTGATGGAAAAACTGACGGCTGCCGGATTTAATACGCTCGATAAGTTATTTTGCGCCCGTGAAACCGATATTGCTTCAGTGTACGGCTTCGGCGATATTACCGCTCATACGCTTGTGCAAGGACTTGCCGAATGCCGCACACAAATGTATTTTTTAACCGAAAACGGTATTATTACTATAGAAGCGCCGCTCACGGCACAAGAAAATCCGCTTGTCGGCAAAAGCTTTTGTTTTACCGGAGAATTGTATAGTTTAAAACGCAGCGAAGCCGAAGCTTTAGTTAAACAAGCCGGCGGCAACGTAAAGTCGTCGGTGGTAAAGGGTTTGTCTTATTTGGTTACCAACGATACCTCTTCCGGCTCTTCAAAAAATAAAAAAGCTGTGGAGCAGGGAACGCCTGTTATCGACGAAAAAACATTTTTAGCTATGGTACGGCGGATGTAAAAGTGAAAATAAATACCGAACGGCAAGATATATGTATTAAAGCGGCGGCATTAACGGTTTTTGCCGTATTGTTTGTATTTGCATTAGTCGATATATACCGTTTCCGCGTATGTTTTAAAGCCGCAGATAAAATACCGCATTTTTCCGATGTTGTACAAATCCGTTTTACGGTATACGGTTTTAGCGGCGATACGGTAAGCGCCGTTTTTCATTTATACGATTCTTCCGAAAGAGAATTGGCTACCGTAGAGCGCTCGTGGAACGGCAGTTCGTTGTACATCGATTTTGTAAGTGCACGTTTTAACGGTATATGCATTTATTTTCCCCGGCGCATATACAGCACACACCAAGGTTTTAACGCTCTAAAAGTATACCGAAGCGGTACACAGTTGAGCCGCTATTATATGAACTCCGGCGAATGTCTTTTATATGATTTTGAAGGCGCTCGAAAAAGTTTTTCGCGTTTGTGCCGATACGCGCTTCGCCCGGATATTTTCGGTACAAGCCAGCGCGTCGGCGGTACAGCGTACAGTTCGGTGCGCAGTTTTAATTTGGGAAGCTGCATTCCCGGCGAAAGCTACGTATTTACCGTCGGTTCCGACGATTCGCTTGTGTTAAAAAAAGAATAGATTATCTTGCTTAAAACACGGGGAAGCTGGATGTAAATAAATCGGGGTTTACTGCCGTTCCCAGTAAGCGCACTTCCCAATGCAAATGCGGTCCGGTTGCAAGACCTGTTGAGCCCGATTCACCGATAAGCTGTCCTTGTTCAACAATGTCGCCGATTTGCACACAGTATGAATTCAAGTGGTAGTATAAACTGTATAAGCCCGGCAAGTGTTCTATAACCACCGAATATCCGGTGGAAATCCGGTTTTCCGCAAGCACCACTTTGCCTTTGCCGCACGCGCTTATCGGTGTTTTTTCGGGAACTCCGAAGTCTATGCCGTAATGTAAACCGACCGACGATTTACCGTCGGTATATGCATATACTCTGCGGTCGGCAAATCCCGATGTGCGCCGGCTTGACTGTACCGGAAGTACAAATACCGATGTTTGGTATACGGCAGAATAATCTACAGTATTCAGCACTTCGTTTAACCGGTCTATTTGCTGTGCGCGCTCTGTGCTTTTATCCGTTTTTATCGCCGTGTTACGTGCATTCAGTTCAATCGTTTCGCTTACAAAGTCTTTTGCCTGCACGCTTAGCGGTAAAAAAAGGCTTTCTTCTTGCTCATTTTTTAGCTTGTATGAAAGTGCTATGTGCAGCGGTTCTCCCTCTTTATACCATGAAGACAGGGGAAGGGCGGCGATATATGTTTTGTTTTGCTTATCCGGAATTTCGTACAAAAGCGCACGCTGTAAAACCGTGTCTTTGCCTTGAGTAAGCAAATCGGCTTTTCCTTTTTCCAAAGAAGAAGTGTTTAAAACAATGCGTATAAAAACAGCGTCTCCGGGAAATACTGTATCGGTATATTGAATGCGGATTTTTTCGGTTCCTCTGGGGAACACGTTTTGTTCCGCTGAAAGTTTGTAAACTGCCGCGCTGCACAGTAAAAAAATTACACCCAGTTGAAAAGCTTTTAAGCTTTTTAAAGCGCACTGTCTTTTTGAAAAAATCATATCCTGCTCTCCGCTCCGTTTTTATTCGGATTTTTTGCAATCTTTTATTATCATTTGAGGACGTTCCATGCCGTTAAACGTATTGCGCTCTATTTGGAATACCACATCCAAGCGGTCGCCTACGTCAAAATCGCGCTTTAAGCGTTCCGATTGTTCCCAAAAAAAAGCGGGCCATTTGGTTTTTCCGCAATCGAATGTCAGTTTTAAATGCGGTTTTTCTTTTTTTCCGACTATAATATCGGCTGCAGCGATGCGCAGTTTTTGTGCCGAAAAAAGCAACACCGGATTTGCTTCGCCGTAAGGTTCAAAGCGGTCTATCAGTTTTAGTAAATCTTCGGTTATATATTCTTTGGGCAGCAATGCATCGATGTATAGTTTTTCTTCGGCTCCGCTTTTATCCAACTCTATAAAAGCGGCAAGTTTTTCCAAACGGGAAGTCAGTTCGTTCATATTGTCGCTGGCAAAAGTAAAGCCGCCGGCAAAAGCGTGTCCGCCGTAGTTTAAAAATAAATCGCCGCAAGAATTAAGCAGTGAAGTTACATCGTAACCCAGTGCGGAGCGTATGGATCCGGAAGCTTTGCCGTTTTCAAAAACGGTAACAACCATAGCCGGTACATGCATGCTTGCGGCAAGCCGTCCTGCGGCAATACCGGTAACACCTCTGTGGATTTCGTTATCGGCTGCAAAAGCAAGGTTTCCGCTAAAACGCTGCGCATTTTCCCACGCTTGTTTTTCCGCAATCGCATACGCATGTTCGCCTAAACGTTTGCGCTGTTCGTTCAAAGCGATTAATTCGTCTGCGGCAGCATTTCTTTTGACGCCGTCTTTTTCGGTAAATAAAGTAACTGCTTTGTCGGCTTGCCCTAAGCGCCCTGCAGCATTTAAAACGGGAATTACTTTCCACGATAAATCTACACTGCTTATTTTTTTACCCAATAGATTTAACCGTGCAAACACTTCAAATAAACCCGGGCGCAGTTTTCCCGAGTTTATGTATGACAAACCTTGGCGTACCAATATGCGGTTTTCGTTTTTTAGCGGCATAATATCGGCAAGAGCTGCAAGCGTTACCAATTCCAATTCGCCTTCTTCGCTTCCCTGCGTTTTAAGCGCTTGTTTTGACGCTTGCTTTTCGGCATAGGTTACAAACAAATTAAAAAACACATCCAATTCGCCGTTGGAACTGCCGCCATACCGCGCCAGTTTTGAACGCGATTTTAAACGCAGTAAACTCATATCGGCTAAAGCGGGCATGCTGCGGGCAATTTCGTTGCGCACGTCCAGCATATTGAATTCAACGTTCGGTCCGAACGCTTTGGCAAGCAGTTTTTTTTGAACACTTGCATCCCAGCATAAAATTTGCTGTCCTTGTAAAAAGCCGGCAAGCCGGGTTTCGCTTACAGAAAGCACTCCGGGAACTATTGTTTCGGTTATGCGATCGCGTTCGGTTAAATTAACCGTTTTTACCGCTTCAATAAGGTATGCGTCGTTTACCGGCTGAACGTTTAAAAGGCACATTTCCTGTTTGTATAAATCGCAAGAAGCAAAGCGCAGAGCGCTTATCAACTTATATGCAACGGCACAACCCGATATGTCTTTGAACGGGTAGGTGCAGTTCGGCATTTTCGGATTTATAATGATTGCCGGATGGGGAATGTGTTCAGGAACGGTGTGGTGGTCTACGACAATTACATCGACCCCCAATTCGGCAGCACATGCAATTTCCTGTATATTTGAAATACCGCAGTCTACTGTTATGATGAGCGTTCCGTAATCGGCGGCAAAAGTTTTTACCGCTTCTTCGGTTAAGCCGTAATCGTCGTTTCCGCACGGCACTTTCCACGATACGTCTATGCCCATGCGTTCAAGCTGTTCATATACCAGCGTTGTTGCAGTAACACCGTCTACATCGCGGTCGCCGAAAACAAGAACTTTTTCTCCTTCTTCTTTTGCTTGTAAAATGCGGTCTACGGCATCTTCCATAGCTTCAAATAAAAAGGGGTTATGCAAATAGCGCCGGTCGTTTTCCATGTAATACAAAATATCGTTTCCCGCAGTTATACCGCGGCGCACCAGTATGGAAGCGGTCAGCGTATCGCAGCCGTAGCGTTCATATAATTCTTTTACGCTTTCTTTCGGCGCTTCTTTTTTTTCCCATTGCATGTATTATAAAATTCCTTTTCCTGCTGCAAGCGTTTTGAGTTTTGTTCCTGCGCAATTTTCTATTAAATAGTATAAAAAATCGTGCAATCGGCGCATGCTTTCATCTTCCAAAACGAGCGAGCGTACTTGTTTGGGGCTTTGTTCGCACAAAGCTTGCAAGTATGCAAGGCCTTGTGCCCCGATTGAAAACAATCCCGCTTGCGCGTATGCGCTGCCGGCTGTATTATACCCATCGCTGTCGCCGTTATACCGGTTGGTGAGCGCGCTGTCGTACTGCGCGGCGCAATCTTTGCATAAAAAACCGTTTTCGCTTGCCGAATAGTATGCAGGATTTTCGCTTGCGCAGCGCGTGCATTGCGTACAATCGCTTTGCAATCCCATAAGCCCTATGTAGCGCCATAAAAACCTTAGAGTTCCTTTTTGCGCTTCTTTTTCGCTGCATATATTCAAACCGTCTAAAAATCCGTTTGCCAAATGCCACACTGCGCACGCGTCAACGGAACCTTGCGTTTTTAAAATCAATTCCGAGCATAAAGAAGCGGCATACGTTTTGTACAAACTGTTGCGGATATCCTGCCGGTAACGAATGGGCGCAAAATCCGTTATTTTTACCGACTGTTTTACTTTGTCCGAATACAGCCATACGGTGCCGCTGTGATAGGGAGATACAACCGAGCGCAGTTTTCCTTTTCGCGCGCCGTAAACTACAGCCGTAAATATGCCCTTTTGCGGGCTTAAAAGTAGAGCAAGCCGATTATTTTCGCCGGCGCCCGGTTTTACACAAAGGACAAGTGCATCCGCACTTGAATTGCGGTTCATAACTGTAAGTATAGCATAAAAGTACGGCTTTGCGCTATACTGAACGTATGAAAATCCGCTTTTTATCGGAAAAGACGCGTTATGAATTGAGTATGCTTGTGCGTTTGTTTTGCGTGTTTTGTAAAATCGGTGCACTTACTTTCGGCGGCGGTCTTGCTATGCTGCCCATTTTAACCGATGAACTTTCCATAAAAAGAGAATGGACAACTCAAAGCGAACTTTTGGATTATTTTGCAATAGGGCAGTGTACCCCCGGTATTATAGCGGTAAACGTTGCAACTTTTGTGGGCTATAAAAAACAGGGTGTTATCGGCGGTATTGCCGCAACGCTCGGTATGGTAACGCCCTCGATTGTTGTTATTACCATACTAGCACTATTTTTTTCCAATTTTGCCCATATTCGGCTGGTGCAAAAAGCGTTTTCCGGCATAAATATAGCCGTAGCCGCTTTACTGGCAAAGGTTGTATGGTCTTTTACTAAAAATGCCGTGCATCACATACTGCAAGCGCTTATACTGGCTGCTTCTTTTGCAGCAGTATTGTTTTTTCACGTGCATACGGCGTGGATTATTTTAAGCGCATTTGCACTTGGTGCCGCGTTTCACCTGTATACCGTGTTGCGCACAATGCGTACCAGGAAACGATCATGACGCTGTGGTCTTTGTTTTGGCTGTTTTTTTATATAGGACTGTTTACTATCGGCGGCGGGCAAGTTGCCATAACTCTTATGTATCAAGCCTTGGTAGACAAAGGTATTATAGATGCCGAACTGTTTTACAATATGCTTGCGGTTTCCGAATCGACTCCCGGTCCTATAGGAATTAATATGGCAACCTATTTGGGAACCGAAATGTTCGGTGTGTGGGGCGGCATTATTACTACGCTCGGAACGGTTGCTCCTTCGGTTATCGTTATTTTGATTATAGCGCGGTTTTTTGGCCGTATACAGGATACACTTGCGGTAAAGAATTTTTTTGCCGTTTTGCGCCCCGTTGCTGCCGGTTTGGTATATGTTGCCGCATGGAATGTATTCCGCATTGCGGTATTAACGCTGCCGCACGCTGATGAAACGGGTGTGTGGTATAACGCGTTTAATGCACCGCGTTTTGCCGCATGGTGTGTGTGCACGGTTTTGCTTTTTAAAACAAAGCTTCCTGCCGTGCTTTATATTGTATTCGGTGCACTGTTCGGTATGCTTTTTTTGTAAACGGCACGGACAGTATCGGATAGTTATCAGCTTGCATATAATTACATGTAGTGTTATACTAAAAAGTCTATAAACTAAAAATGTTTTAATGCCGATATTTTAATCATCATAGAGGAGGGCACAATGGAAAAAGTAGTAAAACGGTTTTCAATCCGTAAAAAATTGATTATTATTTTCGGTACGTTGGTTGCCGTTGCATCTCTTGTACAAGGACTGTTGAGCATTAAAACTGCACGCAAAGCGGTAATAGAAAAAGTTCAAATACACCTTACCGACAAAGCAACCGATACTGCCAGCATTATTGATGAGAAAGTTACCGCCTTATTCCGGTTTATTGAAGGAATTGCACGTATGCCCGATTTATATGATTCTGCACGATCGTATGAAGAAAAGGTAAAGTTTTTAAAGCAAGAAGCAAAGTTGAACAATAAAATTTTGGAATTGGATATAACCGATGCAAAGGGTAGGTTTTATTATGACGGAGGTAGCATTCAAGTCGGCGATAGAGAATGGTTTCAAACGGCGCTTTCCGGTACCAATTTTGTTTCCGAACCTTATATAGAAAAAGCAAACGGTACGCTTGTAGTAACGCTTGCCGTTCCTGTTTATAATGCGGCGCACACTATAGTCGGAGTTTTATCAGCCGATATCAAAGGCATATTGTTGTCTCAAGATATTGCCGGTATCATTGTCGGTAAAACCGGATTGTGTTATGTATTAGGGCTAACCGGTACGACGATTGCAGACAGAGATATAACCTTGGTGGAAACACAGTTTAACGCTTCAGAGCTTGCAAAAACGGATAGTTCTCTTATTACTCTTGGTGAATTTGAAAAAATCGCTTTAAAAGCGGAAAAACCTTCTATCGGCTATTACACTTATAAGGGAGTTGCTAAAATTGCTGCTTATGCAAAAAGTCAATTAACCGGATGGACAGTCGTTGTAAATGCTCCGGTAAATGAATTTATGGGCACGGTACGAACGCTCAGTTTTTTGATGATTGTTATTAGCGTAGGTATTTTTGTTTTAATTTTAGCCATTGTGTATTTTATTGCCCGTAAAATGGTACAACCGGTTCAAACTGCAGTCAGCGCACTTAAAAACATTGCTCAAGGCGAAGGCGATTTAACCGTGCGTTTGCCGCTTATAGGAAACGATGAAGTAACCGAGTTGTCCGAATATTTTAACCAAACGATTGAAAAAATCGGGCATTCCATAAAATCGGTGGGCGAAAACAGTAACGTTATGGAAGAAATCGGCGAAGAGCTTGCTTCCAATATGACCGAAACTGCAAGCGCCGTGCATGAAATCAGTGCGAACATAGACGGCGTAAAACAACAAACGCTTACTCAGTCTGCAAGCGTTACCGAAACGGCTGCGACTGTTGAAGAAATTATCCGCACCATTAAGCAGTTAAACAACAGTATTGAAACACAAGCTTCAAGTGTTATACAGTCTTCCGCTTCGATAGAAGAAATGGTAGCAAATATCGCCTCTATTACAAATACGCTTGAAAAAACTGACGATACCGTTAAAACGCTTGCAACGGCTACCGCCGACGGAAAAGAAACGCTTATAACTTCAAACAGCGTAACGGCAAAAATTGCAGAAGAATCGGGAAGCCTTATGGAAGCGTCCAGTGTTATTCAGCACATCGCTTCGCAAACAAACCTGTTGGCAATGAACGCGGCAATTGAAGCTGCCCATGCAGGAGAAGCGGGCAAAGGCTTTGCCGTTGTTGCCGATGAAATCCGTAAACTTGCCGAAGAATCTTCGATGCAGGGTAAAACCATAACTGAAACACTTAAAAATTTAAGCAGCGAAATCGAAGTACTTTCATCTTCTTCCAAAATCGTAGAAGAAAAATTCAATGCGATTTTTAATTTGTCCGAACAAGTAAAATCGATGAGTGATCGGCTTACCGAAGCGATGAGAGAACAGGAAAACGGCAGTAAAGAAGTGCTTACCGCTATTAAAGATATTAATACGGTAACAACCGAAGTTCAGTCCGGCTCTGAAGAAATGATTAAAGGCGGCGAACAAGTTGCCGACGAAATGCACAAGCTTGATGACTTAACCCGCGTTATTACGGATAGTATGAATGAAATGGCAGCCGGTGCCATACAGATAAGCAATGCCATACAGGAAGTAAACGAAATTACCCAGCGCAATAAGCACAGCATTGAAAATTTGGCGATTGAAGTCGGTAAGTTTAAAGTGTAGCACATGCTGCAGCGGGCGTTGTATAATAATGTTATGAACATTCGTGTCATGCATACAGACGACTACGAAGCCGTGTACTATTGGCAGGAAACGACGGACGTAGGGGCTACATCTATCATACCGCCGTTCACCCTGATTACCGCAAACGCGGTGTCGGCTCCCGTTTGGTTGGTGCTGCATTGAACGTTTTAAAAAAGCTCGGCATACACAAGGTTGCTTTAGTAGTATTTGAAAAAAACAAAGACGGCAACGCTTTTTGGGAAAAACAGGGCTTTACCATGCGGGACGATTTGGTATACCGCAATAAAGCGCTTTCAAACCTGCAAAGAACGGATATCTAGAGGATATCTGTTCTTTGCGATTGTTTAGCTTTGCTCAGGTTTAGTTTTTCCAGTGCAGATTTTCTTTTTGATAGTAGTTTTTTACACTTTCTGCAACAGGCTTGCCTTTCAAATCGGTGTAGGGGCACTGCTTTGAACCCGTGCCGAGGAAGATAGCTTCATAAGCGCCGTTTGTGATGACATCGATGGGCAGGTTTTTGTACGCTATGTCGTAGTCAAGCCCCGCTCCGCGTATGTTTCTTTCGTATAAAAAGCCGATACCGCCGTCGCGTTGTACATCCATAGTTGAATAGGCGCTGTCTTCGTCTTGCACCAAGTAACTGCGGCTGTTCCATGCGGAAGCCGAAACAAAATCGTTTATGCTTATCTCGGTGTTCGTCAATTCCCGCCAATGAATGGTAACCTTTGAACGTCCCGGACCGTCGGGAAGCGATTGGAAGGCAAGGTAGACCGGCTCTTTTGTATCTGCTTTACGCGCCTTTACAACAAGGATTTCGCCGTTTGTACCTCTTCCGCTAGGGCCAATGTTTAAAGAGCCCGTTGTCCCCCAGTTTCCTTCTCCTGTAGCAGGGTTGCTATATTTAAAGATATTAAACAATCTGCCAGTGCCGAAAGGACCGTTACGGCTGGAAAGTATAACGCTGCCGTCCGGCAGTTCTTCCACCTTTGCCTCATCTCCGTTGGAAATAGGAGATGTGGCTGGATTTCCCAAAAGCTTCCACGTAGAACCGAAGTCATCGGAATATACGACGGCATTGCCGTAGTCTTTGCTTAACAGAGCCGAGTAAATGCGGTAATGGCTGCCGGTTTTAATATAGCGTGACTGCATAATTCTACCCGAACCGAAGAATAAGCTTACCCACGAGGACTTAAACCCGAAAATCGTATCGGAAATATCTTTTTTTTCCGGAAAGGTTTTGCCCCCGTCGTGAGATACAAATTGAATAACCTTCAGATGCTTGGAAGCATTTCCGGCTTGATATGTTACATTACCGTGTACACACAATATAAGCACATCGTTCGATTCGCGATCGGCAACGATGGCAGCGTCTCCGTAGCCTGTTTTATCGGTAGGTAAAGTTTTTGTAATATTGACAGCTTCCGACCATGTTTTACCGTTATCTTCCGAATGTTTGATCAATAAATCAATACGGTGGTTATTTCCTAAATCGCTGTTATTTTTATAGCGCAAATCGGTTACGGCAAGCAGGGTTCCGTCGTTTGTTAGCGCAAATGCGGGTATGCGGTAAAAATCGTTAGGGTAGGGGGATGTTTTGCTTTTCCATAAGTCGGTTACGGCAGGGACGGTGATTTTTGTCCATTTGGCATACAGCGTTGTGTTTTTGATAACCGTGTCGGAAGCATTGTTCCACAGGTTGGTACAAGCAGCCTCTTTATACCAACCGCCGAATTCCCAGCCCGAAAATTCGAGGGGCGGGGTTTGAGCAGTATTCAATAAGCTGCCTTTCGGTACGGTTAAAGCTGCCGGAGTTTTTCCGCGGCCTTGCACATCAAATGTTACGGTAAAAGATGGCGTACCGGGAGCAGGCGGATTTAGTCCTCCTTGCGGGGGTGTCGTGTCTTTACTGTTTATTTCTTGCGGACAGCCGGTAAATAAAATACAAGCTGCAACAACGATTAAAAAAAAGAATACGGGTTTTTTCATTTTAAATTCCTTATGGCTAAAATATCTATATTTACGAATTTATATAATTTTTGCTCGTTTGTCAAGGTTTTTGTATAATTTGACGGCATTTTGCTGCAGCAATTTGCGTAATTCTTGACACACACCGTTCAAACCACATACTATAGCATTAGGTACGGAAAAGCTGATGAACGAACTGTCTCAAACGCAAAAAAAAATCCTGGAAGTCGGCAAGCGTGAGTTCCTTGCAAAAGGTTTTAAAGACGCGTCTTTGCGCGGAATTGTAAAGGAAGCGGGCTTTACGCAAGGAGCCTTTTACGGCTATTATCCCGATAAAGAAGCGCTGTTTACCGCACTCGTTTGCGAAGCCGCCGACGGTTTGGCTGAGCGATTTAAAAGTGCGCAAAAAGCTCACTTCGATTTAATTAAAAAGGGCGAAACCCGGTTCAGCAGAAAGCTGTCTACCGAATATCTTCAAACATTTATAGATTATATTTACGATAATTTCGATGCATTTAAGCTGGTGATTTGCCGTTCTGCGGGAACCAAGTATGAACACTATATTCACGATTTGGTTGAGCTGGATGTATCCGCCACCGAAACATATTACCGCCTTTTGCGAAAACTCGGAAAGATTGAAGGCACGGTAAGCCGCGAATTGCACCACATGATTACAAGTGCGTATTTTACCGCCGTGTTCGAAACGGTAGTTCACGATATGAGCCGTAAAAAAGCGTTTGAGTATATTAAAGAGCTCGCCGTTTTTTTTAACTGCGGCTGGGACGGCATACTAAAGCTGACATAAGCTTTACTTTCCGAACATATCGGCGTCTGTACTTTGAACCAAGTACCTGTTCGGACTGCAGTCAAGATCAGCCGGAACTTAGTCCGTACAAACGGACATGTCTATTTTTCTCTTAAAAAATGCTTTAGAATTTTCCATACATTGACTTTAGATTTTTCCTGTATTATACTTTGGATTATTACCAATTAAAAAAAAATATGACGGATAGCCTGGCAGGCAGGGCTGCATTTTTGAAACTGCTTCCGTTTTCCATTCACGAGCTAAAAACTGCCGAAATCCTTCCAAAAAATCCGTATGAACTGATTTTTTCGGGACAATATCCCCCTCTGTATGATAAAGATAGGCACTTTATTCCTGAGGATTGGTATGAAAGCTACATAGATACCTATTTAGATTTGGACATAAGGGATCAAATTAATCCCGGTAATCTTTCTCTATTTAAGAAGTTTGTTCAAATATGTGCCCTGCATAGCGGACAACTGCTTTCTATGGACAGTATTGCAAGAGAGGTTGGAATTTCAGCACCGACAGTAAAGAGTTGGCTTTCTATCTTAGAAGCCTCTTTTATTATTCATTTTCTTGAACCGTGTACCAATAATTTGGGCAGAAGCATTGTTAAAACGCCGAAGCTCTATTTTGTGGATTCAGGGTTGATGTGTCATCTTCTCCGGCTGGAAACGAAAGAGGATTTGCTGCTCAGCAGATACAAGGGAGCCGCGGTGGAAACTTTTGCTGTTGCGGAATTACTCAAACACCGTATGAATCAGGCGAAAAAAGCAAACCTTACATTTTTTAGAGATAACAAGGGATTGGAAGTAGATACGATTGCAGATTGGAACCGTACTTTTGCGATTGAAATAAAAAGTGCCGGCAACTCGGAGGCAAAGCTGTCCGCCAATACAAAAAAATATCTGCAGTTACTGAATGATAAAACGGCGAAAAATGTGGTTTTTTATCTGTCCGACAATAGTATGAACATAGGCGGCACATCCTATGTCAGTTGGCGCGATTGGGAAGATTTTTTTAAATGATTTGCCGGTTCGGATTTATACATGCTGACATAGGAGCAGTCTTAAATGAAAAATGCTGTTATATATATACACGGAAAAGGCGGTTCCGCAGACGAAGCCGATCATTATAAAAAACTTTTTAATGATGATTATGAAGTTTTAGGTTTCGATTATAAAGCGGAATTGCCGTGGCAAGCGAAGGAAGAATTTCAAAACTATTTTGACTTAATTATTCCGCAATACAATGAAATCTTATTAATTGTAAACAGTATAGGAGCTTATTTTTCTCTGATTTCTTTATCGGAAAAGTCGATAAGTCGCGCCTTACTTATTTCTCCCATTGTCGATATGGAAAATCTAATTTCAACTATGATGAAAAAGGCAAAGGTATCCGAAGAAGAACTGAAAGCAAAAAAAGTAATCGGCACTTCTTTCGGCGAAGTTTTATCGTGGGAATACCTTTCTTTTGTCAGAAAAAATCCTATAGTATGGAACATTCCTACCGGCATTCTTTACGGTAAAAAAGACGATATGACTTCTTTGGAAACAATAACGAATTTTG
The DNA here is from genome assembly GCA_000468055.1 of Treponema lecithinolyticum ATCC 700332. Taxonomy (GTDB): domain Bacteria; phylum Spirochaetota; class Spirochaetia; order Treponematales; family Treponemataceae; genus Treponema_C; species Treponema_C lecithinolyticum. The sequence goes on along the minus strand of KI260569.1, from coordinate 169,010 downwards.
CACATACAATAAACGCGAGCTTAACAATTTTTGATAAGGGCGAACATTGGTTTCATACGGAAGAACAAATGGATTTTTTAGATACGTGGGTTAAAGCGGCTCCGAGAGCATTTTTACTTGTTCAATAACCGTTTTGTAGGATACAAAGAGGAAGTTCTTATTTATTATATGTAATTGTTTCTATATCAAAAAATATAATTTCTTTTTCCGGAAACCATTTTTTTGCTTTCTTCATATTATCATCAACATCACTTTCAAAGGATGATATATAAACTTTATGAATTTTACTTTTTTGTATTTGTATAAAAATATGTGCATCATTATCAGATAGAGCGCTTCCTAAAATAACTAAAGTTCCTTCCAGACTTTCCAGTTTGTTTAAGCCGTTAATAAAATATGTTTCTCCTTTTATTTCTGTTTCTTTATTCTTATCACTAAATATACATAAAATATTTTCTCGCTCGTTTTCAACAATTTCTTCTATACGTTGATATAAAGCCTTTTCACTTTGTTGTGTTATTTTATAAATAGACTTACCTTTCTTATAAATATGAAAGGCTCCATGTAAGAAATATAAATTTTGAGTTTGTGGATTTTGATACAGCAATTCATTACCAAATAATCCAAACCCATCATCAATTTTATCTATAAATTCCTTTTTCGCTGCTGCTTTGTGCCTCCATAATTGATCAACACATGCTTTTATTTGCTGTTTGTCATATTTTGATTCAAGTAAAGTATTTATTTCTTGGGTAAATTTAGCCTTTGTAAGATTGTTTAAATCTTTTGATTTTGAAGCTTCATTGGGAATATCTACGGTCAATGTCCCTGTATCATAAGCTCGTTGTATTATATCAAAAAGCTCTTTATCTTGATTTTCCATTAAATCTTTTACGAATGGGAATGTATTAGAAAACGCAATTGCTTGTCGATGCTCAGTGCCCTCAATCTTATATGTCATCAATAATTGATATAAAAAAGGATCATAATTTAAAGTAAAAAAATTATCGAACTGTTTTAATAATAAACATATCTTCTCGTTTTTCTCTTGAAAGATATTCTTTTCTTCCCGAGTGACAAGTTGCGTTACGGCTTTCATAAAATCAAGTTTAATTTTATTATGAAAAAAACGACACATAAAGTGATAATTCATGTTATCATTTTTGTCAATCTTTGATTTACATATTCCTATGAATTCTTCAAGATCAAAATTATCAAAAATAACATCTTCGTAATCACTGTTATTTATTTTCATTTGTTCAAATATGTTTTTATAACTTGTTTTTATCCCTAAAGACAAATTAAATCCATTTCCCAATAGTAAATGATTATTGGGTTTTGTTAATTCCAATTCCATTAATAAAGCTTCGTAGGTAATCAAGTTGTTTTTATTCATCTTGTCTTTCATCTACTCCCCCTCCACAACCTTCACCTTATTCTCCGTCAACCCGTCCCGCCCATAAACAACAGTATTTACCTATCTATCCAAAATGTCAACTCGCTGCTGCAAGAACTTTCTAATCGAATAAGAGACGTGTTATACAGTTATTTTTGTGCAATGACTAACCGGTTACTCTAAATATAACCTAAGTGTCGGAAGAACAGTTTTCATCAGTTTAAAATGTTTATCGTTGGTCCATATTTCACAATCATATTTAATTGCAATATCATTTTCAGAAAATATTTTTTTGACTTTAGCTGTAGGGCTATTCCAAAAATCTATTATTACATTTGTGTCCACTAAAATCATACCAAACTCGCCTCGCGTAATTCGGTAACCGCATTTTTATCAAGATGAATTTTTCTGGCTAATGCAAAAAAAGCTTGCTTACTCTTTGAAGCAGGGCGGTTTACATGTTTTTCCGTAAAATTGCCTTGTTCGGTTTCAAGTGATTTAATAAAAGTCGAAACTGTCGCTAATAGCGGCTCCGGGAGCATTTTTACTTGTTCAATGACCGTTTCATATTAAAAACCTCCCCCAAAGGTTGAAATCTGCCCGAAAGCAGGTTATAATAATACCTATGGAACAATACCGTAGCGCAAACAGTATTCCGCTCCACGACCATGCCTCTTTTGCGCAAAACAAAGTAACACAAATTCCGCCGAGACAGCCGCAAGTACTTGACAAAACCGCCGCGCGCCCCATAATTTCGTTCGTTCGTTCGTTCGTTCGTTCGTTCGTTCGCGTAAACTATACCCAAAACACAACAACACAACTTTCTCAAGCCATAACACGCACACCGGGCGGAATGTATGTATCGCATACGGCGATGCTCGCTGCCGGTATCGGAATTGCACACGAAAGTGCAATTCACAACTCGAGTTTGCTCCGCAA
>KI260569.1:164797-166575 GCA_000468055.1 Treponema lecithinolyticum ATCC 700332 | reverse complement strand
AATTCACAACTCGAGTTTGCTCCGCAAACTCGAGAACATACAGCGTTTCCGACCTTGTATGAAAACCGTGCGTCCTGCACGGTTTTCAACCCGAGTTTTCCTTACGGAAAACATCGCATGTCGGAACGGATAAAAGGCTTATTTGGGGAGTGAAAGTGGGCAGGATGCCCTCACGGGGAAAAGTACGGCGAGTTTGTATGAAAACCGTGCGTCCTGCACAGTTTTCAACCCGAGTTTCAGCGGCGCTGAAACTCATATACTTGCAAGTTTCCCGTACATCCGTGTACGGGACAAAGATAAAAACGGGTATTGTCTGCGTGTGCAAACTCGGGAACGAATGGCTTTTACTGCCATCCGTGGCAGATTATCCTGCATTGTCGAATGTACGAAGAAAAACTGTATGTTCACAGTGCGGGAAGGAGAGAGAGGGTTTTAGGGAGAGAGAGGAAACCCTGCCCTGAACGGGGTTGCCTCTCTCTCCCTTGAGAATAAAGCATTTTTTAAGGAGGTTTTTTATGAAACACAAAGTAAAAACATTTTTATTTATCGGTTTAGCGCTTGTTGCGCTATTTGGAATGACAGCCTGCCCGAACAATGCGGGCGGTTCCGGCGGCGGAGAAACACCATCCCTGCCGCCTGTCGATAAAACCTACACGGTAGACGGAGTAGACTTTACGATGAAGGTCATTGCCGCCGTAACAAACGGAAGTATAGGGCACAGCGATAACAGCAGCAATAATGCACCACATACGGTAAGCCTTTCCGCCTACCTGATAGGAGAGACGGAAGTAACACAGAAACTGTATGAAGCGGTAATGAACAATAAACCGAGCAGTTTTAACGGCAATCCTGAAAGCGGCGAGGAACAGGCAAAACGACCGGTGGAAAGAGTAAGCTGGTATGATTGTATAGCGTTTTGCAATAAGCTCAGCCTGAAGCAGGGACTTGAGCCGTGTTATACGGTAACGGTTGGCGGAAATCCGATAGATTTTTCAACGCTTGCATACAACGCTATACCTGCAGTAGATAATGCGGACTGGAATAACACCATATTGGACAGAAGCAAAAACGGCTTCCGACTGCCGACCGAGGCCGAATGGGAATGGGCAGCCAAAGGCGGCACGGATGACAAATGGGCAGGGACGAATGCTTCGACGCAGCTTAAAAACTATGCGTGGTATAATGCAAACAGCGGTAGCAAAACACACGAAGTAAAGAAGAATCAAGCGAACGGCTACGGCTTATACGACATGAGCGGCAATGTTGAAGAATGGTGCTGGGACTGGCATAGTAGCGGTACACCCGCGAGTGGACAGACTGACCCGACGGGGGGAGCTTCCGGTACTTACCGCATCATTCGCGGCGGCAGCTGGTACCATGACGCGTCAAAAGTTTCTCGTGCCTATCGGAACGGCTACACGCCTTTTACCACCAGCACGAGCCTTGGCTTTCGTGTGGTCTCGCGCCCCTAATTGTTCGCAGATAACCGGCTTTAAGTTCGCAATTCTGAAGAATTGCTCACACTTAAAGATATATTGAACATACGGTTTTAAGGGAGTGAAAGCGGGCAGGATGCCCGTACAGGAAAAGGGTACGTCGAGTTTTTTGCGTAAGCAAAAATACTCGATGCTGAAAAATGTACATGGACGTACATTTTTCAGCGAGTGTCTTCCCTTCCCTAAATAAAAGTATCTTTTAAGGAGGTTTTTATGAAACACAGAGTAAAAACAATTTTATTTATCGGTTTAGCGCTCATTGCGCTATTTGGAATGACCGCC
>KI260569.1:0-164697 GCA_000468055.1 Treponema lecithinolyticum ATCC 700332 | reverse complement strand
TGCGCTATTTGGAATGACCGCCTGCCCGAACAATGCGGGCGGGAGCAAGCCGGAGCCCACACCGCCGCCGGTACCGAAGTACAAGGTAGAGCTTGACCGCAATATTGGCGGCAATGTAAAAGTAACACCCGCATTGCCCGATGACGGCATGGTAGCCGAAAACACCGTGCTTACCTTTACGGCAGAACCGCTTCAAGGCTATGATCTTGAAAAGTGGGAGCTTGACGGCACGGCGGTAAACGGCACAGCGCTTACCTACACGCTCAAAGTTACGGCAAACGCAAAGGTTTTTGTATTCTTTAAACGGAACGGCGGAACGCCTCCTGCCATGCACACGGTAACGCTTACCGAGCCGGAGCACGGCAGTGTAGATACTGTGCCGGTAATCCCGCCCGGCCATCACAAAGTGCCCGAAGGCACCGAACTTATCTTTAGGGCAGAACCGGATGCAGGCTATGCGGTAGATAAGTGGACGGTTTCGTCGGGCTCGTTTTTAGCAGGCGGCACCGACGGAAGCGTGAGCGCAACGCTCAAAATCACCGAAGCCGTTACCGTAACCGTAACCTTTAAGCAGGTACAGTTCAAAATCGATTTCGGTGTGGATGGCGGACACGGCACACTCAAAGCCGAAGTTGACGGCACGGAAATCCATTCGGGCGATAAAGTGGAACACGGCAAAACCGTCGTCTTTACGGCAACGCCGGCATATTCGAGTTATGCGGTCGAACAATGGACGAACAACGGAACGGTCATCTCGGGAGGAGCAAATACAACCTACAACCACACGGTAACGGCAGCGGCAAACATCAAAGTAAAGTTTAAATATACCGGAGCCGCGCTCATGGTAGATACAACAGAACTTACCGGAACGCTAGGACGTACCTTTGCACACCGGTTCGTAACGGGAGGCTCCGGCAGCTACACGGCGGAAGCTGAAACACCGGACATCCTCACACTTTTCACAGACGACCTGAACAGTCAGGGTGAAATCGGGATGCGGTGCGAACAAGTCGGTTCAACGCGCATAAAGATAACCGACAAAGTAAGCGGGCAAACCGCTTTTTCAGGCCTCATTACCGTAAAACCGGACGAAGACTACTTTGAAGAAGGCGGCATGCGCTACCGCATAACGGACAAAACCGCCGGAGCGGAAAAGGTGAGCGTAACTGCAGAGACAGCTCACTATATCTACGCGCCGTATACGGTACCATCGCTTACCATACCCAAAGAAGTTACCCACGGCGGCATAACCTACACGGTAACGAGCGTAGAGAGAGTCGATGGGTGGGGAACTACGCTGCAAAGCGTAACGGTTGCGTCCGATAACGCCTACCTTTTGGCCGAAAACGGCGTTATCTTTAACAAGGATAAAACCGTACTGTTAGGCTATCTGCCGGGTAAACCGGATGTTTTTTACACCGTTCCTGCAAGCGTAATAAGATTGGGAGAGGGCTCTTTTTCAAACGTTCCCGCACTGACATCCCTTACACTGCCAAACGGCTTAAAGGCTATTGAAGATAAGGTGCTTATGGACTGCGAAAACCTTGTTGCGCTTAACCTGCCGTCTTCGCTGGAATCTATCGGCTGGCGTTCGCTGTGGAGTATAAAGGTGAGCTCGATAGTTGTGCCGGAAAACATAACGCAGCTTTGGGATTTATTTCTTTCCAGATGCCCTGAACTGACGTCGGTCGAGCTCCCCTCAACGCTTACCGAAATGAGGGGGGATGTCCTTGCAGACGATCCTAAACTGAAGACGGTAAAGTGCAAAGCGTTAAATCCGCCGGTCATTAACGGCAACGCGTTTAAAAACACGCCCATCGCATCCGCAACGCTCCGCATCCCCGCCGGCTCCAAAGCACTCTACCAAGCCGCAGAAGGCTGGAAAGACTTCGGCACGATTGTGGAGTTTTGATGAATTAGGGGAGGAACGGCATACGGCGATGCCCGCTGCTACGGCGAGGGTTTGAAAATCGTACATCCGTGTACGATTTTTAACACGAGTTTCGGCAGGCTTACGCCTACCAAAACATCGCCGGACTTACAGCGTTTCCCCCGCCAACTATGGCGGAACAGCGTTTTCGGCGTCGCGTACCGGCTTTAAGTTCGCAATTGTATGAGGATTGCACATCCGTGCGCAATCCTCAACTCGAGTTTTCTCCGCAAACTCGGTGAAGCGTTATCATAAAAGTGCAGAGCTAAAAAATCGAAAAATAAAGGAAAGGGAACTATGGTCAAGTAGCACACTTGGACGAGTTTGTAAGAGAATTAAGGAGTTGCTATTATGGCACAGACGAACATAAATATCCGTATAGACGAGGACTTAAAAAAGCAGTTCGAAGCTTTTTGTTCCAATATTGGAATGACTATGACAACAGCATTTTGCGTATTTGCAAAAGCCGCGGTCAGGAAACAAAAAATACCGTTTGAAATATCAGTAGACCCGTTTTATTCTGCAAGTAATATTGCTTACCTTGAAAAGAAAATGGCAGATTATAAGGCAGGCAAACTTCAGCTGGCAGAGCATGAATTGATAGAGGATTAACTGTATGCCGGACAAGATAATACAGTGGGACATGGATTGATGAAGAAAATCGACTTGTGTATGTCGTAGAGGAAAAGGTTATTATACTGATTTCCTGCCGCGGGCATTACGAGAATTAATTGTAGCTCCGTTCAGCCTACACGAAGATTATTCGACCGATAATTTAATCAAAACGATTGAAAAAGAAGTCGCCCAAAGGTTTATGAGTGCAGCTAAGTGTTCTGAACCTTCGTTCCAAACGTTCGTCCTTGACAAACATTCCGGTTTAATATATACCACTGATATATATATCACTGATATAAAATACTGCAAACCAGAAAAAGGGGGCTGCAATGGAACAAGAAAAATTACAAACAAAAGACTTTATTTCGATAGGAATTTTTTCGCTTATTTATTCGGTTGTCGCTTTTGTTGTCGGCGGCATAGCGCAGATGACGCCGCTCACCTTTCCTTTAATGCCTGCATGTATTGCGCTGTTTACGGGTACCGTCTTTATGCTCTATGTTGCAAAAATTCCGAAGCGCGGCGCATTAAGCTGCCTCGGTGTTATCGGCGGCATTTTGCTGTTTATTACCGGCATGTTTTGGATGATGAGTCTTTTTTTTGTGCTGTTCGGTATTGCGGCAGACTGTATTTGCGCGTCCGGGCATTTCCGCTCGTTTAAAAAAAATCTTAGCGCATATTGCATAATGGCACTTGCTCCCTTCGGCGCATACCTTCCCATGGCGCTGCTTCCCGCACAATTTGACGCTTTTATGAAAAAAAAGGGGAACACTGCCGCCTTTGAGCAAATCATTCACACAATCGGTACGAGCGTATGGGTGCTTCCGGCAATGACTGCAATTACACTGCTGTGCGCCATCCTCGGCGGTTTAATCGGCAAACGCATTTTGCGCAAGCATTTTGAAAAAGCGGGTATTGTGTAGCGGTATGAAACTCGATCCGAGAACAAAATTGTTTATTTTGGCGATTACCGGCATAACGGTATTTTTGAACGGCAATCTGTTCATTGAATGTTTGTTTGCGCTTTTCCCGTTTGTTTTGCTGTGTACGGCAAAACGGCTGAAAACCGCATTTTCCTACGGACTTTTGTTCAGTGCTCTTGTTGCGCTGCAGTACACGGTTGTGCCGCTTATGCCGGCGGCGGCGGGAAGTATCGTCTATGTGTTTTCGGTATACATCAGAAAACTCATTCCCTGCCTTATGCTTGGGAATTTTTTGATTGCAACAACGCAGGTAAGCCGCTTTATGGCATCTCTGTATAAAATGCATATTCCCAAAGGTTTTGCCGTTGCCTTGAGCATTACGCTCAGATACTTTCCGACGATGAAGGAAGAGTGGACGTTTATAAAAGAAGCGATGGCGCTTCGCGGATTGTCTGCGTCTTTTCCGGCTGTACTGCGTCGACCGATAAAGACGATGGAGTACATTTACGTACCGATGTTGGTTTCCGCTTCAAAAATTTCCGATGAAATTACACAAGCTGCTGTCACGAGGGGCATCGATCACGTGCAGCGCAGAACGTGTATCGAAACCGTGCGGTTTTCCGTTTTCGATGTGTTTGTGCTGGCGGTTTACGCCGGTATTGTGCTGTTGTTTTTACGCTCAAACGGGGTACTGCCGGTATGATGGTGGAATTCAATTCGGTTTCATTTTCATATACCGAAAACGGAACGGGCGCCGTACACGATATTTTGTTTTCAGTACCGGAAGGACAATTCATCCTTGTGTGCGGTGCAAGCGGGTGCGGCAAAACGACAATAACAAGGCTGATTAACGGTCTTATACCGCATTTTTTTTCAGGCAATCTTTCGGGAAGCGTCCGCGTTGCCGGCAGAGAAACATCCGCCACACCCATAGCGGATATATCGGATACGGTCGGCTCGGTGTTTCAAAATCCGCGCACGCAGTTTTTTAATGCGGACACCGACAGCGAAATCGTATTCGGCATGGAAAATCGAGGAATGCCCGTAAACGACATTTTGGAACGCTTGGAAGCCGTAACCGCCGAGTTAAATTTGCAGCGATTGCGCAGTAAAAACATTTTTGAACTGTCCGGCGGCGAAAAACAAAAAATCGCTTTTGCATCTGCGTATGCCGCTTTTCCGAAAGTACTAGTGTTGGACGAGCCGTCATCCAATTTGGATTACGATTCCATATTGGAGTTGGCGCGTCTTTTAAAAAAAGCAAAAAAATTGGGATTGACGATTATCGTATCCGAGCACCGGCTGTGGTATGTAACGGATATTATCGACAGGGTGCTTTTTATGAAAAACGGCAGAATTGAAAAAGATTTGAGCGCACGCGAATTTAACGGTCTTGCAAAAAAGCCGTACAGCGAACTCGGTTTGCGGGCGCGCACATGCATTGTGCCGGAATCCAGCCAAGAGTGTAATATGCGTTGCGAAATGGCTGGCGGAACGGACGGCTCAACCGTTTTAACAGCGGAAAACCTGTCGGTACAAATCGGAAAACACACAATCCTTAACGGCGTTTCGTTTGAAGTTCGTGCAGGAGAAATCCTTGCAATTACCGGTAAAAACGGGTCGGGAAAAACGACGCTGGCACGAGTGCTGTGCGGACTTCAAAAATCTTGCGGTACGGTAAGGTTAAACGCTCGCCGTTTGAACAACCGGGAGCGAAAGAATATTTCGTATATGGTTATGCAGGATGTCGGACATCAACTTTTTACCGACAGCGTACAAGCCGAATGCACGCTCGGAATCAAAGAAGCTAATGCAGCACAAATAGAACATGCACTGCGCGCTATGGGGTTAAATGAATACAAAGACAGACACCCGCTTGCTTTATCAGGCGGACAGCGCCAACGGCTTGCGGTGGCGGTCAGTATGATTTGCGGCAAACAAATACTTATCTTTGACGAGCCTACCAGCGGTTTGGATTTACACAGCATGCACCAAGTTGCCCGTTTGCTTAAAGAACTTGCGCGGCAAAATAAATTAGTAATCGTTATTACCCACGATTATGAACTCATAGAAGCAGCCTGCACGCGCATAATAAACATTAAAAAAGAATGTATCACTTCCGGTTTGGTTATCTGAACTTGCAGATAAGCAGCATGTAAACTACTCTCAAGTATTACAAGAAGCATTACAAGCGCGTCTTTAGTACCTTTATCTTTTTTCCTCCTCTTGACAAAAGATTTATTTCGGTTTTATATATCAATGATATATATCGCTGATATATTCTTGAAAGATAAAATAAGGAGCGGAAGAAAAACACAAGAATGCAAAAACAAAAATTATTGCTGTACGGTACTCAAATGAAAGCCCTGCTCGATACGCTGTCGGACAAATCGGCGGAGAAAAACGCAGCGCTTGTACTGCGTATGGAAAGCGAATACAAACGCCTTTTAAGCGAACAAACTTTTGCAGACGCAATGTTGGCGCGCCATTTAAAAAAATCAATACTGCCTGCCGTCGCCGCATACAAAACGCTCATTGCGGACGGAAAAACAAAAAATCAAGCGTTTGAAGCCGTGCGCGCTTCCGTGCTGGCCGACTCGGAAAAACAAAAAATTGCGTTTCAAAAAATCGGTACACTGCCGTTCGGTTTTTTCCTCATGCGCCTTATGACGCCCCTATCGTTAAAAACGACTTTCGGTCCGAGCGGCTGGGATTTTACATGGAAACAAAACGACCGCCGTGCTCTCAAATGGGATTGCAGCCGCTGTTTTTATGCCGATATTTTTACGCAGCACAAAGTAAGCGAATTGACATCGATTTTTTGCGAAAGCGACGACGTCGTATACGGAAGTATTCCGACAATACGCTGGGCGCGCACACGCACTATCGGCAACGGTGACGATGTTTGCGATTTTACTTTTTACAACGAGCGCGCCGAAAATGTGTCCGGCGAAAACAAACGCGGCAAAGACAAGGGCAAAAAGGCGGAAAAATATGTATAAAACCTTACGGTCGCTCAGCGATACTTTCCGCCGCTTATGCCGTGCAGCAGTATTTTTTCTTTGCCTCTGTGCCGGTTTTTGTACTGCAGCGTCATTGTACGCCGCCGCAGCACAAAACGCGCAAGACGTACAACCGCTGCAAAACGGATACGAAAACATCGTCGACGGCGTAGCTGCTTCCTATGTCGGGAAGAGCGTTCCGGGAGCATGCGTTATCATCGCCGAACACGGCACCGTCGTTTTTTCTAAATGTTACGGGTATACAAACCTCGACACACAACAGCGCATACGGCCCGATACCGATTTTTTTGAATGGGGTTCCATTACCAAAACGCTCGTATGGGTAAGCGCGCTCCAACTTGAAGAAAAAGGCTTGCTTGACCTTAACGCGGACATACGGCGCTATCTTCCCGACAACTTTTTGCGCAATTTGCGATACGATGCGCCCATTACCATGCTCGACCTGATGAACCATACGGCAGGTTTTGAAGAATATTTAATTGATTTTCGTTATTTGAACGAACAGCCGGTAAAACCGCTTGTCGATGTATTGTCCGCACATCAGCCAGCGCAAGTGTTTGAACCGGGAAGCGTATCGGCGTACTCAAACTGGGGCGCGGCGCTTGCGGGTTTTATCGTAGAGCGAATAAGCGGGCAAAGTTTTGACGAGTATGTTACCGAACACATTTTTACGCCGCTCGGCATACAAGACGCGGAGCTGAAACCGCAGTGGACAGCCGAAACGCTCAAAAAAAAGATAAACGGGTACTCGTATTCGAAAAAAGGATTCCGCAAAGAAGATTTTATGCGCTTGCGGCTGTATCCCGCAGGTTCATTAAACGGAACGCCGAACGCGCTCATAAAATACGCAGCCGAATTGGCAAAAAAAAGCGGCGAACATTCGCTTTTGTTTTCGGATCCCGCGACGAAGGACAAACTGTTCGGCGAAACCTACCGTTCTTTCGGAGCCGCTTCGGGGCTTGCGCACGGCTTTTGGGAGTATACGAAAAACAACGGCATATTCGGACACGAGGGCGGAACCTACGGTTTTAAAACCCAGTTGTGGGTGCAGCCGGAGCGGGAGCGCGCAATCCTCATTGCAACGAACGTTATGGAATCCGATTTTTGCCGCAGTCTTATGAATGAGCTTGTTCAAAGCGATCGGGCGCAAGCCGGCAACGGAAGTGAGGGTGAAAGTCTGAGTGCGAGCGGCAACGGAAATGAGGGCGAGAGGGTGAGCGCAAATACAAACGGAAGTGCCGGTACAAATGCCGCTGCCGGTACCGATACGGCGGACTTTGCACGGTTTTCGGGCGAATATTTTCCGGCGCGTTCCGTATGGACTCACGCGGGAAAACTGAACGGTTATATGCAAATGATTTCCATACAACAAAATACGGACGGTACCGGTATTGTGTTGAAAAAAAGAAGCGACGGTAAAAGCCTCACGTATCGGTCAATCGGAAACAACCGCTTTTATTGCAAAGAAGCGCTGCCGGAAGAACAATACGTCGCTTTTAAAACCAAAAACGGAGATGTCCTTTCCATGACTTTTTTTCTTGCGCACGATTATGTTCCGGCAAAAGGAAGATATAGCACCGGCTTTTTGCTGTCGTGTACGGCAGCCTTTGTACTAGCCTTTGTATTTTGGCTTGGATCCGGTATAGCCCTTGCAGTATCGGGTATTCGGGCTGCACACGCGGCAGATACCCGTGCACCGGTTATGCGTGCGCCGGCAGACAGGCTGCCAAAAGTTCTATGCGCCGCATGCGGCTTGATTGCGGATGTGAGCATAATTGCGGGAATGCGCAATTGGTTTGCAATCTATACGATAGATTCGGTTCAAATGAATCTCATAGTTGCGATAAATGCCGCATGCGCACTGTGCACAGTATGCAGCTGCGTGTACTTGTTTTATAAAAAGCGTTTCGGCCCGGCAGTTATGTTTTCCGCCGCCTGTGCCGTGCAGCTTTACGCGTCGGTTTGTTTGGGTTTTTTTCATATTGTGTAATTTTTATCTACAAAGGGGTATGTATGAGTGAGGTAAGGGAAGAATTATTAAACAAAAATCCGTGGAGTTTAATGATTAAGTTAAGTCTTCCGGCAATTTTGGGACAATTTGTAGTCGGCTTATATGCCTTTGTCGATTCGATTTACGTCGGACAAATGGTGGGAACGGATGCGATGAGCGCAGTTTCTGCAGCGTCTCCCTTTGTGCTGATTAACAACGGCATCGCGGTGTTGCTCGGCATCGGATCGGGTTCGATTCTCTCGCGCGCAATCGGTGCAAAGGATTGGCAAACGGTTGATAAAATTATGGGTAACTTAAGCGTTTTGGTACTTTTAATGTCCGCCTGCGTTATGGCAGTCGGTATTCCGCTTGCCCCCGTATTTTTGCGTTTATCGGGAGCGCAAGGTGCCGTCCTCGACATGGGTGTTTCGTATTTACGCACGGTGTATATCGGTTCCGTGTTCGTTAATTTTATGCAGGGCGCCAATATGGTGCTGCGCGCGGAAGGACGTATGGGAATTGCCATGGGCATTATGGCAGGCGGCGCCGTCTTGAACATCATACTCGATCCGTTTTTTATCCTTTTGCTGCCCGGTTTCGGACCGCAAGCGGTTGCCGTCGCTACGGTTGTGTCGCAGCTGCTGCAAGCCGCCGTTACCCTGTGGTACTTTTTGCGCAAAAGTCCGGTCGTTAAATTTCACGCCCTCCGCCTTGAAAAAAAGCTCACCGGAGAAACTTTTGCCGTCGGTGTAAGCGCCATGCTCATGCAAGTGATGATGCTCATTCAAATGACTGTCGTGTACAACACGGCGGTTAAATACGGCGGCGCCGATCAAATCGCTTTAATGGGAGCCGCTTTACGCGTTATGCAGCTTGCCTTTGTGCCCGTGTGGGGCATGAGCCAAGGTTTACAGCCCGCCGTCGGAACAAATTACGGCGCAAAAAAGTATGCGCGCGTAAAAAAACTGACAAACGTTTTTATTGCAGGCTCTACGTGTTTATCGCTTGTATTTTGGCTTGTTATAGAATGCTTTGCGCGCGGAATTTTATCGGCATTTATTACGCAAGCCGATATCGTCGCAAAAGGAATAACGAACTTCCGCCTTATGTTCGCCGTTTTTCCCACTTACGGTCTTCTTATTATGACACTCACGTATTTGCAATCGTTAGGGAAAGCAAAGCAGGCGGGCTTACTTGTCGTGTTCAGACAGCTTGCACTTATCGTTCCCTTGGTACTTTTAGTTCCCGTATTGCTGGGCGGAAACGTCGCCGGTGTATGGGCGGCACTCCCCTTAAACGACATCGTCATTTTGGCATTTTCGCTCGTTTTGCTTATAAAGGAATACAAAGCGCTGGAAAGGCTTTGAAAATTGCAGGGTGAAGTGACAGCGCCGTGCGGTGCGTTGTTGTGCTCTGCCGCGCTGCGCTCTGCACAGAGTGCTTGCGTTTTTGCGGTAAAACCTGCTATACTTTGTACCGGCGTTCGTGCAAAGCGGCGCTTTAATTTTGCCGTGTGCGCCTAAACGACCAGCGGCTGAGGAGAACCCTTATGAGAAAATATTATATTGCCGGTAACTGGAAAATGAACAAAACAAAACCGGAAGCCGTAGAACTTGCAAAAGCATTGGTGCAAGCTTTAAAAGACGGAAAAAACAAATATATGATAGCCCCGTCGTTTACCAATCTCGATGCCGTCGGTCAAATAATAAAAGGTTCGAATATTTTACTCGGCGCGCAAAACATGTCTACCGAAGAATCGGGGGCTCATACCGGAGAAGTTTCGGTATTAATGCTTAAAGACTTGGGTGTACAAACGGTTATTTTAGGTCACTCCGAACGCCGTCATATCTATAAAGAAGACGACACAATGATCAATAAAAAAGTCAAACTCGCTTTAAAGCATGGTTTGGAAGTGGTTTTATGCATCGGCGAACTGTTGGAAGAACGTCAGGCAGGTAAAGCCGAAAAGGTATGCGAAGAACAAACGCGCAAAGGTCTTGCAGGTGTGAGTGCGGATGAGCTTAAAAAAGTTACCATTGCGTATGAACCCGTATGGGCTATCGGTACGGGGCAAACGGCTACAGCCGACGATGCCCAAGCCATTCACTTGTATGTGCGCAACATTATTGCCGATATGTACGGCAAAGCTGCTGCCGATGAAATCATCATTCAATACGGCGGTTCAATGAAAGCCGAAAACGCTGCGGGGCTTTTGGCAAAGCCGGATGTCGACGGCGGTCTTATCGGCGGTGCTGCGTTAAAAGTTGAAACGTTCGAACCTATCTGCAAAACATACTAGGTTTTATGGATATAACCGAAACCGCTAATCCTTTGCCGCGCCGTCGTTTCGGCGACAGAAGCGAAGGAAGGCGGATACGCTCGCTTGAACCGATGACAGTCGTTGCTCCGTTTATTATGCCATCCCGTATCGGTTCGCAAAATTTATTTCAAGACAGTGTAATCGCTTCTCCTTTGGAACGCTTTGTGCACAAAAAAAGGGAAGAGGGGTTGAGTGGTTTCGGTATTATGCACGTACTCATAGCCGCATACGTGCGGACGGTGTCTCAGCGTCCTGCAATCAACCGTTTTATAAGCGGTTTGCGTTTGTATGCGCGGCACAATATTGAAGTGGTAATGGCGGTAAAAAAATCGCTTTCGATTGAAGCCGAAGAAACGATGATGAAGTTTTTTTTCGATCACCGTGCTACCGTAACCGATGTGTACCGTTTGATGACGCAAAAAATCGAAGAGTATCAAAATAAAACGGAAAAAGAAAACGCGTTCGACCGCCTTGCACGTCTTCTCGGTTATATGCCGCGCTTTCAATTAAAAGCTGCTATTTCGTTTTTAACGTGGCTTGATTTTCACAATTTTTTGCCGGAACGCTTGCGCCGCTTAAGTCCTTTTCATTGCTCCGCAGTATTTTCTTCTATGGGATCGTTAGGTATTCAGCCGATTTTTCATCATTTGTACGATTTCGGTAATGCACCCGTGTTTATTACGTTCAGCGCAATGCGTAAATCATACGAAAACGCTGCGGACGGCACAGTGCACCGCGTGCGCCGTTTGGATTTTTCCGTTACAACCGACGAGCGTATTTGCGACGGTTTTTATTATGCGTCCGCATTTCACGAGCTGCGTAAATATTTAAAAAATCCGGATTTACTCGATGTTCCGCCGGAGCAAGTCGTCCGCGATGTGGATTAAGTTTGTGCGCAGAGTATAAATTATAAAATAAAGCGCACACCCGCTTTTACGCGCACTGCGGTATAATCAAAAAAGAATAACGAATACAAATCGACATCCGAGCCTGCAAAATAAGTTCCGCCTTTGCCGGTGTTAACGTACAGCGTGCCGCCTGTGCGCGAGTGCGCTCCGTCGTATTGAGGTTCTCCGATAATAAAATCTGTTTCGTTTTCCAAGCCGATTTGTACGGGAAAACGCGGGGTAAACGCAAGTACGTTAAAACGGGTGTATACTATCGGTATGTTTTTTGCGTTCAAATTCGGTTTTGTGGTATAACCTGCACAAAACAATACCCGCGCGTTTTCAGGCGCGGCGTGCAGGTTTAAACAAACGTCATAATGTACCGGACGGCTCAAGTTTGCCGCTTGTAAAGACAGCTTTAACTCGGCGTCGGCGGCAAAGAGGTATACCGTTTCGTTTTTTTTGTATTCGTTGCCCGTTTTTGCTTTTCCGTGCACTCCTGCAATAAAATATACACCCGGAAGCAAATTGTCTTTGCTTAAAACAAAAGCACAGCCGCCGCCTGCCGAATACCATTTACCCGAATACACGGCGGAACACAAAGTGTCGTAGGTATTGTCCCCTTTATACGTCAATTTTGAGGTAAGCAGCACGTTGTTTAGAATTTTACCTTGGGCTTCTATGTTTACGCCGCCTGTGTGTTCTGTGGGCGTACGGCTTTGCCCGCCGCCATATTTGTTTTGCCCGCTGTTTTGATTGCCGCCGCCATGCTTGTTTTGCGCGAGCTCATACACACCGGAAAACGTTAATTCGGTAGCACATACCGGCACTATGAGTAAAAAAAGCGCGCTTGCACATATACACCGCGCCGTACGGTATGCTTTTGTGCCGAGGGTGAGGGCACGGCGCTTGCAAAAACTTGTCATAACTGAACCGTATACGATGCTGAAAGAGAAATAAAGCGCGACACATTGTTGTATTCAAGCGGACGCACGGGAATGCACAAAGAAAGTGCTCCGGTTTTTACGGTAAATTCGGCAAAGGGTACCAGTTTAAATACTATATTGTCCGGATTAAAATCGGTAACGGCAGGATTGGGTACACAAGCGCATGCTATGCCGCCGAAAATTCCCTGCGTCGAGCCTAAATTGCACGCAGTTGAGCGAATCATAAAAGCCGCTCCGGTTGCTTCATCTATATGTGCAGTTTTTTTATAGGTTTGTTCGGGCAAGGTAAACATCGAAAGCGAGAATACCGTTTTGTACAGCGCAAAGCGCGGTTCTATAAATGCATATAGGTCGGCAAGCGAAAGCACGCTGTTTCCCGAATCAGGCTTTGCCTGTATACGTGCGAGACCTGCTTGTACATATAAATTAGCATAGGGATTGTCTCCGATAAGGGCGGTAAAGCCCAAATGAAATTCGGCTCTGCGGATTATCAGTACAACCGCATTACCGTCCGCATCGGTGCTTTCCAGCGGAAAGCTTGCTCCGAATAAAAAATCTCCGACAAAAGCGTTTGAAACTCCTGCAACACGCATATCCGTGTTCAATTGTTCGCTGCCGTATTTTTTATCGTAATAAAAATAGAGCGCTTGTGCAACCGGAGCGTTATATGTTACCGTAAACGCTCCGCCTATGCCGCTTACCGGAATAATTGAAGGAGCGGGAATACCGATTTGTTTTTTTAATAAATAAGAGCTAATTTTTTTTGCTCCTACATAGCGCCCTGCAAAAGTGTCGGCTCCAAGCGGTTCGTATTCGCTAAAAAAAAGCGAAAGCTGTGCGGTCGATTTTTCTATTTTAAAGCGGTACATCAGTGACAGTTCGTCTATGTTAAACAGAGAAGGAATGTCGCGCAATTGCGGGCTTTGGAAAATATTGCCGCTTCTAAGCGAAATGGCGCCGTTTGAAAAAAAGCGCTGACCGATTTGCATTTGCGCACGATAAAATCCTTTAAAACGGACTTCGGCATTTTCAATATGTGCGGCAGGCAGTATATCTAAAGCTGTGCCGGCAGTCCCGCTAAAAAAAACTTCAGCTTCAAGGTGATACAAACAAACACAAAATATAAAGGAAATAAAGCCGTATTTTTTTAAAGTATTAAATATTTTCATCAAAACGCTCCCGCGTATATAGTCGTTCTTTTCCATTATCGGCATAAAATACGTTCAACTTTAATTTTACCCTATTTAAAAGAAAAAAAACGGAATTTTCATTAAATAACACATTTCCTACTTGACTTATCCGTTTATCTGGATAGAATATATAGATATGAGTGATTATCTTGATATTAATAATGAAGAATTATTAAAGGATTTTTTCAGCGAAGCTGAGCAGCAGGTTGAAAATTTAGAGAGTAATATTCTCGTTATCGAAAACGATCCCTCTAATCACGAAGCCATAGACGAAATTTTCCGTGCGGCACACACATTAAAAGGCGGTTCGGCAACCGTCGAAATGACCGAGCTTTCCACCTTTACCCATGCGGTGGAAGACGTATTGGATGAGCTGCGTTCCGATGCGATACCGGTTACCGAAGATGTTGTGGATGTGCTGTTATCGTCAATAGACGTTATTAAAGCAATGCTTGCCGCTCGTTCAAACGGTTCCGTTTATGAAGAAGATGTGGAAGAATTAAAACAAAAGCTGCACTCTTTTGTTCCCGCCGACACAAAAAAGAAAAAAGGAAAGTCTTCGGCTGCAAAAGCGCCGGCTCCTGCAGCCCCCGCTCCCGAAGCTCCGGCACGCACGTCCGTACTGCCTGATTTTTCAGACGGTATACCGGATAAGTTGCCGTCTCCTGCAGGCTATGTGTCGGAGTACGAATTGCTTGAATTAAAGCAATTGAGTCCTGCTCCGAAAAAACTGTGGGGAGTTACCGTTTTTTTCGATGAGTCGAACCCCATGAATTCGGTCGGCGGTATTCAAGTTTTTGCAGCCCTTAAAGAAAAAACCGATATTTTAAAAACAATTCCCGATTTTGAAGAATTATATGAAGATGAATTTCACCCTCAAGTTGTGTATTATGTAGCATCCGCCGTAAGCGGCGATGAAATTGAAGATATAGCTTTTTTAGACGATGTGGTAACTGCAGTTGACGCTCAAGATATAAGCGACGCTGTAGGCTCAAGCACTCCGGCAGCCCAAGCTGCTCCCGAACCGTCTGCGGCAAAACCTGAAGCAAAGACCGATACGGGCGCAAGTTCAGCTGAAGCGCAGCCGAAAGCTGCTGCCGAGACGGCACCTGCATCCGGTACTGCCGAAGAAAAAATTGCTTCGGCTGCAAGCGGGGAAACAAAAGCAGCCTCTGCTTCCGGATCCGGACAAAGCGTAACAAGTGGTGCCGGCGCAAAAAAAGCTGCTGCTGCCCCATCCGCCGCACACGCTGCTGCAGGAAGCGTATTGCGCGTCGATTCAAAGCGCATAGACTATCTTTTAAACCTTGTCAGCGAAACGGTTATTGCAAAAGCGGCGTTTAACCAAACGGCTTTGCAAGTAAACGATTTGCAAGCCGAACTTCAAGGCATTGAAGCGTCTTATAAAGACCGGGTGCGCGCATTGTTTGAACAGTTACCGAATTATCTTGAAAGTGCACAAAACGGTAAAAATACAAAAGATATTAAATCAGCCGTTACGCAGGATTTTAGCGGATTGTATACGATGTTCGATCCGTTCGATTCCAAATTTAAAACCTTTTCGGGTAAATTCCGCTCGTATACGCAAAACCTCGGCCGCATAGCGGGGGAATTGCAAGAAGGCGTTATGAAAATCCGTATGGTTCCCATCAGTCAGATTTTTTCGCGCTTTCCGCGCGTCGTGCGCGATTTGTCGCGCGACTTGGATAAAAAAGTCGATTTGGTAATTGAAGGTGAAGAAACGGAACTGGATAAATCGGTTGTTGAAGATTTGCTTGATCCCATTATGCACTGCGTCCGCAATTCTTTGGACCACGGCATTGAGTCGCCGGAAGCGCGCCGCGCTGCAGGAAAAAACGAAACCGGAACGGTGCATTTAAAAGCCAGAAACGAAGGTAATATGATCGTTATCGAAATCGAAGACGACGGCAAGGGTATAGACGTGGACGCCGTTAGAGCAAAAGCGATTGAACGCGGTCTTATTCATCCGGACAAAATTATTACCGATCAAGAAGCGTTTCAATTTATTTTTGACGCAGGTTTTTCCACTTCAAAAACAATCAGCAATGTATCCGGCCGCGGCGTCGGTTTGGACGTAGTAAAAACACAAATAGAAAAATTAAACGGTACGGTTATCGTTACTTCCGAGCACGGAAAAGGCACGACTTTCAGCATAAAACTGCCGCTTACATTGGCTATTATTCAAGGTCTTTTGGTGCGCGTCGGCAGTGAAGTATACTCCATTCCGATTGCTTCGGTTATCGAAAGCCAAAGAATCCGTACATCGGAAATTAACCGCATAGATAATTACGAAGTTCTAAACGTGCGCAATGAAGTTATCAGCGTATTGCGCTTAAGCCGTTTGTTCGGTATACGCAACAAACAGGAATCGGAATATGTGTTTATCGTAATCGTCGGTACGGCTGATAAAAAAATCGGTATTATGGTAGACGCTCTTATCGGCGAAGAAGACGTGGTTATAAAACCGCTTAAAGACCAGTTTGCGAATTCTCCGGGTATTGCCGGCGCTTCCATTTTGGGCGACGGTTCGGTTTCTTTGATTATCGATGTCGGGCAGTTGTTGGAACTCGGCGTTAAACAAGAACTGAATGCTTTGGATAAGTTATCCGTAAAAGATACACAGCTTGTCGGCGGTAAATAATCGTAGGCAACCGGGGTAAGGAAGTGGAGAAAGCAATGGAAAATACACTCGAAATGCAAGCAGTCGGCGAAGAAACTGCCGAAAAAAAAGAATAAATAGTAAATATAGACTTTAAAATGGTAACCTTTGCGCTTGCGGGCAAAGATTATGCTATTGATATTCTTAAAGTAAAAGAAATTGCAAAAGCGGGACGCTTTACTTATGTTCCGAACAGCGCTCCTTTTGTTATCGGTGTGTATAATTTACGCGGCGAAATAATACCCATTATCGATTTGCGTTTGTTTTTTAATATCGATGTACCGGAGCGCTCCGGAGAAGAACAGGAAAGCATTATTATTATCAGCTTCGGCGAACAAAAATACGGTGTTGTGGTAGACCGCATAGACAAAGTTGTCGGTATTCAAAGCAGTACCATTCAGCCGCCGCACCCGCTGTTCGGCGATATAAACATAAAGTATATTTACGGCGTTGTGGAAACGTCGGACAGTTTGTACATTTTGCTCGATGTAGACCGTATTTTCGGTTTTCAAACCGGAGAACGCTGCGACGACGAGCAAAATGTCGGTTTATTGCGCGATAGGGCTTTTGTTTCCGAAAGTGCGCAAGCTGTGGTGCACAATATGTCAAATGTGCCTACCGCCGAAAAAGCGGCTGCACCAACGGCGCAAACCGCAAACGCCGATGCAAGATCTGCTTCTCAAGATAAAAAAGCACCGGCAAAACAAGCCGATACCGATGCAGCTTCTGAAATAAACGAGCCGGAATTTTCGTTTATTGTGGACAGTTTAGCTTCGTTTAAGCACTTTTATGTTTCGGATATTAACGAAAATTGGGCAAAATCGCGTTATATGCAGTGGAAAAAAGAACGTTCCGGTGCAAACGTACAGATTTTAAATGAAGCGGATGCCGATGCGTTTTTGTCTCCGTTTTATTCGCAATACGCAAATAAACTGTGGTCAAATGAATATGCGGCTGCAGTGTATGCGCTTTTGCCCGAAAGCAATGCAAAACAAATACAAGCGTGGAATCCGGGCTGCGGTAACGGTTACGAAGCGTATTCGCTTGCCTGTTTGCTTAAAAAACGCTATCCGAATGCAAAAATCCGCGTGTATGCGCAAGATACGGATTTAATTGCCGTTTCAAATGCACCGCTTTTACACATAGATCCTACACAAGCCGACAGTTGGTATAATCCCTATCTTTCAAAAACCGTATCGGGCGAAATGATGTTTGCGCCGCAAATACGCGATTCGGTATCGTTTGAGTATCACGATTGTACAAACACCAATTCCGTTTCGCCGGTAGATATTATTTATGCCCGAGACTTTTTGTCTTTTGTTCCGAAAGAAAGCCGGCAAAATGTGCTTACTGACTTTTACGAAAAAATCAGAGGAAACGGCTTTATTATCGTCGGTGACAACGAAGCGCTTGCCGATAAAATTAAATGGCTTGAAATTACCAAGGGTTCCGTTATAACATATACGAAACAATAAATTTTAGGAGGACATTTTGCGCGTAGAGTACATCAATCCTTTTGTAGAAACAGCATACAGCGTTTTATCGGAAGTGTTAAATTGTAAGGTAACGCGGGGCGATTTATATCTTAAATCGACAACAATGCCGGTAATGGGAGTTGCGGCTTTGGTAGGGCTTGCAGGAGATGTAGAGGGTCGTGTTTTATTTGATATGACGCTCGATACTGCAATGAAAATTGCTTCCCGTATGAATATGGAAGAATTACCTGCTTTTGATGAATTGGCAAAAGCTACCATTACGGAATTGGCAAACTTGATAACGGCGCAAGCGGTTACAAAACTGCACGATTTAGGCTTTAAATTCGATTTAACGCCGCCGGCTCTGTTTACCGGTGAAAAAATGGAAATCTCGGATCATCAAGTTGAAGCTTTGATTGTTCCGATGATTACCGAATTCGGTAAATTGGAAGTAAACGTTGCCATCCGTGAAAAAAACTGAGGGAAGTAAGGGAGACATAAAATCATGAAAACAAAACAGGATTTTCCGTCGATTAATGAAAGACCGCCCGAAGGATTAAAAGACGACGGAAGCAAAGTACGCGTCCTTATCGTTGACGATTCAATGTTCGTTGCAAAACAGCTTGGTCAAATCCTTACCAGCGAAGGTTATGAAGTGGTCGCGACCGCCGCCGACGGACAAGAAGGCGTAGACAAATACAAAGAATTATGCCCGAATGTGGATTTGGTTACGATGGATATTACCATGCCGAAAATGGACGGTATTACCGCATTGGAACAAATTATGGCGTTTGATAAAAATGCCCGCGTGGTTATGATAAGTGCGCTTGGAAAAGAAGAATTGGTTAAAAAGTCTTTGCTTTTAGGCGCTAAAAACTACATCGTTAAACCGCTTGACCGCAAAAAAGTTTTGGAACGCATAGCCGCTTGTACAAAATAAAGCGCCGCTTGTTCTAAAATCAAAGTTAAAAAGGCTGTTACAGTTCACCATTCACCGAATGTGAGTTTATAACAGCCTTTTTTTATTTTTACCAATACTTCCGATCGCGATTGGTCTTCTTGTAAAAGATGTTTGATTCTGTGTATATATGTGTACAGCGTTCTTATGTGAGCGCTTGTGCATGTACCCCATAGTGCATAACTCATTTCTTTAAGCGAAAGTGCAGCATTTGTTTCCATAAGGATTGCGTACAGTTTTTTTTCTGCAGCGCGGAATTGCTGCGGTAAGCATTGTAACCGATGTATTGTATGCATTGCGCTGTCTAATAAGCGGCGGGTTTGTTCATTTTTTTCTTCGGTACACAGTTCGCTGCACAGTATTTCGGATAGGGCTGCCTTGTCGTTGTTTACGTCGTATAAAAGTATTGAAAATTCAAACCAATGTATGGGAATAAACATGTCAAGACAGCGCGTAATTTGTTCGGTTGTACTTGAAGCCGGAAAAAAAGAACGGTATATAACAATACAATCAGGAAGTTTTAAGCGGATTTCCGTAAGCAAACTTATAAAATCAAAAACTGCTTTTTGAGTGCAGCCTTCACGTGTAAGCGCATATTGCAAAAGTTCTGTGTTGCCGCCCTCTTTGTGTAATATTAGTACGTACACTGCTATTACCCTTTTCGGCGCGAGGAATACCGAAATGAAAACGGTTTGGTCAAAGCACAACGCTTGACCAAAATACTGCTATATGTTATGGTTGAACATCTTTAGGGCGATTAGCTCAGCTGGTTAGAGTACTACCTTGACATGGTAGGGGTCACTGGTTCGATCCCAGTATCGCCCAGCACTTCATTAACTGCAGTAATTATATCACAAAACTTGCATTTGTGCTACAAGTATTTTACTTGTTTACCCGTTCAACATAGTCATTCGTTTCGGTATTTACCAAGATTTTTTCGTCTTGCTTTATAAAAAGGGGCACACGTACGGTTAAACCCGTTTCGGTTATAATGGGTTTTGTTGCACCGGATACAGTGTCTCCTTTTACATAGTTTTCACTTTCGGCAACCGTAAACACCATTTTTTGCGGTATTTTAACGTCGATGGGCTGTTCATCCCAAATAACGATGGGGTAGGTATCGCCTTCGCGCAAATAGTATTTTAGATTTTCGTTTAAACCGGTCGGTACGTTGACAGTGTCAAAAGATACGGTGTCCATAAAAATGTGATGTTCTCCGTCCGAATATTGATACTGTCCTTCTATAGTTTCTACGGTTGCATCTTCAACCATATCGGGGGTTTTAATCGTTTGCGTTAAAACCGAACCGTCTTTTAAGTTTTTCATTTTTACGCGGGCAAAAGCGGTGCCTTTTCCGGGATTTACAAATTCGCGTTCAACAACTAAAAAGGGCGCATTTTTTATTAAAAGTACCGTGCCTTTGGCGATATCTCCGCCTCTAATCATGATGTTCCTCTCAAAAAATAGAATACCGTATTATACCGAATTCGCTTTTTTATGGCAACCGAGCATTTTTTCGTTTTAAAGCTTTTTAATTTGTGATTCGGAAAGATCGCTCGCTTTTGCTATCCGCACATTATGCACAAAGACGCCCGGGCATTTGGCAAAGTCGGCTCGCTTTATATCGGCATCGAACGGGATGTGAACGCTGCAGCAGGGGTGAACACTGCTGCGCTCTACGGATGTGTTTAGCTCTGGTATTTTCAGTTATTTTATGTTACATTCGCTATATTAACTGGAGGTAAACAATGCGTATTAAAACAGCATCTGTTCTTTTTTGTGCAGCCGTGTCGGTATTTCTGATACTTGCAGGCTGTGCATCTAAAAAAAATGCGGAACCGGAAGCACGGGAATTGTCGGGAACGGTTAAAACTGAAGTACTCGAACACAAAGGCTCCGCTTTGGGAATTAACGAGCTGCCGGTATGGGTGCAAACCTATATCCAAAAAGGAATTACCGGTTTGGAAAAACTGAATGACTATAAAAATGTATATTGTTTTGTAGCCGAAACAACTGCATCAAACGTTGATGCAGGGCAGGCGTGGGTAAACGGCTTTAACATGCCGCAAACGATTGCGCGCACGGTTTCTACGCGTGTAGACGCGCTGTTTAGCGGCGCTTCAAGCGGCGGCACGGACGGCTCTTATGCAACGTATTTTGAAAACGTTGTAAAAACCGCATCGAATATCGAATACAGTGGTGCACGTAAAATAAACGATTGGTGGGTATTATTGCGCCGTTATGAGCCGAACAGTAAAACAAAATATGCCGACGAATACCGCGTATATGTGTTTTATACGATAGACCGCGATTCTTTAGACAGGCAAGTGCTTTCTGTTATCGATAAAGTTGCCGCCGATTTAAAGACGGGCGCCGATCAGCAAGCAATGGTTAATAAAGTTAAAGCGCTGATAAACCAAAACGGTCTTTAATTTGTGCGCGTATTGCGGCACGCCACAATACTAGTACAAGCGTTGAATATAGGTTGTTTTGGGAACAACGGTAATTTCAACGCGGCGGTTTAGTGCGCGTCCTTCTGTAGTGGTGTTGTCGCCGATGGGGTGCGTACCGCCGTAACCGCGGTAGGTAAACAATTTTTCGTTTACGCCGCGGCGCGCCATCTCGGCAATAATGGTTTGCGCCCTTTGCACGGACAGTATTTTTTCGCCGCGTTCTTTGCCGACGCTTGCCGTGTGGCCTTCAACTAAAATTGTATATTCGTTGCCCGCTGCCGCTTTTTTGAGCGCTTGGGCAATTAAATCCAGTCGCTTTGTTTCTTCAGGAAGCAAAACGGCGGAATCAGCTTTAAATTTTAAATCACGCACCGAAATTTGCATACCCCGGGGAGTATCGTTTATTTCTACATCGGGTATTTTGTTTTCATGTATAAAGTCTTCGGTTTCTTTGTATTCAAAATAATAAGTTTTATCTTTTAGTGGAGCGGCGACCGGATGCACAAGCGCTTGTTCGTCAAGCAGTATAACTACTTTTGCTTGCCGCAGCAGCTGTCTGTTTTCAGGAACCGACAGTATTTTCAGTGCGTCCGAACGTGCAATAACCGGATCGGTGCGGTATATGCCGAATATTTCCCGTGCGCTGATATACAAAGGATCGTTGCCTACACGTTTTGCTTCGTATGCGCGTTCAGGAGAAAACTCGTAAGATACCGGTCCCGTTTTTTTTTCAACTTCCGGATCGCTCATATTGCGCTCGTATAATAATTCCATAGTCGTATCCCAAATTTTGGGAAACAAACAGGGAGAACCGTGTTCTTCTACAAATTCGCCGTGCACGGGAAGCGCGCCGCGGGCATCTATAATAATACCCGTATATACCCGCGAAGAAATCTGTTCTATAGGAACGGTGGGCGCGTAAGGACTTTTGTGCAAAACAAGCGGAGAAGATAATGAGTGTAATTGCATACTGTGCGTTACGGAAAGCGTATCGGTTTGTCTTCCGTACACGCCGGCAGATTTTGTTCCTTTATCGATAATACCGGTTAATTCTTCAAGGGTCATTTGATTTTTTGAAACAACATCGCCCAGCTGGGTGGAAGAATCGACTAAAACCGTTAAAAGCGGGTCTTTGATTAAAAGGGGCAGCTGCTGTTGTATGCGGTTAACTGCAGCGCTGCGTCCTGCAGGAAGCGTAAAACCTGATGCTTTCATATCGAGCATAATATTCGATGAAAAAAAGCCCGTTTGCCAATTTATAAAACTTTCGGCTGTAATACTTTCGTTTGCGGTTTTTTGAGCGCTTTGTGCATATATGTGCGGATATATGAAAAAAAAGCACGCACACATTGCCGTAAACAGCACAACGTTTTTAATCTTTTGAATATTTTGACTGTGTATGCTTTTTTGTGTTATACCCTTCATAGCGCACCGCCTTATTTAAGTATCGGCACAAATAATACCGTTCCTATACGTAAAATTGTGTTTGGGTTTCGGTTATTCATAGCGCACAAACTTTCTACGCTTGTCCCGAAGCGTTTTGCCAAACCCCACAACGTGTCTCCCTGTTTTACCGTATAAATACGGGCAAAATCGCCGGTTTGCTGGTTTGTCAGCGCGTGCAATACCAATTGTTCGCAGTTTGAAGGAATGCGCAGTCTGTATACCGTGCCCGGCGGAGTTAATTGGTAACGCAATGACGGATTTAATAATTTATACACATTGTAGTCAATGCCCGTATCCTTTGCAAGAATTTCGAGGCTGATTTGTTTTGTCAGCATGCATTCACCGAAATTCAAACCCGCGTCGCTGTCGTATGAGGGAATATCCAAGCCGTAATACTCGGCATTGGTAATTAAATCTGCAATAGCTATGAATTTGGGTACGTAATTTTTGGTTTCTGACCGTAAAAGTCCGTGGTCGGCTAAATACCAAAAGTTTTTATGTCCCGTTTTTTTTATCAGTTTTTGCATACCGCCCAAGCCCATATTGTATGCGGCGAGTGCAAGTTCCCAATTTGAAAAAAAAGTGTAATTGTTTTTTAATTTTTTTGCTGCCGCTTCCGTGCTGAACCACGGGTCTTTGCGCTCGTCCACCCATTCGTTTTTTTGCAAAAAGCCGGCTATGCTGTTATCCATAAACTGCCACAAACCGGTTGCACCTGATTTGGAAACCGCATGCGGGTTGTAAGCCGATTCTATAATCGGCAAAAATTCAAGGCATTGCGGCAATCCGTATTGGGCAAGTTTACTACGTATGTAGGGGCGGTATATTGCTGAGCGCTGCACAACGCCGGTCAGCCATTTTTTACCGGAATCGGATAAAAATTCTTTTCGTTGTTTTTCTATAAGACGGTGGTCGCTGTAAGGCATATCGAGCGGAACGTAAGCTTTTGTGCGCGTATTCTCAGTATTCTCACGACTGCTTTGTTCGCTGCAAGGCAGGGCTGCCGCTATAAAGGTTAAAAAAAAGACATACACGTAAAGCTTTCGGCTTTTCATAGCTTTTCACCGTAGTAAATGCCCGCCCATTCCCATCTTCCGTGAATGTCGGGATTAAGCGGAAAATTGACTTTTCTAAAATAAAAATACCATATTTTTACGTATGAGTTCCATCCCCACGTGCGAAGATATGCTTCGTTCGGGTTTGAAGCTTCGCTTAATTGCACATTGTAGCGCACGCGGTTGCCGTAACCGAAATCGCGCATAGAAAAATCAACTTGAGTGTTCGGGTCTCCGGCATCCTGCTTCCATGACATGGCAAAAAAATTTACTTTTGAACGGTACCTGTCCAAAGTATTGAATTGATATGCGGTAATGGATTGTTTTACCGCCGTTTCCAAAGCTTCAAGGCTTTCAAAGGTCCAGTCTTTTGGCGAATTGTTAAAATCGACCAATTTGCGCGCTTGTTCGTACGCGTCGGGTACTCCCGGAATTTGTATTTTTGAAGCATCTTCTTGCCCCAAAAAAAGTGAATACGATTGCAGCGCTTGGTACCATTCTCCCGTTTTTTCGTATTCAAGCGCCAAACGCATATATAATTCCGTTTTGCTAATTTGTTCAGGAAAATGCGTTATCAGCTGTTTAAAATAGTCAATACGGTTTTCCGCCGACGTACTTATTCTAACCAAATTTTGCAAACAGATGATATGAATCGATTTTCCCTGAACGGCTAAATCTTCGTAATTTTTTATTATCCGTTCAAAATACATTTCCGCAATGGGCTCTGCGCCTTCTTTTTGGTACACGTATGCGGTTAAAAGCAGCCAATACGCATTGTATTTGTCTTGCGGGTGTTTTTTTACATAATCGGTTAAAAATAATATAAGCTCGCCGTCTTTTTTTGCTTTGCGGTAATTTGAAGCTATTTGATTGATGATAAAAAAGCGCCGTTCGTCATCTTCGGCTGTTTTATTTAAAAGAGCAAACAGTTCGTTTTGACTGTGGATCGGTTTACGCTCTTTTGCAAAATCGGCGCATGAGCACAAGAGCGCACACAGGCAAAACAGGCAAAGGTTGTATATAAAAAGACGCATAGGTTTACCGTACAGCGTTTTTTTTGCTTTTCCGGACATTTTTTTATTGTAACATGTCCGGCAGGTTATTGGCAAGACTGCCTTCTTGTTGTATGCTGTGTGTATGAAACACAGTAAACCCGATATGCTGCTTGCCGCCGGTTTAATCTTTGCTTTAGGCGGAATTATACTTTTAATAAGTTTTTTATCGGCTTTGCCTTTCGGCTCGTATGCTCTGCGCCCGTTGGTATTGCTTTGTGCCGGCGGAATTATATCGTATTTTGCACTGCGGGGAACAAAGCGGGCATTTTTTGTATTTATCGGTTTGTTTTTATGCTGTGCGGGCGTGTTGTTTTTGCTTATCGGTGCGCGTTTGATTCCTTACGGGTTAAACAAAGTGTGGCCGTTTATCGTTATTTTATCGGGAGTTTTGTTGTTTCCGTCCGGCTATATTCGGTTTTGTAAACTGCAAGCGTTTTATATTGTGCCGGGGATTACGCTTACCGGATTGGGCTTGTTTTTTTTGTGCTTTTCGCTCGATATTATTTCCGTTTCGTTTGCGGAATTTGCCCGTATGTGGTGGCCTCTTATTTTCGTTGTATTCGGCTTGGTATTGATTGTGCTGTTTTTGTATATGCAAAAACAAAAAACACCTGTTTTAGCTGAAGATTCCGAAGACGACGAGGAATATTTACAATAATATGAATTGTATGCGGCAAAGCGGTACATACTTCGGGCGTTTGCGCTCACTCGCCCATACCGTTTTTTTAATTTTAGCACTGTCTTCATTTTTTGCTTCGTGTGCTTCATCTGCTAAAAACGAGGCAAAAACTGCACAAGCACAGCGCGCATTGGAAAGCGCTTTTGGCGAAAATGCGCCCGTGCAAACCGTAATTTCGGCTAAAATTTTTCCGTCGTATTTTAGGGGAGTGGATACCGCCGTATTGCGAAATATACAAAACGGCAGCCCGTCTTCCGTGCGCAGAGCTGTTGCTTCTGTTCGAAAAGCAAATCAAAAGTATTCGGAACAGGAAAAAGTATTGCTTGCCGTATGTGCTTCGATTTTTAAGCACGTATGGCAAAACGAAAAAATAACATGGGAAGTACCCGCTCCTTTACCCGACAACCTGTATACTTCCACGCTGAATTCGGTAGCGCAGGGAGTGTACGTTTTTTCTTCTGCATCTGACGATATTTTTATGCTGGTGCTGCCGTCTTTGATTTTACCCTCATCGGTTACGGACGGGTTTTACGATGCGGCGGAAACTTCGCTCGATAAAGCCCTTACTATAAACCCCGATTCGGTGCTTGCCCTGTATTTGGCAGGAACACTTAAATTACGCTTAAAAAAAAGCGATGAAGCACTCGCTCTTTTGGAGCGCGCCGCAAGGTTCGAATCAAACAATACGTACCTTACCCTTGCGCTTATACAAGCGCTTTCGGATTCAGGGCAAACCGAACGTGCATACGAGACGGCAAAAAAATTGTTGGCAAGCGAACCGCAAAATACGGATGTGTTAAAGCATAGCGCAGAAGCAGCGTTTAAAGCGCTCGACTATGCAAGTGCGGAAAACCTTGCGGCGCGCATACTGCAGCGTGAACCGGATAATTTGCATTTTTTGCTTTTTAGGGCAAAGATTTTGTTTCAGCTTGAAGATTATTTGAGCGTATCAGCTCTTTTGGATGCGTATGCCAGAAACGATAAAACGGCAAAAGAATATCTTTTGCTGCGCGCGCATCTTCAAACGGTGTGGAATAAAAACATCAGTGCAGCCCTTGTTTCGGTACAAGAAGCGCTTAGCCGCTACCCCAACGACACCGAAGTGCTTTTGTTAGCTGCGGAAACCGCTTCGGCTTCCGCTCAAAACATCAATTCTCAAACGGCGGCGCAGCTTGCCGCGCGCGTATTGGAAAAAGATCGGCACAATAACCGTGCGTTGAACGTTTTAACAAAAGATGCCGTTTTAAAGAAAAATTGGGAAAAAGCATACGAATACAGCAGCGAAGCGTCCCGCGAACAGCCTTTTACCCTTGATACAGCATTGGCTCACGTACAAATTTGTCTTTCTTTGGGAAAAACCGAAGAAGCGCGCAGCGTTTTAAAAGAGTTTTATACTGCCGATACCAAAAATGAACAACTGCAGCGCTGGTACATACGGCTGCTGATTGCCGAAGGCAAAAAAAAAGAAGCCGCTGCGCTTATAAACACGCTGCTTCCCGGTGCTGCCGGTAAAATGAAAAGCGTGCTGTACTACGAACGCAGCCGCTTGGACGATTCGGATGCGCAAAGCCTTTCTGATTTACGTTCCAGTTTAACTTCAAATCCGCGCAACGAAGACGCGCTGTATGATTTATACGCATATTATTACCGCCGCGCCGATTACCGCAAAGCGCAGTATTATCTGAAGCAAGTAATTGCTCTAAACCCTGCCGACACGGCTTTTTTAAAGCTTAATTCCGAACTTGAACGGTTGTTAAAATAAAAGTTTTCGACTGTAAAAAATTACAGCATATTGAATTGGCATCGCGCTTCGGCGATTGTTTTTTCGTCTGCTGTCCACAGCTCGTATTCGCTCATTCCTTTAAACGACATACTGACGTTTTTATTTTTATAGAGCATGGGGCTGTGTACGACTTTTTTCCCGGAAAGATGAAAACAGTTTATGCCGCATTTTTGTGCAAGCGGTACGATATATTCCGGTTTTAAACCGCTTCCCGCCATAACTGCAGGGTAGTGCACGTTTTTTTCGGCTTTACCGGTTTGACCGACGCCGTTTGTGTTTGCACGTGAAAGGGAGACAAGTTCGCTAAGCAAAGCTTGTCCTTCCCAGCATGTTGCAGCTTGCCCGGATGTTAAAACGGTATCAAAGCCCAATTCTCCTGCTTGCTCAAATGCTTTTAAAGGGTCTTTACACATATCGAATGCGCGGTGCAGGGTAAACGAAAGTTTTTTGCCGCTTCCGGCAGCTTCTTTAGCGGCTTGCATTAAAGCTTTAAGCTTTTTTGTATCCAAAGAACCGTCCGTTTGTAAGCAGCCGATTACAATACCTGCGGCTCCGGCTTTGCATGACAGCGCTATATCGCGTTTCATGCATTCGGTTTCGGATGCGCTGTAATAAAAGTCGCCGAAGCGTGGCCGTATGAGTACATGGACGGGAATCGAAAGCGCTTGTACAACTACTTCCGTTAAAGCTTGTGTAGGCGTGGTGCCGCCGATAATCAAATTGGCGCACAATTCTATACGCATGGCTCCTGCTTTTTGTGCGCATACGGCAGAGTCAAAAGAATCGGCGCATACTTCAAGTACTTTGTGCGGTAAAACGGTGCGTTGTAAAAAAGCGGTATCGGTTGACATAAGATTTATTATAGCACATTATAAGAAAATATGGAATATTTTTTAGGCATAGATTTAGGCGGCACAGCAATAAAAACCGCCGTGCTGGACAATACATACCGTATTATAGCCTCTTGCACACGGGAAACGCGTTTGCCCCGCCCGTGGAACGAGATTTTGGACGATTGTGCGCAATCCGTTTTTGATGTGTGCGCGCAAGTGCCGGATATGTCGCTTAAAAAATGCGCTTTTGCGGGTATCGGTACGCCCGGAATTGTGGATATCGAAAAAGGAGTGGTGGAAGTTGCCGCAAATTTGGGGTTTTACGGAGTTCCGATAAAAGACTATTTGGAAAAAAAATTGCATATCTCCGTGTATACGGAAAACGATGCCAACGCCGCAGCATGGGGAGAGTATATTGCCGGTGCAGGCTCTTGCGCAAAACTTGCAAAACCGTGCACCGACATGGTATCGATTACCATCGGTACGGGCATAGGCTCGGGCATTATTTTAAACGGTTCCATATTCCGCGGAAGCAACGGTCTTGCAGGGGAGTTGGGGCATACTGTTATCGAATTGGACGGAAGAGACTGTCCGTGCGGAAGAAAAGGCTGTATTAATATGTATGCTTCGGCAAACGGTTTAAAGCAAACTACGCGCGAGTTTATGCAGCGCTTTCCGGAAAGCAGTTTGTGGCGCGAAGCGGGCGGTACACTTGAGGGAGTAAGCGGCCGTACCGCGTTTTGTGCGGCAAAGGCGGGCGATAAAGCGGCAAAGGCGGCACTCGACTATTATATCCGCTCTTTAGCGGCGTGTACGGTAAATGCCGTAAGTATTTTTCAGCCGCAAATGATTGTGCTTTCGGGAGGGGTAAGCAAAGAGGGTGAAGCTTTACTGGCACCGCTTCGCGCGATTGCCGAAAAAGAGTGTTTGCGCGGCCCGAATACGGAGCTGCCGCTTATTTGCACGGGAGTTTTACAGGATAAAGCGGGCGTAGTAGGAGCTGCATTGCTTAACAGCCGTTTTTAATATATTACAATATGTTACAAAAAAATATTAAGGAATTATTATGGAAACAAAATCGATTAATTTTTCGGGTAAATGGGCATGGGTAAAACCGCTGATTATTTTTGCGCTTTTACTTGTGCTTTTAATTCCGATTGCCTTTATTAAATCGCTGATACGCGATAGAGAATTTTACAAAGAAAGCGCCGAAGATTCCATTATGGAACCGGTCGGCGGTCAGCCGACGCTCGAAGGACTGGTGCTTGCCGTACCCTACGAAAAACTTGTCGAGCGCAAAGACGAAAACGGCAATACGGTCCGCAGCGTTAAAACTTACTATGTTATTGAAGTTCCCGAAAAATATGAGCTTTCGGCGCAAGTGAATCCGTATTATCTTTCGCGAGGTATTTTTAACGTGCCCGTTTTTAACGCCGACGTTGATGTTGCTGCCGAATTTCCGCCGTTCCGTTTTAGTCAATTTAATATACCGGAAAAAGACATACGCTATAAAGATGCCGTTCTTATACTGGGAATAGAAAACAAAAAAAGTTTTACCGCGCAGCCTGCGCTGCAATTAAACGGAAACGAACTTAAACTTGCGCTTTCTGACCCTAACGATGCTTCTCCTTTCGGCAACGCCGTATACTATACGGTAAACGAATCGGCGGTAAAATCCGGTTTTTCGCTTAAAGGAAAACTTTCCGTTCAAGGCGGCAAAAGCTTAAAAATCGTTCCGCTTGCGCAGGATAACGTATTCGATTTGCGCTCAACTTGGTCCTCTCCCAGTTTTACCGGCGGATGGCTTCCTACCGAACGCACGCTCGGCAAAGACGGCTTTAGCGCCGTATGGAATATTTCCGGTTTAAGCACGGTTTTTCCGCGCACGTGGAAAACGGAAAGCCGCAACCGAAAAAACGCAGATGCGGAACTTTTTGTAAACACGGCAAAAATAGGTTTGGAAGCTGAAAAAGTAGTTGTGGATTTTATCACTCCGGTAAACAATTATTCGCAAGCCAAGCGCTGTATAACCTATGCGCTTTTATTTTTGGCAGTGCCGTTTTTGGCTATTTTTTTATGCGAATTGTGGAGCGCGGTTAAAATTCATCCCATCCAATATTTTCTTATAGGTATTGCCGATATTTTGTTTTATTTACTTATTCTTTCCATATCAGAACATCTTTCGTTTAAATTAAGTTATTTTATTGCGACAACCGGTGTATGTGCCGTTGTGCTGTTTTATGCGACAGCGATCTTCCATCGCTTTAAGTGGGGTTTGCTGCTTTCGGCGGTACAAGCGGTTTCGTATTTTTTGCTGTTCGGTATTTTACAGTCGGAAGATTACGCGCTGCTTATCGGAAGCATCGGCATTTTTTGCGTTGTTGCGCTTCTTATGTTCCTTACACGAAAAGTCGATTGGTACGGAAAAGCAAAAGCTTAATTTGTGCCGCCCTGTCGGCACTCCGTCGGCAGGCAAGCGGAACGGCGCCGCCTTATTATTAATAACGACTGCTGTTTGCGTATAAAATCAAAGAGTCTGGTGCAAAAACTTCAGTTTCCGCACCAGACTCAATATTTCGGTTAAACGAGGGGATGTCTCAAAAGTCGGTTACTTTTTCGCCATCCCCGACGAGTTTTAAATTAAGTCTTTGTCAGTAATGACTTAATTTAAAACATCGCATATAAAATCAAGGAAACTGTCCAAAAACTTCAGTTTTTGGACAGCCTCTTAAAACGCTTAGTCCAGTTTTCCCGCCGAACCGAGTACTTCTTTGTTTTTGTGAATGTACATTTTTTTCAGTTCGTCGCGTGCGGGACCCAAATATTTGCGCGGGTCGAATTCGCTCGGGCTTTCGGCAAATACTTTGCGGATAGCTGCGGTCATCGCAAGACGTCCGTCCGAATCGATGTTTATTTTGCATACGGCAGACTTGGATGCTTTGCGCAATTGCGCTTCAGGAATACCGACCGAATCTTTTAATTTTCCGCCGAATTTTTCGATTTGTTTAACGTATTCGATCGGTACGGAAGACGAGCCGTGCAATACAATCGGAAAGCCGGGCAATTTTTTTTCTATTTCCGACAATACGTCAAAGGCGAGGGGAGGAGGAATCAAAATTCCGTCGGCATTTTTTTTGCACTGTTCGGGTTTAAATTTTTGCCTACCGTGGCTGGTACCGATGGAAATTGCCAAAGAGTCTACGCCTGTCTTTTTTACAAAGTCTTGTACTTCTTCGGGTTTGGTATAATGGCTTTCTTCGGCGCATACGTCGTCTTCAACGCCTGCCAAAACGCCCAATTCGCCTTCTACGGTTACGTAGTCTTTTTGTTTGTGCGCATAGTCGCATACTTTTTTTGTCAGTTTGACGTTTTCATCGTAGGGCAAAGAAGATCCGTCAATCATAACTGAGGAAAAACCCATTTGAATGCAGGATTTGCACAGTTCAAACGAATCGCCGTGATCCAAGTGCAACACGATTTGCGGTTTTTTGCAGCCCAGTTCTTTTGCATAAGCTACGGCACCTTGCGCCATATAGCGCAAAAGCGTTTGATTCGCATATTTGCGCGCACCGGAAGAAACTTGCAAAATAACGGGTGAATTTGTTTCTACGCATGCTTGAATAATCGCTTGAAGTTGTTCCATATTATTGAAATTGTAAGCAGGAATTGCGTAGCCGCCTTTAATTGCTTTGGCAAACATCTTTTTTGTGTTTACCAAACCTAAATCCTTGTAACTGACCATAAAAGCTCCTTATTGGAATTACCGGTACAATAATATGCAGTTTTATAAAAATAATCAATACAAAGATTGACAAAGATATGATGAAGAAATATAATTATGCCGATATAGTTATATATGAATGTCTTTTTTCCTAAGATACTGAGAAAAGGAGTTGTTGGATGAAACATTACGGTTTGGTCTGTGTAAGTCTTGTACTTGCTTTATGTGTTTGTCTGCCGCTGTCTGCCCAGCCAAATGCGAAAAGCGTTGAGACGATTTTAATCGATAACTTTGACGTACCCGATAGTCAGGATTGGTCGTGGGCTGTTCAAGCGAGCAAATTGATATACGTCAATGAAGAAGAAGGTGAAGTATACCCTAAAATGGCATACGTTCCCGGTATCCCCAATTCTCTGCAGCTGTACAGAGTAGAAGGCGATCCCGATCCGCAAGTACTCGGTTTGCAGGTCAAATTCCAGCGCAAAGGCAATAACTGGGTTGAACTGTATCCGCAAAAAAAAGCCGAAGACGGTACGATGACTCCCTACGAAGTTCCTTTTAAAGGAAGCGTACTGCAACTCGATTTTTGGGTATGGGGAGCAAATTATTTGTACTATTTGGATGTACTTGTGCGCGATACAACCGGCAGGGTTCACGTACTTCCTGCAGCCAATTTGAATTTTTACGGCTGGAAAAACGTAGTAGTACGTGTTCCGTCGTGGATTCCCCAGCGTTCCCGTCTCCGCACCGCTCCCAGAGAAATGACCTTTGTCGGTTTCCGTATTAGAACGGATCCGAAAGAATATGTAGACGACTTTTTAATTTATTTTGATCAAGTCAGATACTCTTCAAATACGCTGTCCAATGTGTACGACGGATTTAATTTGCGGAATATCGATTTGAACGCCGTAAACACAAACGGGGGAACGAACTGATGAAAAAACTGATTATTCTTATAGCGGCTGTCGCTTGTACGGCGGCGCTTGTGTATGCGCAAAACGCAGACTTAACTGCCCCCGATCCGACGATTGTGGGAGCGGATTCGGCAAACTTTGCGCTTCGTGAAGTATCGATCGATTTGTTTGAACGCGAAGGATCGTGGAACGTAAAAATGTCCCCCGACTACGGTATTATTACCGGACGTTTTTTTGAAGGCGGTCCCGACCCTGAAGCAAAAAGCACGGTTTCTTCCGGTTCCGGTGAACAAGCCGTATCCGATAAACGCACATACGGCGCAAAAGTTGAATTTTTCCGCCGCGGTATCAATTCGTTTTTTATTACTCCCTCGCAGCCTTTAGCAATCGACGGGGTTGCAAAAACGGTATCGGTGTGGGTTGCAGGACGCAATCAAAACCATACGCTTACTTTGCTTGTGCAGGACTTTTTCGGCAACAACTTTGAATTGTATATGGGAACTTTGGCATTTACGGGCTGGAAACAAATGGTGGTAGCAATTCCGCCTTCTCCGGACGGCAAACACGGTATTGTACAAGACAGCGCATATTTTAGCAGCCGTCCCGGACTTTCGGTGGTAGGATTCCGTGTTGACTGCAACCCCGAATTTGCTTTCGGTACTTACTATATTTACTTCGATGATTTGCGGGCTATAAGCGATATGTATGCTTTTGAAAACCGCGACCCCTACGATATGATGGATAACTGGTAAAATTACCGGACATCCCTCACTTCGATAAAGAACCCGACTGCAAAACCCGAGCGGTTTTATAGTCGGGTTTTTGTTTTTAAATCCCTGTTTTAATCTTCGAATATATAAATCCGTTTCCGCGCTTTCCGATGCGCGCAACAAGGTTCAGTTTTCGAAACAACCACAGCATTTCATTTATTTGCTTTACGCCCGCCGCCGGCTCTTTAATAAGGGCATACACATCTTTTGTACAAAATTGCGGCGGAAGATTTTTCGGTAAAAACTCAAGGTACTCGTCTAAAGTATAAAAAATGCGGCTTTTTCCAAAATGTTCTATGTCCGTATCTGAAGCAAGCCATGCTTTTTTATAGCGCCGCCTTTTGTTCGCCGACTGTACCGGTTCGGCGGTTTTTATGCGCTTTTTTACCACTGACGTTTCAACCGCTTCGAACGAAAAGCTTGTATGCGGCAATAGCGCATACAGTGCGGTCAGTTCGTCAAAGATGTGGTAGATACCGCGCTTTACCGGGCTTTTGCGGCGCGACAAAAGGCGGCCGTTTCTGTCGTAATATTCTATATATGTTTCGCATGCAATCGGATGTATAAGATGTACCCGATGTGTTTTTAATAAATCGGCAAGCTTGGCACATATATGTTTAAAGCTTCCCGTTTGTATTTCTATTACCGTTCCGTCGCCGGTTGCAACATCGCAAATGTATTGACCGACGCTTTGTTCTGTCTTTCCCTTATATTTTTGTGCCGCCGCAATTTTAAACTTTTTATGCAAAGAAGACTCATTGTATGTATTTATCATAATACTACTATACATCTGTATGTTTGAAATGTAAATACTCTTGTTTTTTTTTAACTTTTTTTTGTTTTTAAGTTGATATTCGGCTTTTTTTGGGATAGAATGTTAAAAAGTGGTAATTAGTGGTAATAAGTGGTAGAGTGTGGCATGGAATTGCTGACGGGTGAGTACCGCAATACGCTTGATGAAAAAGGCCGGATTTTGTTTCCGGCGCGTTTGCGTACTGTATTAACGGAAAATGTTCTCATGATAACGCAGGGACTCGACGGCTGTTTGTGGCTGTATACGAGCAGCGAGTGGAAGAATTTTTCCCAAAAGTTAATGGAAAGCGCTTCTCCGTTTAATAAAGATTCCCGCTTGGTATTGCGCCATTTAATTGCTCCGGCACAAGAAGTCGAATTCGATAAAGCCGGAAGATTGTCCATTCCGCAAAGCTTACGCGAGCATGCGGGCTTGGTAAAAGATTGTGTGATTATGGGAGTGAATAAATATATGGAACTGTGGGACGCCGAGCGTTACGAACAGTATTTAGCGGAAACCGATTTAAGCTTTAAAGAAGCTGCCGAAGGCTTAAGCGCCATTCACTTGTAGGCTCGCAAAACGGGGAGGGGAAGCGGCATGACCGCAACTGAAAATACACAGTATGTTCACACACCGGTTCTTCTTAAAGAAACGCTGGAGCTTTTGTCTCCCGAAGTCAACGGTACTGCCGCGTGCGATACTCCCCTTATGATAGATTCTACTTTGGGTGAGGGCGGTCATTCTTTTGCTTTTTTAAATCGTTTTCCCTCGCTTCGTATTATGGGTTTGGATGCGGACGCTCAAATTCAAAAACGCGCCCGCGAGCGCTTAAGTGTTTTCGGTGACAGGATGTCGTTTTATAACGGGTGGTTTACCGATTTTTATGCACAGTATCCTTCTTCTTTGGCGCGACCCGATATTATTTTATTTGATTTGGGAATATCTGTGTTTCACTATGAATGTTCCGGGCGCGGCTTTTCGTTCCGCAGCGATGAAAAACTCGATATGCGCCTTAATCCGGAACAGGAAAAAAACGCTGCCGATTTGGTAAACGGTTTAAATGAAAACGAATTGGCGGATGTGCTGTTTAATTTTGCACAAGAGCGTTACAGCAGGCGTATAGCTAAAGCAATTGTATTGCACCGCCGCTGTGCTCCCTTTATTACGGCAAAACAATTGGCAGAATGTGTGTATCAAGCGGTACCGGGCGCATACCGGCACGGTTTTATTCATCCTGCTACAAAAACTTTTCAAGCGCTGCGCATAGCGGTAAACGGTGAATTGGATAAGTTGGAACAAGCATTGAGCGACGCTTTTGCCGTTTTAAAAACAGGCGGAAAAATGGGGGTAATAACCTTTCATTCTTTGGAAGATAAAATCGTAAAACGGTATTTTAAGGATTTGGAGAAACACTGTACTTGTCCGCCGGAACAGCCGATATGTAAATGCGGGGGCAAAACAAAAGCGCGCTCTCTTACCCGTAAGCCGGTTGCCGCCGATGCGGACGAAATACAAAAAAATCCGCCGTCGCGCAGCGCAAAACTGCGCTGTATATGTAAATTATAGGAGTTTTGTGTTGAAACGTATAAAGTTATTTTGTAAAGACGCTGCTTTTATGCTGCTTGCTTTGTGTATACCCGCTTTGCTCGCAATTCAAAGTTTTCAGGGGCACCGCTATATGCAGCTTGAACGGCAGTTTAAAAATCTTGAAAAAACACAAAACGATCTTATCGAAAGCAATAAAACATTGATAACCGATATCGGCGTATTGTCTTCTTCGTCGCGTATAGAAAAAATCGCAATTGAAGATTTGGATATGCATCCGGCACAAAGCGATGAAATAGTACGCGTGCAAGTACGTATCGGAGAAGATTCTCAAAAAAAGAAGGGAGGGCGCTGAATGAGCGAAGCGTGTTCTTTGCTTAGTTTGGATGAACTTCTCTTTGCAGTCGACGGCAGTCTTTTTGCTTTGCCGGGGCTGATGGCGAATGCATCCGCTTCGCCGGATGTACTCGGTGCCTCTGATATGCCTAAAAAAGAGCAGAGTCTGCAGTTTTGTTTTACCTCAGTTTCGACGGACAGCAGAGCGATAGAAAAAAATACGCTGTTTGTTCCGTTAATCGGTGAAAAATGTGACGGTCACGAATATGTCGCCGAAGCCGCTCAAAAAGGTGCTTCCGTTATTTTGGTGCAAAACTCTTCTCTTTCGTCGTTTGAAGTCCTGTATAAAAAACTTGCGCAGCAAGGCGTGTATGTTATTGAAGTTAAAAACACGATGCATGCTTTGCAAAAAGCTGCCGCTTGCTATGTGCGCAAATTTCCGCGTTTGCAAAAAATCGGCATTACCGGTTCAAACGGTAAAACGACGGCAAAAGAGTGCGTGGCTGCCGTTCTTTCGCAGCGCTATAACGTAATAATGAATGAGGGTAACTTTAATTCCGAAACGGGATTGCCGCTTTCGGTGTTCCGCATAAAAAAAGAACACGAAATCGGCGTGTTTGAATTGGGCATGAACCGTGCCGGAGAAATCAAAGAACTTGCCGATGTGCTTTTTCCTCAAACTGCGCTTATTACAAACATAGGTACCGCCCATATCGGTATTCTCGGCAGCACGGATAAAATAGCTGAGCAAAAAAAACAAATCTTTTCTAATTTTACAAGCGAGTGCAACGCTTTTGTGTATGCGGACGAGCCGTATAAAGATTTTTTAACAAAAGGCGTGTTGGGAACCGTGCACAAGTTCGGTCCTTCCGCCGTTTACGGCATCGAAAACGTGTGCCCGTGCGCTCTTGAAGGAACGCGCTTTACGTACAAAGGGTTACGCATAGATTTTCCGCTGTGCGGCTCCCATAATTTTAAAAATGCATGCGCCGCCGTTGCAATAGGCGATTTTTTCGGTTTAACGCCGGAACAAATACAAGCGGGTTTGCAAAGCGTACGTCCCTTGTTCGGCAGAACCGAGATTTTAAAAGGCGATATAACCGTTGTCCGCGATTGTTATAATGCAAATCCGGATTCTATGGCGGCTGCCGTCGAGTTTTTTGATTCGCTGGAGTGGCAGGGTAAAAAAATGCTGATATTGGGCGATATGATGGAACTCGGAAACGAAAGCGCCGCCGCACACGAAAAAATTGCCTCTTATGCGCTTTTGTGCAGCGCGCAAACGCTTGTTTTTGTGGGGGCAAATTTTGCTTCTTGCCCGTCGGTACAAAACTACGGCGGCGGTAAAAAGCTTGTTGTTATACCTTGTGCCGACCAAGCCGCTTGCGCTGAAAACGCCTCTTTATTACAGTCACTGGCGCACAGCGGGGATTTGGTGTTAATTAAAGCATCGCGTTCTTTGCGTCTTGAACGACTTGCCGTGCTGTTTAACGAGGGGGTAAAAGAATGCGCGTAAATAACTTTTTTATATCGGCGCAGCGCCCCGTCGGTATTATGCGCACGGACTCAGGTCTTGCCGCATCCATTGTTTTACTGCTCGGTTTGGGTTTAATAACGCTGTACATTACTTCTGCAAGTTACGCATCTCGCATATTCGGCGATCCCTTGTATTTTATCAAACGCCAATCGATAAGTATAGCGCTCGGTTTCGTATTTTTGTTTGTATTTGCCAAATTGGATACCGCCGTACTACGCAAAATACTTCCCGTTTTGGTAATAAGCATTTTTATACTGTGTTTGCTTACCTTTTTGCCCGGTATCGGAGTGGAGCGCAACGGAGCGCGCCGTTGGATACGGCTTCCTCTGTTTTCCACATTTCAGCCTTCCGAAGCGGCAAAACTTGCGGTTATACTGTTTTTAGCGAATTTATTCGAAAAAAAACATGACAGGCTCGACAATCCCATGTTGTCGGTGTAT
Source organism: Treponema lecithinolyticum ATCC 700332 (assembly GCA_000468055.1). Taxonomy (GTDB): domain Bacteria; phylum Spirochaetota; class Spirochaetia; order Treponematales; family Treponemataceae; genus Treponema_C; species Treponema_C lecithinolyticum. The sequence goes on along the minus strand of KI260569.1, from coordinate 126,399 downwards.
CCTGCGGCGGTCGGTTTATTTGCTTTTGTACTGATAGTATTTTTGCAAGACGATTTTTCCACTGCAGTGTTTTTGCTTTTAACCGGTCTTATTATGTTTTTTATAGCCGGCGTTAAAATATATTGGTTTGCTATATTCGCTTTGTTTGCCGTTCCGATAAGCGTACTTTTTATTTTTACCGAAGCGTACCGCGTTAACCGGCTTATTGCATTTTTGCGCCCCGAATTCGACATAAACGGACTTAACTATCAAATTATAGTGTCTCGCAGAGCTGTCAGCGCTGGCGGTTTTTTCGGTCAAGGCTTCGGCGGAATGGAACGGATTAATGCTATACCTGAAGTACAAGCAGACTTTATTTTTGCCGGCTGGGCAGAAGCGATGGGTTTTATAGGTGTGGTGCTGTATATGGTACTGCTCGGTTTTTTTGCCTATCGTTCTTTTGCAATCGCTTTTGCGTGTACCGACCGTTTTAAAAGCTTAACGGCATTCGGCTGTGCCCTTGCCATCGTTATGCAATCGCTTGTCAATATTGCCGTTGTAAGCGGTTTGCTTCCGGCTACCGGAATCCCGCTGCCGTTTTTTTCATCCGGCGGCTCTTCAATACTGATAACTTTATGCCTGTGCGGTATTTTAATAAACGTATCCCGATATAAAAACGAAGAAGAGGCGGAAATCTTGTATGAGTAACAATTACGCATATTCCGATTTTGAAGATTTTGAACTGTACCGTGCGCCGGTTGAAACTGCCGAGCGCGCTCATCAGCGGCGCAAAAACAAGGAAAAAACAAAGGTTTTAAAACTTTTGCTGTGTTTGCTCGGCGCAGTTCTTTTAATTGAGGGCATCATTTATTTGGTGGTAATTCCCTGCTTAAACGAAGTACAAGTTACTTTTAGCGGCTTAAAAACGCTGCAAGCTTCCGAATTGGGGCGTACCCTGTCGCTTCGCTGCGGTACGCAGTGGATAGGCTTTGATACCGCTCTTGCCGCCTCTCAAATAGCTTCTTACGGTTCGGTAGAAAGCGTGTCGGTGGAAAAACGTTTTCCCAACAGAATTTTTGTAACGGTAAAAGAGCGCGTACCCGTTGCCATAAGCTTTGTGCAAATTGAAGGCAAGACGGTATCTGTTCAAATCGACAAAAATGGAGTACTATTTAAGTCGAATGCGGCAAGTGCTTCGTCTTCCGTACCCCTTATAACGGGTTTGGAATTGGATTCGCTTGGCGACGGCGTGAGGGTAAACACTAAATTCCGATCGCTTTTGGAGCAAATCGCCGAGATTCAAAAAACGAATGCGGTATATTTTTCGGCTATTTCCGAAATCCGGGTGCTGCCGAAAGAATACGACAACTATGAACTGACTTTGTATCCTTTGCATTCAAAAACACGTGTGCTTACCGACCGTAATTTGAGCGAAAAAACGCTGCAATATATGATGGTTGTGTTGGACGTAATAAACAGCATAGAGCCGGATGTAAACGAAGTGGATTTGCGTTACGGTTCCGTGTCGTATAAAATGAATTTATAAAACGTTCGGGAGGTTTTTGTGAACGACATAGCGGTGGGTATCGATATCGGCACCAGCAATGTGCGCGCGGTTATCGGTGAATACGGGGAAGACGGTTCGCTTTTAATAACGGGAATCGGAAGCGCGGTATCTACCGGGTTGCGTGCAGGTCTTATCGTTAATATAGAATCTACTATGAAGTCTATAAAAACCGCCGTTGAAAACGCGGAAATGATGGCGGGAAGAGAAGTCGACTCGTGCATAACGGCTATCGGCGGCGGTCAAATCGAAAGTCTTATTTCCAAAGGCTTGGTTGCCATAACGACTAAAACACGCGGCAGCCGCGAAATAAATGGAGCCGATATCGAGCGCGTAATAGAGGCTTCGCGCGCAATTAATATTCCGCTCGACCGTCATATTTTGCATGTTATACCCCGTTCATACATTGTAGACGGGCAAAGCGGCATAAAAGACCCGATGAATATGCTCGGCGTGCGTTTAGAAGCCGAAGTATGCATTATCACTTCGTCAGGAACTTCTACTCAAAATCTTTTGCGTTGTATTTCGCGGGCAGGCTACACGGTAAACGCTGTTATGCTTAAAACGCTTTCTTCTGCCCAAGCGGTTGTTACCGACGAAGAAAAAGAATTGGGTTCTATTGTTTTGGATTTGGGCGGCGGAACTACCGATGTGCTTGTGCTTGCCGAAGGTTCACCTTTGTGTGCGGTATCGGTTCCCGTCGGCGGAAGTTTGGTAACCAACGATATTTCTTTAGTGCGCGGTATTTCTTACGATACTGCGGAAAAAATAAAAAAAACGTCGGGCTGTTGTTGGGAGCCGCTTATAGGGGCGGATGAAGAAGTCGTTATTCCCGGTATAGGCGGAAACCCGCCCCAAGTTGTTTCCCGGCGCGAAATATGTGCAATAATTCAGCCGCGTATTGAAGAAATTTTTGCTATGGTACGCCAAAAGCTGCCTGAACAAGTAAAAAAGCAAAGGTTAAGCGGAAGCGTTATTCTTGCAGGCGGCGGGGCTCTGCTGCCGGGCATTGCCGAACTTGCATCAAAAGAATTTAAAACGGATAACGTGCGCATTGCACAGCCTACCAATTACGGCGGTCCGGTTGAAACCTATCGTTCGCCGGAATTTTCCACCGTTATAGGCTTATTAACCGCCGAAACAAACAGAGTGCGGCACAGCGGCGAAAGCGCAAAAAAACACGGAAAAGGCGGCGAAAACGACAAGGGGTCCGTGCTGCGAAGCATAGGCGGCTGGTTTAAAGAGTTTTTTTAAAAAACTACATCGGCTTGACTGCAAATTTTAAGTTTTAGACAGCTTCCGTGATTTTAAAAACGGCAGCTTGTAAAAAAAACTAACCGGCTTTTAAGATAAGCTTATGCACATATTGAAATGTATTGCGAAGTGGTATACAGTATACACTGATCTATAAATTAGTCCGGGGTGGGCAAGCCGGGACGGGAGTTATATATGATTGATTTTTCCATAGTTGATGACAAAATCGGTGAAAAAGCCGCTAATCCGACTGTTATTAAAGTAATCGGAGTCGGCGGCGGCGGTTCCAATGCGGTAAACAGAATGATAGATGCCGGCATAAAAAATGTCGAATTTATTGTCGCAAATACCGATTTACAAGCGCTTTCCGGATCGCGTGCCCCTAAAAAAATAGGTATCGGTTCAAAATTAACCGGCGGTTTGGGTGCCGGCGGTAAACCGGAAATCGGCGAGCAAGCTGCCGAAGAAGATATAGATACGATTGCAAATATGCTTAAAGGCGCCGATATGGTGTTTGTAACGGCAGGTATGGGCGGCGGAACCGGAACGGGAGCTGCACCCATTATAGCAAAAGCCGCAAAAGAAAACGGCGCATTAACCGTGGGCGTTGTTACCAAACCTTTTGATTTTGAAGGCAAGGTAAAAATGCGGCTTGCCGACGAAGGCATTGCCAAGCTGCACGAACAAGTGGATACGCTTATCGTTATTCCCAATCAAAATTTATTGCGCATTGTAGATAAAACTACGCCGATAAAACAAGCGTTTTTAATTGCAGACGATGTGCTCCGTCAGGGGGTTCAGGGAATTTCCGATTTGATAACGCAGCCGGGCGAAGTAAATATCGATTTTGCCGATGTGCGTACAACAATGGAAGGTAAGGGAGACGCTATTTTAGGCGTCGGTAAAGGAGAAGGAGAAAACAGAGCGGTAGACGCTGCAACGGCAGCTATAAACAATCCTTTGCTTGAAGATTCTCACATAGAAGGCGCAAAAAATATTTTGGTAAACATTACCAGCGGCGATACGCTTTCGCTTGCCGAAACAAATGAAATAGTCGATACGATAAGTCAAACCGCGGATCCTGAAGTACACATTATCTACGGTCAAACTATAGATTCTTCTATGGGAGACGCTGTAGCGGTAACCGTTATCGCCACCGGATTTCCCGCAAGCACCGGGTATTCCTTTGATTCTCCCGTGCGCTCTTCGTTTGAGCGAAGCAGTGCCCCTGAAGGCAATTTAGTGTCTTACAGTCAGTGGGAAACCATAGGACACGGTTCCAAAGCCGCTTCTTCCGCTTCGGCGGCAAGTACTTCTTCTTTGCACCCGCTGTCTTCACACTCACAAAGCGTTTCTTCAACTCAGCCTCATACGGGAGCTGCAACGCAGCTTTCCGGAGCAAAAGCGCCCTTGTCGTCGGTTGCAGACGATACAAAGCGCAGTTTTTCGCTGTTTAAGGGGCAAGAGGATCTTGAAATTCCGGCATGCGTGCGTTCAAACCGTATTAACTTAAACGACGATTGACGTATGGCGGAAACGCTTTCTTTTTTTTCCGTTCTTGACCGTTTTTACGACGATTTAATTACCGTAGAACGCAAAAGCGTTTTAACCGCGCAAACGTATAAAATTGCCGTTAAAGAATTACTCGATTGGTGCGATCGTGCATCGATTGCTTATGAGCGGCTGTCTATTCAAAATTTACTGCATTATTTGGTAGAGCGCAAAGCAGGACAAAAAGGTGCAAGCGGCGCCGATGAATTAACCGTTGCAAAAGACATATCGGCAATCCGCTCATTCGGTGTGTTTTTAACACGGAGCGGAATATGGAGCGAAAACATTGCGCTTTTGCTGCAGCGTCCCCGGGCAAAGCGGCGGCTTCCCAAAGTACTTTCCGTAGAACAAATAGAAAAACTGCTTTCGGTTATAGACCTTACTTCGCCTTTGGGATTACGCGATCGTGCGTTGTTTGAACTGGTGTATTCGTCGGGGCTTCGCATAAGCGAAGTTGCAAATTTGGAACTGCAAAACGTACACTTGGCGGAGCGCATACTGTGGGTGCGCGGCAAAGGCGATAAAGAGCGCTTAGTACCTTTCGGTGCGCAAGCCGAACGCTGCATTGCCGATTGGCTTGAAAACGGAAGATCTGTTTTTACCGGTAAGCGCGCTGTTCCTTGGCTGTTTGTAAATCGGAGAGGAAACCGTTTTTCGCGCAAAGGTATTTGGAAGCGCTTTCAAGAGTTGGAAGCGCTTTCGGGCGTTACGGCAAAAGTGCATACGCTGCGCCACTCGTTTGCAACTCACTTGCTTGCAGGCGGCGCCGATTTACGAAGCGTTCAAGAATTGCTCGGTCATGCAGACCTTTCCACTACGCAAATATACACGCATATAGACGATAAAGCGCTGCACGACTACCACACGCGCTTTTTCCCCGCGCACCGCAGAGGCGCCGATTGAAAATCCGTCAAACAGCAAACTAAACCAAAGCAACCAACGAAACTCGTCAATAGCAAACGAAACCTTGACACAAGCGTAAATATAAGCCATATTTTTTATAATGAAAATAAAGGAAGTTATACGGCTAACAGGCATTTTGTCGGCATGTTGTGTGCTTTTGTTTTTTAGCGCATGCCGAGCGAATGTTAAATACATAAAACGCATGCAATCTTTGGAAGAAGGCGTATCGCATCCGCAAACGGAAGAAGAAATTACCGTTGCCATTCAAAAATATCGTCAGCGCGTGGAAGATATAATGGCTGCCGAAAATCAAATCGGTATTTGGTATAAAATACTGGGTGTGCGCTATTTGGATAACCGTATGTACGGTAAAGCTTTAGACTGTTTTCAAGAGTCGGTGCGCTATCATCCGGACAATCAAAATCTATACTATTATGTGGGTATTTGTGCAGGGTATATGGCAAAAGCAGAACTTGATTACAACGCTTCAGGCTCCACTGCAAAACGCGCTTCGTATTTGGCGCTTGCCGAATCGGCTTATAAGCGTTCGCTGGAACTTGAACCGGGCTTTGTGCGCTCGCTGTATGCCCTTGCGGTGCTGTACGTATTTGAATTAAACCGTCCTGGCGAAGCTGTTCCGTTTTTACAGCGGCTTTTAACTATAGATACAGGACACACCGACGCTTTGTTTGTGCTTGCCCGTGCGTACTATATGTTATACGACTATCAAGCTGCAGCCGATATCTATGAGCGTATTATAAAAACATCAAAAGACAAAGTAAAAATTGGCGAAGCCGAAGCTAATAAAAAAACGGTATTGGACGCTTTATACGCTTCACCCGAGTGAAAACATGAACGATAGATTTTTGCTGCGTACGGCGATTAGCCGCTTAAGTTTTCTAAATACCGAAGAAAAAAAGATACTTGAAAAAAAACTTGACACAGTGTCCCGCCTTGCGTTACTTTCTATAGATGATCTTTCTTTGGCGGTCGGCAGGGTGATTAACAGCCGCTTGTGGCAGACGGAGCAAAAGCAAAGCAGTATGGAAGAACAGGCTTTGCACGATGTGCGTATTATGGAAGCGTTCGGCATTCAAGCGGTGTTTTACGACGACGAGAGTTATCCTGCTTTGCTTAAAGAAATATACGATCCGCCGTATGCATTGTTTTACCGCGGAAATATGAGCGTGTTAAATATGCCGTGCGTATCGATAGTCGGAACACGCCGACCGACGGGTTTGGGTATGCGGCATACCAAAGACCTTGCTTGCGAATTTGCAGCTGCAGGGTTTACGGTTGTATCCGGACTTGCACTGGGAACGGACGCGTGTGCGCATGCGGGTGCTTTGCAAGCGGAAAACGGAAAAACGGCGGCGGTGCTCGGTTCCGGAGTGGATACGGTTACGCCTGCTGCAAATAAAACGCTTGCAGCCGCTTTGCTTAAAAACAGCGGCTGTATTGTAAGCGAATATGCCCCCGGGACGCCGCCTGAAAAATGGCATTTTCCGCAGCGAAACCGTATTATATCGGCATTAAGTCCGGTAACAGTTGTAGTGGAAGCTCCTCCGGGCTCAGGGGCGCTTATTACCGCCGATTTTGCGCTCGAACAAAACCGTGAGCTGTGTTTTCATTCGTGCGCTTCGGAGTATGAAAAAGCTGCGGATCGGAGCCTTGCCTTACGCAGCACAAAAAAGAATGCGCGCAGGGTTTCACAGTATATAGACGAAGGAGCTTCGTTTATTTCGTGTGCCGCTGACGTTATAAAACTTATAAAATAGGAGTTAGGGGAGTTATTATGGCAGCAAAAACGGGAGCGAAAAAAAGCAAAAAAGAACATTCCGCTCTTATTATAGTGGAGTCGCCTGCAAAAGCGAAAACGATCGAAAAATATTTGGGCTCAGGCTATACGGTAAAAGCTTCCATGGGACATTTAATCGATTTGCCCAAATCGCGCATGGCAGTAAATATAGAAAAGAATTTTGAACCGGAATATATAACCGTGCGCGGCCGCGCTCCGATACTCAAGGATTTGCAAAAAGACGCAAAAAAAGCGGACGAAGTACTGCTGGCAAGCGATAATGACCGCGAAGGAGAAGCTATTGCGTGGCATTTGCGCAATTCGCTAAGTGCAAAAACGAATGCGACGATAAAGCGTATTGTATTTAATGAAATAACGCCGATTGCCATAAAAGAAGCGGTTGCGCACCCGTCCGATATCGACGAGTTTAAAGTAAACGCACAAAAAGCGCGCCGCGTACTTGACCGGCTTGTCGGTTATAATTTGTCGCCGCTTTTGTGGAAAAAAGTAAAAAACGGTCTTTCTGCAGGACGGGTACAATCGGTTGCTTTGCGCTTATTGTGCGAGCGCGAAAAAGAAGTTGAAAGTTTTTTACCCGAAGAGTATTGGTCGCTTGAAGCAGAATTTAAAAAAGGTAAAACCGCTTTTACTGCGGAATTGACGCAATACAAGGGAGAAAAACCATCTCTGCCGTCAGAGCGCTCAGTTCAGGAAATTGTTGCGCAATTAAAAGGCTGCGAAGCTGAAGTTGCCGACATAAAAACAAGCGAACGCATATTAAAGCCGAAAGCCCCTTTTACTACGTCAAAATTACAGCAAGCGGCGGCAAACAAACTCGGCTTTACCTCGCGCAAAACCATGCAAATCGCCCAGCAATTGTACGAGGGCGTAAATATCGGTTCAAGCCGCGTCGGTCTTATTACTTACATGCGTACCGACTCGGTGCGTATATCGCAAACGGCTATAGACGATGTGCGTCATTGGCTGCAAGAAAATTTTCCCAATGAATTACCTGAGCAAGCCATTCACTACAGCGTGGGGGCAAAGGCTCAAGACGCACACGAAGCTATACGTCCGACATACACTTCCTATACTCCCGATTACGTAAAAAAATATTTAAACCGCGACCAGCTGCGTTTGTATACGATTATTTGGGAAGCCTTTGTATCCAGCCAAATGAAAAATGCAAAAAGCCGCACCCTTGCCCTCGACATTAAAGCAGGAGAGGCAGTCTTTCATATTTCTTCCGGAAAAATTGTAGAAAAAGGTTTTTATAGCGTTATCAAGCTTTTGTCTTCAAAAGAAGAAAACTCTTCGCGGGTGCCGTCCCTTAAAGTTGGCGAAAAATTGGAAATTGCAGGATTTTCTCCTGCCCAACACTTTACACAAGGACCTGCGCGCTATACCGACGCTTCAATCGTAAAAACCCTCGAAGAAAAAGGTATCGGACGCCCTTCAACCTATGCCCCGATTATATCGGTTCTTTTAGACCGCTATTACGTTACGCGCAACAACCGCCAGCTTGTGCCGACCGCTTTGGGCAGAATTATAAACGATATTTTGGTAGACTCGTTTCCCGAAGTTATAAACGAAAACTTTACCGCCGAAATAGAACAAAAGCTCGATCAAGTTGAAGAAAATACCGTTAAGTGGACGCAAATGATGAGCGATTTTTATGCGCCGTTTCACAACCGTGTGGAAGACGTTATGGCAACACTTGAAAGTTATAAAGGAACGATGGACGAACCTACCGACAAAGTATGCGAACTGTGCGGTAAACCGATGATAAAAAAACTGGGACGTTTCGGTTACTTTTTAGCTTGCTCCGGTTTCCCCGAATGCCGCAATACCCGTTCGGTTCCTTTGGCAAAATGTCCGCGTCCGGGCTGCAACGGAGAAATCGTTGCCAGAAAAACAAAGGGCAGAGGAAAAGAATTTTACGGGTGTACCAATTATCCGGAATGCGATTTTATCAGTCATTTTAAACCGATTAATGCACAGTGTCCGAAATGCGGTCAGTTTTTAGTTGAAAAATATGACAAAAAACGCGGTACGTATAAATCGTGCATCAATCCGGAATGCGATTATCTGCATACCGCCGATGACGATGTACAGGAAAATTTTGCCGGTAAAGATAAGGACGAATGAGCGATACATTAGATGATTTAATCGAAGAATTTCTTGCATGGCAAGACGGTGTTCGCGGTTTATCGGCGCATTCGGTGCAAGCATATCGGCGCGATTTATCTCAAATGCTGCGCATACTGTCCGCTGTAAATGCAAATTTTACCGGAAGTGCACCGGTGTGTAGCGTGCAAACCTCAGATCTTCGCTCGTGCATAGGACAGCTTTCCCGGGATAAAAAAGCGGCTTCAAGTATAAATCGCTTTATAGCGGCAGTCCGTAATTTTTTTGCCTATTGCCGCCGATTTGATTATATTAAAATAGATCCGGCAGCCGAATTAAAAACGGTTAAACAGCCGGTGCGCGTTCCCAAATTTATGAATGCCGCCGAAGTCGATGATTTATGCCGCTGTCCGATTGACAATCCTTTGTTGTGGGCAGAACGCGACAATGCTTTGTTTGAAATGTTGTATTCTTCGGGCTGCCGCGTTTCCGAAATCGCCGGCATAAAACTTGAGGATCTTTCGGCTTTGCAGGATTCCGCTTTAGTGCGAGGTAAGGGCGGCAAAGACAGGCGGGTGTTTTTTTCGCACGACGCGGTGGTTTCTCTTAAACGGTATATGCAAGAACGCGAAAAACGTTTGCGTGAATTGGGTTTGCTGCAAGCGGGAAAAAATCCTGCAGCTTTGTTTATTAACTGCAAAGGAACAAACCTTTCAGTACGCGGTATCCGCTTTATTATAAGCCGCTATTCGTCTGCCGAAGGTACAAACCGTCACGTATCGCCTCACGTTTTTAGACACACGTTTGCAACCGCTATGATAGGCGCGGGAGCGGACATACGGACAGTGCAGGAAATGCTCGGTCATTCCAGTATTTCCACTACGCAGCGCTATACCCATGTAACTACTGCACAATTAAAAGCATTGTACAACCGTGCGCACCCGCACGGTACAAAATAAAAAAAACAAACGAGGTTATAAAAGAGGCACCAATGAATAGTAAAAAGATTCGCAGTACTACGGTTATTGCCGTAAAACGCAACGGGCATATCGCTATGGCAGGAGACGGGCAAGTAACGATGGGCGAAACCGTTATGAAAGGCAATGCGCGCAAGGTGCGTAAAATCTACGAAGGCAAAGTGATTATCGGTTTTGCCGGAGCTACGGCGGATGCATTCAATTTGTTTGATAAATTTGAAATGAAACTGCAAGAATATTCAGGAGACATCGTTCGTTCTGCAGTGGAACTTGCAAAAATATGGCGTACCGATAAAGCGCTGCGCAATTTGGAAGCGCTGCTTTTGGTTGCAAGCCGTGATAAAATTCTGCTGATTTCGGGTAACGGGGATGTTATAGAACCTGAAAATGATGTGCTTGCCATCGGTTCGGGCGGCAATTATGCTTATGCGGCAGCTTTGGCATACATGGAATCTTCCGAATTAAGCGCTTTAGACATAGCTAAAAAAAGTCTTAAAATCGCAGGAGATATCTGCATATATACAAACGCTAACATTACTGCGGAGGAATTATAAATGAGTACGGAAACCGCGTTGGAAACGCTGACACCGAAACAAATAGTTGAAAAACTGGATACATACATTATCGGGCAAAAAAAAGCAAAAAAATCGGTTGCAATAGCATTAAGAAACCGTACGCGCCGTTTAAAATTGCCGCAGGAAATCCGCGACGAAATTGCGCCTAAAAACATATTGATGATAGGACCTACCGGGGTAGGAAAAACTGAAATAGCGCGCCGTCTTGCAAAATTATGCGGTGCGCCGTTTTTAAAAGTTGAAGCGACAAAGTATACCGAAGTAGGCTATGTCGGGCGCGACGTGGAATCTATGATACGCGATTTAATGGCGGTCGGCTACAATATGGTAAAAGCCGAAATGCAGGAAAAATTAAAAAACGCCGCCCAAGAGCGGGTAGAAGAAGAATTATTGGATCTTTTACTGCCGGGAAGCGGAAAAACAAAACAGTCTGCAGCGGGGCAAGCAAAAGCCGAATCAAACGGTTTTGTACTGCCGTTTAACGTATTCGGTGTGGATGTTTCATCCGATAAAAACGCTGTAAATACTGAAACCGGTGCCGCCGCTAACGGCAGTGCAGACAACAGCGGCAGCGGTACAAGTGCTACAAGTGAGCCGGTTTTGTCGGCTGCAGATGGCGCATCGGCTGCCATTTCCGCCGGAGAGCATACGCGCTCAAGTGCCGCTGCAGACGGCGCTTCGGCTAAAGATACAAACAGCGGCAGTACGCGCGAAAAGTTTCGCACAATGCTTCGTGAAGGTAAATTGGAAGACCGTCCCATAGAAGTAACCGTTCAAAAAAAACAACGTATGCCTTCTATGGAAATTATTGCCGGCGGCAATATGGAAGATATGGAAAGCGCTATGCAAAATATTTCTTCGCTGCTTACCGGATCACGGACTAAAAAAAGGACGGTAAGCGTTGCCGAAGCGCGGCGCATACTGCTTGAAGATCAGCTCGATCGTATGACCGACCCCGACAAAGCCGCCGAACAAGCAAAAGAGCGCGTTGAACAGATGGGAATTATTTTTATCGATGAAATCGATAAAATAGCCGTTCAGGGAAACAACCGCGGCAGTGCCGACGTATCGCGCGAAGGCGTGCAGCGCGATATTTTACCGATTGTAGAAGGTTCGACCGTAAATACCAAATACGGTGTTATCGATACGACGCACATACTGTTTATTGCAGCCGGCGCGTTTAATTTATCAAAGCCGTCCGATTTGATACCGGAGCTGCAAGGGCGCTTTCCGTTACGCGTGGAGTTGGATTCTTTAAATGCGCAGGATTTTCAGCGTATTTTAACCGAGCCCAAAAATGCACTAACCCGTCAGTATACGGCACTTTTGGGAACCGAAAACCTTACTATAACCTTTACCGAAGAAGCGATAGAAAGAATGAGCGCCCTTGCAGCGGATACCAATTCCCGTATGGAAAACATAGGTGCGCGCCGGCTGCATACCATTATGGAAACCCTTTTGGAAGACTTGTCTTTTACAGCAGACGAACATTCCGGCGAAACGGTTGAAATTACCGGCTCTTATGTCGACGAGCGTCTAAAGGACATTGTACAAAATCAAGATTTGTCCAAATATATTTTATAGCGTGATTTTTATATGCAAAATCTATGCGCCGTTATTACCGGCGGTTCAAGCGGTATAGGAAAAGCTTTAGCAAAAGCGTGTGTAAAAAACGGCTGGAACGTTATTATCGGATCCAGACAAACACATTCGCTTGACAAGGCATGTGCGGATTTGGCATCGTATGCGATCGCGGGGCAGTTTGTGCATTCATGCCGAGTTGATGTTGCCGATGAAAAATCGATTGCACAGTTTGCCGATTTTTGCGTACATGCGGCAGCACAGGCAGCGCAAACATCACAAGGAACTATCGATTTTTTGTTTAACTGTGCCGGTATATCCGTTTGTAAAAAAATGGAAGATATCGATTCTGACGAATACCGGCTGGTAAGCGACATCGATTATTTGGGAACGGTTTTAACGGTAAAGCATTTTGTACCGCATATGCAAAAAGGCGCGCATATAGTCAATATTTCTTCGATGGCGGGTGTTATGGGTGTATACGGCTATACTGCATACGGCGCTGCAAAATATGCCGTTACCGGATTTACCGAAGTTTTACGCTGTGAATTGTTATGCCGCGCTATACATGTTTCCCTTGTTTTGCCGCCGGACACTGATACTCCGCAATTGGCAAATGAAAACCTTACCAAGCCGGATATAACCAAGCGCATTGCCGGTTCAATCAAACCGCTTAGTGCTGAAAAAACAGCGTATGCCATATTGCGCGGCGTTAAACGTAAAAAATTTTTAATTATTCCCGGTTTTACATCAAAACTGGTGTACCGTCTTACACGTTTGTTTCCGAACCTTTTGTATGCATATTCCAAGTTGCTGATGATGTATAAAAACAGGGAAAATATTGCATAAATTCTTAAAAAAATCCTCAAAAAAATTGGTTTTTTCCGGGGAATGTGGTATACTGCATAAAAGTAGCTTAACCGCTGTCCGAAGCGGTCTAAAAGCACACTATTTATATACAGGAGAATTGTATGACAAAAACAAAAAAAACTATACAAATGTATGGTTTCCAGGGGGGGCATCCTCCTTTGAAAAACGGTGTGAATTGAATACGAGAGCAGCGCTCATCACAGCAGCACTTATCACACTGACGCTCGGCGCAGCACTGGTCTTTACTGCCTGCCCCAATGCGGCAGCACCGAAAGAACCCCAGCCACCTGCATCTGCCGATAAAACATACACGGTTGGCGGAGTGAACTTTACGATGAAAAAGATCGCCGCCGTAAAGAACAAGACTGTAGGGCACAACGATAACAGCACTAATCCGCTGCACACGGTAAGCCTTTCCGCCTACCGGATCGGAGAGATCGAAGTAACACAGGAGCTGTGGCAGGCAGTGATGGGGGAGAACCCTAGTCGGTATAAGAATAATCCTGCAAGCGGCGAAGAACAGGCAAAGCGCCCGGTAGAGAGTGTAAGTTGGTATGATTGTATAGTATTTTGCAATGAGCTTACCAAGAAAGTGAATGGAGGCTCTGACAGCGAGTGCGTATACACGGTTGGCGGTCATACCTACAGCACGACCGATGCAGCGGCAGAAAAAGTACCTGTCATGAAAATGAATAAAAAAGGGTTCCGATTGCCGACTGAGGCTGAATGGGAATGGGCTGCCAAGGGCGGCACTGAGGACAGATGGGCAGGAACGGATGAAGAAGACAAACTTGGTGAGTATGCGTGGTACAAAAAAAACAGTGAAGATAAGTCGCATGAAGTAAAGAAAAAGCTGCCGAACGGCTACGGGCTTTACGACATGAGCGGGAATGTATGGGAATGGTGCTGGGACCCAGGCACTTTGCCCGATCCGTTGCCGGAAGACTACGCGGGGGGCGCTTTCGGTCCTAACCGCATCATGCGTAGCGGCAGCTGGTACAACGAGGTGGGGTCCGTCAATCGTGTGTGGCGGGGCTGGAGCTACCCGACCAACGGCATCAGTCAAAGAGGTGTTGGCTTGCGGTTGGCTTGCCGCCCCTGATGAAAACTGCACGTCATGAGTGCAGTTTTCACTATGAGTTTCAGCTGCGGCTGAAACTCACTACTGCGTGGAATCGGCGGCATCCGTGCCGCTACTGACGCTTCCAATATGTTATATTTTTTGCTATACTTGCCGTTGAGGTTACTATGTCGGATACATATAAAGCGGCTTTAGAACGAAGCAAAAAACTGGAAGCAGATATTCAAAAACATCCTAAAAATTATCGGGTGCTCACCGGCGACCGCCCTACCGGACGGCTGCACATCGGGCATTATTTCGGTTCTTTGCAAAACAGAGTGCGTCTTGCCAAAATGGGCATTCCCACGTATATCGTCATTGCCGATTATCAAGTGTTAACCGATCACGATGCATTCGGTGAAATATCGCAAAATGTAAAGCAGCTGACTATAGACTATTTAGCATCGGGCATTGTGCCTTCAAAAGACGTCGTTATTTTTCCGCACAGCTATATTCCGCAAGCAAATCAGCTTATGCTGCCTTTTTTAGCGCTTGTGACCAATGCCGAATTAAACCGCAATCCTACGGTAAAAGAAGAAATCGTTTCGGCAGGTTTAAAAAGCGTAAATGCGGGCATGTATACCTATCCGGTGCACCAAGCATGCGACATATTGTTTTGCAAAGCGACGGTTGTGCCGGTGGGAAAAGATCAGCTGCCGCACTTGGAGTTGACGCGCACAATAGCCCGCCGCTTTAACGAAAAATTTTGTGCAAAAAAGCCACTCTTCCCCGAACCGGAAGCTTTGCTCAGTAAAACACCGTCGATTTTGGGCTTGGACGGCAGTCAAAAAATGAGTAAAAGCCGCGGCAATGCGATTATGCTTTCGGCAAGCGAAGACGAAACGGCTGCTTTAATAAAAAAAGCAAAAACCGATTCGCAGCGTTTTATTACCTACGATCCGGAAAAACGTCCGGAAGTTGCAAATTTACTGATGCTTTTGTCTTTGTGTACGGGAGAAGATCCCTCTGCCGTTGCACAAAAAATAGGCGACGGCGGCGGCGGTATGCTTAAAAAGATGCTCAGCGAAGCTTTGAACGAAACGCTGCGCCCGTTGCGCGCTGAACGCAAACGCTTGGAAGCCGACCCTGCCTATATCCGCAAAGTGCTGCTCGACGGAGCCGAAACTGCACAAAAAACGGCATGCGAAACTTTGGAACAAGTGCGCGCTGTTATGAATATGTGCATTTAAAGGAGCGCCGATATGAACGATATGTATGCCGATGTAAACACCGATACGGATAGTAAAAAAAACAATACCGTACACATAAAATGCAAAGCCGCCGAAAATGTTGTGCTTCCCGAATATCAAACGCAAGGGGCTGCCGGAGCCGATGTGCGTGCATGCCTTGAAAAACCGCTGGTCCTTTGTGCAGGCCAGTGGTGCGCCGTTCCTACCGGTCTTTTTTTTGAAATTCCTGCAGGCTACGAAATACAAGTGCGTCCGCGTTCCGGTCTTGCGGCAAAACAAGGCGTTACGGTATTAAATGCGCCGGGAACAATCGATTCGGATTACCGCGGAGAACTTAAAGTTTTGTTAATCAATCACGGAAAAGAAAACTTTACCGTTTCGCACGGCGACAGAATTGCACAATTGGTTATTGCCCGTACGGAACGCGCCGTTTTTGTGCTTGCCGAAACTTTGTCGCACACGCAGCGCTCCGACGGCGGCTTCGGAAGTACGGGCGTATGATCGGCATATTTGCCGACATATACCGTGTGTGCCGGCGCTCCGTTTTAAATGCAGCTTTGCGCGTTTATAAAACGCTTGTACCGTATCTTTTACCTTATATCGAGCGCGTAAAACGTTTTCGAGCTGCCGTGCGCATGAAACACGTGTTGTTTTCGTATATTTTGCGTGAGCTGCTTTTGTACTTTATCGTCGCTTTTTTATTTTTCTTTTTAATATTTTTTGTTAACCACATGCTTTTGCGCGCCGGCGATATTTTGGAAAAACGCGTTCCTTTGGGAAAAGTTGCCTTGTTTATTTTTTATTCGCTTCCCTTTGTAATCGCGCAATCGGCTCCCTTTGCAACGCTTGTCGGTTTTTTAATGTGTATCGGACGCATGGTAACGGACAACGAGTTTCTTATTATCCGCAGCGCCGGTCATTCTCCGCTTTTTTTTATGCTGCCGGTGGTACTGCTCGGTTTGCTTATTTCCGTATTTTCGTTTGCGGTAAACGATTATTTATTGCCTTTGGGAACGATTTCATACAATAAATTGTATTTATCCATTATTGTGTCGAACCCTGCGGTTGAATTGGAACCGCATTCCATAAAACGCACTCAAAATTCCACCCTCGTTATCGGCGATGTGTCCAAGCGCTCGGTTTCCGATTTGCTTTTGTTCGACACCGATTCTGCCGGAAATCAGCGTATAGTTGTTGCAGCCGGAGCGGATATTCAAGCTCCTGAAGACGATGCGGTCATTATGCGGCTCGATATGAAAAAAGCGTTGGTTATTTTTTTTGACGCAAAACGAAAAGATTTTTACGATTTTTTGCGATCCGATAAAGCCGTACTCAATATCTTTTCTTCGTCGTTTTTGCCGTCGTATAAAAACGTAAACCCGCAGGAATTAACTTCGCATGATTTAAAAATCAAATTAAAAGAAATGAAAGAAAATTCAAATTCGGCAAACGAACTTTTGCTTAATTCATATAAACTTGAATACCACCGTAAATTTTCGCTCCCGTTCGGTTCTTTATTTTTTGCGCTGCTGGCTTTTCCCTTAGCTGCCGTGTTCGGCAAACGCAACGGGCAAACGGCAGGTTTGATTATAGGCGTGGTTATTGCCGTTTTTTATTGGGCGCTGATGATTTTAGGGCAGCAATTCGGTTTGCGCAACGGTTTTAACGGGTTTTGGTCTATGTGGATTCCCAACATCTTAACGTTTGTATGCGCGCTGTTGTTTTATATTAAGTTGGTGCGCTCATGACACTGCTCCGCTATCTTTTAAAGCGCTTTGTACCCGTGTTTATCGGTGCTTTGGTATTTTTTTGTTTTATATTGCTTTTAGTCGATTTATTAACCAATCTGTGGCAGTATATACTTGAAGGAGCCGGCTTAAAGCGTATTGCACACATCAGTTTATTGTATGTTCCCAAAGCACTTTCGTATTCAATTCCTTTAGCCGTATTGTTTGCAGCAGCTTTTACTTTGAGTGCACTGTATGCAAACAACGAGTTAACTGTTATTTTTGCTTCCGGCGTTTCGCTTTTGCGTTTTTCTTTGCCGCTTTTGATTTTTTCGTTTGCCTTGAGCATAGGTTTTTTCTTTTTTGAAGACAATGTAGTGGTGCCGTATTACCGCAAAAAAACCGATTTACAAAAGGTAACACTTAACCGTCCCGTTTCATACGATAACGACCGCGTTGTTGTGTTGGCGGAAGGCGGTTCGGTTGTGTACCGCGCCGACTACTATGATGATACGCAAAAGCGTTTGTACTCTCCTATGATTGTAGTGCGCGCGCAAGATAAAACGCTCGACCGTATTATTTGCGCACAAAGCGCTTGGTGGGACGGGGAAAAATGGGTGTTAACCGAACCGTACACCTATATACACGATGAAAACGGTTTATCGTTTACCGAAGGTTCCGATTTCGTTTCAACAGAAATTCCGGACACGTTTAAAAATATTGCCCTTTCGGTTGAAGAAATCGGCACTGCACAAGCGCGCGAATATATTGCAAAATTAAAACGCACCGGTATACCGCACGCCGAAGAAAGTTCTTTGTATCATAAAAAATTCGCTTTCCCTTTTATCGTGTTTATTGCCGTATTTTTATCGGTCGGCTTAGCGGGAAAGTCGCGTAAAAATGTTTTAATGATAAGCCTTGTATCCTGTGTAAGCGCTGCAGTATTGTTTTATATAACGCAAATGGTTACTATGCTTTTGGCACAGTTCGGCTATATTTCGCCGTTTGCCGGCGCGTGGTTTCCCGTGTTTTTGTTTACGGCAGTCAGTGCGGTACTGCTTCGTTTTGCCCGCACATAAAATAAAGTAAACTAAAGGTATAGAGGATGTTTTACCGTGAAAGAAATTTTTAAATGCACTCATACCGACTCAAACGGACGTTCGCGCTGCGGCGTACTTTCTCTTGCTCACGGCAGCGTGCAAACACCGGTTTTTATGCCCGTAGGTACAAATGCATCCGTAAAGGGGGTAAGTAAAGACGATTTGGCGGAAATCGGTTTTGAAATTATATTGGCAAATACCTATCACTTGTATTTGCGGCCGGGTGCCGATATTTTGGAAAAAGCCGGCGGATTGCACGGTTTTTCCGGGTGGAATAAAAACTTTTTAACCGATTCGGGCGGTTTTCAAGTATTTTCGCTTGCGCCGTTTAGAAAAATTACCAACGAAGGAGTTCGTTTTCAAAGCCATATAGACGGTTCTCGTCATATTTTAACGCCCGAAACCGTTGCGGATATTCAAGCGCGCTTTAACAGCGATATTCAAATGCAGCTTGACGTGTGCACGGGCTACGGCATAACCGAAAAAAAAGCTGTAGAAGCGCTGCGCATTACCGAAAATTGGGCACGGCGCGCAAAAGCTCAGTGGGAAAAACGCAGAGCAGAAGGCTACGAAGGAATGCTGTTTCCCATTGTGCAGGGAAACTTTTTTAAAGATTTGCGCATACAAAGCGCCGAATTTGTTGCCTCTCTCGATTTGCCGGGTATTGCAATAGGCGGACTTTCCGTCGGCGAGCCCTATGAACTGTATTGCGAAATGCTCGCTTTTACCGCTTCTCTTTTGCCCCCTCATAAAGTACGCTATGTTATGGGTATCGGTACACCCGAATATATTTTAACGGCGGTTGCAAACGGCATAGATATGTTTGACTGCGTGCTTCCTACCCGCAACGGGCGCAACGGTTCGTACTTTACCAAAGACGGTCCCATTGCTATAAAAAAAGCCTGTTATGCTGCCGATTTTTCTCCGATAGACAGTGAGTGCACGTGTAAAGTGTGTAAAAATTATTCACGCGCATATTTGCATCATTTATATAAAAATAATGAAATTGCCGCATCCATGCTCGGAAGCTATCATAATTTGGCTTTTTTGTATAATATGATGATTGAAGTGCGAAGCGCAATCCGCGAAGGACGTTTTGAAGATTACCGCAGCGCTTTTTTAAGCCGATACGGAGGACGTAAGTGAAAAGCTTTGGTGTAAGTTTTGCGGCGCTATTGTGCGTACTGATTGTACAGCCGAGCGCTGCTCCGGCAGCAAGCGCCCAAAAGCCGTCTGCGGCAAGTGAGCAGCCGGCAGTTTCGGAAAAAGCGTCCGGCTCTGCGCCACCGGCTGCGAAAAAGCCTTCCGCTTTTGAAAAGCCGTCTGCAAACGAAACGGGCGGCGCAAAGCAGCCCGGTGCGTCCGATACCGACCGTTCTGAAAGTCGAAAAGAAACCCTGCTATACGGATTGGAAAGCGAAGCAGTGTCTTTACTCGATACGCTTATAAAAGAAAAAGACGATTCGTTTTCTGCCGAATTGGAGCGCCTGTTTCCTGCGGTAAAAACAAGTGCTTTGCGCGATAAAATAATCGCATACCATACGGAATTTGAAGATCCCGTTTTAAAAGAATATGCTCTGGAAGTTTTAGCTGACCCGTACGACGAAAAAAAATCGACGATAAACGCTTTAATAAAGTATGCCGAAAAAATAAAACTGCGCGAAGCCGCTCCTTTATTGCGTGCGCTTATAGAAAACGAAAACGAAGCGTTTTTCGACTCGTCGATTATCGCGCTCGGTACGGTCGGCAGCGAAGAAGATGCCGTTTTTTTAGCCGAGTGGTTTGATAAAGATATAACCGTAGCGCAAAAGCAAAGCGTAGTAAAAGCACTCGGTAAAATAAAAGCGGAAAAAACTTGGGACAAATTGGTTGAAACGGCAAAAGACGAAGAAGAAAACGGCTTTGTGCGCATGTATGCAGCTGAAGCAATCGGTAATATAAAACCGGATGAAGCTTCTGCAGTTTTAGTTGAACTTTTTGACAGCACCGATCCCAATTTACGCCAATACGTTATAAAGGGGCTTTCTCACAGTAAAACCGATACCGCCCACGATGTGTTTTTAGCCGCTTTAAAAGACAATCACTATAAAGTCCGTTTGGAAGCAGTGAGCGCCGTTAAAGAACAAGAGTATAAGGACGCGTTGCCGTATTTATTGTACCGTGCAAAAAACGATGCGGAAAATGCGGTTAAATACGAATGTTTTGACGCTTTGGCTTTTTTTACCGATAAAGACGGCATTGATTATATGATAGGCATATTAAAAGACGCACGTCGCGGCGATACGCTAAAGGTAAAAGCTGCCGCTTCTCTTTTAAAATATAATGCTCCCGGCGGAGTAGAAGCGGTAGTTGAACTTGCAGAAAAATCGCTTGCCGACGATAAAAAAAAGGCGCTCCGCTATGCTTTAGGCAAAGAATTTGCCAAATACGAAAACGCCAAATTTGAAACCGTTTGCGCCGCTTATATTAAAAGCGCCGATGTAGCAACAAAGGCAACCGGATTGGATATATACAAAAAAAACCGTTTTACATCAGTTTTGCCGCTTGTGCAAAGTATTGCCGAAGAAGAAAAACCGTCGAGCATCCGTTCAAAAGCCAAAGCGCTGTTGGACAGCGCTCAATAACTGCCTATAGCCGGTGTTTAACAGTTAAAATTTAACGGCTTTTATTTTTTTTACCGTATACGCATAGCTTTGTTCGTTAATTTCAAAGTTTAATTCTTCGTTTTCTTTTGCGTTCATTAAAGCATTGCCCAAGGGCGACATATACGAAATAATTTTATTATCCGGGTCGGATTCCCACGGTCCTAAAATCGTGTATTCTTCGTCTTTTCCGGTATTTTTATTTAATAAAAATACTGTTGTGCCGAACGATACGCGCGCCGTGGTAACCGTTGAAGGATCGAATATTTGAGCGCGGTCTATTTCATCTTGCAAGCGCGAAGCGGTGCTGTTTAATTGCTGTTGTCGCTCTTTTGCCGCTTTATATTCGGCGTTTTCTCTTAAGTCGCCTTGTGCAAGCGCTTCGCCGATTTCTTTTGAGTTTTCCGGTACTTCCACAGAAATAATATGTTCAAGCTGCTGCTTTTTTTGGTCCAGCATTTTTGCCGTAACGATAAGACCGCGCGTAACCACCGTTTTTTCTTCGGTTCCGTAAAATTTAAATTCGGGGTGTTTTTCCAAAATGCGGTTGCGCATATTCATTTTTATTGCAGGATCCAAATCGCGCACATCGTTTACCAATGTGTACAAACGCGTGATGGTGTCTTCATCGTTTTCTAGCATATAAGTTAACAGCGTGTTTTCTTTGAACAACAACAGCTGCACTTGACGGTTTATTTTTCTGTTATCGGTTGTGTCGCGGTGGTTTGCAATTTCACGGTACGTTACATCCAAAATATGGATAAGCGTAATTAATTGTTTTTCGAAGCTTATGCCCGTTTCTTTAAACCAATCTTCGTTTTGTGATTCTTTAAAGAAAAACAAAGCCGCTTCGCGGTAATCGCGGAAGTTTTCAAAGCTGTTAATTGCAAGCTGTTTTAGTAAATCCGTATGCCCGTTGTTCAAAAGGGCAGTGAGCATTTCCTGCTGCAGTACAGTGGGGAACAAGCGTACGTATTGTTTTTGCCAATCGGGAAGCAGCGTGCGTATGCAGGTAAGAAAATCTTTGCGTAAAAAAGTGTTTTTAGTGTCTTTTAAAGCCAAATACAGCGCATTCGGATTTTTAATTTCGCCGTACAGTTGTTCAAAGGTATAAGAAATGCCCGGATTCATGTGCGGGTGTTCGGTTACGATACGCCGTATAACCAAAAATGCTGCCAGCGTTTGTTCGTTAACGGACGAAAAAGCGCGCAAATAGCCGGTAAAATACGAAAACATATCGGCAAACAATTCCGATTCGGTATCCGCATCTTGAGCGAATTTCATTAAAATATCTATGCGCATAAAAAACTGTTTTTGAGCTTTAAATTCGTTTGACAGTTTTTCTTCTTGTGAAATAGCGCGGTCGCGCACCATATACATGCTTATATCGTTCGGGTTTACGCCGAATGTGGAATCGTTTTCCAGCACTTTGTGAGCGCCCGTGTTCCAGCTTGTCCATTCCCCTGCTGTAAGAATTGAAGGTACCAGTTCCGCTTTTATGCGTTTAAAATCGCAGCTGTTGCCGAAACTTTTGATAATTACTTTCAAAGCCCAGGCTTTGTCTGCTTTTATCATTTTTGCCAATTCTTCTTTCGATTTGGTAGCTTTTAAAACCCAAATATGGTCTTTTTGCAAAGGCTGTAAAGCGTTTACCGCCATTTTTAGCGACATGGAGCGTATGCCGAATTTTTTTCCGAAGTTAATGGAAATTTCATCGTCCTGTACTTTGCGGATAATGCCAACGCCCCACGAGCGATGGAATACAAAGTTTTTAGCGTCGAAAGCAATGTGCTTTTCAAAATCGCTTATCGCTTCAAATACGTTGCGCCAGCTTTGCGTTAAATTGGAAATGCGGATATAATCGTCCAATTGGCTGTGGTCGGCATATTTACCGCGGAAACATTCGGTTAATTCTTTGCGCGCCCACGAGTCTTTTTCGTCAATGCTTAAAATGAGCTTTAATATGTCGATTGCGGTGTCCCATTTTTGATTGTCTTTATAGTATGCGTATAATTCCTGCATTAACGATGCGCTGCGTATATCGCTTATCGATTTTGCGATTTTGCGCTGTACCAAGTAAAAAAAGTCAATTTCTTCGGGGATAAGGGCTATCAGCTTTATCCACACTTCTTTAATTTGATTAAGTGTCTTTCTATTGACATAGCGCAGCAAAGCTTTCTTATAGTAGTCAACGGCATCTTCCATATTGCCGTCTTTTTCATATTTTTCGGCAAGCAGTTTGGCAATGTCGGCTTCTTCGTAATCCAATTTAACCAAGCTTTCGTAAATATCCCAGATTTTTTCGTTGTTTTCTTCGCGGTATGCATTGGCAAGCGTACGCAAGGCAAATTTATTACTTTCGTCTTCGGCTAATATGGTTTCGCATAAATATATGACGATGGGGTTTTTGTGGTTATCTTGAAAAATATTAACCAAAGAAATAAGGGCGGAATTGTCCAGGTTTTTTTTCTTTAATCCGAGCATGCCTGAAATGTATAAAGCGATAATGCTGTTTTTAGTATGTGCAAGGTGGTCGTCGCACTCTTTTTGAATTTCATCGATACGGTTTTCTTCACGCGCTTTTTCTACGACAGCTGCCAGTTCAATAAAATGATTTTTGGTATAATTGCTGATAGCGGCTCGTGTCCATTTTTCTTCGTTCAGCATATTCTGAACCGACTTTACCAACGTTTCCGACATAAGTTTCTCCTTGCAATGCTTGCCGTTTTTGCTCTACACCGTATACATATCGTATATGGAACTGTCTAGCAGTTTTATCTTCAGCAGGGTTTCGTTTATCCGCGCCCGTTCGCTGTTTGTAGTATTATAATGGTCTATAAGCCAAAAATAATGGTTTATCAAACGCGGCACAAGCAATTCCGTTTGACTTTCCGCTTCTTTTAATTCGTTTTCCAGAGCAAACACCGCTTGCTTTAATTTACCCGCTTCCAAAGCCCTCAGTTCGCGTTTTATATTAAAAACGCCGTACAGCACACCGTATACCGGCAGCCATTCTTGCAGTGCTTGCCCGCTATAACCGGCTTTTTGCGTGCGTTCGGCTAAACGGCAAAACAATTCCGATTCCAAAAATGAATTGTCTACTTGCTGCGGCTCTATAAAAAAAGCTTCTCGAAACAGCACTTTTGCCGTTTTTTCTTCGCCGCATAACGCATAGCAATCCGCCAATTCGGCAAAAATATCCGCCGAATTCGGCTGCAAAGTATTTGCGTCTTGAAAAAAACGTATAGCCGTTTCGTAGTTCCCCAACAGTTTGTGACACAAACCGGTTTTGTACAGCATTTCGGCTTTTAAGGTTTTGTTTTTTTCATTTAGCATGCGCTGGTAATTTTCCAACGCTAAAGAAAATACACCTTTTTTTACCGCGTACACGGCTTGTTCATGGCGCTTTGCCTCTTCTCCGATAAAGGCGGTAAAACGCTTCCATTGTTCCAGCAGCATTTCGCCTTTGCGGTAGGCGGTTTCCGTAAGCTGCGCTTCTTCGAGTATGACGCACCAAAAGTTTGCGCACTTAAGCGCGAATATCACTTCCCCGTTTTCGAGGTCGTTTGACAAGGTATGTTCGAGTACCGCTTTTGCCTTTCGAGGGTTGCCCTCGGTGAGTGCATTAAAAGCTGCGGTTAATCCTGTTTCAGCCTGAGTACTCATAATACTCTTTTTATTATCGCAGATTAGAGCGTTTTAGTCAATTACGGATACTTGTCGGCTATGCAGCCCGCAGCGTACCTGTGTGCAGCCGGCTTTACAAAAAATACTCCGCTGTATTATAGTATGCGGATGCGTTCGTATTTTTCTTCAGGTGATGTAGGGGCTTTTTTCGGCGTTTTAGCCGATGCTTTTTCCAAAATTTCGATTGTTATCACAGTTCTTTTGTTTGCCGAAAAAATGCCGGCTGCTCTTGTACTGGGACGCATACTTCCGGGTATTGCGGTAAGCTCCATTGCCGGAAGTATCGTTTATGTGTGCCAAGCTTATAAGCTGAGTATACGGGAGCACAAAAGCGATGTAACGGCGTTACCTTTCGGCATAAGTTCTACACAAACGTTGGCGTGGCTTTTTATTATTATAGTACCCGTATACCGGCAAACGGGAAATCCGTATTTTGCATGGACGGTAGGCTTGGCAAGCTGTTTTGTAGGCGGCCTTATTGAAATTGCCAGCGGTTTTGCCGCTCCCTTTATCCGCCGTTTTATTCCCCGTTCCGCCCTTGTAGGAAATATGGCTGCAGCTTCTTTGGTGTGGCTTTCGTTTAACGGTTTTACCGAAGTGTTTAGTCAACCGCGCAGTGCGCTTGTACCGCTTTTTATAGCTTTTTTAACGCTGTTTTATACTAAAAACTTAATTCCGAAAGTACCGAATGCGGTTTTAATTTTAATTTTAGGCTCGCTTTCGGCATGGCTTGCCAAGTCGCAAACAAGTGCACAAGTAGCGCAAGCTGTTCAAAATGTAGGTTGGTATCCTCCCGTTTTATGCATAAAAGATATTATAGCCGCTTTTGGTCAAATTAACCCGTATCTGTGCGTGATTGTGCCGCTACAAATTTCAAATTCTTTGTCCACGATGCAAGCCGTCGAAAGCGCCGATGCTGCGGGAGACAGCTACCCCTTGCGTCAAACTATGATATACGACGGACTGACAACTCTTGCTGCCGCCGTATTCGGAAGCCCGTTTCCGACAACCGTATACTACGGGCACCCAGCTTGGAAACGAAGCGGGGCAAAAAGCGGTTATTTATTGTGTATGATTATTCCGTACGTGCTGTTGTTTTTCGGTTTGCCTTTGCTGCTTATCGCTTTTATTCCTTTTCAAGTTATTATGTGTTTTTTAATTATCGTAGGCATAAGCGTTGCCGTGGAAGTGCAAAATAATTTAAAAAAAGATTACAGCAGCGTTATATATCTTTCTTTGTTTCCTATTTTTGCACAATATGTGCTGACGGTTTTGGACAATGCGCTGCATGCAGCCGGAAGTTCGGTAGCGGATATAGACTACAAAACTTTTGCAGCAGCAGGAGTTGCCGTACAGGGTTTTACGTATTTGGCAAACGGTGCATTTACTTTAGGTTTTTTATACAGTGTGTGGATTGCGTATATTATCAAAAAAGAATATTTAAGAGCTGGCGTTACGGCTTTGCTTTTAAGCGCACTTTCGGCAATAGGCTTTATACATCAAAGTTCGTTGTCTTTGCTGCCGCCGGGCAGTTTGCAATTTATCGTTATATATGCGGTTTTAGCCTTGATATGCATGTATGTGCATATCAAAAACTTAAGTAAAAAATCAAAAATCACCCATTTACACAATTCAACTTGTTTGTTACTATAATAGTATGAAAAATATACTGCTTGCACCTTCGGTTTTATCCGCCGATTTTACTCATCTTGCTTTTTCGATGGAAAAAATAGAAAGTGCCGGCGCTGATTGGGTTCACATAGATGTTATGGACGGTGCTTTTGTACCGAATATTTCTTTTGGGCAGCCTATAGTGCGCGCTTTGCGGCCGCTGACTACATTACCCTTTGACGTGCACCTTATGATAAACGAACCGGAAAAACACGTGTGCTCTTTTGCCGAAGCGGGAGCCGATTATATAACCTTTCACTGGGAAAACGTTATTCACGCACACCGCCTTGTAGAACAAATTCACGGTTTGGGTAAAAAAGCCGGGGTAAGCATTGTTCCTTCAACTCCGGTAAGCGCGGTAGAAGCGCTTTTGCCGTATGTCGATTTGGTTCTCGTTATGACCGTTAATCCGGGTTTCGGCGGGCAAAAATTAATACCGCTTTGTTTGGAAAAAATTCCCGAACTTGCTTTTTTCCGCGAAAAGCACGGGGGAACATATCTTATTTCCGTCGACGGCGGAATAAACAATTTTACGGCAGCAGACGCGATAAAAGCGGGAGCCGATGTGCTTGTTTCCGGCTCTTCTTTTTTTGACGGCAGCTTGCACTGGGAGCAGTTAAGAGGATGAAGCCGTTTTCGTTGCGTTCTATACTAAACGTATTATGCGCCGCCGCTGTACTTGTATTTGCCGCTCAAACCGGTTTTACCGCCGAGGCGAGAACTGAAGACTTTTTGCTCTCCGGCGGCAGTGTGCGCCAAAGCGCGGCACAAAATCCGGCGCGCAATTTTTCGTATCGGTACAACGATGAGCTGATACACGGACTTGAAGCATATAAAAATAAAGATTGGGCGAATGCATTGTTTTTTTTGCGCAAAGCCGCAGGGAACCCGCAAACCGCTTCGGAAGAAGTGTGGTATTTGGCAATCGGTGCGCAAATGAATTTACACGAGTACGCTGCGGTTTTGCGCGACAGTGAAATATTTATATCGCACTTTGCTTCAAGCCCGTACCGTTCGTATGTTGAATATCAAGCACAGTTGGCGCGCTTCGGCTTAAAACTGTACGCCGAGGCGGCAGAAGGCTTTTCCGCTTTTTGCGCGCGCTACAGCGATCATCCTTTGTTTTCTTCGGCTTTGTTTTGGACTGCCGAATCTTTATACCGTTCTTATGAATTTGCGCGCGCTTTGCCCTTGTACCGGCGCGTAGTGCAAGAGTTTCCCGAAAGTTCAAAATACGGTGAAAGTTTGTACCGTATAGAAATATTAAAACAGCGCGAACGCGAAGAAAAACTTTTGTATCTTTTGCGCCTTACCGGCGAAGAAGCTGCCGCGGCAAAAGAAGATTACGAGCGGCGCATAAAACAAATGCAAAGCGATGAAGCGTTTGCGCTTAAACGTAAAGTGCAGGATTTGGAAACACAAGCTGCCGTTTTGCAAAGCGATTTGGACGAAGCTCGCCGGCGCAATGCCGAACTCGACGGAAAAATGGACGATTTGCTTTTGCTAAACGAACAATTGCGAAGCGAAGCGGATATTGAAAAAGCGGCTGTAGCGCAAACGGGACAAGAGGCTGCAGCGAGCCAAGCGCCGCTTATAGCAGATGATACCGCTTCGGCTTTTGCAAACGGCGAAAGCGAAAGCGCAAATGCGGCACAAATGCCGAAGCAAGAGGGTGCACTTCCCGACGGTTCGGAAGATTGGATGAGGCTTTTGCGCGAAAAAGCCGGCAGGCTGCAGCGCGTGCTCGATGAACGTTCCGTAAGGGGAGGAACGTAAGTTATGAAAAAAATTCTATGCTTTATATATGCCGCACTGGTATGCGCGCTGTGCTTTGTATATGCCGATACCGAAGTTTCAAGCGGTAAACTTAAATTGGTTATTGAAGATTACGACGGAACATTTTTTTTATACCGCAAAAACGCTAAAGGCGCGTACGTATCCCTTTTGGATTCAAAGCGCTACAGCGCCAACTCGGCTTTTTACGCATTGATTGACAGAAGTGTGCAAAAACTGTCGCGAAGCGGCGGCGTCCGTATAAAATCGAACGCATTGGAACAAGGTGCCGAATTGAATTTTACCGTACAAAATAAAATGGCATGCACTATTGTGTTTACTTTTATTTCCGACGGTGTACACGACAGCGAAGCTTTGTGCGTGGACATACGCGCTCAAAATACCGACGACGTACAGCACCTTATGGGAATAAAAGCCGTGTTCGACACGTGGCTGGGCGAAAATTCGGGTGTGCATTTTTCCACCGCTTTGCAGGACAGCGCCGCCGCCGAATACTATTTTACCGATATGAAAAACGAGCGCTGGATACAATCGGCAAACGGCGAAGTTGCGCTGCGTCTTTTGTTTTTCGGCGGGGATATAACAAAAACACAAACGGTTGCGCTGGCAAACAAAGACGTGCTTGCCGTTCCGGTGTGGGCGCCCGTTTTGGTTCCGCAGCGAAAATTCGATTCAATACAATCGTTTAATAATTCGGCTGTAAGCGCCGCGTGGAATCCGCAATACCTTGATCCGAATGAAACGCTTCAAATACGTTTTTATATTACCACGGGTGCAGGAAGAATTCCGCCGGCTGATTTTGAAAATTTGTACCGCAATTTTGACAATGATGCTATGAAAAAATATAAACCCGATGCGGAAAATATCGGCTCTTATCCTCAGCTGCCTTTTGAGCGCGAGCGCTACGATTTAACCGATGAAGAAACGGCTTATATACACTCGTTGTTGGAGCGCATACGCGTTTTGGAAGCAAATCCGGCTTCCGCAAAGCCTGAAGAGATTATACGCTTAAATGCCGAAATAGATGCCGTGCTTTCAAAGGTAAAACGGTAGGCGCTATGAAAACGGATGTTTTAACAAAGGCTAAGCGTTTGCTCAATGCGCGCCGCTTTCCCGAAGTAATTGCGCTTTTGGAACCGCTTTTGATCGATTACCGCGATTCGTTTTCGTTTTATTACACATTGGGAACCGCTTGCTTGTATGTCGGAGATATAGGCGGGGCGGAACTGTATTATAAAAAAGCGCGCAATTTAAAACTGACCGACACTGCGCTTATCAATGCGCAAGCGGTACTGTTTTTGCGCCGCGGCGATGTGCAAAAAGCTGTTGAATATTACCTTGAAGTGCAAGAATACGATTCGGGCGAACCGACGGCAAAAAAAGCGCTCGATTTTATAAAAAAGAACAGCGATGCGGAAAAACTGAACGCGGCGGTTCAAACCGGTAAAATCCGTCAATTTTATCCGCCTCTGGCTATGCATCCTGCCGTGCGTATTTTAATTGCGGCAAGCGCTGCCGTTTTATGTGCGGCTTTTGTTTTATTTGTGTTTGTAACACCTTTTAAACACACGGAAAAACGGGCGGATCTTTCTTCATTTGTGCTTACTGTAGAAGAAAAGCAAAATGCTTTGGTTCAAGATACCGCCTCATCGGTGTTTAAGTGCATTCTTACCAAAAAAGAATTGGAAAAAGCTTATGCCGACGCTCAAATGTATTTTCAAAAATACAAAGATAATGCCGCTCAAGTGGAAATCAATCGTATATTAAATTCAAACGCTTCATCGGCTATACGGCAAAAAGCGCGCCTTTTAATGGACTATTTAAAAGAACCCGGTTTTGATACCGTCAGCGACAACTACGGCTATACTGCCGTGCAATCGCAGCCGTGGCTGTATATGGATTGCTGGGTAGTGTGGTCGGGCAGGGTAACAAACGTCGATTCGGGAGCAAGCGAGTACCGCTGCGATTTTTTAGTAGGCTACGATACGATGAAAAAAATGGAAGGTATAGTTCCTTTGGTTTTAAAACAGCCGGTTGTTATAGATACGGCTTTGCCCGTAAGCGTTTTAGCCCGTATCGGAATTGAAAACGGACGCCTTGTGCTTAAAGGTAAATCGGTATACCAGCCGGTTCGCGCTCAATAATAAACGGCGTGTGTTTGTCTTTAGCGTGCATAACGGTAATCGGTGCGGCACGGCGGCAAAATAGGCATAAAACACAAAAAAGAAAAAAATGTGCGGAAAAATTAGATAAAAATGAATAAAAATACCTAATAATATATAGCGGGAGGCTATAATGGCTAAAGTAACAAACGAAATGCCTGCAACATCTGATATGCAGGGAAAATTGCAAGCTTTGGAAGCCGCTCGGCTGCAAATCGAAAAGCAGTTCGGGCAAGGTTCTTTAATGAAACTTGGAACTTCATCGCACACGGCGGGGATTGACGTTATTCCGTCAGGTTCTATCCTGTTGGATGAAGCGCTTGGTATAGGCGGTTATCCGCGCGGCCGCGTTATAGAAGTATACGGACCCGAATCTTCAGGAAAAACGACGCTTACCCTGCATGCTATTGCGGAAGCACAAAAGATGGGTGGTATTGCGGCGTTTATCGATGCCGAACATGCGCTTGATCCGGCATATGCAAAAAATCTGGGTGTTAATATCGACGAACTGTGGGTGTCGCAGCCGGATACGGGAGAGCAAGCTTTGGAAATTGCCGAAAGTTTAG
Source organism: Treponema lecithinolyticum ATCC 700332 (assembly GCA_000468055.1). Taxonomy (GTDB): domain Bacteria; phylum Spirochaetota; class Spirochaetia; order Treponematales; family Treponemataceae; genus Treponema_C; species Treponema_C lecithinolyticum. The sequence continues at coordinate 95,561 of KI260569.1, read as the reverse complement.
TGCGCTCCGGTGCGGTAGATGTTATCGTTGTGGACTCGGTTGCAGCTCTTACTCCGCAAGCGGAAATCGAAGGCGATATGGGCGATTCGCACATGGGATTGCAAGCACGTCTTATGAGCCAAGCGCTGCGTAAATTAACCGCCATTATCGGAAAATCAAAAACTTTGCTTATCTTTATCAACCAAATCCGTATGAAAATCGGAGTTATGTTCGGCAATCCGGAAACGACAACCGGAGGCAATGCACTTAAATTTTATTCTTCGCTTAGGCTTGAAGTGCGCCGCATAGAATCCATCGATGCAAAAGGTGAAGAAGACGTTGTGGGAAACCGCGTGCGCGTAAAAGTAGTAAAAAACAAAGTAGCGCCGCCTTTTAGAAAAGTGGAACTCGATATTATGTTCGGTAAGGGCGTTTCCGCTTATGCCAGTTTGCTCGATTCTGCAGTGCGACACGGCTTTATAGACAAAAAAGGCGCGTGGTATACAACCGAAGACGAAAAAGTCGGGCAGGGAAGAGAAAACGCTATAGCCTTTTTGGAACAAAATAAAGATTTTGCGGCGGATATTGAAAAGAAAATACGCGAAAAACTTTTTCCGGGGCAAGTGCTGCCTAAAAAAGACGCGGCGAATGCAAAAGCTGCTGCACGTACGTCAAATGCCGGTGTAAATGCAAGTGCTGCCGGTTCTGCAAGTGCCGGCGCTAACGGCGCAGTAAACGCTCCAAGTTCTGCAAGTGCCGCCGCGCAAAGTGCAAGCGCGGGTAGCTCAAGTGCGCCGAACGCAAGTGCGTCTGCCGCCGCTTCTGCCGCAAACGCTGCTGCAGCAAATCCCGGCGCCGATTTGTTTTAATATGCCGCCTTTTTCGGTGGTTTTGGGACTCGGTTCAAATCTTCCTTTTTGTGCAAACGGGCAAAGCCTTGAACCGCTCGACATACTCAAAAAAGCATGCCGCTCAATACAAGGTTTTTTGAGCGGCATAAAACTTTCATCGGTGTATACAAGCGCTCCTATGTATGTGGAAAGGCAACCCCTGTTTTACAATATGGTGGTTTCCGGTTTTTTTGACGGAAGTGCCGAACAGCTTTTGCGTTTAACGCAGCAAACCGAAGCCGCATACGGGCGCACAAGAACTAAAGAAACGCGCTTTGGACCGCGCACACTCGATATCGACATCGAATTGTTTGCCGATATGCACATACAAACGCAAACGCTGCACATACCGCATCCGCGCTTAAGCGAAAGAGCTTTTGTGCTGATTCCTCTGCTGGAGATTTTAACCGAACCTGCCGATACTCAAAAGAGAACTTTTTATGAACACTGTTTGTGTGCACTTGCCGTTCAAAAAACAAGCGGTGCGCACTGTGTTTGCAATACCGATGCGTACAGCTTTGAAGTTTTGAATACGGTGTGTAAAGTATCGGGTATTAAAAAGTTTTGCAGCCCCTTTAAACTTTAAGAGGAGCTTACTACACGAGGAGGCGCAGCGTGGAAGAGTATGCGGATCAAACGGAAACGGAACAATCGACGGTTTTTAAACTCGGACAATTCGAAGGGCCGCTCGATTTATTGCTTTTTTTAATTAAAAAAAACGAAGTCAATATTTACGACATTCCCATCGGAGAAATTACCGAACAGTTTTTGGAATATCTTGACTATGCGGTTACTACCGACCTTGCCAGTTTAACCGATTTTTATGCAACCGCCGCAGATTTGTTATATATAAAATCCCGTATGCTTTTACCGGTTGAAGCCGATTTTGCCGATGAAGATATGGAAGATCCGCGCAAAGAATTGGTTGAAAAACTGATTGAATACCAAAAATTTAAAAAATTATCCGAGCTTATGGAAGAAAAAGAACAGGAAGCCGAATGGACTTTGGAAAGAAAAAAAATACAGCGCGTTTTGCCTTTTGAAGAAGACGAACTGTGGGAAAAAATCGATACATGGTCGTTAATGAAAACTTTTTCGCAGCTTATCGGTGCTTATTCGCACGAACAAATTATGAGCATGTACGAAGAAATTTCGGTAAGCGAGAAAATGGCGCTTATGAACGAGTTTTTTGACAACAAAGGTGAATGTTTTTTTACGGATTTGGTTGTACAAAAGGGCAATATTATGGACATTGTATGCGCTTTTATGGCAATATTGGAAGCGGTAAAATTCAAAACTGCCTGTATTTACCAAAACCGTATGTTCGGTGATATAAAAATCAGGCCGGTACAAGCCGCCTAAGGGTACTGCGCGCTTAAATAAAAAAAGCGCTTCCCTGCGGCTGTACAATGCCAGCGGGGTTGTAAGTGGATTTAGACAAAGAAACGGCGCTTGTAGAAGCGATTTTTTACCTTGAAGGAGAGCCGCTCAATACGGAAGCTTTGGCGCGTATTTCCGATTTGTCCAAAGAAGTGGTGGCGTCTGCTTTAGAACGTTTGCAAAAGCGCTATAGTGCAGCAGATTGCGGCGTTGAACTGACGCAAATATCGGGCGGCTGGGTAATTACTCCTAAAAAAGATTTGTGGGGCTTTTTAAAAGAGCGCTACGGTAAAAAAAACGAAGGAAAACTTTCCCGCGCGGCAATGGAAACGCTTTCTATTATTGCATATTCCCAGCCTATAACGCGTGGAGAAATAGAAGCCATACGCGGCGTATCCGCAGACAATATGATACGCTTGCTTGCCGAGCGCAATTTAATTAAAGAAGTCGGTAAAAAAGATATTCCCGGTAAACCTTCTCAGTACGGCACGACAAAAGACTTTTTAAAATTTTTTAGACTGAACAGTATAGCCGATTTACCTAAACTGGATGAAACCGAAAGTGAACGATTCGAACTTGCCCGCTGAACCGATACGGCTGCAAGTGTATCTTGCCCGCTGCGGGGCGGCAAGTCGGCGCACGGCAGAAACTTTTATCAGTTCGGGCCGCGTAAAAGTAAACGGCGTTGTAGTCGACACTTTAGGAACAAAAGTGTGTGCAAGCGATGAAGTCAGTTTGGACAACCGCGTTTTAAAACCGGAACAAACTTTGCGCTATGTGCTGCTCAATAAACCTGCAGGTTATGTGTGTTCTATGGCAGACGAACAGGGAAGGCAAACGGCAGCTTCTCTTTTGCAGCCGTTTTTTAAAGAACGCTTGTACAATGTCGGCAGATTGGATATGTTTTCTTCAGGACTTATTATTTTTACCAACGACGGACAGTTTGCAAAAAAACTGCAGCACCCTTCGTCGCTTATAGAAAAAGAATACATTGTAAAAACAAGTGTTCCGTTTCCCCGGGAATTGGCGCAGCGTTTTGAAAAAGGAATACGCATAGACGGTGTTTTTTATAAATGCCGTTGTGCACAGCCGCTTTCCGCGCGCAGTATGCGCATTGTGCTTGTTGAAGGAAAAAACCGCGAAATACGGCGCGTATTTGATTTTTTTGAAACAGGTATCCGCTCCCTTGAGCGTGTGCGCATAGGAAATATACGTATAGACGGTTTGGCGTGCGGCGCTTTTAGAGAATTAACTGATGCGGAATTACATTTATTCGAGGAAAAATATGGTTATAGCAATTGACGGTCCTGCCGGAACGGGAAAAAGTACGGTTGCCAAAGCGGTTGCGCGCACGCTGGGAATAGCGTTTTTAAATTCGGGCAGTTTTTACCGCGCCGTTACGCTCGATTTATTGCAAAACGGTATAGATATGCAAGACGAAAAAGCGGTAACGCAGCGTGCGCGCTTAATAAAAATGGATTACGTAAACGAGCATCTAATTTTAAACGGAACGGACGTTGAGCACTTACTGCATTCGGACCAAGTGGACGCTCATGCCGCTCAAGTATCCTGTATTGTAGAGCTGCGTCATATTATAAACGAAAAACTGCGTAAACTAACCGATTCGCTCAGTTTTGTATGCGAGGGCAGGGATATGACTACGGTTGTATTTCCTCATGCCGATTACAAGTTTTATTTGGACGCATCGATAGACGCCCAAGCCGAGCGGCGTTTTAAGCAAGGAGTAAGCAATTTATCGCTTGAACAAATAAAACAATCCATAATCGAGCGCGACAAAATCGATAAAAATAAAAGAGAAGGAGCGTTAAAAATCGCTTCGGACGCGCATTATATCGATACAACGCTATTGACCATTGAACAGGTTTGTGAGATAATAATACGAAAAATTAAGATTAAGGGTTAAGTATGGATAAGACGGAAGTGGCAGTGAATGACGCCCAAAACTCCCCGGAGAACATTCAGACACAGTTACAGGAAGAATATCTTAAAAGTCTTGAGACGCTTGAAGAAGGACAGCTCGTTGACGGTATTGTTATACAAATAACACCTGATCAAGTGTTTATCGACGTAGGGTATAAATCTGAAGGTAAAATTCCGATATCTGAATTTTCGGAATTGCCGAAAATCGGGGATACGGTAAGTGTTGTTTTAATTGCAAAAGAAAACAAACACGGTGAAGTTATTGTTTCAAAGCAAAAAGCAGACGCTAAACAATTGTGGAAAAATTTGCGTCAAGCTTTTCAAGATAAAACACCGGTGGACGGTGTAATCGAAAAAGCCGTTAAAGGCGGTTTTGAAGTTAATTTAGGCAGCGATATGCGTGCTTTTTTGCCTATAAGCCAGTCTGATATGCAAAGGGTTGAAAAACCCGAAAAGCTTTTGGGCACAAAGAGTAAATTTTATATAGAACGTTTGTATTCGGACAATAAAGCCAATGTAGTGGTAAACCGCCGCCGCTACATGGAAGAAAATATGGAAAAAAAGCGCGAAGCATTTTTTAACGATGTTTCCATCGGCGATACGGTAACCGGTACGGTAAAAAGTTTTACCAGTTTCGGCGCTTTTATAGACTTGGGCGGCTTTGACGGACTTTTACACATAAACGATATGAGCTGGGGACACGTAACGCGTCCGAAAGACTTTGTAAAAAAAGGACAGGAAATTACGCTAAAAGTAGTCCGCCTCGATCCGGCGGAAAAACGCATAAACCTGTCGCTTAAACACTTTAGCGAAGACCCCTGGCTGCACTTTGAAGACAAATATCATGTAAACGATATCGTTAAAGGGCACGTAACCAAGCTTGCCGATTTCGGTGCTTTTATCGAATTGGAAGAAGGTATTGAAGGTTTGGTACATATCAGCGAATTTTCGTGGGTACGCAAAATAAACAAACCTTCCGACGTAGTTAAAGTCGGTGACGAAGTGGAATGCATGGTACTCGGCTACGATATTCAAGCAGGTCGCGTATCGCTGGGCTTAAAGCAAGTAACGGCGAACCCATGGGACAATATCGCTGATAAATATCCTGTAGGAACCCGTTTAACGCGCAAAGTGGTTAAGTTAACCAATGCCGGAGCCTTTGTGGAATTGGAAGAAGGCATAGACGGCTTTTTGCCTGCCGAAGATTTATCGTGGAAAAAGAAAGTTAAACATCCGGGAAGCGAATTGTCCGTTGATCAGGAAATTGAAGTTATCGTTACCGAAAACGATCCTGAAAACCGCCGCATCCGCTTAAGTGTAAAACATCTTACCGAAGATCCGTGGCAGCCCTTTGCAGCATCTTATCCTGCAGGCTCCGTTTTGGAAGGAGAAATCGTTTCGATTACCGATTTCGGTTTGTTTGTGCGGGTTGATGGCGACATTGAAGGTTTGGTTAATAAATCGAATTTAAGCGAAGATAAAGACGAACCCTACGAAGAAGCGGTAAAAAAATACAATGTGGGCGACAAAATCAATGTATACGTTGTTGAAATAAACCCTGAAAAACAAAAAGCCGCTTTTTCCGTTAAAGAATTTAAGAAAAAAATGCAGCGTGCTGAAATTTCGCAGTATATGTCGGCTTCGGATAACGACGAAGACGGCGCATTTACGCTGGGTGATTTGCTGAAAAACAAACAAAGCTGATATCGGCTGGCTCGCTATGACATCTCATGCCGTTGACGTCGAAAAGCTGAATACCCTTGTCGAAATTAACGCTTGGATAAATGAAAGTTATGCCGACTTGGACGCATTGCTGGTTCATATTTTGGAATCGGCAATGCGTTTGGTTAAATGTGAAGCTTCTTCGCTTTTACTGGTAGAAAACGAACAAACGCTTAAATTTAAAGTTGCTTTGGGACCTGCAGGCGTAAAGGTAATGTCGATTCCCGTTGCGGTAAAGGGAAGTATTGCCGGCTGGGTTGTCGAAAACGATAAATCACTTATTATAAACGATGTATCCAGCGATCCGCGCTTTTCTTCCGGTGTACAGGAAAAAACGGGCTATATTACCAAATCTATGACCGTCGTGCCGCTGCGGGTAAAGCAAACCTGTATCGGCGTTATTGAGCTTTTAAATAAAGAAAACGGCATTCCTTTTGACGAAGATGATTTGAGCATTTTGGAATTGTTAAGCGTTCAAGTGGGAATCGCTTACCAAAATGCCGCAACTTACCGGCAAGCACGTAACGAAATACACGAATTGAAAAATGCACTGGCTGCGCGAAGCGAATTCCATAAGTTTATTGCAGCAGATCCGGTAATGCTCGATTTGATAAAAGTAATCGAACAAATTGCCGCTACCAATTCGTCGGTTTTGATTTTAGGCGAAAGCGGCGTCGGCAAAGAATTGGTAGCCGAACATATCCACTTAAAAAGCGCGCGTTGTTCAAAACCGTTTGTGCGGGTAAACTGCGCTGCTTTATCGGAACAGCTTTTGGAAAGTGAATTGTTCGGTCATGTTAAAGGTGCGTTTACCGATGCCGTTTCCGATGCGGCAGGACGTTTTGAAGCTGCCGACGGCGGCACTTTGTTTTTGGACGAAATAGGAGAGTTTCCGCTTAACGTACAGGCAAAGCTGCTGCGCGCTATACAAAACCGCAGTTTTGAAAAAGTCGGTTCAAGCAAAACCGTAAGGGTTGATGTACGCATTATTGCAGCTACTAACCGCAATTTGGAAGAAATGGTAAAAAAGGGTACGTTCCGATCGGACTTGTATTTTAGGCTTAACGTACTGCCTGTGCAAGTGCCGCCGCTTCGCCAACGCCGAAACGATATAGAAGCGCTTGCCGATTTTTTTAGAAAAAAGTTTTCGGTTGAAACAAAAAAGAATTTTAGCGGTTTTTCGGACAGCGCATTGCATTTACTTCACACCTATTCGTGGCCGGGAAATATCCGTGAATTGGAAAATTCGATAGAACGCGCGTGCGTTTTGGGAAAACCGCCGTTAATTTACGCCGAAGATTTACGTTTAACGGCGGTTGAAAATACCGCTGTCCAAAGCTTTGATTTACGTGCGCACGCGGATAAACAAAAGGGCGATATGTCGCTTAAAACAGCTTTATTCGATTTTAAAAGAGCTTATGTTATCAATGTTTTGGAACAAACAGGGTGGAATCAAACGGAAGCTGCAAAATTATTGGATGTACAGCGCACGTATGTGTGCCGTTTATTAAATGAATTAAAAATACGCTGATCAAGCGGTACAGGAGTTTTGATATGTCGGAAACGGAAAAAAAGACACTGAGCGATTATGTGGGAGCGGCAATTTTAAAGTACCGCGTAGTTATTTTAAGCTTTCTTGCCGTGCTTATCGGTGCGGCGCTTATTGCAGGTATTGTACTGTCGCTGCTTTCCGCACAAAAAAAATCGGGACTTGCTGCGGTAGACGCTTTGCAATTCCGCTTGGAAAAAGTGCAAAAAGAAGAGCAAACGGCTGAAGCGCAAATAACCGAAATTTTAAACGGATTTAACGAACTGGTAAAAAAATCGGCAGGCGTTGTACGCGTTAGAGCCGCTATGGCTGCAGCTGATATCGATTTTGACCGTAAAAATTGGGAAGAATCCCGTACAAACTGGGTTTTGGCAGCAGAAACGCAAAAAAAATCCTATACGGCTGCGATATGTTTTTACAATGCTGCCGTATGCAGCGAAGAGCTTGGCGACTTCGACAATGCCGTAGCTTACTTTGATAAAGCATCGCAAGCAGAAGATTTTCCGCTTGCGTCAAAAGCTATGTTTAACGCAGCACGCATTGAAGATCAAAGGATGAATTACCAAGCGGCTGCCGAACGTTATCAAAAATTAAACGATACGCACAGCGGCACCGACTGGGCTAATTTGGGCAAAAGCCGTATAATTGCTTTGCGTTCGGAAGGAAAAATCCAGTAAGCATGCCTGTGCGTTTGTTGTGCCGTTTGACAGTGTGCTTTTTTTTGCTGTTTACTTCATGCGGGTTGGAAACTTTTTACGAAATAAATCCGCCCGAAAATGCAGTGCCGCAAAATCCTGCCGACGGTACAACGGTTAACACACAAACGTCGACGGCGGAAACCCGTAAATTTGAATTTTCTTCGGTGCAAAATACCGGTTTTATCGCTTCGGGAACCGAAGTGTATTACCGCATTTATAATTCGCAAGAAACTTTGCAAAAAGATGCCGCGCAAATAAATGCGGTGAATAAAGATAACAGTGCCGACGGATTTTATAAAATGCAAAGTTTAAACTATCGGCGCATACGGACATCTTCCGGAAGCGATATGCTTATAGAAGGAAGTCATAGGGTTGTTATCAGACTGGTAAATGAAGGCGCCGCGTTCCCCTATACTTATAATTTGGGCGTTTTTTACGACGGTATTCCTACTGCCGTACCTTCTTTTAATCCGCGCCGTTACGGCGATAAAGATTTTCATTTCGGCAATACGGCAGCACAGCTTCCAAAAAGCGGTGACGGAGATTTTGAATTTTCGTCCGCTTCCGGCGAATACTGGTTTGTAAACGCTTACGCGGTTTCCGTCGGTTTAAATCCTACAACATGGGCGCGCTCGGTAAGTAAAGTGCTGCCGCTCGGTTTTTTAGCTTTTAGAAAAGAGTAAAGCTTGCAAACTTAAGCAAAGTAAGCCGACGTCTTGCATTCAGGCGGTATACAAACGCCGCTTTGCTCCTATTTACTTTCAAAGTAAGTAAATACGTCTACAACGTCCAAATACACGCCGTCAAAACCGCGCGATGTTATTTTGTCCGTATAATTGAATATAATGTTTTGCCATTCGCTTTCCCAATAAGCGACTATGTAATTTCCTTGCCAATCGGGATTTTCTTTTTTTAGCCATGACGGTTTTTGTTGTTTCCATTCCTGCCGCCAATAGTAGCGGTAATCTTCGGCTTCCCCTATGCTCATATAGCATATAATAAGGCGCCGTGCTCCGTTGTTTTTGCGCTGTAAGCGCTTCACGTCTTGAGCGCTTAATTCCGTTCCGTTAAAAAACAAATCGACGACAATAAGGTCGTAATCGGTTTTAGCCATGTCGTCTATAAACTCTTCTTTTGTTTTGTAGTGCTCCGGGTTAATTAAATATAAAAAATTCCGTGCTTGAGCAAGCTCTTTTATATCGTTTGTATTTACACGAAACGGTTTTTGAGGGTATTTTGGAACGGCGTTTAACGCTCTTTGGTCTGCGGCAAAAGAAATGTAACCGTTTTCGGCATTTTTTTTGTAAGAAAAATCGGTATTTTCTTTACCCTTACAATAATCTATAACCAATACGGATTTTCCGTTTTGTGTGTACACATCGAGCCATGTTTTTAAATATTCGCTGACTTTTTTGGGTGTGGGCACATTGTCTTTTTCGTAGCCGAAGTATACATCTTCGCGTCCGATACCGTTTATCCGGCTTACGTATTCTTGTGCAAGCGGTCCGTCAGATTCGTCGTTTAACGTAATCAACTCTTGACCGTTTTGCGGTATAACGATAAACGAGGGATTTTGCACCCGTGCTTTTTGAGCTATGGCGCTGATAAAGCTGCGCATTTCCGAACGGAAATCGATACTTTGTAAATCGGCTTTGTCCTGCTCCGAGCTGCGGCATGAAAAGCATAAAAAAGCGGCGGCACTTAATATCAGTGCAAAGGGTAATACAATTTTGTGTAGTTTATTCATATAAACATCCTTATACGTTTTCTTTATTTTGTTCGATTTGCATGTCGATATCTTTTAAAAACACATCTATTTCGCTGCGGATACGGTTTAAAAAACTTTGATTTAAAAAGTTTTTGTCGGATTGCGGATTTTTATACCCGTCGGGAAAGTGTAAATATAGGTAACTGCATTCACTCAAGCGTTCTAAAAGTTCGCCTTTTGATACGGCAGGTAGTGATCCGGTCAGTATGCCGCGTAAATCGGTTAAGCGTTTTTTTTCGGCAAGATAAAAAAAATCAATTGGAGCGCAGCTTTTATTAGTGCCGGTGCCGGCATTTTTTTTATTGTCTTCGACCGCAGATGAAGCAGAGGTACTTGTGCCGTTATTGCAAAAAAATGTATCCAACATAGCGGATGCTTGTGTTTCGGTTAAGCGCGGCAAACCGGTGTCCAAGCCTTCATCTGCAAGGTCGTATACTTGAGCCGCATTTTTATAGCGCGCGCTAAACAATTGAGCATAGCCGCGTAAAGCAGGGTCGCATACAAAATCGCTGCCGCTTTTGCTTTTTGCAAAAAAAGTACCGTTACGGAATGCGCTTTCGGGATTTCCTGCAGGAAAAAAGCGGTTTGAGACACGGTGGCTTTCTTTTTGCGACGGAGCCTCTTTACAGTGGCTTATACCTGCAGGGTAGGAAAAATCGAGACCACATGTAAATACCGGAACGTTTTGCGCGCGCAGTAAAAGCGCGATTTCCATAGATACCAAACCTACAGAACCGAGCGGCGGCAGTACGCTTAAATTACCGAGTGTTTGTTTTATGCGCTCAAGCAAAGGGTTCGCATAATATTCCGATATAAAAAACGATACGCTGCCGCCGGTAATGCGCAGTATTTGCGCTCTTGAACACAAGTCGGCTATAAGGGGAATATCGGTACCCGCTGTTCCGGTAAACGCTTTGCTTGTTGCAGCTTGACTTTCTACGGCAATAACGGCGTCGGCACGTATGCCTTGGTCCAAAAGAGAGCGGAGTGCGGCGTCTACCGCAAGAATATGCAAACGCGTGCGGTTTATGCGGATAAAAGGAATAAGGCGGTTTAAAGAAGTGCCGGCGCCGCATACTAAAATCGGGCGGCATACCGATTGTTTTACGAGCGGAACGGAAACAGCCGCGCGTGCGCAGTTTTTAAGTGCATTGCGGGAAAAAAGGCGGCCCAGTCTAACGAGGGTTATGCGGTTTTTCCAAAAAACGTTTATGCTGTTTTGTGCGTAATCGGCTGCGGCATCGTAAAAATCTTTATGTAAGCGTACTCCCGCAGAACCGTCGATTACGCTTATACGGCGGAATGTTCCCTCGTTCGGCAATTTGTCGCCAAAATAACGTTCACGGTTTTGCTGATTGTCCGGAAAGCCGCCTTTTTCGAGCAGCACTGCCGTATCCTGCGCGCGCTCAAGCAAAACGATTGCCGACGGTACATTTGCTTCCGCTGTTTTTTCCGGCGTGCCGATTGTATCCTGCACACCGCTTGTCTTTTGCATAACGGCTGCAGGGGGGGCGCTGGTGCTTGTTTTTTTTAGTACACTTTTTTTTAACGTGCTTGCCGCTTTACAATACAAACGGTACAAGTGTACATCTTTTTCAATGCCGAGGATAAAACAGTTATCGGCGCGCTGTGAGGCAAGCTTTTTTTTAATAAGTTCTACGGTAAAAGGAAGTACGGGAGAAAAACATAAAATCAGCGTTCCGCTTTGGAACGTAAGCGAATCCAAAAGCGTGCGCAGCGTTTTTTCGGGATCGTAGCGGGAAAACAAATATTGTCCCGCGTATAAAACCGACATTCCCCGCTCGGTTTGTACCGTTTGGATAAGAGTGCCGGTTGTATCGATTAAAACGCCGTTCGCCACCGAATTTCAGCTGTTTATAAAATACTTAAAAAACACATTAAACAAATTGTTTTTTAAGTGCGGGCTGCGCATAAAATACGATTGCACGGCGGCACTGTCCGACTGAGATACGTAATACGGATACATAAAATTCATTGTGCCTGCAGCAGCCACATCGTCATTTTCAATTTTTTTAAGACGGAGCACGGTTATGTTTTTACCCGTTACGAGCGGAGAAGACAACTCTCCTTCGGTTAAAGAAAACGCGGTTTGTAAAAAGCTTTCGTTTGAAGTTTCTTGAGATAGCTGCGGTACTTCCTGCACGGGCAGGGGAGAAAGAAGCGGCACATTACCGTAATTTATCGGAAACAAAGGAATATCGGATGTTTGCGCATTGAATTGCGCTGCGGCGGAAAAAAAGCCTTCTACGGCAGCTTTTGCCGAAAAGTCTTTTGCAATGTTAATGTAGTAATCTTCTATAATTCCGGCTTCATAAATGCTCATATAGTGTTGTACAACGTTCAGCATTTCGGCGGAAGTAAAATCAGGCTGAATGCTTTCGCCGTTTGCATAAAAAATGGAAAAGCCGAAACTCGTTTCAGTTACATCGCTTAAAGAACCGCTTGCAAGTTCGGTTATTTTGGCAAGCTGTTCTTCCGACTTTATAAGATTTTTAAGCCGGTAATAATAGCTTTCGTTTAATTTACCGGATGCATCGCTGTACTGCTTAGTTGAGTATTCGCTTACCGCATCGGCAAATACCAGTTCATTGTTTTTAAGTTGCGATAAAATTTTCTTTGCTTCCGCTTCGCTGTTAAGCGTTATAATCGATAAATCATATACGGTAAAAAGCTGTGCATTGTTTGTACCGAACAAAGCGGCTTCGCTTTGAGGATAATCTGCGGTAGAAAAAAATGCTGCGTCAAAAGAACGCTTGTGTACTCCCATGTCCGATATAAATTGAATTTCGGCCGCCGAAGTTTTTAAATTGCCGATATCGTTTGCATAACGGCTGTATACAAGCCGGTTTTCAACTTCTTTGCGGATTTCAGCTTTGCGGCTGTCCGGCGTATCGCGGAATATTTTTGCCGAATATACGCCGTTTGCATTGTAAAAATAAGGCAGCATTGAACGCTCTACCAAAGGTTCGGGAGCTTTGTAACCGCTTCTTTTTACTTCGTCGCTAAAAGCTAGGGTAATAACCGTATCGCGGAATGCGTTGTTAAAAACATCGAATAAATCGCTTTCTTGCGAGCGTCCGGTTTTGTTTGAATTCTTTTTTTGCTGTTCGTAGTAAGCAACGGCATCCAAAAAGTATGAGCCTTGCACGTATTCTATTTTTTTATTTTTGTATGAACCCAGCGGCGGCAGCTGTGTTTGTTTGCCGGGAAGCATTGCCGGAATAACGACAAAAGATACTGCCGCAAGAATCAGTATAACAACCGACCCTATATACAACAGCGTTTTTGTAACGCTTTTATGACCTTCTTTTTTCATGCGTGAGTCCTTGTAACAAAATGGTATATTAAACGAGTTTATCACGGTGAGCAAGCTGTGTCAATGTATATGCTATCGCTAAAACTATTGATTTTTTATATATTTTGATATATATTTATTTACGATTTGTTATATTAAGGAGATTTCAATGAGTAAAACAAGTTGCAAAAAAACGAATATCTTTTTTTATTCGGTTGTAGTGATGCTTGTTGCACTGTTTCTCTGTATCGGTTGTAAAAATGTTGCCGATGAAAGTGATTTTTCATTTTTGAACTCTGCTGCAGGTAAATCCCTGTACGCACAAGTGCCTTTTGGGCAAAACGGTGCCGGCTTGGATGCCTATCTAAAAAAAGCTTCCACAGAACAAGTGAACCGTATTGAACTAACCGGTCTTACACAGGAAGATTTGAAAGCTAAAAAAAATAAAACAAGTAAATTAGCAAAAATACTGCAAGAAAATCCGGATAAAAAAATTGATCTTAAATTCGACGGTGCAATAGAAAATCTTACCGAAATGTGCTACAGCTTTGCCGGCTGCACCAATTTGGTAAGCGCTCCGGAAATTCCTAAAACCGTTACAAAGATGGACGGTTGCTTTAAAGGCTGTACTTCTCTTGCAAAGGCGCCTGTCATTCCCGACAGCGTTACGGATTTGGATTATTGTTTTGAAGGCTGTACCGCGCTTACGGAAATGCCGCTTATTCCTAACAACGTTACCGACCTTACCGGCTGTTTTAAAAATTGTACTGCGCTTACAAAGGTATCTAAAATTCCGGACAGTATTAATGTGATGAGCTCTGCTTTTGAAGGCTGCACGGCGCTTCAGCAAGGACCGGAAATTCCTTTTTCGTCTGAAATGAATATTGCAACTTGTTTTAAAGGCTGCAGCGAACTTCGTTCGGTTACGCTTAACTGCAATTATATCAGTGAGTCTAATTTCGGCAAAGCTTTTGAAAACTGCTTAAATTTGGATGACGGCGGTATACAAGTGCCTGCGGAGCAATTACCTATGTATATAGCTAGAGCGTCCGTAATGGGTACGACGCCGGATAAGTTTAAAAGTAACTAAGCGACAGTTAAAGTGAGGAAAACGATGAAAAAGATTGGAGCAGTTGTATTGCTTTCGGTTTTTGTGCTTACGCTTGTAACAAGCTGTGTTACGCACACAAGGGTTAGTTTTAACACCGATGTTCCCGGTGCAGACGTATATGTCGACGGCGAATACATCGGAAAAACTCCTGCAACCACGCGCATGAGCAATGCCGTATGGGACGATCCCGACATTCTTATCCGCAAAGATGGTTATAAGGATATACACACGGGAACAAAAAAAGAAATAAAAGCCGTTAATTTAATTTTCGGTTTGTTTTTTTGGTTGCCGTCTTTGCTGTGGGTGCAAGGACCGCTTTCGCACCAGTATTATATGTTAACTCCTGAAAACAACAATTTAAATACTTAAGTTTTATCGATTTGCCAGCAGCGGTGTATGCGCTTGTTCCTAAAGTCTTCGGGGATTGTGCACTCGCCGATGTCGGTTACCGTGCACGGCGCACCTTTTGCCGTGCACGTGCGTACAAAATCTTCATCGAATTTAAGCGTGCGGCTGTTTGAAGAAAAATACAGCGTGCCGCCTTTGTTAAGCCGCTTAAGGCACAAGGCGGTAAGAACTTGCCAATCGCGGTTAATGTCGAGCACGCCGTTCATTTTTTTTGAATTGGAAAAGGTCGGCGGGTCGAGGATAATGATATCCCAGCTTTGGTGCGTGTTTTGCAAAAAGGCGAGCACATCGCTTTTTACAAGCGGGTAGCGCTTTTCGTCGGTAAAGCCGTTAAGCACAAGGTTGTCGTGCGCCCAATCCAAATACGTCGAAGATAAATCAACCGACGTTACCTGATGTGCGCCGCCTGATGCCGCATATACGCTAAAAGAACCGGTATAGCAAAATAAATTTAAAACCGTTTTATTTTGTGCTGCGCCGCGCACTGTTTGGCGCAATATGCGGTGGTCAAAAAACAAACCGGTATCCAAATACAAAACAAGGTTTACGCAAAAACGCAAGCCTTGCTCTTGCACAATTATACGCCTAGCCGAATCTTTGCTCTGCCGTACAGCTGCAGCTTTTTGAGCTTCAGTTTGCATGGCAGGAGCGGTTTGTGCGCTTTGTTTTTGGTATTGACCGCTACCGTTTTTTCGCTGCCGGTAGCGCGTTTTGGTAAAAATATTGCACTCCGCAATATGCAATGCGCTGCATGCGGCTTTTTTTATAGCGTTCAGCCACAGCTCTTCTTCGGCTTTGTCTTTTTCGTACGGGCGTTCATATAAGTATAAAACGGCATAGCTTGTAAGCGAAAGGTCTTCGTATACGTCAAGACACACGGGAATTTCGGGGATATCGCGGTCGTACAGCCGGTAGCAGCTTATACCGTTTTTGCGCGCCCATTTTTTTAGGTGGCGGCTTCGCTTTATCAGCCGGTTTATAAACAGCTGCGCTTGGCATGCCGTTTTACCGTCTGATGCCGTCAATCTTTAAGCCGCTGCGGTTTTTTATTGTTAAGCATAAGGCTGAGCATGGCATAGCCGGAAGTTAAATCTTCTCTTTGGCACACTACGTCTTTGGGCAGCTTTAATTTAACGTTGGTAAAATTCCATATAGCTTTTATATTTGCCGCAACCGCTTTGTCCGCCGTTTCTTGCGCGTATGAAGAAGGTACGGTTAAAATGGCAATCGAAGCTTTTAATTTTTTTACTTGCTCTTTAAGGTCATCCATAGAATATACGGGAACTCCGTGTATGTCGGTGCCGACCTTTTTGGGATTGGTATCAAAGGCGGCTACAAAGTGCAAACCGTGAAATTTGAATTCCTGATAACCTGTAAGGGCGGTTGCCAAATTACCCGCTCCTATAATAACGGTGTTTTTGGAACTGTCCCAGCCTAAAAAATGTTCTATTGCTGCAATAAGAGCGGTAACCGGATAGCCTATTTTCGGTTTACCGCTGATACCGGTAATTGCCAAGTCTTTGCGTACTTGAATTGCTTCCAAATCAAGTTCACGCGCTATTACCGTTCCCGAAATAAAGTCATAGCCTTCGCTGACGGCATTTCTGATTATATGCAGATAAGACGGCAAACGTCTGATTGAAGGGGTTGCCGGAATTTTTTTTCTTAACACGATTTTTCTCCTGTAATGTTTAAAATTTTCTTGGAAACAGTATACACTATAAAATCGGTAATGTGAAGCTTTTTCTAAACTTTTTTACCCCGTTTCCGAAAATAAATATATGATGAACGATTTTTCACGCACGGTAGACATATTGCACCGTGCTTTGGATGCGAGCGCACTGCGCTATCAAATTACGGCTCACAATTTGGCAAATGCGGAAGTGCCCAATTTTAAACGCACGCACCTTAACTTTGAAAGCGAACTTAAAAAAGCCTTTGAATCGGAAAAAACGGACAAAGACATTGCCCGGCTGGTTACTTCCGATGAGCGGCACATAAAAAACGAAACCTTTATAGATTACCGCACGGTTGAACCGCGCCGGGTTACCGATTATTGGAGTACGGTAAAGGCAAACGGCAACAACGTAGATGCCGAACAAGAAGCTATGAATGTACTGAAAACGCAAATGAGTTACCAAATGTTAACTCAAATGGAAAATTTTCAGTTTTCGCAAATGAAAGTTATTCTTAAATAAACGGGGGTAGGGTATGGGATTTTTTTCGAGTATCAATATTGCGGCAACGGGCTTAAGCGCTCAGCGTTTGCGTACCGACGTTATATCGGATAACATTGCCAATGCGACTACCACCCGCACACAAGAAGGCGGTCCCTTTAAGCGCTCGCGCGTTGTGTTGGCAAGCGCTCAAAAACATCCTACGTTCCGCAGTCCCTTTGTTCCCGAAGATTTGGACAACGGTGTCGGCAAGGGCGTGCGCGTTATGAAAATCGAAAAAGATACCACCGAAGGAAAGCTGGTGTACGACCCCACCAATGCCGATGCCATAAAAACCGGACCGAATGCAGGCTATGTTGAATATCCGAACGTTAATATCGTAAACGAAATGATAGATCTTATTTCGGCTTCGCGTGCATATGAAGCGAATACTACGGTTATTCAGGGGGCTAAAGAAATGTTTCAGCAAGCCCTTGTCATCGGTCAATAAAAAAAGGTAAAATAAACTATGTTTAGTCAATTAGCTTTAGTACGTTCAAATCCCGCTCATATCGGTTCTTCGGAATTGGCAGATATAGGAGCGCTGAGCGTTTCGCGTGCAAAAAACGCACAAAATACAAATCCCGGGGAAGCTAAACCTACCGCATTCGACACATATTTAACGAGTGCCGTTACGTATGTAAACGATAAACAGCAAGACGTTACCGATATGATGCAGCGCTATGCCGCAGATCCGGATTCGGTTGACGTACACGATGTAACGATTGCCATGTCCAAAGCGCATCTTACGCTGAGCATAGCGCAAAACGTAATAAGCCGCCTTACGCAGGCGTGGAACGAAATTACTACGAATAGGTAGACAATTCGTGTAAAACGTGTTATAATAACACATTATAACAACGGAAGTAAATTCGTTCACAAAAGCGGCAGCCGCTTTTGACGGGAGGGTGCATGAACGAATGGCTTAAAAAGCTTTTTCAGCAAATAAAAGAACTATGGGCTAAGTGGAGCGCAGTTCAAAAGGTTATTCTCATCGGCATTACGGCGGCGGTTATTGCCGCCTTGGTTTTGGTAACGGTGTTTTCATCACGTCCGACAACAGTGCCGCTGTTTAGCGTGCCGGTAAGCGACCAAACTATGCGCGATAAAATTGTGTACCGTCTTGCACAGGAAAACGTTGCCGTGCACGTATCCGACAGCGGTATGCTGTCGGTAGACGACGAAATGACGGCGCGTCGTATGCGTTCGCTTTTAGTGCGTGAAGATTTGGTTCCCGGCAATGTGGATCCGTGGTCGCTGTTCGATGTGGAGCGCTGGACGGTTGATGATTTTCAGCAAAACGTTAATTTACAGCGCTCGATAACGGCGCAAGTACGCCAGCATATAGAATCGCTGGACGAAATAGACCGAGCCGAAGTAGTGTTGGGTATGCCGGAAAAAGAGCTGTTCAGCGCGGATCAAAAGCCGGTTAGCGCAAGCGTGATTTTAACCGTAAAACCCGGAAGCGATTTTGCTTCAAATAAAAAGAAAGTTGAAGGCGTTCAAAAGCTTTTAATTATGGCGGTTCCCGGTTTAAAAGCCGAAAACATTACGATAGTTGATTCTGCAGGGGATGTGCTCAACGATTTTAAGGGAATGGCGGCTTCCGAGCGCGTAGACATTATTGCTAAAGAACAAAAGCTTATAGAAAATCTGGAAAATATTTACCGCGAAAAAGTGCTGGCGACGCTGCAAGCGAATTTCGACAAAGACCGCGTACGCAATTTGAATATAAAAGTCGATATGGATATGTCCGAAAAGCAAGTCAATTCGACCGAGTATTTTCCGTTTACGCGCCGTCCGGACAATCCGGACACCCCCTACGACGATTCGGAAATTTTGGATTCGGTTACGCTTTCTTCGCAAACAATCGAAAAAGTGTGGAAAGGTACCGGTTATAATCCCGAAGGACCTGCCGGTATAGAAGGACAAAATCCGCCGGTGTATTCCGATATGTCGAACGTGTACGGCATAAATCAAGAAAAGTCGGAAACAAAAAATCAAGTTATCAATACGCGCGAAACGCAGGAAACAAAAAGTCCTGCTATAGACCGTGTTACCGTTGCGGTAAACATCGACGGGTTGTGGCAGCGCAAAACGGATGCTAAAACGGGAAAGCCGATTATTAGCGCAGATGGCAGAATAGAGCGAGAATATATTCCCGTTTCCGAAGAAGATCTTGAAAAAGCAAAATCTTTGGTAAAAGATGCCGTCGGCTATAACAGAAGCCGCGGTGATTCGGTTACCGTAACAAATATTGCGGTAGACCGTACGGCGCAGTTTGCTGCCGAAGACCTTGCTTATTTGCGCAAAGAGCAAACCAAGCGTACGGTGCTTTTAGTGGTTATCGCCGTTATTGTGGTGCTGCTGTCTTTTATTTTGTTCCGTTTTATTTCTATGGAAATGGAGCGCCGACGGCGGCTGCGCGAAGAAGAGCTTTTGCGCAAGCATCAAATGGAGCGTGAAAAAACGCTGTGGGAAGCGGAACAAGCGGGTATGGAAGTTACCATGTCTGTTGAAGAACGTGAACGTGCGGAACTTCAGGAAAGTGCGATCTCAATCGCCCGCGAACATCCGGAAGATGTGGCAATGCTTATACGTTCGTGGCTGATGGAGGAATAATATGGCATCCACGCAAACCAAACCCGCATCGACAACCGGCGGCAGTTCCAAAAAAAATAAAGATTATAAAAATCTAAACGGACGGCAAAAAGCGGCTATTTTTATGGTTTCGCTGGGAGCCGATATTTCTGCAGAAATTTTTAAGCATTTGCGCGAAGATGAAGTTGAAACGCTTACCTTTGAAATTGCACGCTTTGACACCGTCGATGCGGAGTTAAAAGATGCGGTATTGCGCGAATTCCAAGACTTAATAAAAGCGCAAAATTTTATTACTTCCGGCGGTATCGATTTTGCACGCGAACTGTTGGAAAAATCCTTGGGAAGCCAAAAAGCAATCGATATTATCAACCGCTTAACCAGTTCGCTGCAAGTGCGTCCCTTTGACTTTATCCGCCGCACCGACCCTGCGCACCTTTTGAACTTTATTCAGCAAGAACATCCGCAAACCATAGCGCTTATTTTAGCTTACCTTGAGCCGAATAAAGCTTCCATTATTTTGCAAAATTTGCCGGACGAAATACAAAGTGATGTTGCCCGGCGCATTGCAACTATGGATAGAACTTCTCCCGATGTTTTGCGCGAAGTTGAGCGCGTTTTGGAAAAAAAGCTTTCTACGCTGTCCAGCGAAGATTACGCAACCGCCGGCGGTGTGGAAAGTATCGTAGAAATATTGAACTTGGTAGACCGTTCTTCCGAAAAATCCATTATAGAATCTTTGGAAGAAGACGATCCGGATTTGGCGGAAGAAATCAAAAAGCGCATGTTTGTGTTCGAAGATATTGTTATGCTCGACGACCGTTCCATTCAAAAGGTTATGCGCGAAGTCGATACGCAAGAATTGGCAAAAGCGCTTAAAGCGGTCGATACCGAAGTACAGGATAAGATTTTCCGCAATATGTCAAAACGTGCGGCAAGCATGTTAAAAGAAGATATGGAATTTATGGGACCGGTACGCTTAAAAGACGTGGAAGAAGCGCAGCAAAAGATTGTGTCTACTATCCGGCGGCTTGAAGACGGCGGCGAAATCGTTATCGCACGTTCCGGAGAGGACGAACTGGTAGTGTAACGGGGAGTACGCAATGGCTAAAACGGTTTTCCGCCCGACGGAAATAATAAAATCAGACCAAAAGGTTTTACTTAAATTAACTCACGATTTTACGCCGGAACCGGAAGAAAGCGAAGTTGAAGAGATTCCGGAGTACTCGGGTCCTACTGCCGACGATTTGCGCCGCGAAGCCGAAGCGTTTAAAAAAGATTGGGAAGCGGAAAAAGAAAAAATGCTTGCCGATGCACAAACGCAAGCACAGCAAATTGTACAAAATGCGGAACAAGCGGCATTTGATGAAGTAAAGCGCAAATCGGACCAAGCGGCGGTTATAAAAAAACAAGCCGAAGATAAAGCAGACGAGCTTATAAAAGATGCAGAGCTTCGTTCCGCCGAGATTGTGCGCCAAGCTGAACAAAACTATGAAAAAAACGTAAGCGATGCGCGAAAAGAAGGCTTTGAACAAGGGCACGAAGACGGTTACCAAAGCGGGCGACAAGAAGTACAGCGGCTTATAGACCGTATGCATATTATTCTTGAGCGCACGATGGACAAGCGGCAAAATATTTTGCAGGAAACCGAACAGCAAATCGTCGATTTGGTATTGCTTATATCGCGCAAAGTTATAAAAATTATTTCCGAAAGTCAGCGCAACGTAGTAATGTCCAATGTGCTGCAAGCGCTGCGCAAAGTAAAGGGTAGAGGGGATATAACGGTGAGGGTAAACCTTGCCGATGTGCAGTTAACTACCGAACATATTAAAGATTTTATGCAAGCGGTTGAAAGCGTAAAAAGTATTACGGTTGCTGAAGATTCCACAGTGGAAAAAGGCGGCTGTATAGTAGAAACCGATTTCGGCGCCATAGACGCCCGCATTTCAAGTCAGCTTGCCGAACTTGAACAAAAGATTCTTGAAATCTCTCCTATAAAAACCGTATCGAAAACGGCGCCCCTGCCCGGCGAATAAGGCAGGCGCCTCATGGAAAGCGTTTTTACCAAATACATGGAAACCGTAAAACGAACCGAAACAATCCATTATACCGGTTCGGTAATCCGTGTGCGCGGTATGCTTGTAGAAAGCAAGGGACCTCAAGCCGTTATCGGGGAAATCTGTACTATAAAAATTCCTTCAACCGGTTCGCACGTTTTAGCTGAAGTTGTAGGCTTATACGATACTACCGTACAGCTTATGGCATACGGCGATACCAAAGGTATAGAAATAGGCTGTACGGTAAGCGCTTCCGGCAGCGTGCTGCAAGTGGGCGTGGGTAAAGAATTGCTCGGGCGCGTACTCGATGCTACCGGTAAAACGTGCGATAAAAAAGGCGATATAGCATTTTCGCAATTTTATCCGGTTGTAGCATCTCCTCCCGATCCTTTGGACCGTGCGCCGATTAAAAGCCGCATTGTAACCGGAGTGAGGGCAATCGATTCGCTTTTAGCCGTCGGAAAAGGGCAGCGCTTAGGTATATTTTCCGGTTCGGGTGTGGGAAAATCCACACTGCTGGGAATGATTGCGCGCAACACAAACGCAGATGTAAACGTTATTGCTTTAATAGGCGAGCGCGGGCGCGAAGTGGTGGATTTTTTGCAACGCGATTTGGGGGAAGATGGTTTAAAACGCTCGGTAGTGGTTACGGCTACTTCCGATCAATCACCCATTGCGCGCTTGCGCGGTGCATATACGGCGACTGCGGTAGCAGAATATTTTAGGGACCAAGGCAAAGACGTTATGCTTATGTTCGATTCGGTTACCCGTTTTGCCCGCGCTCAGCGGGAAATAGGTCTTGCCATAGGAGAGCCTCCCGCACAACGCGGCTATACGCCCAGTGTGTTTGAAACTATGCCCAAACTGCTTGAGCGAAGCGGAACTGCAAAAACCGGTTCCATTACCGGTTTTTATACCGTACTGGTTGACGGAGACGATATGGATGAGCCGGTTTCGGATACCGTACGCGGTATTTTGGACGGTCATATCATTTTAAGCCGAAAATTGGCTCAAGCCTACCATTTTCCGGCAATAGATGTATTAGCAAGTATTAGCCGGCTTTCCAAACGTGTGTCGGGAAGCCAAACGCAAAAAGCCGTTGCCGCTTTGCGCCGTTCGATGGCGCTGTATGCGGAATCCGAAGATATGATAACCGTCGGCGCGTACCAAAAGGGGAGCAATGCCGATTTGGATGCGGCGGTAGAACTGCACCCGGCAATAGAACGCTTTTTAATGCAAGAAGAAGCGGAAAAAACTTCGATTGAACAAACTTTAACCGATTTGGGTTCATTAGCCGGTGTCGACATCCCCGAAGAAGAAATGATCGTATGAAGCGTTTTTCGTTTAATTTGCAAAAATTGCTTGAGTTGCGCGAATTTGAAGAAAAAGAAGCAAAAGATGCATTGGCACACGCGGTAGCTGAAGCCGAAAAATTACAAGCCGAATTGCAAACTATTGCCGCAGAACGCGTGAGGATAAACAAAACGCGCAACGACAATGTCGATGTTGCTTCTTTAGTGCAAATTGAACACTATGTAAACCGCTTGGATGTGCGAAAAGAAGAATTATTGGAAGCTCTTGCTCAAGCTCAGCTTGTTATAGAGCAAAAACGGGCGGTTTTTGTAGAGCGTATGCAAAAACGCAGTGTTTTGGATAAACTTAAAGAAAAGAAATTATTTTTGTGGAAAAAAGCGCGCGAAAAAGATGAAGAAAGCGCCGTAGAAGACGCTGTGTACGGTTCTTTCGGTTTAAGCTAATACTTAAATGCGCTGTCTCCTATAAATTCCCTTATAATCGAATGCCCCGGGACAAAGTGTGTCGGGATGGGTAAAAAATTGTTTAAAAACCGCAATAAACGGCTTGCTTCGGCATATTCGCGCTGCAAAGGTGTTACACAGCGCAAAAGCGGTTCGGCATATATTTTTAATACCGCTAATTCGTAGTCGAGCGCGGTATTGAGCATGGCATCCGCATTATCTTGAAAGGGGAATATGTGCGTGCGCTCGCCGGCTTGTACGTTTGGCCACATTTGAATTGTTTCGCTTGCCGATTTACCTCTAAATTGCGAATCGCGTACAATGCGCCGAATAAGCCGGTTGTCGCTGGTTGCAATGCGGTTGTGATCATCCAAATTTAATTGGGTAAGCGCCGAAAGATATATTTTGAATTTATTTTTTTTAGCAACGGCGGGAGTAAGTTTATCGTTTAAGCCGTGAATGCCTTCCAGTATTAAAATATTTTGCGTATCCAGTTTCATAGTTTTTCCGCTGTAGCGGCGTTTTCCTTGCGCAAAGTCGTAAGAAGGCAGTTGTATTTCTTTTCCGGAAAATAAATCTTCCAAATCGCGGTTTAATTGAGCGATGTCGAGCGCTTGCAAACTTTCGTAATCGTATTCGCCGGTTTTTGTTTTTGGGGTTAAATCTCTTCCGACATAGTACGAATCCAATTCTATTACTTTGGGCTTATAGCCGAGCACTTGTAATTGCATTGACAGTTTTTTTGATGTAGTGGTTTTTCCCGAACTTGAAGGACCGGCAATTAAAACCGTTTTTATGCTGCTTTTTTCTTTTATTTGGTCTGCGATATCTGCAATGCATTTGTTTTGTAACGTTTCGGTTATGTTTATAAAATCTTTTATTTTGCGGTTAAATACCATTTCGTTCAGCGATGATGCGGAAGTGACGCCCAGCATTTTTCCCCATTCTTTGTAGCGTTTGTACACATTGAACAATTGCGGAATGTCTTTAAATTTTTCTATGTGTTTCGGATTTTTGGTAGACGGGTAGCGCAATAAAAAACCTTCGCCGTAAGGCATAAGTTCAAACTGTGTAATATAACCGGTAGACGGCAAAAGCGGTGCAAAATACAAATCCGAAAAACCGTTGAGCGTGTTTATTTTAAACCGGGGCGGACAAATAAAGTTCAGCTGTTTCCGCGTTTCGCTCATGTTTAAATGCTCGAATAAAGCGGTGGTTTCTTTGTATGAAATAAAGGATTGGCGTATGCTGTGGTTTTGTTTTACCAATTCGCTCATTTTTTCTTGCAGCCGTTTTACATCGGCGCTTGAAAGCGATTTTGCGGTATCCAGCGTATAATAATAACCGTGCCCCAAACTGTGACCGACGACCAAGCGTTTTCCGGGAAACAATGTGTGAGCGGCTGCGGCAAGCAGTAAACACAAAGAGCGCCGGTAAATGGCGGACGCTTCCGAAGATCCGATGCACACCGGTTCCACATCGCCGCTGTTTTCAAGCGGCTGGGTTAAAGAGCATATTTCATTGTTAAAGCGCACGGCTACAATTGTGTTCGGTTTTTCTTTAAAATGACAAATAATATCGGCAGCGGGAGTGCCTAAAGGTGTTTGTATTGTGCTGCCGTCGCTTAAGCGTAAAGTAACTGTTTCCATAACACATAGTATACGATATTACGGAAAAAATGTATATATTGGTGATACTGTTAATACACTATTTCGGCTCCCAGCCTGATGTAGTGCTTTACTTCATAACCTTGCGCTTGCTGCCGCCAGTTTTGCAATTGTTGTGCGGCTTTTTGTTCGATAATTGCGTGTCCTATTTGTTCTACGGTTTTTGTTTTCCAACCGTCCGTAGTACCGTCAGGCTGATATATATGCGTACCGACTTTCGGGTTAAGGTTTGTTTCAAATACATAGCTGAGTTTAAACTGTACGTAGCCGGCAGAACGCACAATCGGCGTGCGGTAATTTAATTCCAATTCAAGCTGATTTACGTATTGAACGGTTTTTTGATTTAAAAAAGGGGTAGCGTAGGCAAAAACTTGATCTTTGTGTATAACGCCGCCGGGGGCGACAATTTGGTATGAAGCGTGATTAAAAACGGAACCGTCGGTAGCATATTCATTTGAAAGATAATCTTTAAGTGCGCGGATATCGGAAACGCTTTCGCTTACATTGCCATGCCGTATAAAACTGTCTTCTGCTTTTATACTCAAACCGTTTAAAAAGCGCAGAGGACGGAATTGCAAGCTTAAACGCACGCGGTCGGAATTCGGCTGTAAATTGCTTCCCAGCGGTGCGCCGTTGTGCGTATAGTTTTGGTAGTTGGCATGTGAGGGGGAATACTGAGCATCTTTTATATCCGCATGTGTATATGTGTACGGCGTAACGAATGTGTAATCCAAATCGGCGCAAGCAAATGCAAACGGAAAGGGAAACGTGCCGGAAGCGGCGTACGATACGCCGAATTGTCCGCTTAAACGCCATTTTGCATCTTTTTTAAATGTGATGATTTGATTAAAGCCGATGTCGTCGGCGTATACTTGAGCGTTTACTTGTAAACTTTTAAGCGGTTTTACACTGCACTGCACGCCGATTAAACTGTTGTCGGGAAAAGCGTACAATCCTTGACTCATAAAAAAAGCCGAAAAGGGGACAACGTACAGCGGTTCGAACCTGCCTCCGTATATAACCGTATCCGTTATGCCGAATGACAGTTGTCTAAATGCTTGTATTGTAAGCGAATGCAGCATTGCGAATTTGCCGGGCGAAAGATTTTGTCCTTTGTTATCCGATGCGCTCAGTGTTAAAAACGATTGGCTGTATGTCCAGTTGTTTTGTCTAAAAACAAAATTAAAGCGCCCTTGATGCATAGCATGAGCTCCGCTAACTATGCCGCCGCTAAAAAACGGTGCGCTGTTTGTACGCGTAATTCCTGCGCTTAAATAACAATTAGGGTTTCCGATTGCGGCAACGGAATTTACAAAGGGCAATAAGTACAAAGAACCGACGTGTACATAGTCTACTGCTAAATCGTACGAAGAATAGCGGAAAGCGGGTACCAGCGCATTGTGCATAAACCTATCGGTAAAAAGCGCGCCGCCTCGCGCCGAAAGCGTCAGAGCATTGTTTAAAAAATAATTAAAGTCGCAAAAAGCGGCTGCATCGATTTCCGTCTCATTTTGTGCGCCGGGCAAACCGTTTTGTGCCGTTTGTTCACTTTGTGCAATCTGTGCAGCAAATTCCGTTTTGCTTCCCGCATGAAAAACTTTACCGAAAAAACGCTCGTAATGCGCACGGGCAGCTTTTTGCTGTACCGTATCGCCGTTTTGCATAACGAGGTTTAAAATACGCTTTATTTCCTGTAAAGGGTAGGGGCGCTCCGGCACCGTATCGCATATTAAGTTTGTTTTTTCCCACACCGAAAGGTCTTCATAAAAAGGATCAAAAATATCGGCTGCAGCTTGCGCTTGCAAAATCGCGCTATGGATCAGTAAAACAAATAAAAAAAACGGATACATAACTTTTTTCATAAAACCGATTATCGGCTAAAAGAAAGGCTTGGTCAAGGCATTATAAGCGCAGTATTGCAAGCTCGGTTTTAAACTGCACATCGGCTGCACGCTGGTGCGGATTCATATTGCTTGCAATTTATATGTTTTGAGTATATACTATATTTTATATTAAAAAAAGATTTATAAATAGCTGGACGAGGTTTGGTAAAATGGATGCTGCTGTTCCCACCTGTTGCGATAGGATAAGCAAAGGCGGTGCGGATAATATGTGCACGTATGTACATATGAAAATAAATCTCTCTTTTTTATTATGCGCGCTTTTTTTAACCGTATTTCAAACTGCCCTTGCAGCCGATCTTGATTATAAATTCTATCCTTTAGGCTCCGACTTGCCTTCTTTATCGGTATCCGCATTCGCTCAGGATCCGCGCGGTTACGTGTGGATAGGAACTTCGCACAGCGGCGTTATCAAGTATGTGCCTGGTTCATGGAAAGCTTTTATAAGCGTTCCGTTTGACGAATCCAGTCTTGCTTCAAGCCAAGTACAGTGTATGTACATGGATGGAGAATGCTTGTGGGTAGGAACGCACGCCGGTTTGTCCGCAATCGACACGGTATCCGGAAGCGTGCATAACTTTACTTTAACCGACAGCGTTGTTTGTTCGATTTTTAAAGATTCTCACGACCGTTTATGGGTCGGCACTCTTAACGGTTTGTTTTTATTTTTTGATAAAGACGGCTCGTTTGTGCGTTATGCCCCCGATAATCAAAAGCATTATCTTGAAAACGAAACCGTGCGAAGCATATATGAAGACGTGAGCGGCACTTTGTATGCTTGTACATACGGCGGTGTGTTTTACTATAACGAACACAGCGATGCTTTTTACCGCCCCGATTTTGCAGTAAAAGGAAATCCTATTTTTGACGGTAAAGTTTATGCCGCCTTTGAAGACGAAAACGGCTTTTTTTGGACTGCAGTGTGGGACAAAGGATTGATAAAAACCGATCCTGCAACAAAAGATTTTACCGTATACTCTTTACCCGATAACCGTATTTATACGGTAAACCATACCTTTGAAAAAGGTGTTGTTTTAGCCGGTACGTTCGGCGGCGGCTTATACCGTTTCGATACAAAAACTAAAAAAACGGTTTCGTATACAACTAAAAGTTTTGCTTCGCACAGATTGTCGCACGATACGGTTTTGGCAATATTTGAAGATGCGGTAGGTCTTTTATGGGTCGGCACTCAAGGCGGCGGAATTAATATGTATGACCGAAGACGCTTGCAGTTTTTGAACTCTTCCGAAAGCAATAAAGCGCTTCCCGGTAAAAGTATCCGTTGTTTGGAGCAAGACGGGGATTTTTTATGGATAGGTTTACAAAACGACGGTTTGATTTTATATGATACTTTTAACTGCTCCCGCAGCTTTTTTAACAAAAAAAACGGACGTTTGATCGGCAATACCGTAAATTCCATACACATCGGTGCGGACGGTACTTGTTATGCCGGAACGGATGAAGGGCTTGCGGTATATAATGCGGCAAAAGAGCGCTTTGAACCGGTAAAGCAATTTGCTGAAGCTTTTCCCGATGTGCTTGTGTACAGTTTGGGAACGGATTTGTCCGGTAATGTATGGGTCGGTACTTACGGCAAAGGCTTGATGTGCTGTAATTTACAAACCGGAGAAATCCGTCATTTTTTATACAGCGAGTTTGAAGATTGCTATTTGAGCGATAATATCATATACGATATCAAATGCGATGCGCAAAACCGTGTGTGGATTGCAACAAATAGAGGTTTGAATTTATTTAACCGGCAAACAGGAGAATTTAAAAAATATTTATACGACCCCAAAAATACAAAAGGAATTCCTGGCAACGGAATTTTAAATTTATTTGTGCATGATGACGGAAGACTGTGGATAGGTACAAAAGGAAACGGTTTTTCGATTTTTAATCCTGAAACCGGTATATTTGAAAATTACGGTTTTGAAAACGGTTTGAATTTAAACACCGTTTTCGGTTTTGAACAAATGAGCAACGGAGATTTTTTTGTTGCGGCAAACAGTGGTTTATATATTTTTTCAGCCGACCTAAAAACCTTTTCCATATATCACGTATCAAACGATGTGTTTACCGAACGGTTTAACGGTCATCCGCTGCGTTTTAACAAAACTGTCGTATATTTTCCGACGACGCAGGGTTTGGTGTATTTTGATGAAGATATGTACAGCAAATTCCGTAGCGAAGTATTTGTCAAACCCAAAATGGCTATTACGGATTTTTCTCTCAACGGTTTATCGCCGGATGGCGGTTTTTCGGCAGAATCTTCGCAACGTTTGCAGTTAAAAAACAACATTCCGGTCGTTGAAGCTTTTAGGGCTACGTTTAATGCGCAATACGCATTATTGGACTATTCACCGCTTGCCCGTCCGAATTACGCATACAAACTTGAAGGTTTTGACAGCGATTGGGTTCCCGCCGGTAACCGGAATTTTGTTCAGTATACGAACTTGCGGCCGGGTACCTATCGGTTTACGGTAAAAGCGGTAAAAACCGGCGACGATAAAACTAGCGAAAGTGCGGAAACGGTTTTTGTTATTAAACAATTATTATTTTTGCGTTGGTATTTTTTGCTTTTGTATCTTGTAATTACCGCTGCCTTTGTGTTTATGGTTTTAAAATTGCGTACGCTTGCTCACACGCGCAAACGTTTGGATGAATTGGAACACATACAGCGTACTTTACAAAAAGAAAATAAAAAGCTGGAATCTTTAACTTATAAAGATTCTCTTACCGGAGTATATAACCGCCACGGTTTAACGGCTTATCTAAAAAAAATATGGCCGTTGTTGGTAAAAGATAAAGATTCTCTTGCCGTTCTTATGGTCGACATCGATTATTTTAAAACTTACAACGATACGCACGGGCACCTTGCCGGCGATAAAATCTTAAAAATAATCGCTTCTACGTTAAAAGATGTAACTAAAAAAGAAGGGAATGTTTTCCGTTACGGCGGAGACGAATTCGTCGTACTTCTTGCCCGGCATGAGTGCGGTTCGGCAAATTTTTTTGCCGAACGTATACGCGAAAACGTGGAAAACAAAACGAGCGAACTGTTTGACGGATCTCTTACGGTAAGCATCGGCGTTTTTGTGTGGACGGTTACCAATTGTAACAGCTACGAGGATTTTATCGCAAAAGCTGATACGGCTTTGTATTGCGCAAAACAAAACGGCAGAAACCGCGTGTGCTGTTTGTAAAGCGGTTTATAAACGTACGATTGCATTTACCCTTTTTTTAAGCTATACTCGTTTGTATGGCTGAAAGCGATAAACTCATTATAAAAGGTGCCCGTGAGCACAATTTAAAAAACATAGATGTGGAACTGCCGCGTAATAAATTGGTCGTTATTTCCGGTTTGTCCGGTTCGGGCAAAAGCTCTTTGGCATTCGATACGATTTTTGCCGAAGGTCAGCGCCGTTATGTAGAAAGTTTATCTGCTTATGCGCGCCAATTTTTGGGGCGTATGGATAAACCCGATATCGACTATATTGAAGGGCTTTCTCCGGCAATTTCAATCGAACAAAAAACGACACACCGCAATCCGCGCTCAACCGTCGGTACGGTAACCGAAATTTACGATTATTACCGCTTGCTGTACGCACGTATAGGAATCCCGCATTGTCCGCAGTGCGGCCGCGAAATAGAAGAGCAGTCTACCGACCAAATAATCGATACGATAATGACATGGCCTGAAGGAACGCGCATACAAATTTTAGCGCCGGTTGTGCGCGGAAAAAAAGGCGAGCATCAAAAAGTACTCGACGATGCAAAAGCGGCAGGTTTTGTCCGTGCGCGCATAGACGGTCTTATGTGTGAACTCGAAGACGTCGGAAAATTGGATAAACAAAAAAAACATACGATAGAATTGGTTATAGACCGTATTATCGGCGGAAGTGGAATTAGAAAACGTCTTGCCGATTCGGTGGAAACCGCGCTTGTAAGTGCGGGGGGGCTTTTAACTGCCGTGCGCCGTTTGCCGGATGAGCAAACGGAAAGCGAGCACTTTTTTTCGCAAAAAAACGCATGTCCCGATTGCGGAATATCGTTTCCGGAAATGCAGCCGCGCCTTTTTTCGTTTAACAATCCTTTCGGTGCGTGCCCCGAATGTACCGGTTTGGGCGAAAAAATGGAATTCGACATCGATTTGATTATTCCGGATAAAACGCTGTCGTTTAACGAGGGGGCGATTCAGTGGTACAACCCGGATTCCGCGTGGAACCGGACACGCTTTGAAGCCCTTGCAAAGTATGCGCGTTTTTCGCTTGACGATCCTATTGAAAAGCTGACGGATAAACAATTTGATATTTTGCTAAACGGTTCAAAAGACAATATTCAATTCGTATACGAAAAACAAGACGGTTCCGGTTATTCTTCTTACGATCAAAAATGGCCCGGCTTATATGCCGATTTACGTCGCCGCTACCGCGAATCGTATTCCGAAGCGCAGCGCGCCAGTTTGGAAAAATTAATGGCACACCGCGAATGCCAAAGCTGTTGCGGGCGCAGGTTAAAGCCTGAAGCACTTGCCGTAACCGTCGGCGGAAAAAATATTTACGATCTTTGTTTGCTTTCGGTGGCGGAATCGCTGGATTTTTTTAATACTTTAAAATTAAGCGAAACGGAAAAACAAATCGCCGCTCAAATAGAAAAAGAAATAAAAAACCGTTTAAGTTTTTTAAAAAATGTCGGCTTGGACTATTTAACGCTCGACCGGCAAGCGGCGACTTTAAGCGGCGGGGAAGCCCAGCGCATACGCTTGGCAACGCAAATCGGTTCCAGTTTGGTCGGCGTTCTGTACATTTTGGACGAACCGTCCATCGGTTTGCACCAGCGCGATAACCAAAAACTGATTGACACGCTTACGTATTTGCGCGATTTGGGTAATACCCTTATCGTTGTGGAGCACGACGAGCAAACTTTGCGCACGGCGGATTGGATTATAGACTTAGGACCGGGAGCAGGGGTGCACGGAGGCGAGGTAACCGCTCAAGGAACTCCCGAGCAAGTATCTCGCTGCAAAAAAAGTCTTACCGGTCAGTATTTGGCAGGTACGCTCACAATGGATATCCCCGAAAAACGCCGCACGGGTAATTCGCACAGCTTGCGTTTAACCGGTATAAGCGAACATAATTTAAAAAATATATCGGTGTCGATTCCGCTGGGAACATTCACTTGCATTACCGGCGTATCCGGTTCGGGAAAATCGACTCTGATAAGCGATGTACTGTACCCGCTGCTTTCAAATAAATTAATGCGCACTTCTTTGCCGGTAGGCGCGTACAAAACAATCGACGGCTTGCAATATATCGACAAAGTTATTCACATAGACCAAAGTCCCATCGGCAGAACGCCACGCTCTAATCCTGCAACTTATGTAGGCGTAT
This sequence comes from Treponema lecithinolyticum ATCC 700332, assembly GCA_000468055.1. Classification (GTDB taxonomy): domain Bacteria; phylum Spirochaetota; class Spirochaetia; order Treponematales; family Treponemataceae; genus Treponema_C; species Treponema_C lecithinolyticum. Next base: position 63,210 of record KI260569.1, on the reverse strand, counting down.
TTAACGGCATACGCGATTTGTATGCGTCTCTTCCGGAAGCTAAAGCCAAAGGTTATAAACCCGGACGCTTTAGTTTTAACGTAAAAGGCGGCAGGTGCGAAAATTGTCAGGGAGCCGGAACAATTACCATAGAGATGAACTTTTTATCCGATGTGTATATTACCTGCGATGTGTGCAGCGGCAACCGCTTTAACCGAGAAACCCTTGAAGTCCGCTATAAAGGTAAAAATATAGCAGATGTGCTGGATATGACGATAGAAGAAGCTGCCGGTTTTTTTGCCCACATTCCGCATATTGCGCGTAAAATGGACACTCTGTTAAGCGTCGGTTTGGGCTATATAAAACTGGGACAGTCGGCGCTTACGTTAAGCGGGGGAGAAGCTCAGCGCGTTAAATTGGCAAACGAACTTGCCCGCCCGTCTACCGGAAAAACGCTGTATATTTTAGATGAACCGACAACAGGATTGCACTTTGCAGACGTTAAACAGCTTATGGAAGTAATTCACCGTTTGGTAAACCAAGGTAATACCGTTGTTATGATTGAGCACAATTTGGACGTTATATTGCAAGCTGATAATATTATCGATTTAGGACCTGAAGGCGGTTTTAAAGGCGGAACCGTTATGGCTTGCGGTACTCCCGAACAAATTGCCGAGTGCAAAAACTCCTATACGGGATACTACATAAAAGAAATGCTCGAACATAAAAAACACAAACGGAAAAAAAGCGGCGGCAGTTGAACTATGAGTATGCTGCGCAAAAGCATAGTATGTGTGTGTATTCTCTTTTTATGCGCCGTTTCGGCATTTTCCGACGATAAAACGGATTCGGAAAAACCGGCGAGCGAAAAAAAAAGCGCTTCAACCGTATCCATAGAACAGGCGCTTAAAACTTCTTATGTAAAAGATAAAGAGCAAAACACCGAAATAATACGCTTTTCCGGTAATGTAATACTTTCGGTTATCAAGGAAAATAAAAAAACGCTTATCCGCGCCGAAACGGTTAACTTTGACCGCAAGCGCGATGTTTTATTTGCTTCCGGCGATGTAGTTGTGGAACGGTATGTCGACGGCAAATTAACCGAAACTATCAGCGCCGAAACGGTATTGTTTAATACCGTAACGCTTGAAGGTGTTTTTACGCAAGGCAGGGCGGTGCAAAAACAACAAGAGTCGCTTAAATTGTCCGAAGGTTCATCGCTGATAGTCGCTTCCGAATTGTTTGCAAAAGACCGCTCTGATGCGGTTGCTTTTAAAAAGGGTATGATTACCTTTTGCGGCGATGAAAATCCGCATTGGAAAATAAAAGCGCACCGTATATGGCTTTTGCCGGGTAACGAATTTGCTTTTGCAAATGCGCTTTTGTACGTCGGGGTTGTACCCGTCATGTACTTTCCGTTTTTTTATTACCCGAAAGATGAACTTGTTTTTAATCCGTCATTCGGCTACCGTCCCCGCGAAGGCTATTTTATACAAACCACTACGTACATTATGGGAAGAAAACCGCTGGAAAGCGATGATACGGATTCCAAAGGTTTTAATTTTATGAAACCCTCGTCGCTTAAAAAACAACAGCTCGACGGTCTTATACTGCGCAACCTCGATTCCGACGACGTAATGCCCCCGTATTTTCTTAAGTTTATGGCGGACTACTATACTACTTTGGGCTCTATGGTAGGCATTGCAGGCGAGTTTAAACCCAAAACAGCGGTAAACAATCTTTCATTTAATATCCGCATAGGCTTTAGTAATACCGTGTATCCGGTGAGCGGTTATACGCAATACATATCGTACAGTACAAGCAAGCAAAAACGAAACGATTACGGATGGCTGTTCGGTGCAAAACTGCCTTTCCGCTATGCCGGTATTGTAAAAACCGATGTCCGCACCGGCTTTTTTTCTTTAGCGCTTTCTTTACCTTTGTATTCCGACCCGCAGTTTGATAAAGACTTTGCCGACAGAAAAGAAAATATGGATTGGATTGACTTTTTTCTTAAAGGCGGTTTTTCAGGCGGCGGAAAAACGGGCGATGTCGCTTCGGCTACGCAGTCTAAAGCGTCTTCCGTTTCTTCTTATACGTGGAACATATCCGGTTCCTATGTTCCGCAGCTTCCGCAATTGCAGCCGTATATTCAAACGCTTTCCGTTTCTTCGTTTACATCGTCGATAGTGTTTGCCGAACGTGAAACGCCTAAAGCCGATTTTGAAAACGATACCCAATGGTACGAATACAGTCCCAACCGCCGTTTTTTTTACCCTTCGCAAATTAAACCGCTTGCTTTTTCTGTCAATTTTTCCGGTACGCTTGTGCAGTGGCCCGCCGTAAAAAAAAGCTCGCGCACCAAAGGCAGTGAAAAACTGGCGGCATTTCCCGCTTTGCGCATTCCGGAAAATTTACAAATAGCGGATGACAGTGAAGCTCGGAAAAAAAACGGCGGGCAAACCGGATCTGAAAATGCTGACAAAAACGGCGGCGAAGCGGACAGCGGCAAACAAAAAGCAAACAAACAAGACGGCGTCAGTGCAGGGCAGGATGCTTCGTTTGCAGCGGCTGCTACAGAGGGTGGCTCTACTGAGATTCTTTCTACTGAGGCGGACACTTTGTTTAAAGTGCAGACATTACCCGATATCGCCTTTGAAAAACCGCAACTACGTTCCGATAAACCGCTTTCTTATAAACTTGGTTATTCTATAAAGCCCGATTTTGTATCTTTGTTTACGTACAGCGCCGTTAAAGCGGACGGCACTTCCATTCGTCCTGCCGATTTTTCGGCAGCGGACCCTAAAGCTGCCGAAATCGTTTTTAAATCGCCGCTTGACATCAATAGCACGCTGGCGCTGTACGATTCTTTTGTTTCCGTATCAAACACATTCGGGTTTTCGCCTCAGTATCAAACACACCCGATTTTGTCGTCTTTGTACAGCGCCGCCGAGCGCGACCGAATAATCGTTAACGATTATTCGGCGCAGAAACTGGATATTTTAAATACCAACGCGCTGACGGTAAAACCGCTTTTAAATGTTTCGCTTTTAAAAGATTCATCGGTAAGCTGGAACACGGGGGTAAAATTTTTGCGCAGCAATTTTATCGGAACGGTTTCAGATCCTCAGTGGAAGTATGACGGTCCGTCGTGGGATGAAAAAGGTATGAGCGCGCACAATTTGAATTTTACCGTCAGCGCAAAAGAAAACGGATTTTCTCAAACGCTCAGCGTACAAACGAATTTACCGCCTTTGGTAGATTCGTATACGGGAAACTTGCAATTTGTTTTTCCCATCGGCAGTACCGGGTTGGAAACAGGATACAAAAAAAACAGTCGGTATTCCGAGCGCTGGTATTTTAACCCCCTTGTACAATCTTCGTCGTGGAATTTGTTTTCAAAGCATGCCGACGGCAGTGCAAATAAAAACAAGCTGTCGCTTTCCGAACGCTTTCAGTACAATATTGAAGACAAACATCCTGAAAAATTCAGCACAGCTTTATCGTGGCGCGGTTTACGCTTTGCTTACGAAATGGCATATTCTTATTCATACACATTAAATCCGTCAAAAGGCTGGGAAGCATCAAAAAACCAAAGCTTTTTGCCGTATTCAATCAGTGCAAGCTGGAATATAACCAACTTTGAATTAACTGATAAACGTAAAAGAACCGCGTTTAAGCCATCTCTTTCCACAATTTTTGCATGGAATATGGTAAAGCCTACCGACAGTTATTTTAGTTTTAATCCGTCGGCAACGCTGAAAATAAAAGATTTTTTAGATGTAACATTCAGCGCAGAAAGCAGAAACGGTGAGCTTTTGCGGTATTTTCAAAAAGGAGCGGGTTTATCAACCGAAATTCCCGGCGAGCAAAATATTTTTTTGGATTTATACAATTCCTTTGCTTTTTGGGATGAAGTAAAACGCAATACGTCCGGGTTTAAAATAAAACGTCTTTCTTTAAAAGTTGAACACGATTTACACGATTGGGTACTGGCATCGGAATTTAAAGTCGAACCGCGCATTGTACAGCAGCAAAACGGAAAAAAATATTACGATTACAAACCTTATTTTAGTTTATCCGTGCTGTGGAAACCGATGAAAGGTTTAAAAACCGTTATCGAAGATGAATACGGAACTTTTACGCTTAACCCTGCAAAAAATACTTTCGGCAGCGGTTCAAAGTAAAATACAAACCGATTTTTTTATAATCATGGTTTGGTACCTATGCGTTGTATGTCAGTGCTTTTCCCTCATATTTTGCGCGGGTGTGTCATGTTTTCAGGATTTAAAACATCGTCGAGCTGAGCTTTAGTCAACAGTTTTTTTTGCAGCACCAAATCATATACCGACGTTCCCGTTTTTAAAGCAGTGCGCGCAATATCGCTTGCTTCTTCATATCCGATTACCGGATTAAGAGCAGTTACCAAACCGATACTTCCGTAAACCATGCTGCGGCAGTGTTCGGCATTTGCCGTAATGCCTTCTATGCAGCGTACGCGCAGGGTGTTCATGGCATTGCAAATCATATCCTGCGATTGAAACAAACTGAGCGTAATAATCGGTTCAAAAACGTTCAGTTCAAGCTGTCCCGCCTCTGAAGCGAGCGTAACGGTTAAATCGTTTCCAATTACTTTAAAAGCAGTTTGGTTTACCACTTCGGGAATAACCGGATTTACTTTGCCCGGCATAATCGAAGAACCCGGCTGCATGGGCGGCAGGTTTATTTCGTTTATGCCGCAGCGCGGTCCGGACGATAAAAGACGTAAATCGTTGCAGATTTTTGAAAGCTTTACGGCAAGCCGCTTTACCGATGAAGAATACATAACGAACGAACCGGTATCTTGGGTGGCTTCTATAAGATTGGGTGCCGAAACAAGGGGGGTACCGGTAATCGCGCTTAAATGTTCCGTTACTTTTTCGGCATAGCCGGGCTCGCTATTGATTCCCGTTCCTATGGCAGTAGCCCCCATATTGATTTCCAAAAAAAGCCGTGCGTTTTCGTTTAAGCGCTGAATTTCTTCTTCGAGCGTAACGGCATACGCTTCAAAGGTTTGACCGAGTGTCATCGGAACGGCGTCTTGAAGCTGCGTGCGCCCCATTTTTAACACGTTTGCAAACTCTTTAGCCTTTGCATGCATTGCGCTTATAAGCGTGCTTAATTCGGCAGTCAGTTTTTTATTGCCCGCGTACAGGGCGATTTTTACGGCGGTAGGGTAGGCGTCGTTTGTAGACTGCGATAAATTGACGTGATTGTTCGGATGACAGTGTGTATACTCGCCTTTTTTATGCCCCAAAAGTTCGAGCGCGCGGTTGGCAATCACTTCGTTTGCGTTCATATTCGTTGAAGTTCCCGCACCGCCTTGTACCATATCGATGATAAACTCGCCGTTAAACGCACCGGTACGCACTTCGTCGCATGCTTTTTCAATCGCTCTGTACAAATTATCGGGTAAAAGTCCCAAGTCCCGGTTTGCCCGTGCGGCTGCGGTTTTTACTTGAGCAAATGAAGTTATCAGCTGCGGGTACAGCGACAGTTTAATGCCGGATATGGAAAAATTTTCAACCGCGCGCAATGTTTGAATGCCGTAGTAAGCGTTGTCGGGGATTTCGCGTTCTCCGAGTAAATCATGTTCAATTCTCATAAGTGCCTCGCTGAATTAAATTGTACGGCAAAGTTTTTTAATTGGCTAGAGGCATTTATTTTCTTTTTGCGTTAAGCGCTTTTTCAAATATTTAAAATTTGCCCCTTTTTTTAATATTTGACGCATATTTTTTAAATAATGCTACTGGCAGTATAAGAAAAAGGATGTTATACTTTTTTTACGGATGGCGGATTCGGACTTTAAAAAATGCCGTGTGTGCGCATCCACTTTACCGTACCGGCACGGTACAAAACTAACGGAGGAAAAAAAATGAAAAAAATTGCAGCTTTTATGCTTTTATGCTGCAGCATTGCTTTTTTTGCGTTTGCCAACGGAAAAAAAGATGACATGATGACGGATTCGGATGCTGAAGTAACGCTTTCCGTATATATGCAGCAGGATTTGGCGAATCCGCAGTCAGCTTATTGGCCTGTAACTGTTGAAGCGTTCCAAAAAAAGTATCCTAACATCAAATTGGAATTTGAATATGTCAGCGGTGAAGCCTTTCACGATAAATTTCAAATAATGGCGGCTTCCGGCGATATTCCCGATGTGTTTACCACTTATGCGGGTGCGCGTTCCGGCTATGTCATTAACCGCGGTATGGTAAAAGATTTGCGTCCTTACTTAACCGATGAATTTAAGAATCAGTATTCGCCGGCAATATGGAATCCTCAGGGGCCGAACGGCGAAATTTACATTATCGCCAACAATATGGCTGTGTGTACGGTTATCTACGTTAACCCTAAATTGCAAAAAAAATTGGGACTTTCCACGCCTAAAACCCTCGATGAAATGATCGAACAAGTTCCGGCTATCCGCGCCGCCGGTTTAACGCCGCTTGCTTTTGCAAATAAAGGTCAGTGGCAAGCGCAATCGCTTTTGCTTTCCATGCTCACCGACCGTATGGCAGGAAAAGCGTGGTTCGATAAAGCGATGGTCGGTAAAGCCAAATTTTCGGACAAACAGTTTGTTGATGCCATTGCCGTTATAAAGAAGATGACCGATGCAAAGCTTTTTCCTGCCGGGGTAAACCAACTTGAAGGTCCTCAAGCTTGGGGCGACTTTATTGCCGACAAAGCCGTGTACCTGCTCGATGCGGGATGGAGAATCTCTGCTCTGCACAAAGCTGCAAAGCCGGAAGATTTTAATCAGTACAAAGTAATAGCATTTCCTGCCGTTGCCGGCGAAGTTACCAAAGGTTCCAGCGCTGCCGCGCTCGGTGAAAACTTCGGTATGAACGCCAAGCTTAAAGGCGCAAAAGCCGATGCCGCGTGGAAATTCATTTCATTTGTGTCCGGTAAAGAAGCTTCCAAAATTCTTACCGAATACGGCACCATCAGTACCTATAAATTCAACATGGACGAATTGAATATCGATCAATTGAGCAAGCAATATGCCGAATTGATCAGCAATCAAACCATGGGCTACGTTATCGACGATAAAATGGACAGTGAAGGCGTAAACAATTTGCTTAACCCCGGTATTCAAGCGGTTATGATTGGACAAAAAACGCCCGAACAGCTTGCCGCCGAATACGAAGCGTGGGTTGCCAAAAACGACAGTCACAGAAAAAAATAAACTGCTCACGGACCTTTTGCAATGACCTATATAGGGCAAAAGCGGGTAAGTTACTTTTCATTTGTCTTGCCCGCTTTTATTATCTACATTGGTATTATTATTTTTCCCGTATTATTCAGCTTTTATTTAAGCTTTACCGAATGGAAAGGGTACGGGAAAATGGAATTTATTGGGTTGGGCAATTATATACGGATGTTTACCGACCCCGTGTTTTACATCGGATTGCGCAACAATATTTTGGTAGTGTGCATATCGGTGTTCGGTCAAATACCGCTGGGGCTTTTGCTTGCCTACATGCTGTACCGGAAAATGGTAAAAGCGGCGAATGCGTTTGAAGTGCTTATCTTTTTGCCGATAACCATTTCGTCGGTTATCGTTGCACAATTGTGGAACCGCATTTTTTCGCCGGTAGGCATTGTTCCTGCCGTAGTTAAAGTCGTTACCGGAAACCCCGATTATATTATGACTATATTTGAACACAAGTATTTTGCCATTGTGCCTATTTTATTTGTGCTTTTGTGGCAGCATACGAGTTTGTATATGGTTATTTTTTTGGCGAACTTACAGCGTATTCCGTACAGTGTAATTGAAGCGGCGCAATTGGAAGGCGCAAAAGAGGGTACCGTGTTTACCCGCCTTATTGCCCCTATGCTCGCACATGTTATCTTTATCAATACCATTCTTGCTGTTTCCGGAAGTTTTAAAAGCTTCGATTTGGTTTATTCAATGACCGGCGGCGGTCCTGCGCATTTTACCGAAGTGATTGCCGTGTACATGTACAATACAACCTTTGTGTTCCAAAACTACGGATACGGCAGCGCGCTTGCCGTAATTATCATCGTGTTTACCGTTATTGCTTTGCTTATAAGCCGTGCGGTTACCAAACGTTTTGACTATTAGGGGATACAGGTGAACGAAAATACGCTCAAACGTGCGCCGCTTAAATGGAAAATCGGCGCATATATTTTAATGTTTGTCTTTGCAATTTTAACTGTTTTTCCGCTGATATGGCTTTTGTATTCGTCATTCAAATTGAATGCGGAAATCGTTTTGCACCCGCTGGGCTTTCCCCGCTCTCCCACGTTTTATAACTATACCGAATCATGGGCAAAGGGGCATTTGGGAACGGCTTTGATAAACAGTTTTATTTATACGATAAGCGCGACGGTATCCACAATGCTTCTTGCAATGGCTGCAGCATTCGGTTTAACCAAATTTTCTTTTAAATCGGCTAAGTTTTTTACCTCGGCTTTTGCCTTAGGTTTAATGATCAGCGTCCATGCCGTTATTATTCCGTTGTTTCAGCTGGAAGCAAAATTGGGAATTACGAACACCCGCCTGGGAGTTATCATTCCCTATATCGCTTTTGACTTGCCGCTTTCGGTTATGATTGCCGTTTCCTATGTACGCGGTATTCCGAATGCGATTATCGAATCGGCGGAAATAGACGGCGCAAAATACCGCTACGTATTTTGGATGATGATTATGCCCCTGTCCGTTCCCGTTATCGCAACGATGGTTATCTTATCGTTTTTGCGCCACTGGAACGAATTCTTATTTGTATTTGTGTTTACGACAAAACTCGCTTTAAAAAGCCTTCCGGTTGCGATTACGCAGTTTGCCGGAAGGATGAATATAGATTACGGCTTGCAGTATGCTTCGCTGGTGGTAGGCGTGCTGCCGATGATTTTATTTTACATAGTGTTCCACGCCCAGCTTATACGCGGCTTCGGCGAAGGAGCGCTAAAAGAATAGGAGTTATATATGAAAAAAAGAGTTCTCGTGGGCGGCATGCACCACGAATCCGATACCTTTAATCCCATTACAACCGGTGTTGATGATATTTGGGTATTGCGCGCAAAAGAATTGCTTGAATCGAAGGGGCAAAGTTCGGTATGCGGGGCGATTGCAACGCTTAAAAGTGCCGGCTACGAAGTGTTTCCCGCCCTTATCGCGCGCGCAGTGCCGAACGGCGAGTGGGACAAAGACTATTATTTAAAGCTTAAGGGCGAGTTTTTGCAGGCAATAAAAGACGCGCTGCCTTTGGATGCGCTGTGTCTTTCGCTGCACGGTTCCATGCGTGTGCGGGGAATCGGAGAAGCCGAAGGCGACCTTTTGGAAGACATACGCAAAATATGCCCCGACATTCCCATCTTATCCTCGCTCGATATGCACGCAACCATATCCGACAGAATGCTCAAATACGTTGACGGCTATGTGGGCTATAAATGCGCGCCGCACACCGACACTTACGAAACCGGCGTTCACGCGGCGAATATGACGATTCAAACGCTTGAAAAAGGCGCAAAACCGGTTTTGGAAGCGGTAAAAATTCCCTTTTTAATTGCGGGCGAACAATCCGAAACGAGCGTGCAGCCGATGAAAAAACTGATTGCCGTGCTGCGCGAAGTTGAAAAAGAAAGGGGCATTATGGCTGCTTCTTATCTGCTCGGCTTTCCGTGGGCAGATACTGCGGACAACGGTGTTACGGCTATGGTTGTTGCCGACGGCGACAGAGAACTTGCGCGCAAAAAAGCGCAGGAGCTTGCCCAACTGTTTTGGGATACGAGAAGCGAGTTTTGCTTTTACAACGAAACGCGCGAATGCGCCGACGCTTTGGAACAAACGAAAGTTGCCGTCAAGGAAGGAACCTGTCCCGTTGTGCTTTCGGATTCGGGCGACAATCCGACGGCAGGATCTTCGCAAGACGTAACGAATTTTTTAAAGATGATTATCGCCGATCCGGTGCTGTCGTCGCTCGAACCGCCCCTGTGCTATCAAGCGTTTTACGACCCCAAACTTGTGGAAGCGGCCTTTAAAGCGGGCGAGGGCAATACGGTAAGCGGCACATTGGGCGCCGCCTTTGATAAAATAAAAAGTTCTCCGATCCCCGTCAACGCGAAGGTTAAAAAACTGTGCAAAGCATGGGCCGGCGCTCAAAACAGCGATATGGCGCTTTTGGACGTGCAGGGCGTCGATGTTGTCGTTACGAGCAAACACGTCGGCTGTTACGATCCCGAAATGATGCGGGCATTGGGCGTCGAACCCGAAAAACTGAAAGTTATCGTCGTCAAGCTCGGCTACCTTGAGCCTGAAATCCGTGCGATCGCAAAACGCTCCATGCTCGTTCTTACCGACGGCAGCACAAACGAAATATTTACGCGCTTGGAATACAAGGAACTTCCCCGCCCGATGTATCCGTTTGACAAAGACATGTGTTGGAGTCCGGGCAAAGCCTCACGTTAAGCGGTTTTATATCGAGTAATGTATAAAACCGTCCGTTCATTTATTTGAACAGGCAAAAAATCCTGCGCAAAAAAGCCGGTATGTAGGGAGCGTTTTCCTCTATGTACCGGTTTATCGTTTCTGCGGCCGTATCCTGCGTTACTCTGAATGAAGCTTCAATATTTGTGCCGATGGAAACGGGAGCGATTGAAGTTCCGCCTATCGCGAATTCCTTTCCGACGGCAAGACCGCCGGCCGCCAGCATGCCTACGGCACAGCCGCCGAATGCCAAAGCGCCTACGGAAAAACCGCCGAAACTGACTGAGCCTACGGCAATTCCGCCGAATGCGAACAAAAGGCCGAGCGACATACCGCCGAAGCTCAGCAAGCCTGCCGCAAAGCCTCCTATCGCTATGACGCCGAACGCGTTGTTTCCGATCGCGATGATGCCGCGTGCGCATTGATGACTTCGTCCCGTATGGATGTGTACGAGCGGAATTCCGGCTATTTTTATTTTGCTTATATATTCGTATTCGTTTTTTATGTATACGGTTGAGCCCGTTTTTACCTGAAAGGTTTTGCCTTCGCTTATAATATTGATCGACGCTTCGTTTCGGTTTATATCGCCGATTTTTTCTTTTGAATTTGAAGATTCCGAACGCAGCAAAGAATCGATCGTAATGCCGAATTTGTCGGCTATGGCTATAAGCTTCGGAATATCGGGCATATTGATTCCGGCTTCCCATTTACTGACCGCTTGGCGCGACACGTCGAGCTCTTCGGCAAATTGCTCTTGCGACAGTCCCCGCTGCTTGCGCTGCAAAATAAGATTTTCCGCAAAAATTTTCGCATAATTCATAAAACACCTCGTTCTCATATATAAGATGCGTAGAATTTTACACGGTTTTATCCGGCTGCGCTACCAACCGCAGCGCGCAATATGTCAACCTGCGGTTGCATCGGCTGCATCCAGCGTCAGCCGTATGCCGCTTACGGGAAGTTCCGGGCGTTCCAAGGGATTTCCGACGGTGGAAAGTTCAAGGACTGCGCACTGTATACCGGCACCGGAGTTTTCGCCGCGGTGCGCAGCCGGCTCCGGCAGCCGGTAGTTTGTGCTGATGACGCCCCTCGTTTTTCCTTTGCGCAGCGAAAAGTATAGCCGTTGGTTGTCGTCTTCAAAGCACAGTTTAACGTCTTCTTTAAGCGGAGAAACGCACGCCCAGCCCAAAATATAGGAACGGCGCTCGCCGTTTTCGGGCGGTGTTTCCAAGCGCCAGCGCTTACCGGTTACAATCGGGCGCAAATCGTAGTATTCTTCGCCCGTATAGCGGAACAGTTTTGTGCATGTATTCAGTATAAAGGAGCCGTCTTTTTCGGCCTTAATAAGGGGAAGGTGCCGTGCTTCATAGTCGGATTTGGAAGCGGTAAAATCGCGGACGGGAAGGGGAGCGTCTTTTAAAGAGCGACCTATTCCTTCAAGGACTTCTTTTTCAAACGGCACGATATTTCCTTCGTTGTCCGGTCCTATGTTCAATAAATAATTGCCGCCGTGCGATACGACGCGGCGCAAACTTTCCGTCAAATTGCGGATTTTTCCCTGTGCATCCGTTCTTTCCTGCCAGCTTTTATAGCCCCAGGTTTCCTTATAAATCGAAGCGGGGGTTTGCCACGGCACATTCAATTCGTATTCGTTCAAGGGCAGTTCGGGCATTTCGTTGTCAGCCATGGTTGCAAAGTCGCCTTTGTCGTTCCAAATCCTGCCGTTTATCATAATGTTTTTTTGCAAACCGTGTACCAAATCGTACATTTCCTGCGATTGTTGTCTCGTCGGGTGCCCCATGTCGAGCCACAGCTCGCAGATGTCGCCGTAATTCGTCATCAATTCGGTAAGCTGCGCTAAATTGTATGCGTGGTGTTTTTCCGGAATACGGTCGGAATTGTGACTGCTGATCGGGAGCGCCCACGGACAGTGCCAGTCGATGAGTGAAAAGTATACGCCGAAGGCGAGTCCGTTTTTTTTGCACGCGCCGGCAAGCTCTGCGACAATGTCGCGTTTGCATGCCGAGCGGACGCTGTTGTAATCGGTCGTTTTGGTATCGAACAGGCAAAATCCGTCGTGGTGCTTTGAGGTAATCACCAAATAACGCATGCCCGCTTTTTTTGCCGTTTCGGCTATGAGTTCCGCGTTAAAATGCGGAACACGGAATTCATGTACAAGCGCTTCGTAATCGGCTTGCGGAATATTGCCGTGCGAAAGTATTTGTTCGCAATATTCATTCACAACAGGTACATTATTCCATAACCCACCTTGTAAGGAATAGAGACCGAAGTGAATAAACATACCGAATTGCAATTTTTGCCAATTTGTTATTATTTTTTGTTTTCCCTGTGAAAATAAGCTTTCTTTCATTTATATTCTCCTGATTTTATAACTAACTATATCTTTTTAATGTTAGTATTGTATATCTGTTCATAATGAATGGCAAGAGGCAAAAAAAATAAAAAAATGACTTATTTTTCTAAAAAATACCTTTATTTTTCTGGTTTTTAAAAAAATGACTGTTTACAGAATATATATAATATAATATCGTTTTAACTATGAATAGTTTTTTTAGTGCATATACTTTTGATTATGTTAAATACAAATCACAGGAATATAATATTCCTATTGATGAAATCTTCATATTGTTGATTAATTTACTGGGTGTTGAAGCAGATGTTAGTTGTTCGCGTATAAGATTTAATATCTTGTTAAACTCAGGTATAAGAACTTTCCTTGCTGTTTGTGTAAATACTACAGATACTCCTTTTTCAATAAAATCAAATGAAGTAATGTTTGATGAAAGAGTTATAGGTAGAATTACTGATTTAGAAGAAGATACATGTACTAATTCTTATTTTAGAAAAAATAATACGGCTCTGACTTTAAATTCTAATTCTAGAAGTACTTGTGTTGGGTGTAATTTTTGTGGAACCTATAGTTTAATTCCTGATGATGTTTATAATCTAAATGGTTATTCTTCATTAAAAAGGCATTTAAAAGATTGTATTACTTCTATTAATCAAAATGATTTTTCTGGGATAGATTATGTTACAATTGTAACAGGTTGTTTTCCTAATGAAGAAGCAGTTGTGAGTCATTTGATGCAACTTCATAAAGCTTTAGAATCTTTGAATTTCTCAGGTACTATTGGATATTTAGGTTTCCAACTACAGTCCTATAACGCATTATCTTCATTAATGAAAATAATTCCAAGTTTTGATTATATATTTACTCTAGAATGTTTTGAACGTAGAGATCTTTTGCTCAGGAGTAATAAAAATGTTCCCATAGATAAAGTAAAAAATATTTTAAAAATGGCACACTCTCTTGGGGTAAATACTCGTTATACATATATTGCTGGATTAGATTCTTATCGGGTTGCTATAGAAAAAAATAAAGAAATGTTACCATTTGTTACTGATATACCTATTATTCAGATCTTTCAAAATTATATTAAAGAACATTCTGCATTAAGACATCATGATTCGTTAGACTTTGATTATTTTATGAAACTTCGTAAGAATTTAATGAAATACTTTCAAGAAAGAAACTTAGTTTTCAAAGCTTGGGAGAATTATCGTAGTTTATGGTATGCAGAGATATGAAGTATGATTGTTCTTGTCTAGATACATATTTGAATGCTGTCAATTATTTGAGTTTAGCACAGTTATATTTAAACGATAATATTTTTCTAACTCGAAAATTAGAAACTGGAGATTTAAAACAGACATCCGTCGGGCATTGGGGAACTGTACCTGGTATTAATTTTATTTATACACATATTAATTTTTTTTTGAAACAAAAAAAACAACATGCTTTATTGCTTTGTGGTCCTGGTCATGGAGCTGCCGCTATTTTAGCCAATTCTTTTGTTGATAGTTCTTTGAGCTATTATTATCCAGATATTTCTTATAGTCCTGATGGATTGTTTTTATTAGTTAAAAAATTTGGACAGACTCAAATTTCTCAAACAGAAGCAAATCCTTATATTCCTGCTATATTCCACCAAGGAGGGGAATTAGGTTATTCTCTTTCAGTTGCTTTTGGACTATCATTACAATTAATTTCACATTATATTTTTTGTATTGTAGGTGATGGAGAAGCTGAAACAGGAGCTATGGCAGCTTCGTTTAGGTTGCCTATGCTTTTGAGGCAACGAAATCACGGTAAACTAGTTACTATACTTCATCTTAATGGTAATAAAATGAAATCAGCTTCTTTATTATCATTAATGACCGATAAAGAGTTATGTGATTATTTTTCATCACAAGGTTTTACTGTATTTATCATTTCTGCTAATCATGTTGAAATGATAAATACAGTAGCTAAAATTGATAAAATGTTTATATCAAATGCAAAATTAAACTCAAATTTTTATCCAATTATTATTTTAAAATCACCAAAAGGTATGACTGGTCCTCAACAAATGAATGGACTTCCATTTGTAGGTTCCTTTTATTCACATAAACCGCCTAACTGTAATTATTATTTTAATGATAATATTTCTGTTTTAGAGAAGTGGTTTAGACATTATCAACCATCTAAAATATTTAAAAATAATTGGTTTTCTGATGATGTTTTGAAGATATTACCAGAAAAACAATTTAGGATAGGTTTTCAAAGAGATTTTTTATTACCAAGCGTTTGTAATAATATTTTTAAAAGTAGTGAAGTTATAGAGAATAATGTTTCAGCAATAACAAAAACTAGTAACCAACTTGATAATATTTTAGCATCGATAATATTACATAAAAATAATTTCTTTATATTTTCTCCTGATGAAGCAGAATCTAATGGCTTAATTGAAACATGTCTTGTTTCAAAGAAAATTTGTGGTTCAAAAAAATTGCATTATGATGTAAAACCTGGACAAATCATTGAAATATTAAGTGAAAATGTTTGTCAAGGTCTTTTACAAGGACTTTTAATTGGTGGTGGCATGGGGATATTTGTTTCTTATGAAGCCTTTCTGCCCATTATATCTTCTATGATCATTCAATATATGAAGTACTTGTTGCAAATGAATTATTCTGTATTTAAATTTGATATTGCTCCGATGATTATTGTATCTACAAGTTTAGGTTGGAGGAATACTTTTTCACATCAGCAACCAAGTTTTTATACTGATTTTATTCAAAAAGGATTTAATTTTGTACATATTTTTTTCCCAGCAGATAGTAATGTTTTGAATGTAGTCTTTGAAAAAATTCTAGAGAAAAAGAATACTGTAAATATAATATCTATTTCAAAAACTAATATACGGACAGTTTTCAGCTTATCCGCTGCAAAAAAACTCAAAACATGTGGGTACTTAATGAAAGAATATTGGCGACATCAAAAAATAGATGAAGAAGCTGATATTATATTATGTAGTGTAGGAGATATAAATACTACTGAGTGCCAATTTGCTATAGATATCGTAACAAAATATAAAAGTTATAAAATAAAACTTGTTTCACTGATAGATTTATTTAGATTTGATAAGAAAAATGAATCTTGCTGTAGCAATGATGAATTTGTATCGATTTTTACGACATCAAAAACTGTAATTTTTAGTTATATTGGGTATCCTTGTGATATTAAAACATTAATGCTTGATTACCCTAACCCAGAACGTTTTGTGTTTTTAGGTTACTCTAATAGTTATTTAACAACTAATCAGTATTTGTTAATGTTAAAAAGTCAAATTAGTCGTTATAGTATTGCGAAGAGAATTTGGGATCAATTAGACCCAGATAATAAATATAATCATGTATTATCAAAAAAATTGTCTATATATGATATGCAGGAATGTCAGGATATGACTGAAGAAGATTATCTTAACTTGAGTCCTTATGTATAAGTTTATGAATGATCTAAAAGTGATTTTTTTTGATGTAGGAAATACTCTGATAAAAGTTGATAATAAAAATAATTTGACATCTAAGTTGCAAAATGTAGTTCGAGATAAAACACCTTTTTTTCAAGAAAATGTAAACAAATATTTTCGCACAGTAAATAAACCATATTATTTTACTCTTAAGTATTTCTTAAAAGAGTATTCAATGACTATAACTCCTGAAATATATAATTATGTTTTTACAGAAGCTATAATTCCTGATTTATATAAAGATGTCAAACCTATCTTTGAGTTTCTTAAGAAGAGTGCGATTGCAATTGGTATTATTTCAAATTGTTCTGAATTTGAATCTCATGGACTTGATAGTCTTGGATTAAATTTTTATATAAAATATAAAATATATTCTTTTGAAGTCGGCTATGCTAAACCAGATTTAGAGATTTTTAATATCGCAAAAAAACTAACGGGGTATGAAGGAAATAATTTATTGTATGTTGGTGATCACTATGAAATGGATTTTCTTGGAGCACTTTCTGCGGGTTGGAATGCATTATATCTAAATCGTCAAGGGCTTTTTTCTCCGCAAAATAAATCTATTGATACCCTAGAGCGAATAAAGGAGTTTTTTTTATGTTGACATTAAAACCGCTAGAAAAAGAACCTTTTTTTCCTGCAACAAGTTGTTATACTGCTTCTATTTTTTACGCATATAATTCTATTTGTACACAAAATTCAATAAATGATTTTTTGTTTTTCATTGGAAATTCTATTCCTTCTTATAGAGAATTAAATACAGAGTTTTTTATTTCAAATGGAATTACTCCTTACGCATATTCCCCTCTCTTTTTTTCTTATAAAGATGATTATGGTAATATGATACATGATTATAGGCATAATAAAGAGATTTACCTATATCGTATCAGTAAGTATTTCAAAACATGGTTTAATATTGATGTAATTGTGAATGACTATTATATTCATAGTTCAAAATTGCTTAACTTTATTAAACAAAATATTAGACAAAAAAAATTTGTGATTATAAATTTAAATGAATTTTATAATAAATGTTCACCTCTTTATAACTCGCCGAAATTAAAGGAAGGAGTTGCGCATTGCCTTTTGATTATTAACCAAAATGATTATGGCGTTGAAGTAATTGATTCCAGATGTTTTCTTAATAGTTATTTTGTACCCAATGAAATTTTAATTGAAAGCTATGAAAAAAATGTAAAATCTTTTAATAAACTAGTATTAATTTCATCTAAAGATTTCCAAAATAAAATTGTATATCAAGAATTTTTACCGATTGTCTTTGCAAATCTTAGAAAAGAATCGTTTGTAGAGAAAATTATAATACATATAAAAGAGATTCAAAATAATAAACCTCAATATTTGCCATATGTTTTAGAAGGAATTGTTAATTCGATTAATCGTTTTATGCTTTTACCTGATTTATCTATTAGCCATATCGTAATGAGAGTAATGGAACATGCAAAGATAAAAAACGAAATTATTGAGGAAACTATCCTTTTGAAAGATGCGCAATTCCTTCGAGGAAAAAAACTGACTAGCTTGTTATTAAATAGGCTAAGCAGTAATAAAACAAAAATTACAAATAGTGAATTAAAACAGTTTTATACAGAATTATCTGAAATTGCAGTATCAAATAATAAGATTGCAAAAACTTTGTTGGAAAATGAAAATTATTTATATAAGGTTGCCCAGTCATGATATGTAATAAAATTTTTAGTATAATAAGAATTGAACTAAAAAATACGTTGTATTACAGAGCTGATGCTTTTATGAATTTTTTTTCATCTTTGTTGTATTTATTTGTCAGTGTTATGATTTGGCGTTCTTTATATTCTGAAAATATACTAATGCAAAAAACAATGATAACTTACCTTATACTTGTATCTGTTGCGTCCATTTTTGTAAATGATAATCTACAAAGTGTTTTTGCATACAAAATACGTTCCGGATCTATCAGTGCAGATTTTTTATTACCCATTTCATTCAAAAAATATATGCTGTGTGTATCCATAGGAAAAGGGGTGGGACATTTTTTTTTATCAACAATTCCCACCGTTATTGTTGCGCTCCTTTTGTGGGGTATTGTGAAACCTATAGATCTGCAAGGAGGCTGCCTGTATATTATTGCCCAGATATTCGGTTTTT
The DNA here is from genome assembly GCA_000468055.1 of Treponema lecithinolyticum ATCC 700332. Taxonomy (GTDB): domain Bacteria; phylum Spirochaetota; class Spirochaetia; order Treponematales; family Treponemataceae; genus Treponema_C; species Treponema_C lecithinolyticum. The sequence continues at coordinate 44,721 of KI260569.1, read as the reverse complement.
GCCTTGCTTTGGAAATGAATTTCTTACTTGCACAAGTTATGTTATATACGAAAAATCGAGATGTTACTGCTTTTGCTTTTTGGACATTGACAGCTATTTTTGGCGGTCGCTATATGCCGTATTGGCTATACCCGCGTGTTTTACTCGTCATAACGAAGTGCTTACCGTTTCATTTATTTTATTCTGTTCCTATTTCCATATATTTGGGAAAGTTAAATCCGATGGAAACTTATCTTCATATTATGTATCAAATATTTTGGTTCATACTATTGATATGGTTTAATAAATTAATATATATCAAAACGTCTTTGACGGTTACCATTCAAGGAGGTTAGGGTGTATGTATCTTTAGCAAAATGTATTACCCAAAATACAATACGTATACAGTTGGAATATAAATCATCTTTTTGGCTTAAGAGTTTTTTTCTCATTATGGGATACCTTGCTGATGCTATCATGCTTGTTGTGTTATTTACCCGTTTTAATGGAATTGCCGGTTGGCGCACATATGAAATTGCTTTTTTATATGGGTTCAGTACATTAAGTTATACGGTTACTGCATCTGTTTTTGCTTTTTGTGCTCAATTTTCCGAAGAGATGATATACGGCGGATACGACCAAGTATTGTTATTGCCGGTAAATCCGTTTATTTTTTATGTATTAAAAGGTATAAATCTTACATATCTTTCAAGAATAATATTATCGGTTTTGATAATAATTATTGCGTTTTATACGGCAGCTCTGCAATGCAGTTTTCGTTTATGCTTATATATAATTTTATCAATTTTAGGTTCTATTCTTATACAATCCGCTTTTTTTATTGCATTTGCCATACCCAATTTTTTTATTGTAAAGTCTGACAATTTTAGAAGTGTGTATATGGGATTACGTTTTTTTTGCAATTATCCGTTGAATATATACGGCGGATTTATACGGAAATTCTTTACTTATGTTATACCTCTCGGTTTTATTAATTATTATCCGGCTATTCATATTTTTTCAAAATCCGAAAATATGCCTTTGATACTGGAATATCTTACCTTGCCTGTCGGTATAGTTTTATGTATTCTAAGTATTGTTCTTTGGCACATGGCATCAAAACACTATCAGAGTACAGGAGGGTGATATGGCTTTTATCCGAGCTACAAATCTGACTAAAATATATAAAAGAAAAAAGTATCACAAAAGTTTTTTTGAAGCGGTAAAATCCGTGTTTACATTGGATGCCTCTTCGGACATTATTGCGCTGAATGATATTTCTTTTTCGATCGAAAAAGGAGAAAAAGTTGCATATTTGGGAGTAAACGGATCGGGGAAATCTACAACAATAAAAATATTGTCGGGAATTTTATTCCCAACGACAGGAGAAGTTATTATCGACGGGATTGTTCCGTATAAAAAGAGAATTATACATACGGCAAAAATAGGTACGGTATTCGGTCAACGTTCTCCATTATATTGGGATTTGCCGGTAATGGATACACTATATATGTTAAAAAGTGTATATGAACTTTCAGATGAGCAATTTAATAAATCATTAAAACGTTTGTCTCAGATAGCAGATATGGAAAATGTTTTGCGTATTCCCGTGAGACAGTTAAGTTTGGGGCAACGTATGACAGCGACACTTGTATGTTCACTGATTCATAATCCAAAACTTCTTTTTTTGGATGAACCTACAATAGGTTTGGATGTGTTTGCAAAAGAAAATATGCGTATAATAATCAATCGTTTACATGATGAATTCAATACCACAGTGTTTTTATCTTCACATGATTTGGACGATATTGAAAAAATTTGTAATAGGGTAATAGTTATTCATGCCGGACAGATTATATATGATGGAGCAATCTCCCGTTTAAAACAATTATTCTCAAAAACAAAAAAACTCTATGTTACATTGCAGGATTACAAAATAAAATTTGAAAATTTTGATGTACCCTATCGTCAAAGTGCAGAAATGTATGAATTTGATGTTAAAGATTATGAAGAAGCTTACGCTCTCTTGGAAAAAATACGTCATGGAGGTGCTGTCATAGAAAAATTCAATGTACAGGAGACAGAATTTGCCGATATTGTAAAACAATTATTAAAGACATAGTTTCAGTTGTTATTAAGATAATAAATTAAAAAAACGCCCTCTTTTTATAAAAATGCCCCCTGTTTTTATATTCATATCCCGTATTTTAAAATATCGACGCTTTCAAAATTGAATATTGAATGCAATACTATGTGTATGTTAAATAAAAAATTAAAGCGGGATTTACAAGCACATTGGCAGTTTTACCTTATCGTAGCTCCGCCGATATTGTATTTTGTTTTGTTTAAATACGTGCCGATGTACGGTATTTTGCTTGCGTTTAAAAAGTACCGCGTATCCAAAGGTATTTGGGGCAGCCCCTGGGTCGGATTAAATCAGTTTATCAAGTTTTTCAGCAATCCGTCTGCACTGCAAATTATGTGGAATACGTTCAGCTTAAGCATGTATGCTTTGTTTGCATCCATTCCGCTTGCCGTTATTTTAGCCCTTGCTCTAAATGAAACGCAAAACAAGCTGTGGCGAAAATCGGTACAGATGGTAACCTATGCTCCTTATTTTATATCGACCGTTGTTATGGTTTCGATTTTAATGCAGTTTACCGATCCTGCCCTAGGAGTGTTTAATGCAATCCGCGCGTTCTTCGGGCAGCAGTCCATTAACTTTATGGGAGAAGCAAAACTGTTCCGCCATATTTACGTGTGGTCGGCGTTATGGCAAAATACCGGTTACAATGCCATCATTTACCTTGCGGCTTTAACCGCAATTAACCCCGAATTGTACGAAGCTGCCCGTGTAGACGGCGTAAACAAATTACAAAAAATATGGTACGTGGATTTACCGAGCATAAAAAACACCATCATCATTATGTTTATTTTGAACATGGGCTTTGTTATGAGCTTGGGTTTTGAAAAAGCATTTTTAATGCAAAATCCGCTCAATTTGGAAACGGCGGAAATTATGTCTACCTATGTGTATAAAATGGGTTTGGTAAACAACGATTTCAGTTATTCAACGGCTATCGGAGTTGTCAATTCGCTTATCAACGTATGTCTTATTTTACTGTTCAACCGTTTGGCAAAGTCAAAACATATTGGAGGCGGATTATGGTAAAATTCAGTTTGCCAACGGCATACCATGCGGTAAAAATAAAAGAAATCCGTGCCGACCGTATTTTTAATTTTATAAACAATGTATTTTTGCTTTTTTGTTTTGCCGTAGTTTTATACCCCTTACTTTACATTGTTGCTTGCTCTTTCAGTTCTCCTCAAGCCGTTATTGCACATGAAGTATGGCTTTTTCCCGTGCGCTTCGATACGGTCAGCTATAAAGCAGTATTTGCAAACAAAGACATTGCTTTAGGCTATATGAATTCGATTATCTACGTAGCGATGGGAACGACTATAAGCGTGTCGCTTTCGCTTTTGCTTGCATATCCGCTGTCGCGGAAAGAATTTACGGGAAGAAAATTCGTTACTCAATTTATTATGGTAACCATGCTGTTTTCCGGCGGACTTATTCCCCTGTATTTTGTAGTAAAAAATATGGGCTTGTATAATACGCGCTGGGCAATCGTTGTGCCGAATGCGGTAAATGTATGGAACGTTATTATTGCCCGTACTTTTTTGCAGGAAACGATTACCAATGAATTGTACGATGCAGCTCAAATAGACGGTTGTTCGGATTTGCGCTTTTTCTTTTCGGTGGTAATTCCTTTGTCGGGGGCAATCATTGCCGTGCTTGCTTTGTTTTATGCAGTTGTACTGTGGAACAGCTATTTTGATGCGTTGGTATTTTTGCAGGATAAAAAGCTGTATCCTTTGCAAATTATTTTACGTAATATTTTAATTATAAACAAAACCGACCCGAGTATGATGTCTGATGTGGAAGCCGCTTCGCGCGCACAAGGATTGGCTGAAACGATAAAGTATGCTTTAATTGTGGTAGCGAGCGTTCCGCTTTTGGTTTTGTATCCCTTTGTACAAAAATACTTTGTAAAAGGCGTTATGATAGGCTCGGTAAAGGGCTAGTGTGCATACTCCCGCGCTTACAGTGCGGTGTAATAAAAGATTTTTACGGAGGAAATTATGAAAAAATTGATGCAGCTTTTGTTTTTGTCGGCTTTGTCCGTCTGCTTGTTTGCAGCCGGCGGCAAAGACATGGGAAATGCGGCAGGCGTAAAGTATACGTCTAAGGGAACGTACCCTATCGTATCCGAACCGATAACGGTAAACATTATGGTAGCTCAACCGCCCTGCGTGGAAAACTACAATACAAACGAGTTTTCCAAATTTATGGAAGCAAAAACGGGCGTAAAAGTAAACTGGATAATGGTTCCCGAACAAGCGGCTAAAGAAAAATTGGCTTTAACTTTAGCAAGCGGCGATTATCCGGACGCTTTTTTAGGCTTTGCATTAAGTTTTGAACAGGAAACCACCTACGGTGCTGAAGAAAAACTGCTTATGCCGCTCAATAAATATTACAAAGACGGCACGCTGCCCAATTTAACCAAAGCGTTGGAAGACTTTTCCGGTGCAATGGGCTTTATGACTATTACGGACGGCAATATTTATTCTTTGCCTCGGCTGGAAGTGTGCTACCACTGCACCAATGCCGCAAAGATGTTCGTATATAAACCCTTCCTCGATAAGCTTGGCTTAAAAGTACCTCAAACAACCGAAGAATTTTACAACACACTTGTTGCCATCCGTGATAAAGATCCGAACGGAAACGGTAAAAAAGACGAAATACCTCTTGCCGGTTCGATTATCGGTTGGAACGACCAAGTTGAACGCTTTCTTATTAACTCTTTTATTTACTGCGATTTGGACACAAATACAAACGCTTCATACGAAGCCAATGTCGGTTATATGTTAAACGGCAAAAAAATCGACACTGCTGTAAATAAAGCCGCTTACCGCGAAGCGCTTAAATACATAAACCGCTTGTATAAAGAAGGGCTTATTTACAACGGTTCTTTTACGCAAGATTCCAGTCAGCTTACTCAATTGGTTGAAAGCGCCGCACAGCCGGTTGTCGGTTTTGCCGCCGGCGGTTGGAGAGGTCAGTTTTCTTCTTTAAGCGGCGAGCGCTTTTTACACTTCCAAGCCATTGCTCCTTTAAAAGGTCCGCAAGGTGTGCGCGAAGCGGTAAACTTTTTATCGGAACCGCAAACCGGTATTTTAGTGCTGTCTGCAAAAACTCCCTATGCTGAAGCTATTTTGCGCTATTTCGACTATATGTACAGCACCGAAGGTACGCTTAAACAAAAATACGGTAACGAAGGAGACGCATGGGCATGGGCTTCCGCTTCCGACGTCGGTCTTGACGGCAAAAAGGCTTTATGGAAACAGCTTAAACCGTGGAATGATAAAGACCCGCAAAACGTTACCTTTATACAAGGTTATACCATTGCCGAAACTTCCGCTTTCCGTTTGGGACAAGCTGCCGATGTAACCGGCGATTACTATGCGCCGAAAAACTTGGAAAAAGTGCTGTACGACGAAACGCATAATTTATACAAACCCTATGCGAATGTAAAAAAAGAAGTGCCGTCGTTAAAATACACCGGTGAAGAAATAGAAAAATTTTCGACGATTAAGCAAGAGTTGGCAAACTATATCCGCCAAAGCGCCGTTAAGTTTATGGTAGGTACGCTTGACGTAAACAGCGACAAAGATTGGGACACCTATCTTAAAAACCTTGACAAATTGCAGTTGAATGCCGTTCTTGCAAATATGCAAAAAGCGTATGACCGTCAGTACAAATAACGGGATGTAAAATTACGGTTAACAAAAAGTAAAAAAAAAGGCTACCCGGAAACTTCGGTTTTTGGGTAGCCTCTTTGATTTTAAACTTGCCGTTTTAAAACTTACCTGTTCGTTCCGGTGGCTTTTTTTGTAAGTTTATGCTATAATTACTTTTATGCTGTACGGGTATATAAAAAAAAGATCCCGATTTTTACTGTTTTGTGCTCTCTTGTGTGTATGTTTTGTTTCTGTGTGCATTGCAGAATACTTGATATTTTATCGCAAAATTTCGGATACAAAAAACGAATATAAAACGGCGGCTTTAAAAACAGCTGATACGCTTGATTTTACCGTACATGAAATTCAGCGTTTATCTCAATTGCTTTTAATAAACAGCGATTTATTGCGCTTTGTGGTACAGTCAAGCGTCGGTACCGGTTCTTCCGACATACAAACGCTTATAGACGCCCAGCGCCATTTGTCTTATGTAAAATCAATTCATCCTGCAGTAGAAGATGTGTATGTGTATGCAAAAAACAGCGATTATTTATTGACTGCAGGAAATGCTTTTTTCGACATAGACCGTATGTATAATTCGCTTTTTGCTTTTGAAGGATTAAACAGCGGGCAGTGGAGAACACGCTATTTGCGTCCCGTGCATGCAAACGAATGGTTAAACGAAACGGTTGTGTCCGTAAACGGCAGAAAATGCGCTGCCGCGGTTTTTGCACAAACTTTTCCTTTACAAAACGCTTCGGCAAACATAGGAAAGTTAATAGTGCTTTTGAAAAAAACATATTTGCAATCTCTTATAGACCCGCTTTTTTCCGATTTTGCCGCAGGAGGATGGGCGGCAGTTTTTAACGATAACGCAAACGATTTATGTACTTGCGCGTTAGTACCGCTTGATCGTTCCGTTTTTGAAACATGCCGCCGCGCACTTAAGGGGGAAACTTTAAGCGGACAAAACGCGGTGGGCTTTGTGTGTCGCAAAAAAATAAATAAGCGTATGTATACGGTTTTTATCTATCCGCTTACCGTTTCCGGCGCTTATTTTGCCGCAGGGATTCCCGGTTTTTCTTTTTTAAAGGGATTGCAGGATGTGCGTTTTATTGTTTTTGCTTTAGTGCCGCTTTTGCTTTTTGCATGCGCGCTGTGTATACTTAAATTTTTATTTTATACCGTTTTTAATTCGGCAGCGGCACAAAACATAAACTTTTCCGGCAAAACAAAGGCTTTAAGTTCTATAGCCTTTGAACGCAAGCAAAACGTAAACGGTAATGACGCGTGCAATTTGCTTGAAAACACTGCAAATATTGGAGAAGCAGCCGGTACCTCCGCCGCATTTTATACATCCTCAAGAGATTATGCTGCCGCCGTTACCGGTGCTGAAAAAACGGCAACCTCTGTTGCCGCCGCTGTTGCTGATACTAAGGAAACGGCATACTTTGTTGGTGCCGCTGAAAAAACGGCGAACTCTGCCGAAAAAAAGTCAGCCGAAAACGTTTACGATACCGAAACAGATACAGCTATGGCAAAACGGGTAAGTGCATATATTCAAAAAAATTATTCCAATCAGCTTTTAAATATTTCGCAAATGGCTCAAGATTTCGGCACAAAAGAAAGCTTTTTATATCACTTTTTTAAAAGCCGCATGAATAAAAGCTTTGCCTGCTATTTGGAAGACTTTCGTTTGGAAAATGCACGTTCCGTTTTTCAAACCGATATGAAAGCATGCGTTAACGTACTTGCCGGTCAATGCGGTTATGCAAATCCGCAAACTTTCCGTCGCGCGTTCAAAAAAAAGTACGGACTTACTCCTTCCGAATTTAAACAGCAAGTGTTTGCCACATCAAACGAACTGTGATATACTCGCTTTTTGAGGTTATTTATGTCGCTTAAAAACATGAGAAATATCGGTATTATGGCGCACATCGATGCGGGAAAAACGACGACGACCGAACGGATTTTGTATTATACGGGAAAAATTCACCGCATAGGCGAAATAGACGACGGTGCGGCGACGATGGATTGGATGACGCAAGAACAAGAGCGCGGCATTACGATTCAAAGTGCGGCGACAACTACGTATTGGCGCGATTGCCAAATAAATATTATAGACACTCCCGGTCACGTAGACTTTACGGCTGAAGTGGAGCGCTCTCTTCGCGTGCTCGACGGTGCGGTAGCGGTTATATGCGCAGTAGGCGGCGTGCAGCCGCAAACGGAAACGGTGTGGCGTCAAGCCGACGAATATCGTGTTCCGCGTCTGTGCTTTGTAAATAAAATGGACAGAAGCGGCGCCGATTTTTTTGCGGCAATGGAAGATGTAAAGCAAAAGTTCGGTGCACAGCCGCTTGTTTTGCAATTACCCATCGGTTCGGAAAGCGGTTTTGAAGGGGTAATCGATTTATTGCGTATGAAAGAATACCGCTTTGATCCTGCCGACGAGGGCGAAACTATTATCGAAAGCGACATAGAGCCGAGCCGGCTTGAAGAAGCGAAAAAATGGCGAGAAAAAATTATAGATGAAACCGCTTCGTACAGCGATGAAATAGCCGAATTATTTTTATCCGGCGCCGAAATCAGCGAAGCAAAATTAAAGGAAGAAATCAGACGCGGAACGATTGCCCGCGATTTTGTTCCTTTTTTGTGCGGTTCGGCGCGCAAAAATTGCGCCGTTCAACCGCTTATAGATGCAATCGTAGATTATTTGCCTGCGCCCGATGAAGTTCCCGAAGTTTCGGGCTTTCATTTAAAAAAACAGGAAACGGTACCGCTGCCATGTACGGAAAACGGCGCTTTAAGCGCACTGGTATTTAAAATACAATATGACCGTGAAGCCGGCAGTTTGTGTTATGTGCGCGTGTATTCCGGAAAAATAAAAACGGGCGAGCAAGTGTACAATGTCGGCAAAAAAAAGCGTGAACGGGTTAACCGTATTTTGCGCATGCATTCCAATAAAAGCGATCCGCTTGACAGCGTCAGTGCAGGCGATATTGCCGTGTGTATCGGTTTAAAGTTTGCTCAAACCGGCGATACGCTCGGAAACGAAGCTTTTCCTATTGTGCTTGAAAACCTGCACTTTCCCGAACCTGTTATTTCGGTTGCTGTCGAGCCGGAAACTTTATCCGACCGCGATAAGCTAAAAGAAACGCTTGAAATTTTATCTAAAGAAGACCCCACTTTTACTTTCCGCGAAGATTCGGAAACCGGTCAATTACTTATTTCAGGTATGGGCGAATTGCATTTGGAAGTGCTGGTTACCCGTATGAAAGACGATTTTAAAGTCGCCGCACGGGTAGGAAAACCGCAAGTAACTTATCGTGAATCGGTGGGAACGAGTGCCGAACATACCGAACAGTACGACAAAGTACTCGGCGGTAAAGAAAATACGGCAGGCATCAGCTTGCGCGTAGAGCCGGCTTTAGGCGACGGACAAAACGCTGAAAACGGCAACAGCTATGTGTGTACCGTTAAAAAGGGCAGTGTGCCCGACGAGATTTTTGAAGCTGTAGAAAACGGTATACGCAATTCTTTTGCAGCCGGTATACGCTATGGTTATCCTTGTGCGGGTGTTTCGGTAACCGTAAGCGGTTTTGACTACAGTGAACTTACTTCCACACCTTTTGCTTTTGAAGCATGTGCAGCTTTAGCTTTTGAAAATGCATGCGAAAAAGCCGACCCTCAAATTCTTGAGCCGGTTATGAACGTCGATATCGTATGTCCGAAAGATTTTGTCGGAGAAGCGATGAGTTTAGTTACTCAACGCGGTGGGCTTATCAACAGTTTGGAATCGAAACTGTCCGGCGAACTTGTACATGCGCAAGCTCCTATGGCAAAAATGTTCGGTTTTTCAACGGCGCTTCGTTCGGTTACGCAGGGGAGAGCTTCATTTAGTATGGAATTTTGTCGCTTCCAAGTAAAGGCAGGCGGATTAAATGCGTGATACGCGTAAAGCTTGAATTGCGTTAAACTGCAGGATGCCGGGTGTAAGGGGCAGGGCGCAAAAAAAATCCCGCATACGGCATAACCGATACGGGATTGTGCGGAGGACCAGACTTGAACTGGCACAGCTCGCGCCACTAGCACCTCAAGCTAGCGTGTCTACCAATTCCACCACCCCCGCAATATGTTGCATTGCAATTGTTGTTTTGCGGCGCAACGAAAAATAGTATAACAAAAACGGGAAGCACTGTCAATCCCGACTGGAATAGCGTATGAATATGACTGTACCGTCTTTTTTTCTTTTTACCGTATATGCTTGCGTAAACGTATGGCTGCCGCTGTTTTTGCGCAATATGGGCTATTCGGTAACCGATATAGGTTTATTGCTTTCCATTTTTGAGATTTTCGGCGTTACACTTCCGTTTTTTACCGGAAACATTCCCGTTAAAAACGGGCGATACGGTCTGTTTTTATGTATCAGCGCCGCAATTTTAGCGCTTGTTCCTTTTGCTTTATTTTCGGTCCATATTTTTACGGTTACCGCTTTGTGCTTGGGAATATATGCGGCAAGCGTCAGAGGGGCTGTTCCCGTTTCCGATTCTTATATCAGTTTACAGTTAGGCGGCAATCGTGAAGTATATGGGCGTATTCGTGCGGTAGGTTCTTTAGGCTTTGTTGTTGCCAATTTGATTATGCAGCGCTTTATTCACATAGAAACGATTGACAGCGCTCAAACAATCGCTTGGATGAGCGTTCCCGCTCTTTTGTTTATGCTTTCGCTGCTTGTTTCTCCGGGAGTTATGAAGCCTGCACACGGAGCATACGGCAATGCAAATGCAAGCGAAAACCGGGAGCCGAAAATTCAAAAAGAAAAAGAGGGTAAGCGCACGGCTTTTTTATTATCGGCTTTTTCGCCGTATTATTGGCTCGTTTTAGCGGTTATATTTTTTACTTTGCTCGGACAAGTTCCCGTAAATAACTTTTTTTCGCTGTACGTGCGCGAATATCTTCACAGCGATTCGGCAGCACTGTTGTGGGTAATTTCCGCATCCAGCGAAATACCTTTTATGTTTTTTTCGAACCGCTTTATCCGCCGCTACGGCAGCGTTCCTTTAATACTGGTATGCGCTGCAGTGGCTTCACTGCGCAATATACTATACATTCTTTTTCCTACTGTTGCCGGTGCCGCAGCGGCTCAAACGCTTAACAGTTTTACCTTCGGTTTGTTTCATCCTGCAGCCGTTATGTTTGCGGCAGAACACGCAAATAAAAAAGAACACGGCGTTTTGGCTCAAGTGCTGTATTCGGTCGGCGTTGCAGGTCTTGCAAAAGTGCTGGGTAATGCGCTCGGCGGTATTACAGTCGATAAATTCGGCTATCAAGTGCTGTTTGCTTCCTATGCCGTTTTTCCGCTTGTAGGTTTGCTGTTGTTCCGCCTTTTGTACAAAAAATGCCGAAGCGCTCGGTAATACTTGTAAGTACTCCGGTACCGTACCGTGGTGTGAAACCGGACGTTTTGCGTTATGCCGCACTATTGCGCCGCGCGCCGTACTCTGGATTTTATGCGCCGTATAGTATATAGTTAAGCCTATGGAAAACATCCCCCTTCAGCCGAATATCGATACAAAACGCCTTAAGCTTATCCGCTTGGCAAGCATTACGGCGCTTGCAGGCAATTTGGTTTTAAGCAGTTTAAAATTGATTGTCGGCGCGCTTACCGGAACGCTTGCCGTATTGGCGGACGGTTTGGATTCAGCCGGAGATGTTGCAATTTCGTGTATGACGCTTGCCGTAAGTTTTATAATTTCGCGCCCGTCGGATAAAGAGCACCCGTGGGGGCACGGCAGGGCGGAAACTACCGGCACCATGGTGTTGTCCTTTGTTATTTTTTTTGCAGGCGCTCAATTAACGCTTGCCGCCGCTAAAAGCTTGTTTGCTTTTTTCCGGACTGTGCCCGAAACAGCGCTTCCGCCGGTTTCCGCAGTAATCGTATCGTTTGTATCGATTGGCGGAAAATTAGCCTTAACCTATTCGCAATATGTTTTGGGAAAAAAAGCTAACAGTGCTATGATATCGGCAAATGCTAAAAATATGCTTTCGGATGTGGTTATTTCCGTATCCGTGTTTACCGGTATTTTGTGCGCACTGATATTTAAGTTTCCCGTACTCGATCCTGTTGCCGCTTTTTTTGTGGGTGTGTGGATTATGAAAAACGGTATAGCTATTTTTTTGGAAATGAATACGGAATTGATGGACGGTAACACCGACAAGCTTTTGTACCGCCAGCTTTTTGACGCCGTCCGCTCGGTAGACGGTGTAACCAACCCGCACCGTGCCAGAATACGAAAAATAGCTTCGTGCTGGGATATCGATTTGGATATTGAATTGCCGCCCGATATGTCAGTGCTGGACGCTCATAAAAAAGCCGAAGAGGTGGGAAATGCGGTAAGAAAAAGTATTGCCAACGTGTACGACATTGTTATTCATGTTGAACCGAAAGGTTTAGGAGAAAAATACCCTCAAGAGGGTTTCGGCTTGTGTGAAGCCGATATATATTCTACTGAAGCAAACAGGAGGGATGTATTTTGAAAAAAGTACTGACAACGGTTTTGTGCGTATCTTGTGTGTGCGCACTGGCAGTGGGTGCGGCGTCGTGCACTAAAACGGCGCATTCAGGTTCGGTGAATGCCGATTATGTGGTAGTCGGCGGCGGAGCAGGCGGTTTAATGAGTGCTTTGGAACTTAGCTCTCAGGGTAAAGTTGTTTTGCTTGAAAAAATGCCTGCGCTCGGCGGTACGTCTATCCGTGCAAAGGGCTTTTTGTGGGCAGTCGATTCTTCAATTAATAAAGCTACGGGAAAAGGTTTAAGCGCCGAAAAACTCTTGGCTTATTACAGAGAAAAAGACCGTTCACAGGATTTTAACGAAAAACTTTTGAAAAATCTTATTGCCGTATCGGGAAAAACGGTTGACCAGCTGATTTCGTACGGTATGCCGTTCAGCAATGAAAGACTTATCGGCGGAACTCCGAACTACCCTGAACTGGTATGTTTGACCATTGACGGCGAAGGTCCTGCAATGATTGCCAAATTTGCTGAACTTTTAAAGTCGAAAAACGTGGAGATTATGTTTAATACCCGTGCAATCGACTTAATCGTTGAAAATGCAAACGTAGTCGGCGTAACGGCAGAAAGCAAGGGTAAACGCTTTACAATAAAAGCAAAAAAAACGATTTTGGCAACCGGCGGGTTTACCAGAAACGAATCAATGATGAAAGAGTACAATCCCGATTTTGCCGATAACGTGCGCTTTAGCGGTTTGGGGACAACCGGAGACGGCATTGAAATGGCATTAAAAACAGGAGCACAGCTTACCGGTAACGGCGTACTCGGCATTTGGGGATTAAACGAAAACTACGGCTATGTCGGCAATATTGGCAGTTTGGTAAGATTAACTGCCTTTTATATCAATAAAGACGGCAGCCGTTTTGTAAACGAAAAACGCTATTACGCTGAAGTGCATCAAGAATTAAATAAAATTCAAGATAAAACCGCATACGGCTTATTTGATTCGTCCCGCAGCGACATCAATGCAAATTTGGAAAAAGCTGTTGAAGAAAATCTGTGTACAAAAGCCGATACGATTGAACTTTTAGCGGAAAAACTCGGCGTCGACAAAAACAACCTTATACAAACGGTTGAAAAATACAACAGCGCATATTCAAAAGGAGAAAATGCCGAATTCGGTCTTAAAAATAAACAAATGACGCCGATTTTGCAAGCTCCTTTTTATGCGGTACCGGTCAAACCGACGGTTATCGGTACGATAAAAGGTTTAAAAGTAAACGAATACGCGCAAGTTGTAAATGAAGCGGGAAATCCCATTCCCAATTTGTATGCCGTAGGCGAATTGATAATCGGAAACTTTGTAAACAATGAATATCCTACAACCGGTACGGTATTGTCCGCAGCGGTTTACGGGGCAAAAATAGCTTCCGATACCATTAATGCGGAAAAATAAAACGGAAAAATAAAGAAAGTATAAAAAATTCAAACGGCTGTTAAGCGCAAGGGGAGGGCAAAAACTTAAAAGTTTTAGACCCTCTCTTGCAAAAAAACTTGACAGCCGTATATTTAGAATTTATAATTATACACAGCAGTGTACAAAAAACTGTGCGGAGGCTGTGTATGACACCTAAAAAACAAGTTGTTTTTATTATGACCGATACGACCCGGTTCGACATGGTCGGCTGTTACGGTTTTCCCGCTATGAAAACGCCTTGTTTGGACGACCTTGCTTCCAAAGGCGTCCGTTTTGAAAAAACTTATTCATGTCAGCCGGTATGCGGTCCTGCACGCAGTGCGATTTTTACCGGACTGTTTCCGCATTCAAACGGCAGTATTTCAAACTGTATGCCCTTAGGCGCCGGTATAAAAACGGCAGGAGAGTACTTGCAGCAAGCCGGCGTTCATAGCGCATATATCGGAAAATGGCATTTAGACGGCGGCGACTATTTTGGAAACGGTATATGCCCTGCCGGTTACGACAGCGACTATTGGTACGACATGCGCTGCTATTTGGAAGAATTATCGCCCGAATTGCGCGAATATTCACGAAAAGAAGCGTCTTCTTTGGAAGGTATAGACGAAAGCTTTACCTTTGCACACCGCTGTACCGAACGTGCCCTTTCTTTTTTGAATAAACACGGCAGCGAAGACTTTTTTTTAACCGTATCTTTTGACGAGCCGCACCAGCCTTATTTATGTCCCGAACCCTATGCTTCCATGTACAAAGATTACGAAATGCCAAAAGGCGAAAACTTTTACGATACGCTTGAAGAAAAACCGTTTTATCAAAAGCTGTGGGCGGGTAAAACTTTACACGAAGACAAACAAAACGTGCATATAAAACCGCGCCTTTTTTTAGGCTGTAATTCTTTTGCCGATTACGAAATAGGAAAAATTATAAAGGCTGTCGAACGCTTGGCACCTGACGCTATGATTATATTTACATCCGATCACGGCGAAGCACTCGGTGCACATTCGTTAACCCAAAAAGGACCTTCCGTATACGAAGAAATCGCTCATATTCCTATGATTATAAAAGGCGGTGCATACTGCCGCTCTCCCAAAGGAGCGGTTCATCACGGAGTAACAAGCCATATCGATATATTGCCGACTTTGCTCGATTATTTCGACTGTGATATTCCGCCCGTTTTGCAGGGAAAAACTATGCGACCTATAATTGAAAAGCCGAACACGCCTTTTAAAGATACGGTATTTGTTGAATTTCACCGCTACGAAGTCGATCACGACGGGTTCGGCGGTTTGCAATTTATGAGAGCAGCCGTTACCGATACGCATAAAATGGCGCTTCATCTTTTGGACGATACCGATGAACTGTACGATACGGTGCATGACAGAGCAGAACTAAAAAATCTTATTAAAACAAAAGGCTGCGAGCAAATCAGAGACGAGCTTCACCGGCGCATTTTGGATTTTATGAACGATACGCGCGACCCTTATCGCGGTTATCAGTGGAAAGTTCGCCCTTGGAACAAAGAGTATACCGCACCCGAATGGGAAGTGGACGGCTATACCCGTCAAAGACCCGAAGGTCCCGGAGAAAACCGTCAGCTTGATTACGATACCGGCTTGGAAATTAAAGAGTTTGTGCGCTATAAAAACAAGGCAAAAAAGCCTGCCGGTCAAATATAACGTATATGGAAAAAAAGCGCGGGCGCTCAAGCCGTGCCGATGTTGCAAAAGAAGCCGGGGTGAGCGAAACAATCGTATCATACGTTATAAACGCTAACCGCTACGTAGCCGCCGAAAAACGCCGCGCCGTTGAAAAAGCCGTCGCCAAGCTGCATTACAGTCCGAATACTTTTGCCCGTGCGCTTAAAGGCAAAAAAACAAATCATATTTTATTTATAGCCGATGATATCGGAAGTGAACACTTCGGAGAAATTATCAGCGCCATGGACCGCACGGCGTACGGCAAAGGTTATTTTATTTCATTATGTTCAGACCACAACGACGATTTTTTTGTGCGCCGTATTTACGAGCGTTTTTTTGACGGAATTGTTGTTGCTTCTGCATCCTTTGCCGAAAAAAACATACAAAAACTGATACAAACGGGAATACCTCTGGTACTGTTTGCTATACGGCATTATGAGCATTTAAAAGGACGCTATGCATGTATTCATACCGGATTATATGAAGGGGCGCGCTCGTGCGTGAGAGCTTTGTACGAACGCGGAAGAAAAAAATTGCTGTTTGTCGACCGCTTTGGAAATTATAATACCAGTCAATACGCGCTGCAAAGCGATGAGCGCTACCGCGGTTTTGCTGATCAATGTGCCGAATACGGTTTACCGCTTACCGATGCTTCCGTTATATCGCAGTGTGCCGGCGAAGATGAACTGATTGCGTGCATTCAAAAACGTTTTTCGCTATCGTCTGCTGATGTTGCTGTTCCCGACGGCGTGTTTTGCATAACGGACATAATTGCGTGTGCGGTTATGGAAGGCATAAAACGTGCGGGGCGGACGATACCGCATGACGTGTCGATTATCGGATTTGACAATTCGCGTTTGTGCTCTTATACGTTTCCACAGCTTTCCAGCGTTAAAATAGAAAGAGCACAAGCGGGTGCGTATGCGGTGGAATTGCTGGATAAACTGATGAAAAACGATTTTCCCGAAGACACAGTTTTTCCGCTACATGCAGAACTTTCAACTCGGTTTATTGCACGTGAAAGTTTATAAGCTGCTTTGTAACGCACTGATATTTTTTTCGCAAGAATATACGCCCGGCAGCATAGCTAGAGAAAATAAATCAGTAACATATACATATATTGACTTGACAAAATTGTAATTTATATATTACAATTTGATTGTAATGAAGATACGGAAAACGCAAATATTTGAAACATGGCTTACAAAAATAAAAGATAATAAAACACAAGCCATTATAAACATGCACGTAGACCGTCTTTCAAAAGGCTATAGCTGTGATTGTAAACCTGTCGGAAAAGGTATCTCTGAATTACGAATTCATTATAGCAAAGGGTTTCGTATTTACTATAAAAAACAAAACCGAGAGATTATCATTTTGCTTTGTGCCGGCGACAAATCGACACAAGAAAAAGATATACAACAGGCATATAAAATAGCAATGGAGGTTGTAAAAAATGAAAGTAACTGATTGGGACATGGCGGATTATATAAAAACCCCCGAAGATGTTATACTCTATTTGTCTACCGCCCTCGAAGAAGGGGAACCCGTTGACGTTATCAATGTAATAGGTGCAATCGCCCGTTCTAAAGGAATGACAAAACTTGCAAAAGAAATAGGGGTTACACGCGAAGCGCTTTATACTTCTTTATCCGAAAAGGGTAACCCGTCATTTATAACGGTTCTTAACGTATTGCGCTCAATGGGTATTGTTTTATCGGCACAAAAAACACCTGCACAAATAAAACAAACAGAACCCCCTGCAATAGCATAAATCTTACGGCTCAATAAACACACCACAAGCAATTATATTGGGCGCTGACGGGATCGAACCGCCGACATTTTGGGTGTAAACCAAACGCTCGTACCAGCTGAGCTAAGCGCCCTTTTGCGTATAATATCAAAAATCGTTTTATGCGTCAATAGCCGTTGTATAGTTTTTTACATGTTTTAAAACAATAATGAATGCTTTAGTTAAGGTAAAAAAAAACCGACAATAAAAACGGGAGTTATATCATGAATAAAAAGCCGTGCGGCTTGTTTTTTTTGCTGTTTTTATGTGTGCCTTTTTATACCTTTGCTTCTTCGGTAAGCGTTTTTATGTGCCAAAACGACAGCGCGGTGGAAACTTTAAGGGAAACGACTTTTATTTTGGAAAGCGGGATTCTCGGTATTTTATTCGACCGCGGCTATATTGTGTCAAGCGAAGCCGGCGTTCAAAATCCTAATGATGTAAACGAAGCTTTTAAACAAGCACTGAAAAACGGTAAAGAAGGCTTTTTTGAATATTTAGTGCAAGTTACCGTAAATTATACGACTACGGTACCTGAAAATCCTGCCGGAGTTATTTTTGACGATATAAAAAGTATAGAATGGCGCATTGTGCGTTTGAAAAATGCCGGCGTTATTGCCGATAAAAAAAATATCGTGCCCGTTAAATACGAAGCAGAAACCGACGTGCGAGCGCTTAAGCGTTTTGCCGGAGAACTCGGTTCGGATATTGAAACTGCGATACGTCGTTACGACGAGAGGGGAGTAACAAGATGAAAAAACATATTATACTAAGCGCCGTGTGTATGGCAGCGGTAGTACTGTTTACATCGGCTTCAAAACCGTCTTTGGACGGCAGAGCGTTGGTAGCCGCTTCAGGCGAACTGCCACCCGGATTGTATATAAAAGCTGCGGCTTTTTTACCCGGCGATTCGGTAATCATTACCAATCCGTCGGCAAAGGTAAGCGTTGAAGCTATGGTTTTTTCCACATTCAGCACTTCCGAAGGGATTGCTGCAGTGCTGTCGCAAGAAACGGCAAAACGCTTGTTTATCGAAAAAGATTCCAACAGCGTCGTACAAATAACAAAAAACGGCGGCGACATGGAATTGTCGGTTTTATCCAAAGCGATGAATTCCGCTTATGAAAATCAATTAACCGAACAGCCGCTGCCGGATGACGGTGAACAGTACAATATGAATGCTGCCGACGAAAATAACGCTGTTGCAATGGTAGACGAACCTGCCGACGGAGCAAACGATAAAGTCTTTACGCCTTTTGCTGATGCGGCACCTTCAAGTGCACAAAGCACAAAAACGGAAAGTGCTGCACAGCCGGATAAAATCAATATTCCCGAATACGATGATGTACCTAGCGTTATGGACGGCGCGGCGGAACAAAGTTCTTTGGTATCCGACGAGCCTATGCCGGAAACGGTATTGCCGGAAAAAAACAGCATGACTGAACAGGAAAATCTCGTTGTTACAAAAACGGAAACAAGCGCTGATGATGTTGTACCGGATGATGTTGCAAGCAAAAATGTAAGCGAAACAAGCGCCGCCGAGTCGGTACCGAACGTATTGCTTCCTGCCGATGAAAATCCGCCGCCGACTTTTGACGATACGGCTATGCAAAATGAAAGCGCCGTTGAACCGGATTCCGCGATGTTCGGCAGTGAAAGCGAAGAAAAACCGCCGATTGAAGAAACGGCAGGCTTTAATTATGCCGATATACGAAAATACGTTATCAACGATATACGCGAGTTTGGTACGGGAGCGTACTGTGTCCAGCTTGCCGCGTACAAAGATGCGGCAAATATTGCCCGTGTCTTGGATCGGTTTGCCGACAAATATCCGGTGCGTCTTGCAGCGTCGGAAAAAATCAGCGGCGCTTATCAAGTGCTTATCGGACCGCTTAATAAAGACGAGTATCCCGTTGTATTAAAACGCTTTATTGCATGGGGCTTTAAAGACGCATTTTTGCGCCGCGTGCGTTAAGCGTAACGTGCTAAAATTAAATAACGGTATTATCCGGTATGACGGCATTTTTCTTTATAACGATAATGCCGTCGGCAACTGAATACTGTTCCGTTTCGCCATCCGCAAGCGGGGCGCTGCAGCCGATTGTACAGTTGTTGCCGATACGGGCATTTTTATCGATAATGGCGCGCCGTATACGGGTGTTGCGTCCGATACCGATGTCGGGAATGCCTTTGCTGCGGTTGTGACGTTTTTGTTCCTCGGTTTCGTAAAAGTCGGCGCCCATGCATACCACGCCTTCTAAAACGGAATTACTTTCTATAACGCTGCGAATCCCTATAACCGAATCCGTAATGGTAGCTTCGGTTATAACGCAGCCCTCGCTTGCTGTTGAACGGGTCATAACTGCATGGTTTGTTTTGGACGGCGGAAGATTTCTCGGTTTGGTAAAAATCGGTTTGTTTTCATCGTAGAAATTGAATTTAGGCGTTACCGAAGCCAAGTCTATCGTTGCGTCATAAAAACTTTTTATAGTACCGATATCTTCCCAATAGCCGTCGTAAATGTATGAAAACACTTTGTATTTTTTTATAGCCATGGGAATAACTTCTTTGCCGAAATCGGTATAGTTGTTGTTTAACGCTTCTTCCAAAACCTGTGCGTCAAAAATATAAATACCCATAGAAGCAAGATAGTCTTTGCCATCCCTTGCTCCGGGAGTTCTGCTTTCGTCGGGAATTATCCAGTCGCTTATATCCGTTTCGGGAGCCGGTTTTTCCATAAAAGCTGTTATAGCACAGTTTTTATCCACTTTCATAATGCCGAAACCGGAAGCGTCTTGGCGGTTTACCGCAGTTGTAGCTATGGTTATTTGGGCGGAATTTTGTATGTGGTAATTTAAGTATGCATTCAAATCCATTTGGTATAATTGGTCGCCGGAAAGAATGATATAATGTGTAGGACGCTGCGTTTTAAAGTGAATAAAGTTTTTGCGCACAGCGTCTGCGGTTCCCTCATACCATCCTGAATGTTCAAGGGTTTGCTCTGCTGCCAATATTTCTACAAAACCGTGCGAAAATCGGTCAAAGTTGTACGCAGAAGCTATGTGCATGTGAAGCGACGCTGAATTAAATTGGGTTAAAAGATAGATTTGCTTAAAACCTGAATTAATACAATTTGAAATGGGAATATCTACGATGCGGTGTTTGCCGCCGAAAGGGACGGCAGGTTTTGAACGCTCTTTGGTAAGCGGGTACAATCTGGTACCTTTGCCCCCGCCGAGAATAATCGATAATACTTTAACCACACAAAACTCCTCTGTAAACTCGATTAACGTATTATACACCTTGTTTAAAAAAAAGACAATTTTTTTTTGAAAATTCGGATTGTAATGAAAAGCGCTATATGTTATGCTGTTTTTATGACGGAAACTTCATACGATTTTGTTTTTACGCGTAAACGGGAATTGAAAAAAAAGATTTTGTTTATCGTACTTATATTTATGGCGATTTTATTGTGTTTGCAATTGATTTTCCGTTTTATTATATGTCCCGTTGTTGTGTTGTCTTCCGGAATGGAACCTGCGGTATCTAAAAACGCTGCGGTATTTGTGCAGCCGCTGTTTCAAAGCAAAATGGAAATGCTTAATGTAGCGAGTGCAAAACGGGGCGAAATCGTTCGCGTATGGCTGCTTTCAGAACCGCCTAAATTGAATTTTTTAAAAAAAGCGCTTGCCCTTGTCGTGCGTATGATTAGTTTTCAAAAAGTGCAGTTATTTGAAAAGTCGCTTGCCGTCTATCCTGCACAAGGGATATTCCGCTTAATCGGACTTCCTAAAGATACCTTGTATATTAAAGACTCCGTTGCGTACATAAAGCCCTACGGGAGCGTCCATTTTTTAACCGAATTTGAACTTTCCGAAACGGATTACACCATTACCGCCGAAGGTGTGCCTGCCGTATGGGACAGTGCTATGGGAATTCAAAGTTCTACCGACAGTATTGTATTACGCGAAAACGAATACTTTGTATTAAGCGATAACAGAGTATCTTCGGCAGATTCGCGTTTGTTCGGCGTGCTCACACAAGATCGCATAAGCGGCAAAGCATTGCTGCAATATTATCCTCTTAATAAAATAAAAAAACTGTACTGATGTATGCTTATATACACATACCTTTTTGCCGCTCAAAATGTACATACTGTGCGTTTTATTCAAAGAGCGTTTTAGGAAAGTATCCGGTACCCGATGAATATGTGCACGCGCTGCTTGCACAAGCCGCTTTTATGCAGCGTTTGTACGGTTTCGGCGTATGGAACAGTATATACATCGGCGGCGGCACCCCCGGTTTATTAAGCGAAAAACAATTACACACGCTTATCAGCGGTTTAACCGCTTTGTGCCCTTTAGATTCAGCTGCGGAAACTACTCTTGAAGTTAACTGTGCCGATATTCAATTACGTGATGGACACGGCATAAACCCGTACCTTGCCGCCGCCGCGGGTGCAGGTGTTAACCGTATTTCCGCAGGTGTTCAAACGCTTGACGATAGGGTGCTTTTGTGTATAGGACGGCGAAGCAATGCGCTGCAAGTGCGCAAAGCTTTAGAAAACTTGTGCGAATGGCGTTTGCATAGCAAATGCGGCGCTAACAGAGCGCAAAGCAGCAGCGGACAACAAAGCCGCCGCCGGTTTTCATGCGACCTTATCGCCGGTTTACCGCTTTTAAGCATGGACTCTTTTGTCGGCGGTTTAAACGAAGTGCTTTTATATAAGCCCGACCATCTTTCATTGTATGCGCTGAGCATAGAAGATGGTACGCCGTTACAACGGAGTATACAAAACGGAACGCTCGATTGGGACGAAGATAAAGCCGACCGGCAGTGGATAGCCGGAAGTAAAATGCTTATACAAGCAGGTTACCGCCACTACGAAGTTTCCAATTTTGCGCTTGACGGCTGCCAAAGCATACACAACAGCGCGTATTGGCATATGAACGATTATATCGGTTTGGGAGTTGCCGCTTCGGGAACGGTAGGCGGCGTCCGGTTTACCGGAACCGAACATATAGACGCATACATTGCATATTGGCTCGGTTCCGGCGTACAAAAATTGCATCGGCTGCAAGATATTCCGAGCGATATTATGCATACGGAAATACTCGATACCAAAACGCGTATTGCCGAGTTTTTAATGATGGGCTTTCGTTTGTTTGAAGGCGTAAGCGCAAAAGAGTTTTTTAAACGGTTCGGTTTTCCGATTGAAAACGTCTTAGGTGCAGTATTTAAAAGATGGCAGGATAAAGAATTAGCCGAACGGTCCGGCGGTTTTTACCGCTTAAACGAAAAAGGAATGCTGTTTTTAAATCGCTTTTTGTGTGAAGCGCTCGACGCATTTATATAGTTTATTCATACAAACCGCTCAATGTGCGGTACAAACGGTTGATAATTTCTTTTTTTTCTTCAGCCATATCGTTTGTACATTCGTCGGCAAGCACTTCCAAACTCGATAAACTTTCATTCAGCGCGCTTGTAAAATTTTTACATACTTTAAACCAATACGTGCCCTTGCCGTCCGTAAACAAACACACAAATCCCAATTCTTTACCTTTGGTTTTAAGCGGTGCTGTTTTCAGTACGCACTGTAAGGAAGCTGTTAAATTGTCGTTTTGCGCCCCGCATGTAAAATTAGCGCTGCGCTTCCACTCCGTTTCGCTGAGCGGTTTAAAGTCGAGCTCTTTGGCAAGGCGCAGCGCAAGACTAAGTTTTTCTCCGCACAGTACAGTGTAGGACCCGTATTGCACTTTTACTTTCAGTTTTCCGGCTTGCGCAAGGCGTCCCGGATTTTCTTCGGCGTATGCAGCTTTTTTTAATAAATCAAAGGGCATAACGACGTGTTTTTTCCCTTTTATTTTTTGTAAGGCAAAAGAAATGCCGCCTATCGTTATACTTTCGGCTTTTGTGTCGCCGGCTTTGTCTTGGTTTTTACCTGATTGTCTGCGGCTGTCTGCTGCCGCGCGCGTTTTTTCTCCGCCGCCGCGTTTTGCGCTGCGCTGCCCGGCGGTGCAGCCGGTAGCGGTACGTTCAGTTTTGCCGCTCCGTTTGCGGCTGACTACGCGTTCAAGGCGTTCAATAATGGTATCATCCAAGCGCGACAAAACGGAGCGGGTAAGCGGCGAAACCGACATTGCAAACATCCTCGATGTGCGTACGATTTCTCCTGCAACGATGTACAGCGGATCGCTTCTGAACATACAGGAACCCGGATGAATTTGTATGTGCTCGGCAGTAAGGCTGCGGTAGTTTTCTTTTCCCTCGCGGATACAGATAAATTGAATCATTCCTGCGGCAATACACGTTAAATAATCGTCGGTCTTGCCGCCGCCGGTAACGGGAATGCCCATGCTTCCGACTATTTGAGACAGCTGTTCTTTTATGTTTACGATTTCAGCCATTACTCTTTCGTCCAAATAGTTTTTGGTACAAAAGCGGCTTTTGTTTTTTGCCTGTTCGTACAAGTTTAAAATTTTTACGTAAGACATAAAATCGCCGCGCATATCGCGGAATTCGTGGTGGGCTCGCCGCGCATCCGTTTCTTCGCCGCCGGGAAGTACAAAGGGGCTTTGCGCCGATAAAAATGCAGCGGCAGTAAGCACTTCGTCCATAACATCGGGATAGTTTAAGATGGCTTCTACGATAATGCGGCTTTGGCGCGGCATAAGCGGAAATTCAACCATCAATTTGCCTATCTTCGATAAACTGCGGTCTTTTTCGAGCGCGCCGAGTAAATTAAGCGTTTCCATGCCGCCTATAAGCCCTTCGGTTCCCGGCGGAGAAATAAAATCAAAGTGCTCAAAATCGCTTATACCCAATTCAGCCATACGTAATACCACTTCGGAAAGGTCAGTACGGTAAATTTCTTCGAGCGTGTATAAACTGCGGCTGTCGTAATCTTTTCTGGAATACAAACGGTAGCAAACGCCGCTTTGCGTTCTGCCGGCTCTGCCTTTGCGCTGGTTGCACGAAGCTTTGGAAACAGCGGTTTCGTTTAAGCTGGAAGTAAACGTGCGCGGATTGTAATAGTTTAACTTTGCAAGCCCCGTGTCTATAACCGTGGTAATGCCGGGAATGGTTAAACTGGTTTCCGCTATATTGGTGGCAACAACCAGTTTTTTCCGAGCAAACGGAGCGTTGTCGAATACGCGCTCTTGTTCTTCTTTTGCCAGCCGTCCGTACAAGGGCACTAAATGAATGCGCCGGGAAAATGAAGCATGACTTAAACGCCGTATGCAGTCTTTTATGATTTTTTCACCCGGCAAAAAACACAGCATATCCCCTTGGTATTTACTGTCCAATACGCGTTCAACCGTTTGTTCTATTTTTAACAAAAGGCTTTCGGCTGCGCTCGGGCTTGCCGTGCTTGCCGGTATTGCAGGCGGGTCGTATACCAAAGTAACGGGGTAGGTAATCGTATCTATGGTTACTACCGGACAAGCGTTAAAATAATCGGAAAACGCTTGTGCGTTCATTGTTGCCGAAGAGATGATAACTTTAAAATCTTTGCGTTCGGCAAGCACGCGTTTTAAAAGTCCCAATACAAAGTCTATGTTTAAACTGCGCTCGTGCGCTTCGTCTACCATAACAACCGAATAGCGCGAAAGCCACGGATCGAGTTTCATTTCCTGCAATAAAATACCGTCGGTCATTATTTTTATTTTTGTGGAAAAATCGGTTTTGTCTTCAAAGCGCATTTTATAGCCGACCAAACCGGGGTACGTTGTATTCAATTGTTTTGCAATAAATTCGCTTACCGAAAGAGCTGCAATTCTTCGCGGCTGCGTTACCGCAATCATGCCCGTGTGCGCATAAGATGCTTCATACAAAATAACGGGAAGCTGTGTTGTTTTTCCCGAACCGGTCGGACTTTGCACAACAACTGCTTGGTGTTCTTCAAGCGCTTTAAGTATGCGGTCTTTTTGCTCGTAAACGGGAAGTAAGCGATAGTCTATTTTTTGCATTCGCCTATGTCCTGTATCTTTTTCATTAAATTCAGCCGCGCTGTGTAGTAACGCGAAAGCTTGGCGTTTTGCGAAGCGATAAAATCAGCGGTTAAACGCTTGATAATAAAGTTGTAGTTTCCGTCTATGTGAGTTGCAATAATAACCGGATTGATAGCCGAAACTATAATTCCTTGTTTATCCGAAGTATCGGAATCTACTGTTACGTTTATAATAAAACCGGTTCCCGTATATTCGTAAGGGTGTTCGGGATTTTCAAAATTGTATACCGGATTTTGCCCCGAAATCGTATTTCCGAGCCCGTACATAATCAGCTTTGTTTTTTTTCCATTGGTATCGTATACGGATTCCCAACTTTTGCTTACGTGTGCGTGGTTTGCCCACACGATATCGGCTCCGGCGTCGAGCAATTCGTGCAATTGTTTTTTTCGTTTTTCGCTTATTTCAAGTACATATTCGCTGTCGTTTGTGTGAACGCTAAGTACAAAAAGGTCGCACGGTTGTTTTTCTTTTAAAAGCCGTATTTGCTCGATAAGGCGCGCCGTTCCCTCTTTTGTGTCGGGGTAAAAATCGAATAAAGAAGTGTACGCGTTTTGGTTTACCAATTGGGTAACTGCAGCAAATAGAATTTTCCATCCTCGGCATTCGATTACTTCATAGCTGAGCTCGGCGCTGCCCGGTTGTTTAAGTCCGGCACTGTATACCTTTTGCCCGCGTACGTGTGCAAAAAAAGCGGCGCTGCCTTCTATACCTTCTTTTCCTTGATCGTTGGTATGGTTGTTTGCAAGCGAAAATACGTTAAATCCCGCATCGATTGCCGCTTGTACGTATTCGGCGTGTACGTTAAAACACGGATAGCTTTGGTATTCACGTGTTTCGCATACTGGAGTTTCAAGGTTGGCAAAGCATACATCGTTTTCTTTTAAAAGCGGCGCAATATCTTCGTAAATAAGTGCGTAGTTTTTCATGCGGAAATTTACATTGTGTGCCATAATATCGCCTGCAAAGCTTAAGTTAAGCGGCTTTTTTTTCGGCGCAGACAGCTCCGAGCGCGTGTTTTTTCCTTTTTGCGATTGTTGTGCTTTGTCCGGAAAGGCGGTGAGTCGCTCGGGATTTATCGAACGGCATGAAATAAAAAAATACAGCAGGGTAAAAACAGCTGCGAGCGCCTTTGTATGTGCCGATTGTATCATAGATTTTTATTATACATTGACAGCGTTTTTTTTTCAATGTAATATACTCAGGATACTAATGAGGAATTTATTAAGGAGCACTGAATGACAAAGACAAAGTTTGTCTATTTTTTCGGCAGCGGAAAAGCCGAAGGCGATGCGTCTATGAAAGATGCGCTCGGCGGAAAGGGGGCAAATCTTGCCGAAATGACTAATTTGGGTATTCCGGTACCGCCCGGTTTTACCATTTCAACCGAAGTTTGTAAATTATACTACGAAAATGGGAAAAAATATCCTGAAACGCTCAATGCGGAAGTAAGCGAGCACTTACAGCGTTTGGAAAAATTGATGGGTAAAAAACTCGGAGATGCCGAAGATCCCTTGTTGGTTTCGGTGCGTTCCGGTGCTGCCTTGTCCATGCCCGGTATGATGGACACTATTTTGAATTTGGGAATGAACGACAAAGCTGTTGAAGGATTGTCGGCAAAAACAAAAAATCCCCGCTTTGCATGGGATGCATATCGGCGTTTTATTCAAATGTTCGGCGACGTTGCAATGGGAGTCCCTGCAGAAGAGTTTGAAAATATTTTAACCGATGTAAAAACTTCAAAAGGTGTAAAACTGGATACAGAGCTTGACAGCGAAGACTTAAAACAAGTGGTTGCGCAGTATAAAGCCGTGTATAAAAAACATACAGGCAACGATTTTCCTCAAAATCCGGTTGACCAAATGTGGGGCGCAATCAATGCCGTATTCGGTTCGTGGATGAACGAACGCGCTATAAAATACCGCGCTTTAAACAGTATCCGCGGACTTGCCGGAACTGCGGTAAATATTCAATCAATGGTATTCGGTAACTTCGGAAACGATTCGGGTACCGGTGTTTGTTTTAGCCGCGACCCGTCTACCGGCGAAAATAAATTTTACGGCGAATATTTAATGAATGCGCAAGGCGAAGACGTTGTAGCCGGAATCCGCACCCCTGAAACAATCGATAAGCTTGCCGGAGAAAACAAAGAAGTGTATGCCGAGCTGGTTGCCATACGGGACCGGCTCGAAAAACACTACCGCGATATGCAGGATATGGAATTTACCGTACAGCAGGGCAAATTGTTTATTTTGCAAACGAGAAGCGGTAAACGTACCGGACAAGCGGCGGTAAAATGCGCTGTCGATATGGTCGAAGAAAAGCTTATAGATAAAAAGACTGCCGTTATGCGTGTGTCTCCTGAACAGCTCGATCAGCTTTTGCACCCCATGATAGACCCCGCTGCGGTAAAAAAAGTACAACCGCTTACCAAAGGTTTAAACGCTTCGCCGGGGGCTGCATGCGGTCAAATTGTATACACGGCAGACGAAGCGGATTCGTGGGTACAAAAAGGACACAAAGTTATTTTGGTGCGCAAAGATACCAGCCCCGAAGATATTACCGGTATGGCGGTATCCGAAGGTGTATTAACCGCTACCGGCGGTATGACCAGCCATGCCGCCGTCGTTGCGCGCGGTATGGGAACTCCCTGCGTATGCGGCGCTTCGGAAGTGCTTTTTTCAGGCGCGGAAGTGTTTATAAACGGTAAAAGTTTTCAGCGCGGAGATTTTATTACTATAGACGGTTCTACCGGCTGTGTGTACGAAGGTCAACTGCCGCTTACCGATGCCGAAATTTCGGACAGATTAAACACCTTCCTCGGCTGGTGCGATGAAGTGCGCAATGCTTCGTTGCGCACCGGTACCGATGGTAATGCCATAAAAGGTTTTAGCGTGCGTGCAAATGCCGACCAGCCTTCCGATGCCAAGCACGCGTTCGATTTCGGCGCCGAAGGTATAGGGCTGTGCCGCACCGAACACATGTTTTTTGACCGCGATAAGTTAATACACTTCCGCGCGATGATTGCTTCGGATACGGAAGAACAGCGCCGCGAAGCTTTATCGAATATTTTACCGCTGCAAAAAAAGGATTTTGTGGGTATTTTTGAAGCTATGAACGGACGTCCGGTAACCGTGCGCCTTTTGGATCCGCCGCTTCACGAATTTATTCCGCACACGCAAACGGAACGCGAAGAGCTTGCCGACATTATGCACATCGATTGTCAAAAATTGTCGGCAAAATTGGATGCGTTACACGAAATGAACCCCATGCTCGGTCATCGTGGCTGCCGTTTGGCGATTACCTATCCTGAAATTTATGAAATGCAAGTTGAAGCTATTACGCGCGCCGCCGCGGACTGCATTAAACGCAAAATTGCCGTACAGTGCGAAATTATGATTCCGATTGTCTGCGACAACGACGAATTGAGTATTATACGCGGACAAGCGCAAGCGATTATCAACCGTATTTTTGAAGAAGAAAAAGTAAAGTTCGACATAAAAATCGGTACGATGATTGAAGTTCCGCGTGCGGCGCTGCTTGCCGATAAACTTGCCGAATATGCGGATTTTTTCAGTTTCGGCACAAACGACTTAACCCAAATGACCTTTGCGTTCAGCCGCGACGATGCGGGAAAATTCCTTACTTCGTACTTGGTAAAAGACGTATTGATGAACGATCCGTTTAAAACCCTTGATGAAGAAGGGGTAGGCGAACTGATAAACATTGCCCGCCGAAAATCGCGGAGCGTAAAGCCCGAGTTAAAGCTGGGGATTTGCGGCGAACACGGAGGAGATCCGGATACCATCGATTTTTGCTACCGAGCCGGCTTAAACTACGTGTCTTGCTCTCCGTACCGCGTTCCAATCGCTCGTTTGGCTGCCGCTCAAGCGGTTATCCGCAACGGTTAAACTTTTTTGCCGGCTACGGCGGCTGATTGTCCGTTTTAAAAGCTGAGCACTTTTTTTGACGGTTTGCCGCCGTACCGTACTGTCGGCATAAGGTTGACAGATATGGGCAAGGGTTGACAAAGGAACGCAAACAATGCAAAATAATACAAAAGTATTCGTGTACACGAGGAGTTTGCGGTGAAAGACGATATTCTCACAATAGAAGAAGTTGCAAAATATTTGAGGGTTTCGGAACGAACCGTGTACGACTGGGCGCAAAAGGGGGAAATCCCTTCGGGTAAAATAGGAACCGTATGGCGCTTTAAAAAATCGGAAATTGAAAATTGGGTAAACGAACGCCTTTCCGGCGGTACTAAACCGGCTTCATCGGGGAACCGCATTCAGGTAAAAAATATTCTTTCTCCGGATAGAATAATTTTTTTAAATCATTCTACAAAACACGATGCACTCATTGAACTTGCAGAGAATTTAACTACCGCTCCGCAAGTAAAAGATGCGCAGGAATTATCGAGCGAAATTTTAAAGCGCGAAGAATTAATGTCTACCGCTATCGGCTGTTCCATTGCCATTCCCCACGTGCGCTTGGCATCCGTTACCGACCTTGTTATGTCTGTCGGTATCAGTAAAGTCGATATTATTGATTTTCAAACGATAGACGATATGCCCGTGCGACTTTTGTTTATGATTGCCGCAGCATACAATCAGCATGCGTATTATTTGCAAACATTGTCGTTTTTTAGCACTAAATTAAAAAATCAGGATTTACGCAACGGGTTACTCAAATCTTCTTCGGCTTCCGAAGCATATAAATTGCTTACGCAGGAAGATTGGAATTCGGCAAGTTCCGTTTTAGCTGCCGCATTGATGAGCTAAAAAAGTCCGCTTATTGCTATCCATTTGGACATATCGCTCATATCTTGCGGCACTAAGCCGATGTCCACTTTTCCGGTTGTTTCTCCCAATAAATAGCGGATACCGTTTTCTTCGAGGCGCGCGCCTTTTCCCGGTATGTCTATACCGAACAAAGCATGGCTGTATTCGGCGGACACAAACATCATTGTTTTGTAATTCATCTGCGACATTAGGACTGCGAGTAAAAGCGCACGGCTGTCGCAATCGGAAGCTTTTCCCGTAAGGATTGCAGGAAGTGCGGTAAAATCGCTCGAATTTTGTTCTCTTTCGTATGGGAAGTTTTGAACCCAGCTGAGAAGGGTTTGTGCCAAAGCTCTGTCGGCATCTTCTTGCGCTTTTGTGCTGCCGGAACCGGAGTTTCCTGTTCCGGAGCTGCTGCCCGTACCGGTCTTGCCGATGTTTTCTGCACCGGTTTTGCTCGCACCTGTGTTTCCCGTGCTTGCCGTGCCGAGTGCGTTGTATACACAAAAGGCGGTTTTTTCGAGCCGTTTGTATGAATCGCGATATACCATGCGGTAATAGCGCTGCCACGCTTTTTTCCACAGCGGACTTGAGGCAAAGGCTTTCAAAACCGCGTATTCGCGTTCAATTACAAATTCGCTTGCTTCAATGTCCGAGCTGTCGATAGCTGTTTGTATGTTTTTACCGCCGATTTTGAGTGTAACGGGCATATCGCCTTGTTTGGGGTATGCGTATGAAGTAAGAATACCGATTTCGTGCAGAGCGCCGGCGTCCGGAGAAAAAGCGTCGATTGCGGAAACAATCAATTGCTGCAGCGCTTCAAAGTTTTGGCTCGGACAATAACATAAAAGCAGGGTTAAACCTTTGTTTGCTTCAAGCGGTGTGCACGCAGCCCAACCTCGGTAGCTAACGCCTGCAAGCTGCATATCAAAAAGGGAAAGGGCACATTCGTTTGAGCGCCAGTGTATTTTTTCTATGTCGCCTGATGCCTTTAGCTTTTGTAAAGATGTTTTGACTGCTTCTTCGGTGTTTGCATAGCGTCCTTTTTTCCACGATTGAATAACGAGTGTCGCCGGAAAAAGGCTGTGCACAAATTGATAGTTTTCTTTTCCCTGTTTGGCGCTCAGTTCAAAGCCTTCGGGAATGTCTATGTAGTAGCCCCAGGTGGGAGAATGCAGTTGTTCTGCATATACTGCAGCTGTAGCACATGCGATTAAAAGAATACTGAGCAGCGCCGCTTTTGCGGCATTTTTACGTATTGAATTCATTTTACATCCTTTTGCAGCGCGGTGTAATAGGTGTAATAATAAAGCATACCCTTGCGGCAAATCAATTTATTCCATATACTTTTTCGGATGATTTTATTGCCGATTATATATGAAAATAATGAAATTCGTATTATAAATAAACCTTCCGGTCTTGCGGTTCAAGGCGGCTCAGGGGTGAGCTTTTCGGTAGATACCGTGCTTGCCGAACAAACAAAAAGCAAAGTGTACCTTGTACACCGTTTGGATAAGGATACCGCCGGTCTTTTGATTACGGCAAAAAATCCTGCGGCAGCTTCAAAGTGGACGAATTTGATAGCGTCGAAAGCGGTAACAAAAGAATATTACGCTGTGTGTGCCGGAAGTTTTTTTAAGCGCTCCGGCACTATCGATTCGGCAGTTGAATATAAAAAAAAGCAAAAAAGCGCGCTGACGTATTTTACGGTAGAAAAATCTGCCGATGTGTGTTTGAGCGGAGCGCCCAGTGCACCCGAATCGTTTAGCTCGCTTAAAGCGTTCGGCGCGCCTGCAGCCGAAACTGCGAGCGGCGGCGTTTTTACGGACGGATCCGCCGTCCGGCTTTCTTTAGTCCGTTTAACGCTGGGAACCGGACGTATGCATCAATTACGTATTCACCTTGCCGCACAAGGAGCGCCTATTGCCGGCGACGATAAATACGGAGATTTTAAATTAAACCGTGTGCTGCGCAGCGCTTTCGGCATAAAAAAACTGCACCTTGCCGCCGTATGTTTGCGCTTTAGCGAAGCTGCAGGTAAGGTGCCGCCTCGTATCGATATACCGCTTCCCGATCACATAGTACATACGCTGTCGCTTTTTTAGAAGAATGTGTATTTCCTCTTGATAGAATCGGCGAAAACATATAACATGGAATAATTATGGAGAGGATCAACATTACCCGCTCATATCTTGAAACTCTGTCGTCTGAGGATTTAAACAATTTAGCGGATGATTACGGTATCGATATGCCGGAAGATTTAAATCGGCGCTTTGTTATTTCCGAACTTTTGGAAGCGGCTGCCGAATACGACAAACCTCCCATTCCCGATTTACAGGAAAGTGAAAAAAAAGCGGACAAAGCACAACAAACGGAACTGCCCGCTTCGTACAACGAAAACAAAGTGTACGCCGTGCTTTGCAATCCGGTGTGGTGTTATGTATGTTGGGATATTAAAAATTCCGATTTCCATAAAATAGCTAAAATGCCGTCGTTCGACGGTTTTGTGCTGCATGTGTTTTGTTTTACCGATACTTCGGATAAAAAACCTGCGGACGAATTCGATATATCGGTTGCAAATAAAGACAGAGAACAGTATGTTTTGCTGTCATTTTGTGCGAGTGCAATCCGTATTGCTTTGCGGGCAAAAATAAAAAAACATACGGATATGCAGCTTGCTTGTTCCGACTTAATTTTACTTCCCCGGCGGCACGGCAGCATCGATGCCGATTCAATTTA
Organism: Treponema lecithinolyticum ATCC 700332; assembly: GCA_000468055.1. Classification (GTDB taxonomy): domain Bacteria; phylum Spirochaetota; class Spirochaetia; order Treponematales; family Treponemataceae; genus Treponema_C; species Treponema_C lecithinolyticum. The sequence goes on along the minus strand of KI260569.1, from coordinate 11,925 downwards.
TCAGGACTTTGATCCGGTATTTGTTTTGTCCGGTTTGCCCGATTTACTTCGTTTTCATTACAACGAACACCGTCAATCTTTGCTTTTCGGCGTATAACATATGCAAAAACGAAAACTGAAAAAATCTTTAGCTTTTGTATTGGTTGCTCATCAACCCTATACCCGCTGCCTTAAGCAGGATATTCCCGATATATGGAATAATACGCTTTTTCCCGCGATTACCGATACCTATATTCCGCTGCTGCGCATGATGAAAAATCTGGAAAAAGATAAAATACCTTTTCATTTTTCGTTGGTAATCAGCCCCCCGCTTTGTGCGTTGTTGGACGATCCGCTCGTTCAAGAAGAATACGCTTTGTATTTGGATAAATTGATTGACATAGGCGAGCGGGAAATTGAGCGCGTAAAAGACGAGCGGACGCTGGCTTCGTTGGCAAAAAATTATGTTAAGCAATTAAAAGACAAAAAGCATTTTTTTGCTGACCTGTGTCAGGGAATGCTTTTACCGCAGTTTGCGCAATTTGCTTCATCGGGATACATAGAACTGCTTGCGACGGCAGCTTCGTTTTGCTTTTTACCGCACTATGCAAGTATTCCTGAAGCGATAGATGCTCAAATTGAAGCGGGCTTAATATCGCACCGCAACTATTTCGGCGCGCGGGCGGAAGGTTTTTGGCTGCCGTCTATGGGCTATACCAACGGTTTGGAAAAAAATATCCGTAAATACGGTTTTGCATACACTGTGCTCGATTCCCACGGTTTTTTATTTGCCGACCCCTTGCCGCAAAAGGGGATATTTGCCCCTGCGCAATGTGCGAATTCTCTTAACGTTTTCGGGCGCGATCCTAAAACGCCTTTTGATATAGCCGAAGCTTTTGCGTCAAATCCGGTGTACCGCAATCAAAACAGGGATATCGGCTTTGAAGCGTCTGCAGCCGCTTTAAACGGATTTTGGGCAGGACGTAAAAAGCGCTGCGCTACCGGTTTAAAATACTGGTCGCAAAAAGACCGGGACAGCGTTTACAATTTGCATGCGGCGGACAAACAAACACTGTGCGACGCCCGCTCGTTTTTAGACGAAAAAGTACAGCGTTTGGAAAAGGCTGCCGTACAATTGGGAACAGATGTTTCTTTAGTGTGCACCGTACGTGCCCGTTCTTTGGGGCAAAATTGGTACGAGGGCATAAAGTGGCTGGAACAAGTATTTAGAGCGGCAGCCGAGTGCACCGACATTACATGCAAGCAGTGCGTGCATCTTTTAAAAGATTCCGAAGAAGTGCAAAAAATACGGCCGTTTATGAGCGCTGCCGAAGGTTCCGGTTTTGCCGAAAATTTATTGGACCGCTCGAACAGCAATATGTTCCGCTACGCTTTAAAGGCTGCCGAGCGTATGATTGATTTGGCAGGACGTTTTCCGAAAGATACCGGATTAAAAGAGCGCTCGCTTAATTTGGCGGCACGGCAAATCTTTGTTGCTCAAAGTTCCGATTGGCCGCGCATGGTGCACGAAAATATGCATGCGGACTATGCGGCAAGAATTTTCAAACACGCCGTGCTCGGCTTTTCTACAGTATATGATTCTTTGGGAGCAAATTGTATCAGTACCGAATGGCTTACCACTACTGAAAAAGATTATCCGTTTTTTCCTTGGATAAACTACCGGATATTCGGTAAAAAGCGCTAAAAACACCCCACCGACAAAGCAGCAGAGATACGAGCGCTTTTGCAAAACCGGCACAAAATACAATCTTTGTGCGCTTAGTACAGTTTTTGCACATCGCGTATTTTTTTTCTTAAAGCAATTGAATTTTGTGCCGTTGTAATTCCCTGTTTTGCAGGGTCAAAGCGCGGAAATAATACAAGTACTTCTTTCCATTTTTCAATTGCTTTTTCAAATTCGCCTTGGGTGTAGTAATCTATGCCTTCAATGTAGAGTTTGTCGGCACGGTTTTGCAATACTTTTCTTCCTCCGTCGCCGAAATCCATTTTTACCGCCAAACTCAGTTTGTTTATCGGATTTAAAGACGAAGTTAAATCAAGCGAATATGTTGCGTTAAAGCTCAGTTTTTTCCAAGCTAAAGATGAGCCGAAGCTTATTTTAGGATTTGCGCCTTTTAACAGTATGCCCGCTTGCAAAGCAAAAAAATCGGTGATGTTTACTTCCGTTCCCGCTGCAATACTCCAGCGTTCTGATTTTTTGGGATTATACATATTAAGCGGCTGGCGGAAATCTGCAGTAAAAACAAGATTTTCGATTATCCTGTATGCAATACCGGCGGAAAAATCAGTCGGCAGCGGATCGTCCAACACAACTTTTTTTCCAAAGCCTGTCCACGAACATCCCGCATTGTGCATTGCAAAACCGATATTAAAGTTCGGATCGCGTGAAGTGTATAGTTTTCCTATGTTAAAGCGGAGCAATACTCCAACGTCCGCCATCAAAGCGAGTCCCGATTGCACAAGACCGCTGTCGCTTATAATATGACCGGTAAGATTATCGCTGTAGTCGGGTACGCCCCTAAATGAAGTTTTAAGGTTGGTACCGAGCGCAATTCCTTTAAACGTGTAACCGGCTAAAAAATTATACGATCCGTTAAAAGCTGCCGTGGTTTCCGAATAATATCCTTTTGAGGCGCGCCCGCCGAAAATATTGTATTCGGTAAAGGGTACGTAAAAACTTTTTAAAGCGCTGCCCCAGCCGAAGTTTCCGTTGCGCCGTGTAAAAGCTGCAGTATCTACGGCGGAGTCTGCAATCCAAAAATTGTGAAAAAGCGCTGCTTCGGTGTGTTCAAGTACACAGCTTGCTGCAGGGTTGTATTCAAAAAACGATACGTCGTCTGCCATAGCGGTAAAAGCGCTTCCCATTGCTTCGCAGCGACCGCCGTAGGGGATGTGCAGTGAGCGGAACGAGGTAAGAGCGGCGTTCGGATCTTTTAATAAACCGAATGCTTTAATAATCGATTCATGGACTGTGCCGTTTTCAGCTGCGCTTAAAAAAGCTGATGCGAACGTACAAAAGCCGAGTATGCAAAAAAATATTTTTTTTATGTGCATATACATGCGTACAGTCATTACATTAAGCATACTCTATTTTCGGAATTTTTTCACTACTTTTTATCTAAAAGAAACCGAAAATAATACAGAAAATGGATACTTTTAAATATTGTGGATTTGTGTTATAATAAAACAAATGGGAGCCGTGTATTAAAAAACGAACAGCAGCCGTTATTTTTATTTTTCTCGTCGCTTTGAATATATCGCCGCGTACAAAAAGCGAGGGCGGTTTGTCGGGCGTTGATGCGCTTATTGAAGAGGGGCGTTTGGACGAAGCGCTTACGATAATAAGTGCGTACATACAAAAAAATCCCAAAGATTTTGACGGCGCGCAACGGAAAATAAAAAGAATTTTAAAAATGCGCGGTGATTATATCGGTCTTACCGAAGATTTATTGCGTGTTATTGTTGACGAACCGCTTAACGACGAAAAAAAACTGTTTCTTATCGCACGCCTCGAAAGCCGTGAAAAAGCTTTGGGGGAAGAAGAGCTGCGTTTTATTAAAGAAACAAAAACAGCTGCGCAGTTTACCTATTACCGCGCCGTATTTGACGGTATTATGGATGATGGTGCCCGGCTTTTAACACAAAAACGCTATACCGCCGCTGCGCGCCGCTTTGCCGACGGGTTTACCATTTATCAAGCGGAGTTTTTTGAAAAACATCAAGACAGTGAACTGGGCAAAGAAGTAAAAAACAAACTGCAAAATATATTTAGCGCATTGAATGAATATGAAAGCATAAAAATGCGCTGTCCAATGCCTTTGAACGTTTTAATTCCGATTTGCGTGCTTACGATATAGGTTCTTCGCTCAATTCATATAAAACGCTTGAAGAACTTTTAAAAAAATATGCGGCAATGCGTAATGTGCACATGCAAGCGGGAACCTATTTTCGGGATGTTTTTTTGGATATGCAAAAAAAACAGCCTGAATTAACCGAAGCTTCTTTTTTACCCTTTGCATACCGCTTGCTGTTGGGGCGCGAAACCAATGCCAATACGGGAATCGTTACCGCAATGGATATACAGTGGGAGCAGCTGTGTTCACGCTCCCAATCGCTTTTAACGGCGATGATAGAAAAATACACAAACGATTCGGCCGCCGATCTTGCGCAAAAAACTCCGGAACACATAGCCTCTCTTTCGGACAGTACTTTTAACCGCTTGCAAAGATTGGTGCAAGTTGACGAAATGGGCAAAAGTTTTGCCTCTTTATATGATTTGCTTACCGGCTCAAAAGCTGCCGGCAAAACTACCGTGCAAACCTATATTGCTTCTTTGGATTATCATAAAGAGTTAATCGTTGAAGCCGAGCATGTGTTTACCGAAAGCCGCAGTTTTGTTGCCGATAAAAAGCGCTATGAAGCTGTTCCTGTGCCATCGCCGGCAACATCCGTTGCCAAAGGAGCGGACAATGCGTATGCTCAAACGGTGAGTAGATACGGCGAAAAAAGGTTAAAGTCTTTACAAAGTACTGAAGTGTCTACTGCAAAACTGCGCAAAACGCGTGAAATATTTACCGTATCTTTTGCTGATTCGCAACATCTTGCTTCCGTCGATTTTACAGCTCCTCCGTGGGAAGATTTGTATTTAGCGCTTATCGGCGATTTTACCGCCGTTTCCGCCGAAAATAAAGCGCAAACCGTTGCCGCGTGGGAAAATTTATCTTCGTTTTATGCCGGTTCTTCGGCTTTGGTTAAAGAAAAATATACAAACTCTTATAACGACGCTGTTGCACTTATAAACGAAAGTTTAGACAGAAATACAGTTTCGCGCCCTGCCGAAGCTTTAATTGCTTTAAATACTATAAAAAAAGACTTGGCCTCGGATATCGATATATTAAAAGCGCGTTTTAAAGTGCTTGCCGACGCACCTGCGGTTCCGGTACGGCGCAATCCAGGCTCCGATGTTTATGCTTTGCAAGTAAGTTCTTCTTCTTCCGATATAGCCTATTTAAGCGATTTGCAAAACCGCTTGATTAAATCAGCCGAAACAGCTCAAATGCGTACTTTAATGGCGCAGCAAGCAAAAACGGATGCCGACTTAAAATATGAGCAAGCTCAAGCCGCCCTTAAGCGAGAAGACTTTACTTCCGGCAAACGCGCATTGGAAAAGGCGCGCAGTAAATACAACGAATCGCTTTTGTACCAAGATTCGGCAGAGTTACGCTTGCGTACCGACCGAAAACTTGATGAGCTCGGTCTTGAAATCGTACGGCGAGAAAACGAAAAAGTTATCCGCGACGTGCGGCGCTTGATTACCGAATCGCGCTTGCAGTATTATAACGGTAATTTTGAACAAGCCGAAGAATTGGTATTGCAAGCGGAAAGCCGTTGGTCGACTACAAACGTCGATCCGAACTCCGAATTGATGAATTTAAAAGCTCTTATCGGAAACGCGCTGTCCATACAAACGGGAAGAACCATTCCCGAAACCGACCCGCTGTATCCTGAAATGAGTCAAACGCTGCTTATTGCACATCAATACTTTGATAAAGGCAGCCAAAATTTGAAAAAAGGTTCACGTTCAAACGGTATTGCGGATCTTAAAACCGCACGTGAAAAAATAAAAGACGTACAGGTTTTATACCCGCTTAATAAAGAAGCAAGCCTTTTAACATTGCGCATAGATCAATTAACCGATCCGGATTCTTTTAAAATTCACTTTGCGCAGCGCTTTAATACGGCACGCAACGAGTATACAAGTAAAAAAGACATATACAAAGCGTATGCGGATTTAAAAGATTTATACGAAATCAATCCGGCGTATCCGAATCTTAAAAAACTGATTTACGATATAGAAGTGGATTTGGGAATCGTTATTCCGCCGCCGGACAAAAACAAGCTTGAGAGGTCGAATCAATTGGTAAACGAAGCGCGGCGTTTGTATCAAACAAAAGCGCGCGATGAAATTGCATTAAACGATGCTTTAAGCCGCTTAACCGAAGCGCTTTCGCTGAATCCGGAAAATACCGATGCGATGGTTTTGGCAGACCGGATTAAAACGGCGATGGGCGGGCAATCACTTGTTGTTCTTACGGCGGAAAAAGAAGAAATGTACCAGCAAGCGATATTGGAACTTTCCAAAGGCAATACCATTACTGCTGCCGCTATAGTCGGTGCTTTGTGGCAGGACCCCAAATTGCGCCGCTCGGCAAAAATTATCGATTTAAAACAAAAGGTGGATTCACTGCTGTGAACATGCGTGCTTCGTTTTTTAAAACGGTTTTATATATTGTTTTATTTTTTTCATTGCTGTTGCCTTTAAGCGCGCAAGAATTGTATTGGGAAAGCCCTGTGCCGCTTGGTTCGTCTGCGGGACGTTTTCCCGCGGCGGCGGAAAACGAAGGCGTGTCCGTTGTGGTGTGGCAAGAAGTTCAGGAAACGGGCGGCAATAAAGGCGAAATATGGCTTTCCGCATGCGTTTCGGTAGACGGCTCTGCTTTGCAATGGGTTATGAGGCCGCGTTTTGCAGGTCCTTTTCCCTATACCGGCAAAGTTCCCAATTTATTTTCCGTTGCCGTAGGGCGCAAGGGGCGTATTTGTGTATGTGCGCTTTCGGGCAGTAAAAGCATTTCGGTATTTACATCGGACAATTTGGGGCAAAATTTTGTTGAAACGCAGTTTGAACAAAGCGGACCTTCTGTTGTTGCACCGCGCGTTTTCAGTACCGTTTCGGGCGATTTTATGCTGTTTGCAGCGCAGGGAAACGAACAAAACTTTTCGTTAAAGTTCGCTTTATCTGCCGACGGTAAAACATGGTCGGAATTGCAAGCTTTTGCACCGTCCAAAAATTTACCCAATTCGTTTGTTCCGCATTTTAGTTCCGTTTCCGGAAAACGGGAAATGATTGTGTTTCAATCTACCTATACTGCAAATAACCGCATTACCTATCAGCTGTATTCTTCGTATACGGACAACGGAGGTTTTCGATGGAGCGAACCGGTGTTGGTTACAGCGGACTCTTCGTCCGATGTTCCCTTAAGCGGGTATACAAACCAGCGTCCGTTTTTGTACGTGTTTGACGGCAAAACCTATTTAATATGGGAGCGCTCAAAACCTTTATCTGATAAATCGGTTATCGTTTTGGCGGAGCTGACAAAAGAAGGTCGCATAAGCGGAAAGATTCAACAGCTTTCTCCCGATAATGTCGCTTCGCACCAGCCTGTTTTGTTTTCTTACCGAAACGAACTGTTTGCTTTATGGGGAGACACGCGGCGCGGTGTTGAAAAGATTTATCTTGCCCGCCAAAACGGTATGCTGTGGGAAGAATCACCCATTTCGTTAAACGGAGTATCTTCCGCTTTCGGCTGTCCGCTCGTTACTGATAAGGGTAGGGAATTGCATATTTTTTGGGAGCAAAAAATGCCGCGCGGCTATAGAGTCGCCCGTCTTTCGGCGGATCATTCGGTTTTGCCGCCGTCGTTAACGCCGCTGTCTTTTAAAAACGCAGAGCGCGCTCCCGGCGAAAAAATCAGTGCCCATATCAGCGTACCTGAAGATTCTTCCGGTATTGCCGGCTATTCATGGCTGATGAGTAAAGATCCGAAAGAAGAGCCGCCTGAACAAATTATGAATTTTTTACTGCATCCGAATGTTGTTGCTCTTGCCGGCGAAGACGGATTGTGGTACTTAAAAGTAAAAATAGCGGACAATGCGGGAAACTGGTCAAAAAGCGCTTTGTTAACTTATTACCGCGATACTACACCGCCGGAAGCGCCGCAGATAACCGCACCCGATTTGGACGATAAAGGCTATGTTAAGTCGAACAGTTTTCATATAGACTGGACAGCGGCGGACGACGACGATGTAATTGCAGGCTATACATATTCTTTGCAGTACATTGCGTCGCTGCAGGATTACCGAAAGCGCCCCAAATCTTATACCGAAAGCGCATTGGGCGCATATTCGGAAAAACTTCCTTCAAAAATTATGAGTGTATATCCGAGGGCGGATTGGAAAAATCATGAAAACGGCATATACCTTTTTTCGGTTGCGGCAGTCGATACGGCAGGAAATATCGGTAAAGTATCCCGTATACCCGTTTATTTGAATAAATACATACCGTTTACCGCAATTACGGCTGCATATACCCAAACCGATTCATACGGACGTGTTGCGCTCGATATTTTAGGCAAAGGCTTTACCGCAGGCGGTACGATTACAGCCGTTTATTTGGATCAAGACGGAAAAGCTCCTTACGATAAAGTGTTTGATTTGAACGCCGGCGATTTTAAAGTCGTTTCGGACAGAAAAATAGAAGACATTCAATTTTTTGATTTGGACAGCGGTACATACCGCATACTGTTACGTCATCCGCAGCGCGGTTTGTATGTGTCCGACCCCTTGGTAACAATTACTCAAACGGGAACGGTAAAAACGGGAAATTATACGTACCGCTTTATACCGGCTTGGAAAGAGTATATATCGTTTTACCGGTATACAGTTCAAATGAGCGATATCGTATTGTGGACGATATTTGTATTTACACTTGCAGGACTTTTTTTTACACTTCGCGGTTTGCTTGCGCTACTTAAAGATACTCTGCTGGTCGGACGGGAAGTGCGGCTTTTGATTACAGGAGATGTTATGTCGACGGAACAAAAACAAAAAGCTATTGAATTAAAACAGCGCGGAATAAGTTTAAAATATAAAATGATGTACTTTATTTCGATATTGGTTTTACTGATTGCCGCTGCGGTTTCAATCCCCTTGGGCTTTGTGTTTGTGCGCACGCAAGAAACGACGCTTGCAAAAGGATTGGAAGAGCGGGTAGCCGTCCTTATGGAAAGTTTTTCTTCCGGTGTAAAAAATTATATGCCCGGTCAAAACGTCCTTGAATTGGGACTTTTATTAAATCAAATTCAATCGATGAAAGAAATACGCTATGCAACTATTTTAGGATTGCCTGCGGACGGTACAAACACAAACGTCAATTATGTGTGGGCATCAAATGATCCGGATATCGAAAAAAAAATAGACAGCAGCACCCTTACGCTCGGTTCTTCGCGTTTTACCGATGCCGGAGTGCTTCCCATATTGCAAAAAATTGCTGAATTGAATGCCGAAGCTGAAGATCAAGTGAGTGTAATTACCAATGACATTGCTTCTTTAACTGCAGAAGGTATTGCCCTTGCTTTAAAAACGGATCCTGTATCGATTGCACGGCGCACCGACATTCAAACGGCAAACGCAGCCCTTACGCAAACGCTTACGGATAAATTGAGCAAACTGTCGGATAAAGGCGCCGGTTCCATGCCCCGGTTTAATAATATCCGTTTGGACACCGATGTAAGCGATTATTTGTTTTATAAACCGGTATTGTACCGCAAAGGGACCGAGCGCGTGTACGTGCGATCTGTTGTGCTGATGAGAATAAGCACCGAACAGCTTATAGAATCTATGCGTAAAGCTACATTTACCGTTATTTTTACTGCCGCGATTATAACTTTTATAGCCATCGTTATGGGAATTGCCGGTTCTTTAGTGCTTGCAACGGTTATTATAAATCCGATCCGCCGCATAGCTTTTCACGTAGCAATGATACGCGATACCGGAGATAAAACGGTTTTAGCCCAAAAGGAATTGGAAGTTTTAACACGAGATGAAATCGGTTTGCTGGGAGAAAATGTAAACGATATGACCCGCGCATTGGTGGAAGCTGCGGTAAATGAAAATATGCTTCTCGGTGGTAAGGAAGTGCAAAGAGCTTTTTTGCCGCTTGATGAAGTTGTGGTTGACGGTAAAAAAATAAAACAATCGGTCGGTCATTTAGACACTGAAAATGCGCAGTTTTTCGGATACTACGAAGGAGCAAAAGGCGTTTCCGGAGACTACTTCGATTTCCGCAAATTGGACGATCGCCACTACGCCGTTATAAAAGTCGACGTATCGGGTAAAGGTTCTCCTGCAGCCCTTATTATGGCGGAAGTTGCCGCTTTATTTACCGAATATTTTAATGATTGGAACTTTCAAAAAAACGGAACGAATTTGGCGCCTCTCGTATATAAAATAAACGACCACTTGGTAAACAGAAATTTGTTCGGCAAATTCGCAGCCTTTACCTTAGCCGTGTTTGACAGTGTTGCCGGAGATTTTTATTTTTGCAATGCCGGCGATAATTTAATTCACGTTTACGATGCTTCAAGTAAACAAAAAAAGACAATCGTATTGCCCAGTACTCCTACCGCAGGGGTGTTTTCTTCGGACTTGGTTGAAATGAAAGGCGGCTATCCGATTGAAAAACTGCACGTGGATAAAGGAGACGTATTATTTTTGTATACCGACGGTATTGAAGAAGCAAAGCGCTTGTACCGCGACAAAAACGGCAAAACGCTCAGATTCCGCGACGGAACAAATATAGCCGTTAGCAAAGAGCAGGAAGCAGGCTATAGCGAATACTTAAAACTGACTTCGCTAAGCCGGGATTTGCGTTCAAGTACACATTATACGGATTTTGAAAAAACCTTGAGCGCCGATCTAAAAGAGTTTTTATTAAAAAAAGCGCGGCTGATTGCAGACCCGCACTTATATGCCGATTTTTGCAAAAAGCCTCAAAAGGCGGCAAGCGAATATGTGCGGCTTTTTCCGCAAGAAAAAAAATACCGCGCCCATATTATTTCGTCAGTTAAACGCTTTATCGATTTAACCTGTCCTGAAAAAATGCTGAGCTTTATTGGTAAAATGGATAACGCTTTGTACGATTACATTATGTATATGCATACTAGAGGAGCGAGCGTTGTTGACGGAGAAGAAATGTCCGCCGAACGGGTAAACGCCGTTATTGAAGCTGTGTTTAAAAAAGGCATATATTCTTTGGTTAAAAAAAGCGATCCGGAAACGTATCAGGATTACGGATTCGATTTTGATTTTTCAAATTGCGAGAGCTCTCCGGAAGATGCCGTTATGGCGCTTGTAGCGGTGGAAAAAGTGTTCCGCTTGTACAAAGACCCGCTTGCCGGTTCTTACGATCATGCGTCAGTTGATAAAAAAGTCGATGCGTTTTTAAAAAAGCATTTTAAGCAATATCCCGTGTATTGTGCGCATCAAAGCGAACATCCGCAGCCTGCTTTACGCACTGAATATATGATATACACAGATGTAAAAGAAGATGAACAATTCGACGATCTTACGCTAGTCGCAATTAAAAAAAAGTAGTATATTTAGATTACTATGAATGATTTTTTTAATAAAATGAAAGGCTGGCTCGATAAAGGTATCGACGTTTCGCAGGATGCTCTGCTTAAAGCGGGCACTAAAGTTCAAGAATTGGGCGATAAAGGCGTAACAAAAATCGAATTAAGCCGCCTTGAACATCAGATGAAAAAAGAAATCGCTCATTTGGGATTATTGGTGTACGATTTATTTGCTTTGCAGCAAAAAGCGTCGGTAAGTGCAAAAAATACCGATGTTGTGCCCCTTGTTGCGGAAATTACGCGTTTAAAAGCGGAAATAGATAAACGTTCCGTTAAAGAAACCGGAAACTGAAATTTTTGCTTTGCCTTGCGGACTGTAGCATGAGCATAGCGAAAAAAAATCGATAAATTTATGAAAAAGAGCGATAAAGTGCTTGACATAAAATAAAGTAATATGCTATAGTCATCCCACTCGCCCTTACGGGCGGACGGTGCGCTTACACAGCGTTTCCCGTAAAATATGTGCGTAAAGCACAGGGTAATTTGAAATAAATAGGGACGGAAAAGAAAGCTGCGGTAAAAAACAGCAATGTGTTTTACCGCTTTTATGCAATGTAAATTGTATAAAAACAGCAAAGAGGTTCAATATCGTTATGCGTGAAAACGCTGACGACGTACAGGATAATCGATAAAACAATACGTCTTTTTTTTTATTTTGTCTTTTTTTTTAAGATGG
>KI260568.1 GCA_000468055.1 Treponema lecithinolyticum ATCC 700332 | reverse complement strand
AGCCAAAGGAGTGAAACGGAACATGCAAATACTGCACCTGCGCTATGGGTACACGAAAAGCAAGAGATAAAAATAGTGCCGATTATGTTTTTACCCGGTATTATGGGAAGCCGCTTGAAAAATGAGGACAGCGGAGAAACAATCTGGGATCCGGATAAAACATCGTATATGATAGGATTATCGTGGAAAAACGTATCCGATAAACGAAAGATATTAGGCATAACGAATGCGCCTGAGGCGGTACCTATTACGGAACCTGCTAAAAATTTATTCGGCAAAAGTAAGCCATATACTACAGAACAGCTTGACAGAAACTATGCAGCTATCGCATCGGGGTTTTATGATACACTGTTAAAAACAGTGGAAACACAGTTACGTAATCAGGAAACAAAGCACATATACCCGGTGTATGTGTGCGCATACGATTGGCGAAAAGATATTAATGATATTGCCGCAACAGAGGTAAAAGACATATATAATAAAATAAAAGAAGAGCAGGAAACCGACGAGATGATTATTATTACACACAGTATGGGAGGTTTGGTTGCACGCGAGTTTTTAAGACAAAACCCGCAAGCGGCACAAAAGATAAAAGCGGTGATACACGGTGTACAGCCTGTACAAGGGGCGGTACAGTTTTATGCATATTTTAAGTGCGGTGCACGGCATTTTAGCGCTTGGTGGGATATACCGGGAATTATCTTAGCAAATATTTTGGGAGCAACTAAAAAAGACTTTGCCGCTTTGTGCTCTGATATTCCCGGAGCACTAGAGCTTGCACCGACAGTCAATAGCAAAGAAAAACAATGGCTGGACTGGGATGAAAAACTTGAACAAACGTACGACATACGCGCACAAAAACAAGATATATTCAGCTGTTATGAGGATACAAGCGGTATACTCGGGTTTACGGATAAGAGTTTTAATCCTACGGTAAATAAATTGATAACCGATAATATCAACCTCAGTAAAGCTTTTCACAAAAAATTAGAGCTGTATTGCCACGATCGTACCTACGTATT
>KI260567.1:188728-199108 GCA_000468055.1 Treponema lecithinolyticum ATCC 700332 | reverse complement strand
GTTACCGAGTTTATGTTTTTTATTGCCGCCAGTACTTCTTTACTGCCGTTTTCCTGTTCCCGCATCGCTTCGGTTAAACGGTTACTCATCGATTTTACTTCTTCAGCCAAATTAAAAATAGCGTTGAATTTTTCTTCAACCGTCTGCGATGCGCTCGACAAAACTTCAATTTCGCCGCTAAGCGTACGCAAGGTTTCGGTAATGGTTTTACCTTGCACACTCGATTCTTCGGCGAGCTTACGGATTTCATCTGCAACAACGGCAAAACCCTTTCCCGCTTCTCCTGCGTGAGCCGCTTCGATTGCCGCATTCATTGCAAGCAAGTTCGTTTGAGAGGCAATATGCTGAATAACGCTGGAAGCTTCCATAAGACTTCCCGATTCTTCGGCAATTTTTTGCGTAACACTATTCGAACTAAGCAAAGTTTCTTTACCGTCGGCGGTTGCCGTTGCAAGACTGCGTATACTGTCATCAGTTTTTTCCAGCGTTTGCGTAATGGATGCGATATTGGCAACCATTTCCTCTATGGAAGCCGATGACTGTGCAACGCTTGCAGCTTGCGTTTCTATGCTGTTGTTTAATTGTTTTATCGTGCGGATAATTTCTTCAATTGTTGCTGCCGTTTCAGTAACGCTTGCACTTTGTGTGAGCGCTTGCCGTTTTACCCCGTCGATATTTGCGCTGATTTCATTAACCGCACTGGCAGTTTGTGTCATATTGCTTGCAAGCTCGCTGCCGATTTCTTTCATAACAGTGCTGTTTTGTTCCACCGATTTAATGGAAGAGCCGATTTTCGAAATGGTTTGATTAAAGTATTCGGACAAATCGGTTATTTCATCGTTACCCCTAATCGGTAAACGTACGGTTAAATCGCCCTCGCCTTGTGCAATATCTCTTAAAGCGTCCACGGCATTTTGAATGGGTTTTACCATTTTTTGAGCAACAAAAAAAACAATGCCGAGCGCTACAAGCAAAATAGCAGCTATCATAATATACAAAGAAATACGCAGCGTTTTTACCGTGCCCATAAATTCATCGACCGGTGCACGGATAATTACTGTCCAGCCGGTTGTTTTCATCGTAGCATAAGAAGCTATGTATTGTTCGCCTTTATAGTCGTAGTAACCGATTTCGCTTTCATCAACGGCAAGCGCATGCTGCGAAAAATCCGACACCGATTTTAAGCTGGCATCCGTTTTTGCCTGATCAATAGCATTTGTTTGCTGTTCTACCATGTGGTGATCTTTGTGAGCAAGTATAGTACCGGTTAAACCGAGCACATAACAGTTTCCTGTTCGACCGACTACGATATCGTCAATATCATCGGATAACTGTAAACCGTTGACAATGGCATCCAAAACGCCGACTATTTGCTGTTTGTCGTCATAAATGGGAACGGCAAAAACAATAACGAAATTTCCGGTTAAACGCGAAACCAAAGGCTCGGAAACAAAACGTTTTCCCTTTGCCGCCGCTTGAAACCAATCACGGTCTCCTACATATATGGTTTTACCGCCTAATGCGTGACGGTTACCGTCCAAATCACAAAAATCCAAATCGTGAATACTACTATTAAACGCGGCTTCTTTTTGCAGCAGCCGTATTTTTTCTCCGGTAGAAATAGCATTGTCACGCAATTGCGGCATACGTGCGATACCTTCAATAAACTGGAAAAACGATGTTGTTCGTCCGTCCAAAATTTCGGCAGTATCGCCTACTTTGTCAATTAAGTGAGTTTCAACCTTTTCGATTACCGCTTTTTTCGAAATAATAACGGCAAGCATACCTTGCGTTAAACCGGCAACCAAAAGCAGTAAACCAAAAACAATGAGCAGTTTTTTTCGGATTGAAAAACGCTTTTTAGTTTTTTTTGCGCTTACATCGGCTTTTGCACTTGTGTCTTCCGACAGAGGAACGTTTGTTTCGTCCATAACCCCATCCTCCTAGTATTTTTAAAAAATATTATGTACTCAAACCAATATACTTCAATATCGGAAATAAAGCAAGTTTTTTTAAATATATCCGTCATAAAGCGTGTTGCATATTTACCGTATGCAGCTATTCGGGTACAATAAGCTATGCTGCAGTGTATACAAAGCGTATTAAAAAAAGTTTCGGCTTTATTTTTGATTTTTTTTTATTTATATGTGATTTGTTCTCCCTCATATGCTGATGATGTGCCCGAGGGTTTTTATGCATACACATTGGAAAACGGACTTGAGCTATACGTTCAAGAAGACTTTACCGTTCCGGCAATGAGTTTTACTTATGCGTGCAAAGCGGGATGGCAACGACAAAATAAAGAAAACGCCGGTTTCTTTGAACTGTACAGCCGGCTTTTTTGGCAAAGCAGCGTTTCCGATGAATTTTCATATGCGCGCGCGGGGGCAAACGCTTTGAGATCACGCTGTGCCCAACTGCAATCGGTGTATAGTTTTACCGCAGCCGCACAAACGTTTGCTCTAGCTACCGCGGTACTTGCTGCAAATTTAAAGCATCCTTCGTTTTCCGACAATGCTGTGCGCACCGAATTCAATACGCTAAAAACCGAAATAAAAGCATGGGCGGAAAGCCCTGCAGGTTTTATAAACGATACGGTAAACACACAGCTTTTTTCACGCTTTCCGTGGAAAAAAAGTTTTGGAGCTGACCCTGCCGTTTTTGCAGATAATAATATAGAACAAATCAGACAAAAACTTTTGTATATATCCCGCACATGGTACGTTCCGGAGCAAAGCGCGCTGTTTATAAGCGGTCCGGTAGCGGCACATATCGTGCTCGATACGGTAAAAAAAGAGTTTTCTGATTGGGAACGCGGGTACACACAGGGAAAAGTGAGTGCATTCGCTGATACAAAAACACAAAACACACCCAATGTACAAGCAAAACCCTCCCGAAGCGGACGTTTTGTGTTAGTTTCAAAAGATTTTTCAAGCGATTTTATACAAGCGGCAATACAGTATACCGCACCGCAGCCGGGAGCAGACAGCACTTACGCCGCAGCTGCATGGGCGGCTGCCGAAATTTTACAAGCAAAACTGGCTGCATTGCAGTTAAACAATGTTTCGGCTTCTTTTATTGCAGACGGAGCTGAAAGCCGCTTAAGCGTACAAGCTTTATTTGAAGCGCGTACGATCACAAAAAAAACGGGACCTGCAGGACCGGTACAAAACCTTTCCGATACGCTGAATAAAGCCGTGCAATCCATTAATGAAAACGATTTAAACGCGGCAAAAGAAAAAGCTGTCTTAGTACGTTCTCAAGTATTCGGCGGCACGGAGAATTTTATTGAAACACTGTGCGAACAGTGGGCGTACGGCGGAACGGAATATTTTTTTTCGTGGCAGCAAAATGTGCGCAATTTAGGTATAGAACAAATAAAAGCGGTTTTTGCCGAACCGTGGACTTTTATGCTTATAGACCCCGATTTACACAAAATATATGCAAAAAAACTGTCGCAAAATGCATGGCAAACACTCACCAAAGACAATGGAACGTGGTATGCAAAACAAATAAAAAAAGTGCAAAAAAAGAAACAAAGCGCGGCAAAAACCGCTTCAAATGCCGACAGTCTGCAAACCGATGAAACTGTTATAAACGAACAAAAAGCACACCGCATAATAGAACAGTATGCCGAATACACAAAATCGCTTTTAAAAACTCACAGCCTTCCCTCCGGCATACCGCTTACTTTACAGGAAATCCCGAATTCGGCTTGGACTGTGTGTATTCTAAATATAAGCGGCGGCGAATTAAAACACGATTGTGCTCAAAAAGGACTTGAAGCCGTTGCGCTGCAAAACCTTGCAAAAGTTATTGAAGAAAAATTCATTTTGCTGTACACACGCAGCGCCCTTACCTATATGCCGAAAATCGATACTGAAACCGGTTTAACCTCATCGTCACTAAGTATCGTTTGTACGGCGCAAGACACGGAAACGGTAGTTCAAACACTGTGCACATCTTTGCAAGCGCACGACATTTTAATTTCGCAAGCGGACGAACTGTATCTTGCACAAACATATAATCAAAAAATGCAAAGGGCTTCTTTGGATTACCAACTGTACGCCCAAGCGATGAAAACCGTATTCGGAGGCACGGCGGCGGAAGATTTTTTTGCAGAAAGCACTCATTTTTCGGCAAATGTCGGTTACGAAGAAATACGGCACGCGTGCGTATCTTTATTTGAAAATGCACAAATAGGTTTTATACTGTGCGGCGCTTTTCCGAAAAACATTCACGAATCGATTAAAACATGGCTGACAAACTTGCCTGTAGCGCAAGCAAACGGCGGGCAAAAAGCAGAACCGCCGGTTCCGGTACTTTCTCCAGGAGAGCAAACAGTTCGCTTGCGCCACGTATTTTTAACCGATATACCGGCAGAATTCGCAGGACCGCGCCCTTCAAAATTGATACCCACAAGCGATTTTTCCGACCCCGCACACGTATATTTTAAAAGCCCTGCAAGCGGCAGCGCCGAAGAGCCGGTTTTTGCCGCACTGTTGTACGAATTGGCGGAACGGCTTACCGAGTATTTTCAAAACCAAAAAACAAGTGCTGCGCAAAGGGCAGAGGCAATAAGCGGAACGGGAAAGTATCCGGTATCGTCGCTGCGCTTTAACAAAGTAAAAAGCAAAGACGGTATAAAAAAAGCGCTTACCCAATGCGCGGCACAATTACAAAGCGAATTGCAAAATCCGCTTTTAGACGACACAAACGAAAATACAGCAAAGACAAGCAAAAATTCGGCAGCGTTATTGGTACGTACAATCAAAAACCGGTATACAGGCATTGCTAGTGCTTCCATGCAAACGCTTTTATCGCGCGCCCGTCTTATTGCACAAGGAATTGAAGACAATGGGAATCCGGCTTTATATATCGATCGACTGAGCAGTCTTGAACAAGCAGACGAACAGCAAATGGCGAGTGTTTTTCAAAAGTATTTTGTATTGTCGGATTTTTTTTGGGTGTTTTCCGCCGATACAAAGGATTGACAACCTGTCAAAAAAATATTTAGTCCATATAATACCGTATTATGCTTTGCGTACCTTCGTTTTTAAAACCACGCTTGACAAGACTTTCGTACATTTTTAAAGCGGCAGTTAAAACGGGCAGTTCAGGAACCTTTGAAGTAAGAACGGGAGCAAGCGACAGCATGCTCGCAAAGGTAAGGACAGTGCAGCGGGTAAACTATACAGGTAACGTTTAAGCTTAAAAGTACACAACCTACAAAGTACAACGTAACTTTCAGCGTAAACGGCAAGGGTGGAAGACGAAGGCACGACAATCACTTCGCCTGCACAAGTAAAAAAAATAAAACAAGTGTCTTTACTGCAGCGCTCGATTCCAGCTATGCGGCGCAAAACAGCGGAAAACCACTGCATTAAGTTTTGCCTACTTACCTATAAAAACAAAAAGGAAGCCGAAGCTTCCTTTTTTCATGTGATAATTTTTACATTTTAATAAATGTAAAAACATTTTGCGGAGTCAAAAACTCCTTGTTAGCAGGTTGATCAAAAAAATTAATCAGTAGCAATAGCATACAACAAAATTATTTTATTGTCAAATATTTTTTATTGATTTATTCCGGTCATATTTTTTGCCAATTTTACACTTTTGTGCTATAATTATTTTCATGAATAACAAAAATCAAAAATACCGCTTGGGCCTCGATCTGGGTACCAATTCAATCGGCTGGTGTATATATTCATTGGATGGCAGCAATAAACCTGATGCACTTATCGATATGGGCGTTCGCATATTTTCCGACGGCCGTGATCCGAAAACAAAGAAACCACTTGCCGTGGAACGCAGAACTGCACGCGGATTGCGACGGATTTTGCATCGACGGAAACAGCGCAGAAAGCAGATGTTTCGCCTGCTGCAGGAGCAAGGTTTGATGCCGAATGATGCGGTTCAGGCGACAGCGCTTAAGTCGTTAAATCCCTATGAACTCCGCGTAAGAGCGCTGGATGCAAAACTCGAACCGTATGAACTCGGCCGTGTTCTGTTTAATTTATCTGTCCGGCGCGGATTTAAAAGCAACAGAAAAGAAGCGGTACAGGAAAAAGAAAAAGACAGTCAAAACGACACAAAATCACAAAATGAAAAATGCGAACGCCTTGCAAAAGCGATAAAAGATTCGGGCTACAGAACGCTCGGAGAATTTTTGTGGAAACATAAAAATACGGAAACGCCTCAAATGGAAAACGATGCGGGCGATATCGGCATGCGCTTTGTGCCCGGCCGTTCAAACTATTATCCGACTCGCCGAATGTATATCGAAGAATTCGACGCAATCCGCAAAGTGCAGGAACTCTATTACAGAGACGTAAACTGGGATGCCCTCCATGAAAAATTGTTTTACCAGCGGCCGCTTCGTGTGCAGGAGCGCGGTAAGTGCCGGTATATGCCCGACAAAGAGCGCACGTTTAAAGCAATGCCCTGTTCGCAAAAGATCCGTATTCTGCAAGAAGTATACAACATGGATTACATCGACGAATACGGAAAAGTGCTTCCTCTCGAGGACACTCAAACGGACAGCTTGATTTCGCTGCTCGATAAAAAAGAAAAACTTTCGTTTGCAGCAATGAAAAAAGAGCTGAGACTCGATGAATCCTGTACGTTTAATTTGGAAAGAGGCGGACGGGAATATTTACAGGGAAATATAACCGCCGTTAAATTGCGCAATAAAAACAGATTCGGCGAGTTATGGGATTCTCTTTCTCTAGCAGAACAGGACAGAATCGTTGAAAAACTGATTACGGCAGACGAAGATGCGGAAATCATCTCCATACTCAAGCAATACGACTTAACGGACGAACAAAAGAAAAACATCGTCGCAACCGTACTGCCGTCGGGAACGGCGATGCTGTGTAAAGAAGTGACGGAGATACTTGTTCAAAAAATGGAACAAAACAAAATACCGCTGACCGTTGCCGTTCAGATGCTCGGTTATACATACGCCGATCAATCGGTTCACGAAGAAAACGAGCTTCCCTACTACGGCGTAATTTTAACCGGCTCCACGATGGGAGCGCACCCTGAGCAGGATGAATCGAAACCTGAATTGAAATACGGGAAAATAAGCAATCCGACCGTACATGTAGCACTGAATCAAACCCGTACCGTCGTCAACACACTGATAAAAGCCTACGGTAAGCCGCAACAAATCGTCGTAGAGCTTTCACGCGATTTGAAAGCGAGCAGAGAAGCAAAAGACAGAATTCAAAAAACAATCACTGAAAATCAAAAGCGCAATGAACGGGACAATAAAAATATTACAGAGATCACAAAAAATCCGTATCCGAATAGAGAAGACCGATTAAAATACCGTTTATGGGAAGAATTAGGCAGCGATTCTTTCAGCAGAAAGTGTCTGTATTGCGGAAAGCCGATCAGCGGATCCGAAATTTTTACAAAGGATATCGAAATAGAACATATCCTTCCGTTCGGACGCACACTTTTTGACGGCGAAACAAATAAAACGATCGCGCACACAAGCTGCAATGCATTTAAAAAAGACCGTTCTCCGTTTGAAGCTTTCGGTTCGAGTCCGAACGGGTATAATTGGCATGAAATTTGCTCAAGAGCAAATTCGTTAAAAAATCCTGCAAAAAGGGCGCTGTTTGCGGAAAACGCGATGGAAAAATTTGAAAGAGACAGTTCTTTTATACAGCGTCAGCTTACCGACAATGCATATCTTTCGCGTTCCGCGCTGCGGTATTTGCGATGCATTTGCAAAGATGTATGGTCGGTCAACGGCGGTATGACAAAACTGCTGCGCGACAAATGGAATATAGATTCGATTTTAAAACGGAAAATCGACGATCCGGAAATAGCGAATTTCGAATTAAAAAACGATCAAATCGGGCAATACAAAAAGAACCGCTATGACCATCGTCATCATGCCCTCGACGCTTCCGTTATCGCATTGATCGACCGCGCAATCGTACAGGAGATTTCCCGGCTAAATCAAATTCGTTTAAAAAACAGAATTGAAGCGCCGCAAATGCCCGTACTCCGCAGCGAATTGATCGAAAAAGTAAAGCATATTACGGTCAGTTTCAAACCCGATCACGGCCGGCAGGGAAAACTTTCAAAAGAAACGCTCCTCGGCAAAATAAAAAAGATTGAAAAAGTCGATATCGATTCCATACAAACGGATGATATTGCCTCGATAAAGGACGATGCAATCCGTACTCGGTTTGAAACAAAACGCCGCGAACTTGGCGATATAACAAAAGCAAAAGCCGCATTAAAAACCGAGTTTCCGAAATTGGACGTCTTTAAAACATACTATGTTTCGCGTACGCCGATAGTGTCGCTTACGGAGAAAAACATAGACAGTATCGTCGATGAAAAAATAAAAGAAAAACTGAAGACATTTATTAAAGAACATGCCGATTTGTCCTTTGCGGAGCAGCTGCAAAAATTTACCGAAACGGAATGGATCGGAAAACCGAGCGCGGCAGGTAAAACCGGCAAAAAATACCGCGTCGCAAAGGTACGCTGTATAAACAGAGTTCAAACACCGATTAGGATTACGAGTTCCGCCGTCCCCCGTTACCTGTGTCCGGAAGATTATTTAGCAGCCGTCATTTGGCAGGTGCCGTCAAAGACGAAAAATGCAGAACCTGAATATAAAGCAACATTTTTTAGGCGCGATGAATTCAATGATGATAACAAACCGAAAAACTTGGAAAAACCGCACGACGCGGCAAAGTATATCTGTATGCTCTATAAAGACGACTACCTCGAGTTCACTGAAAATGGGGCAACACATCTTTGCAGAATAGCAGGGTTTTCGGCAACAAATAATAATATCGACATCCGTCCAATATATGCGGTTTCGGACTGTAAAGATTGGATTATCGCTACAAGTGATAATATGCTTGAGCCTTGCTGGAAACCGCAAAAAGGACAAAATTATATTTCCGTAAATGTGCTGTTCGGAAAGCGTAAAGCGCACAGCGTAACGGTTAATCCAATCGGACGAGTTTTCAGAAAATAATAATTTTCTGCGTATCTGCCGATAATATATACGGCGTGATACACAGAGTTTTGGAAATCTATGAAGAAAACCGCTATCTTGCTCTGAGCCGAGGTTTTATAGTCATCAAGCATGAAAATGAAACTCTCGGTGAAGTACCGCTTGACGATATCGGCGTACTGTTGCTTTCGGCACAGAGTGTTGTCTTGTCAAAAAACATCTTAAATGCATTGACGGAACACGGCTGCATTACAATACTGTGCGGTAAGAATTATTCACCGCAAAGCATGGTTTTACCTATCGCCTCTCATTATCTATTTGCAAAAATTATTAAAAATCAAATAGAAGCCTCGGCGCCGCTCAAAAAACGAATCTGGCAACAAATTGTTATACGAAAAATAAAAAATCAAGCACAAGTATTGCATATGGACGGAAAAAAAGAAAACGCAAAGCTTGTTGATAAAATATCGCTGCTCGTAAAATCGGGAGATCCTGACAACCGCGAAGCTTATGCGGCAAAGATATATTGGAAAGCTTTATTCGGCAAAGACTTTCTCCGCGACAAAAATGAGGAAGGCATCAATTCTCTACTCAATTACGGATATGCCGTAATGCGGGCGGCCATGGCTCGCGCAATATGTGCTGCGGGTCTTTTTCCGTCGCTCGGTATTCACCACGACAATAATTTAAATCAGTTTTGCCTTGTTGATGATCTCTTTGAAATATATCGTCCGCTTGTAGATTTTACCGTTACCCAATTGCAAAAAGAAGGGAAAGAAATACTTACACCGGAAACAAAGAAGCGGCTCGCCGATGTCCTTTGGATAAAACTCCATACGACCGAAGGAAATTCACCTGCGTTTCAAAGTATGCAATATATGGCAAAGGCTTATGTGCATGCATTGGAAAACAAAAAACCGGATATCGAACTGCCCCTATGGGACGAAGATGAAAATGCACGATTTGATTTTGAATAAGTATGAGCTTATGTGGATGATGGTGCTATTCGACCTGCCGGTCATTGAAAAAAAAGAGCGAAAAGACGCTACGGAATTTCGAAATTTTTTATTAGATAACGGCTTTTCAATGGTACAATATTCGATTTATACAAAATTATTTTCGGGAAAAGATGCCTGTGAAAAATACTACAGGATGATACACGATAACTTGCCGACAAAGGGAAAAGTTGATATTATTACAATAACGGACAGACAATATGGCAATATCATTAGTTATAATGCAGGGGAAAAACGACAAAAAAAGCAGCCGGATCAATTCCTTTTATTCTGATTTTCGTTTAAAAATAACACGTCCGGAACAAACCATTTCTTTGTATTATAATGATTTGTGCCGGACGTATTATAACTGATTAATTTTTCTGGTCAACC
>KI260567.1:188210-188628 GCA_000468055.1 Treponema lecithinolyticum ATCC 700332 | reverse complement strand
AACTGATTAATTTTTCTGGTCAACCTGCAACTGGTATGCAGCTAATCCGTTCCCGGTTCTTATTATAACTGATTAATTTTTCTGGTCAACCTGCAACCTTTCCACTTGTGTCTTGTAATATATATTTATTATAACTGATTAATTTTTCTGGTCAACCTGCAACCGAATTACAATAAAGACCTAAAAGGCAAATTATAACTGATTAATTTTTCTGGTCAACCTGCAACCGGCGAAGCCGTCGATTTTTGAAAGAAAAAATTATAACTGATTAATTTTTCTGGTCAACCTGCAACCGAATTACAATAAAGACCTAAAAGGCAAATTATAACTGATTAATTTTTCTGGTCAACCTGCAACGACCGGGTAGAGGATGTGACGGGCTACCCGATTATAACTGATTAATTTTTCTGGTCAACCT
>KI260567.1:60710-188110 GCA_000468055.1 Treponema lecithinolyticum ATCC 700332 | reverse complement strand
ACTGATTAATTTTTCTGGTCAACCTGCAACTTTCCCTGATGATGATACCACTTTTAGGCTATTATAACTGATTAATTTTTCTGGTCAACCTGCAACAAGTATATTGCTTGCGGTGAGTATGGTGATATTATAACTGATTAATTTTTCTGGTCAACCTGCAACCGAATTACAATAAAGACCTAAAAGGCAAATTATAACTGATTAATTTTTCTGGTCAACCTGCAACCTGTCATTTATTCTTTCTCCTCGCATAACAATTATAACTGATTAATTTTTCTGGTCAACCTGCAACCATTTGTGATAACGTTTGTTTTATGGTTTTATTATAACTGATTAATTTTTCTGGTCAACCTCATAGTTTCAATTGAAATCTTGGGAAAAACGTGTATACTGAAGAGCAATGATACAAGAACAAAAAAAAGCGCTGCGGCAAAAAATGCGCGAACTTTTAAAAAATCAGCAAAATGGCACCGGTAAAAAAGAAGCGGCTTTTGTTAACTCTTTAATACAGTGCACGGCATATCAAAGCGCCGCAAGTGTTTTAGTGTACGCATCCATACCGGAAGAAGCTCCGACAGCTGCCGTTATACGCCAATGCTTAAACGACAAAAAAACAACGGCGCTTCCCAAAATACGGCATAAAACCGATAAAAATATGGATTTTTTTATACTTAAGCCATGCTGTCCGGTGGAAACACAGCTTAAAGCGGGTGTTTTCGGCATACAAGAACCGCTTGATACCCTGCCCCTCTTTGTTGCCGAACAACATACGCCGATACTGGTGCTGGTACCCGGTCTTGCATTCGATAAAGCAGGACACAGGCTCGGCAGAGGCGGCGGCTACTACGACCGCTATTGCGCATATCTTAAAAACTCCGGGAACAATGCAAAGCTCATTACTTTTGCCGGTTATTGCTTTAGTTTTCAAATCGCAGCCGAAGTACCTGCCGAAGCGCACGACTTGCGCATGGAGTTTTTAATAACGGAACAAGAGGTCATTGTTTGCGCAGATTAAAAAAATGAATTTTGCCGGTAAGCACCGTTAAGCTCTTGTAAAAAATACGTATGCTTTGTATACTATGTAATCAAACGATTGCTTTGTTCTTTTCAGTAGGAGGATTACATGAAAAAAACGGCTATTTGCACAACCTTGTTCGTTTTGCTCACTGCAGCACTTTTTGCCGCAGATACAAAGGGAGTGGACAATTCTGTAGTATATCGAAAATTGCAAGTTTACAAAGTGTATGAACATTCAGATGCTTATGTGGTCATGTACTACACCGACGGCATTGCACTGGGGCAAGTAACGCTGCCGACCGAATGGTTTAAATCGGGACAGGGCAAAGGCGTTTTAAACATGCTTCCGAAAAATTTTGCACCGTATTTGGTACTCCAGTACACCGACGGAACCTTTACCAGAGCGGTTTTAAATATGCCGAAAAACAAAGGCAGCTCGGTGTGGCAGCATTTAAAGCCTACGGTAGATGTTTCCGCGTCAAAGCAAAAAGATACGCTGACGCTGGAATAATCTTTGATTTTTTTATTTTATAATAAACTCTTAAACGGAAATACCGGTAAAACGGCATAAAACAAATGCTCAATATAAGTGAAGCTCAATTCGCTCGATTTGAACGGTTTATAGAGGAACATGAAACTTTTATCGTAGTCGGTCATAAAGAGCCGGACGGTGATTGTATATCGAGTTCTCTCGTGCTTGCCGATATAATACGGCGCAAGGGAAAAAAAGCGCACGTACTTTCGGCAGGACCGTTTAAGCGTACCGAAACAAAAAAATACGAACCTTTATTTGCCTCACACTGCGAAACTAAAAAAAACTCAAACGAGCGCATAGGTTTATTTATCGTAGACTGTTCCGAATTGTCGCGGCTCGGAGAAACCATTGAGTCCCAAGTTAAAAACTTAGACCGTTTTATTATAGATCATCATAAAACGGCAAATACTGAAAACAATAACAGCATTATCGACTCATCTTCTCCGGCAACCGCATGCCTTATACAACAGCTGTACGAACATTGTTTTGACACAATGCCGCAAAATATTGCCGAATTGCTATTTTTCGGTTTAACGACTGACACCGGCTTTTTTAGATTTTTAAACAATAAAAGCGAACCGGTTTTTTATGCCGCCGGCAGATTGGTAAAAGCGGGAGCCGACCCGCGCAGTGCTTACGAAAATATGAACAGCGGCAAACCCTTAGCAACGCGCAAACTGCTTTCTCTTGCATTGGAGCGCATAGGCGTTCACTGCGGCGGAAAACTTTTAACCACATACGAAACAATGGAAGATACTAAAAAATTCGGATACGACGGCAGAGATACCGATATGCTTTACCTAATACTTATGGCAACTGAAAATGTCCGTGCAGTTGCCTTTTTTAGACAAGAAAGCAGCTCAAACTGTACGGTCGGCTTCCGTTCAAACGGTGATTTGGATGTAAGCGCGGTTGCCGCTTTGTTCGGCGGCGGCGGTCACAAAAATGCTGCAGGCTTAAGCATAGACGGAAAACTTTCAGACATTATTCCGAAAATTATTGCGGAATTTGAAAAAATTCTTTAAATCCCGTTCGATTTATATTCAAAAAAAATTCTTTTTTGAACTGTTTATACCGCGCTTTAAAAAAAATATGCAGTTTTACTACATAAATTCTGAAAGAGATTTTTTACCAAACACTCTATTTTATTGTATTAAAACAAATTAAAAAAATAAGAACAAAACCTTTGAAAACTGGCACAGTTTTTGCAGGTAATACTGTAATGTTATATAAAAAGTGTTTTTGTTCCGAAAAAATAAATAAAATTTACAATGATATTCTATTCAAACGCATTTCGTTGGAAAGCGGTACCCATCAAATTATTTTATGCATATACGATTTTCCCCAAAATTTTTTTTCAAAAGAAATCAATCCTGATGTAAAAAGCGCCGTTATTATAAGACTTTTTGAAATGCTGCCTCAGTCGATCGAGCGGTATATTTATTCAAAATCGATGTTTTCCACTTATCTGGACCAGATTATTTCCAATTTGGTAAAAAGCGAATATAAAAAATTATACCGCAAAGCTGCACACGAAAAATCAATTTTGTATTACCTTACCGAAAAAGAAAACCAATATGCCGACGACAGTGTTTTTGAAAATCACGGATACTACTACGGTACAAACTTCGTTAAAAAACAAACCAATGCAAAACAGTCCGACTCCGTTCGATTGCTTATTTTAGCATTAAAAGCTTGTCATTTTCTTGGCGAAGAACATATTCA
Source organism: Treponema lecithinolyticum ATCC 700332 (assembly GCA_000468055.1). Classification (GTDB taxonomy): domain Bacteria; phylum Spirochaetota; class Spirochaetia; order Treponematales; family Treponemataceae; genus Treponema_C; species Treponema_C lecithinolyticum. The sequence continues at coordinate 184,833 of KI260567.1, read as the reverse complement.
AATTCTTTCGCGCATTACCGGATATGCTGAAAACGACATTTTTGTTTACGTACAAGCGCTTGAACGTTCGCTTCAAAAAAGGATTAACAGACGCTACGAACTGATGCACCGAATTAACCACAGCTATATGATGAAAAACCGCTGTTCGGTTCAACTTTTAAATATAAATCCGCACTCACCTCTTTTTTACCGCATATCAAAAGCATACAATTACTACCAAAAAATATGGAAGCATGCGCTGTATTTGTACGACATGTATCCGCCGCTAAAACCTACAAACAAAGAAATAGCAAAAGTTCTCAATTTAACAAACAGTCAAGTAACTTATGCGCTGTACCGTATACAAAACAAAGCGTAGAATTCGTACATTGCAATTTAAAGGAGAAACGGGTTATACTATGTCTATGACTTTATTTTTTGCAACAGGCAATCTTCACAAAAAACGGGAAATGATTGAATTGTGCGGTGAATGCGGACACGATATCGTAATACCAGCAGACAAGGGCATTATTTTTGAACCAAAAGAAAGCGGTTCCAGTTTTTTGGAAAACAGTTTGATAAAAGCAAAAACACTGTGGGAAACGGTACGAGAACCGGTTTTAGCTGACGATTCGGGTTTGTGTGTAGATATACTCGACGGCAAACCCGGAATTTATTCTGCGCGCTGGGCGGGGGAGCATTTTCCTCAAGGCAGAAGCGACGGCGTAACAATTCCCCAAGACGAAAAAAACCGCTTATTGGTAGAAGCCGCTCAAAAAGCGGCGGAAAATCTGGCGCCGAACCGAAGGAGCCGCAGCTGCCGTTTTGTATGCGCAATGGTGCTATATAAAGGAAGAGAAAACTTTTACTGCGTGCAGGAAACTTTTGAAGGCACTCTTATAGAAAATATTGAACAAGCATGCGGCACTGAAGGTTTCGGTTACGATCCGATAGTGTTTATACCGGAGTTCGGCAAAACGGTTGCACAGTTGTCCAAAGAACAAAAAAACGCTTTTTCTCACCGCGGTAAAGCTGCACGCAAAATACTGCAATTATTGTAAACGCCGCAATATTCCAAACCTGCGCGTTCGGCGCACGAACGCATTGCTTTTTCGGTATAAAAAGAAACATGGGTCACATCTTCTTTGTACCACCATTTTTCGAATTCGAAGCGGCTTTGCGGCGCAAACAGCGTACGGATAACGATTATACCGCCTTTTTTACACGCTCCAGCAAGACCGGCAAAATCTTTTTCGGGGTTTTCAAAATGTTCGGCAACTTCAAGACAAAGCACAAGGTCGGCGCCGAGTGAAAAAAACGGCGTATCGTTTTTAAAAAACGGATCCCATCCGCGTATTTGGGTTTGCTGCGGCAGTTTTCCGGCACAGCGGTATTCTTTCAAAAGATGCACTAACAAGCTTCCCCTGCCGCAGCCGTAATCGAAGATGGTCAGCGGCAAACACTCGGGCACAGCGCCGTTTTTTGGAGCAAAAGGAGCGCGTTCAACCGCACGTCCGACTGTTCTTTCAGATGCGTGTTCAACCGTACCTTCCGCCGCACTAACATGAGCAAAGGCGGCAAGCGCGGTATCAGCAAAATCCGTTAAAAATGAACGGTAGCCTTTATCGTCAAGCGTGTTGCGGTGAAACATATAGCGCTCCTTTTGCTTGTCCGCACAAATGCGGCACTCGGCGCCGACAAACACACCGGCGCAGCCGTTTTTTCCGCTGCAGCGGAAAAAACGGCGCGCAAGCGGATATTCTTCCAATTCGGCAGAGCTGCAAAAAGGACAGCGTAAAACTTCACCCATAAATTTATTATAACATTTTTTTAATAAAAGCTAAAGATTTTGTGCAGCGCTGCCGATAATCAACACAAGAGAACCATAACTGCAATTCTTCGTTGAAGTAAAACAGTTAGGTACACTCGGCCGTGTAAGAGAAACACGAGGGTAGCCTTGTAATTACTTCGTGTTCCCTTACACAAAAAAAGGAACAGCACGGACGCTGTTCCGCTATCATTTCCATGGAGGAATCACATGATTATCAATCACAACATGTCCGCAATGTACTCGAACCGTGTCTTGGGTGTAACCAATTTGGCTCAAGCTAAAGACATGGAAAAATTGTCTTCCGGTATGAAAATCAACCGTGCCGGCGACGATGCTTCCGGTTTGGCTGTGTCCGAAAAAATGCGCTCACAAATCCGCGGTTTGAATCAAGCTTCGCGCAACGCGCAAAACGGTATCAGTTTTATACAGGTAAGTGAAGCTTATCTGCAGGAAACCACCGATATCATGCATCGTATTCGCGAACTTGCGGTACAGGCATCCAACGGTATTTACAGCGATGAAGACCGTATGTACATACAGGTTGAAGTTTCTCAGCTGGTTGCCGAAGTTGACCGCATTGCAAGTCATGCCCAGTTCAACGGTATGAACATGCTGACCGGCCGTTTTGCCCGTGCTACCGGAGAAAACACCGTTACCGCTTCTATGTGGCTGCACATCGGTGCGAACATGGATCAGCGCATGCAAGTGTTTATCGGTACGATGACCGCTATGGCTGTCGGTGTTCGGGACATCGGATCTGAACAAATCATGACAATCGCTACCCCTGAAGAAGCGAACCGTTCTATCGGCATTATTGATGAAGGTTTGAAAAAAATCAACAAACAACGTGCCGACTTGGGTGGTTACCAAAACAGACTTGAACAAACGGTTAAAGGTCTTGACGTTGCCGCTGAAAACTTGCAGGCAGCAGAATCGACCATCCGCGACACCGATATGGCAAAGCAGATGGTAGACTTTACTAAAAACCGTATTCTTGCTCAAGCTGGTACGGCAATGCTTGCCCAAGCGAACGTCACGACGCAAAACGTCTTGACACTGCTTCAATAGTGTAGTATAGGGGCTTGCGGGAACGCGGAAAGTGTGCTACTATCATAGTAGCGGGCTTCCGTGCCCGCAGCTTGAGCGATTTTACTTCAGTGGCTATTCTGCAATTCCCCAAGCTTTTATACAACATGCTCTTTTAGAAGCATGTTTTTATGCGTAGGTGCATACCGCCGTATAAAAACAAGAGTTCTTTGACAACACCTTTCAGTGATGTGCGTAACGGCAGAGGCGGTTACGGCTGTCCCTTTTCGGGAATGCAGCCGCAACGGTTCCTGTCGTACGGGTCTAAAACAAACCGGAAAAGGCGCAAAGTTTTCGGTTTGCCCGGAACGTACTACGGCGTTAAAGCATGAAGCTTTAGCGGCTTATCACATGGAGGGTAACAAATGATTATTAACCACAACATGAGTTCAATGTATGCCAACCGTACACTCGGCATTAACAATGACAATGTACACGGAAACATTGAAAAACTCAGTTCCGGTCAGCGGATTAACAAAGCCGGTGACGATGCTTCAGGACTTGCAGTATCCGAAAAGATGCGTATGCAAATCCGCGGTTTAAACCAAGCACAAAAGAATATCCAAAACGGTGTTTCTTTTATTCAAGCAACCGAAGGTTACTTGCAGGAAACAACGGATATTCTCGGCCGTATCCGCGAACTTTCAATTCAATCGGCTAACGGTATTTACAGCGATGAAGACCGTATGCAGATTCAAGTTGAAGTTTCTCAGCTTATCGACGAAGTGGACAGAATTGCAAGTTCAGCCCAGTTCAACGGTATGAATATGCTGACGGGCGCTTTTGCGGAAAACTCCGCAACGGGACGCATTATGCAGTTCCATATCGGCGCAAACGTAGACCAGAACGCTCGTGTATACATCGGCACAATGACGGCACAATCGCTCGGCTTGGTCGGTATGCAAGGCGATGCTACGGCAAAGCTTTCCATCTCCAGCCCCGATTCCGCAAACATGGCTATTGCAACTTTGGATTCTGCTCTTACTTCGGTAAATAAACAGCGTGCGGACCTCGGTGCGTACCAAAACCGTTTTGAAATGGCTGCAAAGGGTATCGGTGTTGCTTCGGAAAACCTGCAAGCCGCCGAATCGATTATCCGCGATACCGACATGGCATCGGAGATTGTCGAATATACCAAAAACCAAATATTAACGCAATCAAGCGTTGCTATGTTGGCTCAAGCAAATACGCAGTCGCAAAACGTATTGCCGTTGTTAAGCTAAACGAACAGTTCATTAAAGAGAAAACTGGATGTCGTCTTTTTAATGGATGAAAAGTACGAAAGAGGTGCGCCCCTCTTTCGTTACTTTTATTTTGAAATCAGATGCCCAGCGTCAAACGCCGTTTCAAGGAGGAAACGCCATGAGTATGACAACAAATGGGATTGGGAATAATCCGGCTATGGACAGCCGCGCAGCATATGATTATGCTGCAGCAATGCAAAAAGCGCATATAGAAACTGCAGCAACCAGTGAAGCCGGGAAAAATAAACCGCCCGTTAAAAAAATGGAACCGAAACCGGTTCAAACGTATTCATCAAAAGAACTGCGCTACGATATGAACGAACAGCTCGATCAAGTTGTAGTTACGGTAGTAGATCCGTCTACTAATAAGGTGATTAAAGAAATTCCGTCCGCCGAAGTGCAGGAAATGAGGATTCGCGTAAAAGATGCGATAGGCAGTTTTATTGACGAAACTCGGTAAGCGGACATAAAGTACGCAGCTGAGATGGCCGACATAAATATACCGGGTGTAACCGACAAATACAAAACTAACGATCTCATAAAAAATTTAATGGAAGCTGAAAAAGTTCCTTTAACAAGAGAGCAAAAGCAGCTTGACCGTTATAAAACCGAACAATCAACGTGGCGCAACGTAAACGCACAAATGAGTGCTTTGCGTGACAGTGTTAAACTTTTATATTCATTTGACAATCCTTTTAATTCAAAACTCGCCTCTTCCACCGACGAATATGCGGTGAGCGCCGAGCCGAAACGCGACGCTAATTTGGAATCTTTTAAAATTGAAGTATTGCAAGCGGCAGCGGCAGATCGTTTTTTATCTGAAGAACTCGATTCTAAAGCGCAAGTTCCCGCAGGTACTTACGAATACGGTGTAAAAGATAAAACAATAAAATTCAATTGGAAGGGCGGAAAATTAACCGATTTTGCCGCCGCCCTTAACCGCCGCGCCGAACACACTATAAAAGCTTCCGTTATCGGGGTTACTTCGGACAAACAAGCGCTTTTGATAGAATCTTTAATAACGGGAAGCGAAAACCGTCTTACTTTTTCCGGCGCGGCTAAAGATTTTGCGCTCGCTACCGGTATGATCGGCAAAGCGCCCGTACAGGGCTCAAAGGCTTTTTCCGTAAGCCGCGATAGCGTGCGCGACACGGCAAACCTTACGTCGAAAACGCTTTCGTTTACCGAAGAAAACATTACCCTGCCCCCCCGCTCCGGCTTTGAAGCCGAAATTCCGCAAAAAATACGTTCGGATTCCGCTTACCAAATCCGCTTTAGCGCACGGGTACAGGATACGCCGCAAGAAGAAATATACGATTCACAACCTTCCCTACCCTCTTCCGGCTTTGTACAGTTTAAAGACATTACACTTGCCAATGAAGACGTCGATACAAAATTGGAAAAAACGGAACAAGCCGTTGTACAAGAACCGGTAGAAGACTTTACTGCCGTATTTATTAAAAACTCGGACGGTACGGAAATTCCGCTTGAAGCTTTAAAAACCGACGGCGAAGACAGCGCATACCGTATCGACACAAAAGAGTTTCCGAACGCACAGTCCATAGTGGTAAAAAACAACAATACGCACAAAAAAATAATCCTAACAACGCCTGAAACAATCAATACGTCCGCTGCAGGCGATTTTATTCCTCTGCACCCGGCAGACATAGCTTCGGATGCAAAAATAAAATATCAGGGTATAACCGTTACCCGTCCCACCAACAGCATGGACGATGTAGTTCCGAATGTAACACTGAACGTACACGCTAAAACGGAAAAGCCGGCAACCATTACCATAAGTTCCGATACGGAAAGTGCAAAACAAGCACTGATTACCTTTGTGGGAAAATACAACCGGCTGGTAGCAGAAATAAATATACTGACGCAAACTAAACCCGAAATTATTTCCGAACTTGAATATTTTACGGAAGAGGAAGCAAAAGAAGCCGAAAAACGGCTGGGCATATTCCAAACCGAATTTTCGCTGACAAACGGCAAAAGCTCGCTGCAAAACATAATCGCCCGCCGCTACCCCGGCTCGGAAGATGCGGCAATAACCATGCTGTCGCAAATCGGTATTTCTACCGGCGCTTCAACGGGAGGTTTTGCAGGAGTCAGCCCCGGCAGACTGCGCGGTTATTTGGAAATCGATGAAAAGAAACTGGACAGCGCATTAAAAACGAATATGCGCGACATAAAAAATCTATTCGGCTACGATTCTGACGGGGACTTGGTTGCCGATACAGGTATCGCATACATGATGGATAAAAATTTGCAGTCTTTTACGCAAGTGGGCGGCATAATCGCTTCAAAAACATCGACGCTCAACGGTAAAATGACTGCATCGCAAAAAAACATCGACAGCCTTGAAAAAAAACTCAAGCAAAAAGAAAACGACCTTAAAGTAAAATACGGACAAATGGAATCGGCGTTAAACAGTTTGGAAAAGCAATCGGATTCTATAAAGAATTTTGCCGATAATCAAAACAGTACACGATAATAAAGGATATAAAATGGAAATATACGTTAATTCCGTTAAAGCGGATTTTATATTGGAAAACGAAAAGACGCTCGGCGATATTTTAAAAGCCTTTGCGCTTGAATGCGAAAAAAATGCTGCAACCGTTGTTGCTGTCAGCGCAGACGGTCAAAACATAGAAGCGTCCCAAATGGATGTACTGTTTGAAAAACCGATTGAAAACGTTAACCGGCTCGATATTGAAACCGTAATGGAAAGCGATATTATCCACAGTTTGCTTTCAGTTGCAGACAAAACATCGGTTTTAAGCGAGTGCATGGAACAAATTCCCGTTTTACTGCAAAGCGGTAAAGATGTACAAGCCGCTCAAACGGTAACTGCTTTTACCGAAGTGTTTAACGAACTGTGCCGAACGGTTAATTGGTGCGCTCTTTTTCCCAAACGTTTTGGCGACTTTACCATAGACGGTCAAGCGCCGGCAGTTTTTCTTAAAGATTTTTCACCGGTATTAACCGATTTTGAAAAATCCTTAACCGCTGCCGATACCGTTCTTACCGGCGATTTGGCGGAATACGAAATCGTTCCGCGTCTTCGCTCTTTTGCAAAAGCGGTTCATACATACTGTAAGGAAAATTCATGCTGATCCTTCAAAGCGGCAACGCTATAGCCGTACGGCAGAATTCGAATTTGGTATCGATTGCAGTTTTTATTCTCATTGTGTTATCAATCCTTATAGCTTTGCGCTACGTATTTGCCTCTTTGGGCAGAAGTTTTATTGAAGCTATGCGCGGCAAAAGGCGTACCAGTTTGGACAGCGCGCTTTTAAAAATCAGCGGTATACGCATGGGTTTAAACCGGAACGAAATCGATTTTTTAGACAATTTTTGCCGTATATGCGGCATAGTGGAGTTGCCGCTGATTTCTTCTACAGAATATTGTATAAGTACTCCTTTAAAACTGATATACCGCAAAATCTGCAATAGAGAAAAAAATGTTCCGGCTTTACAAACCGAAAACGATAAACTGATGCTGTTTACGATAATACATAAAATAGAAAACGCAAAACGCAACCTTACTATGATTACCAACAGCAGTGTTTTCCGCGAAGGATTAGCGGTAATGTATTCGGGTGCAGACGGAATACGCTACCCGTCTGCTATTCTTAAAAACGACGAAGAAGGAATGATTTTAGCTATCGCTTCGGATAAAAACGGCGTAAAAATAAAACCCGCGCCGCTGTCTAAAATCAATATTTATTTGGAATTAAAAACGGGTATTGCCTATCACATAGAAGCTCGTATTATACGTTATCAAGTACGCAGAAGATTTGAAGAAATGGTTGTTATGCACACAAACAACATTCAATCCATGCTGCAAAGAAAATTCAAACGGATTTCGGTTTCACTTCCTTGTACGTTTCATGCCGTACAAATCAGCGAGGGTCAAACGGCAAATGAAAAGCGTTATACGCCTAAAGAGCGTTCTTATACGGGGACAATCAACGATATTTCCGCCGGCGGCTGCAAATTGAAAACAGTGCTTCCCATTAAAGCCGGACAATATATGCAAATAGACGTTCAGCTAAAAGGTGAACGCACCGACAATATAATCGGCACTGTTGTAAGAGCCAGAAAAAACGAAGATACGCGCGATGTGGTGTTACATATACGCTTTGTCCGTATGAAAAAATACGCACGAAATACTATTTTTGCACTGACATACGACTACAACTAAAAGGAAATAGGACTGGAGAAATATGCAAGTTTTAGAAATACGGGTGTTGGAACAAGAAGCCGGCTATATTTATTACCGGAGAACGTACCGCGCAACGGCGCTTTTGCTTTTGCTTACAAAAAATGTTGAAGTTCCCATACATTTTATTATAGAAACAAATGCAGCGGGTATACACACAATCGATGTGCGTTTGGAAGGCTCTGTAGACTACCCTCTTTTACCGGTTGTTAAAGCGCTTAAAACCGAAATACTGAACATGGACCAAAAAGGACTTTTGCCCTGCTAATGACATACACGGTACACACAAAATCGGCGGAACAAACCGTCGCTTTGGGAGAAAAAATAGGCTCTTTTCTTAAAAAAGGCGATATTATTGCGCTGCAAGGAACTTTAGCAGCCGGCAAAACAACTATAACCAAAGGAATAGCCCGCGCTTTAGGCATAAACGAACCTGTTACCAGCCCGACTTTTACCCTTATCAGCGTATACGAAGGTAAACTGCCGTTGTATCACATGGACGTATACAGGCTCGGTACAGCCGAAGATTTTTTGGAACTTGGAGCGGAAGAAATGCTGTACGGAGACGGTATAAGCGTTATAGAATGGAGTGAAAAAATTATGAGCGAACTGCCTGCCGGCGTTATTATTATAAAACTTGAAGCAAGCGGAAACGAGCGCACGGTTACCGTTGAAAACTGGCCGTACGGAGATTTGTCGTTATGAAAGCCCTCGCGGTAGACAGTACAACTTCTTGCATAAGCTTTGCCGCACGCAGCGGCGATAAAACGGCGCTTTTGTCGCTCGATATCGGTATGCACCAATCTGAAAAAATACTTGAAGGCATACAGTACGTGCTCGCACAGTGTTCGCTGCGTGCGGAGGAACTCGACTATACGGCACTGTGTGCCGGACCGGGTACATTTACCGGACTTCGTCTTGCGTTTTCGGCGCTCAAAGCCTTTAATTTAGCTTACGGTATACCGGTATACGGCATACACACGCTCGAAGCTGCCGCCTACCCTTACCGCCAGTGGCAGGGAGCAGTCGTTCCGGCGCTGGATGCTAAAAAAAACAGTTTTTATGCCGCAGTATACCGTTCGGGGGTGCTGCAAGCAGGTCCTTTCGATGAAAGCACCGAAAACATTCTTAATCACATAGACCGCGAAGAAAATATGCTGATAACCGGATCCGATGCGTTTTATTTTGCCGAGCAAGTGCACGCTTTGCGCCCGGAGCAAAAAATAAGTATTTTTTCTCCCTTAGGCGAAAACAGCGGAATAGGCACTACATGCATTGGAATGCAAAGCCCTGTTGTGTTGGCTTTATTGGAAATGGCTGAAAAAAAGTTTATTCATAAAGAAAGCGCACTTGAAGAATACGAAGGTCCGATATACATCAGAAAAAGCGAAGCGGAACTGTCATTGCTCCAAAAGACCGGACAAAACGCTTAAATCCTGTTCCCCTGCACTTGCAGCAGCGGCTTTGTTTTCGTTTTGTATAGCTTCAAACACTTCTTGTCGGAACACTTTAACGTGTTTCGGCGCTTCTACACCTACTTTTACTTGATCGCCGCGTATTTCGATAACCGTAAGCGTAATATCGGTTCCAATTTTTATTTTTTCGTTTATTTTGCGCGACAATATCAGCATGAAGAGCTCCGATTTTGAGCATTGTTCAAATTTAAATCATGTTTGGTAAGCCAGCGTGGGTCTGCTAAAACCACTTGTTTTGCCGCACGGTTATTTTTATTGATTACCAAAGGTCCTTGCAAATTGGCAGTAAGGCTTAGTTTTTTTTCTTTTGCAAGCGTAATAATGACGATGATGCATACGTCCGCAGGACTTTTTACGCCGATATCGCGCACGCTTTGATCGTCCACATCTATTTCATAGTCGGTAAAAAACAAAAAAGGATCAACTACTAAAAAAGCAAGCGCTTTTTCTTTTACGGACTGAAGCCACATAAAAGGTTTGTATTCGGATTCCAAAAGTACGAATTCGGTATAGTCCTCAAACCCGTACAGTCCGTGCGAAAAATGCAAAACGGAGTTATCATCAACCGATACGGTTCCCATCGCCTTTGTTTCTATATTCATACGTTTTTTTTACCCTACCTCATGTAGTTTAACAACGTGCTGTTGTACAGTTTTGCCGCGGTACTTAAAGTTGCATTTTTTACGTTATCCAGCATTTTCATATCGGTAATGCCTTTAGTAATATCCAAATCACCCTCGCGTGCAATCATAGCGGTTGTATTTAAATTATTCGTTTGAGAACGCGATACGGCAACTTGCGCCCGCTCGTACTGCGCTCCGGTTTCCGCTATACGCCGGGTTAAATTGCCCAAACCGCTGTCCAAAGCGCCCATCACTTTTCCGCCGATGGATTCTTGGTCTCCGATAAGCAGCGCATTGCGGAACGCAATTACCGTATCGAATAAAGAACCGCCGGTTATTTGGGCGGCATTACCCAAATTGTACGGCGGGCGCTGCGTATTGTCTTTTATTAACCCCAAATCAAACAAAGTAGAACCGGTTTTATCTTGCAGCCACAGCTGACGGGCATCGGTTGTTTGTAAGTTTAAACCGTTTGTTACCGGGTCTAATTTTGCTTTTACGGCAATACCCGCATTGTTTATCTTTGAAATAATCGAATACACGTTATCTCCGGCTTTTAACGCAATGTCTTTACCGTCAACATTGATAACCGCGTCGGTATGCACTTGATACGCTGTGGCATCGCGCTGCGCAAAAAGCGTTTGCTGTTCCGCCCAAAAAATACTGTTTCCCGTCCGGTTTAAATTCATATACGCGCGCTCATCAACTTCAATATTATTTTGCTCTACCGAACCGTTATAGCGCACGTTTGTAATAAGCGCATCGCCTGAACCGGAAACGGGTCCCAACTCGATTTCAAAAGCGGTATTTTTAGTGCGCGTACCGGCAAATAAAGCTGTACCGTCAGGCCCTACGGCATTTGCCGAAGTTACCAATTCTTTTAATAGTTCGTCAACTTCGGCAGCCATATTTTGCAAATCGTCTTTTGTGTACACGCCGTTGGCTCCGTTTACCGCAAGTTCGCGTATACGTTGCATAACTTCAAGCGAATGTTTTATATAACCTTCAGAAACCGAATATTGGTCGGTCAGTGTTTTTGCATTTTGTTCAAAACGTTCAACGCGTGTAAGATAGGATTGATAGCGCACCAAATGTCCTGCAGCAAGCGGGTCATCGCGCAAATCCTGTATGCGCCGCTGAGAGCCCATTTGGTTGTTCATTTTATTCGCCTTCGATTCCTGCACGCGCAAATTATACTGTACGTCGTTGTTTGCCAAACCGGTGCTGACTCTTCTCATCTTTTACTCCTATACGCCTAAGCGGTTTATAACCGTTTCGAGCAATTCATCCACAACGGTAACGAATTTTGCCGCGGCATTGTAACCGTGCTGAAACTTAATGATATCGGCAAGCTCTTCGTCAATATTAACTCCGGAAATGGAATCGCGCATTGTGCGTAAATCCGCCATTATTTTATTTTGACTAAGTAAATTGGTTTGCGCTTGCTCGCCTTTTAAACCGACGTTGGTAACGCTTTCGGCAAAATAATCGTCAAAGGTGCGCGCGCGACCTATCATAACGGGCGAATTGCGCAAAGAAGCAATTTCAAGCGCTGCAGAACCGTCTCCTGCTTCTACAACTCCGTTTATTCCGGGTTTACCTGCCGCTACGGACAAAATATCGGTTGTTATCGCTCCGTTTACGCTCATATAACCGGAAGGATTTAAAACGGGAGCAACCGCATAGCGCACGGCAGTATCGGTACCGAAACCGGAAAGCGCTTGTACCGCATTTGCACGGTTAAAATCGTATGCGTTTTCTTCCCCGCTTCCCGCTAAAATTCCGGCATACCCGCTTAAAAAAAAGCCCGAATCTTCCACATGGCGTATAACAAAGTCAGGATTATCCATTGAAGAAGCCGTAGTCGCTTTTAAAACAAGCCGGTTGTCTCTGTCCAAATATGCTTTCACCTCTGCGTCCGAATCGTTTATGCGGTTAACTACCGTTTCAACGGTATCGGTCGGATAGTACGGAATTTGTACATTGCCCTTATGTCCGGCTACGGTAATAACGCCGGCAAGACCGGTTTGCTCTTGTGCGTCAAGCGCATTTAAGCCGCTCATACGGAACACATACGTGGAATCTTCAATTCCGTCTCCGTCGCGGTCGTAATTTCCCAATGCATTTGCTACAAACGGCTCTTCAACAAAAAAATCCAAGCCGGTAACATTATTTGCACCCAAAGAAACGCGGTGAATATCATTTACCAAATCGGCAAAATTCATCGCAACCGTATTTAAATTTTGAATTTCGGAACGCACGTCTTTATCGCGCAATTCTATTAAAGCTCCGAGAGAGCCGCCTGAAAAAAAAGCATCGTTTTCGGTATCCGCCCACACCACTTTGGTATACCCGTAATTATCGGTAAGCGGCACTACATCGAATTGACGGGATTTTCCGCCCTGCACTAAAATATGACCGTCTACGTGAATCATAAATTCATCCGGGTCACGCCGGTCGCTCGTTATATTTATCAGCTTCGAAAGCTTTTCTACCAGTAAATCTCTGCGGTCGTATAAATCGTTCGGGTTATCGCCCATAGCTTCCGAGCGCACTATTTCTTTATTGATTTCGGCAATTTGCAGCGTATAATCGTTTACTTGTTTTACCGTCGCTTCTATATCGCCGTTTAACAAATTGCCCACGCCTTGCAGTGCAATATAGCGCTGTTTTACAGCGTTTACCATGCTTTCGCCCCGGCTTACCACAGCTTGACGCGCCGCTTGCGATTCAGGGTACACCGACAATTCTTGCCACGATTGCCAAAAAGCGTCCATAGTTGTGCGGATGGACACATCATCCGGTTCGTTGTAAATGCTTTCCAGCATAGTATAGTATTTGTCGCGCGTTTCCCAATAGGATTCAAGGTTTGCTTGTGCGGTAATACGTAAGTCCAGCAATTCGTCACGCAAGCGGGTAATACTCATAACGTCTATACCCTGTCCCACTTGACCGGGACGTTCTTCGCGCTCCAAATCGGGGCGGTACAGCGGATCGAATGCGCGTAAATTAACCCTTTGACGTGAATAACCTTCGTTGTCCGCATTGGAAATATTGTGACCGGCAGTCATAATCGACTGGTGCTGTGCCATAAGACTGCGTTTCCCTATTTCTATACCTGCAAAACTGGAAGCCATATAAACTCCTTAAATTATCGTATTCAATACAACCGATTCGGGTTGCACTTTTACGACAGTGCCCGCCGAAGAATACAAAGTGTTCCGCCGCTGCGGCAACACGCTGTCGAACACTTCTTGCAAAAAATTGCGCGTAATGCGTATATATTCGTTAAGCGCTTCGTTTTCGATTTTAGATACAGCAAGCTTTTGGCGCACTTGATGAAATGCTTCTATAACAGGACGGCGAAAAGCCGAGGGTAAATCGCGCGCAACCTCAAAAATATCGTCGGGTTTTTCGGAACACAACTGTTTAAACACCTGCATGCGTTCGTTTTCCAAATACGAAAAACGTTCTGCCAAAGCATTCACTTCAAAACCGGCACGCTCCACTTGTTTCCAATCTTTTGCCGTTACAGCAGTGCGTAAAATCCGCTGCTGTGTAATAATTTCTGCAAGCACTGCATTTTGATTGAGTAATATTTGGTACGCATACTGCGTTGCACTTTGCGGCTCTTCTTTCATAGGGACTACACCTCATTTAAATATCGGCGTATAAAAAAAAAGGATTACATAAAAAAGAGCAAGTGTAAAAGATTTTATTCGGTATAAATACGGTCTACCCGTTTATTGATATTGCACATTATTTCGTAAGGAATCGTATCGGCAATATCGGCAATATCCTGTGCAGAATTATTGGCTCCCGCTTTATTTTCAGGTCCGAATATGCATACATCGTCCCAACGCTTTACTCTCGTATGAGAGCCCAAATCCACCATACATTGGTCCATACAGATTTTACCGATAACAGGATAAAAACTTCCGGCTATTTTTACACGTAAAGCCGGCGAAAGAGTACGCGAAAGTCCGTCGGCATAGCCTATCGGAAGCGTTGCAATATAGGTATCCTGGTTTGCAGTCCAGCTTCTACCGTAAGAAACAGCAGTACCTTTTGCAATTTTTTTTATAAAAACGACTTTAGTTAAAAGTTCCATAACGGGACGGAGCTTAATGGAAGAAAAAAAACTTTTTTCAGTGTTTTGATCCGTTTTGCACGCATTTTTCCGGTACGGTGTATATCCGTAACACAGCAAGCCGGGGCGCACCATATCGAATTGCGCTTCGGGGTAAGCGAGCACCGCCCCCGAATTTGATGCGTGAACAATCCCCGTATCTATTCCGGCATTTTGAATTGCCCTAACGGCATTTTTAAAATCCGTAATTTGTTTTTTTGTATACTCTCTGTCGTCTTTTTCAAATGAATCGGAAACGGAAAAATGCGTGCACACGCCGTCCAATTTAAGATTGCTTGAGTTTTGTATGCGCTTTGCCAACTGCACTGCATTTTCCGGAGCACAACCTATGCGCGACATACCGGTATCGATTTTAAGATGAACCGCCGTTTTTTTTCCGGCTTGGCTCGATGCGTCGTTAAGCGCATCTATACACTCTTCATCGATAACCAAGGGTATAATATCGTAACGTATAAGCTGTTCGGTTTCTTCGGGAACGGGCAAACTCAGTAAAATAACCGGAGCTGTAATTCCCGCTTCTCGCAACAGTACGGCTTCGCGCACCGAAGCAACCGCCAAACAAAACACTCCAGAGTGCAAAGCGCACAAAGCGATTTGTACGGCGCCATGCCCGTATGCGTCCGCCTTTACCGGAAGACATATACGCACCCCCGCTTTAAGCTTTTTTTTGATTTGTTCGATATTGTATTTAAGATTTTCCAAGTGGATAACAGCCCGTGTTGCCCGCATAGTTGACAGTGTATACCTTTACTTTCTTTTATGCAATATAAAAAAAGCCGCAAACCGCTGCTGCGATTTACGGCTTAAGCTCCCCCGCGCAGGCTTGAACTGCGGACCCACAGATTAACAGTCTGTTGCTCTACCGGCTGAGCTACAGGGGAATAATATGATGTATAGTAGTAAAAAAACGAAATCCTGTCAAGTAGTTTGATTTTCAAACAAACATATCGGTTCTATTTTTAAAATTTCACATACTTTTTCAATAAAATTAACCGAAACACCGCAGCTGTTCGTTTCCACGTGTGCTATAAAACTTGGAGATACACCGCACAAAGAGGCAAAATGATTTTGAGTAAAGCCTGCCGCCTTACGGTATTTTTTTATATTTGCCGAAAGCAATTCGCGAACCATAGCACACTCCGAACGTTTTTTAGCCGTGTGCATAAAGACACACTTTTATAGTGTATCACGCTTTTTTTAAAAAGTACAGAGCCCGTTTGCCGTTCTTGCCGTGTATTTTCGGTCCGCTTTCCGCACCGTCTGCTTTGCATAGTTTTACAAAGCGCCGAATTGCTGCATCATCTTTGCCTGCATACCCTTATTTTTGGCAACTTTTTTCATCATAAGCCGCGTTTTTTCAAATTGTTTTAAAAGACGGTTAACTTGAGCTACCGAAGTTCCTGAACCGCGCGCAATCCGTTTTCTTCGCGATGGTCCGATTATCAAATGATTGGCGCGCTCTTTTTTAGTCATGGAACGGATTATCGCTTCTTGCCATTTTAGCTCTTCGGTATCCACGTCTTTATCGCTTAATTGGTCGGCAAGACCGGGAAGCATTTCAGCAAGTTTTTGCAGCGAGCCCATTTTTTTAACTTGCTGCAACTGGTCAAGCATATCTTCCAGCGTAAACTCGTTTGCAGCCATCTTTTTTTGCAGCCGTTCAGCAGCTTGCACATCCATAGTTTCTTGAGCTTTTTCCACTAAAGAAACGACATCACCCATGCCCAAAATACGGCCGGCTATGCGCTCGGGATGAAACACTTCAAAATCTTCGATTTTTTCGCCGGTACCGATAAATAAAATAGGCTTTCCCGTTACCGTTTTAAGAGAAAGCGCCGCGCCGCCTCTGGTATCCGAATCGAATTTGGTTAATATTACACCGGTTAAGCCCAGCTGCTCGTCAAAAGTTTTAGCTATTTCAACGGCGCTTTGTCCGGTCATCGAATCGGCGACCAGCAGCAATTCATCCGGCGATACTGCTTTTTTTATATCCGCTATTTCGTTTACCATAGCGTCGTCTATTTGCAGCCGTCCTGCCGTATCTATAATAAGCGTGTCAAAACCGTTTTTACGGGCAAAGTTTTTTGCGTTTTTCGCAATGCGCAAAGAATCGGCTGCACTTCCCGGCAATTTTACTTCTTCTTTATATACGGGAACCGAAACTTTTTCTGCCATAATGCACAGCTGTTCGACCGCAGCGGGGCGAACCAAATCGCAAGCTGCCAAAAGCGGTTTTCTGCCGTCTTTACGCAAACGGTTTGCAAGCTTTGCTGCAGAGGTTGTTTTACCGGACCCCTGTAAACCCACAAATAAAATAACCGATTGAGTATCCGGACCTTTTAAATGCAAATCGGTTTTGGTGTCTCCCAAAAGAGAAGCTATTTTATCGTGAACTATTTTAATAAATTGCTGTCCCGGATCAACCGAGCGCAAAACTTTTTCGCCCTTTGCTTCTTCTATTGTACTGTTTACAAAGCGGCGCACTACACGTAAGTTGACGTCGGCTTCCAATAGTGCGGTTTTTATTAATTCTACGGTATCTTCAATATTTTTTTCGCTTATAACGGATTTACCGCTTAAAGTTCTAAAAATACCGCTTAAAGTACCTGTTATTTTTTCAAGCATTGATTACCTCAAAAGTTCAATAAGAAAATCAAACGGTTTTATTTCTTTGTTTAAAATGCGGTACAAGCCGTTACATATAGGAAGTTTTATTTTTAATTTTTGACTTATTTCCTGTATATATTTGCAGGCAACTGCGCCTTCGGGTAAATATCCTATTTCGCTTATACGGGCTATTAAATTGTCCAAATCGGTAAATGGATCAAGAATGTTTTTGCGTATAATATCGTGACCGAAACGCCGGTTACGTCCGTATTTTGAACGGCAGGTTACTTCCAAATCGCCGACGCCGGCAATAGATGTAAAGGTTTCTGCGTGAGTTGCTCCCATGGCAAAACCGAGTGTTTGAATTTCGTTTAAACCGGCTGCCAAAAGCAATGACTCAGTATTATCGCCGAACATATCGGAACGCTCGGCAATAGCGTCAAGACAGCCGAACACTACCGCTATAACATTTTTTGCCGCAGCGCAAATTTGCACACCGATAACATCCAAGCTCGAAAACACCATTAAACCGCGCACTTTCATCAGTTCACGAAATCGTATGGAATTTTTAGGATTTTCGCTTGCGGCAATAAGACCGGTTAGTTTACCTACGGCAACTTCTTCGGCATGGCTCGGTCCTGAAATATACACAAGGTTTTTATGATATGCAAATGGAAGCACCGTTTCCAATACATCCAAAATAAGCTTTGCACCGTTTTCAGTCGGAACAAAACCCTTAGTTAAAACACCGATACAAGTTGAGCCGTTAACAATTGAAGGAATATCCACCAATTGCGTAACGGTACGCGCCAAATACAAAGACGGAGAAGCTAAAATCAAAAAGTCTTTATCTGATGCGGCTTGCTTTATATCCGACGTCGCCCGCAGTTTTGGCGACAGTGCAAATCCATTTAAATAGCGCGTATTTTGGTGCAGCGTATTTACGGCATCCGATACTTCCTTTTCCATAGACCACAGTTCAACATCGTGACCGCCGGAAGCGAGTATGTGTGCCATAGCCGTACCCCATGCTCCCGCACCGATAACTCCTATAGTCTTTCCACTCATATCTTGTTCTCCGTTTTAATATATTCTTTTATATGTACTTTCCCGTATAGTCGTCTTGCCAAGACACTATTTCTTCCGGTTTAAAAAACAACGCCGTTTCGCGCTCTCCGTTTTCCGGGCTGTCGGATGCATGTATAATATTCAACGGAGTATGCAAACAAAAATCTCCCCGTATTGTGCCCGGAGCGGCTTGCATTACATCGGTTGCTCCCACTAAGCGGCGCACCAAAGCAACGCAGTTATCGGCTTCCCACACCATAGCCAGCACCGGAGCACTGCTGATGTAATCGACTAAATTCGAATAAAAACATTTATCCTCGTGTTCTTTGTAGTGATTTTTTGCCAACTCGGGGCTGATACGCATTAATTTTGCCGCTACCAAATTCAAGCCCTTGCGTTCAAGGCGGCTTATAACTTCGCCCGCAAGCCGCCGATTTAAAACCCCCGGTTTTAACATTATAAAACAACGTTCTGCCATAATTTCCTCGCTGTAAAACTTATCTTACAGTATAACCTTTTGCACCGTATTGAGCAAGCAGGGCGGAAAAGCTTGTAGCTAAAAAAAAGGGCAGCGCCAAACTGCCCTTTTTGCGTACATATTTTTTTATAAAACGAGTGCGGTATTACAGTTTGAATTTGCCGGTGGTAATACTGTGTTCTTCGCTGTATACTTCAAACCAAATCGACTTATTGCTTTGCGTATTCAGCGCGCTGTAAAATTCCGCCAAATTCGATACTTTTTTTTCGTTTACCGCAGTAATAACATCTCCTGCTTGCAAACGGAGTGCCGCTGCCGGCGATTTTGCTTGAACATTGGTTACCGCAACGCCTTTAATTTTTTTGTCGGTAATTTCAAGTTTTTCGCGCACTTCATCGGTTAAAGGAACTGCAACAAAACCCGGCCACAGTTTACTGTTGTCCGAAGATGTTTTTTCGTTGCGCGTTCCGATTACTACCGTTGTTTTTACCTTTTCTCCGCCGCGGATAAGTTCAAATTCGGCTTTTTCTCCGGCACGTAAATCGCCTACTTGGCGCACCAATTGGTTAACATCGGTTACCGCTTTGCCATTTAACGACGTAATGTAGTCGCCGGCTTGCATACCCGCTTTTGCAGCAGGCGAATCGAGGAATATGTGCGAAACAAAGGCGCCTTTTTTTCCGGCAACGCCCAATTCTTTTTGGTATTCTTCTTGAACGGTAACCAGCGATACTCCCATCCAGCCATACGTTACTTTACCGCTATTGATAAAATCGTCTATCGCTTTTTTAACATTGTTAACCGGAATTGCAAAACCCAAGCCTTGAGAACCGCCTGACTGCGAAGCTATCCACGTGTTTATACCGATAACTTCTCCGTAAATATTTACCAACGGACCGCCGGAGTTTCCTTGGTTGATTGCCGCATCGGTTTGAATAAAATCGTTGATGTTTTGTATACCGCTTCCCGAACGTCCGGTTGCACTGACAATACCTTGCGTAACCGAAGCAAAATAACCGAGGGGAGTTCCCATAGCAATAACGATATCGCCGGTATGCACTTTATCCGAATCGCCCAGTTTTGCAACAGGGATGCTGCCGTCTTTTGCCTCAAAAGAAACGAGGGCGATATCTTTGCGCTCGTCGCTTCCGACCAGCTTGCCTTTAAACTCGCGCCCGTCGTACAGCTTTACCGAAATTTCATCGGCAGAACCGGCAACGTGGTTATTGGTTAATACGTAAAAAAGATTTCCCGAACGGCGCACGATAACGCCGGAGCCCAAGCCTTGCTGTGAATACTCTCTGGGAGATTCATCCTTTTGTTTGGGCAGCCCGAAAAAGAAAAAAGGCAAGTCGCTGAACGGGTTTGATTCCACCGTCTTTTTTTCTACAACGTCAAGTTCCACAACGGCAGGGAGCACGTTATCCGATACGGCTCTGAATGTTCCCTGAAGCGCTTCGGCAACCGCTAAAGAATCGGACGGAATTTGGACTGCAGGACTTGAGTCCGCAAAAACCGTTTGAACTCCTTTTCCCGCACGAGAAAAAGAAAGCAGCACCGCAGCACTTAAAGAAAATACCGCGGCACATAAAAAAACAATGATACCTCGTTTTATTTTTGTATTCATAAAAGCCTCCAAAAGCAAACGTGTGTGTGTCGCTTTTTAAATATAATACATTTTAAAGCTTTTATGTTACAGTTATGCAATAAATTTTCCGCTTATACCCTAAGCTTTTACGGCAAAACGCTTAAAACTTCGGTATGATCGGCAAAAACGGCAAGCGTATTTTCATAGTGGCAAGACAGTTTTCCGTCTGCAGTTAAAACCGTCCAACCGTCGTCGGCAAGTTCAACATCGGCAGTCCCCTGATTGATCATCGGTTCTATGGCAAGTACCATGCCGGCTTGAATGCGCGGATTCGCTCCGCCGTGGGGTACGTTCGGTACCGAAGGGTCTTCGTGCACGTCCAAGCCGACGCCGTGTCCGCAATATTCGTATACTACCCCGTAGCCGGCTTTATCGGCAAGAGAAAACACGGCGTTTCCGATATCGTGTATACGGTTGCCGGCAACACAAGCGGCAGCTCCTGCTTCAAAGCAGCGTTTGGTTATATCCATTAAACGCTGAGCTTCGGCGCTTATTTTGCCGACTGCGACGGTACGGCATGCATCGCTTATATAGCCTTTATAATCAATGCCGATATCTAAAGAAACGATATCGCCTTCGTGTAAAATTCGTTTTTTTGACGGAATGCCGTGTATAACTTCGTTATTGATCGACACGCATGCGGCTCCGGGAAAGTTTTCGCGGTACCACGCCGGTACCCCGCCATGTTTTTTTATAAAGTTAACACAAATATCGTCCACATCCTTTGTACTCATTCCCTCTTTTATTTTGGGAATAAGCTCTTCAAAAAGATGTGCCAGCAGTTTGCACGATTTGCGTATACCGTCAATTTGAACTTCGTTTTTTAAACGTATCATAAGGTTCTCCTAAAACTTTACATTTACACATAATCGATACCGTGTGCGGCGCGCTTTAAATACAAAGGAATGCGCACCGAAACATTTAAAAGCTGTGCGCGTTTTATGCACGCGCTACAAGAAGTTTTATCGTTCATCTTTGCATAACAGCAAGCCATTTTAAGCAAAAATAACGCATCGTCTTTTGCGCTGAACCCCCAGTCCAAAGCGCGCTCCCACACGTCAAGCGCAAGTTCATCGTGTACACTACCTTCAACACGGTATAAAAGCAAATCGCGCGCAAACAACATAACTTCGGGAAAAAAATGGCGGAAGTACGGTTTTTCGTTTTCCATTACGATTATCCGCTCCAAAAGCAAAAGCGCATCGTAAAATTCGTCACGCAGCGCCAATTCTTCCGCCAATATAAAACCGTAATCCATAAAGTCTTCGCGCGAAAACCACGCAGACAATTTAAATTGCGCGCTTTCGCTGTTAAAGGTTTTAAATTCAGCTACCGCGTCGTCTTCTCTGTTGTGGGTTAAATCCCAAAATATCAATTTACAGCGACTTTCTTCGTCGCTCCGTGCCGAAAGCCATTCGCGGTAGTTAAAACCGTCGCCGTTTTTGTGCCGCGCACGGAAAAAACCGTCGTCCGCAAAGGTGTTCCGGTGTGCTTCCAATAGCGCCGTATACGCTTCGTTAAGCAGGTGGAACTGGCGGGCATCTTTTCCGGAAACGTCCGGATGTAACTTTTTAGCTTTTTTCCGATATGCACGCTTTATTTCCGCGGCGGAACTGTTTGGGGAAACGCCTAAAACGGCATAATAATCGTGCACCACTTGAGCCTTGTCCCGATTTAGCCTATTTTTTTACCTACAAAGGCTGCATGATCGGCGCTTTCGATTATATCAAAGTAGTCCACTACCATACCTTCTTTTTCCATTGCGTGCATGGTTAAGCGGCACATTTTACCGGAAAAAAGACCGGATTTTACCACTAAAGCGCAGCCTTTTTTACCGCTTACCGAACCGTGCGTCGAAAGTATTTCCGGAAGTTTTTCGGGTAGTTTTGCGCCGATAAAACCGGACGGTGCGGTTACTACGGCAATGTATTCGTACATCGCCGTATGCAAATTCACGCTGTCTTTTTCGCCGCATACCGTTACTTGATGACCGGCAGCAGCGGCAGCTTGTTCCAGTTTTTTCAAAACGCCGGCATGCTTTTCGTTGCGTACCGATAAAAAATGTAAAATAAGTACTCTCATCGACGCCGCCTTAAAGTAATTTATATAATTGTTCTATTTGTTTTTCGTTAACGCACAATACGGAACAGGTGGCGTTTTCCATTATATGGCGGTACGAACCGCGCAGCATATCGTCGCTGCCGCTGCCTCTTTCTATACCGCCGAGCAAAATCAAGTTTGCGCCGAACTCATCTGCGGCTTTTACCGTTTCCGCCCAAATGCCGCCACGCAGCAATTCTGTTTGTATTTTTATTCCTTTTGCATTTGCCAAACTTGCCACATAGGATAAATAGCGGTTGCCGTCGGCAGTTAAACTGGATTCGTATTCGGAACTTTCTTCGGCTACAAAAAACTTGCTTAACGTAAGCTGCTTTAAAGTTGCTACGTCTACCACATAGACGGCTTTTAAAGCACAGTGATACAACTTTGCCATAAGCATACCGTACTGCGCCGCATGTATCGACGCTTGCGAACCGTTTATCAACACTAAAACTTTTTGGAAAATCGGTTTTATCACTGTCCTGCTCCTCCTTTTTTTCCTTTGAGCGATTTAAGCACAAACACGTTTTCCCGTTCGCGCTCTTCAAGAACACCTTCTATATACTTTTTTGTAAGCCGTGTTTGCGGAATAATCATTTTATCGAGCGCATTAACCCTGCGCTGCGTTTTTTTAACTTCCATTGCAAGGCGCCACACGATAGTGCGGATAGACGCCATTTGCGTAAGCAGCTTAAGAAAGTCAAAAAAATCCGCCATTACTTTGTCGGTATCGGCAAAAGAGTCCATAAAAGAATAAAACAATTTGCGCTCGGGAAGTTTCACATCTATGGTAGAAAAAGTCATACCCGCTTTTATTACCGATTTTTCAGTTATGGAAAAATCGTAATTTACCGCATGCGAAATACGTTCCACACGGTCGCCGCCGACTGCCATCAGCATGTTTTTAAGAGCCGGATACGCCGAAGCGATAACTTTGTCCATATCGCGTTCCAAAAGTTTAATTTGCTCAACCATGTGCATAAGTTCCATAACAAGGATTTCACGCTTTTGTTCAAGCAGTTCATAACCGTCGCAGGATATGTTTAACTGTTCTTTAATTTTAAGCAAATTAGATTTTGTCGGCGCAACGTTCAGCTTTGTCATACGGCTGTTTTTTCCATGTATTTTTCAATAAACTGCGGATTTATGCGGTATAAATCTTCTTTGGGCAATTCTGCTAAAATATTCCATCCGATGCTCAGCGTTTGCTCTATCGTACGGTTTTCGTATTCGCCTTGCGTAAGAAATTCTTTTTCAAAACGTTCGCCGAAACGCAAATACTGTTTGTCTGTAGGCGACAATTCTTCTTCACCGATAATAGCGGCTAAGTTGCGGATGGTTTTTACTTTAGAATACGCGGCAAAAAGCTGACTGGACACGTCTTTGTGGTCTTCACGCGTCATCCCTTTACCTATACCGTCTTTCATCAAGCGCGACAAACTGGGAAGACCGGCTACCGGCGGGTACATACCTTTTTGCGAAAGTTCGCGCTCCAAAACGATTTGACCTTCAGTAATGTAGCCGGTAAGGTCGGGTATGGGGTGCGAAATATCGTCGCTGGGCATAGTTAAAATAGGAATTTGCGTAATCGAGCCGTTTGAGCCTTTTATCTTTCCCGCACGTTCATACAATTCCGCTAAGTCTGAATACAAATAGCCCGGATAGCCTTTACGACCGGGAACTTCGCCGCGCGTTGTCGAGATTTCTCGCAACGCTTCGCAATAGTTAGTCATATCGGTTAACACAACCAAAACGTGCATACCTTTTTCGTAAGCCAAGTATTCGGCTGCGGTTAAAGCGCAGCGGGGAGTAATAATACGCTCGATTGACGGAGCGTCGGCAAGCGATTGGAACATAACGACTTTGGATAAAACACCCGATTCTTCAAACGTATTGATAAAAAAGCGTGCAACGTCGTATTTTATTCCCATACCGGCAAATACCATAACGAACTCTTCGTCGGCGTTTAAGATTTTAGCTTGGCGGACTATTTGAGCGGCAAGCCGGTTATGCGGTAAACCGTCGCCGGAAAAAATCGGCAGTTTTTGACCGCGGATTAGCGTGTTCATGCCGTCTATCGATGAAATGCCGGTTTGAATAAAGTCTCTCGGATACACACGCGCATAGGGGTTTATCGGATAGCCGTTTACGTTAACTTTTTTTGACGACACGATTTCAGGGTAATCGTCTATCGGTTTTCCCAAACCGTTAAAAATGCGTCCCAACAGTCCCTCGCCTACGCGCAATTCCATGGGAGTATCTAAAAACTCCGCAGTGGATTCGTGTAAGTCAAGTCCGGAGGTGGAACCGAATATTTGTACGATAGCGTATTCTTCGGACAAATCGATAATTCTGCCGACGCGTTTTTCGCCGAACCGGTCGCGTACTGCTGCAATTTCACCGAAAAAACTGTTTTCACTGCGGCGTACTGCTATAACGGGACCGTCTACGGAGACTATCCCCTTGTATTCCATTCCTTTCATACCGTTTCAACCTTCCTGTACACACGCTCGATAGAAGCAAATTCATCGTCCATCCGTTTTTCTATGTCGCGGATGTCGTCCGTTTTATCGTTCGGTATCGATGTTTTTATGCGGACAAGCTCTTCGCGGATGCTTAAAGCTGTCAGTTTAAGCAAAGGCGCGCCTTGTTTTATCAATGAAAGCGATTTTTTATAAAAGCTCATCATCAACTGTAAAATAAGAATTTGTTTTTCGGGTACCGAATACACGTCTATATCGTCAAATGCATTTTGCTGTAAAAAGCCGTTTTTTATCATTTCGGCTACAACCAAAACAAGGCGGTCGGTGTCGGGCAAAGCGTCCGGTCCTATAAGGCGCACAATTTGCTCCAAGCGCTGCTCACGTTTTAAAAGGTCGAGCGCCTCCAAGCGGATGGAAGCCCAGCGCGGGTCAAGTTTGTCCCACCAATCTTTTACTTCTTCGGCATATTCCGAATAGGATTCTATCCAGCCGATAGCCGGATAGTGACGCGCGTTTGCCAATTCGCGGTCAAGCGCCCAAAAGCAGCGTATAAAACGCTTTGTGTGCTGGGTAACCGGTTCGGAAAAGTCGCCGCCGGGCGGAGAAACCGCACCGATAACCGAAACTGAACCTTCTTTACCGCACAAAGAAGTAACACGTCCGGCACGCTCGTAAAATTCCGCTAAACGGGTGGGAAGATAAGCGGGAAAGCCTTCTTCTGCAGGCATTTCTTCCATGCGTCCGGACAGTTCGCGCAATGCTTCCGCCCAGCGGCTGGTAGAGTCTGCCATAATGGCAACCGCCATTCCCATATCGCGGTAGTATTCGGCTAAGGTTATACCCGAATACAAAGACACTTCGCGCGCGGCAACGGGCATATTTGACGTATTGGCTATAAGGATGGTGCGCTCCATAAGCGAACGCCCCGTTCTCGGGTCGGTAAGCGAGGGAAATTCGGTTAAAACGTCGGTCATTTCGTTGCCGCGCTCGCCGCAGCCTATGTACACGATTAAGTCCGCATCGCACCACTTGGCAACGGCGTGCTGGGTCATCGTTTTGCCGGTGCCGAAGCCGCCCGGAATTGCCGCCGTACCGCCTTTGGATAGGGGAAAAAACACGTCTATAACGCGCTGTCCGGTAACCAACGGCTGGCTGACCGTCATTTTTTGTGCATAGGGGCGCGGCTTGCGCACCGGCCAATACTGCGCCAAATATAGTTTTTCGCCCAATTCGGTTTCACCGATAACTTCATCTATAGTGTAAGAGCCGGCTGCGGCGATTTTAACCAGCGAGCGACCGCGCACGTACGGCGGCACCATAATTTTATGAAGTATGGAAGAGGTTTCTTGAACTTCGCCCAGCACGGAACCGGGTGCAATGGGGCTTTTTTCCGACACAAGCGGTTTAAACTCCCATTTTTTTTCGGTATCCAATGGTTGGGTACGCACGCCGGGTGTTAAAAATACTCCGGTGTCGTCAAACATATTCTTTAAGGGACGTTGTATACCGTCGTAAATGGTACCGACCAAGCCCGGTCCTAAGCGTACCGAAAGCGGCCGCTGATTACACACGGCTTTTTCGCCTACGTGCATACCGGTATCGTCTTCATACACTTGAATAGTCGCCGCGCCTTCTTTTAATCTGATTATTTCGCCGATAAGTTTGGCTTCTCCTACGTCGACCACGTCATACAAACCGCAGCCGTCCAAGCCTTGCGCGTATACTATCGGTCCTGAAATACGCGTTATTTTTCCTTCTATCATTCCGGCAATCTCCCGCCGAAAAGCGTATCGGCTAGTTCGTAACTATGGTTGTCCAATAATTCGGATGTCAATTCCCCTACTGTAACGCGGCATTTTCTGCTTTTGTCTTCGGTTTCAACGATTATTCCCTGAGCCGCATCTTCGCCGTTTTTATATTCATCGATTAAAGCGCTTTTTATTTCAGCGCTCATGGGATTACAGCTGCGAACGCTGTCGGCTCCCAATACGTTTTGTGCAACTTTTTTTATGTCCGTTTCGGAAAAACCGTCAACCCATATACATACCGGGTACCCTTTAAGCGAATGCGCATGGCGCTTTAACAGTTTTTCAATAAGGTTCAGTTTATCGTCTTTAGACAGCGACGCAAAATACGAGCGCATAGCTTTCGCTATCGCTTGGTGTTCAAAAAGCACGCGGTAGCGCTGTTTTTCGAGCGGGAGCGCCGCTTCTTTATCGGTGCGGAACGCCGCTATTTTTCCGTCGTAAAACGCGCGTTTTTCGCTGCGCATTGCATCAAGGCGGCGCGAAACGTCCGCCGCTATATTTTCGCCCTCGGCAGCCGAACAAGCCAAAAGACGCTCCGCTTTTTTACGGGTATCTTCCAGTATTTCTTTGTCGAGAATTTCGGTTGAACGAAGCTCTTCCATAACAATCCTTACCTATTTTATACGTGTATACCGACAGCTTCGCGTATGGCGTCCGTCATCGTTTTTCGCCCCGCAAGGTGTCCGTGAATGCCTGGTATTTCCACGATAAGCGGATAATCTCCCTTCATTTGCCAGTCGATAATTTCATCGGCAAGCATATCCGCAATTTGTTCGGTGAGTATAAGCACTTTTGGTCTTTCCTGCTCTGTAGGAGTGCCTACAACGGCATTGCCTCTGCCGGTAATCCGGTAAAAAGAGTCCAAAGCTTCGCTGCGGTTGGCTGCCGCCGTGCCTTGCACACCTACCAAGGCAAAGGCAAGCACCAATTCACGCTCACCGATTACAAAGTACTTCACGAGCGTACCGTATTACAAAATAATGATAAGCAGTGCGACCAAAAAGCCCCACAAACAAATACCTTCTGCCAAACCGACGAAAGGCAGCGCTTTACCGGATAATTCGGCGTTTTCGCTCATCGCACCCATAGCGGCAGCACCGATTTTACCTACTGCCATACCGCCGGCGATACAGGCAAACCCTACGGCAAATGCCGCGGCAACGTATTTTGCCGTGCCGATTACCGCATTCGCTTCCGCGCCGGTTTGTGCAAATAAAGATGCACTAACTGCGCACAACAAAAGCAATACAATTCCGACTGATTTTCGATTCATAGCAACACTCCTATGCCGTTATTTATATTTGAACCGGAACGGGACAAATTCCCTGCCGGTTTCTGTAAAGAATTTTGAAAAAAATTCGTAATATTGCAAACGAATAACTTGAATGGCAACAATCATCCCTTCCAAAACGATTACCACCGCATTTCCCAATATTTGCACCAAAAGTCCGCCTGCCCCGCCGACCAAGTCAGTCATGGTAAAAATAATAAAACCGAGTACGGCATGGGCAAGAGCAAAAGCTCCGACGCGCAAAAAGCTAACCGAATTGGATAAATAGCTGGATACTATTTCCAAAATTTCCACAACGCCTTCAATAAAAGCGCTGCCTACGCCGTTGGGAAATATCGGCCGTTTGCCGTCTACCAAACAGCCCAGCGGATGGGCAAAAAACACACCGAACAAAGTAATTCCGATAACGATCCAATCCCATATACATATCGGTATTTTAAATGCGGCAACACGTACAACCGTAGCCACAACATACCAAAAAAAGAGCGCTCCGGACAAACCCGTTTTTCCGAACAAAGCTTTGCTTTTTTTGCCGAGTACAAATTGGTTTATAATATTGATGATAAGACCGATTGAATTGATAATAAAACCGACCGAAATCGTAAACAAAAAAAACATAAACAGTTTACCAATCGCATCCGAGGAAGGCATTAAATGCAAAATGTGGTCGCGCGGCGTTCCGAACAAACCGGTTAAAAAGCGGCTAAGCGGAACCAAAAGGTGTTCGTTTGCAAAAAACTCGCCGGTTAAAACACCCATAACCGTACTGCTGCAGCCTATGGCAACAAATATGGGACCGAATTGTGTTGAAACGGGGAATTTTTTTATAACACCGGTAAGCATTAAAATTCCGATAAGCACAAATACCAAACCCTGCCCCGCATCGCCGAACATAATACCGAACAGCAAGGTAAAAAAGAATGCAACAAAGGGGGTCGGGTCGACGGTACCGTACAGCGGCGCGCCGTAACTGAATATAATGCGTTCAAAATTGCCAACCAGTTTACCGTGCGTTAATTTAACCGGTACTTTTTCGCGCCCTGCTTTTACCGACGGCACTTCTGTAGGCTCGTATTGGCGAAGCGCAATGCGTCCCTCGGTTAAATTATCCAATTCTTTCATTATACCGGAACACAAAGCTGCCGGCACCCAGCCGGTAATACGGTACACTAATTGGGTTGATTCCAAATTCGACTGAACTGTTTGCACTTGAGCGCCGATGGAAAAACAGCGCAAAAGCCGGATAATTTCGTTTTTATGAGACAGCGCATAGTTTTTGCGCTCTTCAACTATCAAATCGAGTTTTTCCTGTTCTTCTTGGGTACGTTTTTTCATACCCTCAAGTACATCGGCAGGAATTCCTTTAAAGTCTTTGGGTATTTCAAGCGGAACAAAACCGTGTTTGCGCAATTCCGAATCCAAAGCAAAGCGTCCTTTTTTTGAAGACGCTGCTAAAATTCTGCTTTTATCGTCGCCGAGCGGCATAATTACCGCACGCTGTCCCATACTGAACACCAAATCGTCAACGGCAGCAGGGTCTATTTTTCCTATGCGCATGGATAAAAACGATAAATGTTCCAATTCGATGTAAGGAACATTTAAATTGGCAAAAGCGCGCGCTTCGGTATACGCATCGTCAAGCCGTTTTTTTTCTTCGCACACGGCAAGTTCTCTCGTGTGTAAATCTTCCAGCGCAGCGATAATGCGCGCGGCAGAATCAAAGTCGGCATCGCTGGGTAAGTGCGAAGAAGCATCGTAGCCATCGGCATCTTCCAAAGAAAGATACGAACGGAATGCTTGCATTTTATCGAATATTTCCTGCGCTTTGTTTTCCGCAGCGGAATGCGTGTTTGCGTCTTCCGTTTGAAACTGAAAATTACCGTTTTTTCCCAAATATTCGATAACACGGCTTATGTCTTCTTTTAAGACCATCAATTCGATAAGCCGCATTGCCGTCGTTTTAGACATAGCTCCTCCGTTTATTTTGCATACGCATCCTGCTGCACATTTAAACGCAGCCCTTCAGCAGCGGTACGTATGCAGTTGAGTTCATGTTCTTTTATTTTAAACCACGTAACTAATACGTTAGCTGTAAACGGATATTGATGAAACAAGCGCAGCGCCCAACCGTTTAAATACACATCGGAAGCTTGCTGCATCCAGCGCGGGTCTATATTCCACACGCTTCCTTCTTCATGGGCGTTTAACAGTTTTGCATAATGCCAATTTTCCCAATCCGCCCACGTATCGGTTTCTTTATCCAAAATACGCACGGCTTCTCCTGCAAGCCTATCGTTTTTATCGGCATTGTCTTTTTCTCCTGCCAAACATTGAATAATGTCTTCTTTTTGCATATTATAGTACACTTTTAACCGGATAGCCCAAATGCAGTTTTGCAAAACAATGTATTCACCCAGCAGTTTTTCAACCGGCTGGCGCTCGGAACGAGGCAAACGGCATACGGCGTCCCACAGCTCGCGCACGTACTGAATATCGAGCTTCATATCCATTTCGCTTTGCGTATCCCATGAAGGAGCTTTGTTATACCATGCAATCGAAGAATCGCGTGTTATGGCAGCAACGCTGGGCCATTGTTTATAATCGAGCATGGAAAATCGCCCGATATCGACAATAGCCGGAAGCGTTTTTTTGCCTTCGCACAGTGCAGCCCCGATATCTTTAATATTATTGTAATCGTAACAGCGCACCAATTGCACAAGCACAGAGTCGGGTTCATTGTAACAATTTAAAAGTCCGATAAAGTCGGATACAAAGGTTTTTTCGGCTTTTTCTTCTATTTGTTTTGCAAGCAGGGCTTCAGGTACCAGCGGAACTTCGCAATTAAACAGCAGCGTCCACAAATCGGCTAAAGCGGAAACTTCAAACAGTTTATCTTTACGTGCTCCGATAAAAGACTTTGCCAGCATTCCGCATGCTTTTGCATACACATAAGCTGAAGCACTCGAGCTGTCCATATCAATTTCCGAAAAGCAGTTTTTTCAGCAGCGCGTTAAAAGCGGCAGTATCCTGTGTGCAGTTGCCGATCGCAGCTTTATACGTGTCGAAACGGGCATCGTATTCCGTACTTATAGCCTGCATGCGCTCGTCGGCATCGGCTTCCATTTGTTCTACCATTTGTGTATAGCGTTCTTTATACTCGGCTTCCGCTTTTTGCCGTGCTTGTGCGGCACGGCGGTCTGCTTCGGCTTGCGCTTCCGACAACATAGAAGCCGCTTTATGTTCAACGTCTATTAAGTGACCGAGAATATCCGTTTCCATATCTATTTCAGCTCTTTTTCGTACTTGCAAAATACATTGTATGCGGCTTCGGCAGTTTTTTGTTCCATAAGCTCGGCATAGAACTCGCTGTTTTCCAACAAACGCGCAAGACGCTTTAAAACGCGCAAATGTAATTCCGTGCTATCCGCGCCGGACAAAATCAATACAATTAAGTGGACAGGTTTGCCGTCTAAAGCATCGTAGTCGATCCCCGAACGCGAAATACCTATAGCGCCTTGCACGTCGGTAACCGCACTTGTTTTAGCATGCGGAACGGCAATACCGCTCATAATGCCGGTACTCATTTTAGCTTCGCGTTCTTTAACGGCTGCAAGTGCAACACTGCGGTCAAGCGAGGGGTTAACGGAAACCAACTCTTCTATTAACTCTTCAAAAACTTCGTCTTTATCTTCGCTTTTAAGGTCTATGTTTACCGCTTTGGGATTAAAAACCTTGTCTAAAAGCATTATTCACCGTCCTGCACGGGAGACATCTGTGCGGGTTCGCTTGCGCTTTGTTCGGTTTTTTGCTCGTCGAGCCAGTAAGCGCCGTTATTATCGTTTTCGGTTGTTTGCTGAACTTGTTTTGCCGCTTCTTGCAAATTGCCTACAGCCGGAGCGCGCGTTAAAAACGCAACTGCAAAAGTGGTAACAAAAAATAGGGTAACCAGTACATAGGTTGTTTTGGTAATTACCGTTTGCGAGCGGGAGCCGAACGCCGCGGTATTGCCGCTTCCGAATAAACCGCCCAAACCGCCGCCCTCTTCGCTTTGAATAAGCACGATTCCCATAAGCAAAATACAAATGATTACAAATGCAATCAGTAAAATAATTCCTATAATCCCCATGAACAAACCTCAAAAAAATAAACTAATCCTCAAAATGCTTGATTATGATATCCGATATACAGCTTTTGTGCAAGTGTTTTTACTGCACGCGTTAGTGCACAATGTTCAATTTTACCAAGCCGTCATAAATAAGCTGCACGGAAAGCCCTGCCAAAATTAAACCCATAATTTTTTCCACAACGTACATACCCGTCGTTCCGATAAGACGCAAAAGCAGCGTTCCGCAGCGAAGCGATATGTAATCTATACACAATGCCGGCACAATCGCCGCGGTTAACATTAAGGCAGGGCGAAGCCAGTGTTCGGATGTAGCCATATTGAGCATAATAGTAGTAATCATACCCGGACCTGCAATAAGAGGAATTGCAAGCGGAAAAATCGCCAGCATTTGTGCCGCGTGAGGGTCTACTGCCGTTTCCGGCGTTTGCCGGCTGCCGGGTTTACTCCATATCATACCGAAAGAAATGCCGAAAAACAAAATACCGCCTGAAACGTAAAAAGCTCCCGGAGAAATACCGAAGAAATTTAAAATCAATTTACCGCATACGATAAAAAAAGCGAACACCAAAGCGGCAACAAAAACCGCACGACGGATAATCATTTTGCGTATGTCGGACGGAAAATGACCCGACGCCGCCAAAACAGGCGGAATAGTTCCGATCGGATCGAGAATGATAAGCACGGTAAAAAAAAGTTGGAAAAATTCGTTTATCATAGCTTTAGTATACACAATCGCAGGCTTTGGCTCAAGAAGAACGCACAAGATATAGCGACACAAGCTGCTCCGCCAAAAGGTATAGCAGCACAAACTACAAGCACAAACACAACGGAGCGCTCTTTGACAGCAAAGGACACAAAGCGCTATAAACTTAACAGCATATTACAGTCTACGCCGTTTTCGGTATTTTCTTGTTTAAAAAAATCGGGGTATTTGTGCAACAAACCGTCCATTTCGGTATCGAGCATACCTAAATGAGCTTTCATATACTCGCGCGCTTCTTCAACATTGCCGCGTTCAATAACGGCAAGCAATTGCACGTGCTGCGCGATTACCGCATCCATAGTTTCGGCAGTCCACACGGTCATTAAGCGGATACGCGCATAGTTACCGCTTATATCGTCTATAGTTTCC
The DNA here is from genome assembly GCA_000468055.1 of Treponema lecithinolyticum ATCC 700332. Lineage (GTDB taxonomy): Bacteria > Spirochaetota > Spirochaetia > Treponematales > Treponemataceae > Treponema_C > Treponema_C lecithinolyticum. The sequence continues at coordinate 151,473 of KI260567.1, read as the reverse complement.
CAGCACAACGGCTGCCCTGCAATGGTAAACAGCAGTTTGTGAAATTCGTTATCTAATAGAATATGCAAAAGATAGTCTTTTTTTTCGCGTGCGCGGCGCTGTTTTTCGATGTTTTCGCGCAAAAGAGCAAGATTTTTGCGGCTGCAATTTTCGATAACGGCTTCCATAACCGCGCATTCAAGACTTTCGCGGATAAAGCGCTCTTGTGCGGTACGTTTTAAGTCTATGCGCGACACAACGGTTTGTTTTTGCGGAAAAATTTCCACTAACCCCTCGCGCTGCAAGCGGATAAACGCTTCGCGCACAGGAGTTTTACTTACGTGCAGTTTATCCGCAATTTCCTGTGTGCTCATAGCCGTACCGGGTTTTAACTGCAAGCGCATAATACTGTTTTTAAGTATATTGTATACGGTTGCCTGTACGCTTTTGTCGTTTGTGTGCATAACTTATCATAGCACAAAAAGTGCATTTTACCAAGCGTTAAAGGTGTTGAACAGCTAAATGGCGGCAACCGCCACCGCAATTATAAAAAAAACGGACGGCACGTTGTAGTACACACACCGCACCGCACCGTCCGTTTTACTACGGTTTAGATTTCCGTATATTCATACACCCCGTCCGGACGGTGCTTAGCTTTTTTCATAACCCAATTTTTGTGAGTTTTAGCTCTTTCAAACGCTTCTTTTAATTCAGGAGGATCGTTAAAGTCCGTGTGGTTGCTTTCTTGATCTTGAGGGTCTTCACTATAAAGCCCACAAAATTGGTAAGGATAATTATTTCCGGTTTTAACAGGTAAATCATTGAATATTTTTACAAACGCTTGTGCATCGAGCTTATTACCCCAACAGTACAATGAGGTCAAAGCCGGCAAGTCTCGTACATCAAGCGATGTCAATCGATTATTGTAGCAGTGCACAAAGCCTAAATAAGGCAAACCGTGTGTATCAAGCGATGTAAGTTGATTATAGCAACAGTCCAGTCCTCTCAAAGAAGCTAAACCTTGCATATTGAGCGATGAGAGCTCATTACGATAACATTGCAGCGTTTCCAAATTTGCTAAGCCCTGCACATTAAGCACTTTTAATTTATTGAAGGAACAGTACAGCTCTCTTAAAACAGTTAAATGCCGCACATCGAGCGAAACAAGCAGATTTTCGGTGCAACTCAGCACCTGCAAAGCGGTTAAGTCCTGCACATCAAGCGAGGTAAGCCGATGGCGATCACATCTCAGCCATTCCAAAGCAGGTAAATTTTGTAAGTTAAGCGATGTCAGTTGAATTCCGTAGCCAAGCCCGTAACATTCCAACATCTTTAAAGCGGACAAGCCTTGCACGTTAAGAGAGGACAACTGATTATAATGACACTCCAGATATTGTAAGTTAATTAAGCCTTGTACATTAAGCGAAGTTAAAAGACAACTGGCACAGTTTAATTTTTGTAAACGATTTAAGCCTTGTACATTAAGTGAGGTAAGATAATTGTTGTAGTAGCAATCTAATTTCTCTAAAGCCGTTAAACCCTGCACATCAAGCGAGGTAAGTTGATTACCGGAGCAGTCCAGATGTTTCAAAGCGTTTAAACCTTGCACATTGAGCGAGGTAATTTTATTTCGATCGCAATACAGTTCGGTAATTTTCCCTTTTAAGACAACTTGTGTACTTGTAGCGGTCAAATTTTTTTCTTGACCGCTCGGGATTGATGTTTCCGTACAACCTTCTACCGTTACCGCAGAATTATCTTCAGTTACCGCTTTAATTTTAAGTTGCAATTGGCTCGGATCCAAAAGAAAAGAAACTCCGCCTTCAACTTTGGCAGCAGTTTGCTGTACTTGCGCATAAATAGTTGCAGAAGTATTAAAGGTTTGTTCACCCACCCAATTTATAACCGGTCCTGTTTTTCCGCCGCGTTTCCAACATTTAAGTTCCCAACCTGTTTCATAGTCCACACAGTCAATAGCTTTTACAACAACCACCAACCAGACAGAGCCTTTAGGCACGGTAAAAGAGCTTTGCTTAATTTGTACGTGTTCGTCGCCGATTACGGTAATGGTTATATCATCTGCCGATGGCGGCGTTACCGGCGGTTTCGGCGGCACTACCGGCGGATTTGACGGATTGCCGGCACTTGACGTATCCGGTTTGTTTACCGTGTTGGGACATGCGGTAAACGTAAACACGCAGATAAACAACATTGCAGTTAATACGGTAATTGCTTTTACTTTAAAAACACTTTTCATAAAAAGCTCCGTAGGTTTTTATTTTACAAAAAAAAGATGAACGGCTTGCTTTAGATGTGTTACTTGACAGTATTGAGGCTACACTTTTACATTAGTGTAGCAAACATGTACAAAATAATCAATACAAACAGTAATTTTTTTGCAGTTTTCAAAGCAATAGTTCATATCCGTAACAGCATTTGAAAAATTCTTTAGGTTTTTTATTTTTTTCCGTAAAGATTACACATTTTTAAACAACATAAACCTGCAGTCCCTCATCGTGCAAAAAGATCGATAATCAACTGTACTTCGGTAAGCGACAGTTTTAAACGTTCGCAAATAATATCCGCCGAAAAGCCTTCGGCATACATACGTACCACACGGTCTTTTAACGGAACGTTTTGTCTGCTATCGGCATTTGCGGCATCGGCAGAGTAAACGATTTGCGGTTCATCCGGTGCCTGCCGGAGCGGAGCAGTCTTATCCGATGATAAAACATTTTCTAAGCTGCTTAGGTTTATCGGCTCATCGGCTTCGGAGTGCGGCACACGGTAGGATTCAAAATCTATCGAAAGCTGAACGGCGCTGTCCGTATCAGCTTTTTTATCGCGCAGGCGAGCGTTTTCCGAAACAGCGGAAGGAGCAAGTTTTTCCATTATCCTGCGCTCCCTGTGCCGGCTGTTTTCCGTACGCTCAAGCAGCAAAAGCCGGTGATCGGCTTCTTCAATCAGCGCTTTTAAATCGCGTATACGAGAGTCAACCAAAGTAATATCCTGATCGGCAGTACGGTTTATTTCTATAAGCAATTTATCCACTTCCGCTTTTAAATCACCGAGCAGCACGTGAGGAGAAAACGTTTTTTTAAACCGAATAAAAAAAACCAGCCACAGCGCAAGGTTTACCAGCGTAATAAGAATAAGCAATACCGCTTCAGCCATAATTACCCCGAAATATCGACGTGCTGACCGAGCCGCGGGTCTTTTATAACTTCAAAAACGGTTTTATCTTTTTTTTCTTCGCTTTCGCTTTTTTTGCCGCCGGAGCCCTGCTCTTGCGGGCTGCTGCCTTTGCGGTCTTTTACCGCAAGCGGTCCTTCTTCGTTAGCCGAAGCGGCTTCAACGGCTTGCTGCTTTTGCTGCAATCGTTTGCTTTGTTCTTCTTGTTGTATCGAATTTTGTAATTGCATGCCTTGTTGCTGAAAAGCAACCGTTTTGGAAACCGTTTCCAACTGAGAATACAGTGTTTGCAAATCAATTGGTTGAATAGCCATCGGGACTCCGCTTGGCGTCGGCTTCGGACGGCGGTTCGTATTTGCCGTACCGAACAAATCCGTTTTCGTAAAAAAAAGTAACAGCTTTGGATTCGTTGCGTACTTCTTCTTTTACGTCGCGGATAAAAATCTTTACCCCCGGGTATACCACTCCCGAAGCCGAAACTTTGCCTACCACTTTTAATTCACGCAAATGGTCTTGCAGCGATTGAATTTCTTTTGACATTTCATCCGTTTCGGTTTTTATATCCATTTGACGGGCAATTAAAGCGTTTAAACTTTCTTCTTTGTCGTGCGGCAGCGTTTTGCGTACTTTTTTTTGATTTTGCAGCGTTTGCAAATTCAATTCCAATTCATCAAGCTCTTTTATTAAATCGGCTTGTTTTTCGGACAATTCGTCAAGCCGGCGCTTGGCTTTGGGGTCAAAACCTACTTCGAGTATGGTTTCGCTGCCGCCGCCGCTGTTGCCGATTGTTTTTGCATATATTTCTTCGGTTGCAAATACGTGACCGCCGATTATGCTGGCTCTTTTTCCCTGCACCAGTACTTTTTTATTTGCAGTAACGGTAGAATTGATAATACCGTCTTGCACAATAACAAATTCTTCCGCGTCTACCGTACAGTTTTGAATGAATTTTACCCACAAAGATTTTCCGGCTCTAACATAACCTTTGTCTTTGCCCATAATTCCCTGAGATACCACAATGTCTCCGTTGTCCGACTCAAGCTTGCTGCTTCCTACGCTGCCGTGCACTTCTATATTGCCCGAAGCATGCACATCAAAGCCGTCTTCCACATTGCCTTTAACGATAACGGTACCCAAAAAGGTAATATTGCCCGTCTTTATGTTAACGCTGTCCAATTCCATAAGCGGTTCTACTGTGATTTTGTCGTTTACCAAAAGCACTTGACCGTTTACTGCTGCCAGCACAGTAAGACCGTCCGAATCGAGCTTTACGTTTTTTCCCAAGGGAATAGCAATGTCTTTGCCGTTTTTAGCTTCCAAATAGCGCCCGAAAAGGGTTTTACCGCCGTGCCCGCGTTCGGCATTTACTTTTTGAGCAAGAGTTTGCCCTTCCACAACGTTTTGAATAAGGTTTAATTCTTTAAAATCTATTTGCCCTGATTTGCTTTCTTTTATGCGCAGTTTTGAACGGTCGGTTTCAAAGTTATAAGAAATATACGCATCGCGCCCGTCTTGAGGAGCAATGCCTTCGGCTACCACAAAGGGCATACCATATACCGGATTATCCACAAAGTCATTTATGTACGTATCGTTTATGCCGACAACAACGCCCTGTGTTTCCAGCATTTTTTTTATGCGCTCGGCTGAAATATCCGCGCCGCCGATTGCCGGAGCTGCGGCGATTATGGAAGCCGTCATTTCATCGCTGCTTATTTCCACATAAAAGGTTGCGTCTACCGCTTGGTTGCGGGCAAAGGTGCCGACTTGTGTATAGATGCCGTCAGATCCGGAACGCACGAGTTTTTTTACCGTATCTTCGTTTAACGAAAGCGTATCGGAGCGTCTGAGCTTCATCATAACGGACTGTAAGTCTACGCTTTTTCCGTTTCCAACAGGAAGCGTTACTTTTAAATATATTTGAGAGTCAAAGTATCGAATATAAAACAAACCGTCGGCGTTTTTAGGTTTATCGTCGCTTTCCGACACATCGGAAACAAAAGCTTGTTCCGTTTGTACTTTTTCGCTTTTACGGGATACGGCGGCGTTTTCATAGGCGCGGATAAGAAAGGGCTTTTTCATAAGTCCTGCAATACCTTTAAAGCCTTGCTCAAGCACTTCGTATTCCAAAAGCGACGGGCGGCTTTCAAGCTGGACAGCTGCATCGGCTAAAGCTTCGTCGATGGTATCCGCGCAAATGTCCACATAGCGCACGGCGCGCTCTTGTGCGAGAAGTTCTTCCATTTCCGTTTTGATCTTCTCAAGCGTAACCATAGCACCCCCGCACCTTACATAATCCCCTTACGGATATTGGTAAGCTTTGCACGCAAACGCATATTGGCTTTGGTATGTAGTTGGGAAATACGCGATTCGCTTACTTGCAAAACCTGTCCTATTTCTTTAAAGGTAAGGTCTTCGTGATAATACAAAACCAAAACCATTTTTTCTTTTTCCGGCAATTCATTTATTGCTTCGGTAATAACGCGCTTTATTTCTTCGCGTTCTACGATTACATCGGGATTTAAGCTTGCAGGAGACTCTATGCTGTCGCCTATGGACATTCTGTCCGAATCTTCGCCGGAATACCACACATCGTTGAGCGATAAAACGCTTGTTCCCGATACTTTTAACACCGTATGATGAAAATCTTCCAAGCTCATATTCATAGCTTTAGCGATTTCACCGTCTTCAGCCGGACGGCCCAGCCGCGATTCCAATTCTACGATAGTATCTTCAATTTCGCGCGACTTTTGGCGTATGGAGCGCGGCACCCAGTCTATTTGCCGCAATTCGTCAAAAATAGCACCGCGTATGCGGGTTACCGCATAGGTTTTAAATTTAACATTTTTTTCAGGATCATATTTATTGATTGCATCAAGCAAACCGAATTGACCGAATCCGACCAAATCATCGAATTCAACGCTTCCGGGCATACCGACGGCAAGTTTTCCGGCAACATATTTTACCAAAGGCATATATTGCCGTATAAAAGCATCCCGAAGCTGAGTCGATTTTGTTTTGCGAAATTCAATCCAAAGTTCATCTTCCGTTTTTTGTTCAAAAAGCGATACCGCCATTTCCCACACCCTTTTGCCGGTCGATTAAGCCGCGACCGAAGCCGCCGCTTGCCGTTACGATTCTTTTTTTAAGACAGTCCGCACAGCTGCCGCTATATCTTCCGTATTCCCGAAATCCGTAAGGTTTTCGCTTAATCCCGTTTTTTTTAAGTCTCCCGGCTCCGAAAAAATGCTGTCTTGTCCGAGATATCCTGAAGCAATTTCGCTTTCGCCGGAAAAAGTTTCTCCGGCTGCAAGCGGCGCTCCTGACACATCGCTTGAAAAACCGTCCAAGCTCGGAAGCGCTTCAATTTGCGCATCTGTCGTCCCTGCAGCCGGACCGGAAAAACTTTCCGTTTGAGCGCCGGCTTGCGCTCCATACTCGCTGCCAGCGGAAAGTCCCGCTTCGCTTACAAGCGTTTCGCCATTATCTGCTATATCGGCGCTGTCTACCCTAAGCGAGTGTCCGGTTTTTACCGCACCGGCGGCAGGCTCTGCACTATCCGCCCCGGCTGCTTTTTCTTCGTTGTTCATGCCGGCGACACTTTCTTTATTGTTTGCGCCGGCAGCGGTTTGCGAAGCGATCGCTTCGTTTTGCCCCGGCGCATTTTGTACCGGTTGAGCTTCAGCATTTGCCAAAGGCTCTACCGTACCGGCTGCAGAGCTCATACCCTGTGCAGTTTCTTCACGGAAAACGGCATCGTCTTTTTCCACAAAAAAGTCGGGCGCGTTGTCCGTATCGGGAAGGTCTGCGTCGTCCAGCGTTATGTCGACAGTACTTCCTGCAGGCGTTGCTTTTACTGCAAAGTTCGTATCATCGCCTTGTGCGTCCGCAAGAAAGCGCACGTACACAAAATGAACGGCGCCGATTAACAGGGCGGAAAACAAAGCCGACAGTACGGCTCTTAAAAGTACTATGCCGAAACTTACGGATCCTATAATACCTGCAATGCAGGATACCGCAAAGCCTGCTATAGCTCCGATAAGCGCCGTTTTAGGGCTGAACATTTGCTCTCCTTCTTATCAGCTTAGGACAAAATTGTCCTAACGTCAAGTTCATTCGGCTCAATATCACCATTTTTGCCGTATTTTCCGGAAAAAACGTGCAAAACCTTCTTGCGTATCGAGTTTTGTCTTTTCAATTCTGCCGACAATGTGCTTTACACACACTGAACATTTAGCATTCGGCTGAGAAGCAAGAAAGGGTTTTTGACGCAAAACCGACGAGGACACGGCAGGGTCGTCGTAAATAAATCCCAAATAATCTATATGGTAGTTTAAAAACTGCCCTACAATCGTAATAATGCGCTCGGCAACCCGTTTACCTTCGGAAGCCGAATGTACACGGTTAACGATCAATTTAAGGTTGGGACGGTTGTCCAGCATTTCGGTTGCAATAATTTTGATAATACCGTATGCATCGGTTATGGATGTCGGCTCGGGCGTGGTAACGATGTACACTTCGTCGGCGGCAGTCAACAAACCCAAAACGCTTTGAGCAATCCCCGCCCCCGTATCGATAATAATGATATCGGCGCTCGACAGCGTTGCAAATTCGGAAGCAAAAAAATCCATTTCCGCGTTCGATAAATTCGCTATTCGCGAAAATCCGTTTGCACCCGGAATAAACTGAAAGCCGAATTCGGTATCGGTTACGATTTCAGACATACGGCGGCGGTTGTTTATAACGTCCAACAGGTTTGCTTTAGGCGATATACCCAAAAGCACATTTACGTTCGCCATACCCAAATCGCCGTCGATAAGAATAACGCGCTTACCGCTTTGCGCGTAAGCTATTGCCATATTTACGGCAATATTCGATTTACCGACGCCGCCTTTTCCACTGGTAACCGCAATAATTCTGGTTTTGTTGCCGTTTACCACCGGTTCTTGCTGATATCGAGCGCCTTTTTCCAAACGGCGCTGCATCATCGCTCTTAATTCAGAAGCTTGGTCTTCCATATATTACAGCCCTTTTTCCGGACAAAATTTTTGGTCGATATGTGTCCGGTCTATTTTAAAATCGGATAATTGTATAAGCATCCTGACAGGGGTTGCTTTTTCCATGTCGCGCGGAACACGCTGTCCGTCGGTAAAATACGCGACAGCTTTATTTTTTTCGTCCATTATGCTGATAACGCTTCCGATACAATCGGTTTCGTCCATTTTGGTTATGATAAGCGCACTGTAGCCGAAAATTTCATATTGCTGCATAATGGTACGCAAATCGCTTGCCTTTGTAGATGCGGAAACCGTTAAAAACACTTGAGAAGGAATACCGCGGAAATCTAAAATTTTACGCATTTTAGCTAAACTTTCGTAATCTTTCGGGCTGTGTCCGGTTGTGTCTACCAAAATAACATCCACTCCGGTAGCATACATAGTCATAAGCTTTTGCATATCTTCTGCAGAATTTGCCAAAGAAACAGGAATGCCCATTACTTCTCCGTACGTTTCCATTTGCTCTTTAGCCGCGATACGGTAGCTGTCTATGGTAATAATACGTACGCGAAGTGCTTTTGCTCTTCCGCCGTCGGAACTGATATACTGCGCTGCAAGTTTTGCAACCGATGTGGTTTTTCCGACTCCGGTCGGTCCTACCAAAACAACCACTTGCGGCCGCGCGATATTTTCCGTATCGGCTATGCGTATCCCCTCGCCTATCCAATCCACCACCGATTTTTGCACGCTTTCAAAATCGTCAAGGGTATCCAGCGAATATTCTTTGCGGATACGTTCGCATATTTTTGCAATATAATCGGAAGCAAATTCGTTTTTTTGCATTAATTCCTGTATGCGTATAATAGTCGGGTGTTCGTCTTGGCGCAAAACGGAAGTTTTTTCCGCAAAGTCTTTTTTTAGCGAATTTATTTCGTCAAAAATAAGTTTAAGCTGCGGGCTGACGCTGTTTTTATTTGCTTCAAGGATTTTCCGCCGTTCTTGTTCAAAATCCATAGGGCTACCAAGCATGGAAGCAAAACGGTTGTCGGGTAAAACGACATAGGTTAGTTCATATTGCCTTTTTTTTAAAAAGGCGAAAAAGCCTTCGGGTTCCACTGCTCTTTTACTGATAAGCTCGTAATTTCTCCCGTATATCGCGCGGATTTTTTCTACACAGTCTTGATAGGAAGCTCCGCGCATAACTAAAGATTTTTGTTCCGGTGTATTAAGCGCCAACTCTTATCTCTCCCAAATTTTCCAATTTAATATCGTTTACAATTTCCGGAACGGACAGCACCACTAAATTGGGAATTTCACGTTCCGTACTCGCTTTTACCAATATGCGCGCTTCTTCGGGACATAAAATAACCGGTATGTTTCCCGTTTTTTGCGAAGACGCAATGGACGTACTTACCGCCGATATCCAATCCCGCTGGTCAACCGGGTCAAGCGCGGCAATCGGTCCGTTTACGGTATCTACACGGCTTGCTACCAGTTTTTGCAAAAAATCCGGAGCTACGGTAAACACGCGTAAATTACGGTTTTCGTCGGCATATTGTAAACAAATTTGTCTGCCCAAAGCTTGGCGCACTTTTTCTACCAATACATCGGGCTTTTTGGTAATCGGTCCGAAGTCCGCCATTGTTTCGAATATGGCGACCATATTGCGCACCGACACTTGTTCTTTTAAAAGACCTTGCATAACTTTTTGGATTTCGCCCATATTAAACAATTTGGTAACTTCTTCAACCACGGCAGGATACTCTTTTTTAAGCGCATCTACAATCGCTTGTATTTCTTGTCTGCCTAAAATCTCTGCAGCGTGCGACTTTATCAATTCAGTCAAATGGGTTGCAATAATCGTCGGCGCATCTACAACCGCATAACCAGAACGTTCGGCTTGTTCGCGCTGTTCTTCGGGAATCCATACTGCAGGCAAGCCGAAAGCCGGATCGGTTGTAGCTTCTCCGTGTATTTCTTCGCTTACATTGCCGGTATTCATACACATATACCATCCCATACGGATATGGCTGGAACCGACTTCAACGCCTTTTATCTTAAAACAATATTCGTTCGGATCAAGACGCATATTGTCTATAATGCGGATGCGCGGCACTACCAAACCCATGTCCAAAGCCGATTCTCTGCGTATGCGGGTAATGCGTTCCAAAAGCTCTGCACCTTTTTCTTTATCTACCAAGGGAATAAGGGCAAAGCCCAATTCAAGCGACAGCGGATCTAGGGGAACAATAGGGCTTATATCGGCAGAAGAGCCGCCTTGCGTTTGTTGTTTTTCTTTTTCTTTTTCCAATTTTGTTTCAAAGGCAACAGCTTGTTTTATTTGCAAACGGCGTCCGATATAAAAAAGCGCAGCTCCCAGCGGTATAAGCACGTACCAAGGAAACCCCGGTAAAAAACCGATAAGCGCCATAGTAACGCCGGCAACATAAAAAATCCATGCATTTTGCGAAAACTGGCGCTGTGCTTCCTGTCCCATAGAGGATTTACCGTCGGAAGCCGAACGGGTAACGATAAGACCGGTTGCAACCGAAATAAACAAAGACGGAATTTGAGAAAGCAAACCGTCGCCGATGGTAAATTTTGCATACGTTTGAATCGCTTGATTAAACGGCTCGGAGCGCAGTACCATGCCGAAGATAACACCGGCAACCAAATTGATAACGGTAATAAAAATACCGACTTTAACGTTGCCGGACACAAACTTTGTAGCACCGTCCATAGAACCGTAAAAGCCGGCTTCGCGCTGGATTTCCAGCTTTTTTTGGCGCGCTTCGTCTTCGGTTATAGCCCCTTGATTATATTCAGATTCCACAGCCGCTTGTTTCATAGGCATTGCATCAAGCGTAAAGCGTGCGGCAACTTCGGCAATACGGGTAGCACCTTTGGTAATAACAAAAGCTTGAACGGCGATTAAAACGATAAAGATAACCAAACCGACGACAAGCCCTTCGGTGCCGCCGGAGCCGACGACAAAGGAGCCGAACGCCGTTATAAGCTGTCCGTTAAACCGTGCGCCTTGGGTTAATATCAAGCGGGTTGAAGATACGTTCAGCGCAAGACCGTACACAGTCGAAATAAGCAGCATAGTAGGAAAAAACGAAAAATCGATTGCGCGCGGCGTATACATAACGATAAGCAATATAAGCAGCGCCAACAGCAAGTTTGAAGCCATTAAGACGTCAAGCAGCACGGTCGGCAGCGGCACTATTAACATCATTACGACTGCAATTACCGCAACTGCCATAGTAAGATCGGATGTATTTTTAAAATAACGTTTTTTTTCCGCCATGCTTCCGCCCTATATCTTTTTCCCCTTCATGGCATATACTTTACCCAATATGGTGGCAAGAACCGTATAATAAGTTTCAGGTATTATATCACCGATTTCAACTTCCGCATAGAGGGCACGGGCAAGCGGTCTGTTTTCTATCAAAGTAACGTCGTTTTCGCGCGCAATTTCTTTTATGCGCTGAGCCAAAGCGTCTTGACCTTTTGCACACACCATAGGTCCTTGCATAACTTCTTTATCGTACAAAACGGCGACGGCAAAGTGCGTAGGGTTGGTAATAACCACGTCGGCTTTAGCTACATTTTCGCGTATATTACCGCGCATAAGTTCGCGCATAATTTGACGCAGCCGGCTTTTTACCAAGGGGTCTCCTTCCAAAGTTTTAAACTCTTCTTTTACTTCTTGCTTAGTCATTTTCATCGATTCTATAAATTGGCGGCGCTGCACCAAATAATCCGGTATCGATATGATAAGAAAAATAAAAGAAGCTATAACCAACAGTTTTGCGCTCATAACGGCAATGTGTACAATTCCGTTCCATAAATTTACATTTAGAAGCGACAACAATTTGGGTAAATCGTTTTTTATAGTGATATATGCGCAAATAAATACGACAATTACTTTTAAAAGCGATTTGAATACGTTAAAAGCACCTTCAAACGAAAACAGCGTTTTACGGAAATATTCGCCGAAATGCGGAAGCACTTTGGAAAACTTCGGTTCTATCGGCTTTAAAGAAAACATAAAGCCTTTATTTTGAATGAGGTTCGCGCTTATTCCGGCAATTAAAGCGGCTATGCATACGGGGCTTACCATAGCGATAAAATAATGAAAAAAAGAGCGTACAAGCATACCGTTTAATTGAGCTTGGGTACAACGTTCAAAATAAAACCGGATTATTTCTATGCTTTTTTTAAAAAGCCACGGCGAAAGCACGATGAGCGTCAGCACAGGTAAAAGCATAACCAAAGCGCCGTTTAACTCTTGGCTTTTTGCAACGCGCCCTTCTTCGCGGGCTTTGCGCAACTTGTATTCGGAAGGTTGCTCGGTGCGCCCCTCATCTTCGGCAGCAAACCACTGTAAGTCAAAGTAAATAAGATGCTCGTCCGTATAGCCGTTCACAAGCGTATAGGCGTTCATAGGCTCATAGCCGTTTATAGGTACACTCATGGGGGAACTCATATATTTTGCCCCGTTGCTGCAAGCAAACGCTGAAAGTTCGCAAAGCCCGCGCTAAACAAACGTATAAAAAAATCAGCCATATAGGGTAAAAGCGTACTAAGCAAAAAAAACGCAACCAAAATGGTAATGGGTAAACCTTCGGAAAGCAAATTCATTTGCGGAGCCGCTTTGGAAAGAATACCCATAGCAAGCGCTACCAAAAACAGAGTGCCTACCAAAGGCATAGCTATAACCATAGCGTTAAAAAACAGTTTTGAAAGCCCGGTAAGCAAAAAGCGCATAAAGTCTTGTTGGTGCGCAACAAGGGCAAATGCATTTAAACTGCGGAAACTGTTAAAAATACCGCTTAAAAATAGTTTTTGAAAACCGCCCGTTTGCATAAACAGTATCAGGGCTATAAGATTTAAGTATTGACCCATAAGCGGATTTTCTATTTGCGACAAAGCGTCATACACTTCGGATGCGCCGAAACCCATTTGGTATGTAAAAAACTGACCGGCGGAACTGAACGCTGCAAAAAGCATAGCTATGTAAAAACCGCTTATAATTCCGAGCAGCACTTCGCCGATTAAAATAAGCGCATATTCCAAACCGAACGGATACACGTTCCAACCTTGCGCATAAGCTTCGGGCAGTACTAAAAAAGCGGCATAACCGGCAAGGGCAACACGGGCGGCTTGCGGTACGGCGCGGGAAGCCAGCAAAGGAACGGTTAAAAAAATGGCAAAACAGCGCGCGGCAACGAGAATAAAAAACGGAAAGCGCGCAACGATTTGTTCCAGCATAAGCGTTCCGTTTTACCGCGTAATTCGGCCTATCATACCGAAAATATCTATCGTATACTGACGCATGGATGTAAACATCCAGCCGCCCAGTAAAGCAAGAACCGCTAAAATCGTTACCAATTTCGGCACAAAGGTGAGCGTTTGTTCTTGGATGGATGTGGTGGCTTGAAAAACGGCTACGATTAAGCCCACTATCAAAGCGGCTCCCAAAACGGGAGAAGCTAAAAGCAAAATCTGCACAATGCCGTCGCGAAGCAGCGTTACCAGCATTCCCAATGTCATACGCTATCTCCTTAGGGTATAATCGAATTAAACAGCTGCTGCGTTAAAAGTCCCCAGCCGTCTACAAGGATAAACAGCATTAATTTAAACGGCATGGATATTTGTACCGGCGGCAGCATAATCATACCCATAGACATAAGAATACTGGCAACTACCATATCGATAACGATAAAGGGAATGTACAGCAGTACGCCTATGCGGAAAGCAACGGTAAGTTCGTGCAATATAAAAGCAGGTATAAGCACATAGGTAGGAACATCCGCCAGCGTTTCCGGTTTTTCCAAGCGCCCCATCGACATAAAAGTCGAAATATAGCTTGTATTGTTTGCCATTTGTTTGTACATAAAAATACGAAGAGGCGCTTCGGCTTCGCTTAACGCGCGCTCTATGGGAATGGTGCCGTCGGAAAGCGGCTTAAACGAATTGTCGTATACTTGCGTAAGCGTCGGCCACATAACAAACAGGGTTAAAAAAAAGGCAATTCCGTTTAAAACCGACGTAGGAGGAACTTGCTGCAGCGACAGCGCACGTTTTATAAAATCCAACACAATTGAAAACCGCAAAAAACAAGTAACCAAGATTAAAATGCTGGGCGCAAGCGTTAAAATCGTCAGTAAAAGCAAAAGCTGTACGGAAAAAGCGGTTTCTCTTCCTGTTTCGGGGCGCCGCACCCGTATGTCCACCGACGGAATTTGCACGGGAGTAACGCGCCTGTTTAACTGAGCCGTACCGCTTACGTTTCCTTCCGGAAAATTATCGGTATTTGCCGTTTGCGCAAAAGTGCCGGAAACAAAACTCAAACAAAGCAGGGCGCACAAAACAAAAAAAAGTTTTCGTTTATTCATTGCGCCCTCCGCGCTCCATTCTGCTGCGCTGTTTTTTTAAAATATTTTCCGTGCGGCGTACACTTCCGGTAAAAGCGGCTAAAATTTCGGCAAAATCTTTAGGCTTTACCGAAATCTCTTTTTCCGCTTCCAGAGCTATGCGGTCAATCAATTCTTTATCAGTTATTTCTCCGATAAGGTTTACCGATGAATCGGACACGCCGACAAGCCATGCTTTATCCGGCACCAATACGATATGAACCGATTTTCCGGGAGCAAGGTTAAGAGAAGCGGCTTTTTTTAAAAACGGCGTTTGCTCGTTTTTAGGCGCAAATCCTTTTTTTAGCAAAAAAACGAGCGCATAAATACATACGATAACAAAAATAAGCACAACTATCATACGGATAAAAAGCCATAAAGTATTTGTATTGCCGGTATCGGAAAAATTTTGCGGCTCGCTTGTGCCGATAGGTAAGTTTTTTTCGCTTTCTTGCAGCGTCAGTACCGGTTGTTCCGCCTCTTGCGTTTGCCCGTCTTGTCCGCTGCTTTGCACTGCACCCGCATCGCCGACGGCTTGCACACCGGAACTTTGAACACCGGTACTTCGCGCGGCAGTGCTGTGAGCGCCGGAGTTTTGCGCGGCTGTACTTTGCGCGCCGAGCACGCACAATTGCGATGCAAAAACGCACAACGCACACAGATACGGCACTATATGCGGTATTTTTTTAGAGATATTCGTAATAAGCCCCCCACCCGTTATAGTTTAATGCAAATCGGTAACCCGTTCAATCGGCGACAGAATTTCGGTAACGCGCACGCCGAAGTTTTCATCGATAACGACAACTTCGCCTTTTGCTATAGGTTTATGATTTACCAAAATATCTACCGGCTCACCGGCAAGTTTATCCAATTCGATAATGGTACCTTCGCCCATACCCAAAATTTCTTTAATTTGCTTTTTAGTACGCCCGAGCTCTACGGTCATTTCCATGTATACGTCCATGATAAGACCGATATTGCCCTGTTCCATAGCGGCGGCGCCGTGCTGTAAAGAAGGATATTGCAAAGGCTGTACGTTCGGCACGCTCATACCTCCCATACTTGCGCCTGCCGGCATTGCAGCAGGGGCAGGCGTTGCACCCAAACCTAATCCGGCAAGCTCTTGAGCTGAAAGACCGCCCGAAGCGGCAGAAGAGCCGGCAGCGTTTGCACCGGAAGACGCAGCGGAAGCATCGTTTCCGCCTAAAGCTTTTATCATACCGTTTGCAGCTTCGCTTGAAAACGCTTCCCACACCGTATACGCACCGCCTTCAACCGACACGGGGTACGAAATCAGCGGAAACGAATCTTGCGGAAAACGCACCATAGCCTTAGGCACATGCAGGGCTTCCGCCGGTCGGGCGGCTAAACCGGGTAGTTTTCCGGTATGCCCCAAGTTCGTTATTTCCGTACCCACTTGCTGTGCCATCGCTTCGGAAATAACGGATAAAGCCATATCGTCCAATTCGGGTGTTTCTTCTTTATTTACCAGCGACGTTATTTTTTGAGCCAATTCGGGAGCCATTAAAAATAAATGATCTCCGGTTAAACCCGCCGAAAAATCGGACATAACGGTTACAACCATTTCCGGCAGTTTTTTTAGCACATCGCTTCTATTTGATACTTCTACGGACGGTTTTTCGATTTTAAATTCGGCTCCGGTCATTGTTTGCAAACCGGAAGCAAAAGAAGCTACGGTTTCCCCTGCAAATTGAGCAAGACAACCGGTATCGAGTTTTAAAGAAGAGGAATTTCCGTCGGAAAAACCGCCGCCCATATCCACGCCCGACAACAGAGCATCAATTTCGTCTTGAGAAATGGCGCCGTCACTCATATAATTCATCTCCTTCCACTGATAATTCTTCAAACTCTTCGGCTTCCGCTTGATCTACTTTTCCGATAACTTGAACAGCCATTTTTTTGCCGATAACACCCGGCTGGCAATAAAACTTTTTTTTGTTACCGACATTGAGTGTCAGCGGGTCACCGATCCGTATATTTGATAATCGGACGATATCGCCGACTTTTAAAGTTAAAACGTCGCGGATAGGCAAATTGATTGAACCTATTTCGGCAACGACGTCCATATCGACCGACGACAGTTTTTCTTTAAGTACTCCCAAATACTGGGTTGTAGAGCTGCGGCGCACCGAAGAAAACCAAAACTGCGACGACAGCTTTGAAATAATCGGCTCTATCGTAATATAGGGTATGCAAAAGTTCATCATACCCTCTTCTTCGCCTATTTTAGTTTCAAGCGTAACCAAAACAACCATTTCAGAAGGCGGTACAATTTGTGCAAACTGCGGGTTTGTTTCGATTTGCCCTAAGCGCGGCCGCAAATCGATAACTTGTGTCCACGCTTCACGCATATTGGCTAAAATGCGTACGATAATGCCTTCCATAACAGACTGCTCTATATCGGTAAGGTCGCGCTGCACTTTTGCCGCTTGCCCCTGACCACCGAACAAACGGTCTATAATGGAAAAAGTAATGGCGGGGTCTATTTCCAATATGGCGTTTCCTTTTAAGGGGTCCATATTGATAACCGCTAAAGTCGTCGGCGTCGGAATAGAACGGATAAATTCTTCGTAGGTAAGCTGGTCTACCGAAGCGACGTGCACGTGCGCCATACTGCGAAGCTGCGCCGAAAGCGCCGTCGTGGTAAGACGCGCAAAAGTTTCGTGCATAATCGACACGGTACGGATTTGTTCTTTTGAAAATTTATCGGGACGCTTAAAATCGTATATTTTGATTTTTCTGGTATCGTTAACCGGCTTAAATTCTTCAGTATCCGTATCGCCGGAACTGATAGCCATAAGCAGCTGGTCTATTTCGTCCTGCGATAAAACTTCATTCATTGTTTTTCACCCTTATCAACGTATTATTGTTCTACGATTTCAAACTTTAAAAAACGTACATCGCGTATCGACGAAGAAGTTAAAATATCGTTTATATCGTTTTTTATTTCCAACTTTAACATATCTTCGTACTGCGGACGCAGCTCGGCAATTTTTTTACTCGAAAAATACTTGCGAAGATAATCTTGAATTTCAACCTTGCGGGCAGTAATTTCGTTTGAAGCAACTTTGTCGTCTTTTTTATACCCCAACACTACATTAACGATAACACTTGCAGGCATAGTATCGACCGTTTTTGCACGGACTTCGGGAATGGACTGATACCAATCGTATTCGGGCCGCTTAGGCTGATATTCCTGAGATACGGGAACCGCAGCCGTAGACGGAGAGTTTGAATTGATAATCGACATCGTAACCACTACGACCGTTACTATAAGTATAATGGCGCCGACTGCAATGGCAATCCACTTAAGCAGCGTCGGCAAAAGACCGCCCATACCGCTTTTTTTAGGAGCGGAAGCAAGCGCGGAATCGCCCTCATCCAAATTTAAATCATCATCAGCCATAACGGTAAAACCTCGCTTTATATACTATCATTAAAAATGACCTTCGTCCAGAATAATTACGTCAATCCGGCGGTTGTACGCACGCCCTTCGGCGGTATCATCGGCAAATTTCGGCTGCGTATCGGCATAGCCTAAAACCGAAAACCGTCTTTCGTCCGCTCCGAAATCAGATAAATAGTGCAATACGTTTAACGCGCGGGCAGCGGACAATTCCCAATTACTTTGCCACAGCGCAGGATCGGGAGCTATTGAATCCGTATGCCCTTCGATACGGAATTTGCGCTCTTTTAAATCGCTTAAACTTAAAAACTGCGCCAAATGTAAAAGCGTTTCGCGCGTTTCGTCTATGTTCAGTTCGGCGCTGTTTTCGCGGAAAAAAGAATCCGAAGCAAGCGTAATAACCAAACCGCGCTCATCGGCGGTAACCGATATTTTATTGCTGCGGATTTCCGGAGCGAACAAACTGACCGCTTTTTTTACCGCAAGACCGAGCACTTTTCCTTTTTCCATAGCGGGCAAACTGTTTACCGTATTGCCCAAGTCGGCAAGGCGTCCGGTAGAAAGCGACATACCGCCGGATGTGGGATCTCCTTGCAAAGCAACGGTTAACTGGGCAAGCTGAATTTCGTCAACTTCGGTCGGATTAAAAAGCATAACGAAAAAGCACAGCATAAGTGTAATCATATCGCCGTACGTTTCGAGCCATGCCTTGGAAGGCTTAGGCGGTTCTTTCGATTCTCTTCGTGCCACGGTTAATCCTTTAATACGTCCGCTTCAATAGCTTTTCGTGCAATCGGGTCAAGGTAGGTTAAAAGCTTGGTAGCTAAAATACGCGGGTTATCCCCGGCTTGAATTGAAAGCACGCCTTCTATAACCATTTCTTTTACTTGAATTTCCAAACCGTTGTGGTAGGTAAGCTTATTGGTAATAGGCGTTAAAAACATATTTGCCAAAAGAGAGCCGTACAAAGTGGTAACCAAAGCAACAGCCATATTCGGACCGATAGCGCTTTTATCTTCAAGGTTTTGCAACATACCGATAAGACCGATAACGGTACCCATCATTCCATATGACGGTCCCAAACCCGCCCACTGTACAACCATGCCGATCCAGCTCATGTGCCGGCTTTCTATGCGGTTTAATTCGTTTTCCATAATAGTGCGTATAACCACACCGTCGGTACCGTCTACCACTAAGCGGAAGCCCGACTTCATAAACGGATCATCCAAGTCTTCAAGCCCTTCTTCCAAAGACAAAATACCTTCGCGCCGCGCTTTTTCCGAAAGCGAAACCATTTTTTGCACCAGCGATTTTTCGTCAAAATTGGGTACTTTAAAAATGCGCCCCAGAATTTTAAGCATGGCAAAAACTTTATTCATAGGAAAGCTGAGGAATAAAGCAAAAAAAGAACCGACAATAACGAATATAAAAGACGGGGCGTCCCAAATACCGCCCAAACCGCCGCCGGAACCTAAAACGGCAAATATTAAAGAAGCAAAACCTCCGGCAACACCGATAATACTAGCAATATCCATTACGCAATTCCTCCTACCCTACAGTTCGTTTTTAAATGCACCGATACGCTTGCGGTATGCAATAATTTTATCGATAACTTCGTCCGGCGTATCGCGGATTACCAATTTTTTTCCCGACAGCATAACAAGCGTTACATCGGGATTGGTTTCCATGTATTCAATATGATGAGGATTTATCCAATATAAGCTCCCATCCAAACGTGTTACTCGTATCATAATATTTTCTACGCTAACTCCATTACAGTCAAGTACTTTTGAGCGTTTTTATGCATTTTTTAGTGCACGGCTTTTCCGCTCTTTTTTCCTTATAATAAATATCGGATAAAAAAAACATAAGATTAAGCATAAATATTGCATAGAGCGCCCCTTTTACGTACAATGCTTGATATGCAGTTACAGGCTTTAGCAAAAGAATTAAACGAACAACAACTGGAAGCGGTAAAAACAATAGACGGTGCCCTTTTAATTATAGCCGGAGCCGGAAGCGGCAAAACGCGGGTTATTACTTACCGTATAGCATGGATGCTTGAGCAAGGTATTCCCCAAAGCCAAATCTTGGCGCTTACCTTTACCAACAAAGCGGCGCACGAAATGGCAGAACGGATAAAAGAACAAACGGGCAAAAAACTGCACAACTTAACCGTTTCCACTTTTCATGCGTTCGGAGTACGGGTTTTGAGAGCCGATATAGACAAATTGGGATGGCGCGATAATTTTTCCATTTATGACGAAACCGACAAAGCCCAGCTTATAAAAGAAACAGGACGGGAACTCGGTTTTACTGCCGACGCTTTGGATGCATACAAAATAGGTAATTTGTTTTCCAATATAAAAACCGGAAGGCGCACGTGGGAAAGCGCAAACGATATGTACCGCAAGCTGTACGAAGAATACCAAAAAGGCTTAAAGCTGTTTAACGCTGTCGATTTTGACGATTTGATTATGCTTCCCATACGTTTATTTAAAGAACACCCTGATGTTTTGGAACGCTACCGCAGCCGCTATAAGTATATTATGGTAGATGAATTTCAAGACACTTCGCTGCAGCAATACGAGTTTATGCGCTTAATCGCACACACCAATGTAGCGGTAGTCGGAGACGATGACCAATCCATATACAGTTGGCGCGGTGCAAATTACGAAAATATTTTAATGTTCGAAAAAGATTTTCCGCACGTAAAAGAAATTCGGCTGGAACAAAATTACCGTTCCACCGAAACCATTTTAGCCGCCGCAAACGGTGTTATTTCGCACAACACCAACAGAAAAAACAAAGCGCTGTGGTCGGGAAACGGCGGCGGCAAACCCATAGAAATTTATCTTCCCGAAAACGAAAGCGCAGAAGCCGACTTTATAGCCGAAAGCATTCAAGGAATCCGCGCGGTAGAACAGCGTTCTTACGGAGATTTCGGCGTGCTTATACGGGCAAATACGCAAAGCCGCGCCATAGAAGAAGCGTTTTTAGCGGCAAACATCCCCTACTCTATGAGCGGCGGAACCAGTTTTTTTCAGCGAAAAGAAATTAAAGATATTATAAGCTATGTGCGGCTGTGCTCAAACTATAACGACGACATCAATTTGCTGCGCATTATAAATACGCCGCGCCGGGGTATAGGGAGAAAAACCATAGAACAGTTAAACGAAGTTGCCGCTGAATATGAATGTCCGCTGTGGGAAGCCTGTTGCCGCCTTGCCGAAACCGGAAAATCGCATGAAGTCGCCGAATTCCGCAGCTTTATAGAAACACAGCGCTCTCACTTGTTAAGTGCAGGAAGTCTTTCCAAAAAAGTGAGAACTTTAGTGGAAGAAGTCGATTATTGGGGACATTTGGTAAGCGAATACCAAAAAAACGAAAAAGCCGCACGATACAAATTATTGAATATCGAGCACTTAATCAATTCCATAGAAATGTGGGGAAACAACCCCGACGTTTCCGATAAGGGCGTATACGCGTGGCTGAACCGCATAACGCTTTTGTCGCGCGACGATATGGAAGACGATTCGCAGCAAGGCAAAGTAAACCTTATGACCGTGCACGCGTCCAAGGGCTTGGAATTTCCTGTCGTATTTATTGCCGGCTGCGAAAACGGTCTTATTCCGCATGCGCGCAGCATTGAAGACGGCGAAGGCGGCATGGAAGAAGAGCGGCGGTTGTTTTACGTTGCCATTACCCGGGCAAAGGACAAATTGTTTATTTCTTCGTGTCAAAGACGGCGCAAAATGAAAAGCATAGCCGAATGCGAACCGTCCCCCTTTTTGGATGAAATACCCGCACACTTAGTGGAATACCACGAACCGCCGCAAGAGTTAACCAGCGAAGATGCGGACAATATTTTTGCCAAAATGAAAACAAAATTCGGCGGAGCTTAACCGCATCTTTTACCCGGGTGCAGCACGGGCGCTTTTACCTAAGCGCTTGTAACCGAGCCGTTTTTAATTGAAAAAAAGCATGCATTGTGATATGATAACTTTACATGAAATACTTTGCGGTACAAGTTCGGACACTAAAAGAAGATGCTTACATTGCGCGCGTAAACGACCGCTTGCAGTTTAGAAGCAAAAAACAGCGCTTTTTTTTCCCGAAACGCAAATTAACCATCCGCCGGCTGGGCAAAAAGTCGGATGAAATACGTCCCGTTTTTCCCGGTTATCTTTTTCTTGAAACCGATGAAATAGATCCGGAATTGTTCGGCATAATGCGCTCTACAAAAGATTTCGGCAGATTTTTAAAAAACAACAAAGACATTACCCCCATAGAAGGACGCGATTTAGCTTTGCTGCAGCATTTTTTACGCTTCGGGCAAATTGCCGACACGTCCGTCGTTACTTTTAACGAAAACGACCGCATCTGCGTAAAATCGGGTCCTTTGCAAGGCTTGGAAGGTTTTGTAGTAAAAGTGGATAAACGCAAACAGCGGGCAAAAATATCTTTAGACTTTGCAAACGAAAATTTTGTGATAGACCTTGCCTTCAATATATTAGAGGAAAAGGGCGATGACGAACTCTGAAAAATACATATACATAATCGGCGCCGGCTTTGCAGGGCAAATGATTGCAGGCGAAATAGTTCGAAAAAAAATATTCGGAACACCGGCGGCTTTTATAGACGACGATCCGGAGCTTATCGGAAAAACCATAGACGGTATTCCCGTACTCGGTCCCATAGACCGCTTTATTTCTTTTTTACGCCGCGGAGAACGGGACGAAGCAGTTATCGCCATGCCGTCGGTTTCTAAAGAACGCATATCCAAAATATACGAAACGCTTACCAAGGCAGGCTTTACCCGCATAAAAATACTGCCTGCAATATCGCAAATTGTAGACGGCAGCGCTCACTTAATACAAACCAGAGAAATAGACCCGCTCGATATTTTAGGACGCACTCCCGTTACCGTATCGCTAAAAGAAAGCCTTGCATACTTACGCGGCAAGCGCGTGCTTATAACCGGAGCCGGAGGTTCGGTCGGCTCGGAATTGGCGCGCCAGCTTTTAAGCGGCGGGGCGGAACGCTTGTATTTATTCGGGCACGGCGAAAACTCTATTTATCAGATAGATAAAGAATTACGCATATTGCAAAAAGAAGGCGTCGGCGAAAAAGCGGTAATCGTACCGGTTATCGGAGACCTTAAAAATAAAAACTATATGCACTATATTATTTCCAAGCTGCACGCCGACGTTATTTTTCACTGCGCCGCATATAAGCACGTTCCGCTTATGGAAGAAAATCCGGTCGCCGTTATCGAAAACAACGTGTTCGGCACCAAAAACCTTTTGGATGCGGCAATCGAAAACGGAACCGACCGCTTTGTGCTTATATCGACCGATAAAGCGGTGCTGCCCGTTTCCGTATACGGCGTGTCCAAAATGCTGTGCGAAAAACTAGTACTGCAAAGCGCGCGCACGCAAGCGCAAAAAAATAAGCGCAGTAATCCGCCAAAGCACAGCGCATCTTATATGTTTGTGCGCTTCGGCAACGTGCTCGGTTCGCGCGGTTCAATACTGCCCCTGTTTGCAGAACAATTAAAAACGGGAGGACCGCTTACCGTTACCCACCCCGACATGAAGCGCTTTTTTATGACCATTCCCGAAGCGTGTTCTTTGGTTTTAAAAGCAGGCGGTGTGGGTACAAACGGCACCCCCTATTTACTGGACATGGGAGAGCCTATAAAAATAAACGAAATAGCCCGCCAGTGCATACGCTTTTCGGGCTTGGAGCCGGAGCGCGACGTACAAATACAATACATAGGATTGCGTCCCGGAGAACGTTTGGAAGAGCCGCTGTGGACACAAGACGAAAACCCGCAGCCTACCGAATACCCGAAAATTTTAAAATTAAACTGCTCGGACAATAATTTTCCGCTGGACAGCTTGCTGGAAGAATTGTATCCTATATGTGTAAGCGGTCCGGAAAAAACATACCGGAACCGCAATGCACTTTTAAAACTGCTGACACAAGCGGTTCCGTCTTTAAAGGATTTTTACGATGCCACACATTGATACCGACAGCCCCCCCGTTCCCTTTTTTTTACCCTCTATAGGAGAAGAAGAAGAGCAAGCCGTTTTACGCATTATGCGCTCCGGCTGGCTGACTACGGGAAAAGAAAATGCGGCTTTTGAAAGCGAATTTGCCGAATACGTAGGAGTAAAACACGCACTGGCGGTAAACAGTGCCACGTCGGGCTTGCTTTTGGCAATGTCCGCATGCGGCATACGGCAGGGACGTAAAATACTTACCACACCATATACGTTTGTGTCTACGGCGACAAGCGCTTTGCATTTGGGCGGCGGTGTTGTGTATGCGGATGTCGAAAAAGACAGTTTTAACATCGACCCCGAACAAATAGAGCAAAAACTGGCAAAAGACCGTTCCATACGCGCAATCGTTCCGGTACATATCGGCGGCAACCTCTGCAATATGCAAGCAATACGCGAGCTTGCTCAAAGCTACGGAGTAAAAGTTATAGAAGATGCGGCGCACGCTTTTCCGTCAAAAACCAAAGACGGCTATGCGGGAACCTTAAGCGACATCGGCGTATTTTCTTTTTATGCAACTAAAACCATTACCACCGCCGAGGGCGGCATGGTGTGTACAAACGACGATGAAACCGCACATCACATAAGCACTATGCGGATGCACGGCATAGACCGCACGGTGTGGGACCGCTACACATCGAATTCGGCTTCATGGGTATACGATGTAACACATGCAGGCTTTAAATGCAATATGCCCGACATCCTTGCCGCATTGGGTCGCGTGCAGCTTAAAAAAGCAGCATCTTTGTTTGAAAAACGTAAAAAAATAGCCGAACGTTATACGCAAGCGTTTAAAGAATACGATTTTTTACAGTGTCCGCCCGACGGCGAAGGGAACGCGTGGCACTTATACATGCTGCGTATCAGAGCCGAAAAACTGTCGGTAAGCAGAGACGAGTTTTGCCGGCTTTTACAGCAAAAGGGGGTAAACATTTCCGTTCATTTTATTCCCCACTTTCATTTTACGCTGTTTAAAAAACAGTACAAATTGAATGCACGCAATTTTCCCAACGCGCAACGCCAATTTGAATCGACCGTCAGTTTGCCGCTGTGGCCGGATATGAGCGAAGCTATGATTGAGCGGGTTATCGGTACCGTTATAGAAATCGGCAAAAACAACTACGAAGGTTGACTATGAAATCTCGATCGGCTGCACAAAAAAACAAGCCCAAAACAAAAAAATCCGCACGTTTTTACAGTGACTCTTATGCCGACAATATGCTTTATGCGCTTCTTGTCCGCAGCCCCATACCGAACGGTACTATACGCTCTATAAATTACGATAGCCTTCCGGAAGGCTATGCATTATTCAGTTCACGCGATATTCCCAAAGAAAACAATATCCGTACTTTTAACACCGAATTTCCCGTTTTTGCTTCCGAACGTGTATCCTATTTGGGCGAACCGATAGGCATTATCGTTGGACCGGATATCGACAAATTACACTGCATTCGCGAAAACTTGGATATCGCTGCAACTCAAGCGTTTAAAACAACCAAAAAAAAAGAAAAAAGCGGCGAAAAAGATATATTGGCAAGCCGAAGCTTTAGTTACGGCAATTTTGAACAAGCGTGGGATAAAGCTCATATAAAAGCCGATAAATCCTACCGCTTAACTTTACCCTTTCCGTCCACTTCCGAAACCGACGGCGCTTTTTGCAGCTTTAACGGACAAAAATTAAGCATACATACGCCTACACGCTGGGAAAGTCATTTGCGGCGAAACATAAGTGCCGTTTTAGGCTGCGCTCAAGCGGATATCGAATTATATAAAACACCGCACCCGCTCAACAACACAAATTCACCATGGCACAATACCGCTTTAACCGTTCAATGTGCGCTCGCTTCTTTTTTAACCGAACGCCCGGTACTGTTGACGCTTTCCCGGAACGAACAATTACAATACATTGAACGGCCGCTTCCGGTAAGTATTAGGCACAAAACGGTTTTAAACAGCGACGGCTGTATTACAGCAGCTTCGGTGTACATCAGTGTGGATGCGGGCGCGTTTAATCCTTTTATAAGAACGCTTTTAGACAGGCTTGCGGTTTCATGTTTAAACATGTACCGCACAGAGCATGTTACAGTGGAAGCCTACGCATACCGTTCACACACCGCAGCCGGCGCGCCTTCAATGCAATGGGCGGACTATCACGGCTTTTATGCGGCGGAAGCTCAAATTCAAGAGTTGTCGCGCCTTTCCGGATTAAACCCGGCACAAATAAAATTACAAAATATTGAAAAGCCTGTAAAAAGCGCGCACAAAAATTTTCCTTTTTTCTTTGACACCGCAGCTGCCGTACAAGTTATCCAAGAAGTAATACGGCAAAGCGATTTTTACCGAAAGTACGCAAGCTATAAACTAACCGGTTTTAATCCTGCCGAATTGTTTTCTCCCGTTCCGCTTCGCGGTATAGGCATTGCATGCGCATACGAAGGAAGCGATTTTTTGGGCACCGATTTAAATTCAATGCGCCGCAGCCTTGAAGTTTCTATGGAAAAAGACGGCAGTGCCGTAATCCATGCGGACACGTCTTCGGAAACGGTACAAAATATTTGGAAAAAAACAGCAGCGCAAATACTTTCCATACCAGTTGAAGCGGTAAGCATCGAAAGCGATGCCGCTTTGTTTTCCGAAGCTGAAGTTCCGGAAACGCTGATAAGCAATATAAGCGTAATGACACAGCTTTTAAAAAAATGCTGCCATGCCATACAAAAGCTGCGTTTCCGCCAACCGCTACCCATTAAAGTAAAACGTTCGCTTACAGCGCCGAAAAAAGATATATGGGACCCCGATTCTTTTTGCGGTACCCCTTACTATACCGTTTCGTGGGCTGCCGCTGCGGCGGAAATTGAATTAAACCCTCAAACCTACACGTACACGGTGCGCAACATTTGGCTGAGCATAGACGGCGGCAATATTTTGCACGATTCAAAAGCGGAAGCTGCAGTACGCCAAAGTATCCGCCGTTTGTTTTCATGCTTTGAAGAGTTTCAAAACAGCCCCTTTCCCGCCGTATCGGTTAACTTTATCCCCAGCGGCAGCGAACCTAAGCAAATAGGCGATTTGGTGTTTAACGTGCTTCCTGCAGCCATAACCAATGCGGTATCTCAAGCGCTGCAAAGCAAAAATCTTTCTTTTCCGATAAAACCGAAAAGCTTGTACGACATTGCAATGGGAATAAAAAAGATAGGAGAAATCGATGCGCATACCGATAACCATAAACGGTAAATCAGTTATACTCGACAGCGATCCGGAACAAAACTTACTGTCCGCTTTGCGCCGCTTAAAATTATTTTCGGTAAAGTGCGGTTGCTGCCAAGGTTTATGCGCTTCGTGTACCGTACTGATCGGCGACAGGGCGGTATCTTCATGTTTAATTCCGGTTGCTTCGGTACGCAATCAGCAAATAATTACGCTTGAATATTTTAAACAAACTGAATCCTATACCGACATCATAAAAGGCTTTGAAAAAGCGGGTGTAAAACTGTGCGGTTTTTGTAACGCCGGACGCATTTTTACCGTACACGAAATACTTGAAACACAGCGCACACCGGACAGACAAAGAATTATTGAACGCATTCACTGTTTACCGTGTGTATGCACACGCGACGAATTGATGGCAAATGCCGTTACCGCCGCTGCCGACATACGCAGAAAAAGATTGGGGAGCACTAAGTATGGCTCAAGATAAAACAGTCGACGCTTTTTTTGTATCAAGCTTAAACGAAGCTTTACAACAGCTTAAAAACATCTCCGGTTTAAGCGTTCTTGCCGGCTGTACGACATGTCCGTCATACTGCGACGGCACCAAAATAAAACTGCCGCCTTCGGTGCTTTTTGTAAAATATGTACCGGAATTACAAGCCATAGCGCGAAAAGAACGATTTATCGAATTCGGTTCGGCGGTAACGCTTAACGCTATTTTAGATTTGGGAAAAAACCGAATCCCTTCCTTTTTTTACGATGCAGTTGCTTCGGTCGCTTTCCACAATGTACGCAATTTGGCAACCTTAGGCGGAAACATTTGCAAAGGCGACCATAAAATGTCTTTATACTCTCCGCTTTTAGCTATGGATGCGGTTCTTGAATTTAAAAGCTATGCGGAAACAAAACGTATAGCTATGTCCAAATTTACCGGCGTTCCCGATAAATTTTTGCTCACGAAAATTCACATACCGGTAGAAGATTGGTCTACCGCTTATTTTAAACGCTTGGGTCCCGCATATAAAATGAATGAACTTTCCGTTTCTTATACCTTTTTAGCCGATACTTCAAAAGGCAATATCGGCGACATACGCGCCGCTTTTTGCGGTCCCTTAGCCGTGCGCAGCAGAGAATTGGAAAACAGCGTTATCGGTTCACGTTTGCCGCTGGGAGAACGCGATATAGAAAGCTTTTTGGAAAAAGCCGCCGAAGTATACGAACAAAAAAAACAACAAAGCGAAAAGCCGGTTGCCCCTATTTTAAAAGAACAATATTTAAATTTGCTTCACCGCTCGCTTAAAAGGCTTACATAATCAGCATTGCATCGCCGTAAGAAAAAAAACGGTACTCTTGTTCCACCGCTTGACGGTATGCTTCCAATATGTACTCACGTCCGGCAAAAGCGCTTACCAGCATTAACAGCGTAGATTCGGGCGTGTGAAAATTCGTAAACATGCGGTCTACCGCGTGAAAAGTACAGGGCGGATACAAAAAAATACGGGTTGAACCGGTGCCGCTTTGCAAGGCGCCGTCTTTCCACGCTGCTTCCAAAGTCCGTACAGAAGTGGTGCCCACCGCTAAAACGCTTTTGCCTTCTTTTTTTGCCTGATTCACCGCTTGTGCCGTTTCGGGGCTTACCGTATACACTTCTTCGTGCATAACGTGAGCTTCAACGGTATCTGTGCGTACGGGCAAAAAAGTCCCCAGCCCCACATGAAGCGTTACCGTGCACAGTTCTACGCCTTTTTCTTTGAACGCATCCAGCATAGATTGGGTAAAGTGCAGCCCTGCCGTCGGGCATGCGGCAGAGCCTATATTTTTTGCATACACGGTTTGGTAACGCTGGGCATCTTTTTCAGTGTCGTTTCGTTTTATATAAGGCGGAAGCGGAATATGACCGTTACGTTCAAACCATGCTTCATCCAACATAAAGTGCTTTTCTTCGTTTGCAAAGCGGTTTGTTCCGTTTGACGGCGCACAATGCCGCTGCGACACCGACTGGGAAGCAGAAAGCGGCGGTTGCGGCTTTTCAAAAAAAAGGGTACGAAAAGCGCTGTTCTCCCCCTCAGGACAGCCTGCTATTGTACCGACCGTTCCGTCGGCAAACACAAATCTGTCCCCTATCCGCTTTTTTTTTGCCTGTTTAACCATAGCGCGCCACAAACGCTTTTGCCCGCCGTTCGGCTGACTGCCGGCACTGCCGGTGCCTTGTTGTCCCGCGCCGCCATCCGCAGCGGGCACTTGAGCGTCTTCGGCATCTACTTCATCGAGCAGTAAAAATTCCGTTTTTTTTGAAAGCGGCGCATTTTCCTTTTGCGCATAACAGCGCGAACGGCGCACTTTTGAATCGTTAAACACCATAAGCGTATCTTTTCCGATTAAATCAACAAGATTTTGCATGTGGCAGTGTTTAATGCTTTTATCGCAGCGGTTTAAAACCATCAACCGATCGTTGCCGCGTACCGCTGACGGATACTGTGCAATCAGTTTTTCCGGTAAATCAAAATAAAAGTCTTTCGTCAGCATGAGCGTATTTTCCCTGAAGTCCCAAATGTGTATAAGCTTTTTCCGTAGCCGTGCGCCCGCGCGGTGTTCTTTGCAGCAAGCCCGATTGTATTAAATACGGCTCATAATAATCTTCCAGCGTATCCACCGATTCGCCTATAGAAATGGCAAGCGTTTCGGCACCGACCGGTCCCCCGCCGAAATTTTCTATAATCGAGCGTAAAATTTCTCTATCGTAGCGTTCCAAACCCAAAAAATCTATTTCCAGCTTATCCAAGCCGCGCGCAGCAACATCTTTGGTAATGCGCCCGTTGCCTAAAATTTGAGCAAAATCGCGCATACGGCGCAAAATGCGGTTGGCGACACGGGGAGTACCTCGTGAACAATCAGCCATAACGTACGCCGCTTCGTCGTCGGCTTCAACATTTAAAATTGCCGCAGAACGGCGGATAATCGCCGCCAATTCTTCACGCTCGTAAAAGCTAAAACGCTGCACAATACCGAAGCGGCTGATAAGCGGACTGGAAACCATACCCGCTTTTGTAGTCGCGCCGACCAAAGTAAACGAGGGAATGGGAATGCGCACAGTGCGCGCGGCGGCTCCCTGCCCGATAACCCAGTCGAGTTCATAATCTTCCATAGCGATGTACAGCATTTCTTCTATGGCAGGTTTAAGCCGGTGTATTTCGTCTATAAAAAAAACCGTGCGCTCGCTTATGGTAGATAAAATGCCGGCAAGGTCTTTGGGTTTATCCAAAGCCGGCGCGCTGGTTACTTTAAAATCGGCGCCCAATTCGCGGGCGGTTATTTGCGCAAGCGTTGTTTTGCCCAACCCCGGCGGTCCTATTAAAAATAAATGATCCAAACTTTCGTTTCTGGTGCGCGCCGCTTCTATAAATACGCCCAAATTATCTTTTATTTTAGTTTGTCCCAAAAACTCGGTTAAAAATTTTGGGCGTAAATTAAGGTCGTTATCTTCATCCATGTTAACACCGGCTCTCAGCAATTGTTCGTCCATAATGCCCCCGCTATACCAATTCCACAATGGCGCGGCGGAACAATTGTTCTTCTTGAGCCGTTTTATTTTTAGTTGCAAAAGCCGTATCTTGCAGCAATTCTGCTGCCAATTTTTCAACCGTTTCTTCGCACAAGCGTTTTTCGTAGCCCATGTTTACCAAAGCGGCAACTACATCCGCCCATGCGGTATCGTTTTTTGAGCGCACTGCAAAACCGGTAAGCGCACCGTCTTCAAGATTTAACTTACCTTTGAGCGCAAGCATCATTTTTTGAGCCGTTTTTTTGCCTACTCCCGGAATCTTTTCGATACTGCCCATATCTTCGGCATCCAAAGCGGCTGCCAAAGCTTTAGGCGCAATCGCAGATAAAATACGGACCGCCGCTTTGGCACCGATTCCTTCAACTTTCATTAAATCCATAAATACCGAACGGTCAAAAACGGAAGCAAAGCCGAATAATTTTACGGCATCTTCGCGGTGGTACAGCCATGTGTACACCGTCGTTTTTTCGCCTACATTGGGCAAAAGGTCGAGCGAAGTAAGCGGAACGGTTATATCCCATTCCACCCCCTGCGTTTGAATATATATGTTTTGAGTAAGTTTTGCACTGATAATACCGGTTATACTGTTAAACACCGTTTTACTATAATCGTATTTTCACAAAAATACAAGATATTACAAACCGGCGCTAAGTGTTGCACAATGCGGCGCACACGGCAAACGGAAATCGGCTGTGTTTTATCCGGCAAAATACTTTATTTTTTTTCGAGTAAAAATAAATATTCTTTTACGTATTTACTGCGCTTGTTCAAATTGCGGCTCGCCCTAAAAGCATTATACGGACATTCGCTTATCGTCAATTTACCCTTTTTTTTAAGCAGCGCACACATACGCTCTTTTTTAATAAAACCTTCGGAATTAAACGAAATAAGCACAAATTTTGCTTTAAGCCGTTCTACAAGCTGCATAAGGTTTTTTTCGGCATTTTGTATTTGATTGTAAGATGAGCGGTTCCAATCCGTCGGAATACCGGATACGCGGCTGGGGTTGTGCGGTTTTGTGTTTTGAGCAATGAGGTTTAACATAAAATAGTTTGAACCGTAGGGGTGCTGGTTGTACGGCGGGTCCACATACGCAACATCAACTTCCGGCGCCGTAAGCGCAAGCGTATTTGCATCTTCTTGCTTTATCAAAGTTTCGCAGTCAAAATTGCTGAATACGGGAAAAGCAAGGTCTATATCTCCGGTAATGCGTTTAAGCGCATCGCCGTTTTTACCGCCGAACTGTCCAATTCCGGTTTCCCGGTTTTTATAAAAGCCTTTAAAAACTCCGGACGTATTTGCATGAACGGAAGCTTCCGCCAAAAGCGGAGCTATAAAAAAAGAGCGTATTTTTTCAGGATAGGTTTCGATGAGTGTTCGCGCCGTATCGATGTACAGTGCATTTCTTTTGGTATAAAAAACTCTATCTTTTTTGGTAATGCGTTTTTCATTTGCGGGGGCATACAGTTTTGCAATTATTCCCTTTTTCCATTCACCGGAAAATTCGCAATCGTCGAGTTCTTCTTTAAGCGCACAAAAATAACCGCGTAATTGCACCATATCGCGCTCGCTCGAATTCGAAAGGTAACATGTATTTATAATACGGGAATATAATTCCAAGTCGTTTGCCATTAAAAACGAAGCGCGTTTTTTTAAATAGCGCGATACAATTCCCGAACCCGAAAACACGTCGAACAAACGCATTTTGGGCACGTTCAAACGTTTTTGCACATCGTTCAAAGCGCTCCCGATAAAATCCAGCAGCGCGCGTTTATTTCCCAAATAGGTAATTAATTGTTCCGACAAATAGTTTGCATTTTCGTTTCCGTCTGCAGCTTCGTAGCCGGAAATAACTGAAGCGCTGTTTCTAAAAGGGTATAAACTCATATTTTGTATATCGGCATAAAAAAAAATACGATGAGAAAGATTAACGGACGCTGTGAATATGAGTAATTGCTGCAGCAAGCGCGTCTGCGGCATGATCGGGGCGCGGAATTTCTTTTAACCCCAAAAGCAATGCAACGTATTTTTGAACGAGCGCTTTATCGGCTTTTGCCGTACCCGATACCGATTTTTTTATACCGTTCGGCGAATATTCGGCTAAAGCGACTTTATTGCGCTCAAGACACAAAGTCAATACACCGCGCGCTTCGGCTACAAATAAAGCATTGGTTACATTTTTTGCAAAATACAAAGTTTCCATACTCGCTTCGTGCGGTTTATAGGTGTCCAAAACATTTTGCAATTGACCGTAAATAAGCGAAAGGCGTTCTCCGCGTTCAAGTTCTTTTGCCGTTTCTATAACGCCCCAATCGGCCGCCCGGTAGCGTGAATCGATATAGTCAACTACAGCCCAACCGGTAGAAGCCAAACCGGGATCTATACCGAGCACTCGGAATACCGCTTGCCGCCGCTGCACCGGTTTTTCACCCTTTGCTTCCTTATGAGCAAACGTCACAGAAACGGCAGGATCGGTCGAACAAGCCGTATGCTTTGTATACGTTCCGGGTATGGAAGTAAACGAAAGCGTTTTAGGCTTCTTCAAAGCCTTCAGGAATATCTATATTCGAGTACACGTTTTGAACGTCGTCATCTTCTTCCAATCTGTCGATAAGTTTAAGTACTTTGCGTGTTGTGTCGGCATCAAGAGAAGAATATGTATCGGGCACCATCGAAATCTCTGCGGAAACAGATTCGTAACCTTTGCCTTGCAAAAACTCGAGTACTTTTTCAAAATCGGCAGGATCGGTAGTAACGGTAATCACGCCGTCTTCTGCTGCAATATCTTCGGCACCCGCTTCAAGACCTGCTTCCATAAGTTCATCTTCGTTTACCGCTTCAGCATCGTATTCGATAACACCTTTGCGGTTAAACATATAGGACACCGAACCGGTTGCCCCCAAATTGCCGCCGCTTTTGGAAAAAATATTGCGCACGTTTGCCGCTGCGCGGTTGTTGTTATCGGTAAGCACTTCAACCAAAACGGCAACGCCGCCCGGTCCGTAGCCTTCGTAGATTTTTTCTTCAAAAACGGAACCGCCCAATTCGCCGGTACCCTTTTTAATTGCCCGTTCTATGTTATCTTTGGGCATGTTTGCAGCACGGGCTTTTAACATAGCGGTGCGCAAACGGGGATTCGACGAAGGATCTCCGCCCCCCATTCTGGCGGCAATCGAAATTTCTTTAATAAATTTTGTAAACAACTGCCCGCGTTTTGCGTCGGCAGCACCTTTTGCGTGTTTAATGGTTGCCCATTTACTATGTCCTGACATCCGAACTCCTATTATAATAGAAAAAATACGAATTATTATACCACGATGCACGCTTTTGTGTCAATTAAGGGGTAAAACAATGAACTTACTTGACACAAAAACGGGGGTATGATAATATCAATTGCGTTACGGCGGCATAGCTCAGTAGGTAGAGCAAACGGCTCATATCCGTTCGGTCATAGGTTCAAATCCCATTGCCGCTAAACTGGAATGCATAGCCGTCCAAAAACTTCAGTTTTTGGACGGCTTTATTAATGTTAAGTGCAATGTTTTAAATTAAGTCATTATGGAAAAAATAAGCGTAGGTATTTTAGGCGCAACCGGAATGGTCGGTCAGCGTTATGTGTATTTACTGGCAAATCACCCGTGGTTTGAAGTCGCTTATGTAGCTGCAAGCCCTCGCTCGGCAGGTAAAAGCTATGAGCAAGTCGTTGAAGGGCGCTGGCTTATCGGAAGCGATATGCCCGAAGGGGTACGCGGTTTAACCGTTGCGGATGCAAACGACGTAAACGCAGCGCAAGGCAAATGCCGCTTTGTATTCAGCGCACTTGAAATGGAAAAAGAAACGGTAAAACAATTGGAAGAAGCATATGCGGCAAGCGGCATACCGGTGGTGTCGAATGCAAGCGCGCACCGCTGGACGGACGACGTTCCCATGCTCATACCCGAAATAAATCCGCAGCATACGGACATTATCGCTTCGCAAAAACGACGTCGAGGCTGGGACAAGGGCTTTATAGCGGTAAAACCGAACTGCTCGCTACAATCCTATATGCTGCCCGTTTTTGCGCTGCAAAAAGCAGGCTATCCGGTAAAACGCATGATTGTTACTACGCTGCAAGCGGTAAGCGGCGCCGGCTATCCGGGAGTTTCTTCGTTCGACATGATAGACAATATCGTGCCGTTTATCGGCGGCGAAGAAGAAAAAACGGAAAAAGAATGCTTAAAGATACTGGGTACGGTTCAGCAAGAGCGCATAGTCAATGCGGAAAAACCTTTGGTTGCCGCCCACTGCAATCGGGTACCGGTTATCGACGGTCATACGGCATGCGTCAGTTTGGAATTCGATACGCCCGACAAACCCACGCTTGAACAAATCGAACATATTTGGACATCCTTTCGCTCGGCGCCGCAAAAATTGAATTTACCGTCGGCGCCGGTTCAGCCCATACACGTGCGCCGTGAAGCAAACAGACCGCAGCCCGTGCGCGATCGCGACACTGACAAAGGTATGGCGGTAACCGTCGGACGCTTGCGAAACTGCCCGGTATTCGACATCCGTTTTGTAGCTTTAAGCCACAACACCAAACGGGGTGCGGCTTTAGGCGGTATTTTAAATGCCGAACTGTTATACGCTCAAGGCTTTTTTAACTGATTTTATTCTTTATAATACAAGATTTTATTTTCCGCTGATTAACTTGTAAGCAAGCGATCCCGCTTTGGGAATTGAAGGCAAGTTGTCTTTGTCGAACCAGCGCGCATCGGCTATTTCGCTTTTTTGAATGCATATATCGCCGCTTTTCCATCGTGCGCGGAAGCCTACCATGAATTGGTTGGGAAACGGCCAGCTTTGGCTTGCCACATAGCGTATATCGCTTATTTCAATTCCCGTTTCTTCGCGCACTTCTCTTTGCACGCATTCTTCAAGGTTTTCTCCCGGCTCCACATAGCCTGCAAGACAAGTATATATATCGGTGTTGCGCTCGCGGTGTTTTGCTAAAAGCAGTTTTTCTCCTTTATATACTTGTACGATAATCGCAGGCGATAATGCAGGATACAATCTTTTGCCGCAAGCTGAACAAACAAGAGCGGTTTCGTCCTCGGCGTTTTTTAAAACTCCGGCACAAGCGCTGCAAAAGCGGCTGGAATCTTTCCAGTTAAGCAGCGCAAGCGAGCGGGCGGCAAGCCGTGCAAAGGGATAGTCCAAGGCAAAGATACTGCGAAGCGGAAGATAAAAAAAAGAAAAATCTTTAGAATCCTGCAATTCTTTTTCGGTACGGGCGGCGGTATAACCGTAATCACTGTCGTAAAACCATTCGTTTACAATTTTTTTATCAATAAATTGTGCGAATACGGCGGCAGCGGGCAGCTGCGGTGCATCTTTATTTTTACCGCACAAAAGCAATTTATCTTTGCAAAACAAAAAAATCTTTTTGCAATCCGTAATTTTTGCTTTATCTGTTAAAGCCATATCAGTACACAAAAGATGAAACAGGCATTGGTGTGCAGCCGGCTTCCAGTAGAGCATACAACAACACATCCAGTTTTGTATACATATCGCCGCCGTTTTGAGCGGGTTCTGCAGAACAAGATACAAGGATAACGCTGCCGTCTTTGAGTTGTGCGACTGTATTTTCTATAACTTTTGAAAAAGAAGGTGGTGAACTGTCTTTTTCATTGTAAAGCAAAGATATTATATTTTCCGGCATTTTGTAACCGGCTGCTTTGCCCGCCTCATCTATTTCCGCAGAGTAGCGTCCGTAGGGGGCATGCCAAAACAGTTTCATTTCTTCACCGGTAAGCGCATAAAATTCATCTTCGTTGCGTGCAAGACCGCGGCGGATAAAGCTTTCGTCCGAAGCAAAATCGGCAGAGAGCAAATCTGCTGCCGTATAAAACATCGACGCGCACTCGTGTCCTTTATTACAAATTGTACATACGGTGTCGGGAAAACGCCGTATAAATTCGCCGTTTATAAAAAACGTAGCGGATAAACCGTAGCGCGACAAAGTGTCTAAAATATAGGGAACGCCGGAGCGGTCGTCAAGCGCGTCGAAAGCAACGGCTACTCTTTTTTGCGGACGTCTTTCGGAAACAAACGAAGTAAAAAGCGGCAGCGTTTTTCCCAAGCCTTGCAAAGAACGCACGTACAGAACATTGGCATAGGGACCGTTTTCCCGTTTATCCGACATAATGCGCCGGTACGCATTTAAGCTGGCATTTTCGCGGGGTATAGCGGATGAAAAAACGCGCCACGTACCGCGCTCTTTGTCATATATAAACGTACCTGCCGAAACGGATGCTAAAACTCCCGTTCCGTCGGCATCCCATGCAAAGCGGTTTACCGACGATAAAAATAAAATATCCGCCGTATCGGCTTTAAAGTCCCACAAACGGACGGTTTCGCTGCCGCCGACATACAGCGAAAAATTGCTGCGCCATGCAAACGAAACTATCCGTTCGGCAGAATAAACCGCTTGCTTTTTGTACGTATTGCAATCGTACACGTACAAAGCACCGCCGGCTATAAACGCGATATTGCTGCCGTCCGGCGATAAAACAGGATTTTTTGCTCCTGCAGGAAGTTCCACCGGTGTAAAATACGGTTGCCTTCCGTTATCCGCCGCAGCTGTAAAGCGAGCATTTAACAAATAAGCACGGCTTTCTTTTTCTTCGTTTTGAGTAAAAAAGTCGATCCACAATACGGGAACACGCTCATCCGCAGCACGTGCGCCGGACGGATCCAAAGCGGAGCTTACACTGTTTCCAGAAAGTCCGCTGTTTGCTTGGTGAACGTTCAGCCACATTACATAAAAAGCGGCTGCCGTTCCGTTTACCGGTAAAAACGCCGTGTTATGCGGATACGAAGAGCTTTCAAGTTTAAAATAAAAAACATTCTTTTTGTTTTGTACAACTACAATGTGTTCTCCGGTTTCGTCAATCCAAAACAAATCCTGTTTACCGTTAAACGCCCAAGGCAAATGACCGCATAAATCTCCGTTTCCGAGAACGGCGGCGTATAAAGAGCGCGTATACAATTCGTCGGCGGAAACCGTAAAAACAGAATCTTTTTGCACATACATTAGTTTTTTATGCGATGCCCAGCGTACACATGCAATGTTTCCTTCTCCGATTGAACGGAAACGGTCTTCAAGAAAAGGCTCTGAAAAAGCTTTTTTAGGTTCTATAAAATACAAATGATCGTTTTTTTCGTATACAAGAAATTTCGAATCGGGCGACCACAATACGCGCGGCCCCGTAAAATCAAAATCGCATTGTTCGCTCAAAAGGTATTCTTGACCGGTTTTTGTATCGCCGAGCACAAGCTGTGCACGGGCAATTTCCGTTTTTTTAAAAAAACAAATCCAATTACCGTCGGGACTTAAAGCGGTTTCGGTAAGGATACCGCGGCTTCGGGCGCTGACAAAGGGCGAAGGTTTTAACACGGGATTATATGCAACCCGTTCCAATGACGCTTTGGCTGCCGAGTATATAAACACGCCGTCGCTGTTGCGCACTTGCAAAAAATTACCGTTTTGAAACGAATCCAGCTTTTGCGGAAAACAAGTTAACAGCTCCGGCTCTCCCTGTGCCGCTTGCACGGCATTTTTGTCGCTGCTTAAGCGGACAGTATATAAGTTTTTATGTGTGCCGCTTTTTTCCGTAAGCGCACAACTAAACAGCAAACCGTCGGATCCGTTTAAATCCACATCGGTAAAGGTAATGCGCGAAGGTAAAACATTTTCCGCCGCATAACAGATATATACGCACAGGGCAAACAAACATGCTAACACATACGCATACACCGTCTTTTGTATTTTCATACTTTCTCCGACAATTCAATAAAACGATTTAAATCCTGTTCCATTTCGTTTAGCGAACGGCTTATACTGTGTATGCGGTTACTCAGCGTTTCCGCTTCAAAAGCGTGAGTCTGCCCGTCAAAACCGTATAAACTTTCTTCTGCCGTACCGTTTTCCTGCAGGACAGGTTCGCCGGCGGAAAAAACCGCAGTTTCTCCGTTGATACGCGATAAGCCGCACCACGGGCAAAAAACATAAGCATTATCGATTGTTCTGCCGCAAAACCTGCACACCGCTACGCCTTGCATACTTTCCTCCGCTAAAATTTAAACACGTGCATGGGGTTAATCAATTTTCCGTCTTTGTATACGGAAAAATGTAAGTGCGCTCCGGTAGAATAGCCGGTGCTTCCCACATAACCGATAACGCCGCCCTGCCCTATATGCTGGGCACGCTTTACTGCCGACGATACCATGTGGGCATACAATGTTTGATAGCCGTTACCGTGATTTATAATAACGTAATTGCCGTACACGTTTGAATATCCGGCAGCGGCAACGGTTCCCGCCATAGAAGCTTTTATGGGAGTACCGTGCGGAACAACCAAATCGATACCCGTGTGAAACGTGCGCACGCCGGTAAACGGATCCATGCGCCAGCCGAATGCGGATGATATGCGCCAGCGCACGGAAAGCGGAGAGGCAAACAATTCGCCCAAAGCTTTTTTTAAATCGCTTCCGGCAAGGCGTGCTCCGGGAATAAACAAACGCTCACCCGCTAAAAGCACGGCAGAAGATAATTCGTTTACGTCCAAAATCTTTTCAAGGCTTACATCGTATTTTTGCGCAATCGAAGCCAAACTGTCGCCTTCTTTAACAGTATGCACAAGACCGTCTAAAGACGGAACGGTTAACTTTTGCCCCGCACGCAATAAACGGGCGTTTTTTATATCGTTTACCGCAATAAGGGTTGAAATATTTTTTAAGCCGAAACGCTTTGTTATGGAAGAAATACTGTCGCCTGCAGCAACGGTGTATTTTGCATAAGTTACCGGCATGCTGAACAGCGCGTCTTTTTCGGCATTGTCGGTAAGCGAAATATTGCCGTCCGCATCAAAATTTTCTCCTTTTGATGCTAAAGCAAAATTGCGCATTTTGCCGTTTAAAGCCGAAATATCGGTATTTTCCCGTTCGGCAAAAGTCAAACGTCCGGCAAAAGCGTAAGCATATTCAAATATATGCCCCGCAGCAGCAGTCGTACACACAAGCACACACACGATAAGTAAAGCCGTTTTTGCTTTATGCAGCATACCGGCTATTTGTTCCAAAGAAGCTACCGTGCGTTCTCCTGCAAAATGTACTTCTCTTTGCAAAAGCCTAAGCGGATTTTTGCGCGGATGCTGGGAGCGAAGCATGTCTTCTATAGTGAGCGTTCCGCATGAAGCGCACAAAGCGCGTTTGGGTTCAAAATAACTGATAATTTCCATATATCAACTATCGACATAAGCGCTTGTTCATATTAGAATATTACGTATGAAGATGCGTTTTTTTTTGCTTTCCGGTGTGTGTATCGGAATATTGCTTAAAATTTTTGCCGTCGATATTGTACGCGTTTCCGGAGAGTCGATGGCACCTGCACTAAAAAACGGCTCTTTTATATGCATAAATAAATTGGCGTACGGTATCGCTTTGCCTTTGCAATCCGTATTGCTTATACGGTGGGCAAAGCCGCATGCGGGAGAAATTATAACTTATGTGCACGACGGCAAAACGGTTGTTAAACGATGTGCCGCAACCGAAGGCACGGTACTGGAATTTTCATCCGGTTTTAAGTATAGTGTAACGGTGGGAGAAAAAGTGTATCCGCTTACAGAACGGCAATATCAGCGTATAAAATTCGACACGGTTGTACCGGAAAACACCGTATTGGCGATAGGCGACAACAGCGGTTTTTCGGTCGATTCGCGCGATTACGGCTTTGTTCCCATAGACGGCATACTGGGCAGGGCGGTACTGCGGTAATATGCGCTTAAACGGTTTTATTTCCAAAATACGAATTATCGTTTTTGCTTTAGTTTTTACGGCAGCGGCGCTGTACATTACCGTTGCATACGGCAAACTCGCTTTTACTCCGCCGGGACAAATCGTTTTAAAGCCGGAAACGCCCCGCCGCGGTTCCATTTTTGATAAAAACGGAAAACCGCTTGCCGTCCAAACCGATTTTTATCATATTGCCGTTACCCCCTCGGCAATAGGCGATATCGAATACTTTGCCCAAAGCTTAGCTGAAGCTACAGAACTAAGCCCTCAGCACATTACGGCTGCAATAAAAAGCGCCGCTTCCGATTTTTTATACTTAAAGAAAAAAATAACCAAAGCGCAAAAAACCGCCGTAGAAGACGTTATTAAAGCAAAATCTCTTGCAGGCATACGGTTTGACAAAATACCGGGCAGAGTATACCCGGAAAACGCCCTTGCTTCGCAAGTTATAGGTTTTATGGGAGATTCGGGCAACGGACTTTCGGGCATAGAATATTCTATGCAGCAAATACTTATGCCCAAACAAAATGAAAAAAACGCTTCGGGTAAAAACGTATTTTTAACCATCGACGCCAATTTACAGTACAAACTGGAACAAATAGCTTACGCTTCCATAAAAGAAACGCAAGCCGAAAGTTTTATGCTTATAGCATGCGAAGCGCACAGCGGAGAAATACTGTCGTATATCAGTTTACCTGCCGCAAATTTGAATTTTTACCCGTCATCTTCAATAGAAGAGCAAATAGACCGCCCCGCCGTATTGGCTTATGAGCCGGGATCCGTTTTTAAAATTTTTACCGCCGCTTCTTTTTTAAACTCCGGTGCGGTCGGCAAAAATGAAGTTTTTGTGTGCAACGGCCGCCATGAAGTACGCTCGGCAAACGGCGAAAAAGCGGTTATTACTTGTTTGGGAACTCACGGTCCGGTTACCGTGCGCGAAGCACTGCAATATTCATGCAACGACGCAATGGCACAAATGAGCGAAAAAATGGATTCAGAACGGTTTTTGCAAAGTTTGCGGAATTTCGGCTTCGGTTCCAGAACTGGAATAGAATTACCCTCGGAAACGCGCGGCTCGCTCAAATCGGTGAACGACCGTTATTGGTCGGTGCGCTCAAAGCCCACAATGTCCATCGGACAGGAAATCTCGGTATCGGCTTTACAAATCGTACAAGCAGCAACCGCTTTGGCAAATGGCGGCGTTCCGGTACAGCTTACGCTCGTATCAAAAATTACCGACAGCAGCGGCAACGAAGAATACCGTCATACCCCTTCGGAAAAAAAACGCGCCGTTTCCAAAGCAACGGCAGACTATATTTTAAGCTGTATGGAAACAACTGCGCGCTACGGCACCGGAACAAAAGCTGCTCTTAAAGACATTTCAATCGGAGTAAAAACGGGAACGGCACAAATGCTCGATCCGGATACCGGTAAATACAGTAAAACGGACTTTGTATCCAATTGCGCCGCCGTTTTTCCCATCGACCGTCCGCAAATCGTTTTATACATTGTTATTACAAAAGCAAAGGGTGAAACACTGTCAGGTCGTATAGTCGCTCCGGTTATTGCCGATGCCGCAAACGTCATTATCGACCACTTGGGTTTGGCGCGCGGCGGAGCTTCGTCTTTAGCGCACTCGGGGCGCATTACCTTTCAAACCGATAAACTTCCCGAAATCGGCGACACCCTGCCCGATTTTACCGGACTTCCCAAACGTTTGCTGACGCCGCTTTTAAACAGAAATGACTTGAACGTTATTATAAAAGGCGACGGCTGGGTAAAAGAACAAAAACCCGCTGCCGGTACGGCAGTTACCAAAGGAATGACAGTTGAACTCATTCTTGAGTGATTGCAGCTTGCAAAACTCGA
Source organism: Treponema lecithinolyticum ATCC 700332 (assembly GCA_000468055.1). Lineage (GTDB taxonomy): Bacteria > Spirochaetota > Spirochaetia > Treponematales > Treponemataceae > Treponema_C > Treponema_C lecithinolyticum. The sequence continues at coordinate 108,919 of KI260567.1, read as the reverse complement.
TTTTGGATAAAAACCTAAACGCCCTTAAACGGCGCTTCCCCGAACTTGCACAAAAACTGTGCGCTTATGCCGAAAACTTTAGCGGCAAAAGTACAGGCAGCGCTTCCGATGTGCGCAGCAGCGCAAAACAATCGTTTATCCCGCCCGATGTGATCATGTTCGAAGCAAAAAACGGAGAAATAAGCGCTTCATATAAAGACATATTGCTGCACTCGCAATACAATCCGTCTGCCGAAGCGGAAAGAACCGTAAGCACACAAGCGGCAGCCGATGCACATACGATAGTTTTTTTCGGTGCGTCGTTAGGCTACGGTCCGTGCGCAGCTTCGCGTATATACAAAGCACAGCCGCCTTATCAAGACGGCGAAAAAACCGTCGTCGTTATAGAACCGGATATTCTGCGCCTTTTGTGGGCTTTTTCCTTTATAGACTGGCAGGATTTTTTTGCTCTGCCCTCTTGCGTTCTTTTGCTCGAAGCGGATGAACAAACCGCAGTTACGGTATTGGAACACTACGGCTTTGCCGGCTGCGCCGTTATCGCACATAAAGCTGCAATCGCACACAATCAAAACTATTTTTTAACCTTGCATGCATTAATAGAAAAAAACAAAAACAAGCAAAGCATAAACGAACGTACTTTTAAAAAGTTTTCGCATTTGTGGCTTTTAAATACATGCAAAAACAGTGTATACACGGCACAATTAGACGGTATTATCCCTTACAAAAATAAAGCCGGCTCTTTAGATGCGTGCATTTTAGCAGCAGGAGCAGGTTTGGATGCTGTGCTTCCTTTTTTAAAGGAGCTAAAAAAACGCATGCTGCTTATTTGCGTCGACACCGCTTTGCGCGCGCTTTTAAAACACAACGTACAGCCGCATTTTATCGTTTTAGCCGACCCGCAATATTGGAATGCCCGCCACATAAGCGGCTTACACGCAAAGGAATCGATTCTTATAAGCGAAATCGCCGCTTACCCCAGCGTGTTCCGTTTTGACTGTAAAAAAATCGTATTATGTTCGTCGTTTTTTCCGCCGGGCGCATACATAGAAAACCTTGTAGAACAAAAAGGCAGCCTTGCTGCAGGCGGGTCGGTAGCTTCTTCGGCATGGGATTTTGCCCGCTTTATCGGGTGCACAAACATATATGCGGCAGGACTGAATTTAGGCTATTCGGAAGGAAAAACACACGCGAAAGGCAGCACGTTTGAAGAAGCCGCTCACTGCGTTTCAACAAAGTTACAGCCTGCCGAAACAAAAAGCGCCGGCATACTGTACGCTAACCCGCGTACAAACGGAAACACAAGCGTTTGCGATTATACGGGAAAACCGCTTTTAACCGATGCGCGCATGAGCTTGTATGCGTGGTGGTTTGAGCGCACCTGCGCTTTGTACGGCGAAGTGCACACATACAATTTATCTGCAAACGCTTGCGCAATACCGGGTATACCATTTAAGGATGTGCACGAGCTGTTGAATTTACCGGAAAAAGAAAACGATATACACGGCTTTTGTGCAATAAAAACCGGCACGGCAAAAACACAGCAAGAGCGCGAAAAAAAACTAAAAGCGGCGCTTAACGATTTATATAAAGCTTTGTGTGCGCTGTACAAAGCCGGAAGCGAAGCACTTGAATTGTGCGGCACAACGTGTACCGAGGATAGTCAATACGAGCGGATTTTACAGCGCTTGGACGAATTAGATAAAGCAATAAAAGAAAATAAAGCGGCACCGATAGCAAAGCTTTTAAGCGAACACTTTAGCTTCGAAAAACCGCTGCGCCGACGGCTTATATCTCCTGCCCTATGCGGATCGTGCAAAATACCGTACAGCCAAGCTGCGCAAAAAAATATAGAACAATCAAAGCCGGCATACCGGATTCTTACGGAAAACTTACGTGAGTATATGGGAGTTTTAGCTAAATACATGCCCGCAAAATCCGCTACGGACAATGTGTGATTCGGTTCGCACAATACAAAGTCCGTTGCCGGCAATACTAAAGCTTGCGCGCCGCCTTTAGCGGAAAACGGAGTAAAAAAAGTATAATTTTTTTATAAGAATGCTTAAGTTTTTTGACAAAGAACCGATACTTAATATGTAAGAGCTATATAAAGTAACGGTGAGTCATAAGACATCCAGACATCGTTGCCGCTCGTATAAAAGCTGAAAAACGATGTGCAGTTTTTCAGCTTTTTTTTACGAAAAAGCGGTATATTAGTTTTTACGGGAGAATCATGAATTCCTTTGCCATAGCCGACTTAAAAGCCGGAAGTTTTTTTACTGCAGATGCGATGCTCGACGACAAATTTATATTGCTTAACGGTTTAACACCGCTGACCGACGGTTTATTAAAAGCGCTCAAAGATTGGAGTTTTACGCAGATTTTTTCTTCCGGAAAAATAACGGGCGCCGGAATTGAAGCCGCACAAAAAACCGAAAATACAACCGCAATAAATCAAAATACGGCTGCAAAATCCGCAGCTGCCGTAAGTGAAAAAACAAAACTTTCCATAGAAGCGGCAGAAGAAAAAAATGAAGATATCGCCGCAATGGAAGATGTGCGGCTTCAAGCGGTAAAAAAAGGTTATCGGGAATACGAAAATTACATCAATCAAATATACACGCGTTTTGCCACACACAAAGAATTAAATCAGCAAGAAATAGCAAATGTCGTAAAAGACATGTGTACGTTTATTAAAGAAAACAAACGCTACGTATTACGCTTAAGCCCGTGGCTGAATTCAAAAAACAAAGACTTTCTTACATCGCATTCTATGTGTTCTACCGTGTTTGCCTTAACTATAGGTTTGCAATTACGTTTGCCTCCTGCAAAATTAATAGAACTGGGCATAGCTTGTATAGTGCACGAATTGGGAATGATACGGCTTCCGCCGCAATTATATATGAGCGAAAACCCGCTCAGCCTTGCGCAAAAAAAAGCCATCCATACCCATCCCATCCTTACATACAATATTCTTAAAGACTACGGCTTTCCGCTCAGCATTTGTCTTGCAGTTTTAGAGCACCACGAACGGGAAGACGGCTCCGGTTATCCGAGAAAGCTCGACGGCGATAAAATATCGATGTATGCAAAAATCATCAGCGTAGCTTGTTCGGTCGCCGCCATAACGGCGCCGCGCCGGTATAAAGAAGCCCAAACGATATATACGGCAATGGTTGAAATGCTTAAAAATATGGGTAATCAATACGACGAACGGATTATCAAAGCGCTGCTGTACAGCATATCGCTGTTCCCCATAGGCAGTTACGTACACCTTGAAGGCGGCAAAATAGGACTTATCGTCGACACCAACTCGCTCGATCCAAAAAATCCCTTTGTGCAAATACTTAACGAAACAGAAGAAAACGGCAAACCGAAAATTGTAGAAACCGGAGAATACGGCGTAAAAATCATACGCGTTTTAACGCAAGAAGAAACGGTTGACGTTGTAGCTTCGCTTAAAAAAGCTGCACAAGCTAAATAACTCAGTACGGATCGGGATACTCAAGCACCGTCCGCTTTTTCTTTTTCCGGTTCTTCCGGCTGTTCAAAGTAGATAAACGCTTGGCGGACAGTGTCTATCAAACGCAGCCTCTCATTATCCGTTACAGGCGCCGTATGTGCATAAACTCCCGCAAAGCGCACAAAATCGCACCTTATGCACACTTCGCACAAGCTTTCCATAGCAATATATGCTTTTTCCGAAGCGGTTCCGGCAAACAACGCACAAAAAGCCGCATACAGTTCCGAAGCCGTACATGCGCTAAACGGGTGTGCAAAGCGCCCTTCAAGATAGCGGCGTACTTCGTGTGACAAACGTTCGCAAAAAACGCTTTGCTCTATATCTTTTGAGCGTTCCAAAGACAAAAGCGTGCGGCATGCGCTCAAGTAATTGCGCGAAGAGAATATACGTTCAAAAAAAGAAATAACGGCACGGCGCACGGCAGTAAAACGCATAACAAGCACAACGGCAAGAGCACACAATACAAACGCGCATGCAACAAAGGCATATACAACATAGGTTGTGCCCGGAATGATAAGGGGAGCGGCGGAAGGGCGCAGTGTTTTTTGACCGGTTTTTTCGGCAGCAGATTGAATTGTTATCGGCGGAATATCGATTAGCAAAGGTTTTACCGAAAGGGTAAAAATATCGGATAAATCGAACGAAACAATATCGATTTGACCGGTTTGCCAAGGAATAAAAATAACGGACAGCACATACAAACCGTTTTCGGAAAACAAACGCAGCCGTTTTACCGTATAGTTTTGCGAATCGAATACCTGATTTAAAATATCCGCATTATCACTGTCCAAAACGCCGCCTGTTTGAAACAGTGAACCGTTCCATGCAAAACTAAAGCGTATTTCGGCTTCATCGCCTATGTATACGTCTTTAGGAATAAGCTGTACACGTTCAGCGGCAAAAACGGGCAAAGTGCATAAAGCCGAAAATAAAAGGGCGCACAAGCACAAGTACGGACACACGCGTTTGCATACGGACAGCGGACAAAACGAAAAAAAGCGTTTCACTTTTGCCTCTCCCGCGACGCAAAAAAACGTTTTAATTCATATACCGGATCTTCTTCTGTAGAAACGGTTAAAACTTTGACGCCGCTTCGGGCAAACAAAGCGTTGCGCCGTTCTGCACAGCGTTTGTTAAAGTCAGTCCATTCGCGCCGAAACGATGCAGAAGAAGTTGCAAGCGGCAGTTCGTATAAAGTTTCGCTGTCGCGGAACAGCAAAGTGCCGGATTTTGGCAATTCAAAATCCGAGCGGTCGCTCATGCAAACGGCGGCAACTTCGTGTTTTAAGCTTAAAAGCGACAGTTCTTCTTCATATCCTGCACAGCGGAAGTCGGATATAATCATTACCAACGAACGGTTTTTTAACAGTTTTGCCGCTCCGCGAAGCGCTTGTGCCAAAGCCGAACCTTGCACACGGCGCTCGGGAGCTTTACCTAAATTTGAAAACACGTACATTGCGTGTGCTTTGCCTTGTTTCGGCGCGGCGGAAAATATAATTTCGCCGTCGAACACTACCGCTCCTACAGGAGCATTGTTTTGCGCCGCTGCAAGCACAATCAAAGCAGCCGTTTCGGCAGCCGTTTCAAGGCGTGAGCGGCGCGCGCTTGTGCTTTCCATAGAAGAAGAAAAGTCTACAACGACAAATATTGTCAGCTCTCTATCTTCTTCAAACATTTTTACAAAGGCTTTACCCATGCGCGCCGTTACATTCCAATCTATCGTACGCACGTCGTCGGTGTCGCTGTACTCGCGCACTCCGGTAAAATCGATTCCCCTACCCTTGTACATAGAACGGCTGGAACCGCTTCTCATACTGTCTGAAAGTGACACGGAGCGCACATGCAAAGCCGAAGCTTTTTGTGCAAGAGAAAGAGAGTTCGGCAAAAAACCGTCAGACACGCTCATCGTTAGGGTACCGGCATAAGGGCAAGGATTCTTTTAATAAGTTCATCCGCGTCAATACCGTCGGCAGCCGCTTCGTAAGACAATATTAAACGGTGGCGCAAAACGGCGGGAGCTGCAGCTTTTACATCTTCGGGTAAAACAAAAGAACGCCCCGCAAATAAAGCTTGAGCTTTTGCACAGCGGCACAGCGCAATACCCGCACGCGGGGAAGCACCGAAGGCAATGTATTTAAGTATGTCGGGTTTTTCCCGATTAAAAGTTTGAGCTGAAGCACCCGGCATTTTTACTGAAGTTTGCAGTTTTGCAAACACATTTTTTTTATCCGGACGCGTTACGTTTACCAAAGAAACAATATAGCGGATAATATCGTCACCGCATGTAATTTGTTCCAAAAGCGAATGGCACAAAGCAATCGTTTCGGCGTTCAACACGCGTTTAACCGGTATTTGTTCGGCTTTTCCACCGCTTTTTATAATCGCAAGCTCTTCGTCGGCTGCAGGATAATCCAGTATTATCTTTAACAAAAAACGGTCGAGTTCGGCTTCAGGCAAATTATACGTGCCCTCCTGCTCTATCGGATTTTGCGTCGCCATAACAAAAAACGGCTGCGGCAAAGCAAGACTTTGCTCTCCTATCGTAACTTGCCGTTCCGCCATAGCTTCCAAGAGAGCAGACTGCACCTTTGCAGGCGAGCGGTTTATTTCGTCCGCCATTAACACATTGGTAAACACCGGTCCTTTGCGCACGGAAAAATGCCCCGAAGACTGCTCGTATACGAGGGTGCCGGTTATATCGGCGGGTAAAAGGTCGGGGGTAAATTGAATACGTTTATAATCGAGAGAGGCGATTTCGGCAAAGGTTTTAACAGCAAGCGTTTTTGCCAAACCGGGCACCCCTTCAAGCAAAATATGACCGTCGCATAGCAGCGCCGTTAAAATGCCGTCTACGGCGGCACTTTGCCCTACAATCCGTTTTGCAGCTTCATCGCGGCATGTTTGCAGCACATCACGGCAATATAAAAAATCTTTTTCGTTACTCATATTTTATCCTTAAAAATTTATACAGCTTCATTGACAGAGGCGGCGCTCAACGCTTATTATACCATATCATGATACATGCATTAGCACAAGAATTAAATGCCGTCCTTGACACTACCGCTTTGGGTCCGCTGCTTTCCGATTTGGGAAAACGTATTTTTTTTCCGAAAGGTATTATAGCACAAAGCGCCGAAGCTAAAAAGACGGCATATAAAGCGAATGCGACAACCGGTATGGCTTGTGTTTGCGGTAAAGCGGTAACACTTGAGCCGATACAAAAACATTTTACTTTTTTAAACGAAACAGAAACAGTAGCTTATGCACCGACGGCAGGCAACCAAAAATTACGGGAATTATGGAAACAAAAAATTATCGAAAAAAACCCTGCTTTAGCCGGTAAGAATTTCTCTTTACCGATTGCGGTTCCCGGCTTAACTGCCGGTGTTTCTTATTTGTGCGATTTATTTATAGACGAAAACGACGTATTAATAGCAGGCGATCCTTCGTGGGACAATTATGCTTTGATTGCAAAAGCAAGGCGGAATGCGCAATTTTTACAATTTCCTTTGTTTTCAGGCTCCGGTTTTAATATAGACGCGTTCCGCGCCGTTATGAACGAAGAAAGCAAAATGGGAAAAATCCGCGTATTGTTGAATTTTCCCCACAACCCGTCCGGTTACTCGCCTACAGCGGAAGAAGCGCAAACTATTTGCGCTATAATTAAACAAGCTGCACAAAAAGGCGCATGCGTTATGGTGTGGTGCGATGATGCATACTTCGGTTTTAACTACGAAAAAGAAACGGAAAAACAATCGCTATTTGCTTTTTTAGCGGATATACATGAGCGGGTAATTGCGGTAAAAATAGACGGGCCCACAAAGGAAGACTATGTGTGGGGCTTTAGAACCGGTTTTTTAACTTTTGCCGGCAAGGGCTTAACCGATATCCACTACGAAGCGCTTTCAAAAAAAGTTATGGGTATTATACGTTCTTCGGTTTCTTGTGCGGCAACGCCTTCACAATCTATTATATTACAAGCACTTATGGAACCGAACCTTGAACAGGAAAGGCAAAAACTGTATAAACTGCTTGAAAAACGCTACCGCAAAGTCCGCGCTTTTGTCGATTTAAAAAAAAATCATCCCGTATTGGAACCGCTTCCCTTTAATTCGGGTTATTTTATGAGTTTTCACTGCAAAACGGTGAGCGCCGAAATTCTGCGCCAAAAACTGCTTAACCAATACGGCATCGGAACAATCGCCATAGACAACGAAACGCTGCGCATAGCTTTTTCGGCTATCGACGAAAATCTAATAGAAGACGTGTATACTGCGGTTTACCAAGCTGCGGAGGATTTGGCACATGAATAAACGTAGATATAAAATCATAGCAAACGCTTTGCGCTTTTTACTATGCATCGCTTTGTATTTGAGCGCGCTCGGCTGCAAAGGCTCTTACGAAGCTGCCTATGAGCATCCGGTTGTTTTATGGACAAATCAAAGCGAATTTGCCGCTTATGCTGAATTATTTAATACGCTGAGTAAAGATATAAAAGTATTGGTTGTATATAAAGAAAATCCTGCAGATATGTTTCCGCCGGCAAAAGATGAAGCTTTGCCCGACATTGTTGTAGGGCCGTGGTTAAAAAACCGGCGTATCCGGAAAAATTTTATGCCGCTCGATTATTTGTTCGACGATCAGCTTATTAAACGGAATATTTTTTATCCGCAGCTTTTAAAAATAGGAAGCGCAAACGGCAAACAATATTTGCTTCCGGTAAGCTTTAATTTAAATGCGGTTATTTTTTCAAGCGATTACGCCGATTTAATCCCGAATAACTATATGCTCACTCCCGACCAAATACGTGAAGCAGCAGGTCAATTAAATAAAAAAAATAAAAACGGCGTATACACGTCCATGGGTTTTGCCCCCGGCTGGACTGCTGAGTTTTTATATCAAACGGCAAAACTGTACGGCGCCGACTTTTCCGAAAGTTCAAACCGCCGCGATTCTTTTTATTGGAATCAAAATGCACTGGACGAAGTGGTGCATTATCTTCGCGATTGGACGCAAACGGTAAACACATCTACTGTCGCCGAAAACGATTATAAATTCAAATATTTGTATAACCCGCGTATAAAATGGGTAACCGAAAAACAATGCTTATTTGCATGCATGGACAGCAACAAATTATTTACCGTACCTCAAGAAAAACTGAACGGCGTCGATTACCGCTGGATTCAAAAAGACAACCGGCTGCCGATTACCGACAATATGATTTCTATGGGCATGTATAAGTATTCTAAAAACCGTACAGCTGCGGAAATATTTATGATATGGTTTATGAACGAAGAAAATCAAAACGCTATGCTTGAATGGCGTTTTGATTTGAATTTATACACGGGTTCTTTCGGTATTGCAGGCGGTTTTTCTTCCATACGCAGCGTAAACGAGCGCATATTTCCGGTTTTTTACCCCGCCTTGTTGGGTAATTTGCCCGATGCAAACTACCTTTCCACCCCGAACATTTTGCCGGCAAACTGGGAAGAAATTAAAGAAGTTGTTGTACTGCCCTATCTTTTTTCGGCAGTAAATACGAGCGTTAAAGAACATCCTAAAACAATGGAGCAGTTCATAGCCGATTGGAAACGCCGCTCATATTAATAATTTTTGCTAAATTCATTTTTATTTTATCCGATATTTTAAATGGAGGATAATATGATTTCGGCACTCGGCGATTTACACGGTCTTGCTCAAACACGCTACACATCCGATGCGTTTTCACAGTTACCGTCCAGCGCAGCCGGAAAAGTACACGTACCGGTAGCCCCTTCCTTGGTAATTTACAGCCAATTTAAACATGTATCGGGAATTCCTGCAAGCGACGGTCAAAGCGGCGTAAACATCGACAAAATTTCCATTTTGAACGCATTAATAGAACGTTTGTCTCACATAAAACAAACACCGATTCGTTCTTCGGAAGTTTCACATTTAACCGAAAATCAAATCGATTCACTTATAAAAGATTATCAAAGCCGTATTCAAAACGTTGTCAACATTGCAAAAAGCAATCCCTACGTACTGCAGGGTTCGGGAATGCCGCAAACGGGCGCAGTATTTTCCATAGCGGTATAAAAACGCAGTTAAGCTTATTTTGACAGCGGTGAAGTCGATTCCAGCGATTCAACTTCCTTAAGCAATTCAAAACATTCTTCTATACTGGTAATGGTTTCATCAAAATGCTGCCTCATCGATTTTTTATCCGGGCTTGTCAGCGCAGACAAATTGGAAAGCGCGCCGTATTTCATATTTTTTGTATTTCCTAAAATACCGTCAAACAGCATTCTAAAAGAACGGCAGCAATCTCCGAACACGGAAATAAGCAAATTTGCTTCAGCTTCTATTGAACGCACTAATGCGTTTGCTTTTTCCTGCCCCTGAATAGTATGCATGTCGGCAAGTTCGATATTGGCAAAAGCTTGTCCATACACGCCTGTGGAAGAAAATTTTGCATTCAAAGAAATTACATTTTCACAAAGGTGGTTTATCGAATTATACGTATCGGTAAATTCAAGACCGTTTTCGCGCAAAGCGAATTTTCCGTCTACTAAAATTACCTTTAAAAAAGGCAGCAAAGACGGGTAAATATCCACGAAAAAAGCATATAAAAAACTCAACGAGTATTCGCGCATACACACAACCGTATCTTGGAGTTTTTGCCACGGACGGTTGGGAATAAGCGGATAGTCTTTTGTTTTAAATAAAGTTGTAATACGCTCTTTTGTTTTAATGAGTTTGCGCTCGTGTACCCACAGTTCCCATTTTTGATCAAAAATTCTGCGCCATTGACTTTGACAGCGTGCAAACCAATTTCCCGAAAATTCCTTATACATGGGCGTCCACAGTGCCGAACGGTGAGATATAATGCCTAAAGAACGCAAAGGAACGTTGTGAATAAAATATTTTATAAAGCCGACATGTTCCACGCTTTTTTGTAAAAAAACAGACAATCCGTTTTCCACATCGACTTTTTCTCCGGCGTTCATTTTCGCTTGCGAAGCAAACATATACAGCGTTTCCAGCACTTCCGGGAATATCCGTTTGCCGTAGCACAACACGCTTGCAAAGCGCTCTATTTCGTCCTTTGCAATATCCATACCGCAGCTCATCGTATTGCCGGCACCGGAAGAAGAAAAGCATGCGGTAAAACGGGCAAAGGGTAAGTGTACGAATTGACGGAGCCAGTCGAGGCTGCATAAACAGCCGTGCAGTTTTGATTTTTCTTCGGGGTCAACCGATTCTAAAATATCGTTTAATTTATGAATAAGAGCAGCCCGTACATCAGGAGCAGGCTGGGTATCGGCAGGTAAAGAAAACGGATTTACTTCCCGTTCTACCCGATCTTTTAAATCGGGCATAACGAGTGTGTTCAAAAATATATAAAAGTCATCTTCGTTTTTTTCATATTCATTTATACCGCTTTTAAAAAAAGCGGCTGCGCTACGCAGCTTTAATAAATACTCATAAAACAGGTTTTCAAGTGTAAAACGTGTCGGATGTATTAAATTGGGATGTTCGCTGTCAAAACGTTTTGCTTCGGCAGCAACCCGGTATTCGTTGTACACGCTTTCGGTATCGCTGCTGCTGAATAGTTTTTTTAGAAAAATCCATATACGTAAAAAAAGAGATTCATTTTTTAATTCTTTTTCCAAATCTTTAATAGCAAAGTTATCGGCGCTTTGATCGAAAACCAACGATTCTTTGTCGTTTTCAATACTGCCTTTGATTTTTTGAAAAAGAAATGTTCTTTCTTCCGATGTTAAACCGGCTACCAGATGTTCAAATGAATCCTGAGTATTTTCCATGTAGCTCATATTACGATATGTACCGTTATACGTCAATATAAGTGCTAAACATTGACGTGTATTTTTTTTAGGGTTATATTTAAAGCATGAGTAAAAGCGCCGAAAAAACGTTTATAATAGAAGGTATGTCTTGTGCAGCCTGTTCGGCTGCCGTCGAGCGCGTTACCCGAAAAATCGACGGAGTTGTACGAAGCGATGTTAATTTAACCACTAATAAAATGCACATCGTATTCGATCCGGAAAAAGTACCGGAAACACTGATTGTCGCTAAAGTGCAAAAAGCCGGTTTCGGCTGCAAAGCGCAAACCGATACGGACAGCTCCGGCAGTGCTTTTGATGCCGGCAAATTTTCTGGCGGCAAAGCATACACGGGCACCGGCTTAGGGCACGGCAAAAATGCCGCCCAAAAAACACAAGCGCACACACTCGCTTCGGCATGGTTTTTTGCACTGCTTCTTATGTATGTTTCGATGGGACACATGATAGGCTTACCGCTTCCTCCGCTTTTTGCTCCGGAGCGCTTTCCTTCGAATTTTGCGCTTTTAAACCTTTTGTGCACCGTTCCCATTTTATTTATTGGACGCACATTTTATTTTCGCGGTTTTAAATCGGCTTTTCACTTAAATCCGAATATGGACACGCTTGTCGCTTTGGGAAGCACATCTGCGTTTATCTACAGTCTTGTATTGACTTTTTTAATTCCGCTAAAACCTCAGCTTGTACACGATTTATATTACGAAGCTGCCGCTTTTGTGCTCGTTTTTGTTATGAGCGGAAAATATCTTGAAGCGCGCGGCAAAGAAAAAACCAAAAGAGCCATAGAGGCGCTGATGACACTGCAAAGCGATACGGCTTTTTATGTTGATAATTTCGGTACGGCAAGCGAAACAATACGGGAAACAGCGCTTGCACAAGTAAACCCCGGCGACATCGTATTGGTAAAAGCCGGACAACGTATTCCGCTTGACGGTACGGTAATAAAAGGTACAAGCGGAGTAGACGAATCCATGCTCACCGGAGAAAGCTTACCGGCGGAAAAACAAACCGGTTCTGCCGTTACCGGCGGCAGCATGAACGGAAGCGGCGTGCTGTACGTACGGGTCGACAAAACGGGAAAAGACACGGCTTTGGCAAAAATTATTGCATTTGTAGAAGAAGCGCAAAGCAAAAAAGCGCCCATCTCTCAAATTGCGGATAAAGTGTCTGCCGTGTTTGTTCCGATTGTCATCGGCGTTGCCGTTATAGCCGGCATAGTGTGGGCTGCCGCCGGGGCGGAAAGTTCTTTTATACTCAGAGTGTGCACATCCGTATTGGTTATAGCATGCCCGTGTGCACTCGGTTTGGCAACACCTGCGGCAATTATGACCGGAACCGGTTTAGGCGCTTCAAACGGCATACTGATACGCTCCGGCGAAGCGCTGGAAACGGCAAAACGGATTGATACGGTTGTGCTGGATAAAACGGGCACCCTTACCGAGGGTAAACCAGAAATATGCGACGTTTTTTGCGCCGACGGTAAAAACGAAGCCGACGTGCTTTGTCTTGCCGCAGCCGTAGAAAACGCTTCATCTCACCCGCTTGCAAAAGCCGTAACCGATGCAGCGCAAACGCATAGCGCAACTGGTGCAAACTTTAACAGCATTTTTAATGTCGTATCGTTTGAAAATATAAGCGGAAAAGGAGTGCGCGCTTCGGTTACGGGCGGTTTTTTAAGCAAAGACAAAACACAAAACACCGCTCAAACTGTTTTAGCGGGAAACCGCCTTTTTATGCAGGAAAACGGTATCGAGTGCCGCCTTTTTTCTGAACAAGCCGAACGCGCTTCCCGCGAAGGAGCTGCACTTATATACCTTGCTTTAGGCACACAGCTTTTAGCTTTGATTACCGTAACCGACAAACTAAAGGCGCACAGCGCCGAAGCGGTTTTTCTTATGAAAAAACAAGGGCTGCACACCGTACTTTTAACGGGCGACAACAAAGCTGCAGCAGAATACATCGGCAAACAAATTCAAACCGACCAAGTTATTGCCGAAGTACTTCCTCAAGACAAAGCAGCGGTTATTCAAAATTTGCAAGCGCAAGGGCATACGGTTATGATGGTCGGCGACGGCATAAACGATGCGCCCGCCCTCGTACAAGCGGACGTTGGAGCCGCAATGGGAAACGGCAGTGACATTGCAGTTGAATCAGGCGACATCGTATTGGTAAAAGGCGATTTGCGCGACGCGGCAAAAGCGGTAAAATTAAGCCGTATGACTATACGCAATATCAAACAAAATCTGTTTTGGGCGTTTTTTTACAACAGTATCGGACTTCCTTTAGCAGCAGGTCTTTTGTACCGCGCTTACGGCGTGCTTTTATCGCCGATGATTGCAAGTTTTGCTATGTCGCTCAGTTCGGTATTTGTAGTAACGAATGCCCTGCGCTTACGCGGGAAAAAACTGTAAGCACCGCCGAGCAGCCGAACCGGGCTGCCGCAAGTGCATATTTTAAACAGCTTAACATCGATTTCGGTCCCTACGGGAATCGAACCCGTCTTTAAAGATTGAGAATCTTTCGTCCTAACCGATAGACGAAGGGACCGTGCTGCGCTAAAAAAAGGCTGCCCAAAAGCCGAAGCTTCAGACAGCCCTATCAGTTCCCCAAGGAGGACTCGAACCCCCACAAGCAGAACCAGAATCTGCCGTGCTACCATTACACAATCGGGGAGCGCATACGGTAAAAAAAATATAGCGAAAAAGGACAAAGCTGTCAAGGCAACGCTTTAATGTGTGTTTCCAGTTCCGTATACGATTCGTTCATATTGCATTCATAGTTTGTAAGTATACAATTTTTTTCCAGTTCGGGACAAGAAAGCTGCAGCATTTTAAAGGTCATATACACGCGGTGATCTTGCCGACAGTCGATAAGCATTTGTTTGCACTCTTTTACTTTAGTTTGCACAGCAGTTAAAGTAAGCGTGTCGAATAAACGCTTGTGCTTAACTTTTACAAACGGCAGTTTTTTTACAAATTGCAGCACAATTTTTAAACGGTCACATTCTTTGGTTTTTAATACGGAAACTCCGGTAAAAGATACCGTAAGCAAAGGATTGTGCCTTAAAAGCATCGCTGCACACACAGCAAGCGGCAAAAAAGAATCGGGGTTTTCGTTTACACCGATAAGCGCACTTTGCATTTGTATACCGCTGCACAAAACTTCTTCATATTCGCACATATCGGCGGCTTTTATTTTTCCGGTAAGTTTAAATGACGGGTTAAAAAGTAAGCGGATGCTTTTTAAATCCGGTATATAACTTTCTTCTGAAAAAGGGAAAGCACCTTTCGGCACAAAAAAACTAAAGCTTTTGAGCTTTTTTAGCGCGGCAGCGGCAATAATAAAGGCAAAGCTTGAAAAGTCGGGTATAAACAAAGCCGTATGCGCCGGTAAAAGCGGTGTATCCGATAAAGCTTTTGCATGTGTACCGGCAGAAACTGCACTGATGTGCAGTGCATAACCTGCACTGGTTTTTTTTTGAGCGGCAATTAAAACAGCCGAACAGCGTGCGCTTGCAAAGCAGCGGTTTACCGTGTATGCAGTTAAAGATGTATAAGGTAATTCATTACAATTCAATGAAATAACTTTTCCATTTGCGTCCGCCGACAAAGCTTTTGCCAAAACCGCAGCACTTACCGGTTGCGACGAAGTAAAACCCAGCTTTATCATTTTAGGCTGCACAGCATATGCGCACGGCAAAATCGTTATAAGCATATAGCCGCTCAAAGCGCCCTTCCCTTTTTGCGTACGTATATGCACTTTATATGTTTTTTTTGCAAAGCGCACGTAAAGTGCAAAACGTTTTTTATACATTGCAAGCGGAAGCGCCAAAGGAACTTTAAAACCTGCTCCCGTTCCCGCACATATAAACAGTATAAAAAGTGCCAAAGTAAGCGAACTGTTTATAACAAAAGTCTCCGGCATCAGCTCGTCCGTATCCGATGTCGCCTCTCCCGTATCCGGTACCGGAATGTTTGCCGTCGAAACGCACTGCAGTGTTCCGGTAAATATTTGCGGATACAGGGTGAGAATACCCTTTTCAAGGGTATAAGGTTTATTTTGCAACTTTAAAAGCTGTAAACAGTTTTTTACTACCGACGGTAATTTTTTTTCATTGCCGCCGATATACAATTTTACCGGATCGGACAATTGCGAAAAAGAAGCGATAACGCACACTCTGATAATCAAACTTTTAGAATTTTGAAGACAAATCACTTGCGTTTACCACCTGTCGCCGCTATGCCGGACCGTCTGCGCGCACGCAGCTTAGAGCGTTTAGCGTCAAAACTTTTACAGCGTATAAAACCGTTTAGCTTAGTGCGCTTCGGCTCGTACCAAAGGCATACTCATACAACGCGGACCGCCTCGCCCTCGCGAAAGCTCGCAGCTGGGAACGGTATGCAGTTTTACGCCGTGTGATGCCAAAAGTTCGTTAGACGCTTCGTTTCGCTCGTAAACGATAATCTCCCCGGGGGCAACACACAGCGTATTGGAACCGTCGTTCCACTGCTCGCGCTCGGCAGTCAAAGTATCGTCGGAGCCGAAGCGCACTAAACTTACCGCAAAAGCTCCCGTGTAGCGTTCCAAAATACGCTCCAAGCTGTCTTCAAGTTTTTGTATGTGCAAACTTTTTTTATCCGCTGCTAAAGTTAATTCAAACACTTCAAGCGTATCCAAGATTCCGGAGTGTACGGCAAATTTATCGTAATCGATTTGCGTAAATACCGTATCCAAATGCATAAAAGCACGCTTTGAAGGAATGGTAAAAGCAAGCACAGTATCGACCGCACAATCCTCATCGGTAAAAAGCGTATATGCCAGTTTTTCAACCGCGTCGGCACACGTACGCTCTGACACGCCGATCGCTATTACGTGTTCATTTAAATTCGTAATATCGCCGCCTTCTATATGCAGCGCTTCGCTTCGACCGTAACAGCGTTTAACGCGCCCTTTAAAATCGGGATGGTGGGTAAAAATATATTCACCGTACAGTGTTTCTCTACGGCGGGTAGCAGAATACATACTGTTTATACACAAACGCTCGCCGATAACCACCATGGTGTCGCGCGTAAAATACAAATTCGGCATAGGGTCTATCACCAGTTTATCGCCCTTTGTGCCGCAGTTTTCCAAAAACCGTAAAGCGCTTTTGTCTAACTCTTTAAGCCGAATACCTTCCATCGTCTTTAATACCAATTCTTCGGTATCTTCAATAGTCATTAAAAAATCAAACACAAGAGTGCGGTATTTTTGCGCGTATATTCCAGCTTCATCAATATATTGTTCTACAAAAGTTTTTTTTAATTGGTCGGAAGTTTGAAGCGTTTGCGCTGCCAACTTTTCAAGATATACGACTTCAGCTCCGTTTTGTTCAAGAACGCAAACAAATTGGTCGTGTTCTCTTTGCGCCGCACTTAAATAAGGAATATCATCAAAAAGTAAACGGCTTAAACTTGTAGGAGTTAAATTCAACAACTCTCGTCCGGGGCGGTGCACTAACACTTTTTTTAAAGGTTTTATTTCGCTTTTTACATTGACCATTTAAAACGCCTTTGTTTACATAACTTCAAGAAAGGGAACCAAAATCAAATTAAGCGCGTTTTTAAGCACGGTTAAAACGGCAAGCGTCAGCGTTAAGCGCACCTGTGCGCATTCGGCACTGTCGGCATTTACAATCGGGCAATCGTGGTAAAATTTGGCAAACGCTTTTGCCGTATCGTACGCATATCCTGCAATCGATGCCGAATCGAGCGCTTCGGACGCTTTTTGCAAAACGCGCGGGAAAGAACCGATAAGCTTTATTAAATCCCATTCGGCGTCGCTTTGAAAAAGCGCGCACGCCTTTTCAAAATCCGCTTGCGCTCTCACGTGTGCGCCAGTAAGTCCTTCTTTTTCTGCCTTTGCCAAAACGGAACACATGCGCGCTCCCATGTACTGCAAATAGGGGCCGGTATTGCCGTTAAACGACAGCGATTCTTTGGGATTAAAAATCATATCTTTAAAAGGGGATACTTGCAGCAAAAAATAGTGGACGGCGGCAAGCGCAACTTTTTCGGCAACATCTTGCGGATTACCGACCGCTTTTTCGCGCCCCTTCGCCGTAATTTCCTGCAAGGCGTCGTCGCGCAGGTTGTTCAAAAGATCGTCTGCGTCTACAACCGTCCCTTCGCGGCTTTTCATTTTGCCTTCGGGCAAATTGACCATACCGTACGCCAAATGGTACAGCTTTGAGTGCCAATCGTAGCCGAGTTTTTTCATTATATAAAAAAGAACTTTAAAGTGATAAATCTGTTCGGTCGCGACAACATAAATGAGTTTGTCGAATAGCCATTCGGCATGGCGGTTTATCGCGAGCCCGATATCCTGCGTTATGTAGACGGTGGTACCGTCTTTTCGCAACAGTACTTTTTTATCCAAATTGATTTCGGCAAGGTCTACCCACACGGCGCCGTCGGCGTCTTTATAAAAAATCCCTTTTTCCAATCCGCGCAAAATCTCTTCGCGCCCTTTTAAATAGGTATCGCTTTCAAAAAACATTTTGTCGAACGAAATTCCGGTGCGATCGTACGTTTGCTTGATGCCGGCAATCGCCCAATCGTTCATAAGCCGCCACAGTTCCCGCACGCTTTTATCGTTGTTTTCCCAGCGCACGAGCATGTCCTGTGCTTCTTTTTCGGCTTCCGGGTGCGATTTTGCATAATCGTTGTATTCGACGTAACAGTCGCCGACAAAGCGGTCGCTTTTTACGCCCGCGTTTTCGGGCGTGTCGGCGGGAAGCTCGGGGTGCCCCGCACGCGCGTGGGCTTCGGCACTGTGCAGCTTTTGGTAGGCGAGCATGGACTTGCAAATGTGAACGCCGCGGTCGTTGATGATAGTGGTTTTAAAAACGTCGGCGCCCAAAAACCTCATGGTGCGGCTTACGCTTTCGCCGATCGCGTCGTTACGCAAATGTCCCAAGTGGAGCGGCTTATTCGTGTTCGGACTGGAAAACTCGATCATGATACGCTCGCCCTTGCGCTGCGGTTTTCCGTCTTCGTTCAAAGCGCCGTAGGATGTACCCTGTTCAAGCACGGTGCGCAAAACGGAAGCGGCGACGGCTGCTTTGTTTAAGCGTACGTTTATGTACGGACCGGCTGCCGAAAAGGTTCCGGCTTGCGATGCTTTTTGGGCAAAGTCGGTATTGATGATTTTTAAAACATCGGCTGCGATTTGCGCCGGCGCTTGTTTAAAATTTTTGGCAAAACCGAAAAGCGGAATGCCCACATCGCCCATTTTGGGATCGGGCGGCGTTTCCAAAAGCAAAGACGAAACATCAATGTGAGGCACGGAAAGATTTTTGCTTTCCGCTAGCTTATTTAAAGCGTCCGCCGTAACGGCGCCGCATATACGTGCAAAATGTACCATGGTTTTTTACTCTAGAGTGATATCGCTTTTTTGTCAACAGTTATGAAAACCGTGCAGGATGCACGGTTTTCAAACCGAGTTTTAGGCTTGTGCCTAAAACTCGCATACTTGAAGCGTTTCCGGCGTTCTTGCCGGGGACTGGCATTACCGGCGTAAAGTCCACGCTGCAAACAAATCTTTTGTATTTTTTTTAACTTTTTTCCGTAATTTTTCTCTTTTTTGTACAACAAACGACAATAATATACACGGAGAGCATTATGGGCGCTCTACACATACTTTTCAGGAGGCACCTTTTATGGACAGTTTTCTCAAACGCAAAAGCGTAGATGAACTAACTTTCACGGATGATTTTATGTTCGGTACGATTATGAAAAACAAACCGGTTTGCAAAGGCGTTTTAGAACGTCTGTTGCATATTAAAGTCGGTAAAATAGAATATCCCTCTTTACAAAAAACTATAGCTCCTTTTTACGAAAGCAAGGGGATCCGCCTTGATGTTTATGTTTCCGAACCGTCGCGTGTGTTCGACATCGAAATACAGACTGCATTATCGCCGGAGCTTCCTAAACGTACCCGGTATTATCAAAGCCTTATGGATATCGATAACCTCTTACGCGGACAAAGCTATGCAGAGCTTAAGGATAGCTATGTTATCTTTATTTGCACGCAAGACCCGTTCGATAGAGGAATCCCCGTGTACACTTTTGAAAACACATGCAAAGAAAACAGCGCTCTTTTTCTTAATGACAAATCATATAAAGTATTTTATAATGCAAGTGCATACGGCAAAGAAAAAGATACGGAGCTGCACGCGCTGCTACAGTATCTGTGTAAAAAACAAGCAACAAGCACTTTTACCAAAACTATCGATGAGCTTGTTGAAACAACCAAAAACAATGAACGCTTTAGGAGCTTGTATATGTCATTAAATATTCATAAAGATGATTTACTTAGAGAGGGCTCACAGATAGGAGAGAAAATCGGCTTTGAAAAAGGTATTGCCGCAGGTATGCGCAAAGGTAGACAAGACGGTATTGTGCGCGGCGCCTATCAAAAAGCACTCGAAACTGCAAAAATCCTAACAACTATGCATTTGTCTTGTGCCGACATCGCAAAAGCCACCGGACTTTCCGAAGCAGAAATTAAAAAGCTATAAATGCGATAATCGGTAGATCTGAGTGCAGCATAGCGATATAATTGAATGAGCAGGCTGATATTCAAAGATTCATATGTAATCGTAGAACCGTCATATCGGAATACGGATTTTCACAAACACAGTATGCTGCACATATTTTTAAGTTGCAGTCCGCTGTCCCTTTTATCGGGTTCGGAAAGTTATACCGGCAGTGTTATTTTTTTAAAAGACAATGTTTTGCATAAAAGTCCCGATGGAACGATAAACTACATTTTCCTTATCGACCCGACATCTTCGATTGCAGACGATATACGAGAGTTAATTCCTGCCGGGCGAAGCGGCGTTTCCTTTCAAAAAGATATTGCACCTTTTGATTTTTCCGAACCGCATACAGATGACAAAATCGCCTTAAAACTTGAAAGCTTTTTATCGGATATGGGAATTCATTTTTCCGGTAAAAAAAATATGGACAAACGGATTGAAAACCTTATTTTTGAAATCAAAACTTTTAAGCACTTGGGTAAACGAGTCCGCGATATAGCAAACGAAAAACAGTATTCGGAAAGCTGGCTTACTCATCTATTTAAAAGAGAAGCGGGAATTTCGCTTAAAAGCTATCTTTTGATGAGACAGCTTGAGTATGTGTGGAAATCAATTTATTCCGGCCAAAGCATAACGGCAGCATCCCTTGATTCAGGTTTTTCCAGTCCCTCACATTTTGCTTCGGTATGCAAGCGGATGACGGGAATATCCGTTTCGAATGCGCTGTAAAGCGGATTTTTGAAAGCGCCGTTTGTAAAAACCTGATATACTTAAATCGAAAAATACAAAGGAGGCATGATAAAAAACGGCGCCTGTTATAGCGTCGCCGCTTTTTATATCGAGTTTGCGTTGCAAACTCGTCAATTTTATGCGCTTTCTCAACCGGTGTTTGCGAAAGCGCGGCTAAAAACTTTTTCGGAAGCGCAAGCTTCCTGCAAAAGTTTTTATAGGGGGCGCTTATATGAAATTGATGTATTTATTTGACAATAAAATAAAACCGTATGTATCCAGGGGAAAAAAATATTGCAATCCGGCCCCTACGGGAGTTTTAGCAGACGGAATAAGCTGTATCAAAGAAAGCGATGTCAACATTTGGTTTTATACAAAAGACGGCGTCAGCATTGCCGTTGATTCGGGGCATTTGAATTTTCCGAACATTCAGGCACGTTTTGATAAAATCGGCATAAACCCGAATAATATACGGCATGTTTTTATTACTCATGCCGATGTTGACCACTGCGGAGGAATCGATTCAACGGGTACGAATATATTTCCGAACGCACAAGTTTATTTGGGAAGCGACGAAGAAGCATATTTGAACGGATCGATTTATAGAATAAAAAAGTTCGGCATTAAAATCAAAAATTGCGTTCAACTTGATAAAGGCTATAAAAAACTTGAAGACAGGGAAATCGTAACGGCAGGCACTATAAAGGTGCAAGCATTTCACATTCCGGGGCATACCTTAGGGCACATGTGTTATATCGTCGATGATTTTATACTGTTCAGCGGGGACTGTCTTGCCGTCAACGATGAGGGCGGCTACAGCTTTTTTGATTTTTTTACGCAATATCCCGATATGAACAAACGCTCGTTAATCAAACTTAAAAGTATTGTAAGGGACAGTCACATAAAATACGTGTGCACGGGACACAGCGGCATACGAACGGACATTGAAAAGGCGTTCAGCCATATTGACAAATCGGCAACATTCAGCAAAAAGCACCCGTTTGACGAAAACGCACCATGGGACTTTACGGACGATAATCTATGAAAAAGCACAAGTCGGAATAGACTGTCCTGCGGCAAACAACTAAATAAAATATTCGACCGTATATCAATTTGCGATAATAACTTCCACACCGGCTTGTTCAAGTGCTTGTCTTTGTGAATCGGTTATTCCTTGATCGGTTATAAGCACATCAACACAAGATACCGGAGCGATTAAAGCCGGTGCCACATTTCCGATTTTTGTATGGTCGGCGACGACCACAGTTTTTTTTGCATGATTTATATATAACGATGCCGTATGAGCTTCGGCAATAGTATATGTTGAAATTCCCTGCGTAATCGATATGCCGTCGATTCCTATAAGCGCTATATCAAGATGAAAACGGGAGATCATTTCATCGGCTTCGTGACCGACCAATTCATACGAGCGCGGACGCAAAGTACCGCCGGTTACAATAACATCGGATATATTTGAAGAAACCAATTCCATGGCTATATTAATGGCATTTGTTAATATCGATATCTTTTTTTCTTTTATAGCTTGAACGACATTCATAACGGTTGTTCCGCCGGTACAGCCGACAACCGAGCCTTCGGGAATAAGAGAGGCGGCAGTTATTCCTATTTCTCGTTTTTCTTTTTCGGCAATAGAAATTTTTGAATAAAACGGCTGCTCTTTTTCAGAAGAAACCGTTACTGCTCCGCCGTGAATTCTTTTGAGCGCCCCTTCCTTTTCAAGCACATGAAGATCGCGGCGCACGGTTGCCCGCGACACATTCAGTAAAGAACATATTTCATCGGCATCGATTATACCGTTTTTTAACAATTGAAATTTTATTTGTTCAAACCGTTTTTCGCGTATCATATATCTTCCTTTTGAGTAATATTTTACCTGCTTTATTCCTAACAGATTATATATGAAAAAAACATCTTAAGGAAGCACAGCAGTGTGCATAAATGACGTTTATTGCTAAAAATAAATAAAAAAATAAAAAAAATAGTTGACAAACGCTCAAAATGGTGTATTATATTTACAAAAGGAGTCAAATATGAACAATAAATTGAGCGAAATTGAACTTTTATTAAACAAACCCAAACAAGAACAAAAAGAACTCGGCTACATCAATACGGCACAAGAAATAGTAAGCCAGCCGCAAAGATGGCTGGAAACGCTTGCAATTATAGAAAAACACTTTGAAGACTTATCGACTTTTGTAGGAAAAGATCCGGTTTTGCTGCTGTCCGGAGCCGGCAGTTCTCATTACGTAAGCCTTTCAATTCAACCGGCGCTTAAAAAGGTATTTACCTGTGTGAACGCCATACCGTCAACAGAAATTTTAATGGACCCGCAATCGTCTTTTCCGCGCGTTCCGTTTATACTCGTATCTTTTGCACGGTCGGGCAACAGCCCCGAGGGGAATGCCGTTTCAGAGCTTGCCGAAAAATTACGCCCGGGGTTGGTAAAACAAATCGCCATTACCTGCAATAAAAACGGTAAATTGGTTTCGTTAATAAACAATTGCAAAAAAAACAGACGCACAATTTTGCTGCCGGAAAAAACAAACGATAAAAGTCTTGCAATGACATCTTCTTTTTCGAGCATGGTTATAGCGGGCATGGCATTGGCGTATTTGCAAAAAGAAAGGCGCACGGAATATGCGGTTGCCGTTCAGCAAACGGCAAAAACCGTCCAAACAATTTTACCGCAAACAGCCGACATGGCTTATACCTTATCGCGCAAAAACTACAAAAGAGTGTTTTTTATCGCTTCACGTCCCTTTTTCGGCGGCGCAATGGAAAGTCATTTAAAAATACAAGAATTATCCGGCGGAAGCGTTATAGCTAAAGCCGAAGATTTATTGGGAATCCGCCACGGTTTTATGGCGGCAATCGATAAAACTTCTTTGGTTTTTATTTTCAGATCAGCCGACAAAAAGCGGCAATTATACGAAGACGATTTAATCAACGAAATTTGTGCAAAAAAACTGGGTAAAACCGTCGTTGTCGTTTCGGATGACAAATACAAAAATCCGGATAAAATACAAGTTTTCGCCTGCAGTGATGGTACTGCCGTCAACGACGATTTCCGTTCCGTAATTGTAACATTATTCGGACAGCTTTTGGGATTTTTTATATCTTTGGCGCACAATCTTAAGCCGGATGCCCCGTCCCCCGGCGGTGTAATCAATCGGGTTGTGCAAGGCGTAACGATTCACGAAGAATAAACGGCAGAGGAAACAGGGAAAAATGAATATTTTTAACGATCTTATTGAAACAAGAAAAACAGGAAAAGCATGCGGACTTTATTCGGTGTGTTCGTCGCAGCCGGCTGTTTTGGATGCGGCTTTTATGCGTGCATCAAAAAGCAAACATCCGGTTTTAATTGAAGCGACGGCAAATCAAGTAAACCAATACGGCGGCTATACAGGTATGACTCCTGAAGATTTCGCAAAGAATTTGCGTCAGCGTGCCGAACGTTTTGGAGTAAACGAAGGGCTTTTTGCATACGGCGGCGATCACCTCGGACCTTTTCCGTGGCGCAAAAAAAAAGCAGCCGAAGCAATGAAAGAAGCCGAAACGATGGTAAAAGCTTTTGTTGCAGCCGGTGCCGTAAAAATCCATTTGGACGCAAGTATGCCCCTTGCCGATGACCCCAAAGGAGCATTGAATCCTGCAGTTGCCGCACAACGGGCTGCAGAACTGTGCTTTGCGGCGGAAGAAGAGTTTGCGCACAACAAAAAATTAAAAGCAAAAATACCTCCCGTCTATGTCATCGGTACCGAAGTTCCCATTCCCGGAGGAACTGCCGAACAGGGAAAAAGCATGGCGCCGGTTCCGACCAAACCGGAAGATTTTCACGAAACAATTCGGCTGCATAAAGAAGCTTTTGCCCGGAAAGGGCTTAGTGCGGCGTGGTCAAGGGTAATTGCCGTCGTTGTGCAGCCGGGAGTTGAATTCGGCGCAATGAATGTATATCCCTACCGCAGAAAACCTGCAAAAGAACTAATGCAAGCACTGCACGCTTACCCTTCCCTTGTGTTTGAAGGACATTCAACCGATTATCAGCAAGAACAAAGTTTGCGCATGCTGGTTGAAGACGGCGTTGCGATTTTAAAAGTCGGTCCCGGTCTTACCTTTGCAATGCGCGAAGCCTTATTCGGTTTAGCCTATATCGATATGGAATTATCCGGCAGTTCGGGAAAACCCGACCTGATTGTTACACTCGAAAAAGCAATGGAATTCTTTCCGGAATCATGGAAAGACTATTATGCCGAAGACAATCGTATTGAAATGTTGTTCGGTTATTCGGACAGAGTACGGTACTATTGGGATAATCCTATAGTTATGTCATCCGTTCGTAAGTTGACGGAATCGCTTTCTCGCAAAAAGATTCCTGTGCAGTTACTCTCACAGTACATCCCGCACTTACAAGCCGACTTTTTTAAGACGCACACAGATATGCGAGAGATTCCGGTTGCGGTTATCGACACCGAATTAAAAAAATACGAACGAGCATGTTTTTCCGAATCCGTTTTAAAATATGACATATAAAAGTCGATATTCATCGAATACTAGTAAGGAGGAAAAGATGAAAAAAAAGATTTGTAAAGGGCTGTGTGTGTTATTGGTATGCAGCATAGGTTTGTTCACCGGTTGCCAAAAAAACGGCGGTAATACAAAAAAAATCAAAGTATTAAACTGGGGAACCGAATCGGAGGGAGCTGTTTGGGTAGAACTGGCTAAATCGTTTACGGAAAAAACCGGTATCCAAATAGATGTTGAAACGGCGGAATGGTCGGTATATTGGGATAAGATAAATACCCTCTATGCGGCAGGGACGCCTCCCGAAGTCTTTGCAATGGATGCGCCTCTTTTTATGGACTGGTATTCACGCGGCGCTTTGTTGTCTTTACAGGATTTTTTAGATAAGGATACAGAAGTACTTAGTGCCCTTTATCCGGTAACCCTCAATGCATATAAAACGGATAAGGGTTTTTTCGGACTGCCGCGCGATTTTCAAACAATTGCTTTATTTTACAATAAAGATATGTTTGACAAAGCGGGTGTGCCCTACCCCGATGAAACATGGACATGGGAAGATTTAAGCATAACTGCAAAAAAACTCATCGTTAAAGATAAAAGCGGTTACTATACCCAATGGGGTTTTGCTCCTGACTTATGGGATGTAGAATTGTTGATGAGTTCTTTAGTGTGGAGCTACGGAGGAACGATTTTAAGTCCGGATTACAAAAAAACGACAATTGCCGACAATATGGAACCGTGGCAGCTGCTTTCAAAAATGATTATCGTGGATAAATCCATTCCCGATATGGACACCCAAGCGCAATACGGCGGAGATTTATTTTATGCAGGGAAAGCCGCAATGACGCCGATGGGACACTGGTCCGTTCCGCAATATTCATCCTGTAACTTCAAATGGGATGTAGTTCCCCTGCCTCAAGGTCCTGCAGGAAGAGCTACCAGCGTCAATTCGGCAGGTTTTGTAATGGCAAAAAATTGTAAAAACCCTGAAGCCGGATGGGAATGGATAAAATACGTTTTGTCGGCGGAAGGACAATCAAAGCTGGCTGCATTGGGGTTTGCCATACCCGCCCGTAAAGATATCGCCCAAAGCGACGTATTTCTTAACCAGCCGGTAAAAATAAACCACCGGATTTTTATCGATGCGCTTGAATATGCACACCCAAAGCCCGTATTTAAAGGCTACGATGCGTGGTCAAACGCTTTCGGTAACGCTATGGCGGCAATTTACGAATCGGATGATATTGCAGCGGTTATGAAAACGGCAGTATCGGACGCTGACGCAAGCCTTGTAAAACAATAAAAATAATCTAACCGGCGCAGAGCGCCGGTTCAAAAGCGGAGTGTACACCTTATGAAAGGCAAACTGAGACTCATGGGCAACGATAAATACTGGATCCTCGTTATGCTGTTTCCTACATTCTTCGGATTGATAATCGGCACACTGGGTTCACTTGCCGCCTCTATATTTCTTTCCTTTACTTCATGGGATAATGTTAATCCGCCTGTTTGGATTGGATTGAAAAACTATATTAAATGCTTTACCGACCCTCAATTTTTTAACAGTATAGTAAATACGGTTCGTTTTGCATGTCTTTATGTTCCCTGCTGTATAATTTTATCGTTATGCGTCGCATTATTACTGAATAAAACACATCGTGCCCAAGGTTTTTTGCGGGCGGCATTTTTCTTTCCTTCGCTAACTTCTTCAGTCGCCGTCGCTATGATTTTTACATGGATATATGCAAAAGATCAGGGTCTTTTAAATAGACTTATTACACACATAGGTTTAAAACCCGTTGTATGGCTGGGAAAAGAACATATTTTGTATTCGGTAACATTGGCAAACGTGTGGGGAGCACTGGGAGAAGGTATGATTATTTTTCTTGCCGCATTACAATCGGTTCCCCATACATATTATGAAGCCGCAACCGTCGACGGAGCAAGCCCTCTAAAAAAACTTTTTCATATTACCATTCCGTGCATATCGCCTGCAATCTTTTTTCAAGTTATTATTACTACGGTTAATGCCTTGCAAGCATTTGAATATATCTATATGTTAACCCGCAGAACACAGGGCGAATCGATTATGACAACAACAGTGTATCTTATTTATCGCAACGGGTTCCGGTGGTTTAACATGGGATTAGCCAGTGCTCAAGCCATCCTTCTTTCAATTGTTATAATCATCTTTATGCTTATTTATTTTAAGCTCGAACAAAAGTTGGTGTTTTATGAATAATGAACGTCTAAAAATCTGCAAGAATTTTTTTCTTATAGTATTCTTTTCTTTCAGCCTCATCGTTTGCGCCGGTCCTTTTCTTTGGATGGTATCTACGTCTTTTAAAACACCGGCAAATCAGTTTTCAAAAGCGTTAATCCCCTCCCCGGCAACGCTGGAAAATTATACACGTTTGTTTGTTTCAACCCCTTACCTGCTCCGGCAAGTATTCAACTCTTTTCAGATTGCAGCCTTAACGACAATCGGACAAATTATAACATGCGGTATGGCAGGTTTTGCATTTGAACTTTTTAAGTTCCGCGGAAAAAAAATATTATTTGCATTGCTGCTCACAACCTTTATTATTCCGCCGCAAGTAACGCTCATTCCCAATTTTATCATCTTTTCAAAGTTGCACATGGTCGGAAGCAAACTGCCGCTTTGGATAACGGCTTTTATGGGTGGAGCTTTCGGCACTTTTTTTATTCGGCAGTACTTTACGAGTATTCCCGTTGAGCTGGCGGAAGCCGCCCGTATAGACGGAGCACCTATTCCGTTTATTTTCAGCAGAATTTATTTGCCTTTGGCAAAACCGGCAATATCCGCTTTGTCGATACTGATTTTTTCCGGTTCGTGGAATGAACTTATACGAGCGCTCATTTATTTACCGAGCGACAGAAAACACACAACTTTAACGGTCGGTCTTTCTCTGTATCAAGCGGAATTTTCCGGTCAATGGAGTTTTTTAATGGCTTGTACGATAATATCCATACTACCCATTTTTATATTGTTCCTTTTTGTCCAAAAACAAATAATTGAAAGTGCCGCTCTTACCGGGTTTAAATAAGAGTGTAACATATTTATATATATTGAATTAGTATAGGAGAAACAGCATGAAAAAAATTGCTTTTATAGGTGCGGGAAGCTTAGGCTTTACGCGTGAATTGGTCCGCGATATTTTAACCTTCCCTCTTTTGGAAGATTCGTTAATCCATTTGATGGACATAGATGCCGAACGTTTGGATTTTTCGCTTAAAGCAATTCAGCGTATTATAGAAATGGGAAAATATCCTGCACAAGTGCGCGCAACGCTCGACCGTAAAGAAGCGCTTGAAGGTGCGGATGTTGTTATGTGTACTATTTTATCCGGTTCAACCGATGTGTGGCGTTACGATATCGAAATTCCGGCAAAATACGGAGTAGACATTTGCGTCGGCGATACGCGCGGACCTTCCGGTATTTTCCGTTTTTTGCGTACGGCGCCGGCTATGGCACAAATCGCACAAGATATGGAAAAAATCTGCCCCAATGCGGTTTTGCTTAATTATACCAATCCTATGGCAATGCTGTGTAATTATCTGCAAAAAACATCACCCATTACCGTAACGGGGCTCTGCCATTCCGTTCAGGGAACAGCACAAATGCTGGCAGAGTGGATAGGAGCGCCGTATAATGAAATCGATTATACCTGTGCGGGCATAAACCATCAAGCGTGGTATCTTGACTTCAAATGGAAAGGAAAAGACGCATACCCGCTGATAAAAGAAGCCCTAAAAAAATCGGAAATTCTTGCAGCCGAACCGGTACGCAACGAAATGTTTAAAGCCTTTGATTACTACGTTACCGAATCGAGCGGTCACAATTCGGAATACAACCCGTGGTTTAGAAAACGGAAAGATTTAATTGAAAAATACTGCACACACGGAACAAATTGGAATCCGGGAGAATACGCATACATTTTAAAAGAATATCAAAAAAACGAAGCTACATGGAAAGACGAAGCAAGATCCTGGTTTGCCAAAGACGGTCCCATAGAACTTGAACGCGGAGAAGAATACGCCGCATGGATTATCAACGCCCTTGCAGGTGGAGACCCATTTAAATTTAACGGCAATGTGCAAAACAAAGGCTACATTACAAACTTGCCCGACGACGTGTGTGTTGAAGTTCCCGTGTATGTTGACCGTTCCGGATTTTATCCGCTCAGCGTAGGAAACCTTCCGCCCTCGTGTGTAATGCTCACCGGTACATCTTCCCGTATCGAAGAAAATGCGGTTCTTGCCTGCATTAACGGAGACGCAAAATTGGTATACCAAGCGATTGCACACGACCCGCTTACATCGGCAGTATTATCGCTGGAAGAAATTCGCAATATGACACGCGAAATGTTTAAACAAAACGAAGCATATTTACCGCAGTTTAAAAATTTTGATATATGAAAAGCTATAAAAAAAGCATTTTATTTTTAGGCGATGTTAATGTTGATATATCTTTTTCAGGGCTGAAATCTCCCGTCGTTACGGATTGTGAAGTTTTTTGCAGCGATTTTTCAAAAACGCTGGGAGGTTCCACGTGCCTTGCAGCCTCCGTTTTTGCCCGCTTAGGGGGAAACGCCGGCTTGTGCGGTCTTATCGGAGAAGACGAAAACGGAACCTTTATTAAAAATGAACTTTTACAATTGGGAATTGATACATCGCTTCTTCAAAGTAAAAAGAAAATCCGGACGGGAATTACAGCAAATCTTATTTACGGGCGGGAACGCTCTCAAGTAACATACCGCGGCTCATTGGCTGCGTTTAATGATGTTTCGTACGCAATCAAAGCGCTCAACCGGTTTTCGCATGTGCATATTTCCGGACCGTACGGAATGCCTGCTTTTGTTCCGCACATAGAAAAAGTATTGCACAGCATAAAAAAAGCAGGCAAAACAGTATCTATAGATACGCAGTGGGATCCGACGGAACAATGGACGCACGTGGACGGATGGCTTTCGCAAGCCGATTATTTTTTTGTAAATAAAAACGAAGCGTTATCAATTACAAAAACTCAGAATATACAAAAAGCCTATGTCGTACTTCAAGCAAAAACTCCCATGCCGATAATCAAATTGGGCAGCGAAGGCGTTTTTGTTAAAGGCAAAATCTATCCTGCATACGACGTTCCCGTTGTCGATACAACCGGTGCGGGAGACTCTTTTGCCGCAGGATTTTTATTTGCCGTCATGCAGCTTAATATGCCGTACGAGCAAGCGGTACACTTTGCTTCGGCTGCAGCCGCTATTGCATGCACCTATGTCGGCAACAACAATAAAAAGATGAATATAAAAGCGGTTAAAGAACTGTATTTAAAAGAAACCGGTTCGGCAAAATCCGCCTCGGCGTTTTTGGACACAAACTAAAATAGCGGAACAGTTGTATTAAATTAGATTCCGCTTTTTTCCAAAACCACTTCCAATTCCACCGGGTTGTGGTCGGCATACATAAAAAATTCGTCGTATGTACACACCGAGCGCAGCGTAACGTTCGGCGACAAAATAAAACCGTCGATAAAGTAGTACTGCCAATTTTTCCGCACATTTTCGTCGTACAAAGCGCTTTCGTATGCAGCATCGTTT
Organism: Treponema lecithinolyticum ATCC 700332; assembly: GCA_000468055.1. GTDB lineage: Bacteria > Spirochaetota > Spirochaetia > Treponematales > Treponemataceae > Treponema_C > Treponema_C lecithinolyticum. Next base: position 78,085 of record KI260567.1, on the reverse strand, counting down.
GAGCGGCATGAAGGCACGGTGCCGTCTGCGGCAAAACGCCAAAGTGCAGGCAGCATAGCTTCGTCCAATATACCGGCATGCCATGCCTGCTCGCGCATAAGGTATGCGCTTTTATCCAAGCCCGGAAAAAGCTGATTAAAATCGCCGCCGGCAATCACATAGTTTCCTTTATCGTATTCGGCAGTTAAAAAATTCATCAGCGCTTTTGTTTGCTCGACTTTTCCCTCGCCGTCATCGTATGCTTCCAAGTGCACGTTTACCGCAACTAATTGATTACCGCAAGAAAGCGGAAAACGGTTTACCAGCATACAGCGTTTAAGGTTCGCAAGGCGCACAGGCCATTTAAACGGCACGGGAAGTGCGCGGCGCTCGGAAGCTGTACAGCTTAAATCCGTAAAAGTTGCCAAACCGCTTGCAACCCGCCCGAGCGGCGGAAAAGGAAAGGGCACAAACAAACACTTATAATTATAAGCATAGGTTCCCCCAAAGGCTGTTGCACGCGATAAAAAACGGCTTTCGTCTATATAAAACGAACGTGATGAAGCTATATCCATTTCCTGTATAAACCATACATCGGCATTGTGCGTTTTTATAAACTCGGCAATTCCGTTTAAGTTTTCTTCAACTGCAGCTTTGTTTTTTGGACGCACCATAGAGCCGCCGTCCATAAAAAAATCCTGCTTTGCACCGAGCGCACCGTAGCCGATATTCCAGCTGACAATGCGCACGCTTTGTCCCGCATCCAAAGGCGGGCGGGCTGGATTTTTTTGTCCTGCATCCGAAACCGCACTTGCCGCATATGGCGCGCCGGTTTCACCGTTTTGCACATCGGAAATCACAATTGCGTTTTCAACATCGCGGGGACGGTATTCGGTTATGCTCAACAGCGCTACAAGAAGTGCAAACAACAAAACCGCAAGGGCTGCCGTAAGTGCACAAACAATTAAAAAAGTTTTAAGCATTTTAAGTACGGCGGATTGGGGTTTGGGTTGGTTTCGGCTTTGATTTTGCATATATCGAGTATACCACACAAATCGACTTTATAACAGAACTTATTGTAGAATAAGTATTTGACAATATAGCGTTCTTGTGGTATTTTTAAAATGAATTATACTAGTTTGGAGGCCACAGTATGCCCTTATTGCTTTACATAGGTCTCCCTCTAGCTGGACTTATTCTTGGATGGACTATTCGCTGGCTGTATGCCAGATTTCAACTATCTGCATCTGAGCAACGGGCGGAACGAGTTAAGCAGGACGCCATTAAGGAAGCTGAAGCACAGAAAAAAGAAATTTTATTGGAAGCGAAAGATCAACTCATTCGAGAACGGAACCAACAAGAACGGGAGAATAGAGAACGCAGAGGAGAATTACAACGACAGGAACGCAGGTTAGCGCTTAAAGAAGAAAGCTTGGATAAAAAAGCCCAAGACTTTGACAAACAAGAACAGGAATTCGTACAACGCGAAAAAATAATTGAACGGCGCGAAACTGAACTGACCGACGAAGAAGAACGGTACCGCAGAGAACTTGAACGCATTTCCGGCTTAACCGCCGAAGAAGCTAAAAGTTTGATTATAAAAGATCTTGAAAACGACGCTCGCCACGATGCTCAAGCGCTGCTCAATAAAATCGAACAGGAAGCTCAGCTTACTGCCGAAAAGCGTGCAAAAGACATATTGGTTACAACCATTCAGCGCATTGCAGCCGAAACAACCGGCGACATTACGGTTACTACGGTATCTTTACCCAGCGATGAAATGAAAGGACGCATTATCGGACGCGAAGGACGGAATATCCGTGCGCTTGAAACGCTGACCGGAGTGGATATCATTATCGACGATACGCCCGAAGCGGTTGTTATATCATGTTTTGATCCGGTGCGAAAAGAAATAGCCAAAACATCGCTTGAACGCCTTATAACTGACGGACGCATTCACCCTGCACGCATTGAGGAAATCGTTCAAAAGGTAACAAAAGAAACACAGCAAAAGATATACGAAGAAGGCGAAAAAGTTTTGTTCGATTTGGGCATTCACAATATGAGCCAAGACGGCGTGCGCGCACTCGGCAGATTGTATTTTAGAACCAGTTACGGACAAAATGTTTTGTACCACTCCAAAGAGGTCGCCGTTATTGCCGGTATGATTGCTGCCGAAATCGGAGCAAACCGCGAATTGGCAAAACGGAGCGCGCTTTTGCACGACATCGGAAAAGGTGCGGAAACCGATTCGGATCAAAATCATGCCGAAGTAGGTATGGATATGGTTCGCAAAATGGGAGAAGATCCCAAAGTCGTTAATGCGGTAGGCTCGCACCACAACGACATTGAACCGGAAAGCATTGAAGCTGTTATCGTACAAATTGCCGATGCGGTTTCCGCAGCACGACCGGGAGCGCGGCGCGAAACGATGGACAATTACGTTAAGCGCCTTGAAAACCTTGAAACGCTCGCCGAAAGTTTTAACGGTGTTGAAAAAGCATACGCTATTCAAGCCGGACGCGAATTGCGGATTTTAATAAACAACGAAAAAATAGCCGATTCGGAAGTAAAAGATTTAGCCCGTAAAATAGCTAAACAAATAGAAACCGATTTACGCTATCCGGGAAGAATAAAACTGACAATGATTCGGGAAACCAGAATTGTCGAATACGCACGTTAGTGCGCTTCCGGTGTACAACCGGCACACGGTTCGTGCGCGGACTCATCATCCGCCGCGCACGAACGCTCTTTTACATCAGCTTTTTTTGTTTTCAACTTCAGCCTAACCATTTTTTAGCTGTCGTTTTTTAGCGCGCCGCATTCAGACGTCAGGTGCTGCCTGTCGGTTGACAAGGCTCTTGTACATCGGTACACTAAAACTATGAGTGATCTTGAAAACACCGGCTGGCAGGACGACTTTAGCGTCGGCTTTACCGAAATAGACTTACATCACAAAAAGCTTTTCCTTATATTGCATAAATTTCAGGAAATTTTAGAGCTTCCCGATGCGGAATACAAAATGCAAATAGGGAAAGTCCTAAAAAATCTGTCCGAATATGCCGAATACCACTTTTCCGAAGAAGAAAAACTGATGACCACTTATCAATATCCCGACCTCGACAAGCACAAAGCCGAACACAGAGATTTTATACATCAAGTGCAGCAGGGTTTTGCAAGCTTGGCAGCCGGAAACAAAGAAGCCGGCAATACTTTTGCCGATTTTTTAGTTACGTGGCTGATTAAACACATTACCATTTCGGACAAAAAATGGGGCGAATATATCAGCACCACTTATCCCGAAAGCAAGCGGTAAACAAAAAGTCAACCGTAAAAATCCTGCGCCAGTATGTCCATCAATATTTCATTATATCGTTTTCTGTCATAACATATGCAGGAACGCCGTTTGCTGCACGTTATCGATATTCATCAAAGAAATATTGCCGATAAGCTTTTCTGTTTCGTTTTCTATTATTCCGTACTGCATGTACAAAAATCAAGGCAGCTGATTACAACAAAACCATAGCAGCTGCCCTGTCGCTCTAGGTGCCTTGTACATATCGCAAAAATAAGCTAGGATATCGTAGTCGCTTGATTAGTCCGGAACTGCCTCAAAAACAGGTTAGTCCGCGCGCGGATATTATCAGCACTTTTTAAAAAACAGGAGCATACCGTGGCAACACCCCTTGAACAATATCTTGCACAAACACCGGCAGAAAAACAAAACGCGGCAATGACCTCATATGTTGCAAACTTACAGCTTGTTTCGGCGGTACAGCCGGAAATCGCCGCCGCAACGGTTAAAGAATTGGAAGCACAGCGCTTGCATTTAAAATTAATTGCAAGCGAAAACTATTGTTCACTAAGCACGCAAGCTGCAATGGGGAATTTGCTTACGGATAAATATGCCGAAGGCTATCCGGAACACCGCTATTACGGCGGCTGCACCAACATCGATACGGTGGAAAACACCGCTGCGCACGAAGCGGAACGTTTATTCGGCGCCGACTATGCATACGTACAGCCGCATTCGGGCGCAGATGCCAATTTGGTAGCTTACTGGGCAATCCTAAATAAAAAAATAGAAATGCCTTCCCTTGAAGAATTAAACGAAACAAATGTGTCCCATTTAACGGACGAGCAATGGCGCAAACTGCGCGAAAAATTAGGCAATCAAAAACTGTTAGGTTTGGATTATTATTCGGGCGGACACTTAACGCATGGATACCGGCAAAACGTTTCGGCGCGCATGTTCGATGCCTATTCGTATACGGTAGACAAAGAAAGCGGTCTTTTAGACTACGAGGCAATTGAAAAACAAGCGATGCAAATAAAACCGCTTATTTTACTTGCAGGCTATTCAGCCTATCCGCGTGCAGTTAATTTCCGCCGTTTTAGGCAAATAGCTGATAAATGCGGTGCCGTTTTAATGGTAGATATGGCTCACTTTGCAGGATTGGTTGCCGGAAAAGTATTTACCGGAGAAGAAAACCCGGTAGAATGGGCGGATATAGTAACAACGACAACGCATAAAACTTTACGCGGTCCGCGCGGCGCTTTAATTTTATGCAAAGCTGAATTTGCCGACTCCGTAAACAAAGGCTGCCCCTTGGTTTTGGGCGGACCGCTCGCTCACATTATGGCGGCAAAAGCGGTTGCCTTAAAAGAAGCTGCAAGTCCTGCATTCCAAAACTATGCGCACAAGGTAAGAGATAACGCACGTTTTCTTGCCGATTCCTGTATAAAACGCGGTATGAAATTACAAACCGGCGGAACCGATAACCACCTTATACTGATCGACGTATCGCCCTACGGTCTTACCGGACGGCAAGCCGAAAACGCATTGTTTGAATGCGGCGTAACGCTTAACCGCAATACCCTGCCCTTTGACCCGCAAGGCCCATGGTGGACAAGCGGTATACGCGTGGGAACTCCCGCCGTAACAAGCTTGGGCATGGGGCAAGCCGAAATGGACAAAATCGCCGACATATTGCACACAGCGCTCAGCGGCACTAAACCCGGAATCGATAAAAACGGCAACAAAGCAAAAGGAAAAATAGAATTGGACGACGCCGTCCGAACGCATGTGCGCCGAACGGCAGCCGAACTTTTAAATCGCTTTGTACTGTATCCAGAACTTGATTTTGATTTTTTAAAAAAGCATTTTTTATAAATCTTTTTTCCACAAACCGTGCAAATTGCAGTATTCATAAGCGGCAACCGGTTTATCGCCTCTTGCCAATGCAAAAACCGCTTTAGGCTGATCGCCTGCGTTTAAACATTTTTGTTGAATACCGTTTTGCGTTTGCAGCCATACCCATTGAATCCAGTGTTTTTCTTCCATAGGGTGTGCCACCGAACCGACCGAAACCGTCACTTCCGATCCGTTAATTTCCACAACGGGAACATGTTTTTCCTGAGCGGCGTCCGTACTGCCGGCAATCAATTCACTCATATTTTCGCCGCAGCAGGACACAGGCACTTCTGAGTCCTGAATTAAAGTAATAACATTTTTACAATGCTTACAAATAAAAAAACGAACATTACACATATAAGCCTCCTGTCTTTAAATATAACACATATTTAAAAAAAAGGCAAAATGTGCAAAAATAAAAGTTATTCTGAATGAAAATCGATTAACGTACGTACCGGAGTGGGAGCAAGCACTTGTTTATGATTTAAAAAAGGTAATCCGACAACCCCGAAGAATTCTGCAACGGAAGCACCGGCTCCTTCAAGTATTGTTTTTACTGCTTTCAGCGTACCGCCGGTTGCAATCAAATCGTCTATAACCAAAAGCCGCTGTCCTGCCGCAATATCGCTTTTGTGAATTTCCACTTCGGCTTTTCCGTATTCCAACTGATACGAACACGACCATGTATCACCGGGAAGTTTCCCCTTTTTGCGCACAAGCACCAGCGGTATTCCCATGCGGTCGGCAAAGGGAGCGGCAAATATAAAACCGCGCGATTCCACACCGGCGACGGCATCAATTTTCATATCGCGGTAAATATCGACCATAGCATCGATACAAAAGCGAAATGCTTCCGGATTAACCAACACACCGGTAATATCGTAAAACAAAATCCCCGGTTTGGGAAAATCGGGGATGCGCCGCAAAGAACGGTCAAGAATCGTTACGTCCATAATCCCATCATACTGTTTTAACGAAGGTGTTGCAATATGTTTTTTAGGCTCAATTATCTTCCGGATCCGCGGCGTTTAAAGCCGTCTACACGGGCGTACGAAGTTGTATTCCAAGAGCTGGTTTCGCCGCGCTGTAAATAGCAGTACCCCACCCCTGCAATCATAGCACCGTTGTCGGTACATAACTTAAGCGGGGGGAAAATACAGTGTAAATCGCTTCGTTCGGCAAGCAAAGCTCGTAACCGGGAATTGGCGGCAACTCCGCCGCCTGCAACCACCGTTTTCAAACCGGTATCTTCGGCTGCTTTAAACAAACGGCTCAATAAAATCTGTACGGCAGCTTTTTGAAAAGCAGCCGCTATGTTTTCAGGCGTTTTTTTATAACCCGCATTCCAAAATTTATCCAGTTGGTTTATTGCTGCAGTTTTTAAGCCCGAATACGATACATCATACCGATGCTCCCCTTTATGCAGTGAAGGAAGCGGAAACGTTGCCGCATTTTCATCGCCGTTTTTTGCAAGCTTATCTATAATAACACCGCCCGGATAACCAAAGCCGTAAAACTTTGCCACTTTATCAAAAGCTTCTCCTACGGCATCGTCAATGGTGGTTCCCAATACTTCTATATCGTCAAAATCGGATACTTTACAGATAATACTATGCCCGCCGGAAACCAGTAAACCCAAATACGGATAAGAAATATCCTGTTCAAGATGGGCGGCATACAAGTGACCGAGCATGTGGTTTACGGCTATAAAAGGTTTACCGAGCGTCCATGCAAAAGTTTTAGCAAAGGTTAAGCCGACCAATAAAGAGCCCATAAGCCCCGGACGGTTTGTTGCGGCAACGGCATCCACATCGGAAGGTTTTAAACCCGCTTCATCCAAAGCGCGGCGTACTACAGGTAAAATCCATTCGGCATGTTTTCGGCTTGCAATTTCCGGCACAACGCCGCTGTACATTTCATGAAACGGTATTTGCGTCGCAATTACATTGCTTAAGATTGTGCGTCCGTTTTCAACAACTGCAGCTGCCGTTTCGTCGCATGAAGATTCTATACCCAGTACTTTCACCGGTTTGCTCCTCGCTCCCGTTCCATACGGCTGAGCGTTGTAAATACATAGCCTTGTGCGCGCAAATCGGCATACATTTCGCGCAGCAATTTTGCAAGAGCTGGGGTTTGCACATGTCCTATCATAACCGCATAACCTTTTTTATCGGCAATCGCAAGACCCCGTTTAATCATCGCTTTCATTTCGGTTACGTCGGGACTGTTATCCAAAAAAACATCCCTTTCCCAAATATGCATACCCCGCTCCATTGCCGCTAAAGGCGCTTGCGTTTGAGAACTGGTACGCGAATCCAAAAATATAATTTTTTCATCTATGCATACGTCGAGCACGGCACCGATAAGTTTACGATCGGCGGTAATAAGTGAGCCTTCATGATTGTTCATTCCCGCAATAGGACCTATTTCCGCTATATTTTTGCGTAAAATGCGGGCAGCTTCGCCGGTTGTCATATCGGGTTGAATTGACGATGGACCGGGATTTATGGAAAGATTTACCGCTTGCATGGGCTGATGCAAAAATACTTCTTTTTTTGCATTTCTTACCGCATCGGCAGTTTTTTTTGAATCGGCAAGGGCAGGCAAAACAGAAACGGTAATCGGAAACGGCAATTCCAAAAACGGAAGGGTTTGTTTTAAACTGTTTCCGGCATCGTCGAATACAAATATCAATTTTCCGCTTTTTTTGGCTTGAACGGGCGACAAGCCCGATGAAGGTTTTGTGCCGGGTACAGATTGTGTGCCGGGTTTTGTTTCCGGTTTTGCCGGTGTGTCATTTTTTTTATGTCCTGCAGGCTCTTTGGTTTTGTCTTTTTCCTGCTGTGTTTGTTCGGCAGGCTTTGCAGGCTTTTGCGGAACGCTACCGCTTCTTTCGCCGGACTTTGCAGGCGGTGCCGCTTTTTCCGGCTGTGCGTGGTCAGCAGATTCCGGAGACGGTTGTACCGGCTTTGCAGGCTGCGCCGGCGAACGCTTTTGTTCGCCCGGCTTTGAAGGAGCCGAAGACTGCTCGCCTGCTCTTTGTTCGGATTGTGTTTGCCGTGTGCTTTTTGAACGTGCGGACGGAGCTAAGCGGATACTAAAAAAAAGCATGCCCAATCCGGCCGCAGCAACAATAAAAATAAGTAAAAAAAGCTTTTGTTTGGGAAGCTTTACTTGCGGCGATTTTTTTTTCATACAGTGTTTTATAATAACTTTTTATAAGCACACTGTCAATGAAGCGCTTGATAAGCGTAAAGCTTATGCGTACTGATATTTTTTTAAAATAACACGCATCTGTTCGCATGCGCGCTTTTCCGCTTGGCGCACGGTTTCAGCAGTTATTCCGAGTGTACGGCCTATTTGACGGAACGTCACTTTTTCTCCGTTTATAAAACTTTTGTATTTGGTTAAAAGAACCGAACGTTCGCGGCTGGGCAAACGTTTAATTAACTTTTCGTAGTCACGCCTCATAACAGCCGACATCGTTTGTTCTGCAGGGTCAAACGAATAATCCGAAAGCATATCGGCAAAAACGATATCCGTGTTTCCATCGCAGTCGACAGCTGCATCGAGGCTGAACGTTTCGCAATCGTATTGACGGGCTTTACGCACCACCGCTTCCGAAACATTCAAATACAATGCAATTTCGCGATCCGTCGGTTCACGGTACAATTTTTGTACTAACTCGTCGGCAGCACAGTCAACCATGTAAGCCAATTCGGTTTTTCGTATCGGAACGGAAACGGTACGTTTTTTTAAACTGATATACCGGCTTATGTAGCGGGTTATACAAGGATAAGCATACGTTGAAAAACGCGTATCAAAATTTGCACTGAATTTTGAAGCAGCTGCCAGCAAAGCCAAATTTCCTTCTTGGACAAGATCCATAAACGAAAAATTCGCAACCTTATACTTGCGTGCAGCAGATACAACCAAACGTAAATTTGCCCGTACAAGCTTTTGTTTTGCCGCTTCGTCGCCTTTTTGAATTTTCCGTGCAAGCTCTTTTTCCTGTTCCGCCGTTAAAAGCGGAATATTTTTAATTTGTGCAATATATGTTTGATACAGTGTTTGCTCCATACCTTTTCTCCTATAAAAGATCTTAAAAACTTCATTAGTAAATATGCAAAAAGCGTGCCAACCAAACACTTAAAAACTAAAACTATGTATCTGTATATAATAAAACAAATTAAAAGTAAGGATAAAAACAAAGATTACGCTAGTAACTGTACAATAGTATACAAAATTGTACAGACCGACGTCTGTTTTTGTATACTTCTACTTTTTTATACAGTTGTTTTTTCTATCGGATATTCGCGGCGCTCTCCGCTGCTGTCCGTAAAAACATAGGTGTGTTCGCCCCGCTCAATCTTTACGTTAAGCAGTTCGGGATCCAGCTGCAACAAATTGATTTTGCCGCCGCCTGAGGGAATGTCGACGGCATATACGGGGGTAGACAAACCTGAAAGCTCTGAACGCACACGCTCGTACAAGCGCACCCCCTCATCGATGGGAACGCGAAAATGAGCAGTTCCCGGTGCCAAATCGCCTTGAAAAAGATAGCCCGGTTTTATACCGATAAGGGTTAAATTATAAAACAAATCGCACAAAGCATCGACGGTATTGTTTACGCCGCGCAACAATACCGTTTGACTTTGCATAGGAATACCGCTTTGTACCAGCGTTTCCAAAACACGGCGTGCTTCAAAACTCCAGCGTTCACAAAATTCCGCACTGTGATTTATATGCGGAATAAGCCACAGCGGGCGGAACTTTTGCAATAAAGCGATTAAAGACGGCGTAAAACGCTCCGGAGCAAATACCGGAGAACGTGTGCACACCCGTATAAGAAGCGAAGGGCGCACATCCTTTAAAGCGGAAAACAAACGTTCAAGCTGTCTATCCGATACGGTTAAAGGATCGCCGCCTGAAATCAATATTTCTTGAATTTCGCTGTGAGATGCAATATAAGAACAGGCATCTTCAATTTCTTTCGGTGAAGCAAAAGGATAATTCAGTACCGGACTTTCGCGGCGGAAACAATAGCGGCAGTGGGCAAAACAGCTTCCGACAGTTAAAAAAAGGCAGCGGTTTTTATATTGGTGCACCAAGCGGCTTCCCTTACAAGCGTTTTTTCCGCCATGCACGGCATAGGAAGCTGCACCCAAGGGATCTGCGTTTTCATACGGTAATATATGCATTTCTGCAGCCTTTGCACACACTTGAGCCGACAAAGCAGCCAGTGCGGCGCGGGCTTTTTCACTGCCGTCATTTTTAAGGCGCTCCATAACGGAACGCCAATAAGGGCTTATATGTTCAGTCATCCAAATTTAAAACGAATGTTTATAGCTGAGCGCAATACGGTTAAAATACCATTCGCGTCCGGCATAAGTTAAATTAAGAGCTTGGCGTGCTTTTTCGTGCGCAGCGGTAAAACTGCGTCTGCTGGAATATTGAAATTGTACGGTTAACTGATCTTTTTTGGTAAATTCAAATATACAAACAGGACCGAGTGAAACATGCATAAAATCCGGATTCATAGGATGGTAAACGGCATTAAAATCCTTTTTACCGTTAAACAATCCTTCCATTTCAAGCGCGAAAGCAACGGTGTGCAGCACAATGGGCATTTGATAACCGAGCACAAAACCTGCGTGGTAATGCCAGCCGTTTATTTTTTCACCGCTTCCTTGATACATCCAAGGATTGCCGTTTTCGCCCCCGGTGCTAATGGCACGGTACATCGTTTTATAAGAAGCAAGCGTAACTACGTGGTGCCACGTACCGGGCACAAGGGCGGCAAGGTCAAACATAAACGTTCCCTGCAGCCACGTATCGCTTCGTACACTTTTAAAAGGCAAACTTTCGTAATCGCCGTAAAGCCCCGTCTCTTTGTCTTTTTTATAGGGATTCCATTTTGCAAGCCCTTGAATTCCTATAAAATCCCATGCGGCGCCGATTGAAGTTCCCGCACCGAACTTTAAAAAAGCAACCGGTGTAAAACTAATACCGATTGCAGGAGCAAGGGAAACCGGACTTAATTCAAATTCTCCGTACAAACGCAAAGTATTATCCTTTACCAAAGGATGATTGCCGAAAGGAACGGGTATCGTATAACCTGCTGCTCCGGTTACGCGGAATTCTATACCGCTGTATGCGCCGGTAATCGGGGCAAAATGATCTTCACCGGGTACATAAGCGCTTTTCGGATAGTATGCAAAATCGGAAGTAACTGAAAAATCCCACGGACTTTTAGGTTTAGCCTCTTGAGCATATAAAAAAACTGCAGCGACCGCACACAAGGCAGCACAAATACCAAACTTATTTTTCACGGTAACACCTCCCGGAACATCAACTGTAGCAGTATAGCACAAATTTGTAAAAAAAGAAACCGCACAAGTTTACCGTTTTTACCATTTTTAACCGAGCTGACACTTCACCTTTTTTATGGTACAATCAATATATGTATATAACCTGTCTTGATTTGGAAGGGGTGTTAGTTCCGGAAATATGGATAGCATTTGCCGAAAAAACCGGCATAGACGAGCTTCGTCTTACCACACGCGATATAAGCGACTACGACGTACTTATGAAAAAAAGGCTGGGCATTTTAAAAGAACATTCGCTCGGCTTACAAGCGATTCAGGATGTTATTGCTCAAATCGACCCGATGCCGGGTGCAAAGGATTTTCTCGATGCTTTGCGCGAGAACTGTCAAGTTATTATTTTATCCGATACGTTTACGCAGTTTTCGCTGCCGCTTATAAAAAAACTGGGAATGCCTGCAATCTTTTGCAACGAACTTATCGTTGGTTCGGAAGGCATGATAAGCGGTTACAAGCTTCGCCAAAAAAACGGAAAATACCATGCGGTGTGCGCTTTGCAGTCAATCGGTTTTAATACGATTGCCGCAGGAGATTCTTTTAACGATTTGGCAATGATAAAGCAAAGCACTCACGGTTTTTTGTTCCGCGCTCCCGAACATATTGCATCTGAAAACCCTGCAATTCCCGCATTGAGCGAATACAGCGATTTACTGAACGAAATTATACGGATTTTGAAAACAGAAAACTGACACGCACATTCGCTCAAAAGGCGCGAAAGTCAAAGACAACAGAGCGCCGACTACACGCGAAAGTCGGAGACAACAAACCGGCAAGCTCACGCAAGAGTCAAAAAAGTCCGGATATATTTCCGTTGTTATCTACGTCTATAGCGCAAGCGGCAGGTACCTTCGGCAAACCCGGCATTACAGTAATATCTCCTGCAAGTACCGTTAAAAAACCCGCACCGCTGTTTAAACGCACATCACGCACGGGAAAACAATACCCTGCAGGAGCGCCTTTAAGCGTTTTGTCGTGGCTGACCGAGCTTTGCGTTTTTGCCATGCACACGGGAAGGTGCGCCCAGCCTGCTGCCGTATATTCTTCGATTTTACGCAATGCCAGCGCACTGAATTCAACTTGCTCCGCGCGGTATATGCGCAGGGCAAGCGTTTTTATTTTTTCAACTAGGGAAACTTCTTTTTTATACAGCGGCTGATACGAAGAAGAAAAGGTTTCGCACACAGACAATACCGTACGGGCAAGGTCCGTTGCACCGCTAGACCCCTTTTCCCAGCTTTCGCATAAAGCAACCGGAACCCCGCTTCCGAAACGGCTTTTTAACGAACGGCACAAGTGCAGCAGCGTTTCCAATTCTTCTTTTGTATCCGAAGCAAATCGATTTACCGCAACGACCGCAGGCACCCCGAAATTTTCCATATTTTCGACATGCAGCTTTAAATTGGCAAAACCGCGTTCAACGGCTTTAGGGTCGCTTTCGCTCAAGTGTTTGCTGTCGGCGCCGCCGTGCATTTTCAGTGCACGCACGGTTGCAACAATTACAACCGCATCGGGTGTAATTCCCGCCGCAGGGCATTTTATATCCATAAATTTTTCGCCGCCCAAATCCGCAGCAAAGCCTGCTTCGGTAACCGTGTATTCGCTTACCGCAAGGGCGCACAATGTGGCATTTATACTGTTGCAACCGTGCGCAATATTTGCAAAGGGACCTCCGTGTACAAACGCGGGCGTTTTTTCAAGCGTTTGTACCAAGTTGGGGCACAAAGCATCTTTTAAAAGAGCTGCGGCGGCGCCGGTTACCCCTAAGTCTTTAAGATACACCGGGCGTTTATCGTAAGTTTTGCCGATAAAAACGGTGTTTAAGCGCTGCTTTAATTCGTTTATCGAACGGGAAAGACATAAAATTGCCATAATTTCACTTGCGGCGGCAATGGTAAAGTGTTCTTCGCGCGGAACACCGTCGGTTGTACCGCCCAAACCGATAATTACATTGCGTAAAGACCGGTCGTTTAAATCAAGGCAACGTTTCCATTCAACCGTGCGCGGATCGATGCGTAAAACGTTCCCCTGCTGAATGTGATTGTCGATAAGGGAAGCAATTAAATTATTTGCAGCCGACACAGCGTGTATATCACCGGTAAAGTGCAGATTTATCTCGTCCATCGGTACGATTTGCGCATAACCGCCACCGCACGCACCGCCTTTTATACCGAAACAAGGACCTAAAGAAGGTTCACGCAAAGCAAGAACGGTTTTTTTGCCTATTTTGCACAATGCGTCGGCAAGCCCTATCGATATGGTTGATTTTCCTTCCCCTGAATCGGTAGGAGTTATCGCCGTTACCAAAACCAAACGAGCACGCTTGTCCGGCTCAGTATTTATCAAGCGATACAATGCATTGAGTTTTATTTTTGCTTTATAAGCGCCGTACAAATCGTATTCGGAAGAAAGTAAACCGAGCGAAGAAGCAATATGTGCAATAGGTTCCGCAACGTTTTGTCGTGCAATTTCAATATCGGATAACATAACTTTACTATATGCTATAAACCGATTTTATAACAGTATGTTACAAAGCATATACACATTTTACGTTACACCCTATTGTGTACAGTACCTATTTAGCGGTAAAATAATAAAATATGACGGCAAAAAAAATTGCATCGTACAGTGCTCTGCTTCCGTATTTTATTATCCCGTTTAGAGCAAAAAGTGCAAAAGCGCTGTTTTTATTTTTAAAAACGATTATCCGTGATTTTTTTTGGCTGCAGTTTTCCGTAAAATTCAAACTTAAAAAAATTCCGGTTGTCAGAGTTGGCGATGCTTTGGACGACACCGTTCCTTTCGATCCTTCAAAAATAAACATTTATCTTGACTTTGTCGATTTTTGGATACGACCGATGACTTTTTTGTTTAAGCGTTTCGGCATAAAAAAAGCACTGCCGTACTGTACCGATTTTTTATATCTTATTGAAACTGCATACAGCACCGCTGCACAAGTATACCGCTTCCGCATGAGCACAACCGAGCGCCCTCACTACACAAAAACGGCAGGGTTTAGGATGATCCATACGCTTGACCCGCATTTACTGTGCGTGCCGAGTTTGCATGTAGTTATCGTTACACTTGCCCGTATATATTACGGCGGAGTGTTTAAACAATTGCACATTGATGAATCTGAAAGAAAACTGTACGAAAAAGAATTAAAAGACGGAGCAAACGATATTATTGAAACCGTATTATATATTAAGCAGCACAGCGTAAACTGCATTCCCGCCGCATTATATATGCTGCTTTATTTGTTAAAAGACCGCTTTACTATTGATACGGCAGTGGAAATTATAAACGGTTTATTTGAAAATGACGATCGTATTTCACTCACGGAAAAAAATGCTATTCACGCTCACATTCACTATATGTTTGAACGCTTGCTTTTACATGGAGTGCACGAAGACGATTGGGCAGCTCCTATTAAACGGTGGCTTATCGGCTGCGAACAAAAAGAAACAGCGCAACCATAAGCACATAAGTGAAGAAAAAAACGCCGAGCACACGCCAATAAAAGCCCCTACACATCGTTGATTTTTTTTTCGGCTTTTCCCTTTTTGTACAGCGAAGCTGAACCGCTTCTCACCGAAGAGCTTTTTTTACCTCGCTTTGCAGTTGAACTTGTACCGAAAAAATCGGAGCGTCCAAAAGCACCTTTGCCGCTTGCAAAACGCGCGTCCCCTTGCTCTTTAACATCAAGGTGCATATGAGGTAAATTACGTTCACGGCGCGAACGTTCCAAAATTTCTTTTCCTGCTTGATAAGGCAAACTGACTAAAGAAAAAGAAGGTGTAACGTCTATGCGGTCTACTAAACGTTGTGGAATATGTAAAAGAGAACTGAAAAACTCCGCTATTTCTTTTGCATTAAAACCGTCGCGCCGTCCCAAACCGACGTACAAGCGCATTTGACCGCTTTTGGGTACATTTGAGCGCACAGATGAAGATCCGCGATTGGCAAAAGCGGAACCGGAGCGTCCAGCAAAGGAAGCTTTTCCGCCTTTAAGCGTTGAAACCGTTCCATAACGCTTCGGATCAAGTTTACTTCCTAAAACGGAAGCTAAAACAAAAGCGAGTACGTCTTGCGCACTGCGGTTTTCACATAAATCTTCAGCCATCTGTACAAATTCGGCATTTATTTCCGGTTTTTTCCAACTGCCGTCCTGCGCAGTGTCTATACCGTTTTGCTCCGAATCCGGCGCGCATACACTCGTATCGGCATCGCATGGTGCAGCGTCCGCGCTGTTTTCAGCACCGGACAGAACAGACAAACCTATGGAACGCTTTAGTTCATTTAAAAGGCGAAGGCGTTTTGCACTGAGCACGGCTTCAACAGAAGGAACAACCGCTTCGCGCATTTCGCCTTTTATCGCCTTGCGCACAGACTGTTTTAAAAACTCCAGTTTGCGCCGCTCTTCGGGTCTCACCAATGTAAAAGCCAATCCCTTTGCGCCTGCCCTTCCTGTACGACCGATACGGTGTACATAGGTAGGACCGTCAAAGGGCAGCGCGTAATTTACAACGTGAGTCAGCCCTTCAATATCAATACCCCTTGCCGCCACATCGGTAGCAACAAGGATTCTTGTTTTTTTCGACCTAAAACGGGACAAAATCTTTTCCCGCTGACTTTGAGGAATATCGCCGTGCAAAGCCGCCGCTTCATAGCCGCGCTCATCCAGCATCCGCGAAACCGTATCGGCATCGGACTTTGTTTGCGTAAATACCAACCCGTAAAAATCGGGCGAAATATCTATCAAACGCACCAAAGCTTCGATTTTTTCGCTTTCACGCACAAACCAATATTTTTGTTCGGTTAAAAGCGGCTGCTCCGGTCCCGTTTCTTCTTCTACGATTTCGTAATCGCCCATAAATGCTGAAGCGATTTTTAAAATAGGCGGCGGCATAGTTGCGGAAAACAACAACACTCTGCTTTCAGGATTTGCTTTTGAAAAAATCAATTCGATATCTTCTATAAACCCCATATCGAGCATTTCATCAGCTTCATCGAGTACAAAAAAATCGATTTGTTCCAAACGCAAAGAACCACGCTCTATATGGTCTTTTACGCGCCCCGGTGTTCCCACAACGATTTCGACGCCTTTACGCAAAGTGCGCAGCTGCTCTCCCATAGCTTGACCGCCGTACACGGCTGCAAGACGGGGAAAACGGGCTGTCGAAAATGATTGTATTTCTTTACACACTTGCAAAGCCAATTCCCGCGTCGGGGTAAGCACCAGCGCTTGCGGATGACCTTTATCTTCGCGGATCGTTTGCACCAAAGGCAAACCGAATGCCGCCGTTTTTCCCGTACCGGTACGAGCTTTTGCAATAACGTTGGCATCTCCGTCTAAAAGGCGGGGAATAGCCAGTATTTGAATAGGGGTGGGTTGTTCAAAACCTTTCGCTTGAACGGCAGACAGCATTCCGCTGTCTAAGCCTAAGTCTTCAAAAGAGATTGTTTGCATAATTTCCGTATCCTTAAGCATATCTTTTAGCCGCAACTGTAGCTGTTGAAAAAACTGTTTTCGACAGCGCCCCTGCAAACCGCTTTCGCGGCTGCCTAAAAACCTATGCTTATATACAGGAAATTCCGAACACGGCTTTTGATATGCACTTTATGCATTCAAGATACTGAAAAACATACAAAAGGTCAAGAAGAATTTTACAAAGAATAAAAAAAAGCCGTCAAAAAACTTCAGTTTTTAGACGGCTTTTTTGATTTTAATAGCGTTAGCGTATAAAGCGGTTTTTATACTTTAAACTTGCTCACTTCGTTCGACAGGTTTTCAATGCTGTGTTTGTTGCGTTGGGTAA
>KI260567.1:59690-60610 GCA_000468055.1 Treponema lecithinolyticum ATCC 700332 | reverse complement strand
TTGCGTTGGGTAATTTCGTTTACTTCCTGCACTGCATTGTTAATTTGCACCGCACCGGCAGCCATTTCGTTCATACTGCTCGAAATAACGCGCGTTAAATCGTCCAGTTTGTGCATTTCCTGTGCTACTTGCTCGCCGCCTTTAAGCATTTCTGCAGAGCCATCGTTTACTTCCACTGTTACCGAGTTTATGTTTTTTATTGCCGCCAGTACTTCTTTACTGCCGTTTTCCTGTTCCCGCATCGCTTCGGTTAAACGGTTACTCATCGATTTTACTTCTTCAGCCAAATTAAAAATAGCATTGAATTTTTCTTCAACCGTACGAGAAGCACCGGAAAGCGTTTCGATTTCCGTACTCAATACTTTAAGCGTTTCGGTAATAGTTTTACCCTGCGCGCTCGATTCTTCGGCAAGCTTACGGATTTCATCGGCAACAACGGCAAAACCCTTCCCCGCTTCTCCTGCGTGAGCCGCTTCGATTGCCGCGTTCATTGCAAGTAAGTTTGTTTGACTTGCAATGTGCTGAATAACGCTGGACGCTTCCATAAGGCTTCCCGATTCTTCGGCAATTTTTTGCGTTATGCTGTTTGAACTGATCAGCGTTTCTTTACCATCTGCAGTAGCTCCCGCCAACGTCTGTATCGAATCGTCGGTTTTTTCCAGCGTTTGCGTAATGGATGCGATATTGGCAACCATTTCCTCTATGGAAGCCGATGACTGTGCAACGCTTGCAGCTTGCGTTTCTATGCTGTTGTTTAATTGTTTTATTGTACGGATAATTTCTTCAATCGTTGCTGCCGTTTCGGTAACGCTTGCGCTTTGTGTGAGCGCTTGCTGTTTTACTCCGTCGATATTTGCACTGATTTCGTGAACGGCACTGGCAGTTTCGGTCATATTGCTTGCAAGCTCGCTGCCGATTTC
>KI260567.1:0-59590 GCA_000468055.1 Treponema lecithinolyticum ATCC 700332 | reverse complement strand
TGATTAAAGTATTCGGACAAATCGGTTACTTCGTCGTTACCCATAATCGGCAAACGTACGGTTAAATCACCTTCACCTTGCGCAATATCTTTTAAAGCGTCCACGGCACTTTGAATGGGTTTTACTATTTTGCGAGCTATAAAAAAGACAATTGCCAAAACAGCAGCTAAGAGGATCAAAGCAATTAAAATCATTTCACGGCGCAATTCGTTTACCGTGTTCATAAATTCTTCTACCGGAGCTTTTATGATAACCGTCCAGCCGGTTGTTTTCATCGTAGCATAGGAAGCAATATTATTAACGCCTTTATATTCATAATAACCGATTTCGCTTTCATCTACTTCAAGGGCGTGCTGCACAAACACTGCGGTAGAAGTCAACGTCGGATCCGTTTTTGCCAATTCAAGGGTATTAAACCGCCGCTCTACAAAGCTTGTATCTTTATGCGCGATGTGCGTTCCGGTAAGACCGAGCACAAAGCAATAGCCGGTTTTGCCTACAACGATATCATCAACTAAGTCACACAAGCGGGTTCCCGTAAGCGAAGCGGCAATCACGCCCACGATTGCACGGTTGTCATCAAATATCGGAACGGCGGCAATAATAATCAATTTATTGTCGGCACGCGACAACGTAGGTTCTGAAATATAATTGGTTCCCGAAACAGCGGTTTTAAACCACGGCGTATCGCCGACCGACACTTTTTTACCGTTGCCCAAATGGCGTATACCGTTTGCATCTACAATTCCCATTTCCAATATGTTCGGATTGCGGGCAGCTTCTTTTTGCAAATACTGCGTTTTTTCGACATAGGTATAATCATCGCTTCTTAAGCGCGGAACACGAGCAATACCTTCAAGGAATTGAAACAATGCCGTAACTTTGCCGTCAAGAATTTCCGCCGTATCGGTCGCCTTATCGGTTAAGTGTACCGTAATCTTTTCCATTACAGCTTTCCTCGCTGTTTGTATGGCAAGCACACCTTCTGTTGTCAATGCAATAACAATAAGCAAACCAAAAATCAACAATAATTTTCTGCGCAGGGAAAAACGCTTTTTTTCTTTTTTTGTTTTTTCCGTACCGGCCATATCGGTTGCAGCTGCAGAGACGAGACTTCCCCCGTTCTTTTTTTCCATGTGTTCATTCCTCTTATTCGGATAAAAATATAATAACGATTTTATAAAAGGATTTTTTTAACCCGTTTTATAATAATACCTTATTTTATACCTTATGCTGTATTATTGCAATAATAAAAATACTATATTTACAATATTTCTGATAAAAAAATTCATACACTACCGACTGATATGCCGACAAAACTTCAAAAAGCAAATTACAAAAACGGATCTGCCGAAACGGATCTTGCCCCTGTAAAAAATATATACTAAAATCCGCTTATGTTGAAAAAAGGAAGCGTTGTATTATACAAAAACCAAAGTGCTCTAATAGTTGAATCCGGAGAAAAATACGGTATTGTTTTTTCCGGCGGAAGTCAAAACGTAAGAGAAAAAGACATAGCCTTGCTTCATGAAGGTCCGCTTTTGTCCTTAAGCGAGCTTGAAAAGATTGCACACACAGCCGACGAAAAAGAAGCGCTGAATAAAAAATTTGATGAAGCATGGGAGCTGCTGCAAGAAGAAAGTCAGCCGGATTTTACACTTTCGGCAATAGCGGAATTAGCGCTGGGAAGTTTTAAAGCAGCGCAAGCGTGGCTTGTATACAGTTTACTTACATCTCATCCGAAGTTTTCTCTTGTCAAAACACAAAATCCCGCTCAACCTTGTTTTACTTTGCGCAGCAGCGAAGAAGCCGAATTGTTTTCGGTAAAAAAAGCCGATAAAACCAAAGAAAAAGAAGAACGCGCTTCTTTTATACAGCGGCTTAAACAAAAAAAACTGATATTGCCCCAAGACGGCGTTTTTATGACCGAAGTCGAAGCGCTCGCCTTAGGCAAAACCGATAAATCAAAAATCCTGCAAGAAGCGGGCTTTTCGCAAACACCGGAAAAGGCGCACAAACTGCTGCTCGACTGCGGAATATGGACAATTTACCGCAACCCCTACCCTACGCGCCGCGGTTTATCCATGCAGTCTGCAAACGAAACTTTAAAATATGCCGACAGCGGAAAAAGAGAAAAGCTAAATCATACCGCGTATGCCATAGATAACGAATGGAGCACCGACCCCGACGACGCAATTGCTTTTGACGGAACATACGTATGGATACACATTGCAGACCCGGCGGCAAGCGTGCTGCCCGATTCTGCCGCAGATAAAGATGCACGTGCACGAGGAGCTACGCTGTACACTCCGGAAGGTGCCGCCCGCATGCTGTGCGAAGAATCCTTAGCAGACTACGCACTCGGTTTAAACGAAGATCAAGCGTCGCGCGCTTTATCTTTCCGTATAAAGCTGAATGAAAACGGCGGCGTAGAAGAAGCCGATGTTTTAAAAACGCTGGTAAACGTACAAAGGCTTACGTATGCACAAGCCGATGAAAAAAGCGGCTCAAAAGAATTGGCACCTCTATTTGAAATCGCGCACAAAAATGCCGAACGTAGAAAAAACGCCGGAGCGGTTTTTATACACATGCCGGAAGTACACATCGCTTTAAGCCAAAACCAAAATGAAACACAAAAGCCGAAAGTTGCCGTTACACCCTTTGTGCGCTATAAGTCTGTCGAAGTGGTGCGTGAGTTTATGCTTTTAGCAGGTGAAGCTGCCGCACGCTTTGCGTTTAAAAATGCCATTCCCTTCCCCTACATCAGGCAAGAAAAACCGGACATTCCTCAAGATTTACCCGACGCCCTTGCAGGGCAATACAAACTGCGCCGCTGCATGAAAAGCCGTTCGGTGGGCATAAGCCCTGCAGCTCATGCAGGTTTAGGAGTGGGTATGTACAGTCAAGTTACCAGCCCTTTAAGGCGGTACGGCGATTTGGTTGCACACCAGCAGCTTCACGCATTTTTAAACGGACTGCCGCTTTTAAGTAAAGACACCGTATTGGAACGCATTGCCGCAGGAGACGCTTCTTCGTCCGCCGCCGTTCAAGCCGAGCGTAAAAGCAATTTGCATTGGACATTGGTATACCTTTTGCAAAACGAAAATTGGCAAGGAGAAGCGGTTGCGGTAGACACAAAGGGCAAGCAAACCGTAGTATACATCCCCTCTCTGGCTCAAGAAACTTTGTTAAGCGACGTACAAAACCTGCGCTTAAACGACAAGGTAACCGTCCGGGCAAGCAGTATAAACCTTCCTGAACTGGCGGTTACCTTTATGTGTGTATAATTTTAATGCAATAAATCGGGTAAAAACAAAATAAGCTGCGGAAGACAGTTCATCACAAGTGTGGCAACAACCATCGCAAGCACAAGCGGAGCAACTTCTTTTACCAAACGCTCCAGTTTAACCCCTCCGATATCGCAGGCGACAAACAAACATAAACCGACCGGCGGCGTATTGTGACCGATAGCCAATGTAATAACCATAATAATACCGAAAAAAAGCGGATTTATGTTCAAGCTGATTAAAATCGGATAAAAAATAGGAGCAAGCAAAACCATAGCAGCCGAATTATTTAAGAAAGTTCCGACAACGAGCAATATTAAAATCATAAACAGCTGTACTACAATTTGGTTGGTAGAAACGGTTAATATCGATGCGGCAAGATTTTGCGGAATTTGATGACTGACCAAAATATAACTGAGTATATCGGCGGTGATCATTAAATACATAATAATTGCCGTGGAGCGGGCAGACTTAAGAACAAGTTTATAAATATCGGCCCAATGCAATTCTTTGTGGATAAAAACACCGACTATAATACCGTAAATAACGGCAACGGCTGCCGATTCGGTAGGGGTAAAAATACCGCAGTAAATACCGCCGAGAATGATAATCGGCATAAGCAAAGCAAAAAAAGCGTCTTTAAATGCTTTCCAACGCTCAGTTCCGGTAAACTTACGTACACTTTTATAACCACGTTTTCTCGAAATAAAATATTCGGGAATAATCAATACAAGACAAATAATAATACCGGGAACAATACCGGCAATAAACAAATCTCCGATGGAAACACCCGTGCTCACTCCATACAGCACCATTGTTAAACTGGGCGGAATAATCAAGCCGATGGTACCGGAAGCGGCAACAACCGCACCGGCAAAAGCGGGGTCGTAACCGCTTTCTTCCATTTGTTTAATCATAACGCCGCCGATAGCTGCAGTGGTCGCCGGTGCTGAACCGGAAACGGCTCCAAAAAACGTAGAAGCAACGGTTGCAACAATTGCCAAGCCGCCGGTGATATGCCCTAAAAAAGCTTCAGCTAAACCGACCAAGCGTTTGGACACGCCACCGGAGGACATAATATTTCCGGCAAGAATAAAAAACGGTATTGCCATAAGCGCCGAACCGTTGGACGAATTAAATGTTTTTTGCATTAATTCACTGATAATATCCGAACAATCCCAATACAAATCGGCTGCTGACATGGTTCCGGCAAAAAAAGCGCCAAGGGGATCCATCAAAGAAGCAAAAATACAAGTCAGTCCGAGCGCCACCGCAATAGGAACGCCCATAAGCAAAAAGACGATAAAAAATAAAATAAGGTATAATCCCATTTTTATTTTTCCCCCTTAATTACAATAGTTTTTAATAACACTTCAAGCATCATCAAAAGCGAAAGCAAACTTCCTACCGGTACAATCATAAAAATTAACCCCAATTTTAACCACCCTATAGACGGGGAAACTCCGCCGAGTGCAAGAATATCGCGTGCAAGCGGATAAGTATAAAAAGTCATAGTGCACAAAAATATAATAATCAATAAATCTGCTGCTATTTTAATAACTTTTTTTACCGTTTTATTTTTAATTGCATCGAGCAGCATTGACATATTAATATGTTTTTCGTCGCGGTACAAAATTACAGCCCCAAAAAAGATAATACCCGAAAAAAAGTATGTCGCCAGTTCTTCCGACCACGAAAGCGGCTCTTTAAGAATATAACGATAAATAACTTGCACAAAAATCAATACAACCATACCCGACATAAAAAAAACAAGGGCGGTTTGCGTAATTTTTGTAATAATGTCGTTAATAACTTTAAGTATTTTCAGCATAAACAAACCTCCGTAAAACGGTAAAAAAATAAAACGCAGGATAACGATACGTAAAACGTTATCCTGCATGGAATAAAACCGTAAGTGTTTTATGTAAACTGCTTTTTTATTTTGCTTTTGCAGCTTCGGCGGTAATGCGCTCTATCATATCGCCGTAGTCGGGACGAAACTTTTCGTACACGGGCTTGCACAGTTCAATAAACGGAGCACGGTCAGGGCGGGTAAATACAACGCCCAAAGCTTCGCATTTTTTAATATCGTTTTCATCGGCTTTAGCTTGAAAGTCAAATGAAAAAACGCTCATCTTTTTAGCTTCTTCGATAAAAATCTTTTTATCCGCTTCGGGAATACGGTTCCACAGCTTTTTGGAAATGATAAGCGGGTTCGGCACGTGCATATACCACAGCAAAGCACCCGTTTTGGTAAGTTCGTAGTACTTTTGAGTAAGCATGTGCGTAATGGTGCCTTCGCAGCCGTCAATCGTTTTCATTTGCCAAGCCGAATATACGTCATTAAAAGCCATCGGAACGGCAATAGCGCCCATAGCGTTAATCGTTTCGATCATCGGTTTTGAATTGACTACGCGCAGTTTTAAACCTTTTAAATCGGAAGGTTTATTGACCGGACGCGGCGGAAACAAATGGCGCATGCCGTTTTCCCACCAGCCGAGAACTACAAGATTTTTTGCAGCTAAACTGGCAGCCAATTCATCCCCTATCGGACCGTTAAGCACGTAGCTGGCTTCTTTTTCGTTTGCAAACAAAAAGGGCAAATCGAGTACGCCGACAATTTTGCTGTAAGACGAAAGCAGAGAACCGGTTGCCAAAACCATATCCGACGTACCCAACTGACAACCTTCAATCAATTGATTGGGTTTACCGTAAAGGTCGGACGGATAAATTTCAAAAGTGTAAC
Organism: Treponema lecithinolyticum ATCC 700332; assembly: GCA_000468055.1. GTDB lineage: Bacteria > Spirochaetota > Spirochaetia > Treponematales > Treponemataceae > Treponema_C > Treponema_C lecithinolyticum. The sequence goes on along the minus strand of KI260567.1, from coordinate 53,557 downwards.
GCCCGTTTGTGCGCTCCGTTACCGCCTTTGTCCAGTTTTCAAGGTACATTTGGTAGTAATGGTCTTTTGTACCCGTGTGCCCGACTTTAATAACGCGGGTTTTTCCCGCCGCACTCAGTATTCCGCATAGTGTAAAAAGCAATAAAATCGTCAGGAAAAACCTGCTGTTTTTCATACAAAAATCTCCTTACATTAACCGCCGTATTTATTCGGCTTTTACGTCGTCGCAAATACTCAACTCGGTATCTTTGTCGAAGAATTTGGCTTTTGCCATAACCGGAACAAAGTTTGCCGTATCGCCGATTTGGAAGGTAATGTCAGGCGTCGTGCGTACAACGAGCGACTGCGTTTTTGTGTTAAGGAACAAGTGAGTTTCTGCACCCAACGGTTCGATAACGGACACTTTCATTTGCATATTGTTGGACGCTGCAGCCGTTGCGCTGTACTCCATGTCTTCGGGACGAATACCGAAAAAGACTTCTTTTCCGACATAATTTTTAAGGATTTTCGCTTGATCGTCGGTAACGGTTAACTCAAAGGTTCCCTCATCGGCAACGATTTTTCCGCCTTTTTCGCCGATTTTAACGCTTAAAAAGTTCATGGGCGGAGAACCGATAAAGCCTGCAACGAATTTGTTGATCGGGTGATTGTACAAATACAAGGGAGAGCCGATTTGCTGTACTTTTCCGTCTTTCATGACAACGATTTTATCCGACATCGTCATAGCTTCGATTTGATCGTGCGTAACATAAATCATCGTTGCGTTTAAGCGGTGGTGCAAATCCGAAATTTCGGCGCGCATCTGCACGCGCAGCTTTGCGTCCAAGTTCGACAAAGGTTCGTCGAAAAGGAATACCTTGGGATTGCGCACGATTGCACGGCCTACAGCAACACGCTGACGCTGTCCGCCGGAAAGCGCTTTGGGTTTGCGGTCGAGCAGTTTTTCAATATCCAAAATGCGGGCGGCTTCGTGAACGCGCCGGTCGATTTCAGCTTTATCTACTTTGCGGATTTTAAGACCGAACGCCATGTTGTCGTACACGGACATGTGCGGGTACAAAGCGTAGTTTTGAAAAACCATCGCGATGTTCCGGTCTTTCGGCGGAACGTCGTTCATCAATTCGCCGTCGATGTACAGTTCGCCTTCGGTAATGTCTTCCAATCCGGCAATCATTCTTAATGTTGTGGATTTACCGCAGCCGGAAGGACCTACGAAAACCACAAATTCTTTGTCGTCTACAACGATGTTCGCATTATCTACTGCGCGCACGTTTCCGTCGTAAACTTTTCCGATACCTTTGAGTTCAACTTTAGCCATCGCTCAAAGCCTCCTAAAAATTATTTTATGCTATTCAGTATACACGATAAAAAATGAGCTGTCAAATTTTATTTTTTTGTAATTCCAGCGCCGCCGCATCACGTATCAATTTGTATTCAAACGAATCGACCAATGCAAGCCATGAAGCTTCAACGATGTCCGAAGAAACGCCTACGGTTGTCCACACTTCCGAACCCGAAGCGCTTTCTATTAAAACGCGTACCTTTGCGGCGGCAGCACTTTTTGAATCCAAAACGCGCACTTTATAGTCTATAAGGCGCATGGTGTTAACGCACGGATAAAAACGCTCCAGCGCTTTGCGCAAAGCGGTATCCAGCGCGTGAACGGGACCGTCGCCCTCGCCTGCGGTAACTTCGATTTGTCCGTCAACTTCTATTTTAATTTGCACAAACGAACACAAGTCTTTATCAACGCGAGGCTGCTCCCCTACCGTTTTGTAATAACGCAGAGTAAAAAAGGGCTTATAGCTGCCGGTAATTTTACGCACAAGCAATTCAAAGCTTCCGTCGGCTCCTTCAAACTGATAGCCTTCATGCTCCAATTCTTTAACTTTTTTTATGATTTTTAAAACAACGGAGCTGTCTTTTTTTATTGCCGGATTAAAAGCGTGAATTTTTTCAATCACCGTTGAGCGACCGGCAACTTCGCTTACTAAAAACGAACGCTTATTGCCGACCTTTGAAGGGTCAACGTGTTCGTATGCCGTAGGATTTTTACTGACGCCGTCTACGTGCATACCGGCTTTATGCGCAAAAGCGCCCGACCCGATATAAGGCGCGCCGGAAGAAATCGGAATATTTGCAATTTCGGCAACTTTGCGGCATAAAGGAGTTAAGTTTTGCAAGCCCGTTTTACCGATACAAAACTTGTTCATCTTTAATTCCAAATCGGCGATAAGCGAAGCAAGTTCGGCGTTGCCGGCTCTTTCGCCAAAACCGAGCAGCGTGCCCTGTACGTGTAAGGCACCCGCTTGAACCGCGCAAAGCGAATTGGCAACGGCAAGGGCGCAGTCGTTGTGTGCATGTATACCTACGGTAAATTCTTTGAATTCAGCGCAAACATTTTGAACGGCATCATATACTTCGTGCGGCATAGCGCCGCCCTTTGTATCGCACAAAACCAAAACGGAAGCTCCGCCTTCGCACGCGGCGCTTAAAGTTTGCAAAGCATAAGCGGGGTTTGCTTTATAGCCGTCAAAAAAATGTTCGGCATCGTAGATAACCGTGCGACCGTGTTTACACATATAAGCAACACTTTCACGTATCATAGCAAGATTTTCTTTAAGAGAAGTGCGTAAAATTTCGGTTGCTTGAAAGTCCCATGCTTTGCCGAAAATAACCGTCGTTTGGGTTTCGGCATCCAGCAAACTGCGCAAACCCTTATCTTTACTGCACAAAGTGTCTTTGCGCCGCGTTGAACCGAATGCGCACAGCTTTGCTTGTTTTAAATGCAGTTTGTGCGCTTCTCGGAAAAATTCCAAGTCTTTGGGATTTGATGCCGGATTTCCCGCTTCTATTAAAGGAATTCCTAACTCATCCAAGGCACCGGCAATGCGCAATTTGTCTCGGATTGAAAAATTAATGCTTTCGGCTTGCGCGCCGTCGCGTAACGTAGAATCGAGGATAACAACTTTATTTTTCATCTAAAATCAATCCGTGTAAGAAGTCTGCCACGAAACGGTGCGCAAAATATCGGCAAATACGCCGGCAGCCGTCACCTGTGCGCCCGCCCCGTATCCGCGGATTGTCAGCGGAATCGGATGGTAGCGTTCGGTAGTAAACACAAAAGCGTTTTCGCCGCCTTTAACCGCATACAAAGGATTATCTTTTGCAACCTCGATTACGCCGACAGTACAAACGCCGTTTTCTATAGTAGATGCCATACGCAGCACTTTATTTTGTTGAGCAAGCTTTGCCGTCTTTTCGGCAAAATATGAATCCAAAGCGCTTAGGTTTTGCATAAAATCTTCAATAGAACCGGAAGAATCAAAGCTTTCGGGGAACAAAGTTTGCATTTTTATATCGGACAATTCAAGGTGCATACCGCACTCGCGAGCAATAATAAGCGCTTTGCGGGCAACATCGGTTCCGGCAAGGTCGTCGCGCGGGTCGGGCTCGGTAAAGCCGAGTTTTTTTGCCTCGGCGACGGCTTGGCTGAACGGAATGCCGTCATCAAGACAGCCGAAAATATACGAAAGAGATCCGGACATAATGCCGGAAAAATATAAAAGTTTGTCGCCTGTTTTAATAAGATTTTTAAGTGTGTCGATAACCGGTAATCCTGCACCGACATTGGTTTCGTACAAAAAATGCCGGTGCGAAGCGTACGCTTGCGATCGTAAACTTAAATAAAAATCCATATCCGCCGAATTGGCTTTTTTGTTCGGTGTTACAATATGAAAACCTGATCGCAAAATATCGCAATAACGGCGCATCGGTTCATCTGAAGCCGTACAATCGACGAATACCGGATTTAAAGGTTTTATGCGCGCGGCAAAATCGAGAACTTCATCTACGGAAACGGTGTGCGCCGAAGAAGCAAGCAGACTTCGCCAATCGCTTAAATCAATGCCTTTTTCGTCTAAAATTGCGTTTTTTGAAGAAACTGCAGCAAGCACTCGTATGTCAATGTAACGTGAAGTTAAATTGTGCTTTTGTTCTTGTATTTGATCCAAAAGACAGCCGCCGATGGTTCCGGTACCGAATACAAAAAGGTCGAGGCTTCGGCGCACGTTAAAAAACGAAGCGTGTACGGTACGCACGGCAGTATCGCCGTCAACTCCGTTTATAACCGCGCTTATGGAACGTTCGGAAGAACCTTGCGCAATGGCTGAAATACTTATACCACGCCGGGCAAGCGAGTTTAAAAAAGCTGCAGCAACTCCGCACTTTTCTTTCATACCGTCGCCGACAATCGACACAATGGCGCAATCGTTTAATACCTCCACCGTATTGATGTCGCCGGTGCGGATTTCGTATTCGAATTCGGCATTTAAAGATTCTTCAACTGAAGCGGCATACTCTTGCTTAACGCAAAAACTGACCGTATATTCAGAGCTGGATTGGGTAATAAGCAGCATGGAAATGCCCGTACGGGCAACTGCAGCAAATATGCGCGCGGCAATACCGTGTTTGTCTTTCATGCCCGAACCGGACACGCTTATTAAAGCGGTTTTTTTAAGGCAGCTTATGCCCCGTACCGTACCGACCGGTGCACGGGAAAGCGCACCGATCCGTGTTCCGCGGGCGGACGGATTGTGGCTGTTTAAACTCCACGCTTCTATGCCGCGCGCAGCAAGGGGGGCAAGTGTTTTAGGGTACAGCACTTTTGAACCGAAAAACGAAAGCTCCATTGCTTCTTCGTAGCTCATATCGTCTACCAATACGGCGTCTTTTACAATGCGCGGGTCTGCGCTGAAAATACCGTCAACATCGGTCCAAAACTCCACTTTTGAAGCGCGTAAGCCTACGGCAACGATTGCTGCCGAAAAATCAGAACCGTTTCTGCCGAGTAAGCCCGGCTGTCCGTTTTCCCACGTGCACACAAAACCGGGCAACAGCAAAATACGCGCGTCAGCAGCCTTTTCGCCGTCCAAGTAAGGAGCAAAAGCGTCCAGCGTTTTTTTATAAACCGGATCGCCTTCTTGCTGCAAACCCGTCGTAAAAATCAGCGTGCGCGAATCGATGAGGCACACCTTTTGTTTTTTTGCTTTAAGAACCGCTGCCATAATCGGAGAACTTAAAAGCTCTCCCAAACCCATAATGCGGCAGTGAACGGAAAGCGGACATTCGCCGAAAGCTGCAACGGCATTCAGCATTTTTTCGTATTCGTCAAAAAGCGGTTGTAAGATTTTAAGCACACCGACAGCATCAAAGGCAGGGCACAGCGAAGCGATTTCGGTACAAATGTCCGAGTGTATTTTTTTTACGTTTTTTACGAATTCGACAGGCTCGCTGCCGGACGCACATTTTGTTATGCTGTCGGCAAGCAGATTCGATACGCCTGCAACGGCGGACACAACGACGCTTACGCGGTCTTTTTCGGCACGACCGATAACAATATCCGCCGAATTAAGTATACGAGCGGCGCTGCCCATAGAGGTACCGCCGAATTTTAATGTCAGCATATATTCTCCGAATGGGCAATAATAGCATAAAAAAGGATTTTTTTCAATTAAGCGACATAAGCGAAGTATAATTTATGTTATGTTCGCGGGCATATAAAATAAAGTCTTTTTCGTCTTTAGTTACACGAATTTGAAATTCCAGCGGTTGTTCAAATTTCAATTTGCGTCCGGCATTCTTTCTGCTTCCGCCATGCCCGAATTGCTTTTCATAAAATGCAAGCCCGGATCGTTTCAGGTATTCTTTTTCGGGTATAATCTTTTCATCAACACTTATTTCCGATTGCAATTTCTTAAAAACAAAACCCTCCGAATCTTTTACAAATACGTATTCCATAATTAGTTCTCCTTAAATCTTTGTTCCGCGATAAAGTATATTGCCGGATCTTGATTTTGTCAACATTATCAAGCGGATTTTTCTACTCCCGTCCTACCGCACAAAACCGGCACGCAGGGCAGTCTCAAAAATCGATGCGCGTATTAAATTAAAAGGGCTATCCGAAAACCGAAGTTTTTGGACAGCCCCTTGAACAAAACTACATCCGCCCGTTATTCTTTCCAGACCAGGCGGAAACCTCTGATAGGATCGGCTCCGCTAGAACCTTTTGATTTCCGCTTGCCAGTCATGCAATCGTACACGGCTTGCTCGGTACTTTCAGACCAGTTGCCGCCACGTACTACCCGTTGCGTATCATAGTCCGGGAAGGGACCGGTGGGATAGGCATTCGTACTTGCATTTACGGTTGCAGTATATAAGTCCCAACACCATTCGGCAACGTTGCCGCTCATGTCGCAGAGCCCAAGTTTGTTTGCTGGTTTGCTTCCGACATTTGCTCTGCCGATTACGGGCGGAGTTTGTGTTGCAAATGCCGTGCCGTTCCACCATTTATTGAAAACTGCAACACGAGCGGTTTCTTCATGTAGGCTTGCATAGTTTTCGCCTGACGGCACTGTCATATTCTCAAAGCCGACAGGCTTTGCCGCTCCGCTTGCTGAATTCAAATTGGTCAGATAGACAGTGCCGTATTGTTCGGCATTGGTGCTGTCATTACCCTGATAACGTGCAGCATACTCCCACTCGGCTTCCGTCGGCAAACGATAGCCTTTTTTTGAAAAGTCGCAATATGCTTTATCACCGTGGAAAGCATGTTTTATGACCGATGCCGATGCTGATCCGGTGCGGTATACGCACTGTTCCGTGTTTCCGAATGTCATCTCGGTATACGCGTTACACCACGCTATGCAGTCGGTCCAGCTTATGTTTGCCATCGGTTGATTCTCTTCCGTAGGAGTATCGGGGTTATCCGGTTCAAATTCAAACAAATAACCGTTCTTTTTTGCCCATTCGCATACTTCATTCCATATTTTTACGGTAACTTCGTGTTTACCTATAGTGTAATCAGTTAAATTAACCGTACGCCCGTTAATAAATACACCCTTCCATGAAGTATCGGTACCGGGCAAGGTATACGAAACGGCATGCCCGATAATGCCTCCTGCAGGGGGCGTTACCTTTACGCCGGCAGGAACGGGAACTTGTTGCGTTGTCGCATAGACTTCGGTGTCTTCTTCAAACTCGTCGATGTCAAACAACTCTTTTCCGGTTATGCTGCCTTTTTTCCATGCGGCAAACACATAGCCCTGCTGAAGAGTTATCTTGGTTTTTGCCTCGTCTTTTATTTCGCCCCACGTTACTCCGTACGGCTTTGTGATTGTAGGAGACGCACCGATCTGAATATGAGTGTCGCCTTTTATCGTGATGGTAACATTTATCGGTCTTGTTTCGACATATATCTTCGTTTTACCTCTAAATTGAAAGTCATCATAAAATTCGATACCGGTTTTACTGCCTTTTTTCCATGCAAGTATGACAAAATTAGGTTTAGGAGTAACCTTATTCATAACTTCGGTTTTTATTTCGCTCCACTTTGTTCCTCTGGGTACATACATTTCAGCAGGAGAAGTTATATCAACATGATCTCCTTCAATGGTAAGCTTTATATCTACCGGTTTTGTTTCAATAAAGACAGTCGCACTGGCATTAAACGGTGTTATATAGCTGTCATCTAAGACTGCACCCGAAGCGTTGTTAAGGCGCCAGTTTTTAAGCTCATAATGGGGCTTATAGTTTTGTATTTTCTTTTTTGCAAGCACTTCGATTTGATCCCAGTGTTTGCCCGGATCCACTTCAAATGAAGAAGCAGCTTTTAATACAACCCCTGTGTCTCCCGCAACCGTTATCGTAATCTTTGCCGGAGGAGGAACTACCGTTGTCTTTGTTACAATAAAGACCGTTGCATTTGTATTAAAAGTATAATCATCGGTTAACTCCTGACCGGCGGCATCGGTAAGCGTCCATTTGTCGAGTCCGTGTCCGGCCTCGTAGTGGTCGATTCTATCTTCCGCTGCGGCTTTCAATTGATGCCAGGTTTTTCCCTTGTTCTCCGTAAACGTTTTTTCTGCTTTAAGCGTAACGTGCTCATCCCCAGCAACGGTAATGGTTATTTGCGCTGGCGTTGAACCGCCGCCGGTTCCGCCGCCTTGCTGCGGTGAAGACGGCACAGGGTTATGTTCTGCAGGATTTTTACAACCTGCGAAAAAGGCTGCAAGCGTTATAACAGCCGTTGTAATCAAGAATATCTTTTTCATAATCTTTCCTTAATCCTGTGCCCGTCTTTATGCGGACAAACAGGCAATATCAATACTACGGTTCGGCGGTTACCTTTAATGCGGAACCGGAACCTTTGAGCGTTACCTGTACCTCAAGAGATTCGTTTTCTGACTTTTTTTCCAATTGTATGTGTTCAATAAAGATTACCTTATTATTTTTGGTTTTTGAAGCCCCGCCGTATGCGGCTCCTGCACTGCCTAAATAAGCGGCAGGATTCGGATCCGAACTGTTTACAAACAAATTAAAAAGAGAATCGCTGCCGCTAAAAGGGTTGTCTATTATAGCAGCACCGGATTCATTTATACGCAATAAAGACCTACTAAAGTTTCTATCTTTCCACTTAGTTTTATCCGTCGGTGACAGCGGAGCTTTCGGTATAAGATTAAAGAAAAGATGATCCTTTTTCGCAAGTGCTGCATTATCGGGGATGCTTGCATAGCCTGAGCGTGTTATCAGCTTAACAGCCGTAATGAGTTCTTTGTTTGCCAATTGTTCATGTGTTGCAATGCAAAATCGTACTGTCAGTTCTCCTTTATAATCGTCCGCATCAATGCCGCCGTTTTTGGGATCGTGTATACCGCACGTAATATCAAGCTGCATGTATTCATCGGTATCTTTGGTTTGATACAGTGCAGTATAAGGATCAATCGCACTGGTATCAAAAAGATTGCCGGGAGCAGTTTCGGCTGATTTTGCAAAAGCATAAAAAGACGAAGCGAATTCGTTCGGATATACCTTTATAACACTGTCGTTTGTTTTGCTTAATACATAGGCAAACACATCTTTTTCGGTAAAATACGGCTTGGTAAGATTAGCGGCAAACTTTGCCGAGGGAAATACGGAATATTTCGTCTCTTCCGTTACCGTAGGCGTTCCGCCGGCAATTTTTTTATGATTTTTTACGGTGTACTCAGGTACGATTTTCACTTTATCGTTTCCCTCTTGTACAAGAGCGGCAGTCAGTTTATAGCCGGGAAAATCACCAAGTGTAATCGAAGTTCCGTTTACAAGCGAAAATGTAAGGGGCGCTTGGAAAAAATTTGCAATATTCAAATTTGCTTTTCCCGTATATTTTTCGATTGAATGGTTGTGCTCAATGCCCTCATCGAGCTTTAGCTCGCCCTTGTCGCCGGTTGTATCCATACTTTGCGGATTGGCTGCATAGGGATTGGAAAATCCGCTGAAGGTCAGTTCTTTTTCAAAAGGTTTGCCGTTTTTTGTTCCTTTTACTTTTACAGTAAACGTTCCCGCCTGATCATCATAGTCGGTAACATTTTTTTGAGTAAACGTAATCGCAGGAACAGCGGAAGAGCCCGAAGTAATTTTTTCGGCAGCTTCAAATGCCGATTGAGTTCCTTTTGTTAAGCCGAATGCCGTAAGCACATCGGATTCAACCAATTCGTTCGGATTTGAGGGAACGGCAGGGTTTGTTCCCGAATTTTCACCGGGATTTGTACCCGCTTGCGGACAGCCGGTTAATGACAGTGCAAAAATCAGCACTGCCGGCAGTATCGGTTTTGTTGTAAGTTTCATCTCTTTGTTGCCTCCGTTTAAGTCTTTGTTTTACAGTCAATTCACAATCGGCTATTGTTATTATATTAATATAACATTACATCATTCATTCATCCCTTTTAACCTAATACGGTTTTTCTTAAAATTGCATTTATGAAAGTTTGATATTCCTTTCCTTGAGCTTTTAGGGCTTCTATAATATCCGTATCAATATTTACTTGTATGGTATTGTTTTTAGATTTTTGTGATTCCGCACGAAGTTCGTAATAAGGGCGAAACTGTTTAAGGTCTTCTTTTGTCTGTTTGGGACAGTCCGAAAAGTCGGTGTTTTGAAAGTTTTTAATTTCGTTTATCCGTTTTTCCGTAAGCGGCGGAAGATTTTTAACTTCATCGAGCGTCATAGTTTTCATAATATTCTGCCTCCTCATCAGCTTCTGCTTTTCTTGCAGAGATAAGCCGTATTTTATCATTACGGTCTGTATATACAACAAACAAAATAATCATATTATTCATCTGACCTATAATATCAATTCTATCTTCTTCTAAAGTCGAATTGTTAATATCATATTTTTCAATGCGTTTTTCATCAAGAAAAACTGACAAAGCTTCTTCAAATGAAATACCGTGCTTGCGTTTATTTTGTTTGTTTTTATTTTCGTCCCACTCAAATATCATCTCTTTTTCCTACTACAATTATATCATATTTTGCGATTTACTTGAACTGCCTAACACTTTTTTATCTTTCTCGTCAGGATTATGAATAATGTTAAGGCTGTAGCAGGTTTTGCCGAATTCGCATTTTTCAAGCAGCATTATAGGTAAAGCCTTAGTGCCGGGCAAGAGCGGCACTGAGCATATCGGGGCTGTATGCTTCCGATGCCCTATTAGTGCCGTAATAGGTGCCCTATTACAGCTACAATCGGCTATCGTGTTTACACACAAGCAGCCGGCAGTTTAGATCCGCTATTTTATGTAGCGGCAAATGCGGATACCGCCCCAATAGTTCAAAGCGGAAGGAACAAATCCGCTCCGCCTTGACACACAGCAGGTATATGCTTGCAAAGCAAAGGCACCGCCGCGGCACACTCTATTGGCATTAAGATTAAGAATAAAACCTTTGGGGTCTTGCACATAATCCCCGTTCATATATTTGCTATCTTCTATCGTTACATTGCGCTCATTCCAGTCATAACACCATTCCAATACATTGCCGCTCATATCGTGCAATCCGAGCGTATTAGCAGCCTTAAATCCTACTTCATGCGTTTTTTGAGGTGTATTTTTTTGATACCAACCGTAGCCGTTAAGCTTTGCATCTTCAAACGGCTCCTTTAAAAAAGTCTCGGAACTTTTGTCCGTATTAACTCCCGCGTACGAGTACAGCCAAGCTTCAGCATTCGGATCGCCGCCGCGTGCACTGAATTCCCACTCCGCTTCCGTCGGCAAGCGGTACCCGTATTTTGCATCCGGCTGCGTACTGATGCTTACCTTGGCTTTTTCTATAGACCGGCTGTTAAAGTTGCGCTCTATATTTTCTATATGGTAATAAGGCGTAAAACCTACTTTTTCGCTTAATTTATTGCAAAAATATACAGCATCATACCACGAAACGGAGTCTACCGGACGCTTGTCTTGCACTTCGCCGGCGGCAGGATCCGTGTCAAACGTAGTAGAAAAGCGGGTTTTAAGTCCCGTATTATCAAAAAAGCTCGGGCTTGCATTGCACGCAGTATCGTCACTTAATACCGTTTTATACAGCTTTTGGGTAGCTTCGTATTTAGCCATTGCAAACGGGCTGAGTTTTACTTTGCGGTCTTTTATAAATACACCGCGATATAATTCATCGTCCGTTTTTGCTGCATAACCGTTCCATGCAGAATCATCGGGCATGGTAATTGTTGCTTCCTGTCCTTTGGGCACAACTACAACTTCGCCCGTTTTGTCTATCAGCGTTCCGTTTATTTTTATATTGCCGGTTGCATTGTCCAAGTGACCGGCTTTTGCAATATCTCCTTGCTTTTGTGCCGGGTCACTAGGCGTTCCTATTAAGCCGCCCCAACCTTTCCATGCCGTTACTTCTTTTCCGCCGCCGGTATTACCCGCAGTATCGCACGTTTTTACCGTAAAGGTATGTTTTCCGTTTGCAAGCCCCGTAACGGTTTTTGTTTCTCCTTCAGCCTTTGCAACTTCTATGCTTTCGCTTCCGTAGGTAATTATCACTTTTGCAAAATCGGCATCGCCGGGATTTTTCCAGCTTAATACTATATCGTCTTTTCCGGAGCGCGCTTGTAAGTTTGTTACATCGGCAGGCGCTTCGTCGCCCCATTTTGCATAGAATTTTTTATTGCCGGCAGAGCCTTTTGTAATGTGCGTTACCGCAGCACCGGTAAAATCCGATTTTTCATACCAGCCTGCAAACGAATAGCCGCTTTTTTGGGGAATGGGAAGCGTTATCGTAGGCGTTGCACTTGTGTATGAAGCCGGAGCTTCAGCAGGATTTGTACCGCCGTTCAGTTCATACGAAATTACATAAACCGTTTTTGCCGGAATTGAGTTTTGCTCAGATGGTGTAACGGTTTGTTTGCACGAAATAAGCATCGACAATACGGCGATCGGCAAAATTAACGTATTACAAAAATGCTTTACGTTTTTGTTTGCAATAACTGCATTCATTTTTTGCTCCTTAAAATGCGGCAGCCGAATAAAATAAATATAATGATTTTTTTTGAAAATTTCAAGCAATCCCGTTTCCGCTTAATTCCATAAGCCGTATGCTGCGCTACATGTTTTTCATACAAAAAAAAGGCTGCCGCAAAGAGATTTGTCTGAAAACTGATTCGCAATCCGCGTGAGCGGATATGACAAATTATTTCTTTACAGAAAAAGCCGGTAGGCTTTCAATTTTCGAACATTCTTTTTTCGACAGCCGTTTAAACTGAAGATTACGCCGGAGGCAGCCTTAGTTGCGGGTTAAACCTTCAATAGCATAAGTTGCGTTTACTTTAAATTCCAACGCGTCTACCGTGTAATCGGCATATTCGGGTGCGGTAAACTGCCCCATGCCGCCTACGTTGTAAATCTTGGACATATCGTAGCCTTTGGCATTCAACAGCGTCATAAGTTGAGCTACGCGGCCGCCGCTTTGGCACATAAGAAAAATAGTTTTATTTTTGGGAAAAAGAACTTGCAATAAGTCATCCGATTCCTGGTAAGTCGCTACCGGTTCAGTTACCGTTCCGCCGTACAGTTGAATCAATTCCGGTTTTTTATGTGCTTCGGCATTGAAGATATAGGCAAAGTAAGGAATGCATTCAAAGTTGCGCAAATGCTTTTGCTGATAATCGCCGAAATCGCGCAAGTCAATGTACAATACGTCGTCTCTGCCGAAATACTGATACAAATTGGATGCATTGATTGAAGCCGCCGCAGTGGAAAACGGAGCGGTAGAAGCTTCAGCTTTTGCAGAATCCGTGGGAGCAGGCAGCATTTTTTGCATGGAAGAGGACATCATATCGCCCTTATCCTTTTTCATAGAACAGCTTGCAAACACTAATGCAAGCGCACACAAAAACAACAGGTGTTTTTTCATTTTGTTACCCCTTAGGTTAATTAAAATATTCATCGGTGCCGTGGTACTCAAAAAGAGCATTCAGCATGCGAATCATGTTATTGGAGGAAACGGAAGAACCGGTAAGACTGTCCAAGCTGTAGTTTGACCGTCCGTTTCCTGCAGCATAGTCGGCTGCCGCAATGTCGTCTACCGTGCTTAAAGTTTTAAGATATTTGCAGTTTTTGCCCATAAAAAACGGGATGTACTCGCGCTTAAAGTCTTCGTATGTAGCTCCTGCAGGAGTGGGATTTGAATCTCCCCAAAAGCCTGCCAAATAATGTCCGTCCGAATCGTAATCGAACGATAAATATTTAACTACCGTGTCTTCAAGCTTGCCGCTTTTGGGCAAAGACAATTCCACATACGCGGTCATCCAATAGTTTACGGCAGAGCTGCGGCACGTACACGACAAATACGTAACTTGATATTTAATAAAATTGCGCGCTTTGTATTTAAAGTTCACAAAGGCGTAAAAATTATGTTCTTCTTTAGGACCGTTGATGTGTTTTACCGGAATCAGCGTTACCGCATTGGCAACGGTACCCTCTCCCATATCGGCGCTGCTGTTTAAGAATTCGTTAAGGCTTTCCAGTGTAAGAGTGCCGGTTCCTTTTGCCATTCCCGCGCCCTTTGCTTTGCCCGCCTTTGCTTGCATAAGACCGGCTTGCATCATCGCTTCTTTTGCGGCTTTTTTAATTGAAGTTGAAGAAATAGTCGCTCCCGAAACGCTGTCTACATCGTAGCTTTGAGCTTTTAAAATTGCGGCGGGAAGCTGTTCAACCGCCATACTGCCCACTCCGGCAGTTTCTTTATCGCCGGTAATTTTTACTGCCGTAATTTTATCTTTTACTACGGTCAGTTCAACCGTAATCTCTCCGCCGTAACCTGAAGTCTTTGCAGTATAAACGGCTTTTTTTCCGCCCGAACAGCTTGCAAACGCCAGAACCGTAAACGATGCCAGCACTGCAACCGATACGGCGCGCGGCATTACGCACAGCTTTGCATATAAAAATCGCTTCATGTATTCACCTCATCTTTTGTGGTTATAGTTTTAATGTAGCATAATTTTGGATTAATAACAAGATTGACAGCAAGATAATCATACACGGTATCGTTTTTATTGCTGCCGCGCGTACAAAACGGTACACTTGCACACAAAGCTGGCTTCAGTTTTGCCGTTTTGTCTTGCGGGTTTTTACAGTCTTTATAAAAACGAAAACGATATGGGCAAAAGATGAAGCGATTGCGATACCCAAAACGATAGCGCCCGCTGCACTGAGGGTTGTAAAACCGATGTGCGTTGCCGTATCCGGATCTCCTTGCACAAAAGCCCGCATGGTTTGGAACATGCCGCCTCCGGGCACAAGGGGAATCAAGCCGGGTATTAAAAATACGGTTGCGGGAGTCCGCGACAAAACGGCGCACAGTTCGGAAAAAGCGGCGACACAAAACGATGCTGCAAAATAAGCGGTTGCCGCCGATCCGGTAAGGTTCGACAAAAGCATGAATAAGCCCCAGCCCAACGCGCCGACAAAGGGCGTCCATAAAAGTCCTTTTAAATCGGCGTTAAAAATAAGCGCATAGCAAAACGATGCGGCAAAACCCCACACAAAGGGCAAAACGAATAAAGCAGTGTTCACAGCAGCGCTCCGGTAAGGCGCGAAAAAACGAGCAAGCCCAAAACCGATCCGGCCGAAAGACCTGCGGCAACCATAAAAGCTTCCAGCGTTCGCGCCGCACCTGAAACCAAATCGCCTGCAATAATATCGCGGATTGCGTTTACAATCGCAAGACCGGGAACAACTTGCATAAGCACAGCAGTCGTAACGGTCAACGCCGAATCGGTACAGCCCAAAGAAAAAGCGAGCTCGCTCAGCACCGAAACCGCCGCCCCGTAAATCATCGATAAAATAAAACCGTTCAGCGTCATTTTTTCAAGCCGCATAA
This sequence comes from Treponema lecithinolyticum ATCC 700332, assembly GCA_000468055.1. Lineage (GTDB taxonomy): Bacteria > Spirochaetota > Spirochaetia > Treponematales > Treponemataceae > Treponema_C > Treponema_C lecithinolyticum. Next base: position 38,355 of record KI260567.1, on the reverse strand, counting down.
CAATAAGGCGCAGCACAAAACCGACAACCGAAGCTCCCAGCGCATCTTTAAACGAGCCGGCAAACATAAGGGCAAAAACGAACGAACTGCACGCAGCGCATAAAAGAACGGCAAAGGGGGCGTAAGTCGGCGAACAGTGTATGCGCCTGAGTACGTATTCTATTTGCGGAAAATCTTCGGTTTTCCCTTCTCTCTTCCGTTTTTCGATTCGGCGCGACAATTCGTTTATAAGCGCAACTTTACGTAAATTAACGCCGCGTCTGATTATACGCCGCATAGCGCTGTAGTGCTTTCCTTCAGCGTCGGTAAACGAAAGCATTACTACCGTCGGCGTTACAAACGATGAAGGAGAACACGCTCCCAAAGAAGAAGCGATACGCATAATCGTATCTTCAGTACGGTAGGTTTCTCCTCCATTTTCAAGCACAATGCAGCCCGCTTTTAAAGCGATATCGGTTATCTCATCGGCACGTAATCTGTTCATAAGAGAAACACAGCATAGCGCAAAAAAAAACTTTTAACAATATTTTTGTTTACAAATCGGACTTTATGACTTATCATAACTATAATAAAAAGTTATGCGTATTGCAGGTATATTTACTACACAAATTACCGAAACATTACAATAACGCAAAGCAGGAGAAATTATGAAAAAGTTTTTAACTTGTATTTCGATAATCATCCTTTTGGGAAGTATTATCGGTTGTGAAAACACAAAAAAAACTCATCCCGTTTCGCTGCGGGAATCATCCGAAAAAAAGTTACAAATAGAAATAAACCGGGAAAAGGCAGCGTCCTTGCAATTAGCGGAAATAGATTCCGATTATGAATATGTTTCCTTTTTTTATCAAAACATCTGTTTTGATTTCGATTTAATCAATAAAGTTGACAAAGAACAACTGAGGGAAGCGTGTAAAATAATCTATGATTCTTTAAAAGAAAAATATAAGGTTCAGTTTATTATAAAAAATTATATAAATGAAGCCGATTTATACTTTTCGTTCGGGCAATTTGAAGAGGATAACAAAGCGCTATTGATAACTTCCAATTTTGACGTTAAAAAGAATGCGCTTATCGAAAAAAACGGAGATTTTACCGATTCATGGGCAATATGTACTATATTGTAAACGGAAAACTTATATCGTATCACGACATCGATAAAGCCGATTTACTTATCGATCCTGCTGAAGAAATCAAACGTTTAGAAGAGGAATCGAAAAAAAATCCGGCGGCGATTACCTATATCAACATAACGGAAAATTATTATAAAAATAACGAAATTGAAAAAGGCTTGGAATATCTATATAAAAACAAAGATAACATAATGAGCTTAAGTATTAAAACGGATAAAAGTGGCGATATAAACGATGTATTTAATTGTGTCGAACAGGAAGGATTGGTGCTTCGGATGTTAAAGTCGCGATAAGGTTTTTATCTTTTGTTTGACAGAGCCTTAAATCGAAAGTATAATCGGTGCCATGGCAAAAATACCGATGAAAAATGCCGTCGCCGAACTCGACGGTGATGAAATGACCCGCGTTTTGTGGGATCTTATAAAAGAGCGGCTTTTGGCGCCCTTTGTGGAATTAAAAACCGAATACTTTGATTTAAGCTTACAAAACCGCGATACAACGGAAGACCGCGTAACTTACGAGGCAGCCCGTGCGATAAAACGGCTAGGTGTCGGCGTAAAATGCGCAACGATTACGTCAAATCAAGCCCGCATGGCAGAATACAAACTGCAGCACTTAACGCCCAGTCCAAACGCGATTATCCGCGCCGAACTTGACGGAACGGTATTCCGCAAACCGATTTTGCTTAAAAACGTACGCGGCAGCATCAACTGCTGGAAAAAACCGATTACCTTGGCACGCCATGCATACGGCGATGTGTACAAAAACTGCGAAATGTACGTCGACCGTCCGGGCAAAGCCGAATTGGTGTTTACCGGCGCAGATGGAAAAGAAACGCGCAAAACGATCGCCGACATGAAGGGACCGGGTATTTTGCAGGGCATACACAACACGGACTCTTCTATCACGGACTTTGCACGCACGTGTTTTTTGTACGCACTGGGTGAAAAAATCGACGTATGGTTTGCCGCAAAAGATACCATCAGCAAAACCTATGACGGGCGCTTTAAAGAAATCTTTTACAGCGTTTTCGAAGCGGAATTCAAACAACGCTTTGCCGAAAACGGCATCGAATATTTTTATACGCTCATCGACGATGCGGTTGCACGCGTAATGAAATCGGAAGGCGGTTTTTTGTGGGCGTGCAAAAACTACGATGGCGACGTTATGAGCGATATGATTGCTTCGGCGTGCGGAAGCCTTGCTATGATGACCAGCGTTTTGGTTTCCCCGTCGGGCGCATACGAATACGAAGCCGCACACGGCACCGTTCAAAAGCACTATTACCGCTACCTTGCAGGCGAAAAAACTTCGACCAATCCGTGCGCCCTTATCTTTGCATGGACAGGAGCTTTGGCAAAACGCGCCGAACTTGACGGCACGCAAGAACTTGCCGATTTTGCCCGCACTCTTGAAAAAGCGACACTTGACACGATCGAAAACGGTCTTATGACGGCAGACCTTGCGCGCATCGCAAAGCCCGAAGCAAAGCAAGTGTTAAACTCGCAGGAATTTATCGGTGCGGTGCAAACCGAATTGGATGGGCTATGGCAAAACACATAACCGCCGGAGCTGCACACACATCCTCTGCCGGGACACAAAACGAAGAGCAAGACGAAAGGGGCGAAACACCACACTTTGCCGTGTATCCTTCAAAATTCGGTTTAATACGGATAGACTACAAAGGCTCGTATATAACCGGAATAAACCGTGTACGCCACACGGATAGGGAAAGCGTATCGGACACGGCAATGGACGGCAAGCGCGCGCCCGGCTGCACTTCAAGCAGCGAAAAACGCTGTGCCGTATCGGACAACGCCTTTAAGCAAATAAACGAATACTTTGAGGGCAAGCGCAAAACCTTCGATTTTTTAATAAAAGCCGAAGGTACAGATTTTCAAAAAAAAGTATGGCGCGCTTTGTGCGACATTCCCTACGGCGAAACCCGAACGTACAAAGAAATAGCGCAAGCGGTGGGCAGCCCCAAAGCGTGCCGCGCCGTCGGCATGGCAAACAACCGCAATCCCATATCCTTTGCCGTCCCCTGCCACCGCGTCATAGGAGCGGACGGCTCGCTGGTCGGCTACGGCGGCGGCTTGGATTTAAAGCACACCCTGCTCCAAATGGAACGGAACAACAAAGAAAAATCTTAAAAAACTCGCTGTCCGATTTCCATACCATTCCCCATTCTCTTAAATGTCGCTCGGTACAAAAGCGCCATTTACTTTTTGCATCTTCCAGTGCTTTATGTTTTTTGCGTCCTCAAAGGCTTTTTTAAGGGGGTCGGGCTGGGTGAAGTCTGTGCAGTTGCCTTCGGTAACGTTTGTTCCTTTCATATAAACTCTAGCCCATGCACCGTCGCTTGCCTCACGTGCCGGCAAATCGTTAAAGAGCTTTGTAAACACATCGGCATTAAGCTTATTTCTGAAGCATAGCAGGCTTTTCAAAGCGGTGCAACCTTGCACGTTAAGGGAGCTAAGCTGATTGCTTGCACAGTCAAGCTGTTGTAATTCGGTTAAGCCCTGCACGTTAAGGCTGGCAAGCTGATTGCCTCCGCATTTCAGCTGTTGTAATTTGGTTAGGCCTTGAACGTTAAGCTTAGGTATCTTATTGCTGTTGCAGTAAAGCTCTTGCAATTCGGTTAAGCCTGACACGTCAAGGGAGGTAATCTTATTGTTCCGGCAGTTAAGCTTTTGCAATTTGGTTAAACCTGAGGCGTTAAGGGTGCTAAGCTCATTGTCGTTGCAGATAAGCTCTTTCAAGGCAGTGCAGTCTGACACGTTAAGGGCGGTAAGCTGAGTGGCGCTGCAGTAAAGCTTTTCCAATTTGGTTAAGCCCCGCACATCAAGGACGGTGAGCATATTGCTGTTACAGTAAAGCTCTTGCAATGCAGTGAGGCCTTGCACGTCAAGCTCGGTAATAAAATTGAACCGGCAGTCAAACTTTTGCAAGGCGGTACAGCCTGTCACGTCAAGGGCGATGAGCGGTCTGTTACCTCCTGGCGTTTCTTCACCCCTACAGTCAAGCTCGGTGATGTTTCCTATGAGGGTAACCTTTGTACCTATTGCGGTGAGTGTGGTTTCCACATCGCTTGTAAGTTCTGTTACGGTGCAGCCTTCCACCTTCATTGCAGAGCCGTCTTTTGTCTTTGCCTTGACTTTGACGGTGTTCTTATCGGGGCTCAAGGTGAGTTTGACAGAGTAGGGCTCAAAGCTCACCGTAATGGCGCAAGGCTTTGTTACGTTGCAGGCGTAGGTGTTTGTCTTGTTGCCTAAAATGGCATTGCCGTCCACTTTCCACTCTTTTACGCGATAGCCTTCGTCGGCTTTGGCAGTAAATATTACCCATTTGCCCTCTTCAACCTTGTCGCCTGAAGTGATTTCGCTTGTGCCGAGTATCGCTTTCAGCGTGCCGTTAGGCGGTGTGCCTTCTACGCTAAAAGTGACGGCGTGTTTGGGCGGTGCAGGCGGGGCTGGCGGCTCAGGCTTCTCGGCGCTCGCCGGCTGTTTGCAGGCGGTAAACATAAGTGCGATGAGCAGCATGAGAGCTGCTCCCAAAAAGGCAGGTGCCTTGTGTTTTGCTCTAAACTTTGTCATATAATTACTCCTTATCAAAGTCCTCTTTTTGTTACGCTACAAACACGCAGCGTTCAAGCTGAACAAGGACTGAGGTGCCGGCACGAGGCATTTTGAGTGTTATGCTTTGGTAATTACGCCAAAAAAACTCAACTATGCCGTAGTGGCGGAACCTCATCCTTTTAAGTCGGTACCACTCCTTTTGTTGAGAAAATAAAACAAGCGCGCCGAAAGGATGTCTTTCGGTACGCTTGTTGTGTGAGAAAAATTGTGTTGTGTTTTGGGTATACTTTACGCTACGCGAACGAACGAACGAACGAACGAACGAACGAACGATTATGGCTCGTGCGGCAGCTTTGTCAAGCGCCCGAGCGCTCTTTTGTGCGTTTTGAGTTAAAAATAGAGTTGTGCCGGCGTTGGCAGTATTGTTCATACGTCCTCATCGTAAAAAATTGCAGGATAAACTTAAGATGACTGATATATTCAGTATACCCCGCTTTTGCGCAGATATCAACTTTTTAGGAAAAATTTTTTATAGAAAAATCCCGTAAAATCCCGTATAATTTGCAAAGGTATAAAACTTTTAGCCTATGACTATAAACGATAATAGCAGATACGCTTTCCTATACCTTCCCGCTTCAACTCTCCATCTTCCACCAACTTTCTGAGTGCTCCTTCAATCGAGCTTATACTAAGCGAAGGGCAAAGTTCACAGATATCCTGTTTTGTAAAACGCCCGATTTTATTACCTGCTGCCCGTCTTACCGTTTCAATAGCCGGTAATTTGGTTTCTACAAGCGCAAATCTTTCTTCAAAATCCTTATATGCGGCAAGAACGGTTCCAAGCAAATACTTAATAAACGGAACCGCATCTTCCGTACCTTCATGCCACCCGTTTTGCGCTTTACCGAGAGCTTCATAATAAAGCGCTTTGGTTTTTGCGATTTTTGCTTCCAGCGATATATACTTACCGACATAGAAGCCGCTTTTGTACAGCAGCAATGTTGTGAGAATACGGCTCATTCTGCCGTTGCCGTCATTGAATGGGTGAATGCATAAAAAATCATGGATAAAAATAGGAATTGCAATCAAAGGTTCTACTTCCATATTTCCGATTACGCGGTTGTATTCAGCACAAATTTTATCAAGCGCTTCCGGTGTTTCATACGGCGCAAGAGGGATAAATAATGTTTTTGCCTGACCGTCACGGTATGTCACGCTGGTATAGTTTTGTACGCTTTTTGTTTTACCCGCCATAGGATTATTTATATGGCTGTACAACATTTTATGTAATTGCAGGATATAGTTTTTCGAAATCGGAATTGTATCGAAATTTTTATATATGATATTCAGTACATCGCGATAGCCTGCTATTTCCTGCTCATCACGGTTTTTAGGAGTTGTTTTTTCTTCGACCAGCTGCCTGATACGGGTGTTTGTAGTAACAATGCCTTCAATTTCATTGGAAGATTCCGTACTTTGTATCTTTGCAATATCTATCAGTTTTTTCAGTTCTTCCGGTCGCTGCTTCAAATACATTTCCTGTTTGCCCGCTTCTTTGTATATTGCAGCAATTAAACTTAATGTATCTGAGTCCCATCTTTGATTTTTAATTTCGGAATACTTAAAGGTTCTCATAGCTCCCGTTTGCCTCTTGTCTTTCCCTTAAATCATAGCTAAAAATAAGGGAAAGAGCAATCGTTTAAGGGCAAATACGTTCCGCCGCGCAAATAAAACGGAACAACAAAGAAAAATAAGTGTCTTGACGGGCGCACACAGCGTTTACAGTTTCATACCTGCACGCGCCGTACCTTCTATAAATTGTTTTTGGAAAATAAAAAAAAGCAGTATCATCGGAACTACCGCCATTACAGCTCCCGCCATTTGACCGGGAAAATCGTTGAGATAGCGCCCCTGCAATGAGGCAAGCGCAGGTCCTAAAATCATTTTTTCCGGTTTGGCATTTACGATAAGAGGCCACATAAAATCGTTCCATGCGAATTTTGCAGTAAAAATACTCAACGCAACAATACCGGATTTAACGAGCGGCAGCATAATAGAAGCATACATACAGATCGGCGAACAACCGTCGATGACGGCAGCCTCTTCCAATTCCCGAGGCAGCGCCAAAAAAAACTGGCGCAGCAAAAAAGTGCCGAATGCACTGAACAAGTTCGGCATAAAAAGCGCCGGAATAGTTTCAAGCAATCCCATACGCAGTATAATCATATATTGAGGAATTAAAAAAATTTGCCCCGGTACCATTAAAACCGAAAGCATAACGACAAATAATATATTTTTCCCCGGAAATTGCAAACGTGCAAAAGCATAGGCTGCCATCGAACAAAAAAGCAGCTGAGCACACACAGTTATAATAGTAGAAAAAACAGTATTAAAGTAAATATAACCAAACGGCAGCGCTTTTATTACGGATAAATAATGGGCAAATTGAAAGCGAGAAGGAAAAAATACCGGCGGAATTTTCACCGCTTCTCCGGCGGTTTTAAAGGATGTTAGAATCATCCACAAAAACGGCGTAATAACTATCGCTGTTCCCAGCAATAATATAAAATGTACAAAGCCTTTTTTCATACCGGGAAACTTATTCATAATTTACCCATTTTTTTTGCAGCCGTAATTGCAGCACGGTGATGCACAAGATAATTAAAAAAATAAATATCGAAATTGCCGCCGCATATCCTTTATGACCGTACTCAAATGCATACCGGTAAAACATCATCACGAGCGATTGCGTCGATTCCAGCGCGATACTGGTTTTTCCGATCATCATATAAATGATATCGAATACTTGAAAACTGCTTATCATTGCAGTAATCGATACAAAAAATAAGGTTGGCGTTAAAAGCGGCAAAGTAATTTTGAAAAATTGAGTAATGGTGCCGGCGCCGTCTATAATAGCCGCTTCATAATAACTTTTTGAGATTCCTTGCCGTCCGGCAAGCAAAATAATCATATTATAACCGGCACTGCTCCAAATGCCGACAACAATAACCATATAAAGCGCCGTTTTCGGATCGGAAATCCAGCTTCGTTCCGGCAACTTTAATAATGAACACAATTGATTTAACAATCCGTATTGACCGTTATAAATCCACTTCCACACCATTGCGACAGCAGCAGGCATGGTAACCGCCGGTAAAAAGTAAAGCGTCCGATATACCGATTTTCCCCGTATATCCGTATTTAACAGTTCTGCCAAGAGCGTTGAAATGATAATACCGATCGGCACTGAAATGATGACATATAAAAACGTGTTATATGCCGTTTGCCGAAATTCTCCGTCGTGCAGTATCTGTTTATAGTTTTCAACACCGATAAACTTTGCAGCATTAAAATTATTAATGCTGCAAAAGCTGTTCAGAATATTCTTTATGAACGGATAAATATAAAAGATTACGAGCCCGATAAATACCGGTGCTATAAAAAGATAACCGTAAATCCATTGTCTTTTATTCTTTACGTTCACATTCATATTCCCGTTTCGGTTATTTACTCAGCAGTTGATTTGCTTCAGCTGCAAGTCCTTTACAAGCGTCCTCGACGCTCATTTGCCCTGCATAGGCTTGCTTGAGCCACTTGTCTTCTGCATGGAACAATTGCGGCGAAACATAACACGCCGGCAAAGGCGTCGCCAAATCCGCTTGGTTTATATAGGCTTTTAGATTGACTGAAGGCATCGAATCGGAAAAATAATGCTGCGCGTCTTTTCGTGCAGAAATAACAGCTCCTGTTTCGCCCTGTATCCGCATTGCTTCGCTGCTGCCGAGCCAAACGGCAAAATCGACCGAAGCTACCGTATGTTTCGATTTTGCATAAACCGTATACGCAAGACCGTTGATTACATTGGCTTTCTTTTTATATGCCGGCGCTTCAACCAAATCGATTTTATCTTTGATAATATCGTTTTGTAAGTATTCCGGCGCCATGTACGAGCCTGCCCAAAGCATCGCAATTCTACCCGATTCAAAAAGAGCGTCTGCACCGCTTTCGGTCAAATCGGCATAGCTCGGCGATATTCCTTCCCGTATTAAATCGACCCATATCTGGATTCCTTCAATTGTTTTCGGATCGTCATAGCCGGATTTGGTTTTATCGCCGTTGAGAATATAACCGCCTGAGCCGAACACCGTATTGTAGTAACAAGTTTGAAAATCCAACGGAGCGGCAATGCCGTATATCTTTTTTGATGTATCGGTAAGCTTTGCCGCCGTTGCTTTCATCTGTTCCCATGTCCAGTTATCGTTAGGATAGGGAACATGCGCTGCGTCGAAAATCTCTTTATTAAACCAAAGTGCATTAGTATCGAAGTCTTTCGGTACGCCGTAAGTTTTTCCGTTAAAGGTGTAAAAGTCTAATAAAGATTGCGGAAAATTATCTGAGTTTATACCGTTTTTTTGTAACGCTTCGGTTAAATCGACCAATAAACCCGCTTCGGTGTATTTTTCAACATTAAGAGCATTCATCCAAAATACATCGGGTGCCGTTCCCCCTGCCGCACTGGCTTCCAGCTTTGTCCAATACTCTTTATACGGCGTCAGCTGCACAGTTATGCTAACGGCAGGATTTTTTTCATGATACAGTGCGATAAGCTTTTGTATTGCAGGCTCTTGATTTTTGTCCCAAATGCCCAATACAAGATTTACCTTCGTTGCGCTATCTGCTTTTGCCCCCCCCCTTGTACATCCGATACACAGTGTTGCAATAAGCAACAAACCAACCGCAATCGCCGTATACATTTTCTTTTTCATATTGCCTCCTTATGTTAAGCTTCGATATCGATGACCCGTCCGTTTTCCAAACGGGATGTTTCCGCTGCAAGAGCGATAAGATGACTGCCGACGGACACTTCCAAGGAGCTGAGCCGTATGCTTTTTTGTCCGGGATTAAGAAAATAGTCTACCGCTTCGCGTACCAAACCGCCGTCTCCGCCTCCATGCCCCGAATTGCCGGCTAAAGAGTCAATCTTCGCTTGGTATGCTTGTTTCCCGAACGGAAGTACGGTAATAGTATCGGTTTCGGTGTCGGCTAAAATACAGCCGGTTGTTCCCATAATTCTCGTTACACGGGTAACTTCCGGTGAAAAAGCCGACATAGTAAAGTTTATCAGGGTATTTTCACTTAACTCGACGTTTACTACCTGATGATCAACGACGGTATTATCGCACTGAAATACACAGCGTCCGTACGGTCCCCGTTTTAAATTATCGCGCAGCTTTTGCTCGGTAGGATTAAAAGCTACGACATCGTTCGGCCATCCGTGATTCCCCTGCAAAAACCCCGTCCCGGAATTAGTCAAATATATCTTTTCGGCATCAAAAAGGCAGGCTTGTTTTGCTTTACAGCCGTCCATACAATAAAGCGGCGCTCCTTGAGGAGCATTTTTTTCGGTAAAATAGCTAAGAGAGCCGAAAGAACTTACGCGCTGCGGCGTTTTACCGGTTAACCAAAGAAAAATATCGAAATCATGGCAACATTTTTGTAAAATCATGGGCGAGGTACCGTCGCTGCGCCGCCAATTTCCCCTGACAAAACTGTGTGCATGGTGATAATAGCCGACATTTTCAATCGCCTGAATATTCATAACAGTACCGACAGCACCGTTATCGAGTAAATCTTTAATTGTGTTATAAAACGGGGTATAGCGCAGCACGTGACAGACAATAACCTGTTTACCGGTTTGACGCTTTGCTTGCAATAAAGCACGTATTTCGCCAATATCGGGAGAAATCGGTTTTTCGAGTACTAAATTATACCCTTTGTGCAGTGCGGGAATTGCATGAGCGACATGCTGACGATCCTGCGTTGTAATAAAAAGCACATCAGCCAATTGCGGCTGCTCTAACAGAGCTTCCGCGCTGGAAAAACAAACGGAATCGTCAAGTGAAAAAAGCTTTTTTGCATATTCGATTTTTTCAGGATCGATGTCGGCAACTGCTGTAACCTTTACAAGATCGTTCAGTTTGCATAATTCGTTACCGTAAGCGCCTAAACCGCGGTTTCCCAATCCCGCTAAAGCGACTGTCAGCATTTTGCTCATAATATTTCCTTGTTATACAGCATAAGATTGTTTTTTTGATCCGTCAATGAATAAATGTTATCTTTAACAGGATTTTTGTTGCATTTTTGAAAAAACATCTTTATACTGATAGTTCAATGACCTATAAAAATAAATATTTTAATACAAATACGCAGTTATGCTACGGCTTATCGGTGCTTGAATACGGATGGCAGCAGTCGGGACCGAAACACAGCTACGGTCCTTCGGTACGACGGCATTTTGTGCTGCACTACATAAAAGAAGGCAGCGGTACATACATCGCAGACGGAAAACGTTTTTTACTGAAAAAAAATGACGTATTCATTATTTTTCCCGATGCACAAACGCGCTATGAAGCATCTATAAAAGATCCGTGGGAATATTGGTGGATCGGCTTCACAGGAATTGATGCTCCGCATTTGGTAGCTTTGACCGGTGCAGTAAAAGACTGTCCCGTTTTTCCTATAACCGACGGAACTCGTTTGTTAACATTGTTTGAAACGCTGCGATTACCGGAAGATACCGTCTATAATATGAACGCCACCCTTTTTCGTATTTTCGACGAACTGTCAGTACAAAGCGAGCGGAAAAAAACTCAACGGAATTTAAATTATGTATTGGAACGCGCATTTGAAATCATTGAAAATAAAAAGGCTTTGCTAACCGTTGAAGAACTTTCCGATATGGTAGGCATCAGCCGTTCACATTTGTTCAAAATCTTTCAAAAAACATTGGATATGTCTCCGCACCGCTATATTATGATGCATAGGCTGCATGCAGGAATGGAGTTACTAAAATACAGCGTATTACCGGTGTACCAAATTGCAGAAGACACGGGCTTTTGCGACGTAAGCCATTTTTCCCGAGAAATGAAAAAGCATTTTAATACGACGCCGACCGAATATCGAAAATCGGCAAAGAATATAAACGGAACGATCGGATCGCTTTCCATTACAGAAAAAAATGTATACTCTCAATAACGGAACGCCGGCACAAATAAGTGCCTTGACAAGTGCAAGCGCATTACCAACAGCAGCCCCTGCGCGACACTATTATCAATTAACAGAATTAAAACAGTTTTTTGGGGAAAGATTCAATAGGAAGACCGGTCATTTCACAGATTTCGGCAATCGGATAATTACGGGCGCGCATCAGTTTTGCCGTTTCAAGTTTCGTTTAGCATGCGCCGTCGGCAAAGCCTTGCCGGACACCCTCTTTCCGTGGGTCCATTTCAAATGCTGACATTATGAGATATTCTTGCCGTGCTTGTTCACTGTGTTTTACTGCCTGTATCATCGTTTCTATATTCTTTAAATTTATTTAAAAGTTCTTTGTCGTATTCTGGAATTGCGCCCTGATGCGCACAGACATAATCTGCAAGGGTTGATCCGAAAGCCAACGCCTGCTGTAAAGGAGCACCTTTAAGCATCATGTACAAAAAACCTGCGGATAAGCTGTCTCCGGCGCCGACTGTATCTACGACAGTTATGTCTTTGCAGGCTTGCCAGAAAATTTTTCCGTCATTCGTGCAGCAAACCGAACCTTTTTTTCCAAGGGTTACTAAGATTATATCGAGCGGGTACCGGCAAAAAAGTTCCGCTATCGTTTCATCGAAATTCTTTTTACCGATGTCTGCAGCGTTCGCTATAACGGGAATTTCATCGTCATTCATTTTAAGAACGGTGGCGTGAAGAAGACTTTGCTCAATTATTTCCTTGCTGTAAAAATTTTTACGGATATTCACGTCGAAAAATCTTACAGGTACGTCAAGAGAGTCCCATATTCGGCGGAGAGCTTTTCGGTTTTGTTCGCTGCGTTGTGCAAGAGTTCCGTAACATAGAACGTCGAACGGTCCTTTTAGTGCGTCGGAAATTTTTATGTCGTCCCAAGCGCACGGCTCGTTAAAAGCGTAGTCGGCTATTCCGTCGACAAGAAAAACTTCAGCCTTTCCGGTAGGAAATTCGCTTATATGAATATGCTCGGAGCCTATTCCGAATTTTTTAACGGTGTTCAACGCCGACCGCCCCAGTTCGTCGTCTCCTACCGCGCTGACGATAGTTCCCGTTGCGCCGAGTTTTTGAAAATGCGCGGCCACATTTAACGGGGCGCCTCCGATTCGCGCCGAATCTTTGAATATGTCAAAAAGTATTTCTCCGAAACAGATAAATTTCATATTATTCAATCATTATAACATAACAGCCGCTATAAGGCGACCGTATCGTTGCCGTATTGTTACCGCCTGTTTCCGTCGGATTATTGATGTCCAAGCGGCGGCAACAAACCGGTACTGCGGATTTTTGGCAACATACTCCGTCTAAAGTGCAAAGTTTATATCGCCGAACTCGACGTTGCAGTCTTCCGCTATAAAGCCCAGCTCATATTCGGGTTTTTCATACAGACGATATGAAAAAGCAATTTTTTCGTCAATGAATATGTCTATATTGTCTTTTTCAACAAGCAGGCAGATCTTTATCCATGAATTTACATCAAAGGCAAAAGATTTTTCGCAAACCCTAAAACCGTCAGGGCCCGGCATTTTCGGTTTTGGGATAGCCTGACAGGATTGCTGCCAAAACGGATCCACGGGCATGGGAAGATTTAAAAGGGATACCCTTTGCATGGAATAATCGAATTCCAACTGCAAACAAGTCGATGCGTCGCGATCGCTTTTTAAAAGAATGCCGAAATTGTTATATATTTCATGCGCTCTGCATCGGCAGGAAAATAAATAGGATTCGGGGATGCCGGTGAAAAAACCGTAGGAGCACGTTCCTAAAGAGGATATGTCGATAGATCTGTTGCCGAAATTAGTCCCGTTTCCTTGGATCTGCATATACTGCCAATCGATCTTTTTAGGATATAGAGAGCGAATTTCAGGCGGCATTTTTACATCCAATTCTCCTTTTGAGTTTTGTACTACTTCGTGCGGGACGCAAAATTTACCGCCCCAATACCATTCTCCCTGATCGCAATCGTCGCCTCTGTCGTGCGCCCAAGCAAAATAAATACGGCGTCCTTCATCGTTTGCCATGGACTTCGCGGCATAGAAGCGTCTGCCGCCTATTCCGTCGGATTTCGGGGTTCTCCACGGGCCGAAAGGCGAACTTGAAACTCTGTAAATGGTATTTACGTATTCCGAAAACCTTGAATAAGATAAATACCAATTTGAGCCGATTTTATACATTTCGGGACATTCGGGACAGTTGGTGTTCCCCGGATAATAAAGAACACGTGAATATGTCCATTTATCCAAGTCCGGGGAAGTATACAATACAACACATCCTCTTCTGGTAATTGCATTGCCTTTAAGTCTTGCAGACAAGATCATCCAATAGGCATTCTCTTCATCATTGTAAAATACGTAAGGATCTCTCCAGTCCAAAGCTTCAAAAAGATCTTCATTAGGTAACAGTATGGGGTTCTTTTTATCTTTTTCCCATGTGATACTGTTTTTGCTGTATGCATGGCATATAGTTTGCTGATATTTTGCTTTAATATTGTATCCGGTATAAAACGCATGGAACATTCCGTTAGCGAAAACAACGGAACCCGTCCAAACACCTGAAGAATCCGCATCATCGTTTGTGCCCGGATGTATGGCTACGGGTAATTCTTCCCAGTGAAGCAGATCTTTGGAAATTGTGTGGCACCATGAAGTTCTAAGTCGATCGGGATATACTGTAGTGCCTTGGGGCGGGGTAAGTGAGAAAATATGATATGTGCCGTCATGAAAAAAGGGAATTGCATCGCCTGTTGACGGGCAGTGTTTTGTATGTCTGAATAATTTTGATGTCATTTTTTTATTCTCCTTAAAATTCGACAATCTAACAAAATATCGATTTTATAAGCTGTTGAACTAGTGCGCTCGCTTATTATTGTTTTTAATAAAAGAACGCAATATACCGTTGCCGCCCTTTTGAGTGTCTATCAGGATTGCGATCAAGATGATTATGCCCTTTACTATCAATTGCCAAAAAGAGCTTACTCCCAGTAAGTTTAAACCGTTTGAAATGATACCGATGACCATCGCACCTATTACGGTTCCGCTTAGAAGACCTTTGCCGCCCGACATGGAAATCCCACCGAGTACGCATGCGGCGATGGCGTCAAGTTCATAGCCGCTTCCTACTGAAGGCTGTCCCGAATACATTCTGCTTGAAAGGACTAGTCCCGCAAAAGCGGATAAAAATCCGCTGATGGTATATATCAACACCTCAACTTTAAAGATAGGCACGCCGCTTAACCTTGCAGATTCTCTGTTGCCGCCGATCGCATATATGTAGGCGCCGAATTTGGTTTTATTCAGCAAAAATGAAAATATAATTATGAGAATTAGCATGTAGACAATCGGCAACGGAATAACATTGAACAAATAGCCCGTCCCTATGTTAACAAAAAAAGATTCCTGAATTCGAGTTGATCTTCCACCGCTGTATACATAGGCAACGCCGTTTGTAATATTCATCATAGCCATGGTTACAATAAAAGCGGGAACATTGAATTTGGCAATAAACAAACCCGATAAGAATCCCGTAACCGTGCCTATGAGTAACCCCAAAATAATAGCCGCCCATATAGGCATACCCTGGGTGACTATAAAGCCTACGGTCAAGGTTCCCGTCATCGCAACGATCTTCCCAACTGAAAGATCAATGCCGCCAAGGATAATTACTAACGACATTCCGATTGCGATATACATATTGATGGAAATTTGTCTTAAAACGGACAAAATATTATTTGCGGTAAAAAATTTATCCGTAAGAAACGTTAATAAGATACATAAAAAAAGCAGAACAACCAATATGCCTGCGTTATTTTTTAATGTTGCAAACATACCCCGGTTTTTTACTTTTATGATTGTTTTATTGTTCATTATCATCCTCCTGCCGCATATTTCATGATTAATTCCTGCGATAATTCGTTTTTTGTGAGTTGCTTTACCAATCGGCCTCTTTTCATTACACACACGGAATCGCACATATTAATCACCTCCGGCAGATCGCTGGAGATCAGTATTATTGCCAGTCCGGCTTTCGAAAGTTCATTAATTATTGAATAAATTTCAAATTTGGCGCCCACGTCTACACCCCGCGTAGGTTCATCCAAAATTAACAAGCTGGGATCGGTAGATAACCATTTGGCTATGACAACTTTTTGCTGGTTGCCTCCGGAAAGATTTATAACGTCGGTATCGTAAGATGATGCCTTTATCTTAAAGTTATCCGCATAGTAGTGAATCAGTTTATTCTTCTTTGCAGTATCTATGGCAAATCCGCGCATGATCCGATCAAGAGACGCAAGTACCATATTAAAGCCTACCGAATTGCTCAAAACCAATCCTTGTTTTTTTCTGTCTTCAGGAACAAATCCGATTCCTTT
Source organism: Treponema lecithinolyticum ATCC 700332 (assembly GCA_000468055.1). Classification (GTDB taxonomy): domain Bacteria; phylum Spirochaetota; class Spirochaetia; order Treponematales; family Treponemataceae; genus Treponema_C; species Treponema_C lecithinolyticum. The sequence continues at coordinate 22,210 of KI260567.1, read as the reverse complement.
TTTAATAGCTTGAGAAGATTTTTTAAAATAAACGCTTTCACCGTTTAAATATACCTGTCCCTGCGTGCGATGAGGCGTGTTTGCAAAGATGCTCATCATAAGTTCGCTCCGTCCGGCCCCTATAAGGCCTGCAAAGCCGAGGATTTCTCCTTTATGAACTTTGAAAGTTATATCCTTAAAGGATTCACTCGAAAGCCCTTGTACGTCTAAAACAGTTTGAGTGTTTTTAAATGAAATTCCGGTACGAAAATCATATTTCTCTAAAGCGCGTCCTACCATCATGGATACAAGTTCATCCGTATCGGTTTTTTGAGTAAATTTTGTACCAACAAAGTGTCCGTCTCTTATAACGGTGATCCTGTTGGAAATTTGGAATAATTCTTCCATTCTGTGAGAAATATAGATGATGCTTACTTCTTGTTTTTTTAAACGCTCGATCGTCCGGAAAAGAGTATTTACATCTTCTTTTCCTATTGAGGAGGTAGGTTCGTCCATGACAAGTATTTTGGCATTAAATGAGATGGCCTTAACTATTTCAACCATCTGCTGTTGTGCTATTGTCAATTCTTCAACTCTCCGTGTGACGTCAAGATCCACCCCGAGAGAGTTTAACTTGTCCTTCGCTTCAAGGATCATTGCCTTTTCGTCAAGAATTCCTGTTTTTTTTGTTATCTCCCGTCCAAGAAAAATATTTCTGTAAACCGGTATGGAAGGAACCAGCATTATTTCCTGATGGATTATTCCTATGCCATATTCTCGGGCGGTATGTACATTTTTAATTTCAACAGGAGCTCCGTTTAAACTTATAGATCCCGAATCCGGTTTATATATGCCTCCGAGCACTTTTATTAGAGTAGATTTTCCTGCACCGTTTTCGCCAAGCAGAGCGTGTACCTCTCCTCTTTCCAGTGAAAAATCTATTCCCTTGAGCGCATAAACGCCTGAAAATGATTTTGATATGTTTTTCATTTCCAGGATCGGACCATTCATAATATTACCCTTGAAAACATGTAACACGAAGGAAAGGAATGCTTTCCTTCGTGTTGATTATTATTGAAAATTACTGCCAGTCGTTGAGTGTTTTTTTAGCTTCGTCTATGGAAACCAAGTGAGAAGCAAGGTAAACGGAATTTTTGATCTGCTTGCCGCTTAGCACATCGAGTCCTTGTTGGAATGCGTATTTTACGATTTCTATGGGAACTTGTGCGGCTACGGCTGCAAATTCTCCGTCCAGCAAAGCTTTTTTTCCGCTGGGAGAAGCATCTATGCTGTATACTTTTATTTTACCGCTTTTATTTGCAGCTTTTACCGCTGCAGCAGCTCCTAAAGCCGACGGATCGTTTATGCAGAAAAAGGCCTTTAGGTCGGGGTTAGCCGTAATGATATCTTCTGCGAGTTTTAAAGATGCGTCCAAAGCCGCTTTTCCGTCCTGCTGCGCCGTTATGTTGAATTTAGTCTTATTGGATCCAAGTCCGTTTAAAAATCCGTTTACGCGATCTACACAGCTTTCGTTTGACGGAAAATCCAGAATTGCAATTTGTCCGCCGGAAGGAAAGTCCTTGACCATCTGTTGTCCGACAAGCTGTCCGGCCATATAACAATCCGTTGCTACAACCGATAAAACCAAGCCCAAATCCGCCTTTCCTACAGATGTATCGACATTGATTACGGGAACACCCGCATTTTTAAGCTCGATAAGTCCTGCAGTAATACCGTTTGAATCCACCGGAATTACGAATACCATGTCATAGCCTTGAGTTGCAACATCCGATAGTTGATTCAGCTGTTTATTCAGATCGTAGTCCGGATCCAGACAAGTATATTCAATATTTTTTTCGGCACAAAGCTTTTTAAAAGTGTCGTTCATTGTGCTCTGAAATGTGTTGTTCTGCGTGTTTGGCAAAAAAGCAAATCTAAGAGATTTCGATTTTTTCTCATTTGCTCCTCCGGCAAACATTGCCATAGAAACAACACACAGCGATAAGATTATGCTTACTGCTTTTTTCATATTACCAGCCTCCTTGTTTGGCGGATACAACCGCCCTTGTTTTACGTAAATATTAACACGATATAAGGTATATGTCAACAAATTTATTTTAATATTTATTTTATATAGACTTTTTCTTTAATTTTACGTAAAATATTACAAAGTGCAAATAATCTGTATAAATTTATACACCATAATAGAAAAACCTGTAAAAAATATCAGGCTGTTTCTTTTTACACGCACACAGAAGCTTTTATCCTTGTTATTCTCTGTGTTTTATGCAATCATATGTTATTATTTTACGTAAAATTTGAGGAACACCGATGGCAAATAATAAAAAAGTTACCTTACAGGATGTAGCTGAAAGAGCGGGGGTATCGATTGCAACCGTCTCTCATGCAATAAATCATACAAGGTTTGTCGCCGAAAACCTGAATGAAAAAGTATTTAAAGCTATTGCAGAGTTGGGGTATATCACTGACAACATAAAAGATACCGGTCTGAAAAAGCGAAACAAATGTTCCGTAATCTGCCTATTATTACCCAATCTTTCCGGTACCGTAAATCTTCAAATTGCCACTATGCTGGGAATGTATTTCATGTCACATAATTACCGCTTTATCGTGGAGATTACGAGTAATAACATATCGCAAGAAAAAGACATACTTACTTCTTTAGCTGCCGATAAAACTATTGCAGGCATATTTATTATACCTACCACAAATAACATTGCAAATTATAAACGTTTAATAAAAATAAACAAACCCATAGTTTTTTTGGACGGAAAACTTAACTCTAAAAACATATATCAAATAATTTCCGATTATAAAAAGGCCGTCTACCTCAGTACACAGCAGCTTTTAATCTGCAAACATCATGACATTGCTCTTATTGTTTTAGAAAATGACCCATCGAGAGTTTCAGAACAGCTTGAAGGGTACAGAGAAGCCGTGGCAGAGCACAATGTTTTCTTTAGAGATTCTCTGGTTCTTACCGTTGACTCAGAGCAATCTATGGAAAATCAAGAGCATAAGATCAGAACGTTTTTAGAAGACATAAAACCTACAGCCTGCATAACATGCGGAAACAATCTTACCTTGTCGTTAATTAAAGTCCTTCAAATACTTGGTTTGGATTGCCCTGAAGACATATCCGTTATCGGATACGGAGACTCTCCTTGGAGTGAATTGTACTCTCCCCCATTGACTGTATTAAAACAGAATGTTTCAAAAATTATAGAAAGTTCAAATGTCCTTATGATGAAACTTTTACAGGGTGAAAGACCCGAAACAAAGAAGATTGTCATACCGATTGAAATTATACAAGGTAAATCTATACAGATGATCAGCATGGGGCCATTTGGAGAAAAAGCAACCGCACCTGAAGAATTGGAATTAACGCAAAGGGAAAAAGAAATTATCAGAAATAAAAAGCCCAAGGTTGCGATTTCTCTTCATTACGGAGGAACTGCATGGGCAAGATTGCACGAACAAGGGATCAGAGAAACCCTGGGAAATCTTGGAATTTCGGTAATATCCGTTATGGATGCAGATTTCGATCCTAAACTACAGCTTGCACAGCTGGATGCGATTAGATTGCAAAAACCCGACGCTCTGATCGCAATACCTACCGATGATAATCTTACGTCTCTTAAATTTACGGAATTATCAAAACAGATGAAACTTATTTTTTTAAGCAATGTTCCCGCCGGTTTTAATGCCGACACATATGTTTCATGTGTTTCGGTAAATGAAAACGAAAATGGAAGAAATGTCGGAACACTGCTTGGCGAATATTACAAAAAAAGGGAACATGTGACGGTGGGTTTTCTTGTCCATGGAATACCTTTTTACGGAACACAGATAAGAGATTCTACTGCAGAGAAACTTGTCAGAGAGTATTATACTAATATAAATATTTTTGCATGTGAAAAATTTATCTCGATTTCAAACGCATACAAAACCTGCTATGACTTGGTTAACTCATGCCCCGAAATCGAGGGTTTATATATTTCATGGGATCAGCCTGCACTTGAAGCGATTCGTGCCCTTACCGATTTAAAAAGATTGGATATTGCCGTGTTCACATGTGATCTTGATCATGATATTTCAATGAATATGTTGCGCCAAAAAATGGTAAAAGGTTTAAGCACTCAGCGCCCGTATGAACAAGGAGTCGCAGCTGCAATGGCTGTTGCAAAATCCTTGGTTTCAAATAAAAAAATTAAATACATCGGCGTCGATCCGTATGTTGTAAAACCCAAACAGCTTATAAAAGCATGGAAAGATATCATGCATGAAAAGCTACCGTCCGATTTGGAAAAAGAACTAAAGAATAATTTTTTATAAAAAACTATACGGGCACCGCAAAACAAAAAAAATAATGGAGTAAAATAAATAAAAATGAGGGACGTCCGCAAGATGTTTTAAACGTTATACTCCGCAAGAATGCCGCCGTAGGGGATGCCGAGTTTTTTTGACAAAACTTTGTAAGGCGCTTCGTCGATGCCGGAAGGACCGCTGATAAAAAAGGTACAGTCGGTACTGCCGGCTTTACAGTGCACGGCGGAATCTGCGGGCGCAACGCGTAAAGCTTGATTTACCACTCCTTCTTTTGAATCGACGACCTGCACCTCTTTTCCCGCCTCTTGTGCAATCACATCGGCAATATGAAGAAAATGCGTACAGCCCAAGATAATCGTATCCGTCCCGTTTTCCAAAAAAAAGTTTACGGCAGGTTTTACCGCCGCTTTTTTATCGGCTTCCGAAGCGGTAAAAAAATCGTGTTCGATAAATTCGATTAAAGCAGGATCCGCCCGTTTTATAAGCGTACAGTCCGAGGCAAAGCGCTGTGCAAGTTCCGCTGTGTACGGCTCGTCAACCGTACGCTGCGTTGCCAACAAACCGATACGGCGGTTTTTGCTTACGGCGGCGGCTTGTTTTATTGCCGGCACCGTACCTACAAAGGGAACGGCAGGGAATGCGGCGCGCAGTTGTTCGAGGGCGGTAACCGATAGAGTATTGCAAGCAACAACAAAAGCACGCGGTACAAAGCGGCGTAAAATCAAATGTACCGTATCCGAAGCGCAGCGCACAATTTCGCCGCCGCTTTTTTCGCCGTAGGGAAAGTTTTTTGTATCGGCAACATACACACAGCTTGAATGAGGACTCTTTTGCTTAAGGTAGAGCATGTAAGGAATGCCGCCGGTTCCCGAATCAAAAAACACAAAGTCCGCTGCAAAACTCATGCGTTGTCTCCGAACAAAGCATTAAACGCATTTTTTGCCTGTTCGGCTTGCACTGCTGCAGGGCGCACCGAATTCGCAGCGCTTTTAGCTGAAAAGAGCGCACCGGTATAAGCGGAAAAAGATGTGCCGCTTGCCGAAGGGTTAAGGGAAAACCAAGTGCAAAAGCACGCTCTTTCTTTATCCGTTACCGGCTCTTCAATGTGTTCACGGCAATCGTAAGGAGCGCCGACATCGTAAAAAGTGCAATTGCGACAACTGCGTACATCGGCGCCGCACGACGGACACTGTTCCGAACGGCTTACCGGAGGGCTAATATCGAGCGTTTTTCCGCATTTCCAGCACATATGTACATCATATCCGTTTGACATAATGAGTGCAATAACTTAACATACAAGCTATGTTTACGTTCGATATTTGCCGACAAAAGGGCTGCAGTAAACCTGCCGTTTCCCTGATTGAAACAGCAGGCGGCGAAAGAAATGGCGAATTACCTATAGCCCCGTACTGTTTTGAACACTGCGAAAACCAACAGGAATTGCAGCAGTCTATCCGTGAATACATTGATTCGCACGATAAAATAGTCGGCTTATCGGCAGCGGATATGCAGTTTGCTTCCGACGATTTTAGCGGCAAACATTTTTACGGCTGTAATTTTCAAAACTGCACGTTTACGGGCATTCATTCGGAAAATTGCAGAATACGCATGTGCATATTCGATTTTTCGGTTTTTTCCGATTGCAATCTTATCAAGTCAAACATTCAATTTTCATCTTTTGCCGGAGCTGTGTTTTCGCATGCTATTTTTACCGATTCGGATTTAATTCATAACAATTTTAACGGTGTTTCGGCTTTGCAATCTTCTTTTGACGATTCGGATTTGTATAATTCACGCTTTATAAGTGCGCGCTTGGTGCAAACATCGTTCCGCAATTGTAATATAAAAAAAACCTGCTTTTATGAAGCCGAACAAACCGATGTATCGTTCAAACTGTCCAATACCAGAGAAGCGCTGTTCAGTCCCGAACAAAAAGAAGACATCTTTTGTAACGGAGACAAGCTATGATGAAAATATATTTTCATTTGAACATCGAAGGCTTTTCAAACGCCTATTTGATTCTTAATCCCGAAACAAAAAAAGCGCTCATCGTAGATCCCGGAAAAATTACGACAAAAATGATAGATCAAATTGAACAAGACAAATATGATTTAAGTGCCGTGTTTATTACGCATAACCATAAAAGTCACATTATGGGATTACACACGCTAAAAAAAATATACCGTCCGAAAATATATGCTGCCGATTACAAAGTGTGCGAAAACGACAGTTTTGTACTGCAAGGGGACGGCAGTGTAACGGAAGCAGGATTACAAATTGACTACATTTCGGTGCCCGGTCATACTCCCGATTCTATGGTATACAAAATCGGCTTGTGTTTGTTTACCGGTGATGTGCTGCTTGCAGGACAAGCCGGATACACAAACAGTACCTATTCAAAACATACGCTAATAACGAATATTCAATCAAAGATTTTATCTCAGCAAGAAAATACGGTTATTATGCCCGGACACGGACCGCCTTCAACCGTTGCATCCGAAAAGCGTTTTAATTTGGATTTTGCAAACGCGCATAAACCGGGACCGTCGGCGATCACACATTAAGCCGCTAAGCACAGCGCGGCGGACCTTATTCAATCGATACCAGCGCAATTTTGCCGGCTTTTATACCCCATGTTGCGTATAAAAAACCGCTCATCTGCTGTGCCGCGCTCACAAACGAAGCAGCTTTACTCGCACGGATGTAGTCGCACAACTCGGGCTCTGCAGCACTTACCGCTTTTCGGTACGATAAAGTATCGATAAAATAGTTTTGCACGTTTTCAACACGCTGCTGCAGCGTATATGCCATAAACTCGTTTTTAAATAAATATTCGTCGGCAGTATTGTAATTAAGCGAAGGCGTCAGTTCAAAATAGCGTTTTAAAAAAAGACGAGAGTTTTTATCGAGGCGCTCGAATGCCGCATCCGCCGTTTGACGGAATTGTTTTTCGGTAAAGTATATACCGTGAAGCCCTTCATGCGTTATAAAAAGAGTGCGAAGATAGTGCGGCGATTCTCTGCTTATGGACAAAACGGCGCCGTTTCCAGCGCGGATACCGGCAGCGGAGCGTTCGATAACACCGTTTTTATACAAAATATCGCGCAGCAAAAGTTCAAAATCGTTAAGCTTAAAACCCTCTTGTTCGGCTTTGGCAAAAAAAGAAGAGAGCGTTTCGGCGCGGTAATCGTGGGCATTAAAACCGTGCATACCGCTCATCTTTGTATCCGGCACAAGGGTACCGGCATAGCCTTTTTTTTCGGCATAAAAAGAAATGCGTTTAAAAAAAGCGTCTTGAATGCGGTAATCGGCGCAATCGAATATTAAAACCGAAGGAAAACTTTCCCACGAAAACAGTTCAAACGCGTTTTGCCGCCACGAGCGCTGCGGCCAGTCTAAAATAAGTCCCGGATCCGCGGTTAAGGGTTTAAGCGGCTCATATTCCGTGTTTTCGACGGTTACACCGCACACCGCCTGTGCGCCGGATACAAATTCGATTGAATTAAAACCGTTCGGAACAAAACAGCCGTCCAGCGTAAGTTCCTGTTTTTTTGCAGGCGAACGCTGTACCGTTATACGCCGCCCGCCGCAAGCAAAGCGTACGGTGTTTTGTTTTGCCGCAGCCGTCGCAGTGGAATCTTTGTCGAAGCTTAGCGCAGTGTCCGCATGCCCCCCAGCGGATGAATCTTGCGCAGCCGCCGTGCGCTCGTTATTGTCAACATTTGTTTGCATTGTATGCGCTTGTTTGTCAAATCCGTTTGAGCACAAGCTGATTTTAAGCGTTTGGCGCTCGCCTTTTTTTGCCGCCGGCACACCGGAAAAAACCGTTTTTTCAAAACCTTTTGCATGCGCGCTTGAACTTGCAAGTAATTCAGCCGGTATAAAACCGCCCTCGTGGGAAAACCCGCACCATAAACGTGAATTTTCTTTATGCCAGCCGTACCGGGCTTTTTTTATTGACGCATTTTGTATTGTAAGCGGTACTTGCGCATACAGCATAAAACCGCGTACGGCGAGCGCTTGAGTTTTCGTTTGAGTTTGTCCGAGCGCCGCGTTTTGTGTACCGCCGGAATTTGCGTTTGCTTGTGTGCGGCTACTTGCTTGTCCTGCGGAAACGGCAGCTTCTTTTAAGCCCATGCTTAGAGTAAAATCACAAGCGTTTTCAATGCGGGCACGTACCGCAGCGCGGTCTGTCAGTTGTTTTTTTAAGGCGCCCGAAGCAGTAAAATCGTCATCGTATAAAAAAGCGGCAATAAAGGTATTTTTGGTGCCGGCAGGAGACTCGGCTTTTATTTGCAATTCGAGCGCATACGAAGATGAAGTTAAAAAATCTTTAAGCGCCGCAGCCGTTTCCGTTTCAAATTCAAAATATAAATACGGTGATTGTTCGGGGTTTGTTATGCGGCCATAGCGCGCATTTTTGTTAAGCGCCGTTAAAAAAAATGAGGAAAAAGAACCGGAAGTACGCTTAGATTCGGGAACGGAAAGACTTAACGATGAGCGTACGGAACGGTTGCAAGAGCAAAGCAGCGTGCATACGCACAAAAAAACGCACACACCGCCGATATTTTTTTTTGCCATAAGCTTCAATATACTACCACAAAGACTGCCGAAAGACAATTATACTAAGCAATTTAACACCGTCTACCGAATTTTTTTATGGAGTAAAAAAAAAGCCGACGTTGCAGTCGAAAAATAAAAAAAATAAACCTGTACCTACTCTTGCCTTTTTTAGCGTTATATTTTATATTTTTTGAAGCATCTTTTATGGAGGGATTCTATGAATGAAAAAAAGACGTCCGTAACCGCAAGTGTTATATATGCGATTATCGGATTTGCATTGGTTGCTTTTTTTACCATAAGTGCAAAAAAAGCCCCGCCTCTTACGGTACAAACCGCAGAACAAGGGTTTAAAGGATTGATTACGATAGAAACGACGTTTTCCAACGGCAAAATCACCGCTGCAAAACTGGTTTCCAGCGAAGATTCCGATTTTACCAAACCTGCTATCGAAACGGTTTTAGCTCAAGCGGTAAAAACCGGGAAAGCGGATAAACTTGATACCGTATCGGGAGCAACGTTTTCTTCAAAAGCAACCATCGCTGCACTTCAAGCTGCAGAAAAAAAAGCGGTTGAACAAGGTGCTATAAAAGCCCGCTAATTTTTTTTAAGTTACCGAACCGTCGCAGTGTATAAAAACGCTGTGCGGCAAACCGAACGAGTACGTTCAATCGGTTTGCGTGTTCGGTACTTTTTTTATAGTTTTATCGATAAAAAACTATAAATTATATGCAATAAAAACTTTTTCGGCAGTTAAAACTGCTTGTAAATGTTTTTATAATAGGAGATTTTATGTTGAATTTTCAAAAAAAAGCGAAAAAAAACGGATTTTCAACTGCCGTTTTAACTGCTGTATGTGCTGTTCTTTTGTGCGCAATTTGTTTTTCGGGCTGTGCATCAAAAACGCAAAGCTACGATACGGTTGATGTAGTTATTGTCGGCGCCGGCGGTGCAGGTCTTTCGGCTGCAGTTGCCGCGCGTGAAGCGGGAGCTTCCGTTATCGTGTTGGAAAAAATGCCTTTTGCAGGCGGTAATACCAATTATGCAACGGCAGGCTTAAACGCATCGGAAACATCGGTGCAAAAAAAGCTGAACATTGCCGATACCAATGAGCAGTTTTATCAAGATACAATGAAAGGTGGAAAAAACTTAAACAACCCTAACCTTGTACGCACGCTTACCTCACAGTCCGCACAAACGGTCGACTGGCTTATCGGTTTGGGAATGGATTTATCCGACGTGGGTAGAACCGGCGGTGCCACAAACGCAAGAGCGCACCGTCCTGCAGGCGGCGCTGCCGTCGGATCGCATTTTGCAAGCGTTATGCTTAAAGCTGCCGAAAATGCAGGAGCGGATATCCGCTACAACAGTAAAGTTACTTCCATTGTAAATAAAGACGGCGCGGCTGCCGGCGTTACCGTTTTGTCAAACGGCAAAAAGTATACCGTACATGCAAAAGCCGTTATTATCGCTACCGGCGGTTTCGGTGCAAACAGTGAACTGGTTGTTTCTTATAAACCGAATCTTAAAGGTTTCGGTACGACAAATTTTCCCGGAGCTACCGGTGATGCATTGGCATTGGTAAAACCGTTTAGCGTTGCCCTGGTCGATATGGACCAAATTCAAACACATCCGACCGTTGTTCCGGTAAAAAACCTTATGATTACCGAAGCTGTCCGCGGCAACGGCGCGATTATGGTAAACCGCGACGGCAACCGTTTTGAACAGGAAATGACTACACGCGATGTAATGTCTGCTGCCATTTTAAAACAAACGGGTGCAACCGCTTATTTGCTGTTCGATCAAGGCGTGCGCAATTCACTTAAAGCAATCGAAAGCTACTATAAACAAGGCTTGCTTACCGAAGGTGCAAGCTTAGCCGAATTAGCAGGAAAACTGAATATTCCTCCGGCAGAACTGGAAGAAACCGTAAAACGCTACAACAGCTTTGTCGATACAAAAAAAGACAGTGATTTTGCAAGACAGGATATGCCGCGCAAAATCGAAACCGCTCCGTTTTATGCGGTTGAAGTAGCTCCTGCCGTCCACCACACTATGGGCGGTCTTGCCATCAATACCGATACGCAAGTGCTTAACGAAAACGCAAACGCAGTACCGGGCTTATTCGCTGCAGGAGAAGTAACCGGAGGCGTTCACGGTGCCAACCGCTTGGGCGGCAACGCTATGGCAGACATAGCCGTATTCGGTAAAATTGCCGGAACCAATGCTGCAGCCTATGCAAAACAATAATTACTCTTTTACATAATTATACGATGTGCGGTTTGACGGCAAAACATCCGTTAAACCGCATTTTTTTTGATTTTTTTACGTATACTTGAAATTTATCCCGCATTTTGTTTTAATAGACTAACTATGAAGTATTCACAATTTACAAGATATACAGCGTTTTGCTTTTTATGCGCGCTTGTATGTTTTTTTACATCGTGCCCGAACGGAGCTCAACAAAACGGCATATATGCCAGCGGCACCGCCGTCACCGTCAATATACTGGATTCGGTAGGCGGCACCCCGCAAATGGAAAGCACAATCCTGAGCGCATACAAAGCAGGCACAAAATCCGCCGCTTGCCAACCGGTTACGGTCAGCGGAGGCAGTGCACAGTTGTACTTACCCGAAGGACAATGCTACGATTTATACTTAAGCGGAGAAAAAAACAAACTCGCCGCTTCCGTTATTGAAAATTACTGGGTTAAAAGCGCGAACGCGCAAACGGTTACTATGTTTCAGCGCACTCCTCAACAAGGTGCTGCAACGGAAGCTCCGAGCGTACAATCCGTTAAATTAAACGGCGTACCCTTTGAAGACAGCGGCGTGTGGGCGGGAGCAGTCGACAAGCCGATGGTGTTGGAAATTGTTTTGCGCGCCCCTTCGCGCGCCATTCAAGCGGTACCGACTAACGGCAATTTCGGTTGCGCCGTTGCAGTCGGCTCTTCGCCTTCTTCACGCAACAAAATAGCTTCCGTTTCACCCGAATGCGTCCGCAATGGCGACGGCAGCTGGACATGCACCGCCCGCTTCAATTTCGACAAAATTTCCTTTCCGAATAAAACAGACGACTTTATCATCAGCGCATACGATACGGCGGGAAACCGTGTGGAACGTCATATCAATTCCATCGAATTTAAAGAACGCCGTCCGGCGCTTACAGATATAAGCGGCTCTTCAGTAAAAGACTTTCGGATTGAAATGCACCGCTTTCCGCATTCGTTAAAACTTTTTAGTCTACCGGACCAATCGGCAATAAGCCCCTTCGGTATTAGATCGCACAACGGGGAAAGCAATACCTACGAAGTGCTACTGTACTTTAGAGTCAAAGATGCCTCCTCGCAGGATTTACCCATCCGCGGCTATGATATTTACCGGCGCTTACAAGGTCAAACGGAATGGACCCACATAGGACAAAGACAATATGTGGCAGACTATGCCGGTGAAAACAATCCGAACTGGCCGTCATACAAGGGATATCACCTCGGTTACGATACGGACACATCGCTTGAAGAAAACGTAACTTACGAATATCAAGTCAGACCTTTTAACGGCAGCGGTAAAAACCTTGTTTCACCGACGGCAACCGCACGCCTGTTGCCTGCAAACACTATCGAACTGCAAAGTCCCGCCGACAACGGCTTTGTAAAAAAATCGAAGCTCAATAATTTGAGTTTTTCGTTCCGTCTGACAAATCCCGATATTTGGGAGCACAAACTTGCAGACTCTTTTTCGTTCGGTTTGTTCGTTACCGAAAAAACTTCAAATCAAAAAATTATTTTTGCAGGTAAAGCGACTTTTTACCTTAAAAAGAACGGCGGCGAAAAACTCGCTTTACAGTATGCCATATCGGGGACCCCTCAGGAATACTCTTTTAAAGAATTACAAACGAGAGGAGTTATTGCTTCGAATCTTACGGAAGACGATTTTATTTCGTACAAGGACGGCGTTATAACAATTAAACCGGCGTATCTTATAACTGAAGGTTTCAACCACCCGCAGTGCAAGGACGAAAAGTTCCAAACAGGCGTTACCTACGCGTGGGACATCTTCGACTGGGGAAAAAGGCTCAAAGAAACCTACGACGACGAACCTGCGGCTTTTTCTGCCGCATGGAAAAGTAAAGACGTAGACGGCAATGAAATAGGTACGGATATTGAACCGCTCAGTTCAAGCGAAAGCTTTGCAAACGCCATCCGCTATGCAAGCAGTTCAAACGGGCAGTATTTCTTTAGAGTAACCGCTGAATAAAAAGCATAAAATTAGAGGTATAATATGTACACAAAAAATATAATGCACAAAAAACACGTCTTTGCCGTAAAAGCGGTCGTAGTGCTGCTTGTATCGGCATCTTTTGCCGTACTACTTGCAGGCTGCCCTGCCGGTTTTATTCAAACGGGTAAGGGCGGAACATCCGGCGTTTCCGGCAGCACAGCGCGTCCGTTCGGAGCCGAATGGATTAGCGAACAGCAAGAACGGCGCGACGAAAACGAAAAAGTGAACAAAGATTATTCAATCGTTAAAGCCGCACGTTTTGTAAACGGCGATTCCTTTGCCGCACTGAACGGCAGCGTTGAAAGTACGCTCGATTTGCACGACGGCTACGTATACTTTTTGGTAAAATCCGCAGGCGATGCCGCACAATTCCGCGATGCAGTACGAAAGCTGGACGGCATTTTGTATGCACAGCCGGACTATCAATACGAAGCGCCCCAAGCAATGCAAAGCGACGATCAGCCGCCGTATCGTACCCCAAAAACGATCTCATCCGCCCATTCCGGTTCGGTAAAACCGCTCGGCACAAAAGATGGGGATGTAAACGAAGACCCAAAAGCAGCCCTTGCGGATTGGGGCTTAACCGTAACCCATGCACTGGAAGCATTTAAAGAATACGATGCAAGCGATGCAAAACACCCGGTGCTTGCCGCCATCGTAGACAGCGGCGTTAACGGCTTGCACGAAGACTTTTATGACGCACACGGCTCTATCATCCTGTATGCAAAATCATCTCTGCATAAAGGAAGCAGCGCGGAATATAATCCGCTCCAGATAATTCCGATAAATGATAATTGGGACGACGTAGGACACGGCACACACTGTGCGGGAACCATTGCGGCCGTCGGCAACAACGGTAAAGGCATTTGCGGTGTTTCTCATGCGAATACAAAATTGATTACGTACCGCGGATTAGGCAAAACGGGCGGCTCTTCGTATTCGGTGTATTCTTGCCTCGGCGACCTTGCACAAATCATCAGCGAACTGCGAAAAGAACCGGGAAGCCGCAACCCTGCCCTTTTTGCAGGTTTACCTGCCGAAGTAAGCGCTTACCCGAAACTGACGCAAAAAACCGTACCAGTCAATATATCTTTGGGCGGCTATTCGATACACCCGTATGAAGTGGAAATGATGAACAAAGCCCTCGCAGCAGGTGTACTGCCGGTTATCGCAATGGCAAACGACGGAAAAACAGTCGCTTCCTATCCTGCAGCGCTTCAAGGTGTATTGGCTGTAGGCGCAACCTCTATGGACGATACAAAAGCCGCATTCAGTAACGGCGGCTCATGGATAAGCGTGTGCGCTCCCGGAGACAGCATTTACAGCTGTTATAACAACGGCACAAACTGGTCCAATACCGCCGCTCCCGAATTGCGCAAAAGTTATACGTGGATGAGCGGAACGTCTATGGCAACGCCTTTTGTAACCGGAACGCTCACTTATCTTTTATCGATTGATCCGAACATAAGTCCATACCAAATTAAAACGCTTTTAGAAAACACCGCCGACAAAATCGACCAGCTTTCTCCGTACGGCAAGTACGATGTGCGCGGTTTTTCAAAATGGTACGGCTATGGAAGAGTAAATGTGCTTAAAGCCGCTCAAGCAATAAAAAGCGGCTCTGTTCCCGCAGAGGGCAGCCGCTACTCCGAAAAAGCGGTAATTATAACCGTAAAAAAAGGCGGCATCGCGCAAAAAAAGAAAACCGTGTGGCTGTACGAAAAACCAAACGGTATATGCGCTTCGGTCGGCATAACCGATGAAAACAACGGTACAATACGCTTTTACGGTTTACGTACGAACACCGAATACGAAATAGGCATTAACGATGCGGGAACATACAAAACGCTTGCCGTTAGTGCACCAGGTTATACCGATACATCTTATGATTTTAATTTATAAATAAAAAACCGCCTCGCATTGAGGCGGTTTTTTATTAAGCGTTCCGTTTTGATTTTAATGCTTATTTTTACTGCTTTACACCGTTTTTCATAACAGAAGCCAATGTTTTGTGATCTTTCGGCAGCGTAGGTATAGTTGCGCGTATATCATTCACATCATATTCAACGATATACTTGATATACACCTTCCCTTCTTTTTTATAAATGGAGCCGTCTTTAAGAACGGTTTTTGTACTTACCTCTTCCCCAGTTATATCGCTCGGCGGACTGTGCAAGCGCAAATAGCCGCCGGTTGCGCTAAAAGAAAAAGACTTTCGGTCCGCAGCGGGAACAAGCGTAATTTCTTTGAATCCATAACTCAAATCCGCAGGCATAATCGACTTATACGAAGTTTGCTCCCGGGTCCTAAACGTAATTTTTTGCGTTCCCGGCGATTTTTTTATTTGGATTTTTTCTGAAGTTTTGCCGAATACAATACCGTTCATTACCGGTATAACATCTCCATCATACTCGCCGAAAATATCGGATTCGGTTATAGGCTCCCGGTTGTCGACGGCGGGTTTACTTATAGGAACGTCCATTTTGCATGCTGTAAAACAAAAAAGTAAAGCCGTGCCGAGCGATGTTAGAAAAACTGCAGTAAAAAAGGTGCGCTTTTTCATAGTTATCTCCAAAAAAAGGGCCGCCGGCACTTACCGTTTCGGCAGCCCTCGTAATTTTGTACTTTGCAGTACCGGTTGAATACCGCAGTTATTGAGCGCTTTTCAGCTCAACCGTACACGCGTTGCCTGATCCCGCCTGCACTTGCACTTTTTCGACACCGGAATACAACAGCACATCTTTGTTTAAGATACGTTCGTATATATATACTTCCACGCGGCATTCAACGCCTGCCTTTATGCCGGCAAGCGGTATCTTGGTGGGGAACTGTAAAGTACCGATCGGACTTACCGTTTTACTTGCATAAACCACGTCTTCATGTTTTCCCCAAAGCTCTTGATCCAAAGCTATAATGCTCATTGAAGCGTTTGCGGGAATGGAACCGGTAACCGTTGCCGCCTTTTTTATTGTTACGTAAACCGGAGCGGTTGCAACCGGGTTCCCCGTTACGGTAACCGGTACGCGCGTTACAGCAACAGCGTTGCCTGAAAAATTAAAAGCGCCCGCTTTTATATCGCGCAAACCGTTCGGAAGTTCTTTTAACGTTTCCAAAGGCAAAACGGCGCTGAATGTTTTACCGTTTATTGATGCTTCTACCCATTTACCGCCTTTGTCTTTTTGTATCGGCAATCCCGAAGAGCCGACCCAGATATTATCGACAACTCCGTCAGGACCATCAAACTCACCGGTTACGGAAAGACCGGACGACAAAACCTTTAAGTCAATGGTTTGGTTTTCCGTAATATTGTTTATCTTTATAGTCGTTTTCGGTTTTTGCTTAACCGTAATTTCATAGACTTTCCGATCGCCGTTTTCAGCAACTACAGGAATTTTTACCGTATCGAACGGACCGAAAAATGCGTTTGTTTTGCTTCCGCGCCAACCGTCTATATAAGCTTTTTCGCTGGTCGGCGTTGCCGTTACTCTGATTTCCTGAACTCCGTACGGTAAAGTTACCGAATAATCGGTTTTGGTTGATTCAAACGTTTCGTTTAAGTTAACGGCATAAAATTTATAGCCGTTTCCGTAGTACTGCACTTCAAGGCTTTTAAGCGTATTATCGTTGTCGCCCGTTGCAGGTTTTTTATACAACCACAGATAGTATGTGTCTTGAGGATCGCTTGTTACGGACGACTCAAGCTTTATTGTCAGAAGTACACGATCCTTAGTATCGGGTTTTCCTTTAGCTTTCCATGTATCCGAAAAATCGACGACTTGCGTACCGTCAAACGGTTTTTCCGGTCCTTTGTTGATTTGGATTTTCATCGTAGTGCTTGCAGGAAATTCGGGTTCCGCCTTTACGGTTACCGGAATCGCTGTTTCAAAAACATTTACATCAAAACGTTTTGAACCGAATATACCGGTTTTTTTATACTCTTCGTACCGTCCCGTATAAAAATCGGGCACCCCGCTCACCGTAAGGTTTTTCAATACATAACTGCCTTCTTTTTTTTCCGCAGTTACGGTGTAAGTTTTTACGGTAGAAGCGTCCTGAGCGGTAACTGTAATAACAAAGGTATTTGTACCGTTTTTGGGCACAAACTTTTTATCTTCGCCGGATACTAAGGGAACGGGATCTTCACCGTTTGCTTGTACCGTCATAACGGCATGCGCTTCTTCGGGTTCGGCTTTAATAAAAAATTCGTCGCAGTGCGCGTCCATCGTACAGGTATACGTATATGTTTCTTTAGCAAACGGCGCGGGAGGCGTCTTCCAGTCTTTCGGTTTGCCTGCCCATTTGCTGTTCAAAGTCAAAGACTTAAGAAACGCATCGTTGGAAGCACCTGCAGCAGCTTTTTGTATGTTTATTGTATATTCATACGCATTGGCGGAATTGCCTTGCTGTACCGCCTTTATTTTTATAACGTTTTTGCCGTCAACAAGCATGTGTTCTTCGCCGCCGTCAATTTGAACATCGATACCGGTTTCCGCTTCAGCTTCTACTTTTATTTTATTTACGCTATTCGAAACCGAAATTGCATACGTATCGTTATACGGAGCAAACTGCGGCAACAGTGCAAAGGTTTGAGCCGGAGCTTCCGCATTTTTTACGGTAATGCTTTTCAGCACTGCCGCTTTAGGCACTTCGTTCGGGTCGCTATATAAAAGTTTTACCGTGTAGTTTTCGTCATTGCCTTCGTGGGTAACGATTACCGGCAAAATCTTTTCCTTTTCAGTAGGAGCAAGTTCAATATTTTTTGTCTTTGTTTTTTCGCCGTCGATTTTTACCGTGTCTGCCGCATCAAAAGTTTCAACGGTTATATTTGCCTTTTTTGTTCCAATACTTGCCGTATAACTGTATGCATCAGGAGAAACTACCGGCACAGCATTGTTGCCCTCATCTTTAACGGTAAGTTTTTTTATCGCACCTTTGTAATAACGGATAGTTACTTCGTAGTTTTGCGTAGTACCGCTATAAAAAACGGAAACATTAGCCTTTTTTTGCTCTCCGTTTGCTGCAAACGTAAGTTCTTTGGAGCGTGTTTTTTCTCCGTTTATTTTAACCTCTGCCCCAAGCGGTATGCTGACGGAAACCGTGGCTTTTTCGGTTTTTACCGTCGTAAAATAGTTGTTTCCGCTGCCGCTCAGCGTACAAACTTGGTTATTGCCGTCAAGCACGGAAATATGTACTTTTTTCCAGCCGCTATTGTCAGCACCGGCGCCCCCCCCTCCCCCGGAAGAAGACACAACATTTTGGTTACAGCCGATCAGTATACTTGAGAAAAGTAAAATCGTGTAAATAAGTTTTTGTAACCTTTTCATAACAACTCCTCTAATTAGTTAGATATAACTAATCTTTATTATAGCGAAACACACATAAAAGTCAATAAATTGCGTTTAAATTTTACGGCACTCTCGCTTGAGAGGCGGCGCTGCGCAAAAAAATCTCGTTAAACTGCATTTTCATCAAATTTTTTTTACGATAAAAAAAGATTTTTCTTGCAAATATTTTAAACCTGTGTTATTCTACAGTCGATTTAAAAATATTGTATAACAATATATTTGGGGGAAAAAGATGAAGATCAAAACCCAGCTTAATTCTTTAGTACTGTTTATTTGTTTTGTGTTCATTTTTACATTCGGTTTATATTTAATAGCATCCATGCCGCTGCAAAAAATGCGCAACGAAACGCAATATTTCGACCAAATTTATTCGTCACTGGATCATGCCGTGCTTACGGCACAAAGAAGCGTATTTACGGTATTTTCAGTTTCAATACCTGAAATGCAGACGATTACCAAAGACGTGGAAAGTTCTTTTAAACACTTGGACAATGTAACCTATCTTCCGAGCATAGGCTCACAAGTTGCCGAAAGCTTTAAAATTATCAAAGATTTCAGCCCTTTGATTATCAGTTCGCTGTACTCCATTCAAAAAGCATACAGCGATTTATACGATCAGGCAAAACAGCAAGTGCTTGTTGCCGACGCATTTGCGCCGCTGCAATTATACAAACATAATTACTATCAAAGCGACGAGCGCGACGAAATGATCAGCGATTACACGCGGCAATTAAACTTGCTTGCCGATAAAGTAACGCTTATAAAAACAACCATTTCCGAGCAGCAGCTCGTTGTCGACCGCAATATGAAGCGCGTACAAATGTTTGCCATGCTGTTATCGGTTATCATCGGTATTGTTTTTGTGAGCACGGGATTGGTATTTTCGTTTACGTGGGCAAATAAACTTTCACACCTTATAGCAAGCCACGAAAGAGAAGTAAGCAAATTAAGCCAAGGCGAATTAAACGTTTCTTTTGCAGAAAAAGGACGGGACGAACTTTCCTCGCTGGGTAAAATGCTCAACGGTTTTACCAACTATCTTAACGATTCACTTGTGCAAATACAAACGGCTGTTATATCAAACCGAAAATCGGGAACGGATGTAACCGGTGTTATCGCAGACCTTAAAACGGTAACAAACAATACGTTTTTGGCAACCGAAACTGTCGGTAAGCGTCTTTTATCGCTTGAAGAAAACATTGAAAACACCAAACGGAATTCGGAAACCATATCGACGGCAATTACCTCTTTGGAAAGCAATTTAACCAACCATGCGGATTTGCTTTCAAACGTTTCCGGTTCCGTAGAAAACATAAACGGTATTATAAAATCGCTGTACGGACATTCCACACACGTCGGTAAAAATGCCGAAACGCTGGTAGAACTTTCTTCTTCGGGACGTTCGCTGTTAAGCCAATCGGTAAATCATATGGCGTCCATAGAAGAGCAAACCGAACGCATAAAAGAAATGGTAACGCTTATAGACAATATCGCCGCCGAAACGAACGTGCTGGCTATGAATGCGGGAATAGAAGCCGCCCATGCAGGAGATATCGGTAAAGGCTTTGCCGTTGTTGCCGGTGAAATACGCAAGCTTGCCGAAGCAAGCGCAAAAGGCTCGCGCGATATTTCAGACAGTGTAAAAGGCATTGTGTACACGGTGCAAAATGCACAAAATCAAACACATTCCACCAGCGTTATCTTCGATTCAATCGATACAAGCATAAAAGGTTTAAGCACCGACATTTCCAATATGATAAACGGACTTTCTGATTTGGAAAGCGACAGCGGCGGTATAAAAAATGCCGTATCGCATTTGAATACGATATTCGGCGAATTAAAAACGCGTTTCGGCGACATTTGCGGAAAAACGGCTTTAATAAACAATATGATGCAAGAAGTAAACAACATATCGGAAAACGTTCAAATCGATATGCACAGTTTAACCGAAAATGCGCGGTCTTTGGATTTGGCTATGGAAACTTCGCGCAGTGTGTCTACAGAGTTGGAACAAGTCAGCAATGAGCTTGAACAAAAAATAAGCAAATTTAGAATCCGAAGTTAAAAAATGCCTTTGAGTGTGTTTACGCGGATTTTTGCGGTTTAAAAATCCGCGTAAAATTGACTAAAAGCTTTTGTTATGTATTCTTGATCTTGCGTGCCGCCCAATTCGCGTACCGAATGCATTGCTAAAATGGGGTTGCCCACGTCCACACTTTTTATGTTTACGTGAGAAGATGAAATAGGTCCTATAGTAGAGCCGCCGCGCATATCCGAACGGTTTACAAAGGTTTGGCACGGAACGTGCGCTTTTTCACAAATGCTTTTAAACACCGCCGCAGACAAACCGTCGGATGTATAAGACATTGATGCCGCGTGTTTTATTACCGGTCCTTTGTTTATTAAAGGAAAATTGGTAATATCGTTTTTTTCCGTATAATTCGGGTGCAATGCGTGCGCTTGATCTGCAGAAATTAAAAACGAATGCTCAAAAAGCATTTGCAGCGTTTCAAACGGATTCTTTGCACACGATTGCAGTACAATGCGCTGCAGTGTTTCGTATAAAAAGGGACTTGCCGCTCCCTGCTTTGTTGCCGAGCCGACTTCTTCGTTATCGAACACTGCGGCAAGCTGCACATAGCTTTGAGACGGCGGTGTATGTACCAGTGCGTCGAGCGAAGCGTACGCCATACCCAAATTGTCGATTTTCCCTACCGAAAAGAATTCGTCGTTTAAACCGATAAAACAGCCCGGCTGTCTGTCGTATAAATATAAATCAAAATCGATAATTTCGCTTTCTGCTACATCTAGTGTTCGGGCAATATGTTTAAGTAAAAAACCGTTTTTACCTGTGTTTTCGTTTATAAGCGAAAGTATAGGTAGCGTATCTTTTTGTTTGTTGTAAGAACAGTTTTCGTTTACTTCCCGGTTCATGTGAATGGCAAGGTTCGGAATAACAAGCAATTCTTTATTAAAATCGACAAGACGCACGTGAGGCTGTAAAGGGTCGGCACTTTTTAAAAGCGCTCTGCCTGCAGCGCAAAGCGGTCGGTCAAACCACGTCGATAAAATCGCACCGCCGTATACTTCCGTATTTAATTTTAAATAATGCTCGTTTACCGTAATTTCCGGGTTCGGTTTTATTCTAAAAGTCGGAGAATCGCTGTGGCTTCCAATAATTTTAAAGCCGCCTTTTGCAGAGCTTAAAGCAAGATTGTCGGTACACATTTGCCAAGCGATAAGTGCACTGCCGTTATTTGTAACAACATATTTTTTGCCGCTTTGCAAATCAAAGGGTTCATCGCGCTTTAAATAGACAAAGCCGTTCTCTTGTAAAAAATCCAACGCATTGTGTACCACGTGATACACCGAAGGACTTTTGTCGATAAAAGCGATTAACTTTTCGGCAGCCGTTTTATTCATACCGCTCTTCCTCTCTTAAATGTCATTATACCGACATTGTATAAGCCGGACAAGCGCACCGTGTACCATGTACGCCGCGCATATCTATAGCGTGTGCTTGTCGCGTGCGTGTTGACGCAAACAAAGCTGTGCCGTTATACTCATAACGAGACTTTACTATGAAAAAGACGGTTTTAAAAACAACAGAAGGTTCTGCTTTGGTGTTTACATCGGCATATGTACTGCCAATCAAAAGGGGGCATAAACGATGACCGCTGTACAGCTGATAAAAG
>KI260566.1 GCA_000468055.1 Treponema lecithinolyticum ATCC 700332 | reverse complement strand
TTAAAAACTTATCATCTTTTTTCTATTTTGTTTATTCAATGTTTTCTTGTTTATCCAATTATTTTCATTCTGAAAAAAATTTCAATAAAATGTCACAATAAAATTTCTAAAAAAAGAGGTTGTATAAATGAATATTAAGGAGAATAAATTTTATTATGCTTAATGAATACTACATAAAGAAGCCTTTAATCTCTAATTCTCAATGCAGACAGCGATGCTATCACCAAAGCCTTAGTCGGCGATGAAGTAACATTGTGCGCCGATACACACAATATAGCCGACGGTACAAGCGCAACAATAAAGATTGTAGAAAAAGACGATGACGGTAACGACGACGAGGTTGCGACACTTAAAACAACGGTGCAAAACAACAAAATAGAATGCGCGTGGAAGGTAGTCTACACCGCCGACGATGACGATGCGGACAGCGAACAGGAGAAAAAAGAAAAAGGCTATACCCTGCCCGAATATGCATTTACCGTTGAGTGTGACGGAGAAAAGAGTGCGGAAAGCGGGCAGCTGGATGTCAGGGGGTGGATAAAAACAAAGTTTACGGATAAGAGAACGGGAAAACCTCTTGCAAATAAGAAATACACGGTGTACCTGTTAGATGGTTCAACAATAAAAGGCAGTACTGATGAAAACGGCTTCGTTGATTTAAAAGAACTGAAATACGGTGAGTATTTTATTATTTTCAAGGATTAGATATGAGCAATACGGATATAAATACTAAAACTGAACTCGTAAAAGAAAAAACGGGTGTTTGGCATTACTCCTCTATATTGTTAAAGAATGGAGGTATAAAAAATACCGGCAGAAATCAATACATATTAATGCTTTGGTTAAAAGAAAAAAACAAACAGATTATACAAAATGATTATATTATAAAAAATTCGAATATTGAAATTCCTGCTTCAAAGAATGATTTGTTGAAGATTATTTGTGTGCAGCTAAAGATAAATCAAACCGCTACGGAATATTATAATTTAATGGAATGCAGCCATGAAAAAGATGGGGCAATCGAAGTTGCGAAATATATTGTTGATGAAATAAAAACTAATATCAAAAGCAAAGAAGCATCTGAAATCTATGATTATTTAGATTATAAAATCTATATAGAAAAATATTATGACAAAAATAGTTTTGCTCCCCCTCCCGATCCGATTGTAATCAAAGGAATAGGTGTTGCCAAATGGATTGCTATGGTTGATACAGATAAACCTTGGGATCATAAAGAAAAAATAAAAAAACAATTTCACTATTGTGCAGTTAATAGACCATTAAAGTCAGGGACTCCTTCAGAATCCTTTTATCACAAGTATAATTATCATGATTATTATTTAGATGTTTGGTCTAATATTTATTTTGGGTTTGTTGGAAAGTATTGCGGATTTTCCGATTCGTTTTTGTTATTAGGTTCAAACGCACAACAAATGTGTTATCAGCAAAATGTAATAATAAGCAAATGGAAGTAAAACGTATTAAATGTTATGATTATACTATTTGTGAAGAAAATGTAAAATCTATGTATAGAATGCATTTACGGAAGATAGCGTAAGTATGGTAACCTGCGGTGTTTATTTTCTTGTAAATAATCTGGAAGAAGATCTAAAAGCGTTTTATGCCAAATTGCGTAATATTTCTGAAAACTACATAAATCAAAACATGAAAGAAATAAATCATAATTTTATAAAACAAGAATGGGAGGAAATAAATTTATATTATTATCGAGTTTTAAAGGAACTCCCGTGGGAGGGAACATAAAGAGAAATTTTACCATCAAATGTTTTGATTTATCAGCAACTCAAGAGAAGATGATAAAACGGTTTGGCAGTTTTGATTCCGATTCTGAAAGCTACAAACTGCCGGCAATTCTCATAGCCCAATTGGGCAGGAATTTTTCTTCAAGAGGTACAGATTTAATGATTTTTGTGCTTGATAATATCGTATATGCAAAAGACAAAAAGGAACTTATTCAAATATTTCGCTTGATATAGTTTAAGTATGAAGCAGTTCTGAAAAAGAGTTGAAGTAAGAGGGCGAGTATGGATGGTATTTATTATCAGCGATCTACAATGCTTTTCTAAGACATGGCAAAGTTTTAGCTGAAGTGGTGTAGAACAATTGAAGTATTGCTGAAGAGTGTTGACAAAATAAATGAAAAAATGATAATATGTACAGGTAAAATATATATAGGGGGAAGAGATATGAATAGAAAAGAGCGTGTGTTGGAGATAGATGAAGCTGTTTTATCGTTTTTTAAGATGGCGTTATTATCATCATATTCAAAAATAACAAGGTTGTTGCAAGAGCAACGTGAACTTGGATTAAGAAAAAAATCAGAAAATTGGACAATATATTTGTCCAATTATTTAAATGATTTTTATAGTTTTAATACAACTATAAAAAAGACTAAGGCAGGGTATAAATATGTAGAAATGATACTTGATACTAGCACGTCAACAACTATTATTATATGCCATTTACAGTACTTAAAACAAAGAACTCGTTTCCCGCGTCCTGCGCTTTATAGAGATGTGCAGCGGATGAAAAATCCAAGTATTCAACAGGAATTTACACATCCATCATTCTTTAATAAAACCAAGAATGAAATATATTATTTATTTTGTTTTGGTGAGGATGAAAAAGGGATTTTTGGAATATTCAAACAACCTGATGGACAAGCTCCAATTTATTATGCAGAAAGTAAGAACTGTATAGATACTACTATTATACAAGAAAATCATGATGCAATAAATGAAAAACCGGACATATCTGTATACGATATAAAAACAGATATTATCAATAGATTTAACAGAAGTAAGGCATGAAAAAATTTAATCCAGTTAGACTCACACAGGCTAGGCTTTGGAATGATTTTAGTATGGATCATTTAGCTGGTATGGTTGGAGTGACGAAAGCCTCAATAGGTTTGTATGAAAGGGGGGGGAGAAATCCTGATGGAGCAATACAAATAAAACTTGCTAACGCATTGAATTTTCCAATAGATTTTTTTTACACTTCATCTATTGATACTTCAATGAGTCAAATCTCATACAGAAAAAAGGCAAATACATTAAAGCGTGGGAAACAGCGAGCAGATTTGTTAAAACAATTCTCTTTTGAATTTACCCAACTGTTGTCCGACTATGTAACATTTAAAGATAGTTGTATCTTTCCAAAAGATATACCATTTGAGCAACTGTCGACAAATGAAATTGAAAAAATATCACTAGAGGCAAGAAAAGAATTGAATGCAGGAATGGGACCAATACAGAATTTAATGACGTTTCTTGAAAATAGAGGAGCTTTTATTTTTTTGTATGATAATACTATTGCCCCTGTAGATGGCTTTTCTTGTATAGGGGGGGGGCGCCCATACATATATATAAACAAAGATTATTCATGGGATAGGATAAGGTTTACTCTTGCGCATGAATTAGGGCATATCTTTTTACATAGCGGTATTGATGAAAGTGAAAAGAGAAGTGTAGAATTAAACAAACTTATGGAAAAACAAGCTAACTTCTTTGCCGGTGCTTTTCTAATTCCAAAGAAATCATTTATAACTGATTTTATATCACCAACTAAACCTTTTTTGTTTGAAATGAAAAGAAAATGGGGTATGTCAATGGGAGGGGTGGTTATGAGAGCGTATCACTTAGGGCTTATAACGCGGACAAAAGCTCAGTCTTATTTTTCGAGTGCAAGTCGTAAGAATGAAAGAAAAGAAGAAATCGGAAAAAATCTAAGAGAAAATGAAAAACCATTTGTTATAGCGAGTGTTATAAACTCTCTTATACAAAATAATATTGTAGATAAATTTTTTTTAAAATCGTATTGTGCTTTTCCTGATGATTTGTTGAAAATATTATCGAGTGAAATATTAACTGAAGATATTCAGGAAAATCTATCTCCTTTCATAGTAAAGCTTTCTTTACTATAAATAGTCAGACAAGTTATAAACTGTTTAATGAACCAACAGACTTGCAAGTTGGTTGGTAATATATTCCCCGCGTTAGGACTTGTATTGCTAGCTTTGTGAAGTGGTTCATAATATACAGCCTGTACTGTCCGTAGTATGAGGTCTATATAAAGCTCTTGCTGCTATGGGATTCCCTCTCATACACACTATTACGATTAAGAACGGTATGTGAACAAAAATAACATAGCAGAATGCTTTACTTTTTTTAACAATTGTGTTACAGTACGTGCGGATGAAAAAGCCGAAAAAATGGAAAAACCAGAAAGCGGCGCGTCATCCGAGTTACGCCGGCGTGGTGGAATGGTAGACACGATAGACTCAAAATCTATTGCTCGCGAGGGTGTAAGAGTTCAAGTCTCTTCGCCGGTAACTTTTTAAGAAAAAATGTTTTGCAAAAACCGGTTTTGGCGCTGCTGAAAAAAAATTACTGCCGGCCGGATCTTAAACCTGGTTGAGTTTCGCGTTCCGGTAAGTTAAAAAACTCGGAACGTTTTTTATTCGCTGAGCGCTTCAACGGGGTCAAGTTTTGCGGCTCTGAGTGCAGGGTTTAGTCCGAAAAAGATACCGGTAGAAACCGATACTGCAAAGGCTGCTACGGTTCCGCCTAAATTAAAAGCAAATACAAAGTCCCAATCTTTCGGGAATGCAAAAGCTCCTACAAGTGCGCTTATGCATATTCCCAGTATAACTCCGAGTAAACCGCCGGTAAACGTAATGGTTGCCGATTCGATTAAAAATTGATTGCGGATATCGGCGTTCGTCGCTCCGAGCGCTTTTCGTATGCCTATTTCGTGCTTACGTTCGGTAACGGTTACAATCATTATGTTCATAATGCCTATGCCGCCTACCAAAAGCGAAATGCCTGCAATCGAAGTAAGCACTACCCCTATAACGCCGAATACTTTATTGTTTTCCTGCATTTGCGCTTTTGCCGAAGACACCCACAGTGCATTGCGGGTATCTGCTTTTTTATCTGCATACTCTTGCATTTGGCGCGAAACGATTTCGGCTTCGTTTTCGTCGTATAATTGGACATCGACACGAGCAATGTGCGGTCGGGGGTGTATTTTTGTAGTTACAAAAGCAAATGGAATATATGCAACACGGTCGGGACTGTATGCCCACACCTCTTTGTGTTTTAAAACGCCTGCAACGGTAAGCGCAAATTGAGCCTTTTGGGTGTACACGGTCAGCTGCTTGCCGACGGCATTTCCTTCGGGAAATAAATGCTCGGCAACTTTTTTGCCTAAAATAATTTTATGCGAGCCGTTTATAAAATCCGAAGGAGTAAAATATTTTCCGTAATCGATTTCGTAACCGTTTGCTTCAATAGCTCCGTATTCGCATGCGATAATTTGGTTATCCGATGCCGATATATTACCGCGCGACAGAGTACTTCCATTTAAATACGAAAAATAAAAAATATTTTTTATACCGCTTATGTTGTTTTTAAGGCCGTTGCGGAACTCTTCGTTAAAGGGCAGTTTTTTTTCTCCTACTTGCCAGTGTTCAAGGTACATAATGTCCATGGTAAAGCGGCTGAATATTTTTTTTACCGTTGCGTCCAGCGAATTGCCCAGCGTGGTAACGATAACGACTGCCGTAACGCCGATAACAATGCCCAATAGCGACAAAAGCGTACGCATTTTATTTATTTTAAAATTTTGCAGCGCGTTTATAAAATCTTCAATCATCGGCTCTGGTTTTTCCTTAGTTTAGTTTTCGCCCTGATCTTTTAATTTATCGCCTTCGGCAACGCCTGAGATAATTTTTACAAAGCCGCGTATATACGGCTCTACGGTAACTGCCGCTTCTTCGGTATTTTTACCGCGGATAATATCTACATAAGGTTTTCCCTCTTTATAGCGGATTGCGTTTTGCGACACCGTTAAAATCTCTTCGTCTTCGCCGGCAATGATAAAGCCGGAAAAAGAATAGCCGGGTAAAATGTATTCGGGCGGATCGGTTATGCGTATTTTGGCATCGAGTACGGAAGCTCCCCTGTCGGTAACGCGGGCAGCAGAGGGAAACGCGGTAACCTCGGCTTCTATTTTTGTGTCCGGTTGTGCCGGAAATTTTAATTCAACTTTTTGTCCTATTTTAAGGCGGGACGAATCGCTTTCAACAACTTCCACTGTTGCTTTTAGATATGAGCGGTTAATTAAGGCGCCGAAGTTGTCTTGAGCCTTTGCGTATTGACCTTCCTGTAAATTAAGAATTGCCACCGTACCGTCAAATTTTGCAGTTACCTTTCTATCGGCGATTTGCTTTTCGAGCAGTTTTTTTTGCTGCTGCATTAAATTCAGTTTTTTAGACGGACCGTTGATAGCTTCTTGTTTAATGGCGAATTCCTGCTGGGCAAGTTCGTATTCCTGTTTGGTGCTGTCGAGCGCAAAAAGAAGCGAATCTTTTGTTACTTTATCACCTTCTTTTACCCGAACCGTTTGAATAATGCCTTCGCCCGGGGCTTGCAATTTTTGTACTTCCGCCGCTTCTATATAGCCTGAAATTTCGATTTTATTTGACGAAGTTTCTTTTTTAACTTCAAGGGGCGGTATTTCTTTTTTTTTTGATTTTTTAGGTATAAAGATAAGCGCTGCCAATATGGCAACCGCCGCTGCTGCAAAGATTATCCGTAAACGTGTTTTTTTTTCTTTTGAACTTTTCATATTGCGTACAATCCTTGTGCAGCAGTATAGCGGTTTTGTTGTTTTTATTCTATATCTTGTATCTATAGCGATATATTTATAGAGATTGTTTCATCCGTTCTGCTAAAGATTTTTTGTATGATTCCCAATCGCTTATGGGTTTGCGTGCCAAGCCTTCTTCGCATGCAGCTTTGGCTACGGCAACGGCTTCCCATTCTATAACCCGTTTGTCGAATGGTTTGGGAACAATATATTCTTTACCGAAAGAAAAATCTCTGCCGTATGCGCTGCGTACTTCATCGGGTACGCTTTGTTTGGCAAGTTCTGCAAGCGCTTTTGCTGCAGCCATTTTCATTTTTTCCGATATCTTTTTTGCTTTTACGTCCAGAGCGCCTCTGAATATAAAAGGGAAACCGAGTACGTTATTTATTTGATTGGGAAAATCGGAGCGTCCGGTTGCCATTATAATATCGGACCGTGTTTTAACCGCTAACTCGTAACCTATTTCCGGGTTCGGGTTAGCCATGGCAAAAACGATGGGGTTTGACGCCATAGAAAGCAGCATTTCCGGTGTAACGCAATCGGCTGACGAAAGACCTGCAAATACGTCGACTCCCTTAAGCGCATCGGCAAGGGTACGATCCCCGCTGTCATCGCATGCGAACCCTGTTTTTTGTGAGTTCATTTGCGTATCGCGCCCTTTGTAAATAACACCGTTTCTGTCGCACATAACAATATTGTTTTTTTGAACGCCTGCGGCAACGAACATTTTTGCGCAGCTTATGCCCGCAGCTCCCGCGCCGTTAAATACGACTTTTACATCCTTAAGTGCTTTGCCTGCAATTTCGCATGCGTTCATAAGAGCTGCCGTACATATAATGGCGGTACCGTGCTGATCGTCGTGAAAAACGGGGATGTTGCACAATTCGATCAATTTTTGTTCTATTTCAAAACATTCGGGAGCTTTTATGTCTTCAAGGTTTATGCCGCCGAAAGTCGGTTCCATAGCTTTTACGATTTCGATGATTTTTGCAGGATCTTCGGTGTTTAATTCTATGTCGAATACGTCGATGTCGGCAAAGCGTTTAAACAAAACGCCTTTTCCTTCCATAACAGGCTTTGAAGCGAGCGCTCCTTTATTGCCCAAGCCGAGTATGGCGGTTCCGTTGGAAACAACCGCTACCAAATTTCCTTTGGAAGTATATTTATAAGCGTTTTGCGGATTTTCCGCTATTTCCAAAACAGGCTTGGCAACTCCGGGCGTGTATGCAAGCGACAAATCGTTTGCCGTAGCGCAGGGTTTACTCGGTATTACCTGTATTTTGCCCGGTTTACCGTCCATACAGTGATATGCAAGGGCTTTTTCTTTTAATTCATCCATAATATCGTCCTCCTGTTATTTTTCCCACGGGAATGTGTACGAAAGCTGCCAGCGGTTGCGCAGTTCTGTCATTTGTTTTTGCAGTGCAGGCGGAACGGGGCAGCCGTGTTCTTTTCGGTAGTTCCATGCAATCCATTCTTTTTCGCCTGCAGTGTAAATACGTTCGGCACCCGGTGCAACTTCGGAGTTACGCAGTTCGCGCATAATCGATCCTGCAATTTTTTTGAATACGTCCAGTCCGAGAAAAGCTTGGGTGTCTATTGCAATAAAAAAGTGCCCGAGCGGATAGGGGATGCGTTTGCCGTCGGAATCAAAACCGTTGAGCGCTTTTAAAAATGCACCGCCTTGCAAAGCTGCAGATAATACTTCTACGACCGTAGCGTAGCCGAAACCTTTGTAACCTGCGTTTTCTTCACCGATACCGCCGATGGGTGCGAGCGCGGCTTTGCCTTTGGTTAAGTCCACGAGCACTTGGTCGGTGTCCGTTCTGGTTTTGCCGTCGCGTCCGATTACCCAGCCTTCGGGTAGTTTTTTTCCCGCACGGCTGTACAATTCTATTTTACCGCGCTGCGATACCGACGTTGCGCAATCGAGTACAAAGGGAAATTCTTCATCGGTAGGAAAGCCTACGGTAAGCGGATTGGTGCCGAGCATGTTTTCCACGCCGAATGTCGGTGCAATTGACGGTCGTGCGTTTGTTCCGGTAATGCCTATCATACCCGCTTGAATTGCCATAAGTGAATAGTAGCCGGCAATGCCGTAGTGAGTTGAGTTTCTGACGGCGGTCATACCCATGCCGTGTTTTTTTGCTTTGTCTATAGCTATTTGCATAGCTTTTTTTGAAACGACATGCCCCATGCCGTTGTTTCCGTCGAGCACGGCGGTGGTTTCCGTTTCTTTTACAATATCGATTTTTGTTTTCGGATTTAAAATTCCTGCGTCTATTCTGTCGATATAAATAGGTTTAAGCCGTCCGATGCCGTGCGAATCGATACCTCTTTTGTCCGATTCAATTAGCACATCGCTTACGATTTGAGCGTCGCTTTCCGGAACGCCGCTTTTCATAAGGCAGTCTTTCATAAACTTTTCCATTGTTTCAAAGTTTACCCACACGCAGTCCTTGTACGCATCTTGGTACGCCATCGTTTACTCCTTTGGAAACATCCGTTTAGCAGCCGGCTGTTTCCGCTTTTATTATTGTTATGCCGCTTTGTTCGAATTCATCTCTGAGTTCTTCATCAAACGCACTGTCCGTTATCAAATAATCGATTTTTTGTACAGGGGCTATAAAAAAAGCCGTTACACAACCTATCTTTGAAGCATCCGCCGCTACAACAACAGGACCGCAGGTGCGCTCTATCATCATACGGGTTATCGCCGCTTCTTCCGAAGAAGGGGATGTTATGCCGTTTTTAAGAGTAATGCCGTCGGCACCGATAAAGGTTTTGGACACATTTAAGCGTTCTATAAGGCTTGCGGCAAAATCCCCTACGGTACATCCGGTGTGTTTGCGGTAGCGTCCGCCGATGAGTATGATTTCTGCACCAGAGCTGTTTTCCGCTTCCAGAGCGGCACGAATGTTATTGGTAACGATTTTTATTCCTGCAATTGAGGACAGTGCGCGTATAACATGAAAAGTGGTGGAACCGCTGTTTACAAATACGGTATCTCCTGCCTTTGCAAGCTCTGCGGCTTTATCGCCTATGGCAGCTTTTATTGTTTGCCGCACCGAATCTTTTTCTTTATATGAAGCTTCAGCGGTAAGGGTACGGCTTTTAACGGCGCCGCCGTGAGTGCGCACTAAGGCTCCTTCTTTTTCCAAAAGATCCAAATCGCGCCGTATGGTGATAACGGAAACATCAAAGCGTTCGGACAGCTCATCGACGCCGATAAAGCCTCTTTTTTTGATTTCCGAAAGAATGCCGGCACGTCTTCCTGCCGGGATAAGCGTTTGCGCCATATTGCCTCTTTAATTGAGTGTAACACGGCTTTGATTGTTTGTAAATGCTTGATGAACGTTTTTATTGCTTTTTTGTAATGTTTTTGATTGTTTTATGCCGGGCAGAATGCACCGCGTACAGCGACTTTTTAGCGCACGGCAATCAGCGGTACTTGCATTTCTTGCGGCGTAAGACCTGCATGATGACTTTTAAAATGGTGTGAAAGCTTGCTGTCTACCAAAGTAACGGCGGAACACGACACCGCAAGATAGTCGCCTAAAGATTGCGCCGTTGACGGGTGGGGGGATGCGACACCGAATAAGCCGATGGCAAGTACTTCGTCGCGCGAAAACAGTACAAACTCGGCGTCTTTTGTGTCGATAAGCTGCCCTGCAGCACAAAATCCGTTTGCATTGCTTTTGCCGCCTTTTGCTGTGCCGAACAGTTCGGCTGCACGAACGGTTTTAAAACAGCGTGAAAAAGCTCCGGGAAAAACGTCTTTGTATTCGCTTTTAACAAAAAAGTTTACAGCACGCGGTTCAAGCGAGGGGCGGCGTACAAGCATAGTTTCCAATTCGGGGTAGGACGTTAATTCTTTGTTTTCAACCGGAATATGACCGTGATCGGCGCTAACGAGTACGAGCGTATCCTTGGTTTGCGGATTATTTTTTAAGCGCTCGCAAAAACGGCGCACGCTGTATTCAATTTGTTTTATATGCCGCTTTACCGTACCGCTGTACGTGCCGCTTATGTGCATGCTTCTGTCCGGCTGTTCGTTGTAGCCGTATATGTATTTTGCAGATGGCAGCGTGCATAAGCGGTACGTTTCTTCAAACAAAGCGCCCTTGGTTTTTACTTTATTTGTTCCGAACTTCGATACGCTGTACGCTGCTTCAGAGCTTTGTGCGCTGTTTATTTTATCATATATGTACGTGCACGGAATTTCCCCTTTCCCGACGTGGTAGGGGGCTGCTTGGCGGATACTGTCTTTAAGCGTATTGGGAAAAAGGTTTACGTTTTTGTCTATGGACGGAAAGTACAGCGTCCAACCGAGCCATCCGTGCTCTATAGGGGTAAGTCCCGTTTCTACCGATGTAGTTGCAGCCGTTGTCGTAGGCGGGAATACCGAAGAGATTGGGCACAAAAGATGTGAGCGCAAAAAAGAAGATTCGTCAAGAAAATGAGTGAGCGCGTCCATACCCATGCCGTCAAAAAGCAGCAATACAATGTTGCGGTACGAACCGTTTTTTAAAATCTCATCTACTTCAGGTAAAGGCGGGTGTGCAGCTTGTGCTCCGAAGTGGTTTAATATGGAAGATGTTACATTAACCAGTGAATGTGTGTAATCGGGCAATAAAATCATTGCGTTAAAGTATAAAAAATATCGGCTGCGGACGCAAGTGCAAAAGCACTGAACAAGCGGTCCTACTGATAGTACAAAGTTCTGTGCGTGCGGACTGCCGTGTTGTGGCGGATAAAACAGCCGTCACAAACTGTTCGCGCAGATAAAACAGTCCGTACGCCGCCGGTATTCAAACCTTACTTTCCTACAACCGAAACACACCGGCGGATATGCGTGCCGTTTACCGCTTCATCGACCATTGCGATTGCATAATCGGCATAGCTTACCGTACTTTCCCCTGCGCCATTGCGGGTAAGCTGTTCACCTGCAAGCGTATAGCTTCCGGTGCGCTCTCCGTCAGCTTTAAAATCGAACGGCGGACACACGTACGTCCACAACACATCATTGCGTTTTTGCAGCGTCAAAAATGCATCAACTTCAGCTTGTGCAAGCGACTTAAACGCATCGGGAAAATCCGGCGTATCAATCAGCATCATCTTATGACCGGAAGCATCATTCACATACAGACAGCCCGCGCCCCCGACAACCAAAAGCCGCGTATCCGACCCGGAAAGAATATCGCACAGCTTTTTCAGCGAACTGCCGTGCTGCGAAAACGTTTCCGCCGTCCATGTACCGAACGCATCGATAAGCACATCAAACCCGCTTACATCTTCCGCCGTCAAATCAAAAAGGTCTTTTTGAATAACCTGCTGCGCCGCACTTTCATTTTTTGACCTTACAACCGCAGTAACGTCAAGCCCTCTGTCGACTGCCTCTTTTGTAATCAGCTTGCCGGCTTTTCCATTCGCACAAATAACTGCTATTTTCATCAAAACACTCCTTAGGTATATTTGCGATGCTGCATACGATGTACGATGCTGCATCTCTTGATAGAATAACAATATAGGTATATACTCGTCAAGTAAGCACTTTTTTGTGCCTTAGTATATTTTAGATACTGATATTAAAAGAAGGTAGTAGAATGATAAAAAAACAACTGCCTGAATGCGATGTTGAACTTACCGTTATGCTCATAAGCGACCGATGGAAAATACTTATTTTGCGCGACTTACTGACGGGTACAAAACGCTTCGGCGAGTTAAAAAAATCGGTGCACGGCATATCGCAAAAGGTTCTTACCGCGCATTTGCGTTCAATGGAAGCAGATGGACTTGTAAACCGCAAAGTATATGCGCAAATACCGCCACGCGTTGAATACTCGCTTACTGAAAAGGGCTGGAGTTTAAAGCCGGTTTTGAATGCAATGGCTCGATGGGGAAAAACGTACCGAAGCAGTCTTTGCAGTCTCTAAGGACTGTAGCGCACATAGGTACCCGTAAAATGAGCGGTTGCGTATTATACCGTACGATTACTGTTTACAAGCTACAAATTATCGTTCAATATTACGGAAAAAGAGGCAGCGGGTTATTTATTCACCTTTATTTTTAATCCAATAGTCGCAATCTTCATACCCATCGGCGACGGTGTGTTCTCTGTACAGAGTACCGCCGAAGTGTTCCATTACCGCTTTGTCCGTTTCGCAAAAATACGGCATCAGTTCGCCGTATCCGTTCTTTTTTGCAAAATCGGCGATGGGACACCCGATCAAATGAATGCTGATTCCTTTTTTATGATGGAGCGGGTTTATTTTCATTCCCCACGTATTGTTCCAAGAGCCGTCCGCTTTGTGCTTGTTCAGCTTTTTCGCACGAAGAGAGAAAAGCCCATGGAAAAGTTTTTGTACCAGCTTGTTGTTAAGGTTAAACCGAGAAAGTTGACCTCCTTTTTTATCGCCGATCATCATTCCGAAGCACATAGCCGTAATTTCATCCGGCGACATATTGCGATTCATACATTCATAGTACGCAAAAGCCGACAACGCACCGTAAAAATTTTTTGACATTGGGTTTTCTTTGCCGCCGATACTCGGCGCATCAAGTGCAAACTTTTCGTAAGTTGCAATAACCTTCCGGTACTTTTTTTCCGCTTCGGCCGGCGGGAATTTTTTGTTCAATTCAGCTTTGATCCAGTCTGCAGACATTTGCGGAATTTTAAAAATCGTTTTAATTGCCATTTTCATCCTCCTTTTGCATAAGAGCAACAATTCCTTTTTCATATATTTTGCCGATCAGTTCCATGCACCGGGTAATTGTTTTTCTGTCCTTGTCCGAAATGATGAGCCTGAAAAGCGTTGCGATATATTCTTCCATTAAGATTTCCATCGTTTGCGCTTTAATCGAACGGAGCGTTTTATCTTTACTGTTTTTTTCAGCTTTATTGATGTTCTTTGCGTTTTGCTCTGCAATAGTATTCAAAAAGTTTTCATACTTTGTGCCCTTTGCTCCGTTTACAATAAGTTTTACGGCATCTCGGTCGGAAATCAAAATATCAACAATCTCGCTGATATGCGGATAGTACACTTTTCCCATTCCGTGCAGCCGTTCTTTTTTCGGCAAAGTATTTATCTCATTTCGGATACGCTCAAGGATATCCGATAACCGTTTTGCCAGCGGGTCGGTAACAGCATAAAAAAGTTCTTCTTTTGAAGTAAAATACCCGTACAGAGCGCCCGGCGTAAATCCTGCTTCCGATACGATTTTTCTAAGAGGAGCTGCCTGATACCCGTATTTAAGAAAATACTTTTTTGCACTTTTAAGTATCAAGGTTTTTGTTGTCGTGTCTTCAATTGTTATCCGCTTGCGGACCGGCATTCTTGTATCCTTTAATATTACTAAGTAATATAACTTAGTAATATAATATTTGTTCCGTACAGACTTGTCAATATGGAAAAAAGCTTTTTCACATCTTACGCTTTCAAAAAATTATGCGAGAAGCGTTTAAATTATTTTATATTTATTTTTGTGCGTTCTTTGATTTTGGTTCGCATTTTTCCAAATCGATTTGTGCCAGTTTTTTGTATTCGGGACTCAGCGTATCTTGCAGCTGCGGGTCGTCATAGTACAAAAGAATTTTTTCCAAAGCGGGTTTGGCTTCTTTATAATTTTTCCGTTTAATTTTCATGTGAGCGATTTCATATTCTGCAATTACGGACGAAGCTTTGTTTTCTCCGTATACGGCTATAACCGCTTTATAGTAAAATTCTGCGGCTTTGTAATTACCCTCGTCTATTGCCGTTTGCCCTAATTGTAACAATTCAGCTTCACTTGCTTTTTCGGGAATCTCGGTCGGCACCGTTTTGCAAGAAAAAACGGACAGTACACAGGCAAAAGCCAGTGTGTGTACAATAGATAAAACCAATGCATTTTTCTTTTTTATATTCATACGTAATCCTTTGCCGTACTTTATCACGTACAAAAGTATTGTGCAATGGCTTTGCACGCTTTGTGCGGATTGCGCAGTTCTACAGCTTTAGCGCTTTGTGCCGACTCTGCAGCGGCGGCTATAGCCTTTTTTATTTTTATGCGGTATAACTACGGTACATGTTGGGCTATTTTAAAGGTATTTTTAAACTAAAATCGACTTTTATATTGCTGTATTTATCGCTGTTTTCTCTGTCGCTTTCGCTTGTGCGCATTGCGTTTACGCGCAGGCTTATGTTTTTGTTTTTAATGTGGAATTTGTTTTTGGCCTTTGTTCCGTGGCTTTTAACTTCTTTTCTGCACGTGCGCAAAATTAAAAACCGTTTATTTTTTTCGATCATTATATTTGCATGGATTATTTTTTTTCCGAATGCGCCGTATATTTTAACTGATTTAATTCATTTGGGAAAAGAAAAATCCGTACCCATTTGGTTTGATTTGATTTTGCTTCTTTCTTACGGGTTTGCCGGTCTTTTGTACGGCTTTGTCAGTTTGAATTTAATCGAAATCCGCTTAAAAGAAAAATACAAAGCTTCCGTTTGCAACGTGCTGGTATGCGTCTTGATTTATGTTTCCTGTTTCGGCATTTATATCGGCAGGTTTTTGCGCTGGAACAGTTGGAATTTGTTTACCGATTTGGACAGCATTTTTATAGATGTGTTTGCCCGCGTAAAAAATCCGGCACAGCATTTTACCACATGGGCGTTTACTTTTTTGTTCGGAACATTGCTGAATCTTATGTACTACGGTTTTAAATACGCAAATGAAAACGATTTAAACACCGTATAGAGGAGTTGTATATGGACTTACAGGGCAGAAATTTTTTAAAACTGCTTGATTTTACACCGGAAGAAATCCGCTATTTAATCGATACTGCAAAAGAGTTAAAAACTGCAAAACGTTCGGGAACGCTGCACCGGCACTTAACCGGTAAAAATATCGTATTGCTGTTTGAAAAAACATCTACACGTACCAGATGCGCTTTTGAAGTCGGTGCGATGGATTTGGGCATGGGCGTTACTTTTTTGGATCCGCAGTCGAGCCAAATGGGAAAAAAAGAAAGCATTGCCGATACTGCCCGCGTTTTGGGCAGAATGTATGACGGTATAGAATACCGCGGGTTTTCGCAAGCTGTTGTTGAGGATTTGGCTCGGTATGCCGGCGTTCCGGTATGGAACGGTTTAACCGATGAATTCCATCCGACGCAAGTTTTGGCAGATTTAATGACGGTAGAAGAAAAGTTCGGAAAACTAAAGGGCATAAACTTTACGTTTATGGGAGACGCCCGCAACAATATGGGAAATTCGTTAATGATAGGCTGTGCAAAAATGGGTTTGAATTTTACCGCATGTGCTCCCGAATCTTTGTGGCCCAAAGCCGATTTAATCGCTGAAGCAAAAAAAATTGCGTCGGAAAACGGCTGCACCCTTTTTTTTACCGAAGATGTCCATCGCGCCGCTCAAAACGCCGACGTGCTGTACACCGACGTATGGGTGTCTATGGGAGAATCCGATGACGTATGGGAAACAAGGATAAAGCTGCTGCAAAAATATCAAATAAACAAAGCGGTTATGAGCGAAGCGGGAAAACAAGCGATTTTTATGCACTGTCTTCCGTCATTCCACGATACAAAGACAAGTACGGGAGCTGACATTGCACGTAAATTCGGCATAACCGAAATGGAAGTAACCGATGAAGTGTTTGAATCGGAACAATCGGTTGTGTTTGACGAAGCCGAAAACCGTATGCATACGATAAAAGCCGTTATGTATGCTACTTTAAAACACTAATGAAAAAGCAACAAAAAACAAAAAAACGCTTGGTTGTTGCCTTGGGCGGCAATGCTTTAGGTATCAGCGTTCAAGAACAATTATTGCTTGCTTCCCGTGCAGCGCACACAATTGCGGATTTAGCCGAGCAAGGATACGAAATTATTGTAGGACACGGCAACGGTCCGCAAATAGGTTTAATCAGCGATGCGTTTGAAAAATCCGGAACCTTTATGCCGTTTCCCGAATGCGGCGCTATGTCGCAAGGATATATCGGCTATCATTTGGCGCAAACGCTGAACGCCGAATTTAAAAAACGCGCCATAGAGCGTCCCGTTGCTTGTATTATTACACAAGCGGCGGTAGACGAAAACGGCGAAGCGTTTAAAAATCCTACAAAGCCGATAGGTATTTTTTATACAAAAGAGCAAGCTCAAAAAATCGCTTTAAGTACCGGTTTTACCTTTGCAGAAGATGCCGGAAGAGGCTACCGCCGCGTCGTACCCTCGCCGCCGCCGCAAAAAATTATTGAAGCGAAAACTATACAAAACCTTGCTTCCTCGGGAACCGTCGTTATAGCGTGCGGCGGCGGCGGTATACCGGTATGCGAAACGCCCGGCGGTTCGCTGCGCGGAGTGTCTGCGGTAATCGATAAAGACCGCACATGCGCTTTGCTTGCCCTTGAAGTGCATGCCGATATGCTTATTATTTTAACCGCTGTGGAAAAAGCATATCTTAATTTTAATACGGACAAGCAAAGCGCGCTCGATACGTTAAGCGCCGCTCAAGCAAAAAAATATATAGCCGAAGGGCATTTTGCTTCAGGTTCCATGCTGCCCAAAATCGAAGCGTGCATACACTTTGTCGAAGGCGTGCGCTCAGGTTCGTCGTGCGGCGATTGCCGCACTCTTCCGTGCGCCCTTATTACGTCGCTTGAAAAAGCAAAAGAAGCTTTGGCGGGTAAAACCGGAACGTTTATAACGGCATAAACGCTTGCCTTGAATAAACAGCGCTAATGCGCTATGATATCCGCTATGAATACGGAAAAAACTGCCGTAAACGACGAAGTTTTGGAAGCTCTTTTATATCTTTCGCGCTTATCGCCGTCGGCTACGGATTTGAATACGCTTAAAAAGCAAGTCGATCAAATTGTCGAATATTTCGGAATTTTATCCGAATTCGACGACAGCGAAAATCCCTACGACGCCTATCCTGCAACGCAAGCGGATGCTCTTAGGGAAGATACGGTTGTTCATGGTCTTGATATTCCCGACGTAAAGAAAATAACAAAAGAATTTATGGACGGTTATTTCCGTGTACCGAAAGTTTTAGGCGAAGGTGCATAGTATGGAACGGTATACTGTAGCGTCGGCTGTGCGTGCTGTAAAAGAGGGAACACTTACAAGCGAACGTTTGGTACAAAACTGTATCGACGCTTTTGAAAACGATAAAAAAACGCAAACGCCT
The DNA here is from genome assembly GCA_000468055.1 of Treponema lecithinolyticum ATCC 700332. Classification (GTDB taxonomy): domain Bacteria; phylum Spirochaetota; class Spirochaetia; order Treponematales; family Treponemataceae; genus Treponema_C; species Treponema_C lecithinolyticum. Next base: position 120,559 of record KI260566.1, on the reverse strand, counting down.
TTAAACGCGTTTTTGGAATTGTACGAAGACGCGCTTTCCAATGCAAAAAACTGCGATGCGCTATGCGCTCAAGCGCGAAAAGAGGGCACTCAAGCGCTGGAACGTTTGTTTGAACAAAAACCGCTTTTGGGTATTCCATTCGGCGTAAAAGACAATATTTCGGTAAAAGGTAAAAACTTAACTTGTGCGAGCCGTATTTTGGAAGGCTATAAAGCGCCTTACGATGCGACGGTTATACGGCGCTTAATCGAAGCCGGAGCTGTTCCCGTAGGGCGGTGCAATCAAGATGAATTTGCTATGGGTTCTTCCACCGAATACTCCGCGTACGGACCGACGCGCAACCCCGTCGATACAAGCTACGTTGCAGGAGGCTCTTCCGGGGGCTCTGCTGCCGTAGTGTCGTGGGGAGCGGTTCCTTTTGCATTAGGTACGGAAACCGGCGGCTCGGTGCGCTTGCCTGCCTCTTATTGCGGCGTGTACGGTTTAAAACCGACATACGGTCTTTTAAGTCGCTGGGGCGTTGTCGCATTCGGCAGTTCTTTAGATCAAGTAGGAATTTTCGGCACTACACCCGACGATATCGCTTTACCTTTAAGCGTTATGGCTGGAAAAGATTTTTACGACGACACATCGATTGATTTTCCTGATGCGCACAATTTGCGTTTTTCTTGCGCAGCGTTTACCGATTCGCAATTTAAAAGCCTAAAAGTTGCCATCCCGCGCCAATTTATACAAGCGCAAGGACTTGAAAACGAAGTTGCTTGCGTATTCGATAAAGTAAAAAACTGGCTTGTGCAAAAAGGCGCGCATGTCGATATAGTCGATCTTCCCGTTTTGGATGCATCCATTGCTTGCTATTACGTTATAGCGCTTAGCGAAGCTGCAAGTAATTTAAGCCGCTTTGACGGCATACGTTACGGAAAGCGCAAAGACCCGGGTGAAGGCTACGATGAACTGTACGTGCAAACCAGAAGCGACGGTTTCGGCGCCGAAGTAAAGCGGCGTATCGTTATCGGAAACTATGTGCTTTCCGAACAATTTTCCGGTTCTTGCTACAAAAAAGCGATGAGCGTAAGAGCGCGCATACAGCGCGATATTGCCCGCTTGTATGAAAATTATAACTGTATTATATGCCCGACCAGTCCTACTGCAGCTTTTAAACTCGGGCAAAAAATCGATAATCCTATGGCAATGTATTTATCCGATATGTTTACGATTTTTGTAAACCTCAGCCGCACCGCTTCAATAAGCGTGCCTGCGGGTAAAACATCCGAGGATCTTCCCGTCGGTGTTCAGTTTGCAGGACCTATGCTTTCCGAAGCGCGTTTGTTGTCTTTAGCGCAATCTTGGCATACCGATTGTGCACGGGAGGAAAAATGAGCATAGAACGCTACCGTGTTGTTATCGGCTGTGAAATACACTGTCAGCTTACCACTAAAACCAAAGCTTTTTGTGCGTGTGAAAACCGTTACGGCGGTATGCCCGACACCCGCGTGTGTCCCGTGTGTTTGGGACTTCCCGGAGCTATGCCGCGTGTAAGCAAAGGCTATGTGCAAATGGGTGTTATTGCAGGAAAGGCGCTTAACTGTTCGATTGCCCGTTTTACTAAATTCGACCGCAAGCATTATTTTTATCCGGATTTAACCAAGGGCTATCAAATAACCCAGTACGACATTCCCCTGTGCACATCAGGTTATGTGGATATTCCCTACCGCAACTTAAGCGAAGAAAGCCGTCCCGGCGGAAAAAATCATTATGCATATAATTTTGCCGGAGAAAACAGCGATGTGGACGGATTATATAAACGCATACGGGTTGAACGCATTCACTTGGAAGAAGATGTCGGAAAAAGTTTGCACTTGGAAGGCAATTACAGCTACATCGATTACAACCGCTCAGGTACTCCGCTGATTGAAATTGTTACCAAACCCGATATGAATTCTCCCGAAGAAGCGGCGCTGTTTATGCAAACGGTTCAAGAGATTTTGCGCTATGTAAACGTTACCAACGGTAATTTGGAAGAAGGCAATATGAGGTGCGACGCCAACATCAATTTAACGGTGTGGGAAAACGGCACGGAATACCATACGCCCATTTCCGAAATCAAAAACCTAAACTCTTTCCGCTCGATAAAGGATGCGTGTGCTTACGAAATAAAACGCCAGCTTGCCGAATTCGAAACGAACAGACAGGAATTCAATGCAGGGTATAAAAATACCATGGGCTGGGATGAAGTAAAAGGCGAAACGGTTATTCAGCGTACTAAAAATTCATTTGTGGATTACCGCTTTGTTGTTGAACCGGATATAAAGCCGTTCAGTCTTTCCGAAGAATTTATTTCGGAAGCTGCAAGCCAAGTAGGAGAGCTTCCGGAAGCAAAGCGCACACGCTTTAAAAAGGAATATGGTCTTGCCGATTTTGACGCCCAAACGCTCACTTCTTCGCGCTCCATTGCGCTGTGGTTTGAGCAAGCAGCTGCTTTATCCAAAGACGTTAAAAAAACGGCTAATTGGATTTTAGCCGAACTTTTGGCAGTGCTTAATCAAAAAGAAATCGGCATAGATGAAGTCGGTATCGACCCTGCTCATATAGCCTCGTTGGTAAATGCCGTTTGCGATAAAAAAATAACCGGAAAACAAGCTAAAGAAGTTTTTGCCTGTATGATTGAAAGCGGTAAAATGCCGGATTTGATAATTGCGGAAAAAGGGATGAGCGTTGTTTCGGATAATGCCGAAATAGAGCGTTTGATACGTGAAGTCCTTGAACAAAATGAGCGGGCAATAGCCGATTATAAATCGGGAAAGTCGAATGCGTTCGGCTGGCTTATGGGACAAGTTATGAAACAATCAAGCGGAAAAGCAAATCCTGCTTCCGCTTCCGCGCTTTTAAAAGCCGAATTGGATAAACGGTAAAGCGTTTATGCATGAAAATACCGAGTGGTATAAAGCTGAATTTATAAAACGCTTCGGCGCGGTTACGCGTGCGCGCGGCTGTTATTTGTATACGCAAAAAGGTGTGCGCGTTACGGACTTGTACCGCGAAAACGCTCATGCGCTGTTGGGGTGGGGGAGTGAAGGCGGCAAAGCGTTTCGCGTATTAAAAAATACGATAGACCGCGGACAAACCGGCTCGTTTCCGACTGTGTACGAAAAAGCGTTTGAAAAAGCTGCGCTTTCGCTTGTGAGCGGTTATACGCATGCGCGCTGGTTTTTTTCAAAACAAACCTTACTAAACGCGCTTTTACCTTATGCAAAAAATTGTACCCGATGGAACCCTTGGGCAATCGGTTCCGCCGCAGGCGATACAAATGCAAGTACTGCAACGGACGGCGCGCACGCCGTGTTTTTTCCGGCTCCCTTGCCCTTTGCCCAAGCAGGCTATATCGCTTTGTTTTCCGATGCTTTTTCCGGCGCGCATACTCAAGCAAACGTACCGTCCATACCGGCAAGCGAAGCTTGCTCTGCGGCATTTTTTAATGCGCTCAGCCGCGCGCTGTATGATTTAAAGCGCTTTTGCAGCGAATATACTGAAAAAGATTTTTCGGCTTTTGACGATGTGCTTTTGCTTTATTTTAAACGCTGCGGCCCCTATCTTACGCCGGTTACAGATAAAAAAAACTACCGATCATTTGTACTGCACTGTCTTGACTGTGCTTTGCTTGTTTCTCCTTTGTACGAAGAAAATTCAATAATTCCATTCGGTGCAAATCCGGGCGATTTTATAAAATTAAAACGAAATCCTTTTGTATAGCAAGGCGGAGGTACGTATGGTTTATACTGATATGATTTTATATGTAATAAAATTAGTGCTCGGCGGTACTGCCGCTTTTTTAGCCATTATGTTAGGCTCCAAAACGCGGGATGCGGCATGGATAATGCTTGTCGCCGGCACCCTTATCGGTTATGCCGGTCTTATATACGATATGCTGTGTATATTCGGCATTATCGATCCGGTTTCGGTGCTTCCGTTTAGCGCAGCCGGCATACCGCCCATTTCTTTATTTTTTGCTGTTGTACCGCCGCTTTTTTTTATAAGCGCTTTTTTAATTGTAATTAAGCGCAAGCGCTTATAAAACTTTGTGCGCCGTATTAAGTACTAAAACTTATTCGTACAAAAAGCAGGCGATTTGATGGTCGGTACCGCCTGTTCCCTTTTGTTTTAATACCGGCTGTTTTGTTTTACAGCATTCCATTCTGTTCGGACAGCGGTCGTAAAAATAACAGCCCGGTCTTTGTTTATCGGGGGCGGGAACGTCTCCGGTTAAAATAATGCGCTGGCGTTTTGCTTCAATTTCGGGGTCCGGTATGGGAGCTGCCGAAAGCAAAGCCTTTGTGTACGGGTGCAAAGGGTTAGCATACAAATCTTTGTAATCGCTTATTTCTACGATTTTACCTAAATACATAACGGCAATGCGGTCGGAAATATATTGAATAACCGCCAAGTCGTGGGCAATAAACAAATAGGTAAGCCCCATTTCTTTTTGCACGTCTTTGAACAAGTTTAAAATCTGTGCTTGAATGGACACGTCCAAAGCGGATACCGGCTCGTCTGCCAAAATAAGGCGCGGGCTGAGCGCTAAAGAGCGGGCAATTCCTATTCTTTGGCGCTGACCGCCTGAAAACTCGTGCGGATAGCGGTTTTTAAAAAACTTTGAAAGCCCGACTAATTCCATCAAGTGTTCCACGCGTGCATCGATTTCCCGATCCGTCATTTCGATAATACCGCGCTGTTTATAGATATACAACGGCTCTGCAATAATCGATGCGGTAGTCATTCTGGGGTTAAGCGAAGCGTAGGGGTCTTGAAATACCATTTGTATGTTTTTGCGCGCTTCCAAAAGTTCGGTTTTGCGCATTTTTGTTAAATCTTTACCGTTAAAAATAACTTCGCCGAATGTGGGTTTATATAATTGAGCGACTGCGCGTGCAACGGTAGACTTTCCGCAGCCGGATTCTCCTACCAAGCCGAGTGTTTCGCCCTTTTTTAGCGTAAAATTGACGCCGTCTACGGCATATACGTAATTCTTTTTTCCGCCGAACAAGCCGCTTGCGCCTGCGGAAAAATGCATTTTAAGATCTTTTACTTCAAGCAGGTTTTGCATTACGGCCTCCCCTTATTTTCAGATTGCTGTGCATACAGCCAGCACGATGCGCAATGTCCGTTGCCGAAATCGCTCAGCGGCGGATAAGCTTTTTTGCATATATCCATCGTTTGTCCGCAGCGCGGAAAAAACGGACAGCACGGCGGTAAATCAATAACATTGGGCGGCTGTCCCGGAATTGAATACAAGCGATCCGAATTTTCTTTGTCCAAACGCGGTACCGATTGTATTAACCCGCGCGTATACGGGTGTTTGGGTTCTCTAAAAATATCTTTTGTGTTTCCGCGCTCTACTACGCGTCCGGCATACATAACGCAAATAGTATCGCACATGCCGGCAACTACTCCCAGAGAGTGGGTAATCATAATAACTGCCGTTCCTAAACGAACGGATAACTCTTGCATAAGCTCTATAATTTGCGCTTGTATGGTTACATCCAAAGCTGAAGTCGGCTCATCCGCTATCAGAATTTCCGGATTGCACGAAAGCCCCATAGCAATCATAACGCGCTGTCTCATTCCGCCTGAAAATTGGTGCGGGTAATTATCTATGCGTTTTTCGGGTGCGGGAATACCGGCTAATTTAAGCATCTCTATAGCTTTTTCTTTTGCCGTTTTTTTATCCAGCTTTTGGTGCAATACGATTGTTTCAATCATTTGCGTGGAAATGCGCAAAAACGGGTTAAGGCTGGACATAGGGTCCTGAAATATCATCGATATTTTATTGCCGCGGATGTTTTGAATTTGCTTTTCGTTCATTTGCAGCAAATCTTCTCCGTGGAACAATACTTGCCCGCCGACGATTTTCCCGGGCGGATTGGGAATTAAGTTCATAATTGAAAGATTGGTAACGCTTTTTCCCGAGCCGGATTCACCGACAATCCCCATTGTTTCGCCTTTGTGTAAGTCAAACGTAATACCGTCTACCGCTTTTACGACTCCTTCGTCGGTATTAAAATATGTTTTTAAGTCTTTTACTTGTAAAATAACTTCGCTGCTGTTTGTGTGTTTGTTCATGCTCATCCGCCTTACACTTTGTTTTTGCTTTGCGGGTCAAAGGAATCCCGTAAACCGTCGCCTAAAAAATTCATGGCGAATAAAAAGACGGTCATTATAATTGCGGGAACCAATAAAAGCCACGGGTACAATTCCATAGATTTTACACCGTCGGCAACTAAAGAGCCCCACGAAGCTAGCGGCGCGGAAACGCCCAAGCCTAAAAACGACAAAAAACTTTCGCTCATAATAAATGACGGCAAAGAAAGCGTAGAATATACGATAATAATGCCGAGCGTATTGGGCAGTAAATGCCTAAAAATAATACGGTTCGGACTTGCTCCCATAGAGCGGGCAGCTTCAACAAATTCCGAATTTTTAAGACTGATTATTTGACCGCGTACAACGCGTGCAACCGTCAGCCACGATACCAATGCAATGGCTATAAACAAAATAAAGATGTTACGTCCTAAAATCGCCATCATAATAATAACGATAAGCATATACGGTAAGCCGTACATAATGTCTACAAAGCGCATCAATGCGTTATCTATCCAGCCGCCGGCATATCCTGCTACCGCTCCCAATATAACGCCGATAATAAGCGCCGTTATTGTGCCTAAAAGTCCTATAGCTATGGAAATACGCCCTCCGTAAATAATGCGCGAAAGTACGTCCCGTCCCAAGCTGTCGGTGCCTAAAATATAATGCCGTTGGTGTATGGGCTTCGTTTTTACATCCTGTTCCATTGCTGCAAGCATATCTTTTTCCTGCTGGGTGTATTCGCTGCGTTTTTCTTTTGCCATTGTTTTGGCTAACGACGCTTTGGTTTGTGCAATCATAACAACCCCTGCCGGTTTAAAAGAGGGCGGCAGATAAATATGGTCTAAAAACTGCTGTTCATAAGGATATAAGGGTAAAAGCGGTGCAAACAGCGAAACTGCAATATATATTCCAACGATATACAAACCTGCTAAAGCCATTTTATTTTTTTTAAGTCTTTTCCACGCATCGTCCCAAAGAGAAACGGGTTTCATAACCTGATTAAATTCGTTAACTGCTTGTTCGGTATTTTTTTTGCGTAAAAACATCGAAAGCCTCCTATTTATACGAAATGCGCGGATCCAAAAGGCCGTATATGATGTCGACGATTAAATTCATGACGATTAAAATAAACGAGTATACGATAACGGTTCCCATAATGAGCGTATAATCTCTGTTTAAAGCCGATTTTACAAAAAAGTTTCCCAAGCCGGGCACCAAAAATATTTGTTCAACAACAACTGAACCGGTAACGATACCGGCAAAAGCGGGACCCAAATAACTTACTACGGGAAGCAGAGCGCCTTTAAGTACGTGCCGCCAAATAACGGCGGATTGTTTTAAACCTTTTGCGCGTGCGGTACGGATATAATCCGAGCGCAGAATTTCCAAAATACTCGCACGGCTTAAGCGGGCAATATAAGCAAAATACGGAAACGCCAGCGTTACGGCAGGCATAATCAGCGTTTTTAATCCTGCACGTCCGGTTATCCAGCCGGAAGTCGGCAGCCATTGCAGCTTCATTGCAAATACAAGCATAAATACCGGTCCTACAACAAATAACGGAACCGATATACCGATAACGGCTGCAGACATTGCCGTGTAGTCGGCTGCCGAATTTTGATTGAGTGCCGATACAACGCCGACGGCAATACCGAACAGCAGTGCAAGGGCGAGAGAAGTTACGCCTAAAATAAGTGAATTGGGCAAACTGACGGCTATTAATTCGTTTACGCTGTAGTCTTTATTTTTAAAAGAGGGACCAAGTTCGCCGCGTAAAACGTCGCCCATATAACGAAGGTATTGTTTAAACAGCGGTTCATCCATGTGATATTTTTTTAAAAGATTTTGCATTACCTCCGGCGTAACTTTTTTTTCGCTGGAAAAAGGCCCTCCGGGGGCTAAGCGGATTAAAAAAAAGCTGAGGGTAATAATTAAAAACATCGTCGGAATCAAACCCAGTATCCGGCGAAATATAAATCTTCCCATGTTTGCCTCTGTTTTATGATGGTGTTTTCAAACAAAAGTCGGGGGCGCCTTAAAAGACTGCCGCTTTACGGCTGTTTTTAGGCACCTCCGACCGATTACATATACGCTTTCGGTGCGCTTATTTTTTCTTTAAACCTACCCACGGGTGGACATCCATTGTGTTGACATACCAGCCGTCCCATTTGGACAAGTCTATCATGTTGTTCGATACATAATAATAGAAAGGAATTATAGCTTGGTCGCGACCTATCAGCATTTCTTCCGCTTGTACAAGCAGTTTCATGCGTTCGGCTCCCGAAGGCATAGTCGTTGCTTTTTTGAGCATAGCATCGTATTCAGGATTTTCATAGCGGCCATCGTTGTTTCCGCCGCCGGTAAGGAACATTTCCAAAAAGTTCGACGGATCCTGATAGTCGCCTACCCAACCTGCGCGGGCAATTTCAAAGTCGTTTGCCTGCCTTTTTTCGATAAACGTAGCCCATTCCAAGTTTGCAAGTTCAACATCGATGTTCAAATTCGTTTTCCACTGCTGTTGTACGAATTCGGCTATCTTTTTGTGAGCTTCTTGCGTGTTGTAAATAATGGTCATTTTCGGAAAACCTTTTCCGCCCGGATAACCGGCATCGGCAAGCAGTTTTTTTGCTTCATCCGGATTATAAGCGCTTCCTTTCGGCGGAGTATAACCTGCCATAGGGGGAGTAAGCGCTGTTGCCGGAACTTCACCGCCGCGCCGTACTTTTTCAACCAATTCTTTGCGGTCGAAAGCCATTGCCAGCGCTTTGCGTACGCGCACATCCTTTAACACCGGATTGTTCAGGTTTAAAAAGTAATAGTAGCTTGAAAGCTGCGGTGCAACTTGGTAATCGTCGCGCAGTTTTACTTCATCCATCATTTCAAGCGGAACTACCGGATCCCAGTCCAATTCGCCGCTTTTGTATTTTTGATACGAAGTAATTTCGTTTTCAATCGGCAGCATGGTTAAGCGCGAAATAAAAACATTGTCTTTGTTCCAATACTTTGCGTTCGGTACTAAAGTGATTTTATCTTGCGGTATCCAGCTTTCCAGCACAAAAGGACCGTTTCCGACAAAGTTTTTGGGTTTAATCCAGTCTTTGCCGTTTTTTTGAATTGCGTGTAAGGGAAGCGGAGCAAAAGAATAGTGAGCCATCATGTCGACCGCATAGGGGATGGGACCGGTTAAAGTTACTTCAAAGGTTTTTTCGTCCACAGCGCGAATGCCGACCGCTTCTTTACCGGCTTTGCCTGCATTGTAGTCTTCGGCTCCTTTAATAACTTGAGCCGGCATATACGCATATTTTGCCGCCGTTTCCGGAGACAGGTAGTACAGCCATGAATCCACAAATGTTTGAGCCGTGATTTTTACACCGTCGCTCCACGTGCAGTCGCGCAGTTTAAAAGTAATCACATCTTGTGAGTCGCTGCGGCTCCAGCTTTCGGCAACACCCGGGATGGGGAGGCTTGTTTTGGGATCGTAAGATACCAAACCCTCAAACAGCGCCATATACAAGCGGTGTTCGGGAACGCCTTCAATTTGCGACGGGTCTAAAGACTGCGGTTCGGTTGCATTGTTAAAGACGAATTCCGCACCTTTTGCGGAAGTCCCCTTTGAACAGCCGATTGCGGTTAAAAGCAGTGCGGCTAAAAGTGCCGAAGCTGCCGTAACACAAATCATTTTTTTCATACGGATCCTCCTGAAAAAAAAACAATGCACTCATTCTATCGTACATTTGTTTCTATTTCAAGTAATAAACGGCTTTTTTTGCCTTAAAAACGACATTTTTTTTAATAAAAATGTTTTTTTTTAGCCGCACTTAAGATGGGTTTTTATACATTTTTGACTCATTGTATCTATGCTATTGATACGCAGCGGTTTTTTGTATATAGTTATTTTTAAGAGGAGATATTTTATGTCTGTATCAAAAAAAACATTGGGCGGCATTGTGCTTCAGCTTGCACTTGCACTTTTTTTAATTGTATCCGGAATTTTAACGCTACAGCTTAACGGAAGCTTTTGGGGAAAGCTGCAAGTCGGTATCAGCGGTAACGAAGTTGTTTCGGCGGTACGCAGTCTTTTAAAAGGCGATCCTGCAAACGTTGTAATCATTGTATTGGGCGTGTGCGAATTGATTGCCGGTATATTTTTGCTGGCAAACTTTTTTGTGGAAACCGGAAAAATATCAAACACCTTTATCTTTGTGATCATCATTATGTGGCTGATTATTGTTGCACTGACCGATGTTATGGGGCAGGGCGGACTTTTGCACGGAGCTTTTTCTTCGGTAGGAGCGTGTTTGTCGTTTTTGAAAAATCTTTCCGGACATTTATTGGTGCTCGGCGCGTTATTTACCGTGTGGAAAAATTAATACTTATATTCGGCATTTTATCGGGTAGTACAATTCCGGCTGCCCGCTTAAAATCCGCGTCGGTCCATTAGCTCAGCAGGATAGAGCGGCTGCCTCCTAAGCAGCAGGTCGCACGTTCGACTCGTGTATGGGCCATTTTTTTTGCTTTTGTTTTGATTTTTTTGTTGACAACCGCGCTTTTGTGCGTTACTGTAAAGCTATGTTTGACGATGACGATTACGACGGCGACGAAGCGGAAGAAAACTTTTACGCCGACATCCCCGATGAAGCTTTTTATTACGAAGAATCCGCACACAAATACGGTTTCCGCTTAGGTTATAAAGAAGCGTCCGAAGGTATAGATTCGGAAAGCACGGTAGAAAATTTCGACTATCCTGAAGATGCCGACCCGGAAGCTGTGGAAATCTTTAAAGAAGCGTATTTTGAAGGTGTGGACCGGTTTAACAGCAGTGCCGACAGCGGCGATGACGAAGAAGACGAATGGAATTAACGGGTAAGTTCCAGCACGTTTTTCAGTTTATACACGTCTTGCACACCGCTTACTAAAATACCGCCCATTCCCATTTCCAGCGGTACGGCAATATCTATATCGTACCGGTCGCCTACGCTTATGCATTGCTCTACGGGAGTTGCGGCACGCTTTAGGGCAAGTTCAAATACTTTCGGGTCGGGTTTTGCCGTTTTACACGTGTCAAATCCTATAATTTCGCTTATAAACGGCTGTGCTCCCAGTATTTCAAGCGTTTTGCGCCCTATCGAAGCGGGGTTGTTTGTAATGCACAGCAAGCGGTAAATGGCTGCAAGTTCTTTTAAAGAATCCGCTAAAGCTTCGTCGAACGACAAGTAGTTTTCAGGATGGGTTAATTCTTTGCGCCATGCGATAATTTCATCGGTTTGTACGCCCATATCGTGCAAAGCGTTGTTTAAAGCCGGTCTTTTTCCGTCGTGCAGTTTTGCCCATTCTTCCCGATACGAATTTACCATTTGCCGCGCTTTTTCGTTGCTGAAATTCCTGCTTTGCGCAAAGGCACGGATTTGAGAATCGATTTGCTCGTTTACATACTCGTCGTTTTTGTATAAAGTTCCATCGATATCAAAAATAATCGTTTTAAGATTTTCCGGTATGCGGTAAACGGTCATCGCTTTACTCCGTTTTTACCAATTTTTCGATAATCGTGCGGTTATCCAAAAGTTTGCTTAAAGATTGATTGTGGTGCAAGCGCGCGATAATGTTTGCAAAAAGCCCGCTGACGTCGGTGTTGATATACCATTCACATTTAAGCAGCTCTTCGTGATATACCGCATTTGTTCCTATTATGCGGTAAAAATGCCCTTTGGCATACGCTTCGTTAAACAACTCTATGGCGTTTCCGTTAAAAAACGGCAAACTTATTGCGGCAATAACTTTTGTAGCGCCCTGTTCTTTTAAAAATTCCATAGCTTTTAAAAGCGTGCCGCCGCTTCCGAGCATATCGTCGGCTAAAAAAGCAACTTTACCGTGTACATCGCCGAGCAGTTTAATCGATTTAATATTAGTGTCTTTTGCACTTTGAGTAACAACAGAATAATCCCGTTCTTTATAAATCATAGCAAGCGGTTTTTTTAATCCGTTTGAATAGAATTTATTGCGGTCAACCGCTCCCGTATCGGGCGAAACGATAACAATGTCTTCGGTGTTGCCGGTAAGATCCACCAGCTTTGTTAATTCGCGGATAATTTGATAACTTGCGTGTAAATTTTCCAAATTGATTTTTGAAAATGAATTTTCTATTTCACGTGAGTGAATGTCGAGCGTAATGATGCGGTTTACGCCCATGTTTTCGTAAATATGAGCCAAAAGGCTTGCCGTCAGCCCCTCGCGTCCCTTTTTTTTGTGCTGTCTGCTGTATGGATACACGGGTAAAACCAAAGTAATTTTTGCCGCTCCGGCTTGACGCACCGCATCGATAGTTACTAAAAGCGACATAACATGATCGTTTACCGAAAAAGTACATTTGTTTTTGCCGCCGTTTAAACTTAATGTTTGATGATTTTCCGTATCTTGAAATATATATACGTCTTTGCCGCGTATGCAGCTTTTTATTTCGGTTTTAACTTCGCCGTTCATAAAGTATGTGAATTCGGCATCCGTTTTAAAAACCGGCGGACGGTACGAATCTACGTTTTCCCTTACAAACAAATCGGCAGACTGCATATCATCACGGTAATTGATTTCTTTATCAAGACTGTCTTTGTCTTTGTCATAACGCTTGGAAAGCGCTTCTTTTTTTACATTATAACGGTGCTTGTAGATATGTCGTAAGTGTGCAGTTACGGCATCGGCAAACGATTGACCACCCGGGCAGGCGATAACGGCAAGATTTGTCGGATCTGAATAGGGCATTGAAACCTCTTTTTATGCGACCTTGCATAATCATACCATACTTTTGCCATATTTTCAAGTGTAAAAAAGTTGTAAAATCTTGACACTTTTTTTACAATAACGCAATATAACATTGTTATGAATCCACGCAAAGGTTTTTCAGCTTCCGTACCGTCCTCTTTTGCCGGCAAAACCGGTACCGACAACAAAGTCGGCACTGAAAGAAAAGCCGGCACAGAAAAGCTTTCTTCCAAAGAAATGCTTTTAAAATGTGCCGCCGTCGAATTTTTAAAAAAAGGCTGGACAAAAAGTTCCATGCGCGAAATTGCAAAACAAGCCGGCGTTACCACCGGTTCTTTGTATTTTCATTTTAAAAATAAAGCCGAACTGTTTGATGCATTGGTAAAAGATGTATATGATGCTTTTTTAAGCAATCACCGTTCAATGTACGAAATTTTTTTTGCTATGGAGCCGAATAGAAAAAAAATGAGCTCTTTCCGTTTTGAAAGCAGAAAAAAAGTGGTCGATTTTATCTACCGAAATTACCGTGCCGTAAAACTGTTGGTATGCTGCTCTCAAGGAACACGGTATGCCGACTTTTTTCAACTGATGATGGAAGATACGTATAAAGCAGACCTTCGTGTTTTTTCGATGTGCAAAGATAGCAACCTTTTTGTAAACCAAGATATAGATTGGCGTTTATATTCGGTGATAGATAAAAGCTTTTGGGCGTGTCTGTTCGAAACAGTCAAACTTGATATTCCCTACGAACAAGCGCTCAAATACGTTGCCTTGCTTGATGACTTTTATGAAACCGGCTGGCGCAAAATCATCTTAAAACCCGAAGACTACAGCGTCGAAGCGTATAAACCCTATGGGAACCGTTGACATATGAAAACAGTACGCTGCCCATGGTCTGAAAAAAGCGAAGAAGAAAAACTGTATCACGACAGCGAATAGGGTATTCCCGTGCACGATGATAAAAAGCTGTTTAAAATGCTCATCTTGGAAGGAATGCAGACAGGCTTAAGCTGGGCGATTATTCTAAAAAAACGCGGATTTAAATTCGTAGATTCTACTATTGTTGTCGATGAGCGCACCGCAACTCTAGCTGATTCTCCGATTTCAGCATATTTCTTTCTTATCTCTTTTTCCAATTGAGCGGGAAAATATCCTGCTGCAATTCTTTTCCGAAATTCTCTGGCGGCGGATAACAATCTCTGTTCATCCGTTTGCTTTTCTACAAGTGTCATTTTTATGTATTTGCGCAAAATCAAGTATCATTTTTGCTTCTCCATACTTAAATTTTTCAAAACTATGCCGTTATTTTTCTATATATTTATTTACTATTCCGGATATAAATGTCAGAAGTATTTCATTAAAATAGTCTTTATTAAACTGATAATAATGAGAACATAATAAAAAAATTCCGCTAAACGCATTCAATAAGCCTTTTTTATCTGTTCGCTTCGTCAATTCAGCTATACTCAGCGCCTTCGTCCCCTTATCGTGAAATAAATCCAGTGCCGATTCCAATATCTTTTCTTTTATTTTGATTCTTTCTTGTTCGGTAAAAGCTTTGGCCATCATCCGCTCCTCAGTGCGTTTTCACTTTATATTGCAATGAATATTTTACAATTTATTCACAGAAGTGATATAAAACCGGATAACTGAGATGTATTTTTGCCGGATTTCCAAGTTGTCGTATATTACTCGGCATATGTATGATTGTATAACAGGCACTATGAGAAGTTCGCAGACGGCAGGGTGAAGGATATCGAGGACGCAATCCCATTTGCCCTGCCGGAGAGTTGGGCATGGTGTAGACTGGGGGAGATTTACTATCATACAACAGGAAAAGCATTAAAAAAATCTAATGAAAAAGGCTCTTTAAAAAAATATATCACCACATCAAACTTATATTGGGATACTTTTGATTTTTCAAAAGTGAGATACATGTATTTTACAGACGAAGAACTTGATAAATGCACAATAAAAAAAGGCGATTTAGTAGTATGCAATGGCGGAGATGTTGGTAGGGCAGCAATTTGGAATTATGACCACGATATTTGTTACCAGAACCATGTTTCTAGAATGCGTCCAAAGATAAATGGTGTAGAAAATAGATTTTTCTTATATGTTCTGATGTTTTATAAAGAACAGAATTTACTTAGTGGAAAAGGAATAGGTATTTCATCTCTTTCAGCCAGTGATTTGTTATCTGCAATAGTTCCACTTCCGCCAACTAATCAACAAAGACTTATTGTTTCTGAAATGCAGAAAATCTTTTATCAAATCAATCTACTGGCACAAAACAAAGCCGACTTACAGGCAGCCGTCAAACAGGCAAAGTCAAAAATCCTTGATCTTGCAATCCGAGGGAAGCTTGTTCCGCAAGATCCTGACGATGAACCTGCAAGTGTTATGCTGGAAAAACTCCGTGCGGAAAAAGAGGCTAAAATCGCAGCCGGTGAGATAAAACGCGGCAAGAATGATTCGTATATTTATAAAAATTCTACTGATAATTGTTATTATGAGAAGTTCGATGATGGAACCGAAAAATCTGTAGAAATCCTCTCTGCCATTCCTGAATCGTGGACATGGTGCCATTTTGGCGATATTTCTGATGTAATAAACGGAAAAAATCAATCACAGGTAGAAGATGACACTGGTGAATATCCAATTTATGGAAGCGGCGGTATTATGGGATACGCTAATGACTATATTTGCCCGGAAAATTGCACAATAATCGGACGCAAAGGTTCAATAAACAATCCTACATTTATGGAAGAAAAGTTCTGGAATGTCGACACTGCTTTTGGTCTTGCACCATCATCAATTATTCTGCCTCGATATCTATTTTATTTCTGTAAATCATTTGACTTTACATCACTAGACAGCAGTACAACTTTGCCAAGTTTAACCAAAGCAAATATTCAGCATATCTTATTTCCCTTGCCGCCATTCGCTGCACAACAACGGATTTTAGATAAAATTGATGAGCTTTTTAGTCAATTAGACAAGATTTTTTTGAATATCGTCTAAAGCATTAAATATTTCTTCAATTTTAGCAACGATTCTTTTTTGCTCTGAAATTGGAGGAACTGGATAAAGCCATTTTGTAATATCATCTCCGGTAATTGAAGGCGAATTATCACCTTTCATAAATTTATTCAGACCGTTTACTACATATTGAGATGTCATCATATAAAAAGCGTATTTGGATATCAACGTATTATTTGGACGGCAAACATAAAATCCTGTCGATGCAATACAATCTGAATAATGTTCTGGTACAAGTGCAATATTTTCTAAATAAGGACGGACTAAAGAGAATAATATATCTCCGTTTTCTACTTCTCTTGAGGCACGACAGGGGGCTTTTGCGACTTCTATAACCTTAGGATACCTAATTCTATGAGTCTGATTATCAATAGCATCAATATCAATATATCTAAAATTATGTCCAGATGGAATTTTAGTAGTCATAGAAGAGAATATTTCTTTACCCTTTTGCCATTGCCAGTTTGCCGGCAGTTCAAAAGGAATCTCATTATCAATACAAACATCATTTTTCCCCTCGAACTTCTCATAATAACAAGAAGCCACACTACAAGTATACTTTCTATTAAGCGAGATATCGCTAATCTTGTTTATTGGGAGGTCGTTATGGAAAACGGCACAAATTTTGAAGAGTATTTAAAGAAAAGCAATCTTTCTCAAAACACTCTTACGTCGTATTTATGGACAGTTAAATACTACACAGAACATTATGATTCTGTCAGCAAGGAAAATCTGCTTGCATACAAAGGCTATCTGATTGAATTCTTTAAACCGAAAACGGTAAATTTAAGGATTCAGGGAATTAACAAGTATTTGCAGTTTATTCATAAAGATCAGCTGCAGTTAAAATTTGTAAAAGTCCAGCAAAAAAACTTTCTTGAAAATGTTATCAGCAATGCGGACTACCAGTTTTTAAAATCGAGTCTTAAAAAAGACGGAAACTATGAATGGTATTTTGTCGTGTGGTTCCTCGCCGCGACAGGGGCGCGAGTCAGCGAGCTTATTCAGATAAAAGTTGAGCATGTTAAGTTGGGATATTTTGATCTATATTCAAAGGGCGGAAAGCTCAGGCGGCTCTATATTCCAAAAATTTTGAAGGAAGAAGCCTTGCAATGGCTGGAATCAATCGGTCGTCAGTCCGGCTATCTCTTTCTCAATCGCTTTGAAAAGCACATTACTACTCGCGGAATTGCTCAGCAGCTAAAGAATTATGCCAGAAAGTACGGGATAAGTGAAAAAGTTGTGTATCCGCATTCATTCCGGCACCGATATGCAAAGAATTTTCTTGAAAAGTTCAATGATATTTCTCTTCTTGCCGATTTAATGGGGCATGAAAGTATTGAAACAACACGTATTTACTTGCGCCGCACCGCAAGCGAACAGCGGGAACTGGTTGATAGCATTGTAACGTGGTAAATTGATGATCACAGATAAAATCTAAGGGAATGCCGCTCACAAAAAGATCGTCCTCAAGTCGGAGTTTTGTAAACTTGAGGACAACCGATTTAGTTCAATCGATAGGTCTTAACGGTTACCGTGTAACGAGAGTGACAATGTCTAATAAAATATATGTGTGTCATAATTCTTCCGGTTCTCTTTACACAGAAACAATGCATGGCTCATTGTAATCCGGAATGAGTGAATCATGTGTGATAAGGGTTAGTTTGTCAATTTTTGCTTGTGAAAGTAAGAGTTTATCAAACGGGTCATGATGTTCCGGCGTATGTATAGGACGCTGCAGCGTATCGACAGCAAGAATATGCCTCCGCTCTATCGGATATTCTAAAAATCCCTGACTTTCACACAATTCTATAAATCTTTTAGGCGACAGGCTCATCTGCTTCGGCTTGCGTGAATGTTTTATACTGATTTCCCATACAGACACAAGAGAAAAATAAATTTCATTTTCCTCGTTTTCTATAATAGTACGTGCTTTTACTGAAAGCTGATCATCTCCTGTTAAAAACCAAATCAAAATGTGTGTGTCGCAAAGAATTTTCATCATACAGCTCCAAAAAGTTTTGCAATTTCGCCGTTATCTTCATCAAAATTCTTCGGATACGAAAATTCGCCTTTTGCAACACCAAAACAACGCTTCGCTCTTTTAGTCTGCGCATGAACAGGTTCAACTACCTTTGTATTTTTTAAATTATCTGCAATCATAGAGAGAAGCTGAATTTTCTGTTCATAAGGCATTTCTAAAACCTGAGTTTCTATTTGAGCATATTGTTCACAGGACATCTGCAACCCTCCACATAGTTTTATTGAAGACCTCAAAAAAATCTAATCACGTTTTCAGATATGTCTTATTATAACATAGGTTTCTATTTTTATGCTAGATTATCGTATATTTGATAAGCACTACTGCCCCAGATCTTTCAAAAGGCAGCTACTCTGTTGGCACTGCCGTGATAAAATCAAGCTGAGCAAACAGTTCTTCAATTTTGGCAATGATGCGTTTTTGTTCAGCGAGCGGAGGAAGGGGGATGAGAAAATCATTTATTTGAGCAAGAATAATACGTTTTAACGCAGAACCTTTTGCATCCTTTTTCATTTTGTTTTGTAACAAATCAGATATTAAAATATACGCTAGAAACCAAGATAAAATTTCATTTGAAGGTTTGATAAGAGCAACACTCGACAACATGCTAAAAGGGTAATTTAACTTATTAACAGCAACTTCCCCAATAGTTCCGTCTTTAGTTAATAAAACATCATTCAATTCAGGTGAACATCTACTGTAAATAGACTCATGTATTTCTTTAGAAACATACGTTGCATCATCTAAACAAATCTTTAGATTTTTTATATTTTTTGCTGTAATATAAGCAAAGTCCCCTGAAACACTATTCGGTGGTGAATTATGCGTACCATCAGTAATTGGTTTTCTGCATACTTCAGGCAGTTTACACCAAGCCCATCCATCCGGTACATTAAACGGAATTTCATCGGAAATATTTTCCTCGCAGCCATCAGTATATTTTTGATAATAACAATTATCAGTAGAATTTTTATAAATATACGAATCATTCTTGCCGCGTTTTATCTCACCGGCTGCAATTTTAGCCTCTTTTTCCGCACGGAGTTTCCCCAGCATAACACTTGCAGGTTCATCGGCAGGATCTTGCGGAACAAGTTTCCCGCGGATTGCAAGGTCGAGGATTTTTGACTTTGTCTGTTTGACGGCTGTCTGTAAGTCGGCTTTGTTTTGTTCTAACAAATCGATTTGTACAAAAATTGTTTCAATTTTTGCGACGATGCGTTGCTGCTCCGATAAAGGTGGAAGAGGGATAAGAGTAGCTATAATTTTTTCTTTAGAGATATTTGGTTGTGCTCCACCAAAACCAAGTAGTATAAATTTTTCCCTGTGTTGCAATAAGAAATAAAATAAATATTTATTTGATATCCCCTTAAAATCACTGCAAACACAACAAGCTTGATTTGTCGTAGCCGGAGTTGATAATATTCCAAGTTTTCCGATTGTTGCTCCGTACATAGCAATACAAATAGAATTTGTTGGATTTAGTTTTAACGAGGTTTGACAATACGCTTCTTCTGTAATTTTATTAGGGATATCTGTAATAATCCCATCATTTAAATCACCTGTTAATAGCCATGGAATAGTCCCATTTTTATAAAAAGCAATGTTTTTCCGATTTGGTGTACTTCCTGCGCGCCAAACACCAATCTCTCCCAGTCTACACCATGCCCAACTCTCCGGCAGGGCAAATGGGATTGCGTCCTCGATATCCTTCACCCTGCCGTCTGCGAACTTCTCATAGTGCCTGTTATCACCGAAAAAAATATACGAATCATTTTTACCGCGTTTCAGTTCACCGGAAGCGATTTTTTTCTCTTTTTCTGCACGGATTTTTTCAAGGAGTATGGTTGCACTCTCATCGGCCGGGTCCTGCTTTACCAGCTTTCCATGAATTGCGAGGTCTAAAATTTTTTGGCGTAATGCATTTGTGTTCACGTTATAATCTCCCGATGCCCGCTTTTATCGGTTTCCCTTTATCATTCTTTAATTCCTTCAATCAGTTTGGAAAGTTCGGTAACCGCTGCGGCAATGTTTGCGCTTTTGGTTTGAATTGTCTGCATCAGTTCGGCAAGGGAACAATCTACTGTATCGGAACCGTCTTTTATCCAAGAAATATCCAGACCGGTTTTATCCCGTGCAAGCAGTTCATCGACATGATATTTACGCCATCTTCCCGCCGGATTTTCGGGCGACCACGTTTCTTTTCTGTCTTCAAAATGTCCTGCGCAGTAGCAGCTTACAAAGTCTTCAAGGTCGGACCGTTTAAGCGGTTTCGTTGCAAGTGTGTGTTTAATCCCTGTCCGGTAATCGTAATACCATGTCTCTTGTGTCGGGCTTCCTTTTTCAAAGAACAGTACATTTGCTTTTACGCCGTTTGCGTAGAAAATACCGGTCGGCAAACGAAGAATCGTATGAAGATTAAAATCTTTTAGAAGTTTTTTGCGGAGAATTTCTCCGGCGCCGTCAGCAAAAAGCACATTATCGGGGAGAACAATTCCGGCTCTTCCGCCGTCTTTTAACATGACCATCATGTGCTGTAAAAAATTTAACTGGTTATTGCTTGTCGTTACAATCAAATCGGAACGCATTGTCGAAATATCGACGCTTCCTGCAGGCCGAGCACCGAAAGGCGGATTTGCAAGAATTACATCTACAAGGTGTTCGGGTTCGTGTTCCAAACTATCTTCACATTTAATCGGTGTGGTGTCCGCTCCAATGTCATGAAGATAAAGGTTCATAGAAGCCAATGTTACGACAAGAGGCGTAATGTCATTTCCCCTAAGAGCCTTAGTTTGTAAGAAATCCACTTTGCTCTGTTCGTCGCTTTGTTTGCGCATATAGTCATAGGCAGCGAGCAAGAATCCTCCGGTTCCGCACGCCGGGTCGGCAACGGTTTCCGTAATTTTCGGCTGAACAACATCAACCATAGCATTAATCAAGGGGCGCGGCGTAAAGTACTGCCCTGCTCCGGATTTTTTATCCTGTCCGTTTTTTTCAAGAATACTTTCGTAAATTGCACCTTTTAGGTCTCCGTCCATACTGAACCAGTTTTCTTCATCAATCATTCCGATCAGTTTTTTAAGAAGAGCCGGTTTTGTAATCTTATTTTGTGCTTCCGTAAAAATTGCGCCGATAAGTCCGTCAGTTGCCTGTAAAATTTCCAGAATCTTTTCATATTTTGCAAGTTGATCATGTCCGTCCAGTTGAACAATATCTTTCCACTTACTTCCGTCAGGAAGTGCACTGCCTAAACCGTATGATTCTTTTTCAAAATCCATTTTTAGAAATAAGAGATATGTCAGTTGAATAATATAATCCGTAAATCCGACACCGGCTGCTGCAAGAACATCCGCCATGTTCCAAACTTTTTTCGTAAGCGCCTGTTCCGGTTTTGCCGGCATTGCTTGTTTTTTTGCCATTTTTATGCTGCCTTTCCGTAGAATAAATATTTGGAGATTGTCTGCATTTCCGCGTTTAGTTTATCGGCTCCGAAGATTGGAACGGCTTTTACGAACAAATCATGTTTTGCATTGTTTAATTCAATGTTCGTGATACAACCGTTTTGTACGATGTATTCTGCAATCTGCCGCACGATTTCAATTTGTTCCGGCGTAAATTTACGCCAAGCCTGTCCGCAATAAAGGTTAAAATAGCTGCCGAATCGCCTTTTAAGGGACACAAGTTCATCATCCAACTTATACCCGTATCTTACCAGTTGAATAAGATTGGTAAAAACGCCCAGTTCCGTTTCTCTGTTTAAAGGTTTTACTTTTCCGCTTTCTCCATCCAGCGTTTGATAGCACGTCCACAAGAATTCCGGCTTGAACTGGCTATTATACGCAATCAGTTTCTTTTCCAAATCTTTAAGCATCGTATACGTGATGGCGATTTTTTCCTGATTATAAAGAATTCTTAATGCTTCAATTTCATCTTTATTGTCATCAAGATAGGTTTCAAATGTAACGATATATTCTTTTACCTGCTCTTTTGAAAATCCTGCATAAATTAACGAGTCCTGTTTTTCAAGGGCAATTTTAATAAATCCGGCATTGATTTCCAAAAGTTTTTTGCGGGCTTTTACATTGTTTATGAGCAGGGAAATCAAAATCTTTCTTTCCGTATTCGGCTCATTAATATCTTTGTAGGGGGGTAAACTGCAAGACTCGGGTGCGATTGATTCAAAAATATTTACAGCCAATTGTTTTACGGTAATAGCGCCGAGTAAGTCATTAAGTTCGATAATATCTTCCGATTCGGCTTTTTTATTTACGCGTGAAAGATAGTCTGCTAAAAGTTCCAAATTATTATCGGATAATTCTCCGTGTGCAAGATGTTCAAGAAGGTCCTTGAGCGGCAAGACTTTTTTTACATCGTCGTTTCCGCCCGGAGCCGGCATTGATTTTTCGTGTTCTGTTACGCCGACAGCATCCACAAGATAGTAAAAGTCTTTTGAGGCCGCATTTGAGGTTACGTTTCTTAGTTTATCGTCGGCAAATGTTCTGCATCCGCGTCCTTTCATCTGAGTGTAGAGAACTTCGGAATGTATATCGCGCATAAAAACAAGAATTTCCAAAGGTCTGATATCGGTGCCTGTTGCAACAAGCGTAACGGTAATTGCAATCCGAAAATCTTTATCATTTCTAAAATCGCTGATCAGTTGATTTGAATTTCCGGATTTACACGTAATCAACTGGGCATAATGTTCCGGGATTTCTCCGTTAGGAAATTCGTTTTTGAAAACCTTTTTGATTGCTTTCAATATGTCTTCTGCATGGTTTTCTGTTTTTGCAAAGAAAAGCGTTTTTGGAATCATAGTCCAATCTTTTTTTCTGTCCGGGTACAGAGACTCATAGATGGAATCTTTATATGCTTGAACAACCGTTTCGATTTGTGCCGGAATCACGACACTTCTATCTATATCCGTTTTGGTGAATTGCCGGTCTTCATGCTGCTTTTGAGTTTTTCTTTTACCGCTCCAGTTGGAAACTTTTTTGATTTTTTCACCGTCTTTAATGGTGCCGCCGCTTTCCGAGATTTCGGTTTTAATTCTATACACACGCGGAGGAACATTAACGCCGTCGGCAATAGATTTTTCCAAAGTGTAATTTACTACTCGGTTTTTATTAAAAAACGCTTCAGCTTCCGGTGTCGGAGTTGCCGTCAGTCCGATGATTTTTGCATTATTAAAATAGGTAAGAACCTGCCGCCAATCTCCGTAAATCGAACGATGACATTCATCAATTATAATTACGTCAAAGAAATCCGGCGGTAAAAGTATGTTTCCTGTAAACTGAATCCGTTTCCCCGGTGCGTTTTCATCATTATCCGTTTCTTCGTCATCGTCGGCATCGTTTATTTCTTGCCCCGTGAGTACTGCAAAAAGCCGTTGGATCGTTGAAATGACGACACTTGCATTTCCTATTTTTTCAACGCTTTTAAGACGATGAACAATGTATTCATCGGAAAAAGGATTACCGGTTTCCGTAAGTTTATATGTTCCGAACTCGCCTTCGGCTTGCTTCCCAAGATTGTTACGGTCGACAAGGAAAAGAACCCGCTTTGCGGATGTATAATTCAAAAGACGATATGCTGCGGTACAAGCAGTAAATGTTTTTCCGGCACCCGTAGCTAAAACGATAAGAGCCTTTTTGAATCCCTGCTTAAATGAAAGTTCCAGCTTCGTGATTGCTTCAAATTGACATTCCCTTAAACCTTTTGACCCTACAGACGGGACGGAAGGAAGTTTTGCATATTCCGAATCAATGTCGCCGCCCGCCAATCTAACAATATCTTTCGGGGTGAGCATTTTTTTAAGAACTTTATAACTCGGTTTTTCGTCGTGCATATCCTTAAAGAGCAAAGTCTCGCCGTTTGAAAGAAAAATAAACGGAAGCGGAATTTTCCATGCCCGTACCCAATCGGGCAGAATATTTCCGTAATTTTGCGCTTGTTCTGCAACTTCAAGGCCTAAATTATTCTCTTTTCTTTTTGCTTCAAGAACCCCTATAGCCTTTCCGTCAAGATAAAGAATGTAATCAGCTTCTTTATTACCTTTTAAGATATTTTCACGAACGGCTTGTGCATTTATCGCTTCGGGAACAAACTCATCCCGGTTGACTACCGTCCAGCCGGCATCTTCAAGATATGCATCTATATAAACACGCGCTTGTTGCTCAGGCAATAGGCCGTCATATCTGAAATTATGATTGTTTTTGTATTCCGTCATAAATATATCCTGATGTTCTCATATCCCAAAAGTATAGGAACAATTATAACACTATTTTAGTTATTTTGACAGCTGTTATAACATTGTGAAAACTCTGTTACATTCTTTGCCGCACGAATGCCGTGTTTGCAACTCAGACATATTTCACTTGACATTTTTTTTACGTTTAAAATATACACATACGTCGGCTTTAACTTTCGCCGCGTTTTTTGTTATAATCAATCGGTTACACAAGGAATATGTATGACACAAAATGAACGTCGCGTTTTTTTAATAGATTGTCTTTTAAAGGAAAACCTCGGTTATCGCATCGCGCGAATACCGGATGACGAGCGGGAACAAAAGGTTTTGCTCCGTTCCCTCATGAACGTCCGTCCGCCGCAGTGCACGAGCGAAGAATTCCTTCGCATACAGGACGAGTATTTACGGGAAGCAATCCGGGAGCGCGGTATTACCGACTTTGCAGAGTTAACACCGGTTGCCGCACACGGGAACGGAATCTTTTACCTTTGGCAGGGCGATATTACCACGCTTAAAATAGACGCGATCGTAAACGCGGCAAACAGTGCTATGACCGGCTGCTGGCAGCCCTGCCACGCGTGCATCGACAACTGCATCCATACATTTGCAGGCGTACAGTTGCGCGCCGTGTGCGCTGACATCATACAAAAACAGGGGCACGAAGAACCGACGGGAAGTGCAAAAATCACGAGAGCGTTTAACCTGCCGTGCAAGTACGTGCTGCACACCGTAGGGCCTATTGTGCAGGAGCGATTACAAAAAAAACACGAAGAACAACTGGCGTCCTGCTATCGTTCCTGTCTTGAACTCGCCGAAGTGCACAACGTAAAAAGTATCGCTTTTTGCTGTATTTCGACCGGAGTCTTTATGTTTCCGAATCGGCGGGCGGCGGAAATTGCGGTAGCAACCGTCCGAAAATACTTCGAGCAAACCGGAAACGGGATGAAAGTCGTGTTTAACGTATTTAAAGACGAAGATTTTGCAATTTACAGCGGAATTTTATAAACGGGAGAAGGTATTAATATGAGCATATATAAATCACAAAAAGGAAAAGAAAAATCACTTTTTTTATATGATAAGCAATTATCAAAATTGAATATGCCGTTTTCAGATATATATGTAAAAACCTCATTTGGAAAAACACATGTGGTAGAGACCGGCAATAAGGCAGGAAAACCGCTGCTGGTGTTTCATGGCGGAAATACGACAACCGCGTACAATCTTTTAAAATTCGATTTTTTATTAAGTCATTTTCACGTATATGCCGTTGTTACAATTGGTTATTGCGTGTGAAAAAGACTGCTTTTTTCCTGCAAAAAAAGTGATACATCGTGCACACCGAATCTTTTCAAATTGCCGGACGGTTGAATTAAAAGAAAGCGGCCATCTGCATATTTTACCGCAAACGGAAAAAGAACGGATTATCGAATTCCTACGAAAAGGCTGATTTCGGCAGCAAACAAACCGGGGGGGGTATGGAAAAATGCGGTTACTTGGTTTAGAGGAATGGAGCAAAAGCGGAACAGCGGACGTAGCGGCCCGAACGCAGTGAGGGAAACCTCCGGAGAAAAAAACGATGAACAATGACTTTCTTTTTATAGCGGATCCCCACAATATTAATCCAAATGAATTCCCTTGGTTTCCAAATTCTTGAGACACTCACGATAATAGCAATCATCATGTTCAGTATATATGGGGTTGAGTACTTCAATGACCGCTAAATTATTATATGCCGGACATTTTCTGCCGCGATAGTCTTTGTCCAACCACTCGGGACTGACCCTGTAGCCTCGTCGATTCATCTCTGCCATAATGAGCCGGTGATAACAATAAAGCAGATAGGGTGAATAACGAAAAACATAATTAACAGTTGCATGCTGCCTGCCCCAGCCGTTTCCGCGCAAGGCACAACACTCCCTATGTTGTCCCAACAGCTGTTGACGCGGGAGTTTGTTAATCATATCTTGATGCCACAGTCTCATCCAACTCTCTCAATATATAACGTAGAGCAGGGTACTTATGTAGTACCCAAAGTTTCCGATACCCTTTTAACCGATTCGATTCTCTCATAACGTGCGGCAAACTGTCAATTGTTAGATAATGAAATACTCTTGTAATGATGCTGCGCAGTGTATACATTGGTGTATACATTGCCGATCGGCGTACAAAGTTTTAAGGTACTACGAGTTGAGGAAGAGTAAGTAGTATTGGCAAACAGAGCCGCATGACAGGAATATCGGGTATTCTATCACGTATGCGCATTCCGTGCATCAATGCAGCAGTTTCCAAAATTCACACTTTGTTCAACTGTTGCATTTTAGGGTGCTATTTGTACGACTTAGAATATGGTCTGCTCGTCCATATTCTAAATCTGGAGCGGCAGCGGAACAGCGGACGTAGCGCCCCTGAACGCAGTGAGGGGAGCCTCCATATAACTATATAATTATTTATGTACCTTTTGTGCTCTGAAATAATCTTCCCTGTAGCGTACATCAAGCAGCCAATGCATGGTTTCAACGCCCCATTCCATTCTCGCATGGTGAAGCAGGTCGGCTGCTGTTAATTCTTTGCTTGATATATAATAATGCCATTCCTCTGTAACCTTTCCCTTGTACTCAAAATGCGTTTTTATCGCACCTATACACTTCAATCCCGGCCATTGCCTATCTCCGGGCATCCATGACGCATCATTCGTCGTGAACGCGCTTCTTGTTTCAATCCTTCCGTCTCCTTTTTCCGTCTTACTCACGCTGTTCATTTTCGCTCTCAACTTGTCATCTTGAACATATTCTTCGATATCCGCCTTTAATGTCTGCTGATTGCTCTGGAACACATCATCAATACCAGATTAGGCCTATCCATACTAAAAAGATAAGCCATTGTTTTTGTATACGTTGATCCGATTATTTTGTCATCGCTGTTTTTCGATTTATTTTTACGATTACTGTAAATCTTTGATAACTCGAAATCAAAGAAAAAATTAATAGACTTACACAAAAAACACACCGAATGATAAAAACGAGCGATGGCAAATATATACTGCAGAGCACAATTACGGTAGGTAAAATATAAAACCCTATTGCTGTATATCGTCCGACACGGTCAAACATAAAAACATGAGATCGGATCTGCATACGTCTTACCAGGCGCGAGGTCAAGATAAATTCGAAAAGTTTTACGGTAATAAGCACCAGAAACCAAGCAGGTAAACAGCCCAAGCGGTACAGTGCGAAGCTTGAGGTCATAATATAGAAAAAGTCACAGATGACATCTGCTATTGCACCAAAGCTGCTTTGAACATGAAATGCACGGGCACATTTTCCGTCCAAAAAATCGCTTACCGCAATACCCAAGAACAAGCAAAGATAATAAATGCCGCGGATAGTTCCCGTTGTTATTTCCATATAAGCGAAGACGGATAACGGTATTCTGAATAACGTTAAACAATTAATGAGCACAAACGCTGCATATTTTTTTCCGGCAGTATACATATTTTATTCCCTTATTTTACTGAATAAATATTATTTAATATTCATTTATTTTCACACGCTAAAAATGAAGCTTTTCTCTGGTTAACGAGGCAACCTTATTTGGTTGCCGAAGTTACACCTTTTATAAAGTACTTCACGAATGTCTGGAGCGTTTCGCTATATCCTTCAAACTCATGCCCGCTAACATGACAATCAATATAATAGATAAAGTCAAATACTTTTAATACTTTA
This sequence comes from Treponema lecithinolyticum ATCC 700332, assembly GCA_000468055.1. GTDB lineage: Bacteria > Spirochaetota > Spirochaetia > Treponematales > Treponemataceae > Treponema_C > Treponema_C lecithinolyticum. Next base: position 92,613 of record KI260566.1, on the reverse strand, counting down.
CCGATGAGATCAGGCGCGATTTTTTCTTTTTGCAATCGTTTAGAAACCGTTTCTTGTAAAAATCGGTAAAACGAATTATTCTCTCTTCCGGTCTTTGAATAATAATAATCGTGCAGCATTTTTGAAACGGAACCGTTATTCCACTCAATTAAAATATTATTGTTCATAACATTTTTAACCGTATATGCAAAAAACTGCTCAATAAGCTGTTCTATATCCCCTTCCCAATTAATTTCTTGTATAAGCCGGTTCCTTACCGTTTCATTTTCATCAATATATACTTCTAAAAAAATTGCTTGTTTTGAAGGATAATAATTGTAGAACGATCCTACTGCTACCCCTGCCTTTTTTGCAATCTGTGCAATGTTGGTCTTTTTATAACCGTTTTTTAAAAATAAAAAATGAGCAGCGGATTGCAGCTTTTCTTTTTTATCATCCATAATTGTAACACCATCCTGAATGAATTTTTTATAATATTCATTCAGAGTATAGTCATTATTGACGAATGTGTCAATAATAGCGTAGGAAATCTTCTAAAAATATATACCTGAATTTTTAGGGATACCCTGTCGATATTGAGCCAGACACCACACCGTAAAATATAACGGTACAATGCATGGGGCATCTTTGCTGCCTGCTTCTCATGCTCTTTTTCAAGCTCGCTAATCAGGGCAGGACACAGTGAGGCAACGAATTTCATCATACAGCGGTTTAGCGAATCCGGTTTTATCAAGGCTAAAAACTCCAGCAGCCAGCCGTAACACGGTATCCGCTTAATTCCAAATGCCTGTGCAAGAAATTTTGATACCGTTTCTGTCGTTGCCCATGAATGTATCCGCATTACGCTCTTTAGTTCGCACATGCTTGCCAGCGTTACGATTATAACAGCGTCTTGTATGCTGCAAAAATATCCGTCATATTCAACTTCCGTTTTGGAACAAGTTTCCTTTAGATTTATTTCCCAACCTTCCAGCTTGCAGCTTCGCGACGCTCGCCGATAAAGTTTCGGTATATGCCGTCCTGCTCCAACAGTTGGGTATGGGTGCCGTGCTGCACAATCTTGCCGTGGTCTACGACGATAATCTGATCGGCTCTCTCTACGGTTTTCAGCCGATGAGCAATCATGATGACGGTCTTTTCTGCGGTGAGCGCTTGGATGGCGTGCATCAGCTCGTTTTCATTTTCGGGATCGATGTTGGCGGTTGCCTCATCCAAAAAGATGACCGGTGCGTTTTTCATCATGGCGCGGGCAATGGAGATGCGCTGCTTTTCTCCGCCGGAAAGGCTTGCGCCGCCTTCACCGACTACCGTATCGTATCCGTGGGGAAGGTTTGAGATAAAGTCATGGCAGCAGGCTTTTTTTGCCGCAGCAATCACATCCTCCATCGGAGCGCCGGGCTGGCCAAAGCGGATATTGTTGGCGATGGTGTCGTGAAATAAATAAACCGATTGGAACACAAAACTGAAATTCGCCATCAAGGAATCCATATCGTAATCCTTCACATTCCGGCCGCCCAGCATAACGGTTCCCCCGTCTACATCCCAGAACCGTGCAAGCAGATTTACCAAGGTGGTTTTTCCTCCGCCGGAAGGGCCGACAATCGCCGTCGTGGTCTTTTCAGGGATATTCAATGAAATGCCGTCAATGATCTTTCGCTTCTCATAAGAAAATGCAATATCCTGCGCAGTAATATTACGCACTGCCGGTTCAATCGTTTCTCCGGATATATCCATCTGCGGCGTGTTCAGAATTTCCTGCGCCCGGTCAACGCTCATATCAACCACGCGCAGCAGTGATGAGTATTGTCCTGCCGTTTCCAGACTCGTGTAGATGATAAATGCGGAGATTACCATGACAACAGCATTCAGCGCGCCCATGCTTCCGGCACAATAAAATGCGCATGAAAAAGCTACCATTGCCACACCGGTCAGCTTGGCGATAAAACTCTGCAATGCTATGCGGGGCACCAGTGTCATTTCCATGTCGGTATTGATGTTACTGTTTTCCGAGATTGCCTCATTTAATTCCCTGCTCTTAACTCCCGTCAAGCGGTAAGCCTTAACCTCGGTCATTCCTTGCAGGTATTCCAGAACCTTTTCTACGAGCCTTTCATCTGCGCGTATCTTTTTTCCCGACACCTTTTCGGAAGCAATCCGGAGACGGCTGTTTGCAAAAAGAAACAACGAAAAACCGCAGAGCAGCACACAGGCGATTCTCCAATCGAAGAAAAACAACATGATGACAATAAGCGAGGTTGTAAGCAAGCCGTCGCAGACAAGCATTACCACACGAGCCGCGATATTTTCAAGGCTTTCCATTATATTAGTTGTAATAGACGTAATCTGCCCGAGGCTGTTGGCGTTAAAGTATCCCATCTGAAGATACCGCATGTGTTCCGCAATCTCCACCCGTTTTTTCGCACAAGTGTCATAGCCCCCCTCGGTCTGCAACATAATAGCCTTTGATTTTAGCAATCCCGATCCTGCAATGCTGATCAGCATAATCCCTAACGAGAGCAGGATATCTTTTGTGTCTACCGTTCCGTTCATCAGTGCCCGAATCATCACCGCAATCGCCGGAATCTTTAGCGCCTCAAACAGAGCTTGAATAACATTGAGCCGAATGGAAGTGATAAATTTCCGGCGGCTTTCTTCATCGCAGAACGCAAAAAACTTTCTAATAACTTTAAGCATGATCTTTCACCTCAATATGTGCATTCCACATCGTTTCATATAACCCGTGACGAGAAAGAAGCTCATCATGGGTTCCGCTGTCTGCAACGGCGCCGTCTTTGATTACATAAATACAATCGGCAGCGGTAATCGTAGAAAGCCGGTGCGCAATCACGATGAGCGTCTTACCCTCCGTCAGCTTAGAGATAGAGCGCTGAATAACCGCTTCGTTTTCAGGATCGGTGTAGGCGGTTGCCTCATCCAAAATGATAATGGGTGCCGCTTTCAGCATTGCTCTGGCAATGGAAATACGCTGCCGCTCGCCGCCGGAAAGATGCCCGCCGGAAGTGCCTACCACGGTATCGTAACCATGCTCCAGCTCCAAAATGAATTCATGGCAACCGCTGTGTTTTGCCGCTTCCTCCACTTCCGCATCAGTTGCATCCGCCCGTCCAATGCGGATATTTTCCCTGACCGTCATATTGAATAGATAATTATCCTGTGAGACAAAGGCGATCTTATCCGAATAGGCCTCTTGCGGAATTTCACGAATGTCCGTATCCCCCAGCAAAATTGAGCCGCTGCTCACATCCCAGAGCGAAGCGATAAGACGCGCAATGGTACTTTTTCCGCTGCCGGAAGGACCGACCAACGCAATAAAACTGCCCTCCGGGATTTCCATAGAAATGCCGTGAAGCACTTCCTTTTCCTTATACGAAAAACGAACATCCTGCAGCTTCAATGTGTTTTTCTTTGGAACAGTTCCGTCTAACGGGCGCTCCATTTCCGGCGCGTTGAGAATACGCTGAATTTCTCCGAAGACGGTTCCCATTGTCCGAATGTCGTCCGAATAACTCATCAAGGTTATAAGCGGTGTGATGATGCCGACAGACAGAATAATAATTGTTACCAGATTCTGCGGCGAGAGGAGACCGGTCTTTACCAGCAATCCGCCGATTGGCAACACGGAAACCATCGTTGCAGGCATAATCACCATAGCGAAGGTAAACGGGATAATACAGGAGCGCATCCAATCGATATAGCTGTGAGCGGCTTCATAGGCATCATGCACGAAGCGGTCGTAGGAATTTTTTGTATTTCCGAAAACCTTGATAACTTGAATACCGCCTATATATTCAACCGCCGTATCATTGAGCGCCTTTGTGGCTGTAACCGTGCGTTGATAAAATTGAGGACTGCCCTTCATCATAAGACCGTAACAGAAAAAGCCAACCGGTATCGTTGCAAGAGAAGCCAGCCCCATACGCCAGTCAATGGTAAAAATATAGATCAAAATGATGACGGGGATCAGTAAATTTGCGGTGAACTCCGGAACGATATGCGCCAGTGTTGTTTCAATGCTGTCGATACGTTCGATAAGTGTATTTTTGAGCGCCCCGGAACTTTGCTCCAGCACCGCCCCCAGCGGCATTCTTGTCAGTTTTTCCGTGCAGCGTTTTCGGATTTCTCCGAGCACTGCAAATGTTGCCCTATGACTTGTCGATGTACTGAGCGCATGAAACAGTACACGGCAAAACCAAAACGCAGCGATAATCAGACAGCGTATCATATAATATGAAAGGTCTTTGTTTCCGCTCATCAAACCGTGTACTATGCCGGCAACAACAAAATACGGTGCGATGGAAAAGGCCACGCCGATAACTGCGAGGATAACACTTAGAACATATTGTCCCTTGTGTTCCCCTGTTTGTCCCAACGCCCACGCGATAGGCGAAGGACTTTTTTCTTTTTCCTTCATAAGCAAACTTCCTTTTGTTAGCTAACAAACAATAGTTAGTATTAGCTAATATTCACTTAAACTCATCACCCATTTTTATAAACAAAGACAGGCGGTGCGCCTTTTAACACTATTTAATTATGCAAGTTATTAAAACCCAAACAACTGCTTCCAACCCGGAACAAAGAATGCTTCCACCGCTTTCAGACAATGTAATGCTTCTTCCAAACTGTAATTATGGATAACCGGTTCAAAAATAGCGGTCGTATATGCCGAAAGCAGAAGATGAAGCTCCTTTGAATCTATGTCTTTCACGGCGTATCCTTGCGCTTTCAGCATCGGCAGATATTGTAAAAGCTGCGCTTGCTGCCCCTCTGTAAGATCGTGGAGAAAATTCTCGTATTTGCTGCCCTGTGATTTTGCCAGTAATAGATGATATTCATCCATATTCGGATAGATTATCTCGCGCATCATGTCTATTTCGGAATCGCGCCACTGAATGTGTTCCTTGTGATTCACCGCGCCCACATATCGCGCAACATGTGCATCCAGCCAAGCGTTTATGCGATCCACCGCAGGAGCGACAATTTGATCAAAGAGATCTTCTTTATCTACACAATGCCGATATATTCCCGCAGCCGTCATACCGCAGCGCTTGCTGATACTTCGCATGGAAGACTTATCAAAGCCCTTCTCCATAAATTCGGCTTTTGCTGCGGCCATAATTTTTATATGATTGGCGGTTTTGTCTCTCGGCATGGATTCCTTCTTTTGCGTATAGTGTTAGCTAACATATATAAACATACAACCAAAACGTTTGGCTGTCAAGACGGTCGGAGTTTGATGTGAGTGTAGAAAACACTAGATTTTTGTGCTATTTTTGTATAAGAAGTACGGAGAAGTTCCATATATTTTATTAAACCGGAAATGACCGGAAAAGGCGTGGGACGGGAAATCGTATCATTGCTGGAAAATGACACAAAACTGCACGGAATGAAAAAGCTTGTCGTTGATATATCCGATAAAAATGAAAAAGTATTGCATTTCATAAGAAGCATGGATTTATTGAATACGGAAGATTGAAGAACTGTTGACGGAAATTCGGCAGGAACATCGGAATAGTATATATGTATAAAGACATAGGTACGGCAACATGAAAAAAAGAAAAGGTGAAAAAACAGCATGCCGGTTCGTTGAATTTTTATAGAAAAAGATTCAGGAAAGGATTATGGAATTTGCAAATGAATTTTTGCCGCTCCTTGAGCGGCTGAACGATGCGCTTTTCGACGCCAAAACCGTACTGATCGGAGCGGGCGCGGGACTTTCAACTTCCGCAGGCTTCACCTATTCGGGCGAGCGCTTTGAAAAATATTTTTCGGATTTCCGCGCAAAGTACGGCTTTACCGATATGTATACGGACAGCTTTTTTTTGTCCCCTCTTTGTATCCAAAGCACCGAGTTCCGTGCGTCGACTTTTTTTAGTCGTTCTCTTAGGGATTGTCTTTTGCTGCGAACATACCCGTAAGCGAAGCCGTTTCGATTATATGGTCTTTAATCGCGGCTTTCAGTTCCTTAACCTTGCTGTCGGCCGGAAGGTCGATCGCCGTATCGAGCGCATACAGGTAAAAAATATAGCGGTGATTACCGAACGGCGGCTGCGGCCCGTTGTAGCCGCTCGTACCCCAGCTCGTTTTGCCTTCAACCGCACCCGCGGGCACGTTGTCCGCCCCGATTGATGTTGTTTCCGGCGGAATGTTCCACAGCGTCCAGTGGTAAAATCCGCCCGGCAACGGCGCATCCGGATCGTGTACGATAATCGCCAAACTCTTTGCCTCGCTCGGCACACCGGCGATTTCCAGCGGCGGAATGCGGTTCGCGCCGAGCTTTGCAAATTCCGTTGGTATCTTTTCGCCGTCAGCAAAAGCCGAACAAGTCAGTTTCATTGCGCCCTCTTTCGCAGAGATTTTTGTTTCAAGGCTGCCGCTTCGGCAGCTGCCGCAAGAAAGAAAGAGTGTCGCTGCAAGCAACGGTATTGTTATACGTATAAGTTTCATAGCTTTATCTTACTTTATAAAAATACGGTAAGTCAACGGTTATGCGATTGCGTGTTGTAGGATGGTAACCGTGTGACTTATGCCGAATTCCTGCCTCCGTCGAAAATACGTATCGCTGGCTCCTGTTATTGTCGCCCCCTTGACTTACCTCGCACTTTAAAGGATAGTCGGAGCATCGGAGTAATTATGAGTTTACAAATACACACGGCCGTTATCCATGGCATTATATGGTCAGCCTTGTGGGCGGCAATGGTCGCGGTTTCGGTTCACCGATTCCCCTGGACAATAGCGCACGATTATCCTGCAGACGTTACAGAATGTGCCCATATACTGCAGCCGAGTGTAAATCAAAAAAGGCTCGCCATTGTCTTTTTTGTTTGCGTTTTTTTGCTGCTTGCCGGTACGGCAATCTTTTCGGTTTTCTGTACCTACGGCGCAAAAGACGTTTCTTTCGTCACAATTTTTTGCCATTTGTGGATTATGGCGATGATGTGGAACGCCGTCGATTTACTCGTCGTGGATTGGTTCATGATCTGCACGCTTTCGGCAAAACTGTTCATCTTTCCGGGAACCGAAAACTGCAAAGGTAATAAAGATTATCTGTTCCACTTTATGGGATTTTTAAAGGGTCTGATTGCAATGACGCTTACGGCGCTTATATTATCCGGTGCACTTTTTGCCGTTATGCGGTTAATGCGATAATATAATATATTGTGAAAAGAGCTGATTTACTTATGACCGAAATTAAAAGGGCAAGTGATTGTGTCAACGATATCAGGAGTCAAATGACGGAATTGTTTATTGAAGGTTTCTGGCATTTGCTACAGCTTCTTTCAAAAGATCGGAATAAATTGAAAGCTGTGTTTTATCATACATTCCTGTTGGATAAGTTTTTTGTTGCCGTTGAAAACGGTAGGGTGATCGGAATGGTAGGATATGCCGAATCGACAAAATCCTCTCTACATCTTGATAAGCATGCCTTTAAAAAATATCTAGGATTTTTAAAGGCATTTTATCTTACTATATATTAAAAAAAGAATTTAGTAAAATTATTCCGGGAATGAAAGATAGTATAGGAAAAATTGAGTTTGTCGTCGTCACGAAAGAGCAACGGGGGAAAGGCATAGCAGCAAAAATCATTCGCCATATCTTTACAGAAGTTGAATATCAAGAATTTATTCTGGAAACAACGGATACTAATATCCCTGCAATTACGGTATATAAAAAAATAGGTTTTGAGGAGTATGATCGAGTAAAACAAAAATATGCCAAACAAAGCGGAATAAATTATTTTATATATTTGAAGTACACAAAATCTACAAATAATACAGGTGTAACATAATAAAATGCAAAAAGCAACTATTGTGATTTTTGAAATAAAATAACTGAGGCTATACAATGAAACTCTTAATCTACGGTGCAGGAACAATAGGTACGGCATATGGCTGGCTGGTGTCTTGTAATAACGAAGTGGACTTTTACGGAAAATCCGACACGGAAAAAGAAATTACAATCAGCTATAAAGATTTAAGAAAACGATCGACTATTTACCAAACAATGAAATTCGAGCGCAGAATTATTACCCATATTGAAGATCACTACGACGCTATTATAGTTGCCGTAAATCGTTTTCAATTATGTAGCGTCTTACCGCATTTAAAAGAATTGAAAAATAAAACAAAGTATTTTGTGTTTATGCAGAATAACTGGAATATAAAGAACGAAATTGATCCCTATCTTTCTCAAGACGATTATCTTATTGCATTCCCTTCATCAATAGGCGGCGGAAGAGACGAAAAAGGCTTACACATTATCATATTTGATGAAGCAACCCGTTTAGGCGGTTCATCGATTTACTTGCCACATTTTTCATCATTATTACAAAATTCCAATATAAACATAACGGTTGATAAAAATATCTTTGAGTGGTTGAAAGTCCATTATTTGCAGCAAGCAATTACAGCTGGTGTGATTGCAGAATACGGTAGTTTTGAAAATGTTATTACAAATCCCAATGCAATTAAGAAAATGGTGCTTGCTTTTAGAGAAGGAATACAGGTGTGCAGATTACTGGGAGTAAGAACGTATCGAATATTTCCGGCATATTTATTTAATCTTCCGGTTTTTTTAATTGCCCGTATACTGCAAAAAATGTTTTCCGAACAAAACACATTGGATATGATAATCAACCACATGAAAAAAGGATACAGCGAATGGGTGGTTGGATACAGAGAAGTCTTGAATGCCGGCAGGTCATTGGGGCTCCCTATGAGTGTGTGGGGATCGTATGAAAAATATATTGATTTGACATGAGCTTTACTGGTTGTTTCATACTACTTGCCGTATAGTATATATGGAGGCATTTAGTTACACCTTTATAGTTCTTTTCGCCTTAAACAGCGCTTGATACTCCCTTGCGTTTTCCGCTAAACATACACACCAAAATTACACATTCACTTCCGGATCAGAAACAGTGCATTCCTCTGTTTCATCTATTGACATTTATTGCCAGAAGTATTGCTATTAGACATATCTAATAGCAATAGTATAAGAAGGGGCGATGAAGTATATGAAATATTTTTTGCTCGGCTTACTGATGTTAAAAGAAATGACGGTTTATCAATTAAAAACGATGATAGCTGAAAATTTCAGCTCTATGTGCAGCGATAGTATGGGGAGCATTCAAGCAGCTCTGAAAAACCTACTGTCAAACGGACTTATTACGTATACTGCCGTAAAAGAAAAGAATGTGGAAAAAAAATATTACCGTATAAAAGAAAACGGCAGGAAGGAATTTTTAATGTGGCTGCAAAACCCGATGGATATGTCGCAAGGAAAAAATACCGAACTCGGGAAGCTTTTGTTTATGGGTATCTTACCGAACGATAAACGCGTTGAACTCATTTCCGCTGTCATAAAAAATTTGGAAAGCGAACTTACGTATCTAAAACAAATACTGGAAGTAAACAAGGATATTGAGGCAAACAAAAAAGAATTGCTTGATTACTATGCCGATAATCCTGATTATGCCGCAGCGTTGCTGAGCGTGGGAAAAAGCGAAAATATCGCCAAAAGTTTTTCCGACATACATAAGTACGAAATGTTGACGGCACAACATGGGGCGGATTTAGTACAGTTTCATATTAAATGGTTTAAAGAATTGCAAAAGAAAATAAATGCAGGTTTATTTTAAGATGGGAGATGATCTAATGGAAAATACGCGTATAATAAAAAGAAATCTTTTGATATTTATTGTCTTTATATCAGTAATAGGCTTTGTAGGATATTTTATCGACAGGATGATGGGACATGCCGATTATATGAATGCAGGTATGGGCGATACCGGTACGGCAGGAATGGGAATATGGCTTATCAGTCCCTTATTTTTAGTGATTATTTTACGGTCATTTTGCGGTGATACATGGAAGGAACACGGTTATCATCTGAATATAAAAAAACATCGAAAAATGTATCTTGTTTCATTTTTGATATATCCGGTAGTAGCAACGTTGATAATATTGACCGGCTTACTCTTTAACGGTATAAGTCTCGGCAAGATGAATGGTGCTGTTTTATTGACTACTCTTGGCAGCCAAATAATTATTCAGTTTATTAAAAACTTTTTTGAGGAATCTTTATGGCGTGCGTATTTGACAAATCAGCTCTTAAAACTAAAATTGAAAGATTGCACGCTCTATATTGTGAGCGGTATTATTTGGTGGATGTGGCATTTGCCGTACGTTTTGTACTTTCTTAGTCAAAAGGAAATAAACGACTACATGGGATTCTCGGTAAGCAGACCCTTCTTTTTTGTTTAGGGATTTCTGGTTTGTCTGAGTTGGATTGTGATGTATGTTGAAATGTTTAGAATCACCAAAAGTGTATGGCCTGCGGTTATTATGCACACAATGGAAGATGCCTACATCAATCCTTTGTTGCTATCGGGTGCAGTAGTTATACACTCTCAAACAGCGCTCGTTTTCTCTTTATCTGCCGGAGTGCTATCCATGTTCATGTATCTTGGCATAGGATTTTGGCTCAGAAATATCCGCAGAAGGGAGGAATATTCTGAAAATTCATGACCATAACTGATGTAAAGGGAAGAAAATACATCGGTATTCCGTTAAAATATTATTTTGAAGATGTAGGACTTCGAAATGCACGGATTGGATTTAGGCAAAGTGAAGAAACACACTTGATGGAAAACATCATATATAATGAGTTGAGATCTATATAATTTCAAGTTCGGAAAATTGTAAGGCAAAGGCGGATAAAAAATGAACGGAGAAATAACAAACGCTATTATCGAAGCTGCAAAAAAGTATGCGGAAACGCTTTACACTTGTTGCAGTGCATCGAACAAAGCTAAATAATTCTTTGCGCTCTGCTCTACCTCTTGCTGTGCAGTTTCGCTATATCCCGCGTTGCTGTCTATTGTATGGAAAGTGAACGGCGGGCGGTAGTCTGCATTGCAGTATTTCGCTGTCAGTTCAAACGGACGCAGTACTTCGGCAACGCTGCACCCTTCATGTTTTTATCTCCAGTGTTTTGCACTATACACATACCATTCGCTTAACCTACAATGAAGATTATTCCTATTGCAGATTAGTAGGTGTTAGGTTAAATTTTTATGTATATTTATTCTTTTTCCACGTTATATAATCTTTTTTTGCCTTCATATTTTTTAGCTTATTCCATGCCGCTAAAGCTTCTTCTTTTGTTGCATTTTTTTCATTTGCCAGATAATCACTGATAAAATTATTAAATTTACATGATGGAATTTGTGGAAGCTTTCCTCCAGTTTTGTTTAAACGAATATATTCATAAACGACATCATTATAAGTTATTTTTTCACCATGAGAAAGTTTATCTTCAATCCATCGATTAAGCCAATATTTTGCCCCTGATTTTGGTTGTAATCCCGGCATCCGTTTATCCATTTCACTATGTATGAATTCCCATGTTTCTTTTTTGTTGCTAAAATTTTCAACATAAGTATGACTATTCAATATATCTCTATTCCGGCTTTTGCTCCGATAACAATTCTTTTTATTCACCGTTCCGGTTTCCAAAAACTGAATAATCATGTCTTCAAGCTGATCCTTTCGTGTTCTTGAATCAAAAGGAATTTCAAGCAACTTTGCTAATGCTTTGAGTTCACTCATGTACCAATATTTATTCTCAAATTCTTTTATTGTCATATAGTCTTTTGTTTATGTGCCGTGATTATTGTGTAACTGTATGCATTAACGGTTATAATAATATATAGTATTATTATATTTCAAGTAAAGCGTTGAGTGCACAAGAACTTCCCCATCCTGCCGGAGAGGAATGGTCTGTAGAATTTATGCACTGGCTTTTAGACATACATTTTGACGAGGACAGATGCAGGATTCAGAGCAAGAACATTCAACAGAACCTTAACATGCTGCATAAATTCGCACTTAACATATATTTCCCTAAGAAAGAAGCTTTTGATTTCAGAAAAGCGGCATCAATTCAGCCTTGGGATTTAGTAAAGTATATGTCCCTAGTGTTGCTTTGCGCAGAAGAAATTGAAAGCAAAAGACCACACAAAAATAATGATATTGTGTTTTCATATAGGTTCCAACCAAGAGACGGTAGATTGTTCGACCCCAATTACGATTACAAAACATTCCAGAAGAGCATTGGGAAAAAGATTCAAGACTCTGGATATAAACTGTATATTAAGGCTGATATAGCAAACTATTACGATAGATTGAATCTTCATAGGTTAGAAAACATTCTGCTATCTTATTGTAAAGAAAAAAGAATTGTAAGACTTATCAATCAATTATTGCTTTTTTGGTCGAATCGTGATTCTTACGGACTTCCTGTTGGATCAAATCCAAGTAGAATATTGGCAGAAGCAGAATTGATTGAAGTAGATAATTATTTAATATCAAAGCGTATTGATTTCGTCCGCTTCGTTGATGATTATAGAATCTTTGCAAATGATGCAAAGGAAGCCCATTATTATTTAAACCTATTTATTGCACGTTTGTCTTTAGAGGGACTATCTGTAAATACAGGGAAAACTTCAATTGAGAAAGCTAAAGAATACAAAGAAAGAAAAGAAGAAGATAATGAAGTTGAAATTATAGATACATTTAATAAAGCAAATATTGAAAATACTAAAGAGAATCCAAGTAGATTAATAGTTGGTTATTCAGGTTTGATACCAACGAAATATAGACAACCTTCACAAAGTGAGATAGAAACATATAAAAAGATTCAAATATCAGAAATCAAAGAAAAAATAGCTAATGAGCAAATTATTAAACCTGAAGTTATTCGCGATTTTGTTAAGTATATTGCGATTAATAATGCATGGCATTTACTTGAATCTTTATTAGAATTAATGGATAAGTTTCCACAATTTATTCCGTATATTACAGATATGATTATTAAAAAGCAAGAAGAATTATCACAAGAGCAAATTAGTTTGATTCGTGAAAAGTATTTAAATATAATACAAAATCAAAAATCTTTTCCTGAGTATATCTATGTTTCAAGCGTAACAATATTAACTGAAGAGTTGTTTCTCTCAAAATTTGAAGTGTTAAATTTTTACCGAGATTTACGTAGATCAACAGGGGCATTTATTGGAAGATATATTTTAGATCGGCTTGAAAAATATCTTACAAGGGGTGAGATACTTGAAATTAGAAATGATTTTAATCAAGTTGGTTTATGGGAGAAACGCTCAATAATTAAGATATCCAAAGAAAAATTAGATGAAGAAGAAAGTCGTCCGTGGTTAAAAAATATAAAAAGTACAATAAAAAATGACCCATTTGCAGAAATACTAATATAAAACAATTGTTACCATTATATTTTCTGCGCGGCGACGCAATAAAGTTTTTATGATTAATTTTAGAATGGCATCAGTGAAGATCTTAATATATATGTGTACAACTTGACTATATTGTACATAAATAGTATTATATTTGTATGAAAATACTATCCGTTGCAAAAGTACGAGCGAATTTTTCTGCGCTTTTAAAAAAAGTGGAATCGGGTAACGAAGTCGGTATCGCATTCGGACGAAAACAGGAAACCATCGCCGTAATTGTTCCGATTGAGGAGTATAAAAAAATAAAAGCACGAAAACTTGGTACACTGGAAGGGAAGGTAAAAGTCGAATTCAGCGAGAATTGGGCTATATCCGATGAAGAGCTTATTAATATATGAAAATTCTATTGGATACGCATTATTTATTATGGGCTTTTATCGATACAAGTAAAATATCTCCTTCCGTTTATACTAAACTATTGACAGATGAAAATGATGTTTTTTACAGTCAGGCCAGTTTATGGGAAATCGCAATAAAATATAATATGGGAAAGTTATCCCTAAAAGGAATGAAACCAGAAGAATTCTATGAAGAAGTGGAAAACAGTTTTTTAAAATGCAGGCCTTTAAAAAACGATGAGTTAATTAATTTTTACAAATTACCGATAGAACACAAAGATCCGTTTGATCGCATTATGATTTGGCAATCGATAAAATCCGATTACTATTTTTTATCCGTTGACAGCCAAGTTGCAAATTATAAAAAATACGGCTTGAAAACTTTATCCTGATAACGGCTGCTACTTATGATGTTATGGAGAGCCTTATACAAATGAAACTTTTAATCTACGGTACGGGCGTAATCGGCGGTTTGTATGCCGCCGCGTTCGCCAAAGCTAGCTATGACATGATGGTGTACGCAAGTATATCAACTTGCACTGAAAGTTGGTTAAAAGCTAATTCCGACATAGGTACCCCTATTTCTAATAGTATACAATATTTTATAAAAAAATCATCTTCCAATAATTAAAACCGACACTTAATTTCATATAACTTAATAGCTTTTATAGGTAAGTTTTATTTTTATTAATAATTAATTATTATAATTATCATGACCGTCGAAGGACGCTTATTTCGTTGATTTCCTTAACAAGTTAAAAAATACTTAGATAAAGGTCTATTTTCCCTCTTACACTTTCATATTATTTTGTGTGCGACAGCACGTCCGTCTAACATTGTTTTAAACCGCAACGCAAGCAAAGCCTTGCGTTGTCGGCTTTGAAAACGGTGTTAGGACATTCTATCATACATTAATATTTTTTGAAGCGATTACCTTGTAATATATTCCAAAACCATAAGAAATAGCAACTACAACAAAAAGCAAAAAGAACCCGATACCCATTACATAAATATTTCCAGTTGGAAAAAGTCCCCCATTAATCATTCCAACAATATAATAGGCAATTGAACAAATCAATTTTAATAAAAAAGCATCCTCTTGTGGTAAATATTTACCAAACAATTTCTTCCAAAAAATGTGCAAGAAGATTCCTGTAACTAAACCAAGTCCAATTCCGATTATATATTTCATTTACTTTAATCTCTAAAGCAATAGGTTTCAAGCTTGACTTGAAACCTGCATTAAAATCAAGGCTTATTTAGTTCTCTTTTGAGAAGCAGATTATAGCTTTGTAGCGAGGAAAGAACAAACAGCAACGACCAATAATTGTTTCATACTGTTCGAATTTCCAACCTTGTGAAGTCATCTGATTGATTTTAGCTTCAATTGCATTCCCACGAAGTGTACCAGTGCAAAGCCCTGCACCTACTTCTTCTACTTTGTAAGTCATAACAGACTCCTTTTAAATATATTTTTAATACCATATGGTACTAAATTGCTTTTTCTTCGTGCTCTTTCATTACTTTTGCAAGCAGTCTTTCCCTAGCACGCTCAACCCTCAAATTTTTACCACGAGTTTTATCACGAAGCTTGTAATACTCTTTTGAATATCCATTCGATTTAAGCAAGTCTTTTATAATAAGTCGAAAACATGGTTCATGCATTTCACACTCAAAATACTCATCTTTATATCTACGAGTCTTTAAACGATAACAACTGAGTTTGTAGTAGCGATATTTATGATGTGTGGAAAAAACGATTCTTAAAAATTGTCCCAATACTGGAAGCGAGCATACTATAAAGGAAATTGAAAAAAGATTTTTGGGAAATGCAAATAATCTATATATATGATAGCCAGCAAATCCAAGTATTAAAACTCCAAAAAAACATAAATAGCCGTAGAGAAAATAATTTGTAATCAACTTTAATACAAATTGACATTTTTCTTTTTTTATACGCATAACACATATTCAGCACGCCAATGGCGTTAAGCATAACATTCCTTCGATTCTTCCTTACTATACCATAAAAACCAACAATTTTCAACCTAAACTGCTTCAAAACAATAAATCACATCTTTCTACCATAATAGGAATAGGATAAATAAACAGCCGGCAGATTAGGCCTATCCTCACTAAACGGAGAAAAGAAAAATCATATCCTGTCTATATAGCATTGAATGTCTAGACCGCCGCGGTTTAGGACATGGGTTTAAAACCTCTTCACGGTCTTTGTCTTAGAATGAAAACAAAAGTCTCATGTATTCGTGCGGAGGCTTTAATATCACGACGCTCTGGATCGAGGTTGTTGATTGCCGCCCATTCCTAATGTTTCGCTTTTGTCGAACTTCAGCTTTTTTATATTTCATGCTTCTCTCCGATCAATCTTCCAGCCGATTGCTTCTTCGCGGATGCCGACAAATCTCCGGTATAGTCCGTCCTGCTGCATAAGTTCGGCATGAGTACCCCGCTGCACAATACGCCCCTCATCAAGCACAATAATTTGATCCGCTTTGCGTACCGTATTTAAGCGGTGCGCAATCATCAAGAGTGTTTTGTTTTTTGTCAGCTCCTCGATAGCTGTTTGCAACTCGTGTTCATTTTCAGGATCGACACTGGCAGTCGCTTCGTCTAAAATAACAACAGGCGCATCCTTGAGAATTGCCCGCGCGATGGAGATACGCTGCTTTTCTCCCCCCGACAGTGTTGCTCCGTTTTCTCCGATTCTCGTTTGATAGCCGTCCGGCAGTGCAGTGATAAAATCATGACAGCAGGCTTTTTTTGCTGCGGCAATCACTTCGTCCATCGTTGCATCCGGCTTACCGAAACGGATATTGTTTTCTATCGTATCTTCAAATAGGTATACGTGCTGAAACACAATGGAAAAATTTTTTAAAAGACTGTCGCACGTGTAATCCTTAACGTTGATACCGCCGAGTAAAATTTCACCATCGTCGACGTCCCAAAAGCGCGCAATTAAATTACACAGTGTTGTTTTTCCCGAACCGGACGGACCGACAATCGCGCAGCTTGTTTTTTGCGGCACCGTAAAATCGGCATTCCGTATCACTTCTTTTGTGTCATCCCTATCGTAAGAAAAAGAAATATTCCGAACAGTAATGTCATAATTATTCGGAATATGATCCGTACCGTTTTCATCCAGCAGTGGCATATCCGATATTTCTTCCAACCGGTCAAGGGATGCATCAACTACCCGTGCAACAGCGGCCGTACTTCCGGCAAGTTCTACGGTCGCATAAATCATAAAACTTGCGACGGTCAGCAACAAACACTTTTCCGGTGTTATATTTCCATGCATTAAAAGATATGGAACCGTAATCAGCATCGCAGCTCTAACTACTTTGAATATTGTTTGAAAAGCAGCTGCGAGTTCGGAGAAAATTTTTTCCAAAATGATATTTGCCGCTGCACTTTCACTGATTGCTGCATCAACCGTTTTACCGGATTGTTCGCCGAGTCCGAATGCTTTTACCACCGTCATCCCTTGAATGTATTCCAAAATACCGGTTACCAGTTGTGCTTGCGCCGCCTGCCTGCGCGGTGAATATTTTTTTCCCGCGGCTTGTGTTTTTGCATAAATCAAGAATGAGATTAAAAGACCTGCAAGCATCAGTAATCCGATTCTCCATTCATAAACCAATAGCCATACATTGATAACAAAGGCATGAATAAATCCGCCGGCTACCGCCTCCAGCACCGTTACCGCACTTATTTCAAGATCGCCGAGTGTGGTGGTAACCGCAGCGGTAATGTCTCCTAATCGATGCTCACTAAAATACCCCATCGGTGCACGCTTTAATTTTTCACCGAGGTTCATCCGCCACTCGCTGCACATGGCAAAGCTTCCCAATGTTCTATTTATGGAAGCTATATTGATAAAAACAATTTTGCCTACAACACTGAGCAGCATAATTCCGAGAGATACCCAAATCGTTTTGTACGGCATCCCATTTCCCGAAATGGCGGAAAGGATTCCGGAGAGAACCGTCAGAATTGCCATAATGGGAAGCATCTCAAAAAACGAATTACCGATATGAAAAATAAAAGAGAGTATCAATCTTCTTTTTTCCGCACCTGAAAAATGCAACAATCGTTTAAACATAGTAATCATACAGCCTCCCCAGATTTTTTGTCGCTTACGCTGATGTGCGCATTCCAAAGTGTGCGATACAGTTCACACGATTCCAACAGCGATTGATGCCTACCCTCCGCTTCAATTCTTCCGTGATTCATAACGATAATTTTATCGGCCATCGTGATAGTCGAAAGCCGATGCGCAATGACGATCAATGTTTTTCCTGCGACCAGCTCTCCGATAGAACGCTGAATGACGGCTTCGTTTTCGGGGTCGGTAAAAGCGGTCGCTTCATCCAGCACAATGATGGGGCTGTCTTTTAGTATTGCGCGCGCGATTGCAATGCGCTGCTTCTCGCCGCCGGAAAGATTATTCCCTCCGTCTCCTGCGACCGTATCATACCCCTGAGGAAGTGCGCTGATAAAATCGTGGCAGCTTGCTTTCTTTGCAGCCTGTTCTATCTCGGCATCCGTAGCGTCCGGTTTCCCAATCCGTATATTTTCCCGAATGGATAAATGGAATAAATAATTATCCTGTGAAACATAGCCAACTCGCTCCATTACTTGCGAAAGCGGAATGTTCCGTACATCGCAGCCGCCTATCATAACCGAACCTTTGCTTGCTTCCCAAAACGAGGCGATTAAGCGGGCAACGGTAGATTTTCCCGAACCGGACGGACTGACAAATGCAGTCATCCCATTCGGAACCGCTTGAAATGAAATGTCATGCAAAACTTCCGTATCGCTATATGCAAACGATACATGAGAAAAGGCAATAGTATTTTCTTTAATGGGCACACCATTCTTCGGACGGTTCATTTCTTCCGCTTCCAAGAGTTTCGCAATTTCTTTTACGGTAGAGTCTACCATTGCAAGACTGTCAGTGTAACGCAGCGCCTGGATGAGCGGTGCAATAAGACCGAGCGACAAGATGATACACGATATAAAACTTCCGGCGGATATGCTCCCGTGTATGAAAAACCAACTACCGAGCGGCAGCACACCTAATAAACTCGAAGGAGCAATCGCAATTCCTGCAGCGTAGTAAGGATTGGTCTTTTTAAACCATTCCGCATTCGAATTCTCACTTTCCGCTATCGCCTCAGTATATTTCCGATATGATACAGTGCTTTGATTAAAGGCTTTTATCACTTCAATTCCGCCGATGTATTCAACCGTTGCGGCATCCATATTTTTACTTGCTGTAAGAACTTTTGCATACCGTTTTTCGTAGTCCTTCATCATCCCCATATAACAAATAAGACCGAGCGGAAAAGTTGCAAAAGCGGTAAGCGCTAACCGCCAATCAAGATAAAAGAAATAGACTAACATTAAAAAGGGAATCAGCAGATTTGCCGTCAGTTCCGGTATGATATGAGCAAGCGGCAATTCCAGTTTTTCTACCGTATCAACCAGCATTGTTTTGAATTTACCGGAAGGGGTATCCAATATAAAGCCCATCGGAACGCGGGAGAGCTTTGCCGTCAGCTGCATACGGATATTTTTCAGCACGGTAAAGGCCGCACGGTGAGAACGTATCGTAGAAAGCGTAGACAGACAGAGTTGCCCAAGATACCCGGCAAGTGCAATAAGCGCCGTTACAAAAATTGCCTGTAGGGTATAATCCCGTGCGCATATCCGAATGATAAGGCGGGATACGGCAAGATATGGAACAATTCCAGCCGCTGCTCCCCAAACCGCAAAAATCACGGAACTTATTAGAAGACCTTTGCACGGTTTTGCAAGCCCAAATAAATACTGCAAAGCATTTTTTTCCGCAGTATGTTCACTATTTTTTGACAATTTTTCCATCCTTTTATCATTGTTTTATATCAATGATATATATCAGTGATATAAAACAACAAAGAGGCGGATTTGTCAAGAGAGCGGGGAGGAGGAGTGTTCAAATATATAAAATAAGGTACTATACAAGATGGAAGATGTTATGGAGATTGTTGGTCGGATGAAACTTTTAATTTACGGTGCGGGCGTAATCGGCGGTTTGTATGCCGCCGCGTTCGCCGAAGCAGGCTATGACACAACCGTGTATGCACGAGGGAAAAAACTTGAAACGCTGAAAACCCGCGGCTTGCTGTATGAAAAAAACGGCAAACAGTATAAAGCAAAGGTTAAAGTCATCGGCACGCTGCAAAACGACGACGCTTATGATTTTATCTTTTTGACGGTAAAAGAAAATCAAGTGCATACAGCGCTCGAAGAACTCCGGTCGAACGACAGCCCGAATATCGTTACGATGGTGAATACGCTTGAGCCCTACGCCGACTGGGAGAATCTGTGCGGCAAGGGGCGTATTATTCCCGCGTTTCCCGGAGCCGGTGGCAGCTATGAAAACGAAGTTCTTAAAGCAGACTTTACGCCGCCTTTTATACAGGCTACGACATTCGCCGAAATCGACGGAAAAAAATCGGAGCGCTTAAGAAAATTGACGGCTGTTTTTAAAAGGTCAGGCATTCCCTATAGAATCGTAAAAGATATGCATGCATGGCAGATATGCCATTTGGCGCTGGTCGTTCCGCTTGCCGATGCGTATTACAAAGCCGAAAATCCCAAAGAGGTTTGGAAAGAGCCGAATGTAATGAATGAAACCGCGCGGCAAATTAAAAATAATTTTCAAACACTATACCGTTGCGGTATAAAGCTTTCTCCGCCGAAAATGCACCTTTTGAGGCTGCTGCCGGCTCCGGTGCTTCAAGGCATTTTTACGCCGATTTTCAAAAGCCGCTTTGCTCATATCTTTATGTACCGCCACTCAATGAACGCCCGCGACGAAATGAAAGAACTGCACAATCAGTTTTATGGATACCTTACAGAAGCGGCGGCAAGTTTGCAGCCGAGCGCTCCGAACGCGACAATCATCGAAGGCAAACTGCTGAACGGACGGCAGGACAAAGCTTCGCTTGTCGAATGGACAGCCCGGTTTTAGACTTTTAATAAGAGTATTATTATGAAAAAGATTCGTATGTGGACGGTGCTTGCAGTGCTGTTGCCGGTTGTTTTCGGAAGCGGAGAATCGGGCACAGCGCAGCAGATTCAATCGGCGTATTCCAAAGCGGTCGTCTTCAAAACACTTGCAATGCGCAGACAAACGGCACAAAAAATGGCGGATGCCGCAAAGCGCGACACGCTCAAATGGCTCGCCGAAATTAAGGTGAAATAAATCATGCGGGAAAAAGGCTTCAGGACAAGTTTCCTTTGCCCGTACAGCTAAATAAAATAATAATATGGAAGTTGTTATACTTCTATTTCAGCAATATGAATATCTATCCATGTTTGATGAAGTATTTGAATGATTTGAAATTGCTCACAATATAAAATCAAGAGTGAGGCATTATGATGTCTCAAAATCCGTCAGCTGGGAATCAATAAAAGAAGACTGATGGAAGCAAAAAAAGTCTATAAATAAGGAAATTGAAAAGTTAAAAATAAATCCGTTTGCAGGCGGTGAGCTTGGAAATAAAGATAATATTGACCTTACAGGTTTTTATAAACTGTATGCTTGTAACAAGAGTATAAGAATTGTTTATCGTCTCATTAGTCCGAAGAAAGTAGAAATTGTCGAAATTTTGGGGATAGGTAAAAGAGATAAATTAAGAATTTATAGAACTGTAGGAGACAGATTGAATAAATCAAAATAAAAATCAATGACAGCATAACACGGCCATAGTTTTGCGTGCGCATTGAACAAAAGCAAGCTGCCGTGTCCATAAGAGTTTCCAATCGGGCACAGAGGAAGCGGTTTTGAGCGGAGAACCAAAGTTCTTTTTTGCGAACTTTGGTTCTTTTTTTTCATAAAACCTGTTTTTTGGCGAGTAACATGGTACAATTATAATAACGGTAAACGGTATATACGACTTTTTAAGGAGTGTTATTATGAACACAAGTAGTGCAAAAGTTAATATTTTTGACTTTTTAGGGGGGGCTTGTCGCAGGGGTAACTTTAGCGGCGGCTTTGGCGGTTGCGGGAGTTTTATTTACCGGTTGTCCCAATAACGCGGGCGGTTCCGACTCAGGCGGCGGAGCCGCCGTGCCGACCGACAAAACCTACACGGTAAAAGGGATAAACTTTACGATGAAAAAGATAGCCGCGGTAACCGGCAAGAGCGTGGGACACCCCGATATAGTGGGATACACCGGTGCAAATGATAATAAACCGCACAGTATCAGTTTGAGTGCATACTTTATAGGAGAGACGGAGGTAACGCAGGAGCTGTGGCAAGCGGTGATGGGCAATAATCCGAGCATGTTTAAGGGAAGTTCCAACCCGCCTGACGGCGACGAAGAACAGGGAAAGCGGCCGGTAGAGAATATAGAGTGGTATCACGCAATAGCATTTTGCAATAAGCTGAGTATTGCGTGCGGTCTTGAGCTTTGTTACACGGTAAGCGGGGTAAACTTTGCTACACTGCACTTTAACAATATACCGAAGTGGGATGACGGTACTTGGAATAATGCCGTATGCGACTTGAATAAAAACGGGTTCCGCTTACCTACGGAAGCGGAATGGGAATGGGCTGCCATGGGCGGAACTGAGCATAAATGGGCAGGAACGGATAGTGAAAGTGAGCTTGGAAACTATGCGTGGTATTATGCGAACAGCAATGAGAAGACACACCAAGTAAAGCTGAAATCGCCGAACGGCTATGGGTTATACGACATGACCGGGAATGTACATGAATGGTGCTGGGACTGGTACGGCAGCTTATCCGATGTGCTGCCGCCGAATTATACAGGTGCTGCGTCCGGTAATATGCGTGTTATGCGCGGCGGCAACTACCACGCCTCCAAGCTGTACGCTCTTCGTGCGTATCGGGCTTCCGTCAAGCCTCACGAGAACTACGACATTGGTGGCTTGCGCGTGGTTTGCCGCCCGTAAAAATCGAACATCCTGAGTCCGATTTTTACTACGCTGTTTGACAAAGGCAATACCCTTGTCAAACAGCACTGCTGCATAAAAATGCCGCCGTCTTTGGCGGTGCGCGGCGGTTACAGGGACGACAATGCGGACACTTGCACCGCCGTCGGGCAAAACGGCAGGGGGTATGACGGTAACGGATGAATGCGGCGCTCCAATCATTGACAGGTTGAGCGTAACGCTATATGCTCGGTACAGACAAAACGTAATCGGTTTTGTTTAAGGATAATTATGACAGTACCGCAAAAACTTGCCGAACTCAGGCAAAAAATGAAAAATCACGGCTTTTCAGCCTATGTAATTCCTACAGGCGATCCTCATTTATGCGAATATGTGCCGAACCGCTATAAAACACGCGAATATATTTCGGGCTTTACCGGTTCAGCCGGTACCGTTGCGCTGACAATGCAAACAGCCGGTTTGTGGACGGACGGCCGCTATTTTTTACAAGCTGAAAAACAGCTTGAAGGTTCGGGGATTACGCTGTATAAAATGGATGAAAACGGCGTTCCTACACTAAACGCTTTTTTAAAAAAAGCTTTAAAACCGGGTGAAAAACTGGGTATAGACGGTAAAACGCTTTCAGTGCAAAATTACGAAAGTATAAAAGAAGAACTCGACGGTATAAAAATTGTTACGGATACCGATTTAATCGGCGATATTTGGAAAGACCGCCCCGAACCGGTATTCAGCAGTGTATTTATTCACGAAAAAAAATATGCGGGAAAAACCGCCGCTGAAAAAATAGAACAAGTGCGCGCTTTACTTAAAGAAAAAGACGCCGATTCAACTCTTATCGGTGCGCTTGAAGACGTGTGTTGGCTTTTTAACATACGTGCGCGGGATGTTGCATATAATCCGGTTGCTACCGCGTATGCACTCGTAACGGCAAAAAAAGCGCTGTTGTTTATCGACGCAAAACAAGTGAGTGCGGATGTAAAAAAGCGTCTTGTTGAACAAAATATCACCGTTATGCCCTACGAAGCGGTTTTTTCCGAAGCACAAAAGCTTACGGGAAACGTTTACCTTGACCCTGAGCGCACAAACGTGTATTTATACGGAAAAGTAAAAGCACATATAATAAAAGGGTTGAATTTTACTTCAAGTTTAAAAGCCGTAAAAAATTCCGTTGAATTACGCAATATGGACGATACAATGGAAAAAGACGGCGTTGCTATGGTTAAAATTTTGCGCTGGGTTGAACAAAATGCCGGTTCTGGCATTACCGAGTGCGACGTAAGCGAAAAACTGCTTGAATTCAGAGCGCAAGGCAAAGACTTTATTGAAGAAAGTTTTGAAACCATAGCCGGGTATGGGGCAAACGGAGCGGTTATTCACTATACGCCGCACAAAAGCTCTTGTGCAAAGCTTAAAAATAAAAGCTTTTTGCTTTTGGACAGCGGTGCTCACTATATAAACGGTACAACCGATATTACCCGCACCGTTCCGCTCGGTCCTCTTACAAATGAAGAAAAAGAAAACTATACGCTGGTTTTAAAGTCGCACATAGCTTTGGCATGTGCAAAATTCAAAGCGGGCACCATAGGGCATGCCCTCGATGCAATTACCCGCCGCTGTTTGTGGGAAAGAGGAAAAGATTACAATCACGGCACCGGACACGGGGTCGGCTATGTTTTAGCCGTGCACGAAGGACCGCAGTCGATTTCCAAACGCTATATAAACGAAGCGATAAAATTGGGTATGATAACTTCGAACGAACCCGGTTTGTATATCGAAAACAAACACGGAATAAGAATAGAAAGCCTTATTGTAAGCATACCCTTTTTAAAGACCGCCCACGGCGAGTTTTATCAATTCAAAACCATTACCCTCTGTCCTATAGACACGCGCCCTATTGTGAGCGCTTTGTTAACAAAAGAGGAAAAAGAATGGCTGAATGACTATCATCAAGAAGTGTTTGCAAGGCTTTCTCCTTATTTAGACCGCGTACACAAAGCTTTTTTACGCGAAAAAACAAAAAAGATAAAGTAGGGCAAGGTGCAATTAGCCTAACTTTACAAAAAAAACATACTGTGATAACCTTACCTAACTTTATATAATAGGTAAGGATGAGTTATGAGAAAAGTATTGGTTTTAGCCGCATTTTTGGCGGTTGCGTTAACGGCATGTTCGTCAAAAAATGCTGTAAGCGGTGTGTTCCAAGGCAAAGCGGAAGGCATGCGCGGCGATATGGCTGTAGAAGTACTGCTGGAAAAAGGTAAAATAAGCGCCGTTACGGTAACACAAAATGCGGATACGCCCGTTATAAGCGATGCGGCGGTTAATGTAATTCCGCAGCGGATTGTAGAACAGC
This sequence comes from Treponema lecithinolyticum ATCC 700332, assembly GCA_000468055.1. Classification (GTDB taxonomy): domain Bacteria; phylum Spirochaetota; class Spirochaetia; order Treponematales; family Treponemataceae; genus Treponema_C; species Treponema_C lecithinolyticum. The sequence continues at coordinate 67,591 of KI260566.1, read as the reverse complement.
AAAATATAGATGTTGCCGCCGTAAGCGGAGCGACCGTATCGAGCTGGGCAATAAAAAATGCGGTACGCAGCGCGCTTGTAAGTGCAGGCGTAAACGAAAAAGCCTATGCAAAAGGCGTTGTGCCGGTTAAAAAGACAAAAAAAGAACAAGCGGAAAATTACGATGTGGTGATTGTCGGCGGCGGCATGGCAGGCTTAAGCGCGGCGATTAAATTGGTGCGCGATACCAAATTGTCCGTTGTTGTTTTGGAAAAAGAAGCCTATACCGGCGGTTCTGCACGTGTGTGCGGCGGCGGTATGTGGACGGTCAATTCAAAAATCAATAAAGAAGTAAAACTGGACAGTACTAAAGCCGAATTGATTGACTTTTATCAAAAAAGAAGCGGCGATGTGCCTTTAAATAAAGAACTGACAGCTCATATATACGATGAAGCCGCCTCTACCTTCGATTATTTTCTTAAAGGCGGTCTGCCCGTTTCGGCAAAACGCTGGTATTTGGCACATCCTGACAGCAAGCTGCCGGTGTTTGAATCCCGGTTCAACGGAGATAACCCATGGGAAAAAGGCGACAGCAAAATGTTCGATACGCTGCAAAACATTGCAACGGGTTTGAACGTGGAAATCCGTTTGAACAGCAAGGTTACCGCGCTTGTAAGCGACAACGATGCGGTAAGCGGAGTTACGGTTGAAGATGAAAATTCCATATACACGGTAAATGCAAAAAAAGTTATTTTAGCTACCGGCGGTTTTTCGCGCAATCCGCAGTTAATTAAACGCTATGCTCCCGAATACGTAAACGCCATTCCCTTTACCGGAGCCGGATGTACCGGAGACGGTATTACTTTAACCGAAAATTTAGGCACTCAAATTGTCGGCGGCGGTATGATGGGAATCCGCGGTTTGGATCACCGTTACGGTTATTACGGCAGAGTCGGCAATTTGGTATTTTTTGCTAAAATTATCGTTAATAAAGAAGGCAAAGAATTCGGTATGAAAAAAGCTTTTTATGCCGACAGCTTAAAATTGATTATAGACCAAACCGATTCAAAAGGATTCGGTATTTACGATGCAAGTGCGGATGCGCAAACGGCAGAACGTTTGGAAGAAGCTGTAAAAGCAGGGGCAGCTTTTAAATTCGATTCGCTTGATGAGCTTGCACAAAAATACGGTATAGATTCTCAGGAATTTAAAGTTACCGCTGAAGCTGCACAAATTACCGACGGTCCGTATTATGCAATGGTTGTACGTCCGGTTTTAATAGGTTCGATTCCCGGTTTAAAAATAGACGAAAAATGCCGCGTGCTCGGCGCACAGGATACGCCGATTGCGAATTTGTTTGCTTGCGGTGAAGTAACTTTCGGAAACGTTTTTTCCGGAGCTTATGTATCTTCCGGAAGCGGTTTGGCAATCAGTGCGTACGGCGCAGTCGTTGCTTCGTCCGCCGCTGCCGCAGAAATCGTTCAATAAGCGCGCCGCATAAACGATTATGGCACAACTGCATATACCGGCAGCGTATAAAGCGCTGCTTTCGGTACGGGAAACGGAACACGCAATCGTTATGATTAAAGAGTTTTTTCAGCTCGCTCTTTCTACCGAGTTGAATTTAACCCGTGTTACCGCGCCCCTTTTTCTTCAAAAGGGCACGGGGTTAAACGACGATCTAAACGGTACCGAACGCCCCGTCTCTTTTCCCGTACCGGCTATGCAGGATGTGCAAATGGAAATTGTCCACTCGCTTGCAAAGTGGAAGAGGGTAAAGCTTTCCGACCTTGCGCTGCAGCCGGGGTTCGGAATCTATACCGATATGAACGCAATCCGTGCGGACGAAGAATTGGATAATATTCATTCGCTGTACGTCGACCAGTGGGACTGGGAAATGGTTATCGAACAAACGGATAGAACGATAGCTTTTTTGCGCAATACGGTTGAAAAGATTTACCGCTGTCTTAAACGTACCGAATTTTATATTTACGACCGCTATCCGGTTATTACGCCCGTTTTACCCGAAAAAATTACTTTTTTGTTTTCCGAAGATTTGCAACAGCAAATGCCCGGTATGAGTTCAAAAGAGCGGGAAAACGCGGCATGCGAGCGTTACGGGGCGGTGTTTATTATCGGTATAGGCTCGCCTCTTGGCGACGGAAAACCTCACGACGGGCGTGCCCCCGACTATGATGATTGGAGCACCGAAACCGAAGGCGGCAGACACGGGCTGAACGGCGATTTATTAGTGTGGAATCCCGTGCTTAAAAGCGCGCTCGAACTTTCTTCTATGGGAATCAGAGTATCTGCTGAAACATTACTCCGTCAGCTTTCGCAGTGCGGCTGTCTTGAGCGCAAAAAACTGTATTTTCATTCACAGCTTTTATCCGGCGCCCTGCCGCTTTCCGTCGGCGGCGGCATAGGACAATCGCGTTTATGTATGTACTTTTTGCGTAAAGCTCATATCGGCGAAACGCAAGTGAGCGCGTGGCCCGATTCCATGCGCGAGCAGTGCCGAAAAAACGGTATTACGCTATTGTAAAGTTTATATATTTTCTTCTTGACGTTTTTTATCCGCCGTTAGTATGTTTAGTATATCATAATCACAGGAAATACAATGAATGTAAAAGAATCAAAACACGGTGAACAGGAACACAAAAAAGTTCATCCGGACAAAGGAATGTGCGAACACGAAAAAAAGCACGCAGGACAGACTGCAGCCGAAGCGGATTGTCCGTGCGAGCACAACGGCGCATGCGCCGAACACGCAGCAGATGAAAAAACGGAGCAAACGCTTGAGCAGCGTATAACGGAACTTACGGCGGAAAAAGACGATTTTCAAGACAAATATTTGCGTAAATCCGCCGATTTTGAAAATTACCGCAAACGGATGATCAAAGAAAAACAAGAAGCCTTTGACTATGCGAACGCCGCTTTGCTTACCGATTTAATCGGAGTATTGGATGATTTTGACCGTGCGCTTGCCGCAGGAACTGCAGCTGACGGAAATCCTGCTGCGGATTTAAAGCCGGTAATCGACGGTGTAAAAATGATAAACAAGCAAATGCGCGGCATGCTTGAAACAAAATATAATTTAAGCGTGTACGGCGAAAAGGGTGATTTATTCGACCACGACAAGCATGAAGCTATCGCGACGAATAAGGGACCGGTTGCCGAAGCTGTGTGTTCGGAAGTATATTTGAAAGGATATATGTTAAAAGACCGTGTTATCCGTCACGCTAAAGTGATGGTTACCATGCCTGACGGTAGTTGTGCTCAGGATGCAGAAAATAAAGAAAATACGAAAAACTGAATGTTTTAATAGGAGATTGTTATGGGAAAAATTATCGGAATTGACTTAGGAACGACAAATTCGTGTGTGGCGGTTATGGAAGGCGGCGAACCGGTCGTTATCCAAAACGCAGAGGGCGGAAGAACCACTCCGTCCATTGTGGGCTTTACTTCAAAAGGGGAGCGTGTTGTCGGTCAGCCTGCAAAAAATCAAATGATTACAAACCCCGAAAATACGGTATATTCGATAAAACGGTTTATCGGTCACCGCTACAGCGAACTTTCAGGCGAAGCAAAAATGGTGCCGTATAAAGTAGTTGATCACGGAGAAGATGTCCGTATAGATATAGAAGGAAAAGCATATTCGCCGCAGGAAATCAGCGCGTTTATTTTGCAAAAGATGAAAAAAACGGCTGAAGATTATTTGGGCGAAAGCGTTACCGAAGCGGTTATTACCGTTCCCGCTTATTTTAACGATGCTCAGCGCCAAGCTACCAAAGATGCCGGAAAAATAGCCGGTCTTGACGTAAAGCGTATTATTAACGAACCGACTGCCGCTTCTCTTGCTTACGGGTTCAGTAAAGATCAAAAAAGCGAAAAGATGATTGCCGTATACGATTTGGGCGGCGGTACTTTCGATATTTCTATCCTTGAATTGGGCGACGGTGTATTTGAAGTAAAATCGACAAACGGCGATACTCACTTGGGCGGCGATGACTTTGACCGAAAAATAATCAATTGGCTTACCGACGAGTTTAAAGCGGATACGGGTATCGATTTATCCAAAGACCGTATGGCGTTACAGCGTTTGCGCGAAGCTGCCGAAAAGGCGAAAATCGAACTTTCTGCACAGTCTTCTACGGAAATCAATTTGCCCTTTATTACTGCGGACGCTTCAGGCCCCAAACATTTGCAAAAAACTTTGACGCGTGCAAAGTTCGAACAAATGACTGAAGATTTGCTTGAGCGTACCAAAGAGCCCTGCCGCAAAGCGCTTAAAGACGCGGGAGTCGACGCTTCCAAAATCGACGAAGTGCTTTTGGTCGGCGGTTCTACGCGTATGCCCAAAGTACTGCAAACGGTAAAAGAGATTTTCGGCAAAGAAGGTTCCAAAGGGGTAAACCCCGACGAAGCGGTTGCCGTGGGTGCTGCAATTCAAGGCGGTATTTTAGCCGGAGACGTAAAAGACGTACTTTTGCTGGACGTTACGCCGCTTTCGCTCGGTATAGAAACGATGGGAGCTGTGTTTACCAAACTTATTCCGCGTAACACGACAATTCCTACGCGCAAAAGTCAGATTTTTTCTACCGCTGCCGACGGTCAAACTGCGGTATCTATTCACGTATTGCAGGGCGAGCGCGAAATGGCGTCTCAAAACCGCACGCTCGGACGGTTCGACTTAGTCGGAATTCCTGCAGCACCGCGCGGAGTGCCGCAAATTGAAGTAACGTTTGATATCGATGCGAACGGTATTGTGCACGTATCCGCAAAAGATTTGGGTACGGGCAAAGAGCAAAGTGTACGTATCGAATCTTCCAGCGGTTTAAGCGAAAGCGAAATAGAGCGCATGGTAAAAGAAGCCGAAGCGAACGCCGAAGCGGATAAAAAAGAACGTGAAAAAGTCGACGTTCGAAACGAAGCCGATTCTATGGTGTACGCTACCGAAAAAACGCTTAAAGAATTGGGCGACAAAGTAAGCGGAGCTGACAAACAAAAAATCGACGATGCGCTTGCCGCTCTTAAACAAGCGTTAACGGGCGACAATGTTGAAGACATAAAAGCCAAAACGGAAGCTTTAAAGCAAGCGTCGTATAAAATTGCAGAAGAAGTGTATAAACAGCAAGCCGCACAGGGTGCACAAGGCGGTGCCGCTCAAGGCTCGGCAAATACCGGCAGTGCAGGTTCGGCGGATTCTTCAAATTCGGCTTCAGGCAGCAACAGCGGCGCTGCGTCAGGTAAAGCGGACGATGTGGATTACGAAGTGGTAGACGACGACAAATAAATGGCAAAGCGAGACTATTATGAAGTACTCGGGGTTCAAAAGGGTGCTACTAAGGACGAAATAAAAAAAGGCTACCGTAAGTTAGCCGTAAAGTATCACCCCGATAAAAACCCCGGAAACAAAGAAGCCGAGGATAAATTTAAAGAAGCGACCGAAGCATACGAAGTTTTGTCCGATGACCAAAAGCGGCAAATCTATGATCAGTATGGATTTGCAGGTCTTGAGGGGATGGGTGCCGGATCAGGCGGTGCCCAAGGCTTTTCGCATGCGTTCCACGATTTTGAAGATTTATTCGGCGGTTTCGGCGATATGTTTGAAAATTTGTTCGGAACTTCTTCCGCCAGACGTTCGGGCGCCGGCGCCCATCAGGGCGCTTCGCTCCGCTACGATCTTGAGCTTTCGTTTAAAGACGCGGTGTACGGCACTAAAGCGGAAATTTCTTTTCAGCACAACGAAAGCTGCGAAGCCTGTTCCGGAACGGGCGGAGCAAACGGAGCACAGCGCAAAACCTGTCCGACATGCGGCGGAGCAGGACAAATACGGCGTAGCGCCGGTTTTTTCAGCGTAGCGCAAACATGCCCGACTTGTGAGGGTATGGGAACGGTTATCGATAACCCCTGCAAAAGCTGCGGGGGGACAGGTTTGCAAAAAAAACGTAAAAAAATTGCCGTTACCATTCCTCCCGGAGTCGACGAGGGTAAGCGTATAACCGTTCCTCATCAAGGCGATGCCGGCAGAAACGGCGCTCCTGCAGGAGATTTGGTAATTATTTTGCATACGGCGCCGCACCGCTATTTTGAAAGAAGCGGTCAAGATTTGTACTGTGCCGTTTCGGTTTCTATGGTGCAAGCTGCGCTCGGATCCGAAATTACCGTTACATCGCTGGACGACAAAAAAATAAAACTGAAAATTCCTGCCGGCAGTCAGCACGGAAAACTGCTGCGTTTGCGCGACGAAGGAGTGCCGTACGGCAACACGGGGCGCAAAGGCGATTTGTATATAAAGATTTTAGTACGTGTTCCCGAACGTTTATCGGCTAAAGCAAAGCAGCTTTTAACTGAACTTGCGGCGTTGGAAGGCGAAGAGGGTACATCCAAAGCGGTGCCCCTTTCGGATTTGCGCGGATAGTTCATATAGTGTGCAGGCCGTAACAGCGCACACAGGCAGCTACGTTAAATAAAATCGTCGCTGTCTGTGAACGGATTTTCGTTAAAAAACAAATACTTAAACGGATGAATATCGAGCGCGTTGGAAAACCAGCCTTTTAAAACGCTTAAGTCTACGGCATTTACAGAAACGGGGTGAGAGATGGGCAGCACAATGCTTTCGTCGAGTAAAAGCTGTTCGGCTTCGGCAAGTTTTGCATAGCGCAGCTGTTCATTTTCTTGCGAGGCGGCTTCTGCCAGCAGCGTGTCAAAAGCTTTGTCGTGCCATTCGGTTTCGCGCAAAGAAGAGGCGCTGCGGAAAAGTTCCAAAAAAGCCAGCGGATCGGCAAAATCGCCTATCCACGTATAGGTAAACATATCGGCGTTCCAATCTTTAATGTCGTTTAAATAACGTTCGCTCGGCGAAGTTTGTATGCTTACTTTTATGCCGACTTTTTTAAGCGCTTCGCTTATAAGGGCGGCTTGGTCTTTTGCGTATATTAAATTAGGTATTGCAAGCGACAATTCGATTTCTTTCGGTGCGTTTTTTCCGAGAGAAGTTTTAACTTCGTCTATCATTTCTTTTGCTGCTTCAGGATCGTATTCGTTTATGCCGTATACTGCAGGGTAACCGTTTAACGGTAAAACAAAGGTATCTGCCGCTATTACGGTATCGGCGCGCAGTTTTTGCCACGGAACTGCTAAAAGAACCGCTTTACGCATCCGTTTATCCGTCCAAAGACCGTTGGAAGCTTTAAAAAATAAAAATTCGGTTCCGAACTGCGGGCTTATGATTATATTGGTGCGTTCGTATGTTTTTGCCGCATCTATTGCGCCGGTAACCCAGTGAGCCGTACCGTTGTTAAAACGGAACGTGTTTTCTTTTGTGTCGGCGCTTTGTATAATACGTATCGATGGTAAGGCTACGCTATCGTGCTCGCGGTAGCGTTCATTTTTTTGCAACACTAAAGTATCAGCCGTTCGCTCTTTTAAAATAAAAGCGCCCGAAAACACGTTTTTTTGGGGGTGAACAACTGAAAAAGCATGGTGGCATAAAATTTTTGGTAAATGTTCCGTTGCAGTATGTAAACGCAATTCAAGGGTATGCGCGTTTTTTACGGTTATTCCCACATCTTTTTCGCTCGCTTTACCTCTGCGGTATTCACCGGCGCCTTGTATACAATCGAACAGCGAAGCGAACGGCGCGTTTAATGCAGGATTTAAAAGCGTAAGCCACGAACGTTTAACGTCTTTTGCTTCTATCGGTTCTCCGTTGCTGAAAAAAACATCTTTTTGCAGGGTAAAGGTCCATATTTTTTTGTCTCGCGAAATACGGAAAGATTGCGCAAGTGCCGGAACTGCGTCCAGTGTAATGGGGTCGTAAGAAAACAAACCCTCGTATAACCCGTTGAGGATTTGTGCTTCGGAACTGTAATTTGCCGTATGCGGGTTTAAATCATAGTTGTGAACGCTGTCGATAATAACCAGCTCTTTTTGTGCACAAAGCTGTGCCGGCAGTATATAAAACACAAGACAAAACAAAATCCGGCAAAGCAGCGTATGATTGATGCACTTATACATTGGAAACGCCTAGTTTTTTCATTTGTTCGCGCTCGGAAATAACGGAAAGGTATTCGGCTTTGCGCTGGTTTATTTTTATAAGCGTATTTTTTACCGTTGTCAATTCTATTTGAATGCCTTTAACTTTACTTCTGTTAAGTAAAGTAACCGAAGCTTTAAAAAACTCGTCTAATCCGCCTAAAGTCGTTTGCATACTGTGGCATTCGCTTAATTGGCGCTGTACGTAGTCCAAAATCGTTTTTTCGTCCATGCTTGCAATTTTTTGCACACTGGAGGATTTGGGTATGCCGAAAGAAGCGTACAAACGGGAGCGGCGTGCCAGCGATTCTACAAAATCGTTAAAATTTACCGTAAGATTTTTAACTGTTTGCGTTGCCGCATCACGTATTTTAAGTTTGTATTCAACGGGTTTTTCGTTTAAATGAAAAGCTTTGCGCAAAAGAGTTTTAAAGCGGTCCCATATACCGCTGTGTTCGCTTTTTAATAAATGGTGATTTTCTTCAAGTTTAGGTGCGATGATGTTTAATTGAGGGCTTAAAGCTGCAAAGATTTGAATTGCTTCCAGTAAAAGCAATTTGGTATTTACGCCGGGTTTTTCATTTTCCGTTTTTTGGCAGCTTATGCGCATTTTTTCCAAAAGAGCGCTGCATAATTGCGGACTGTCGGCGGAGCTTTCTTCGCGTACCAATTCTTCAATCAACTCGGTGTAAAAAGGCTGTTTGCCCATGCCGGAAACAAAGTGTTTTTTTATAGCTTGTACACCGTTTGCCGGCGTCAGATTTGCGCGTTCGTTTGCAAAGGAAGGATTGTCCAAAACCGTTTTGCGTACGGCTATTTTATATTGCTCTTTTTTAAATTCGGTTAAGTCTTTGAGTATGCTGTTGATTTTTGCAAGGCTTTTTGAAGCAAAGCTGATTGAATCGTTAAGTACGCCGACCGATAAATTGTTCGACCCCATTTTTATGGAAGTAAGCATTTCTCCTAAAGCACGGTTGATTTGATTTGCGGATGTGCCCATAAGGGCATTCCACACAATGTAGTTGTTCAATGATACCAGTTTGCGTATACATTCTATGGTAAGATTTTCTACGGAGAATTTAAAATAATTACATAAGTATTCAAGAGAGCTTTCGTATTCGGAAAGACGGGTACCCAATACGCTTGTGCGCTCGTTTTCTTTAAAATCGGTGGAATCGGGAACCGTTATGTCGGCTATTTTTTTATCGAGTTTGTACGGATCGTCTTGAATAAGTCCTTTTTTTAAAAGCATACTCATTATCGTGTTGACGACGGCGCGGTAATTGCGGTATTCGTCCGTCAGTTTCGGAAGCAAGGTTGTATCGTACCATATTGCTTTTTCGGCTTCCGCTGCGTACAGCTTTTTTTCAAAATCGGGAGAAACACTCATAACTACAGTATCGGCATTTTTATGCTGCAGGTTAAATGCCGATCTCATATGGCGCTATTGTGTTGTGCGTTTATAAGATGAGCGGCGCTCTGTTTTGCTTTGTTTAGCGTTGTGCGCTTAGTGCAAAACGGAAGCCCATGTAGTTGTACGATTCACCCGGATCGTAAGCATAACGGTCCGCGCTGTATAAAAGCGATGCATACGGACTCCAGCTTCCACCGCGGCACACTCGCTCGGAGCCGTAACGCGGTCCGTGCGAAGGAATGTTTTCCGTTTCTTTTTCGTAAGTACCGAACCAATCCCAGCAAAATTCCAAAACATTGCCGCTCATATCGTATACGCCTGAACCGTTCGGTTTTCCGCTTCCCGGTTTGCCTAAAGGGTCGTAGCTTGCGCCTGCCGTACCGATGTTTGCCGTTCCCGGGTGCAAAAAGCGCGGTATGCGTATTTCTTCACTTGTTTCGTTTTGGGGCTTTGAGCTGTTTTGTGTATTGTGTTTTTTTGCATTCGAACTGCCGGTTATGTTTGCAGCTTCATCCGCTTTATCCGTAATTTGCAAAAAAGCTTTGCGCGTTGCGTCTGCAGCTTTTTGCACCCGTGCCATATCCCATGCTGGACCGGATACGGTATTTCCGGCACTAAAACTTTTTGCACCGCTTTTTCCCCGTATTTTGCGCGCTGCATATTCCCATTCGGCTTCGCTGGGAAGCCGGTAGCCGTCGGCATTCCAATCGCATTCACACAAATCCACAGCTGCGGCATTTGCCGCGTCGCGCAAAACGTTTCCTTTATACGTATAGCAGGGCTTGCGTCCTTCCAGTTCGCTGAATGCGTTGCACCACACGAGAGCATCGCGCCAACTTATGCCGGTAACGGGTTGGTATGCGCCGTCTTCAGCCGGTTTTTTACCGCGCCGTCCGGCAGCGCCTTCTTGTCCCGGATTTTGGAAAGTATAGTTTAGTTCGGTTTCGGCTCTGGTGCGCACCGAATACCACAGTGCATAAGAAGTTTCGTATGCGTTTAAGTAAAAAGGTAAAACCGTACGTTCGGCTGTTACCGATTGAACATTTTCTCCTATAGTATAGGTGTCGCCGTTTGCGGCAAGTGTAATTAAAAATACGCCGTCCATAGCTTCGCGTACACGGTCGTGTGCGCTGTCCGGTGTTTGAGCCGGCGCATAAAAATTTGTGAGTACAAAAAAAACGGCACTCAATACAAAAAGATTATGTTTTTTCATTGCGGATTCCTTTGCTTTTTTTTACGGGCGTAGCGTTTTAACTGCCCCGATTGTTCATTTCTATCCGAAAGCGCCAGTTTTACAATAAAACCGGTTAACAAACAAAGACCGCTGACAATAATTACACCGAGCCAGCCGGCATGAGCAAAAGGCAGCGGAACGTTCATTCCGAAAAAACTGACAATAAAAGTCGGTACCATTAAAATAAGCGAAAGCACGGTAAGACGTTTCATTACGATATTAAGGTTATTTGAAATAACCGATGCAAACGCATCCATCATACCCGAAAGAATATTGCTGTATGTGTCTGCCATTTCTATAGCTTGGCGGTTGTCTATGGCAACGTCTTCGAGCCAGTCTTTATCTTCTTCGTCCAAATGCATGATGCGGGTTTTGCTTAATTTTTCAAGTAAAATTTGATTACTTTTAAGGGACGTAGTAAAAAAAACGAGGGACTTTTCAAGGTTAAGCAATAAAATCAGTTCATTGTTTTTTATGGAGCGTTCCAGTTCGTTTTGGGCTGCGGTGGAACGGCGGTTTATTTCTTTTAAGTAGCGCAAAAAAGTACTATCGGCGCGGCTTAAAATACGCATTACAAAAGCCGGAAAATCTGCAAGCGTTAAATCGCGTATGCGGTTTTCGGTAATATCTTTTAAAACTTCGCAGTCGGTCCAGCAAATGGTAATGACGGTTCCCGGATACAGCACAATTCCCAAAGGAACGGTAAAGTAGCTGATGTCGTTGTCGGGGCTGAATACCGGAAGACGCAAAATGATAAGCGTGTATTCGTCTTCGCGTTCGATGCGGGAAAGTTCGTCTTGGTCAAGGATGTCGAGGATGTGTTCGCGCTGAACGCCGTAATCTTCTTCGAGTATGCGGATATCTTCGCGTGTTACCGAACGTGCGTCGATCCATTTGTTAGCACCGCTTTGAATTTCGGTTTCACTTCGCTGAACGAGTTTTCCTTTTTCTTGCTGCCAAAACGTTATCATAAGCCTGTTCTCCTTTGTACACAGAAAAATAAATGCGCTTACTGCCAGGGTCGGAATCCATAGCTTGCCTCCATGTACAAGGGTTTCAGGTGACAGCACAACGTGCGGTTTCGGTTGCATTGTAGCGTTGTGCCGAAAAAAAATCAATGTATTTTTAAATCTTTTTTTGCGTTTTTGCCGATTTGTTGCCTGTGCGGGCGCGTGGGAAACGACCGGTTCAAAATAAAAATGCCTACGGTTGTGTGTATTAAAAGAAACGGATTTTTTACGGCAAACGCATATACGGATGGAGACAAATGTATAAAAAATATTGTTTGAAAAACATATTTTTCTTGCGTTTTATCAAAAATATGATATACTATTATTGTCTATGAATTTGTGGGAGTATGCATAATAGGTTTTCATGAGTTATACCGAGATCATTGCACACATTACTGAAGACGGAAAAAGTCAAACGTTATTGGAGCATGCGAAGGCTGTTGCCGAATTGGCGTCAGGTTTTGCAGCGGAATTTAATAATGCTGATTGGGCGGCTGCGGCGGCTATGTGGCATGATTTAGGAAAAGCCGATCCTTCGTGGCAAAACTATATACGCGGAAAGGGATCGAGAACGGTGAACCATGCTGAGGCGGGCGCGCAGTATGCGTATTGTAACATGCAAACGAGAAAACCGCTTGAAAAAACGATTTCATATTTGATTGCCGGCCATCATGCAGGCTTGCCCGATTGGTACGCTGGTTCCGGTAAGAGCCTTAAATCGATTTTCGATCGTAATGATTATGAAGAGATTATAAAAATATCCGAAATAAAAGATATTTGTGATTTTAAGCTCCCTTCATCGGTGCCCTTCGGTCTTAATAAACCGTCTCCGGATTTATTCGAACATCTGCATTTGTGGGTGCGTATGCTCTATTCATGTCTTGTTGATGCGGATTTTCTCGATACTGAACGGTTTATGACGCCGGATACATTTAAACTTCGCGGTAAGTTTGTCGACTTAACTGAATTAAAAAAAAGATTCGACGTTTATATGAACGAAAAAACCGCACACACACAGGCAACAAGACTGAATGAAATTCGCGTAGGAGTTTTAGCCTCATGCAGAAAAAAAGCTCGATGCAAACCCGGCTTTTTTTCGCTGAATGTTCCTACCGGAGGCGGAAAAACGCTTTCTTCTATGGCCTTCGCATTGGAACACGCGCTTGTACACAATAGGCGGAGAATTATCGTTGCGATTCCATATACCAGTATTATTGAACAAACGGCAAAGGTGTATAAGTACGGTACCGATGTTGATGCGCTTATTGAAGAATATAAAAAGCAAGATAAATATCTTTTCGGCGAAGAGAATGTGCTCGAACACCATTCGAATTTCGATTTTGATAAAAAGAATGAAGCTGACATTTTGCAGCGGCAAAAACTTGCAACTGAAAATTGGGATGCTCCGGTTATTGTAACGACGAATGTGCAGTTATTTGAGTCGCTGTTCAACGCGCATAGTGCGCATTGTCGTAAATTGCATAACATAGTCAATTCGATAATTATACTGGACGAAGTTCAAATGCTTCCCCCGGACTATTTAAAATCGATTTTATCCGTTCTGCGAAGATTGGTAGAATATTTCGGTGTAACGATTGTACTTTGTACCGCAACACAACCGGCTTTTGAAGGAACAATAGGTTCCGATGCAGCACGCTTTGACGGAATTCCCCGTGATTTAATAACTTCGATTATCGATAACCCTGCCGAATTAACAAAAGAATTGAAACGCATAAAAATCAACACCGATTACGTACGTGAAAAAATACCCGACTGGAAAAGTCTTGCCGATAAATTGTGTGATTTCGAACAGGTTTTATGTATTGTGTCGACCAGAAAGGACTGTCGGGATTTGCATGCGCTTATGCCGGTAGGAACGATACACCTTTCTGCGCTTATGTGTCCGGAGGAGCGCTCCGAAATTATTTCAGATATAAAAAATAAATTGCGAAATGGTGAACCCGTCCGTGTCATCAGAACACAGCTTGTGGAATGCGGCGTCGATATGGATTTTCCCGTAGTATTTAGAGCTTTGGCGGGGATGGATTCTATCGCTCAAGCTGCCGGAAGGTGCAACCGTGAAGGCAATATAAAAGATTTAGGAGTTGTCTATGTATTTTCTCCACCGTCGCGTATTCCTTTCGGATTGCTTAGGAAGGGGGCTGATGCAACAAAGTCCATTCTTGAAAAGTACGATTATAAAATTGAACTTACACCGGAACTCTATAAAGAATATTTTAAACTTTATTTTGATTCCGTAAATGATTTTGATAAAGCGGATTTTGAGTCTGCCATGAAAAAAGAATCGAAACACGAAAACTTTCAGTTCAGAACTTTGTCGGATACTTACCATCTGATAGACAGTAGTTATCAAAGTTCGGTTATAATACGGTATACATCGCCGAAGACGGGGAAAAGCAATACCGCGCTCATAGACAAGTTGATTGCCGACGGACCGGATAGAACTGTAATGCGTAAATTAGGCAGATATTCGGTAAATTTACCTTTAAAAGAAATAACGCAGCTGTTGCAAAAAGGGCGCTTAATTCAACCTTTCGACGATATAGCCGTTTATGTCCAAAATCAAACCGACCGGAATTTATATCAACCGGGGCTCGGACTTGTTGCCGATTCGCTCGAGTCGTTCGGTACTTATATATTCTAGCAAAAGGAGTAAGAGATGCAGGAATATTTTGACAAAACATTTTGCCTTGAAGTATGGGGTGATTACGCATGCTTTACCCGGCCGGAGATGAAGGTCGAGCGTGTAAGCTACGACGTTATAACTCCTTCCGCTGCACGAGCCGTATTTGAAGCCATTTTTTGGAAACCTGCTTTTTATTGGAAAATAAAAAAGATTGAAGTATTGAATGAAATAAAATGGATAAATCTGCGAAGAAACGAAGTCGGTGCCGTTGCAAGCGATAAAAGCGACGGTATCTATATAGATGAATTGGATAATCAAGGAAAATTAAAATATCGGCAGCAGCGTGCAGGTCTTTTTTTAAAAGATGTAAAATATCGTATATATGCGGATCTGGTTTTTATTCCGCCCAAAAAGAGAAAAGAAACTGCTAATCATTTACCCGAATATCTTATAGACGCTGATGAAAAAGAGCAACTTCTTTCACGTGCGCTGACGGAGGAGCATGTTCACGAAAACCCTGCAAAATACAATGCAATGTTTGAGCGCCGCGCAAAAAAAGGACAATGTTTTTTTCAGCCGTATTTGGGTTGCAGGGAATTTTCCTGCTTTTTCAAATTGATCGACTTTGAGCACGATACGGCAACCCCTATAGATGAAACGAGAGATTTAGGCTTTATGCTGTACGATATGGATTATTCCGATTGCGAAAATATCAAGCCTGCTTTTTTTCGTGCAAAGCTTGAACACGGAACCGTTATCGTTCCCGATTGGAACAGTGAGGAGGTGCATAAATGATTTTGCAGGCATTGTATGAATATGCAAAGCGCAAAGGAGATGCACTTCCCGAAGACGGTTTTGAGTGGATTGAAATAAAATATCTGATTAAAATCCGTGAAGACGGATCCTTTGTAGATTTGGTTTCAACTATAGAAGATAAAAAAGGAAAAAACTATTTGCTCCCCCAACGAGTTGGTCGTTCGGGATCGGATGCGTGCAAAAAATCATGTCTTTTGTGGGATAACATCGGCTTTGTATTACGGGAGCCAAAAGAAATAAAAGATGATGAAAAAAAACAAAAAGAAGCCAATGCATATGCAGAAAATCAAAATAATGCGTTTATAAAAAAAATAGAATCGCTGCCGGAAGATGTAAAGGAAGACAGGGGCGTTGCTGCCGTACTGAAATTCTACACTTCAAATAAAGCGAACGGTTTTGATAAAGTTCGCTCGTCGGAATATTGGGAAGAATGCAAAAAATCTAACGGAAATTTTTCTTTTATTTTGAATGCGGAAACGGACTTAGTAGCGCAGACCCCCGCAGTTAAGGAGTACCAACGAAATCGCATGCTGCAAAACGAAAACACGGAAGACTCGGAAAAAGAGCAAGAAAATATTTCCGGAATATGTTTGCTAACGGGAGAAAAAGGGCTTATTGCGCGGCTTCATACAGCTACTCCTATTTCAGGGGCAAAAAGTAACGCAAAATTTGTAGGTTTCCAAAAAAACTGCGGATACGATTCATTCGGGAAAGAACAAGCTTATAATGCGCCTGTTTCTCAAAAGGCGGAAGCTGCTTATACCAAAGCTTTAAATTATCTTATAAAATCGGATAAAAATCACTTTACTCTTGGTAAGGATACGATTGTGTTTTGGGCGGAAAAAGAAAATAAAGAATACGATTTTGAAGGAGTGTTTTCCGTTTTCTTTTCAAAAGATTTTGATTCGGACGATCCTGATAAATCCGTAAAGGAAGTTAAGAATTTATTTGCGGCGATTTATACCGGAAAAGTCGAACGTATCGATTCGAACTTTTATGTTCTCTGTCTTTCTCCGAACGCGGCTCGTATTTCCGTTCGCTTTTGGGAAACGGGTAAAGTAAAAAATTTTGCCAAGCGTATTCAGCAGCATTTTATCGATTTTGATATCATCCGTGCGCCTGATGCTCCCGAATATTTAAATCTATATCAAATACTTTCTGCAACTGCACTGGAACATAAAATGGATAATGTTGCGCCGAACCTTATCGGTCCGGTTGTACAGTCGATTTTAAAAGGTACACCGTATCCCGTTTCTTTACTGCAGCAATGTATTAGACGGATCAGAGCGGAACAAAAAGTCACTCGTGAACGGACTGCAATATTAAAAGCGTATATCAATCGGTATAATAGATTTCATAGTATGAATGAGGAGGTTACTGTGGCTTTAGACAGAAATTGTAAAAACAAAGGCTATCTTGTCGGGCGGCTTTTTGCCGTCCTTGAAAAGGTTCAGCAGGATACTCATCCGGGGCTGAATGCAACGATTACCGATCGTTATTACGGTGCGGCATCGACAAATCCGGTTACGGTTTTTCCACAATTGCTTAAATTGAATCAACATCATTTAAGTAATTATGCGAATAAAAAAACAAAAAGTGATAGAGAAAACGAACTTAGTGAGATTATAAACGCTCTGGATGCTTTTCCTGCACACCTTACTTTGGAAGAGCAGGCTCGATTTGCAATAGGCTATTATCACGAAAAACAAAGTTTTTTTGAAAAAAATAATAAATCAGAAGGAGAAACTCATGAGTAAGCTTGAAAAACGCTATGATTTTGTATTGTATTTTGATGTAAAAGACGGGAACCCTAACGGTGATCCCGATGCGGGAAATCTTCCTCGTATCGATGCGGAAACAGGGAACGGTATTGTTACGGACGTGTGTTTAAAACGTAAGGTAAGAAATTATGTTCAAACGGTAAAAGACGGCGAGGCAGGCTATGATATTTTTGTAAAAGAAAAAGCCGTTCTTAACGATGCAATCAATAAAACCTATAAAGAACTGGGGATCGATGCAAACGAGAAAAATAAGGCAAAGGGCGATGATATAGAAAAAGGGCGGGCCGGTATGTGCAAAAAGTTTTTCGATATACGAACATTCGGCGCCGTTTTAACTACCGGAGCGAATGCGGGACAAGTGCGAGGGCCGGTACAGTTTACGTTTGCGCGCTCCGTAGAACCGATCGTATCTTTCGAACACAGTATAACGAGAATGGCCGTGACGAAAGAAGAAGACATTGACAAAGAGCGGACCATGGGGCGTAAGTATACCGTTCCGTACGGATTATACCGAGCGTACGGTTTTATCTCCCCTCAGTTTGCTTCAACTACGGGATTTTCACAAGAAGATTTGGAATTTTTGTGGCAGGCGCTTGAAAAAATGTTTGAATATGATCGTTCTGCAGCACGTGGACTTATGACAACAAGGCGGCTTATTATTTTTGAACACGCTTCTGCACTCGGTTCAAAACCTGCCGATGAGTTGTTTAATCGGATAAAAACGGAACATACGGGAAATACTCCCGCGCGCGATTTCAGCGATTATACGATTACGCTCGACGGCAAACCTTTAAGTGAAGTTGTTACCAAAGTAACGCTCTAATGTACCCTGAATCCGACTACCTGCTGCTCAGCGGGCTTCAGCATTTACGCTTTTGTCCGCGGCAGTGCGCGCTTATACACATTGAACAGCAATGGAGCGAAAACTTTTTTACGGCGGCAGGCCGGGTTCAGCACGAAAAAGTTCATGGCGCTACGGCGGAGTCGCGTAAAACTGTAAAGATGGAGCGCAATTTAAAAATCGCGTCAGCTCTTCTCGGCGTTACCGGCTGTACCGATGCTGTGGAATTTTATTCCGACGGAAAAATCATTCCGATAGAATACAAGCACGGGAAACCGAAAGAAAACACAAGCGATGAGGTACAACTGTGTGCTCAAGTTATTTGCCTTGAAGAAATGCTCGACCGCACGATAACGGAAGGCGCACTCTTTTATTTTAAAATCCGCCGGCGCATTCCCGTGCCCATCACCGATGAGCTGAGAAAAGAAACGATCGAACTTGCCGAGTGCTTTCATCGCTTCGTTGCGGACGGAAAAACGCCTGCAGCCGTCTATTCTAAAAAATGCGAAAGCTGTTCGTTTATCGACGAGTGCTTTCCCGAATCCGCCGGCAAAAACAAATCGGCAGTCGATTATATCAGGCGACGCTTGCAGCAGGATGTTGCTACGATTGACGAATAAAATGCGGAGGATGTATGCAGCGCTTTCTTAACACGCTTTATATTACTACACAAAAAACTTATCTTCATAAAAAAGGGGAAGCGGTGGAAGTCGTTGCCGACCACAAAGTGCTTGCGCTCATTCCTTTTATAACGCTCGACAGTATTATTTGTTTCGGAAATGTATTTGTCAGTCCGTTTTTGTTGGGCGCTGCGCCGAAGTATAATATTACGATAAGTTTTTTAACGCAAACGGGAAAATTCCTTGCACGCGTGCAGGGGCCTGTTGCGGGAAATGTTTTGCTTCGAAAAGAGCAGTATCGAATTTCAGATGATAAAGAAAAGTCTGCTGCGCTTGCAAAATATTTTATTATCGGAAAACTGGCAAATCAAAAAACCGTGCTGCAGCGCTCAGTGCGCGATCACGGTGAAAAAATCGATGCCAAGAGAATTCAAGATGCCGTTGCGCTTTTGGGTTCAAATATCGATAAGGCGGAAAAAGAATGCGACTTGGATGTGCTTCGAGGAATTGAAGGCGATGCGTCGAAAGCATATTTTTCCGTCTTTGATGAATTGATTGTTTCTCAAAAAGACGGATTCAAATTTGAAGGACGTAACCGACGGCCTCCGCTCGACGCGGTAAATGCAATGCTTTCGTATGTGTACACGCTTTTGTATCACGATATGATAAGTGCTCTGGAATGCGTCGGCCTCGACCCTGCCGTCGGCTTTATGCACCGCGACAGACCCGGTCGTTTAAGTCTAGCCCTTGATCTTGCTGAAGAGTTCCGTTCTTTTTTTGCCGACCGATTGGTTCTTTCGCTTATCAACCGAAATGAAGTTACCCCAGAACAATTTGAAAAAACCGCAAGCGGCGCCGTCAACATGGATGAAGCGGCTCGCAAAACAGTAATTACCGCGTATCAAAAAAAGAAAGAAACCGTTATACAGCATCCGTATGTGGAAAAAAGAATGCATCTTGCAATTCTGTTCCATACCCAAGCGCGGCTTTTGGCCCGGCATATACGCGGCGATATTGACGGCTACCCGGTATATCTTTGGAAGTAAAAAAGGGGGCGCGCGATGATGATGCTGGTAAGTTATGATGTGGCAAAAGATGAAAAAGGGGAAAAGCGGCTTCGGCATGTGGCAAAGATTCTTGAAAATTACGGACAGCGCGTTCAGTATTCCGTATTTGAATGCTTGGTCGATCCGGCGCAATGGGTTGCACTGAAAAGTAAATTGCTCACTGAAATAAATCCGAATTACGACAGTATTCGTTTTTACGCGCTCGGTGCAAATTGGGAACGTAAAGTCGAACACGTAGGGCAAAAAAAGCCGATCAATCCGCAAGGCGTTTTGATTTTATAATCGGATTTCCTGCCGCGAACGGGAAGTACACATTGATTATTCATTCCGCTTGAATTTTATAACCTGTTATATTATAGTGAATTAGATATTGACATTATAGTGTTCGAACTAAGTTCGCGGAAATTATAGTGTAAATATCAATATTACAAAAAAATAACTGCTATACCGTCGCTCCCTCACGGGAGCGTGAATTGAAACGCTCGACTTAGCTGTCCACGTGTTACCGTCATCAGGTCGCTCCCTCACGGGAGCGTGAATTGAAACTGTTGCAGCTCCTTAGTCCAAGCCATTTGCTCATTAGTCGCTCCCTCACGGGAGCGTGAATTGAAACCTACGCTGATAATAAACTTGTCGTTAAGTCAGGTCGCTCCCTCACGGGAGCGTGAATTGAAACTGAGGGTACCAATATTACCGGTATGTACCGGGAAGTCGCTCCCTCACGGGAGCGTGAATTGAAACTGTTTAACCGTCGCTAGCGGTCAAACAGTTTGTGTCGCTCCCTCACGGGAGCGTGAATTGAAACTGCGAGTGCAGCTGGGAAAGCTATCGGCTTAAGTCGCTCCCTCACGGGAGCGTGGATTGAAACGGATAAACTCTTTTTTGGACATCCGAACCCTTCCGAGTCGCTCCCTCAGGGAGTGTGAATTGAAACATCTGCGGGCGTTGCCGAAACAACGACACCGAATTTCAACCCCTTATCTGCGCTTGAGTCGACAATTCCGCCGATTTTGAGGTAACCTTCCTGCAAAGGTACAGCCTGCGCAGTAAGATTAAGGTCGCCTCGAAAACCGATTGCTAATTTCATGTTTTTATCCATTTGTTACCTTCCTTTTGCCATTTCAAAAAGCGCGCCCAAACTGCCTTCTGTCGGCTTAACCGCCCCGCCGAGCGTTACCGGAATCTTAGGCGCGCCGTCCGTTGTTATTTCGTCTTTATTGTCATTTGCATTATCATCGGAACCCGCTTCTTCTTGTGCCCGTTTTTTTACATATTGGTAAATTTCTTCTAATGTCGGACTTTTTTTAGGTTCTTCATCTTCGACTTTTTTTTCATCATCCGGTGCTTTGGTTTCATCTACGACTTTTTTTGTAGAATCATCATCTGCATCGCTCGTCGAAGTGTCCTTTTTAATCTCGTCTTCACCCGCCGTACTGTCAGCATCCGCTTTAACCTCGGGCGCATCCTGCAATGCTTCGCTATACAGTTTTTCAAACTGTTCGGCAACCGCACCAGCGGCTTCCGCAGCAACAGCAGCATCTTGGCTTTTGACCTCTCGAAAATCTTCAAGATAGCGTAAAAGCTGTGATTTTCCGTCGCTTTCCGGCAGTTCATCTGCAAGCTTTTTCAGCTCATCAACTCGAGTTCCGATATCTTCTGCTGATAAACTATCTTTTTTTTCGATAAGCTCATCAAGCTTTGATTTAAAGGAATCGGAGTTGCTGTCGGTTGTCATAAGCCGCCTTTTTGCAGCCATAAACAAACCCGTTAATAATTTCATAATTACCTCCACCTATATAGTCATTTCTACGGCGCGTACAAATCAAATATCGTGCCTTGTACACGCTCAAAAATTGTCTTGCGTTTTTCCACGGATTGTGTTATAGTATTTGTAGGGCTTCCCGTGACAGTGGCTTGATAGACGACTTTTCCGTCTGTCGTAGGCTGCCACCTTTTGGAAGCCTTATTTATTTCATCAAGCTCCAACGAATATATTCTATGTCCATTTTCATATGATTCTTTTACGGTTATAAGCGCATCAATCGGTTTATCACTTTTAAGTTTATCTTGTGAAATAAAACGTTTTATATTTACATTAGGGTCACCATGTTTCTCATCTGGATGAGCAACAACAAGTCTTGCTTTTTTATATAATTCTACAATTCTTCCGACTGCTTCAAAGTGTTCCGCAGACGAGAAACCGTTATCAAAAGACTTTTGAATTGCTTTTCCACTCATCATCTTATTCAAACCTTCTGATGAAATGCTTGCGGCAATTCCTGTTGCATCGTTAGGCAAGTCTTTTCCCATAGAGCTTTTTAATTTTTCTTTTATCTCTTTCCTGTACTCGTCGTTGCGCTTCTTTTCGCTCTGACCATCTCCTTTTTCGCCGCCCTCTCCCTTGCTTACAAACCGCCCGTTGCTTGGCGAGTGCTCATTTCCGTTTGCATCCTGCTCATCTTTTGTCATGCGTACGATGTCAAATATCGTTTGCCGCTCTGGTTCTTTATCGAGCACTACGGCGTCCTCACCGCCGCGCCCGGACGGAAGTAACGCAAGGTGGTTTACATCGCAGATTTCTTTCATCACAATGTCATAGCTCTCGCCGTGAGGGCTTTTTCCCTGCTGCCATTCAAAGGTTGCAATGTACCCCGGACTTAACTGTTTTTCACCTCGCTCGTATGCGCCCTGTGCCTCATCGTCATACAGCAGCACGTTACTTCGGATACCTATTTCGTCCTTATCATCAAGGTAGTCGATAAACGGGTTTTCTCCCGTGTAGCCAATGGTAAGGTCACGAAAATTACGGCTATCAACCAAAGCTGATGGGTGATGATGCGTCAATGGCAACAACTTAAACTTACTGCACGCAGCCGCTAAAACATTTGCCGGTCGATACACCTTGTATATGTCTTTTTTCTGTGCCCATTCGGGAGCACCGTCTTGATGCGGAAACGGGAGCCGGAAAGTCTGTCGATTTGCCGTACTTGACTTATAAGACAATCTTTTCTATTATAACGATGAGGTATACTTACCATTATGAAGAAAGTTGTTTCCGGCGCATTGTTTTTGTTTTTAACCGCTTCTTTTGCGGTATGTCAGTCGTCTATATTGACGGTAAGCGCTTTTTTTAAAACGGTATCGGAAAAATACGGAACGATACAGGATTACGAAGCAGATATGAGCATAACGGCAAATAAAAACGTTATGCATGCACGGGTGTCGTTTAAACGGCCGAATTTACTGCGCATAGATTTTTCCAATCCGGAAACACAGGTTATCGTTTTTAACGGTGAACAGTTAACCGTGTATTTACCCGGTCCCCGAGCTATATTGAGTCAGTCAATTGAAAGCGGCGGATCCTCTTCGGGTGCTCATTTGGCAACTCCTCAGGGTCTGACTTTGATGAACCGTTACTATTCGGTTGCTTACGAAACAGGGCAAGAAGCTACAGCACTCGATCCCGATACGGCGGGTACTGCCGCAGAAGAAAAAGTGGTAAAATTGCTTTTGTCCCGAAAAAACGCATCCGAGGGCTTCCGTACTATAAAGCTTGCAATTAATCCCAATACCTTACTTATACGGCGGGTGGAAGCTGTTTCCGCATCGACCGGAGAAGTATTTAAATTTGATTTTTCCAATTATGCACTCAATCAAAACATTCCCGATACGCGCTTTTTATATGACGCTCCGTCGTCGGCAAACACATATAACAACTTTCTTTTTATGGAATAAGGTAATAAATTTGTATGGAAAATTTCGGTGCTATTTTACGCAAAAAACGAGAAGAAAAAAATATTACGCTTGAAACCGCATCCCGCGATACGGTTATATCAAAACAGTATTTAACTGCGTTGGAAAACGAAAACATCGATGTGTTTCCCGGTCATACTTACGTTACCGGTTTTTTGCGCAATTATAGTGATTATTTGGGTACGGATACCGAATATTTACTAAAACTGTTTCACGGAAAAGTTATTCAAGAAGCACCGATTCCCGAGGAATTGATTATTAAACGCCATTTGAGCCGCACATGGTGGATAGTTATTATTTCGGCAAGCGCAACAGTTTTTGCGCTCCTTACTTTTTTAATTGTTTACTTTACCGTCATAAAACCCAAATCGCAGCAGCTTTCTTCCGCCGATTTAGGTAAAGAAAAAAAACAATCTTACACCCTTTCTTCCATACCGTTTCAGCGGCGCTTATACAAAGGCGATTTTATTAAAGTTCCGTCTGCCGACGGTCCGGTAACGCTTACGGTTGCGCAAACGGTAAATGCGCTTGCATTTGATACTCCCATCGGTACGCAGTTTGTAGAATTGGGCGAAGAGCTTGAAATGGATGTTGACGGTAAAGGCGGCTCCGATATCGTGGTGTTTTTGTCCGATATTTCAAAAGCGGATGAAAATTTAGGTGCAGAAGTACGGATGTTTGCCAAAGCCGGAAAAGCCGCTTCCGCCGATGAAAACGTAGTTAGTGCCGGTTCGGTTTCTTTGGAATCGGGTGAAGTATTAAAAGAAGGTACAAAACAAGTTGTTATTTTACAAGACAACCGCGCTTATCCTTTTGCGGTAAATGCCAGCTTTAGGGGCGTATGTTTGTACCGTTATAAAAGCGACAGAAACGATGCGGCTGAAAACTTTTTTATTTCAGGCGATACTTTAAAAATGCAAGCGCAAAACACTTTGCGTTTGTGGATTTCGAATGCCAATACCGTAAAAATGCAGTTAATCGCTGACGGTAAATCCTACGATTTGGAAATGGGACATCCCGGACAGGTTTCTGTTCAAGACATACGCTGGATAAAAGAAGCAAACGGTGTGTATAAACTGACGGTAGCGGAAGTTGACTAAAGTTATGCACGGCTGCGCAAAACGGTTTTTTCTTGATGAACACGGCTGTGCTAAAAATCAAGTAGATGCGGAACTGATTATAAACCGCTTGAAAAAAAAAGGCTGGCAGCAAACGGAAAGTCCGGAAAATGCGCAGCTTATTGTCGTTAATTCTTGCGGTTTTATAGAAAGTGCAAAAAAAGAATCACTAGATGCCGTGTTGACGGCGCGCCGAGCTTATCCGGATGCTAAGATACTGTTAGCCGGCTGTCTTTCGCAGCGTTATGCCGGTGTTTTTAAAACGGAACTTCCCGAAGCCGACGGCATATTCGGTAACGGCGATTTAAGTTTATTGGATGATGTTGTTGTCGACATTGAAAACGGAAAGCGTCCGGTTGTTACCGCTGAGCAAAAAGGCGTATGCATCGGAGAACGCAATACGCTTTTGAGTTTTCCCGCATCGGTGTATGTTAAAATAACGGAGGGTTGTAACAACCGTTGTTCATTTTGCGCTATTCCGCTGATACGCGGTGTTTTGCGCAGCCGAAGCGCCGATGATATTGTTTCGGAAATAAAAACGCTTTACGATCGCGGCATATTTGAATTTAATTTAATCGGACAGGATTTGGCAGCTTACGGATGTGACGATGCGCCTGCGGGCAATTCGGCTGCCGCAGAGTATGCAAAAAGCCCCAGTCCTTTAAGTCTTTTGTTAAAGAAGATTTCCGAGTTGGAAGGTGCTTTTTGGCTGCGCCTTTTGTACATTCATCCCGATCATTTTCCGCGTGATATTTTGCCCGTGTTGCAAAACGACAAGCGTATTTTGCCTTATTTTGACATTCCCTTTCAGTCGGGAAGTACAGCTGTACTCAATGCTATGAACCGTTCGGGAAATGCCGAAAAATATGTGCATCTGGTACAAGATATCCGTAAAGCTTTGCCGGATGCAGTGCTCAGAACAACTTTTTTATGCGGCTTTCCCGGAGAAACGGATGAAGATGCGCAGCATACGCTTAACTTTTTAAAAACTGTACAGCCGCACTGGTCGGGCTGTTTTGCATACAGCAGGGAAGAAGATACACCCGCTGCATCGCTGAAAAAAAGCATTCCGGATAAAACGGTACAAGAACGGATACGGAAACTGCAAAAAGCTCAGCAAAAAATAACCGAAGAACTTTTAGAATCTTATATCGGGCGCACATACGAAGTGCTTGTTGAAGAAGTTGTCGGTGTGCAACTTGTTTCGGATAAAAAAAATGATGATAGCAAAAAAAGTGCCGGCATGCTTACCGGTAGCGCCAAAGCGCTTGAAGGCAAAGCATTTGACGGCAAAAAGGCGCCGGATTTTCCGAACGCTACTGAGGATCAAGACAGCGCTTTTGCTTTGGCGCGTTGTCCTTTTCAAGCGCCTGAAGTAGACGGCTCATGCGTTATTCTTTTAGATGCTTCAAACGAACGCGAAACAAATGCCGTTTTTCCCGGAGCGCGGGTAATTGTTACCGTTGTAGGGGTGCGCGGGGTTGATGTGGTGGGGAGATTGTGCTTATGAATGCGGACGAGTATTTAAGTGTTTTAAATCCTGAACAGCGTGAAGCTGTTGTGCACGAAGGTTCGCCGCTTTTAATACTTGCCGGAGCCGGTTCGGGCAAAACGCGGGTGATTACCACTAAAATAGCCTATCTTATCGGCGAAAAGGGTATAGATCCGCGCTCCATTTTAGCGGTAACGTTTACTAAAAAAGCTGCCAATGAAATGGCAGAGCGTGCCCGTCTTTTGCATGAGCAAGCAGTGCATACCCCCATCCGCACTTTTCACTCATTCGGTGCGTGGTTTTTGCGTATGTTTGCAGAACAAGCCGGCATAGCCCCGAACTTTACCGTATATGACGACAACGACACGGTAACGCTTTTGACAAAGGCGGTACCGTCTTTGTCCGGCAGGCAAGCATCTCACTTGGCACATAAAATCGCTTTGGCAAAGGATTATTGCCTTTTACCCGATTCACCCGATTTAGTGCACATAGAAAGCGATCCGGATTTTCCCGAAATATACGATACGTATCAAAAACGCTTAAGAGAAACGGGAAATACCGATTTCGGCGACCTTATTATGCTTCCCGTGCTTACGCTCAGTACAGACGAAAACATCCGTTCCCGTATGCACTACCGCTTTAAAGTCGTTATGGTTGACGAATATCAAGATTCGAATACCGCACAGTTTTTGCTGCTTCAACAGCTTGCAGGACCTTCCACCTATGTATGCGTAGTAGGCGATGACGACCAATCGATTTATAAATTCCGCGGTGCGGAAGTAAAAAATATTTTAACTTTTCAAGAACGCTTTCCCGGCACATCGGTTATCCGCTTGGAGCGTAACTACCGCTCCGTTGAACCGATTTTGCACACGGCAGATGCCGTAGTACGCAATAACAGCGAACGTTTGGGAAAAACATTGTATTCGCAGCGGGGAAAAGGTAAGCGCCCCGTTTTAACTTTTTTGCCCGCACAGGATGCGGAAACCGCTTTTTGCGCCGAACTGATTCAAAAAGCCCGCGATGCCGGCTGCCCGTATGCCGATTGGGCAGTGCTTTACCGTACCAACGCTCAGTCTTTAGGATTTGAAACCGAATTTTTACACCGTAAAATTCCGTATACGGTAGTAGGCTCGCTTAAATTTTACGAGCGTGAGGAAATAAAGGATATTTTGTCGTTTTTGGCTTTTATTGCAAACCCCAAAGACGAAGTCGCTTTTAGGCGCATTGTTAACAAACCTGCGCGCGGGGTAGGATCCGTTACCCAAGATAAAATAGTTGATGTTTCACGCTCTTCTTCGCTTAATTTTTTGGAAGGCTGCCGTTTGGCTGTAGAATCTCTTTCGAAAAAAGCTGCAGCTTCGGTACACAATTTTATTGCGCTTATGGAAAGTTTTGAAAACGAAATCGGGTACGGACAAAACTCCGCTCAAAATGCCGGTACTGAGCCGCCGGACAATGTCCAGCCGGACAATGCGCCGTTAAACGGCAATGAACTCGGTATAAATACCGCACAAAGCGGCTCGGCAGCATTTGCAGCTTATACAGGCGAGCGCTTATCTTCTTTTATTGAACGGGTAGTTGAAAAATCTTTGCTCGGCGAACACTACAGCGCTCAAGATGAAATTGCCGGAACACAGCGTACGGCGAACATGCAGGAATTGGCAAACAGTGCCGTTTTATACCCTAAAACCCGCGCGGGACTTTTGGATTTTTTAGACCACATAGAACTCGACCGCACCCTTGAAAATTCAGATGAAAACGATGCACAGCGCGATGCGGTTACCCTTATTACTTTGCACAATACAAAGGGGTTGGAATTTCCGCGCGTTATTATTACCGGTCTTGAAAAGGGGATATTCCCCCGTGAAGGCAAAGACAGTGAAGAAACGGAAGAAGAGCGCCGCCTGTTTTACGTGGGAATTACCCGCGCAAAAGATGAACTGTATATGACTTGCTGTGCGATGCGCCGTTTGTACGGGCGCACCGAATACATGGAGCCCAGTCCTTTTTTATATGAATTGGATGAACAAAATATTGAAGTTTTAGGAAAAACTCCTTACGGCTTTTTTTTGCATAATGCAGGGACAAACGGAACCGGCAGACGTACTACGGCTGAAAAAAACGGCGCGCACGGAAAAGACGGCGCAAAAGGAAACACAAGTGCGCAAAGTCCTTTGGAGCGGCGCTGGGCAAAAGGGGTGCGGTTGTTTCACGACGAATGGGGCTACGGTTCCATCACATCCGTTGCAGGCGGCGCCTCTGAAGGCGGAACCGACGACGAATACGTTATTACCGTCCGCTTTGAAACCGGTGCGGAAAAACGTTTTATGCCGAAATTTCAAGCACACAGTTTGTTGATTGTAAAAGATTAAACGCTCAATTAATCCGCCGTGCGGCGTTTTAATCTTTTAATCTATGCGTTTAATCTATACCGAATATGGAAGCAAAAACTTTAAGAGCTCCGTCCGATTGACTTGCAAGCACTTTTTTAGTCAGCAATTTTCCTAATTGAACGCCTTCTTGGTCAAAACTATTTATATTCCATAAAAAACCTTGGAACATAACTTTATTTTCGTAATGAGCTAAAAGTGCTCCCAAAGAAGCCGGGTTAAGCGTTTTGCCGTATATAAGACTGGACGGGCGCTCTCCGGTAAATACTTTTGCCGGGTTTTCATCGTCTTTGCCGAATGCAAAAGCCGCTATTTGTGCTGCAAGATTTGCACACAATTTTTTTTGACCGCTAGAGCCTTCCACTTGTATGTCCTTTTTGCTTTGACTTTCCGTAAAGCCGATAAACTGCAGGGGAACGATGTCCGTTCCCTGATGGAGTAATTGATAAAACGAATGTTGACCGTTTGTGCCCGGCTCTCCGAAAATTACCGGACCTGTTGCGTAATTAAGCGGCTGTCCGTTTCGGTTTACCCGTTTACCGTTTGATTCCATATCCAATTGCTGTAAGTGGGCGGGAAAGCGGCTTAACGCTTGGCTGTACGGAAGAATCGCCGTAACCGGATAGCCTTGTACATTGCGTTCGTACACACCGATTAACGCATCGAGTAAAGCGGCGTTTTTTGTGATTTTTTTTTCGCACGCTTTTTTGTCTTGCTCGTGCGCACCGTTTAAAAATTCTTCAAAGGTTTGCGCGCCGAATGCAAGCGAAAGTACTGCGCCGCCGACGGCAGATGATACCGAATAACGGCCGCCGATAAAATCATCGATATAAAACGAAGCAAGGTAGTTCGGGTTGTTTGCAAGGGGGCTGGTTTCCGACGTAACGGCAATCATGTGCTTGGCACAGTTTAAACCGGCTTGTTCAAGAAAGCTTTTAACAAACAATTCGTTTGCAAGCGTTTCTTGCGTAACTCCCGATTTGGATACCAAAATAAAAAGCGTGTGAGCCAAATCAACCGAAGTACACACACGGCTTGCGTCATCAGGGTCTACATTTGAAATAAAATGGGCGTTCATTTTTAGTGTGCCGTGCGCTTTTGCCCATTCTTCCAAAGCAAGGTATACGGCGCGCGGTCCTAAATCGGAACCGCCTATGCCGATTTGTACTACTGTTGTAAAGCGCTCACCTTTTTCGTTGCATACGGCTGCGCTGTGCACTTTTTGTGTAAAATCGGTAATTGCGCGCTGTTGGCTTAGGTAAAATTCGCGTGCGTTTTTTGTGCTTTTCGTATCGTAATAAACGTCGCTTCCTAATTGACCGCGCAGCAAATGATGCAGTACTTTACGGTGCTCTCCGGTATTGATAACTTCTCCTTCGTATAAAGCTTTGAACTTTTGTACCAGCTGCGCTTCATCGGCAAGTTCTTGCATAACGGATAAGATTTGCTCATTTACTTGTTTTGCCGCATAGTTATAAGTTAAACCGCCTGCTTGTGCTATCGAATAGCGCTCAGCTCTGCTTTCATCCAGCTCTTTTTTTAAGGATACCGCTCCTTTTAGCGATAACAGTTTTTTAAACGATAGCAATGTATCAAGATTTTGCCAATGTAATTCCATAATGAGCCTCTTTTAGTGTTTTACGATTGTGTTTTATTTTACTATAGTTCACCTATCTAATCAACAATCCGCTTTAGTAAATTTTTTTCAGTGTTTTGCCCAAAAGAGTAACCATTTTAAACTTGTGTTTTTTATTAATTAGCGAAATTATTTATCAGGGAGTTTGTTGATGAAAAACAAAAAATTAAATGTACGTTTTACCATGTGGTTGGCATTTTGTACGTTATTTTTTACGGTGAGCTGTTCTTTATTTTCTTTCGGTGCAAAAGAAAACAAAATGTACGATGAAATGAAAATGGTAACCGTAAGCGGTGAAAAAGTTGCAGTGCAAGATCGGCACGACGTATACACCGATCGCAGCTTGGGCTACGGGTTTATAATACCGGAAAAAGTAAATCCTTTGGTTGAACAAGGTATTATGGAAATTTATTCCTATGCGGATTGTGTAACGTTTTTGGATTTTTATTCGGCAAAACGCCAAAAGCTGTTGGAAAAGCTCAATCCGGAAACGGTAACCGACGAGCAATGGGCAGCTTTTACTGCCGAAGCGATAAAATATTCGTTTCCTCTCGCGTGTGTAATCCGCGTTCCCGCAAATGCGGATGCTATGTCGGAAAGCGCTCAAATATACGAACATGTAAAAAACATGTATAAAAACGTCGAAAAAATTGCAGAAACGAAAGAGAATACCTATTATGTTGCATACAATACCGATTATTCGAAAATCGATCTTTCCGACGAAGAAAAAGCAAAAGCCGATGAGATTTTAGCCGGTATAGCGGACTTTAAAAAGAATGTTTTTGTGTTTCCCCCCGTTTCACAAATGGCTGCAAGCGGCGCTATGGGTATGGCAGACGGACAAATGAGCGGTCTTTTCGGTTCTTTTTCCGCACAAACGCTCGATGGTCGTACGGTAACGCAGGATATTTTTAAAGATTACAAAGTAACGATGATAAACCTGTGGGCTACGTGGTGCGGTCCGTGCGTGCGCGAAATGCCTGAATTGGCAAAGCTGCATAAAGAAATGCTGCCGGAAGGGACTAATATGATATCGGTGTGTTTAAACGCTTCGGACGACACTGCTGCGGCAAAAGAAATAGTTGATACCGTGTCGGCTTCGTTTACAACGATTATTCCGAATGCAACTTTATTGAAAACTTTAAACCGTATTTCGGCAATTCCGACAACGCTGTTTGTTGATTCTGAAGGTAAAGAAATCGGAAAGCGTATAACCGGTGTTCCCGGACGGGACGCTGCAAGCGCGTATGCAAAAGCTTTGCAGGAAATTGCAGCTCAGCAAAGTATGTAATCGGGACGGATGCGATTATGTTCGTGTATAAATATAAACGGCGTTTGGGCTTTACACTGCTTGCAATCGGATTGGCTTTTGCCGCTTTCGGTTTTGCTCGCGGCGAAAACGATACGGTTTTAAAAAAAGCGGTTAATATTTGTCTTGAATGTATCGGTATCGGATAACGAATGATGTTTAAAAAGAAAATACAAAAAGGCGCCGTAAAGCGGCGCCTTATACAGATTTCATCTTTTGCGGCAACGGACGGCTACGTTGCGGGTTTTATCCGCGGCGATATTTTTAAAGGCGCTTCAAAACAAATGTGCGTGCCCGGCTTAAATTGTTATTCGTGTCCGGGTGCCGTCGGAGCTTGTCCGATCGGGGCGCTGCAAGCGGTTGCCGGCAGCAAAAAACACGGTTTTAGCTTTTATGTTACCGGTTTGCTTATGGTGTTTGCCGCCGTTTTCGGCCGCTTTGTGTGCGGTTTTTTATGCCCGTTCGGCTTTTTTCAGGATTTATTGCATAAAATTCCGCTTCCCGGTTTAAAACATCCGTTAACGAAAAAAAACCGCATTAAAGTACCGACTCGTTTGGATAAAATTCTGCGCTACGGAAAGTACATTGCTTTGTTTATTCCCGTGTTTGTGCTGCCGGCATTGTTAAAAAACCGCTTCGGCATAGGCGATCCGTATTTTTGTAAATGGGTGTGTCCTGCCGGTATTTTGGAAGGTGCTTTTCCGCTGATGATAAAAAACGAAAGCATACGCCAAGCGGCGGGCTTTTTGTTCGGATGGAAAACTTTGCTGCTTACGGTAGCGGTAACGCTTTCGCTGCTTATTTATCGTCCCTTTTGCAAATACCTGTGTCCGCTGGGCGCTTTTTATGCGCTGTTTAATAAAATCAGTTTGTACCACATGGATGTGGACACGGCAAAGTGTACAAGGTGCGGAGCATGCGAAAAAGTGTGCCGGATGGACGTAAAAGTAATAGAGGCATTAAGAAAAGGTACTTTTTCGGGACCGTTTTTGGCAATCGATTCTGCCGAGTGTATTCGCTGTCACGATTGTAAAAATGCATGTCCGCACGGTGCGATCAGTTCCGGATGGAAAAAATTAAAACCGATGTCCGCTCCTGCATGCTCCGCGTGTCACGGCTGCAGTTCAAACGGATAAAGCTTCGCAAGCGCTAAGCTGGGGATGCCGCTTCGGCAAGGTTCGTTCGGTTCGCTAAGATTCGGCAAAGGCACAAAGCTTACCGGCGCTACCGTAACTGAATGTTTTCGATAGTGTATGTGCCGTTATCTACGTGCAACACGTGGCACATACCGAACTGCCCGAGCGCTTTAACGACGTGTTCTTGGAAAGGACCGTAATCGTAAAAAGCGCCCGCGTGGTAGTGTCCGGAACAGTACAGCTTAACGTTTGTGCGCGCAAAAAGCGAAATCAATTCTGCCCGTTCGCGCGGATTGGAAAGGCAAAAGTAAAAGATTCCGCCGCCGTACAGCGGGTAGTGGGTAAATACCAATTTCGGTTTTGACGATTGGGCTAACTTGTCTTTTAAGTCGTAAAATTGCGGGCGCCCCAGTGTTCCGCTTGCCGTATCCAAAAAATACCAAATAAAGTCTTCGGTTTCAAAATAGTACGTACTCGTATGCGGCGGGCATGTTTTTTTCCATAAATCCCAACCGGAATTGTACACGTCGTGGTTGCCGACTACATTGTATACGGGAATACCTGTCATTTTCAATTTTATTCTTTGTTGAAAAGCGGCAAATTGATCGTATTCGTTTGCCGTTGCGTGGTCTACTACATCGCCGAGCATAATGCACAGTTTGGGAAGTCCCTTTGTGTTTATGTAATTATCTAACCATGCAAAAAAAGCCTCTTCGGGTACGCTGTAATTGTCGTTTCCGAAGTGGGTGTCGGCAATAAGCAAGCAGTCGTACTTTTTGGGTTTTGGCGTGGGCGGCACAGGATTGAGCGTGTCCGGAGGAGCAATTTGTTGAAACGACGTACTGCGCTGGTCTACCGGATTATTGCGCCACAAGATTTCCTGAAAGCCGAATTTGCATGCGCTTGCGGTGAGTGGGATTAATATAGCGAGTGCGGCAAATAAGAGTGATGTAAAGCTTTTGCGGCGCGCTGCACTGCCGCACGGTACGGTACTGCATTTTATATTATTCATAGTAACTTTTTACCTCTTTAGAATTCTATGCCCCAAACGGAACGCACGACAAAATTTTCAGGGTAGCCTGAAATCGTAAACATATCCGAATATCTGAGCGAACATGCAAGTCCTGCAA
This sequence comes from Treponema lecithinolyticum ATCC 700332, assembly GCA_000468055.1. GTDB lineage: Bacteria > Spirochaetota > Spirochaetia > Treponematales > Treponemataceae > Treponema_C > Treponema_C lecithinolyticum. The sequence goes on along the minus strand of KI260566.1, from coordinate 34,176 downwards.
ACATTCCTTTCGGCAGCAGCTTCCCGTTTGATTTATACGTGATGCCTGCGTTTATCGAAGGGTTTGCAAATATCGGGTAACGGAATGTTTCGTACGAACTCATTCCAAAATCGATGAACCACTGTTTTGCCGCTATGAGCGTAAATTGGAATGCCATAGTTATCGTGGAATGATCCGTTACAATAGGCTTAATGCCGCTTACGGGAATAACGAGCTTTTTAAACAAATACCCGCTTTGCAAATACAGCATAAAAATATCCGGTAAGCGGAACGTGTATTCAACTGCGGCGTTTAAATCGTGCTCGGTTCCCACGTTGTACATATTGCTTATGTGGTAGCTTAAAGCCGGCCCTGCGCGGTGATGGGTAAAGTTAAGCGGCGTATACAGCGCTTTAAATGCCAAGTCGGTATTCGCCGACGTACACTGCAAGCCCGTGTCGATTTGTACGTAGGGGGTTTTAAACTGATAAAATCCGTCAAAATACAAAACGTTCGGTTCAATTCCTTTGCGGATATTCGACGAAAGTGATGCACTTATCGTGTGCGTATGCTTTTTGTCTTCGCCGTACAGTTGCAGCGTAAAAAAAGAAAACACATAAACGGTTAAAAACGAAAGTACAAAAAGCGCAGGACGTATACATTTATAATTCATAATACGCGCGTATTATAACGGCAACGAAAAAAAAGGTCAAACGCTCGCGGCGTCTTGTGTAACAGCTCTGTGTGCGCCGTGCACCAGCCATTTATTGCTGCGGTAGTAAATCGTAAACATAAGTGATGTGATAATCCATGTAATCGGATAGCTTGCCGCTACGGTTAAAAGCCCGGGTTTTATCGGAACGGCAATTGCAATCCACACAACACGCAGTAAACAAATACCGCTTGCCGAAATAAGGGTAGGGATGAGCGATTTTCCCGCGCCCCGTATAGTACCTGCATATATTTCAATAGGAACAAAGCTGATAAACGTCGGCGCTAAAAATCTTAAAACAGCTAAGCCCTGCGCAATTACCGCAGTGTCCGAAGTAAAAAGAAGGTATAAGTGTTTGCCGCATACACGGAAAAAAACGGCTAACAATACGCTTGCTGCGCCAGCCATTGCCATGCACTGCCGGCTTCCTGTTTTTATGCGCTCGTAGTTTCCCGCCCCGTAATTTTGCCCTGCAAAAGTGGTCATGGCAATGCCGAATGCGCTTACGGTCATCCAATATAAACTGTCTATTTTTCCGTATGCAGCCCATGCGGCTGCCGTGTTTGTGCCTAAAGCATTTATGCTGGTTTGAATGAGTATGTTGGATACGGTATACAAAATGGATTGAATGCCGGTGGGAAAACCGATACGGAGCATGGCTTTAAGTATGGAAAAAGTAAAGCGAATATGCGTAATATACAGCCGATAACTTTTGCGCGTTTTACTCAGCGAAAATGTTACCATTAACATGCTTGCACACTGCGACAGTACGGTAGCCCATGCCGCTCCTGCAATGCCCCAGCCGAAAACACCGATAAACAGCAAGTCGAACACAATGTTTGCCGCCGTCGAAACGATTAAAAAGTACATCGGGCGCCGCGAATCGCCTATAGCACGGAAAATGCCCGCCCCCATATTGTACGCCGTTAAAGGAATTGAACCGATAAAATAAATGCGGATATACACGAGTGCGTGGGGGAAAATCTCTTGGGGCGTGTTCATAAACGCAAGTGCAGCAGGCGAAAACACATAGCCCACTACGGTAATGATAATGCCGCTGCATACGGCAACTGCAAAAGCCGTGTGTACGGCACTGCGCGTTTCTCTGTGTTTGCCTGCACCGTAAAATTGCGAAATAATAACCGCGGCGCCCGATGAAACGCCTACAAAAAAACCTACCAGCAAGTTGATCAGCGTACCTGTTCCGCCTCCAACGGCGGCAAGCGCTTCTTTACCTAAAAAACGTCCGACAATAATTGCGTCTGCAGTGTTATACAGCTGTTGAAAAAAAGTGCCCAGCAAAATGGGAAAAAACAAAGATAAAAGCTGTTTCCAAATTACTCCGCCGGTAATATCGGTTTTCATAATTCATCAATATTTCATTAAATAATGGTCGGTTTCCCATTGGCTGACGCGCATTTTATATTCAGCCCACTCTAATTTTTTTGCTTCTATGTATTTTTCGCTTACGTGTGAGCCGAGTACGTCCAAAATAAAGCGGTCTTTTTCCAATTCCGCAATAGCTTCTTCCAAAGAAGAAGGCAGACTTTCTACTTTGCGCCGTTTTCTTTCCCGTTCGGACATTTCGTATATATTACCGTTTACCGGTTCGCTCGGCACAAGTCCTTTTTTTATTCCCTCAAGTCCTGCGGCAAGGATAACGGCAAGAGCTAAGTACGGGTTTGCCGAAGGGTCGGGGGAACGTAATTCTATGCGTGTGGATTTTCCTCGCGCAGTGGGAATGCGGATAAGCGGGCTGCGGTTTTTTGCCGACCATGCGATATGCACGGGAGCTTCTTGACCGGGTACCAAACGTTTGTACGAATTGACCAAGGGGTTGAGCACCGCAGTCATTCCCTTTATGTGTGCCGTAATTCCTGCAATAAAAGCATAAGCTTGTTTGCTCAAACCGTTGACGTCTTTTTCGTCGCAAAAAATATTGGAACCGTTTTGTGTTATCGAAAGGTTTACGTGCATGCCGCTTCCCGCTATGCCGAAAACGGGTTTGGGCATAAAGGTTGCATGCAGTCCGTGTTTGTGGGCAATCGTTTTTACGGCAAGTTTAAATGTCATAACTCTATCCGCCGTTTCCAAAGCGCCGCCGTATTTAAAATCGATTTCGTGCTGACCGGGGGCGCATTCGTGGTGTGCCGCTTCGATTTCAAAGCCCATTTGTTCAAGGTTTAATACAATATCGCGGCGCACGTCCTCGCCCGGATCTACCGGTCCCATATCGAAATATCCGGCATCGTCGAACGTGGTAAGTGTGGGTTTGCCTTTGTCGTCGGTGCAAAATAAAAAGAATTCGCATTCCGGTCCGACATTAAACGTGTAGCCCATCTGCTGCGCTTCGTCCAACACACGGCGCAATACGCGGCGAGGACATCCTTCAAACGGCTTCCCGTCGACATTGTATACATCGCATACCATGCGGGCAACGCCTTCGGGAGCAGCTCTCCAGGGGAAGGGTACATAGCTTGTTATATCGGGGCGCAAATACATGTCGGACTCTTCAATGCGGACAAAGCCCTCTATCGAAGAACCGTCAAACATACATTGATTGTTCAGCGCTTTTTCAAGTTGACTGACGGTAATCGCCACATTTTTAAGCGAGCCGAGAATGTCGGTAAATTGGAGCCGGATAAAACGGATATTTTGCTCTTTTGCAAGCTGAATGATTTTTTGCGGGGTAAAAGACATTGCGCTACGTTCCTCGTATTGCGCGATTATATCAAAAGAAAACCCGAGTGTCTATAAAACGCTTGTCTTTTGCTTTGCATTGTGCTGGCAGCATACACTTGTCGGGCGTGCAGCAGGAAAATGCAGAGAGAATAGTCCGTTGAAAAGAGCTCATCTTCTTTGTATAATAAAAAAATGGATGAAAAAACGGATGAGTATATACTGCCGAGAGTATTTTTAAACAAAGGAGAAGAAACGGAAATCCGGCAAGGTTTTCCGTGGGTGTTCGACAATGAAATCGCCTTTATAAAAGAAAACGGTAAAAATGTGGAAAAAACGCCGCTTTCAAAGACGACGCTTACGGACGGGTGTGCGGTAAATGTATTTTCCTTTTCGGGCTGCTACGAAGGAACAGGTATTTTTAATAAAACATCGAAGATTACCGTGCGCTTTTTGGTAAAAGACAGCGCGTTTGAACATCATTGCAGTACCGAGCCGTTCGGTTATGAATTTTTTTTACAAAAAGTACGTGATGCTTTGGCGCTGCGTGAACCTTTTTACGCTCCGGACGACTCGTACCGTTTAGTGTTCGGCGAAGCCGATTTTTTGCCGGGTTTTATTGCCGAGCGCTATGCCGATGTTAACGGCTCGGTGTATTTGGTTGTGCAGTTTTTGGCATTGTGTACCGACGTGTACCGCGATTATATTGTACGCGCATTAAGCGAATGCTGTGCTCCCTGCTTTATTTACGAGCGGAGTGACGCTCCCATCCGTCAAAAAGAAGGATTGCCTCTTCGTTCCGGTTGGATAGGAAAAGCCGCTGACGAATCGGTTACAATAAAAGAAAACGGCGTTTTATTAAAAGTAAATATCGCTTCGGGGCAAAAAACCGGATATTTTTTAGATCAAAAAGAAAATCGCAAGCGGGTTGCCTTATTGGCAAAAGATAAAGAAGTGCTCGACGCTTTTACTCATACCGGAGCTTTCGGGTTAAATGCTGTTTTAGGTGGAGCAAAGCAAGTAACGGCGGTCGATATATCCGAAGACGCTGTCCGGCAAACCGAAAAAAATATAGAGTTAAACGGCGCGCAAAAGCGCATGATGGTTGTGCAAGCCGATGTATTTGATCTTTTAAAACGCTGTGAAAACGAAGAGCGGCGCTTTGATATGATTATTTTGGATCCGCCGGCGTTTGCAAAAAATGCTCAAGCTTTGGATAAAGCATACGGCGGTTATAAAGAAATAAATTTGCGCGCTCTTAAACTGCTGCGCCGAGGCGGAATACTGGTCAGTTGTTCCTGCTCTCAGTTTATGGAACCTCCCGTTTTTTATTTTATGCTTTCTCATGCCGCCCGCGACGCCAAAAAACAAATACAGATTATGGAAAAGCGCGGTGCCGGTCCGGACCATCCGGTACCTTTAGGTTATGCAAAAGCCGAATATCTTAAATGCGCCGTGTGCCGGGTGCTGTAGCGGTGAATACTTTAAAAAAAACTGCACTTGGTTTGCCTGAAAATGTAAATTGCCTTGTCGTATTGGGACCGACTGCTGTAGGCAAAACAGCCCTTGCAGTCCGCCTTGCCGAACATTTTGGCGGTGAAATTTTATCTTGCGATTCGCGCCAAGTATACCGCGGTTTGGATATAGGTTCGGGAAAGGATTTATGCGAATATACCGTTCCCTATCATTTAATAGATATAACCGACCTTTCAAAAGAGTATTCCGTTTTTGATTATCAAAAAGATTTTTACCGCGCTTTTACCGATGTAATTTCACGGGGGAAATTGCCCATTATAGCAGGCGGCACGGGGTTGTACATCGATTCGGTTGTACGATCGTACCATATGCAGTGCGTACCTGAAAATACCGAATTAAGAAAACGTTTGGCATACCTTTCCGATGAAAAATTGATTGTACTTTTGCGCGATTTAAAGCGTTTTGCCGGAAGCGATTTACACAACAGCACTGATATTACTCAAAGAAAACGTTTGATACGGGCTATAGAAATAGAAACCTATAACGCCGAATCCGGCGAAGCAAAAACGCAGACAAACTGTGTCGGCAACACGGAAGCTAAAAAGCAATCTAACATCACGAGATCGTCAAATAAAAGCGGCATTCCCGAAGTGCGCCCCTTTATTTTAGGAACTTCGTTTCCGCGCGATATACTGCGCCATTTTATCCGCCGCCGTTTAAAAGAGCGCATGCAAAACGGTTTGATAGAAGAAGTTGAAAACTTGCACCGAAGCGCACCGGGGATGGCAGACGGCGTGAGTTGGGAACGCTTTGACCGTTTGGGACTTGAATACCGTTTTGTGTCGCAATTCCTTCAAAAGGGAGACTTTTCAAAACAAGCAAAAGAGGAATTGGAAACACGTTTAGGTATTGCGATCGGACAATTTGCCAAACGGCAGGAAACATGGTTTAGAGGGATGGAAAAAAAAGGCGTTGTAATACATCATTTGGCGCACGACGGAAGCGAAAAAGATTGTTCGGTTGAACGGCGTTTTGCATATGCTCTTGTTTTATTAGAAAAAGCTGCGCAAGAGCATTCCAGGCGTTTGCAATAAATGCGTAATAAAACGGTAAAACATGAAAGATGTTGTTTTTTTGTACAATAAAAAACGCTCTTTATTTTGCGGCGCAAAAAAATCCGATACGGTACCGGATTCGATATCCGAGCCGTTTGTAATACCGCAAACAGCCGAAGCGCAGTTTCCTTTAGCGCCTGTTGCCGTCGTAATTCCCGCTTGCAGCGAATATCCCGGAATCTTAAAAACCTTTGAAAGTATAAAAGAGTCTGCCGTCTATGCTTATAATAAGATCGGGCGGAGCAAAAGCTTTAGTTCAAAAAAAAATGCCGACAGCGAAAACGGAAGCGATGCTGGCGGCGGAAACGGCAACGGCGCTATGCATCAAACTTTGTGTACCCTTGTGTGCGTGGTAAACAATCGCTGCGATTCTCCTGACAAAATAAAAGAAAACAACCGGCTTTTGCTGAACTGGGCTGAAAACAACGCCGTATCTTTTTGTTCCGCTTCAAGTGCAGGTTTTGCACTCGGCGCTATAGGCACTGCCGAAAAACAGAAAACGCTTTCTTTAGTATTTTTAGACTGCGCAAGTAAAGGACACGAAATGCCCTGCGGGAACGGGGTAGGCTGGGCGCGCCGTTACGGTATGGATTGGGCTGTGCTGAACGGCGCCCGTGTGATTGCTTGTATGGACGCGGACACAACGGTAAGCCGCTCGTATGTGCGTGCGTTGCAGGACTTTTTGCTGCAAGTTACCGGCGCCGAACAAAATGCTCATGCGCCGCCTGCAGGTGCAATCACTGAATTTTTTCATCGAAAAACAAAAGAGCCTGTGCTGCAAAAAGCAATAAACGCGTACGAGTTTTTTATAAAAGAGCACAGCCGGCGTTTATACAAAGCCGGTACACCCTTTTATCCGTATGCGCTCGGACCGTCGATTGTGTGTTCCGCATGGGGCTATGCTTCGTGCGGCGGTATGAACATGCGTTTATCGGGTGAAGATTTTTATTTTTTGCAATCGCTTATTAAACTGCACATTCAGCAAAGTGCGCGCTTACATGCGTGCGAATACTCTTCGGCTTCAGCAGCGCTCTCTTTTTGCGATTTCCCGCTTCTTAACTGCGCCGTATATCCTGCAGCCCGTCTTTCGCAAAGAACGCTGTTCGGCACCGGGCAAAAACTCTATGAGCTTACGCAAAACAAAAACGCTGAAATTCCGTCTTTGCTGTATCCGGATGAAGTGTATAAAAAAATAAAAAAATTGATGAATTTTGTACATGTATATATGCGCAATAACGATAGCCGTGTTTTTTATCTAAAAGTGAAAAAAGAACTTCCCGATGTTTATAAGTTTTTTGAAAAAGAAAAATTCTTTGAAGTGTGGGAAAAAATACAAAAACAAAACCGCAAAAATACAAGCAAACGGGAAGCTGCTTTTTATATTTGGTTTGATGCTTTAAAAATTTTGCGGCTTATCCATTATCTTATGCGCTGACGGCTGCAGCCATCGGTGCTTCTATTTTAGTTAAATAACCCGTTCTGATACAACTGTCGAACAATACTTTACTTATAAAATCCGTAGTTACTTCTTCATAACCGTCTTTGTCACGGACAATCCTAATTACAAATCCGTCCTCAAGTTCTTTTTCAATACTCATGTAGTCATTGCAATTGTGGCTTTTCAGCGCATAGTAATTTGTCATACTTCCTCCCGATTGTGTATAATCGATTAATTCGACATTATTATTTTCGGGTTTTTAGAGCAAGGATATTAGCTTTTTTTATTTGATTGTGTTACAGTGCAGTATGCTGTTTGCCGATGCGCATATACACATTACCGATCTTAAGCGCTGGCAGCCGTTCACGTACGGCGCCGATATGTCTCCCGTGTGCTCGTGTGCGCATTCAAAAAACGAATGGAATGAGCTTTTGCGTGTATCTCGTTTATATCCGGATTTTGTTGTATGTGCTGCAGGTATTCATCCGCAAAATCCGGATGAAAAGCTTATCGATTTTTTAACCGAAGCGCTGGAAAGAGGAGAGGCTGCTGCAATAGGGGAGGCGGGATTCGATTTTTTTACGCCGGAGTATAAAGCGCGCGAAACGGAACAAGAGCTTATATGGGAAGTGCAGCTTGAATTGGCGCAGCGCTTTCAAAAACCGCTTGTTATACATTGCCGCCGCGCGCTCGACCGCTTGTTCCGCGACAGCAAAAAACTTTCGCGGCTTTGCTCGGTTATATTCCATTCGTTTCCCGGTTCTCCTATGGAAGCATTGTCGTTTATTAAGCGCGGCGTAAACGCCCGTTTTTCTTTCGGCAAACCGCTTCTAAATGGAAATAAACGCGCTTTATTATGTGCGGCACAGCTGCCTTTGGATATGCTGCTTGGGGAGACCGATGCGCCGTGGCAGCGTTTAAAAAACGAAAGCGCGACACTGCCGTCCGATATACAAAAAGTATACGAAAAAGTAGCTGAGCTTCGCGGTTTGCCGATTGAAAACTTGTGTGCTCATCTGTACGCCAATTTTAAAGATTCGTTCGGATTGCATTAAGCGCAGCGTTTGTTTTGCGGTATAACATATCCATTTGTTCGCACGCTTTTGCAATATCGCCTTGTGTTTTTTCTTTTAAAATATTTTCCAATTCTTGAGCTGCTTTAAATAAAGCTTGTGCCCCTAAAGCACCTGCAGCCCCTTTCATACGGTGTACGTAAGAAGCTGCGCTTATTTTACCGTCTTTGGCTATCAGTTTTTCCAAAACGGTTTTATCGAACTGTTTTTCTTCAAACCAGCAATCGAGCAGGGTTTTGTATAAATCTTTATCGCCGTCCAAGCCGGCAAGCGCTTGAGAAAACTCAATCGATATATTTTCTTCCATATCTCTTCCTTTGGCGGTTATTGTAGTATATATTTTTTTTTTTTGCTATACTGAACGCATGAACAAGAAATTGATTACTTTAAATTATGCGGAATTGGCATTATGTGCCGTTTTTACCTGTTTTCATATTTCCGTGCAAGCCGATATTTCGCTTGCAGCTTTTTTTGTGTGTGCTCTTTTTACATTTTTTTTAGCGCGGGAAAGCAGCCTTGCTTTAGCTTTGTTTCACCGTAAATTACAAGTAAAACATATTCCCGTTTTGTATAAACTCTATCAATACGTTCCCTTTGTTTTGCTTGCCGGCTTTATTTTGCGCCGGTCAGGTTCATACACGGTTCCCCATTGGTATAATATTGTGTGCGTGTTGTTGTGGCTTGCAGCAACGGTTGTTTCTTTATGCGCTGCATATTATTTGAATCCGAAACGCGCTGCAAATAAAAATCCGGTTTTACTGGATTTGCAAAAGCAGGATGTAAAACATGAAGGCGGAGCGCCGGTTAAACGCTGCGGTTTGTGTAAAATACTGTTTGAAATGCTCGATTGGGCGGATGCCATTGTGCAAGCGGTGTGTACGGTTGTTTTAATAAATATTTTTATTTTTCAGCTTTATATTATTCCGTCGGAATCGATGGTGAGCGAATTTTTAATCGGAGACCGCGTTATCGGTTTTAAAACGCTTTCGGCTCCGCGCTTTCCTATTTCGGATGCCGGTTTACCGCCCTTGAGGTCTTATAAACGCGGCGATATCGTTATTTTCCGAAATCCGCACTACGAACAAAACAATAAAGCCGAAGTAAAATCTTTTATATCGCAATTGATATTGATGTTTACGCTGACAAAGGTGAATTTGAATGTTGATGAAACCGGAGCAGTAAAAGCCGACCCTTTGGTAAAACGTGTTACCGGCATGCCCGGAGAACAACTCGTTATGCAAGACGGTGTGCTGTACAGCCGCACAAAAGAGCAAACCGAATTCCAAGTTGTTACGGACGATCAGCTATGGGCGGAATGGAACGTCGCAGGGCTTCCGGAAAAAATAAAACAAAAAATTATAACTGTTCCGTTAAGCCAAGAAGAATATAATTTTATGCTCGAAACGGAGCAAAACAGACGCAATATAAATTATGCGGATGCTTTGGAAGAAGCGCGCTCGTTGTCCCGCCGGTTTGCGGTGCAAAAAAAACGTTTTACCGCAAAAATGTCGTCGCAAGCTTCCGCTGCTGCAGCGCTTGCAGCAAAAAATACCGCTTCGGATGTGCTTTCATCACTTGTTCCGCAAACTATGCTGCATGTGTACACGTTTTTTTCGCAAAGCGATACCATTATTCGGAAACTGCTCGTTACAAACGGCGGGGAAGTATGGTTTGAGCATTTTGTAACCGATTGGGCACAAGCTGTTGAGGATGCTGCCGAAAAAAAAGGCTCCGCCGATATTTCCGTCTCTTTTTTGGTCGGCGGCGATATCTATGCCGATGCTATGTTCCGTCAAAACCTTGCATTAAAGTTGGCTTTTGCACGCCTTGCCGTGCGCACGACAGAGCTTTTAAATGAAGGCGTTTCCGCGACGGAACAAAACCGCGACAGTGAACGTTTACGTTATGTTCTTGAAGTGCAAGGTTTAATTTTTTATCTTCTTTCCATTAATGATATGCGCAATATGCCGGTTTTTCCTGCAAACGCCGCCGACGGAACTGCAGAATATATTCCTGCCGGCAATTATTTTATGATGGGAGATAACCGTTTTAATTCGCTGGATATGCGCCATTCGTACCAAAAAAAGCGTGTACCGGTTACCGCCTTTGACACATGGACTTTATATTACGATTCGAATATGGAACCGCAGTATGTTCCGCAAAAAAATATTTTGGGAACTCCGGTATTGCGTTTTTTTCCGCCGAACCGTTTCGGTGTTCCCGGGTTAACCGCACAAAAGTCGTCGATGTGAACTTGATGTAAAATCATATAATTGCTGTTATAACGCCGGCGAAAAAAAGGGTATTGAAAACTCCTTTGTTTTCAATACCCTTTAGTAATGGAAAACTTCCGACAAACTTCAGTTTTTAGAAGACTCCGGCTGGATACAGCCGTTTATTCTTCGTCTATTTTACCTTCCTGTACGCCGGATGTTTTAAGTTTTTCTTTTAAACCGCTTCCTGATTTTACTTTGAACCGAGCGGTACAGTTTTGGAACGCTCGGGCGCCGATTGTGGAAAGAACGGTACAATTGCGAAGATCGATTTCCGTTATGCTTTTACAATTGTCAAAGGCAAATGCACCGATTTCCGTAAGGCTTGCCGGAAAAACCAATGTTCCCGTTATGTTTTCACATTGATTAAAAGCGTAGTCTACAATTTTTTCCAGATTTGTACTTTCGGAAAAGTCTACCGTTTGCAGCTTTTTACACGTATCAAAAGCGGATTCTCCGATTTCGATAAGCTTTTTTGAGAATTTTACTTCGGTTAACGCTTGGTTGTTGATAAAAGCGTTCATTTCGATGTGAGTAAGGTTTTCGGGCATTGCAACGGCTTTCGTAACGGCTGGTGCGCCGAAAAGCAGCTTTGTTTTTTCTTTATTGTAGACGATATCGTTTTCGGCACATAACGCGGAGTTTGCCGGATCTATGGAAAGATGCGCAAGTTTTGTACAGCCGGTAAAAATATTTCCGACACTGGTAAGGCTTGCAGGCAGTTTTGCATGCGTTAAAGCGGTACATTGATTAAATGCCTTTTGGTCTATTTTGGTGAGCTTTGTGCAGGCAGTAAAATCGATTTCTGTTATATTTTTGCATTTTAAAAATGCGCTTTTTCCGATTTTCGTAAGATTTGCAGGAAAACTCACTTTTCCCGTTATATTTTCGCAACCGTCAAAAGCGCTGTCTCCGATTCTTGTAACACTTGCGGGTAAGTTCAATTGTCCTTCTATATTTGCGCAGCCGCGGAACGCGTTGTCTTCAATCAAGTCAAGCTTTGTGCTTTTGGAAAAATCCAGCGTTTTTAAACCCGTGCAGCCGTTAAAGGCTCTGTCTTCAAGCCTTTTAAGGCTTTGGGGAAAGTGCAGTTCCCGTATACCTGTACAAGCGTTAAAAGCTTCCGCGTCTATTCTTTCAAGGGTTGAAGAAAAGCGTACTTCCGATATGCCGGCACAACCAGAAAAAGCTTCCGGACCGATTACGGTAATACCTTCGGGTACGGTTAAAACGCCCGAGGGCTGAGCGCCTTTATAGCCTTTAAGCGTGCTGCCTTTAATTTTTAAACCGGGGTCTCCGCCTTTTTTTTCACAATTGATTTGTGTTCCGCCCATACCGTAAATAGTAATGAGAGCGGTAAAGGGGTCTTCGTTTGTATCGATGAGTACATCGACATCCGCTTTGCCCGGAGCGGGCGTTACATCATCTTTGTAACAGGTAATGAGCCATTTTTCGTCCGCTTTTTTTTCAAAGGTGATATTGGTATACTTTTTCGGCATTACCGAATTTTGAAAATCGGCAAGCGTTGCGCTCAATACCAACGCTACCGGCTGTCCGTTAAATTTTCCTTCATATTTACCGTATATGAGTGCTTTCGGATCGGGTGTTGACGGCGGTGTCGGCGTTGATGGTACCGCCGGTGTTTCAGGGGATTGCGCAATATTGTTACACGCACTAAAAGTAAGTGCTCCGACAAACAGTACCGTACACATACATACATACATACATACGTGCAAAATCTTTTTGTTCATAAAACCTCCGTTATAGTTAACTATAACTAATAAAATTAGTAGATACTAACTTTAAACTCAGGTTTTGTCAATAAGCTTCGTTTTTTTGTATTTTTTCGGCAGCGTTTTTAAGCGCTTCTTTTGAAGGAAGCCACATGTATTTGTTGCGCAATGTTTCAATCCCGGCGGGAATGCCGTATGTTTCAAAAGCTTGTAAAACATCTTTTTTTAAAAAAGCGCTGTCTACAGCTATATCGGTACTTTCGCCGTTAATCGCTGTTATCAGCCAGCGGTTTTTAAAAAAGGTAAGCGTAAGAGTGTCCGTATATGCTGTGACTTGATACTGTTCGGGTGCACTGTTCGTTACAATAAAAAACTGCGCTTTTATGTGTGCTTCGGTTGGCGAAACGTCCAGTTCTTCTATAAAAAGCTGCGTTAAACCGAACACCCAAAAACGGAACGGATTGGAAACATTCAGCCACTGTTCCGGTGTTAAAAAAGACGGTATGTTTTCGTATGCTTGGCGCATTTTTCCTGTAACGAAAAGAGCTGCGGCCATATTCGAATACGCTTTAGTTGCGCCGCGTTTACCGCAACTGTCCAGCGTAAGCGTGTCTAAAGTATGCAGCGCCGTATAAAAGGTGTGCACCACTTCTGCCGGGTTCATACCTTTGGTGGTCGGTCGCTCTTTGTGTGCTTTAACGATACCGGCTGCGCTAAACGCGGCAATCAGAATTACTAGCGCTGCAACTGTAAGTATACCGCTTTTTTTGCGCAAAAATCGGCTGTGTTTTACACTTTTTTGCTGTTTTGTATAAAAAACGGCGCGTTCCGTTTGCAGTTTTTCTTTGTGCTCATAAAAGGCTTGGGGAAAGTCATTTTTATATGCATGCACTGCGTCAAACGTGCACTGTAATTCATCTGCGCTTAAAAAAGAACTGTGAAGTGTATCGGCTGTTTTTGCGTAAGCGCCGCCTTTTTTGCCTTTGAGTGTGTGAACGCTTGCGGCAAGGTTGTCGTCGACGGCACGGATAGTACGGCGGACGGCATTCAGCGTAATTTCGTTTTGAGTACCGTTTGTGCCGTCTTCCGGTACGGGGACAAAAAACCGAAGCGGTACAAAAGCAAGGTCGCGGCAATCTTCGTTTCGCGTTTCATCGTTTGTGTTTGCAAAGGGAATTGTTCCGGCTAAAAGCGTATATGCGTATGAGGCTAAGCTGAAATTCCATCCGTCTGTTTTGCCGAGTGCTTTGTTTATCCAACAACCGTATAAAAATGCACGCTCGCGTTCGTTTTTTGAAAGCATGCTGCGTTCACACAGAGACGGCGGTAAAAATAATACGGAACCGTCCGCGCCGTATACAATGCCTGCAGGTCCGCAGTTGACTATATCGGTATTGATAGCCGCTTCTGCTGTATGTCCGGCACAATTGCTTGCTCCGGTTAAACAATACTGCAGCGCATCACACACGGCACACAACGCACGGCACAGTTTTTTTTGCGCCTTTATATCCTCTATATCCGGCTCTTCGGCGTTTGTATCGGTTTTACTGTATTTTGCTTCCGGCATTGTATGCTCGTTAAAGTTCAGCGCAGTTTCGAGTAAGCTTATAAAAGACGTTCCGTTAAAAGCCGGAGCGCATATATGCACCGTTTTACTTTTGCCGTCCAAACGTGTTCCTGTAAAGCGGAATTCTTGCGTGCGCCAACAACGCGTGCCGTTTTCGGTTTCCGGAATGCACAGCACACCCGCTTCGCTCATATATTGGGCTAAACGCGCGTGGGCAAATTCCCGTTCGGTTAAGCCGCTGTCCAATTCCATGCAGTCTTTTTGTATGTATAAAACTTCCGGCATTTTCATACGATATCAGCGTCCTGAAGGTGCATACAAGTATTTAAAATAGTTCATATTTGTGCTAAACGCGGCGTCAAATCCGGGCAGCGTGTTTTTATACGATTCCATACTTTTCCAAAATGCATAGAATTCCGGATCTTTTGCATAAGAGCGTGCATAAATTTGGGCGGCTTGGGCATCGGCTTGTCCCATAATTTCTTCTGCTCTGCGGTATGCTTCGGATTCTATGCTTTTTTTGTCTTTTTCCAAACGTCCCAGCCAATCAGCTTTTTCGCCTTCGCCCCACGAGCGGTATGCTTGGGCAACTTGTTTGCGGTCGGTTACCATGCGGTTGTATACGCTTTCGGTCATTTCATCCGAATATTTTATTTGCCGCGGTACAATGTCTATCAATTCAATGCCGTATTCGCCTACCAATTTGCGCGCTTCTTTTGCCATTTCTATGCTTAACTGCCGGCGCCCTTTGGTTACTTGTTCTACCAATTTATTCGCATTTACCAGTGCGTCGATTTTTGCAATGGAATTGTCCGTTTCTCCGTTTGCGGCTATTCTTCCGGCGTTTATTTTGTCATTTATTTGATTTGACGTGCGCACCACTTCACTGAGGGGATTTTGGGTAATAATCGTGCGGGTTGCCGAATCAATTACATCGCTTAATTTGGTGTATGCGGCGTTTAATGTTTTAAACGATTGATAAAACCGCTTGGGGTCCACTATGCGCCAGCGGCTGGTAGTATCTACGATAATAAATTGATTTTCTTTTGTAGGAATGCGCTGCGCATCTCCATCTAAAGATAAAATCAATTTGGGGTATACGGTTACCGCGTCTATAAACGGCATTTTTACGTATAAGCCGGCATTTGTTTTAGTGTCGATTATTTTTCCGAAACGGGTAATCACAACTTGCGTCCCTTCGTTTACGATGTACAGCGGACCGAGCATTAAAAAGACGGCTATAACGACTGCAGCCGCAATAAAAATCGAGTATAGATTTTTTTGTTTCATTGTTCCGCTCCTTTTTTTTCGGTTAAGTTTTTTATAGGCAGCATATTGGTGATTTTATCGTCGATAAGGACGGCGTTATCGCTTGACCCGAACACTTGTTCCATCGTTTCCAAATATAAGCGCTGTTTGGTTACACCGGGTGCTTTGCGGTATTCTTCGTATACGGCATTAAAGCGTGCAACATCGCCTTTTGCTTGGTTAATGCGTTCAATCGCATAACCTTCGGCAACTTTCAGTTTTTGGTCGGCTTTTCCTTGTGCAAGCGGGATTTCTTTATTATAAGCTTCTTTTCCTTCATTTATGTAGCGTTCGGCATCTTGGTTTGCACGGTTTACATCTTCAAATGCATCTTGAACGCCTACCGGCGGTACAATATTTTGCAAGCGCACGGTTATAATTTTTATACCCAAGCCCAGCTGTTCAAAGTTTTCGTTCATAACGTCTTTTGCCGTTTCTTCGATAGGAGAGCGTTCGGCACTCATAACATCTAAAATGGCGCGGTCTCCTACCAGCGTGTTCACCACGGACTGTGAAATATCACGAATCGTTTGCACGCGCTCTTGCACGTTAAACAACCATGCGGCAGGGTCTACAATGCGGTATTGAATAATCCATTCAACGTCTACAATGTTTAAGTCTCCGGTAAGCATTGTGGATTCGGCAGTTATGCCGTTTTTATATTTGCTTGATTGTCCGGATTTTAAAGTGGTAAAGCCGAACTGTTCGGTTTGTACGACTTCAACCGGCACATTGTAGTTTTTATCTATGCCGAACGGAATTTTAAATTGTAATCCCGGTTCAAAGGTTTTATAGTATTTACCGAAGCGCGTAACAACTGCCCGTTCGGTTCCGTCTACGACATAAAATCCGGTTGCCGCAACAATAAGCACTAAAACGATACATAAAATCGTTAAAATGCTTGCAGAATTCAGTTTTAATTTGCGATTCTTAAACGGTGTTCCCTTGGTATCCATAGCCGCTCCTGTTTGCGCGTATTATATCATTGTTTGTATAAAACGGCTATCAGTTTTGTTTGTGTTTTTCAATCCAATCTTTTATTTGAGGTTTAAGGATTTTTCCTGCGGCAATCCCTAAGCCTAAGTCAATCAATTCAGTTTGAGTATATGTAATGATTTTATTATTCAATTCAAGAAAAATAAGCATTAAATGAATTCCTATTCTTTTATTTCCGTCAACAAAAGGGTGGTTTTCAATTATCGAATAACAAAGTTGAGCTGCTTTATCGGTTATGTCCGAATATAAGTCCTTGTTATCAAAAGTTTGAAAGGGAGATTGCAGTGCCGAATCTAAAAGTTTTTCATCCCTGACGCCGTCGATTCCACCGGTTTTATTAATAAGCGTTTTGTGTATTGCCTTTACTTGCTCCTTTGTAAAGACAATCATTTTGCAAGTTCCTTATACGCTTTTTTGTTTTTACTTATAAGCGTATTTGAAAGTTTAAAGAGTTTTTCGTCTGAAACGTTTTGACTGCTTAAATCAATATTCTCATCAAGCACGGTAATAATTACTTTTCTGCCGTTATATTGTTTAAGTGTATAATCACTTGTTTTGACGGTGTTTTCTTCTATGTACCCGCTTGTTGAAAACATCTAAAGCCTCCGAATATAAAACTTACATACTGCATTATATCATTGTTTGTATAAAACGGCTATCGGCTGTTTTATAAGTTTTTTGCGTTTTCTTGCACAGCGTATTTTTTTTTGTTATACTTATATTATGCCGCATATATACAACAATATTATAGATTTAACCGGACATACGCCGCTTGCAGCTCTCAAACGGATAGGTTTATGCCGCCGTTTTTCGGCGCATGTGTACGCAAAGCTGGAATATGCCAATCCCAGCGGCAGCGTAAAAGACAGAGCCGCTCTTTTTATGCTAAACGAAGCCGAAAAAAGCGGTGCAATCCGCGAAGGAAGCGTTTTAATAGAACCTACCAGCGGCAACACGGGAATAGGGCTTGCCGCTTTTGCAGCCTATAAGGGCTATTCATTGATCTTAACGATGCCTGAAAATATGAGTGTCGAGCGGCAAAAACTTTTAAAAGCCTACGGGGCGCGCATTGTGCTGACGGACGCTGCTTTGGGTATGAACGGCGCAATTCAAAAAGCAAAAGAGCTTGCTTTACAAACGCCGCATTCGTTTATGCCCTCGCAATTTACCAACCCGGCAAATGCGCTTGCTCATTTTGAAACAACCGGTCCCGAGTTGTGGGAAGACAGCGGCGGAAAAATAGATATCTTTGTAGCCGGAGTAGGGACGGGCGGAACGCTCAGCGGAACGGGACGGTATCTAAAGTCAAAGAAAAGTTCACTGCGCGTGTGTGCTGTAGAGCCTGCCTCTTCTCCCGTACTGTCGCAAGGCAAAGCGGGAAAGCACGGTATACAGGGAATAGGAGCGGGCTTTGTGCCGGATACGCTCGATACGGCAGTATACGATGAAGTAATTGCAGTAACCGATGAGCAAGCGGTAAGTGCGGTAAAAGAGCTTGCGCGTACCGAAGGAATTTTTGCGGGTATTTCATCGGGAGCGGCTCTGTATGCAGCTTTTGAGCTTGCACAAAAAGCGGAAAACAAGGACAAATTTATTGTCGTACTGCTTCCCGACGGAGGCGAGCGCTACCTTTCTTGCGAACTTTTTAAGGAGCTGTTTGATGAATAGCACACAAAGCGTTTTCCCCGACAGAAAGGCGGCAGTGCGCACGGTAAAAGCTTTAAAAGCGCTGCTTTTTCCTTTACACTTCGGTCAAGAGCGTGTGCCGATAAGCCGGGTAAAACGCGATTTAACAAAGCAGCTGCAAATTGCGCTTGCCGAAAGCGGACGAGATGCCGAAGCGCAAACGATATGTGCCGATTTTTTTTCTTCGCTTGACAAACTGCGCGATACTTTACTTTTAGACGCAAAAGCCGCGTTTGACGGAGACCCTGCTGCATACAGTATTGATGAAGTGATTTTAACTTATCCGGGTTTTTTTGCCATATACATATACCGGATTGCTCATGAATTGTATAAAAAAAAGGTGCCTTTTATTCCGCGTTTTATGAGCGAATATGCACACGGCAAAACCGGTATCGATATAAACCCCGGAGCCGAAATAGGCGAATATTTTTGTATAGACCACGGAACGGGAATCGTTATCGGAGAAACGGCGGTTATCGGGCGTGCCGTAAAAATGTACCAAGGGGTAACACTCGGTGCGTTGTCTACCGGCGGCGGTCAGCGCCTTAAAAATATCCGCCGTCATCCCTGCGTGGAAGACAACGTAACCATTTATGCCGGCGCAACTATTTTAGGCGGCGATACCAAAATCGGTACAAATTCGGTTATCGGCGGAAACGCTTTTGTAACCGAATCGGTTCCCGCAAACTCAAAAGTGTATATAAATAAATGCGTTAAACCTTTGGCAAAAAATCCGCACGTGCGTGAAGAATTTTGCGAAGAATTTAAAGAGTAAAGTTTTGTTTTGGCACGATCACGGCTTATTTTGCATGGAGTGGGTACACCGGGCGCCGATTCGGTATGCGACGGCGTACAACAAAAGCGCTGCTTACACAAAACTACACAAAACGCTGCGACGGACTTACTACCCACAAAGCACGCAAAACGCCGTTTCCTATGTTTGAAAGCGTATGCGGCGAAGCTGCTGAAAAAGATATACTGTCGCCTTCTTCGAGTGTAAAGATTTCCGATTCGTACTTTAAACAGGCTTTTCCTTCCATAATAAAACCCAATTCCTGCCCCAAATGCCCGTATGAGCCGCGGTGTGTGCGCTCGCCTTGGGGCATGGTAATAATGTAAGATTCTATGGAATGACTGCCGCCGTTTTCCGTATGTTTTGCAAGCTCTTCGTATTTTACGTTTTCTTCTTCTATTTTGCGCCGCTCTCCCGAGCGAACGATTTTTACCGGGCGCTTTCGTCTAAACTCATCAAATAAAAATTCAAGGTTTATTTCCAGCACATCCGCTAATGTAAGCAGCGTATCGATTGCAGGAGAAACTTTATTCCGTTCTATTTGCGACACCAAGCTTTCGCTAACCCCCGCTTTGCTTGCCACAACTTTTAAAGTATACCCTTTGCGCTCCCGAACCGCACGCAGTTTTTCGCCGAAACGGTAAACGTTTTTTTTGGGGTGTTCACATTCCTTCAAACTGTTTCTCCTTATTTGTTTCCAAAATAAAACGCATATAATGGTCTTCAAGTGTATAATGCGGACCTGCAAGGTTTAAGCGCTGGCGTGCCCGGGCGTTGTCTCGTCGTACCGAATAACCTAAATAAAAATTACGCGGATCGAATTCTTCCGTTTCCGGCTTAAAAGCATCGGCAGGGCGTCCTAAAATATGAGCGGCTTCGTCGCTGTTTATTGCGCTGACTTTTTTATCGCTGATATTCTTTTTTACTTTTTGAATTTCTTCATACGAAATACCGAATAAAAATTCTTCCATAGCCAACGCCGCATCTTCATTTCCCATGCGGGAGGAAATAAAATGACACCATTGATCGTCCATAGCCATAGATAAAAGCAGTAATTCGCTTGTGCCGACCATTGTGCCGAATGCCGGGGCAAGGTTTCGCCGTGCATTCCATACCGTGCTTAACACCGGCGCCATTTCAATTACTGTTTCGTCGCTGCGGTGTTCCCACAGCATAATCAATTCCGAAGCTATTTTTTGGCGAATGTCTATGGCGATTGTATCGTTGTCCAAAAGGTTTAGGTATACGTCTTCCGCCATAATCGTAAACAAAACATTTAAACAAGCGCGGCGCAGTTTGCTTACCAGTTTTTCGGGGAATTCGGACGAAGCGGCAATTTTTTCCATAGCCGAAAAGGTGTGAAATTTGGCAACCGAAAACCCTCGTCCCAAAATAGCTTTTGACGGTAAATGAAGCATGCGGTCACCGTTTCTGCGGATAAGTAAAGATTCTACCAAGGTGTGCATATCGCGCACGCTGCTTCCGTGTTCTTGCGTTTGTTTAAGAGAAGGAAAGTGAGCGATATTTGCGGTCAGTTTTTCCAAATCGGCTAAGCGGTCTTCCAGCACAACCAGCGTTTCAGGAGAAACCGCTTTAAGACGTACAAAAACCGAATTTACCAATTCCTGTTCTTTTGCCGTAAGAACGACAAGGTTGGTTTCCTGTTCGCGCGAATTTTTATTGTTATCGTCAAACTCCTCAACGGATACTTTCGTAAAACCTGATGATGCGGAGATTTTTTCATTTGCAGTCACAATTATATATAGTATACCACACTTTTTAAAAAAAGTCTTATGTAAATGTACAAAGTGTGCAAACAGGTGCCGAAAAAAGAGTTTTTTTTACCGATTTTTACCGATACTTATAGTATGACTACTCGTATTACAAACCGACATTTTGTGCACACCGGGCAAAACAGGATAAAAGCGCTTTGTTTTTTTTCTTTGCTGTGCGCTTTTTTAACTGTGCCTGCAGCAATTTTAAGTGCACAAACGGGAAGTGCAGTTGATTTTTTAACCGTTACTGCCGCCGATATCCGTCTTGAATTGGCGGAAGGCGGCGGTTGGCATTTATATATTCGGCAAAAAAAGGGGATGGCTTCGGTTTTATTGACAGAAACCACAAAAGACCCGAAAGGAAAAGCTGCAAGTTATGCATACCGTACCGCGGTATACAACAGAATTAACGGTGATGAAAAACGTATTTTAAACGGAAAGTTTTTGAAAGCGGAAAATAAATATTACAGCATTGTCGATTCGACCGCACAATCGGACGAACAACTGGGAATGGCGTTCCATTTGTATATACCGGAAAAATTGTTGTACGGATATCCGTGGACGCGAAACGGAACGGTTTCGGTTACAACAGGAACCTTTGTTAATATCAGGGCGTTTCAAAAACCGTATGCGGATTATAGCGGCTTTTATGAAGATAATCCGTTTATGTTTGATTTTATTCCGATTGCCGAAAAACCTGCCGCTGCAAGTGTTGACGGCGCTGCAGAGCCGGTAAAAGAGAGCGCACAACCGGTAAAAACGGACGAAAAAAAAGAAGTGCTTTTAACCGATTCTTACAGTCCTGCTGCAGCCCAAGCGTTTACCGATATTTCCAGCGGTATGATGATTTATTCTCAGGGACCGCAAACCCTTGTGCAGGACGTTATGCAGTCTTTTTGCAAATTGCCGAAAGATAAAAGCGCCGATGTTGTTTTTGCTATAGATGCAACCGGCAGTATGTGGGACGATATAGAGTACTTACAAAAAGAATTGGTTCCCGCATTGGCAGAAGAATTGAGCACAAGAATGCCCGTGCGGCTCGGTTTGCTTTTTTACCGCGATTACACCGACAACTTTAAATACCGCGGACTTCCCGTTCAATTTAACGATTTTACAGCGGACAGTACCGTATTTTTTGAGCGACTTAATACAATGCATATACCGCAGGGCTCTCTTATCGGCGGCGATACGCCCGAAGCGGTATACGAAGCTTTGTATGCGTCTTTGGAATTTTATAATTGGAAAAATGATGCGGTGCGTAAAATTATTTTAATCGGAGATGCCGAGCCGCATCCAAGTCCGCGAGGAGCAAAGGGGATTTCAAAATCGCTCGTTGAAAAAAAAGCCCGCAAAAAAAATATAACCATAGATTGCATTATTACGCCTGCCGGACGGTAAAATAAACTCACGGTTTTAACTCCGGCTAAACTGCGGCACGGATGTGTTAAAACGGAACCGGATAAACATGCGCAAAATGCAGGCGGAACGGCGGAAAACCGCCTATATTGAAATACTTGAGTATACTAAGTATAATAAAATGACGGAGTATAGGAAGTGAAGCAAAGACATATTTTAGTATTTGGCATGCTCATGACGGTATTGAGCGCAGCATTTTTTTTCAGCTGTGAACACCCCGTCGATCAAGTTCAAACGCAAAACAAGGCTGTGCCGCCTCAGGATGTAACACCTCCTGCACCGGTAACAAATTTAACGGCAAGCTATTCTTCCGACAATCAAACAATCACCGTAATATGGCAAAATCCGACTGATGAGGACTTTAAGGAACTGCAGCTTATCTGTAAAAAAGATAACACCGTAGTAAAGCAGGAAACACTGGGAAAAGATAAAGCCGGCTTTACGGTTACGGGTATTCCCGAAGACGGAAGTACGTACACAATTACCGTAAAAGCAAAAGACAATGCCGGAAATGAAAGCAGCCCGGCAGAAGTAACCGTAACAGCACTCGTAACGCCTGAAATAACGGAAGTAAAGCTCGACCGTACCCGCCTTGATACGGCAGTAGCCGACAGAAATATTACGGTAACGATAAAAGGGCAACATTTCCGCAAGCTGACAAAGCTTGTAGTACGGGTTACGGAGAGCAGTCAAACGCAGCAAGAGCAAGAGGCTGCCATCGATGTAACGAATAATACGGCAACAGCAACGCTGCAAGCGCCGATACCTTCCACTCCTCCCCTTACAAAGCATGGAATATACTATAAAGTCAATATTTTTATCGATGGAACCACGCTTGCCGGTAAATGGACGTCGTTTACCGTTACCCCTCCTGCAAAGGTCGACTCTATATACGTTTATCCAAGCAGCATTCCATTCAACTTTACAGAACCGGTAACCGTAACGGTTAAGGGAAGCAACCTTGATCTTCGCGGCGAAACGGAAATTAAACTGTTTGATTCACACGGAAATGAAGTACCCTCGAGTACTGTAACAGTTGAAGCAAACGTAGGAAAGAATATAGAAAAATTTGAAAAAAAAATTACGCCGCCTTTTGCAAGCGGTACATACACGGTAAAAGTATTCTTTAAAGGAATAGCGCAAAGCAAAACTGCGAAACTGAAGCGGTATGAAGCGCCTGAAATTACGAGTGTAACAATACCTAAAGCGGGAACAAGCTACAGCGGGAAAATGCTGCCGGTAACGGTTAGGGGGAAAAATTTTAGCGGACTCAATACGGCTTTTAGCGTAAGCGGCGCCCGTTTTACGGATTTTAAGGTTTGGAGCAATACGGAGGCAACGACGGAAATAGAATGTCCCTCTGTTGCCGGAAATACTGTGATTACGGTACACTGCGGTACTGCAAGCAAAACGGGAATGTTAAGCGTTATAGACTCCAGTGCATATGCGGCAGGAATGATTGTGCTTGCGGATAAAACCCTTACAGCTAAAGAGGCTTACACCGCGATAAATCCGAGCAATCCGCCGGTCGGCATTGTGTTCGATATCTACGGAGTGCCGAAAATACTCGCACTGCATGTAAGCGGGCAAAAGCTCACTTGGGCAAAGAATTTTACCAGCGGCTACACTACATTATTTGAGAAAATTATTTGTACACCCGATAAAACCGGAGATGGAGCTGCCGGAACGGCAACATTTAGAGGAGACACGGACGGCAGCGATAACTGGGACTACGTCAAGTCGATAGATCCTGCCGGAACAGCCGTTGCAGCAAACTATCCTGCGTTTAACTGGGTAAATACATATAACACAACGTATGCTGCTCAGCTTGGCAGTTCAAATCTTATGTGGTATATGCCGAGCATTGCGGAGCTGTGCGAGATATACAAAAACAAAGAAAAAATCGATGCAAGCCTTAAAGCAATACACGATTTGCCGGACGGCAGCATCTATGCGGATACATCCTTCAAATCGGAGTCGTATTGGTCATCGTCACAAGTGCAAAACTACAACAGCGGTAAGGAAGCGTGGAGTGTTTTTTCCCAGACAGGCAGCGTGTCTAAGACTGCAAAGTTCATCGATCTTCTAACGTGTGCTATTGCAGACTTTTAACTTTACTAAACACGCAGTATATAATGCTATGCGTTTTTGATATAACACCGTGCTTTTTTTTCAAACGTTACGAATTGGAATGGTTGGGCAAATTCTCCTATTACAAATAAAAATATTTTAAGGGAACTCTAATGAAAGATATTTTAGTTGTAATCGATATGCAAAATGATTTTATAACCGGAAGTTTGGGAACGAAAGAAGCGCAATTGATTGTACAAAAAATCGTAAAAAAAATTAAAAATTTTAAAGGTGACGTTTTTTATACGCAGGATACTCATCAACATTCATATTTAAATTCCCAGGAAGGAAAATTTTTACCGGTAATTCATTGTATAAAAAATACGGAAGGCTGGGAACTTGCCGAACCGATTAAAGAGCTTGTGAACGGCAACGTATACGAAAAAAATACATTCGGTTCAGCAGCTCTTGCGGAAAACTTAAAAAAAATGAATAAAAAAGAGCCGATACGCTCTGTAACAATAATCGGTGTATGCACAGATATTTGCGTTATTTCAAATGCTTTGCTTTTTAAAGCCTTTTTACCGGAAACCGGCATTTATGTGGATGCTTCTTGCTGTGCAGGTACGACGCCGGAAAATCATACGAACGCTTTGAATGTTATGAAAACATGTCAGATTATTGTCCAAAACTGAAATTAACAAAAAAAAGGACAGCGCTTTTTGCCGCTGCGGGGTGAACCTTTATTGCCGGTTTTATCCGCGCTGTTTGGAAAAAGACGATCCTGCCGGATTGGAAAACTCGCTTTACTTTTAATCCGTGAAACATATTCAGTGCAATCGATCATCGATAATTTGTTGCATATTGTATGCTTTGAAAACAAATCCCTTGTATCTTATTGACAGCAATGTTAAGATTTTATACTATAACAGTGTTATGTTTGTTATAACTAATTTATAAAAGGAGAAAATCCGTATGAGTGATACACAAAACGCGACGCGGCAAAAGCAAAAGAACAGGCGCAACCCCGCAAAACAGCAAACAGAACGAAACCCTGCAAAACAGCAGGCAGCGCCGCGTGAGGAGCGCAATCCTGCCAAGCAGCAGACTATCAAGCGGCTTTTAAGCTACGCAGGAAAAAGCAGAGGACTGCTGCCTCTATCGCTTATGCTTTCCGGCTTGAGCGCCCTCGTCAGCTTTGTGCCGTACATCATGGTGTTTTTTGTTATGCGCGATGTTATTTCCGCAGTTGCTGCAAAAGAAGCGGTGAATGCTGCTGCCCTTGCGCGTTACGGACTGTGGGCAGTCGGTTCGGCTGCAGCAGGCTTTGTCCTGTATTACGCGGCGCTCATGCTTTCGCACGCGACCGCGTTTACGATTCAGGAAAACCTTTCGATTCGGATGACCGAAACACTTGCCGAACTTCCCATCGGCTGGCATATCACGCATGTGAGCGGCAAGGTGCGCAAGGTGTTTGAAAAAAATGTCAACCAGCTTGAAACGCTGATAGCCCATAACCTGCCGGATACCGCACAGAACATGGTCTCTCCTTTTGCGATACTCGCGCTCATGTTGATATTCGATTGGCGGCTCGGTCTTATTTCTCTGTTACCGCTCGTGCTTGCATTCGTGCTGCAAACGGTTTTGATGCGGATCAGCTCGAACTCGGGCTTTATGCAAAAGTATGAAGATGCGCTTGAGCAAATGAATAATGCCGGTACCGAATATGTACGCGGTATTTCGGTTATAAAAACCTTTAATCAATCCGTTTATTACTTTAAAAACTTCTACACCTCGATTATGAACTATAAAGAGTTTGTACACAAATATTCAAAGTCGTGGGAAAACGGTTATTCGATTTTTCTTGCGCTCATTAAAGCGGGTTTTCTATTCTTGCTGCCTGCTGCGTTGTTGATAGCGGGCAGTGCGACGCTCGATCCTCGCTTTTTTTACAGCTTTGTGTTTTACCTCGCCTTTGCGCCGGTTACCTACACCATGCTGGTAAAAATTATGTACGCAAATTCATTCAATCAGCGCTCAAACGATGCGCTCAACCGTATTGAAGATATTTTGCAAGCGCCGCTGACCAAAGAACCGGAAAAGTCCGTGCTGCCCGAAAAGTACAATATAACGTTTAAGGACGTGGTATTCTCGTATAAAACTGAAACGGCGGGATCTGCGGAAACGGACACAGGGAACAAGGGACGCACCGCAGTGAACGGCATCAGCTTGCACATCCCCGAACATTCGCTTACCGCACTGGTCGGTCCCTCAGGCGGAGGAAAAACCACCCTTGTCAATTTGCTCGGCCGCTTTTGGGAAGTTGATTCAGGAAGCATCAGTATCGGCGGTGTAGATATCCGCGACATTAAAACAAGCGACCTTTTGCACACCGTCGGCTTTGTATTCCAAGAAAATAAGCTCTTTAAAGAAAGCATTTTTGAAAACATTCGCTACGGCAAAAAAGATGCAAGCCGCGAAGAAGTGATGGAAGCGCTCCGCAAAGCCGAGTGCATGGACATTATCGAAAAACTGCCGGCCGGTATCGACACCGTGTACGGCACCAAGGGCACATACGTATCAGGCGGAGAAGCGCAGCGGCTTGCCATTGCCCGCGCCCTGTTGCAAGACGCACCGATTATCGTGCTCGATGAAGCGACCGCCTTTGCCGACGCCGAAAACGAATACAAAATCAAAAAGACATTCGACGTGCTGCTCAAAGACAAAACCGTCATTATGATTGCCCATCGCCTTTCCTCTGTCGTGAACGCCGATAAAATCTGCGTCATCAACGAAGGCAAAATAGCCGAAGAAGGAACGCACAACGAACTGCTCGTGCGGAAGGGCTTGTACGCAAGTATGTGGGACAATTTCCAAAAAGGCATCGAGTGGAAAGTGTGAATCAAGGGAGAAGAAAATGAGTTTAGGAGATAATTTTAGAAAACCTGCGGGCTTTATCGGTAAGCTGATTGTCGCGGGAATGAATTCAGGACATACGCGCATGGCGGAATGGGGCTTTTCGCATTTGGATGGAAAAATTTTAGGCAACGGTCTTGATATCGGATGCGGCGGAGGCGCAAATGTCAAACGATTGCTTGAGCGCGGCTGCGAAAAGGTAACCGGCATTGATTATTCCGATGTCTGTGTTGCGCAATCGACGAAATGCAATAAGGCGTATATCGAACGGGGAACCTGCCGTATACTGCAAGCAAGCGTTTCTTCCATGCCGTTTGAAAACGATTCATTCGATATTGCGACGGCATTCGAAACGGTTTATTTTTGGCCGGAAATAGAAACAGCGTTTAAAGAAGTGTTCCGCGTGCTCAAAAAAGGAGCGCACTTTTTTATCTGCAACGAGGTGGACGGGCTTCATAAAGGCGATGAAAAATGGACGAAAAGAATCAGCGGTATGAAAATCTACACAGGAGAACAGCTGAGTGCACTGCTGACTTCGGCAGGGTTTACCGGTATACAAACCGACTCGCTTTTTGCAAAAAAGTATCTGTGTGTAACGGCACGGGAAGGGTAAATAATTGATAATGGGTAATTGATGAGCGAAAGGGAATCAAAATGGCAAAGAACAGAAAGATAAACGTACAGGGAAATGAAATTACGATTATCGGCGATAAGGGGCACGAATATATCTCTCTGACCGATATGCTGAAAGCAAAAGACGGCGACTTTTTTATATCCGACTGGTTGCGTAATAGAAACACCGTCGAATATCTCGGTATCTGGGAAAGCGTCTATAATCCAGCTTTTAATTATGGCGAATTCGACGTAATTAAAAGTCAAGCAGGTTTGAACAGTTATAGATTGAGTATAAAAGAGTGGGTCGAAAAAACTAATGCAATAGGTTTGAAAGCTGCGGCGGGCAGATATGGCGGCACCTATACAGGAGGTTAAAAATGAATAAAGAGCAGCAAAAAGAGTTTATTTTGAACGGGAACTTGTGGAAGGTTCTCTTTGATTTGTCGTGGCCTGCAGTCATTGCGATGGTTTTAATCGGCATGAACAATATGGTCGATGCGATTTTTATCGGGCGGTTTGTAGAAAACGCTAAGGCGGCGGTTGCGGGCATTTCGCTTGCATACCCGTTAACGATGATTGCGCTGGGCTTAGGCTCTCTCATCGGCGTGGGGGCGGGTTCTCTTTTAAGTATCGTACTCGGTGCAAAGGACGAGGAAACGCAAAAAAAGCTCATCGGCAACGTGCATTATTTGACCGTCGTCATCAGCATAGCCGTAACGGTGCTCGGCGTACTGTTTACCGATAAGCTATTGTACATTATGGGCGGAAGGGGCGATGCCCTTATTCAAGGAACCGCCTATTTGAAAACAACCTTTTACGGCTCATTTTTTTGGATTTACGGCTTGGGTGCAAATATGATTGTGCGTGCCGAAGGTAAGATGAAAACCGCTGCCGTGATTATGGCAATCGGTCTTGTAGTCAATGCGGCGGCAAACTATGTGCTCATCGTGCTTTTGGGTATGGGAGTTACGGGGGCGGCAATCGGCACAAACATCGGTATGGCGGTGTACTCCCTTGCGGGTATTATCTATTTTGCAAGCGGAAAAACCTCGTTTCACTGTAAAGCCTTTTCGATTAACCGCGACGGAAAAATCGTCAAGCAAATTGTTTCGATGGGAATGCCGAGCCTTATTATGAATGTGATGTTCATTATATCGGGTGCCTTTGTATTCAACGCCCTTGAAGCAACCGGCGGAGAAGAGGCGGTGGCTCTTTACGGGGTAGCGTTCCGTTACTTTAACTTTTTGCTCACGCCCATTTACGGTCTTATGCGCGCCTTGCAGCCGGTTACCGGTATCAATTTCGGCGCAGGGCGCAATGATCGGGTGATACAAAGCTTTAAGCGGTTTTGGCTTATCGCAACGGCTCTGATTGTTCCGTTTTGGCTTTTTTTGATGGGTATCCCTGAAGGTGCAATTCATCTTATGCTCAAAGAGATTACCGTTACGCCGGAACATATCCGGTTCTTTAGGGTCTTTGTACTGGTGCTGCCCCTTATGCCTGCGGTCTTTATGGGTATGACCTTTTTTCCGTCCATCAACAAAGGCTCGGTTGCCTCTGTTATTGCAATTTTGCGGCAAGTGCTTTTGTATATTCCGGCAATGCTGATTGTTCCGCGCTTTTTCGGTCTTGCAGGTATTTACTATGCCATCTTTTGTATCGAAATCCTTTGTATTGCGGGAATGCTCGTTATGGTAAAGCGGGAATTCCGTTTGCTGCGTACCGGCGTTACCAAATGGACAGCAAATACAAACGGATAACTACCCGTTCCGGATTACCGGTTACATATCGGCAAACGTCGCATTATTGTATGTACTTTCTCACTAACGTTGCGAACGTGCGTAAAAATTGTTCCTCGGCTTTTGATAAAGCCTGCGAAACAATTTTTTGGAGGTTTTTATGGAACAAACACAATTACAGTCAGGCGGGAAGAACCGCCTTGTGTTAAAGGATTTGGTTAATATCGGTATTTTCTCCGTTATTTATTTTGCAGTGATGTTCATCGTCGGCATGCCGCTCGGCTTTTTGGTGGTAACCTACTTGGCATTTCCCTTTGCGGCAAGCCTGGTTTTAGGTATCGTTGCCTTGTTCTTTTTGGCAAAAACGCCGAAGCCCTTTGCGCTGTTTATTTTTGCAGCCATTCCGGGCTGCCTTATGGCATTGATGGGGAATACGCCGGTAGCGGCAATCCATTCGTTTATTATCGGTGCGCTTGCAGAGCTCGTACGAAAAGCACTCGGCTATAAAACCGTAAAGGGCAGCATTGCAGGTTATGCTGTTATGTCTCTGTGGTTTTGCGGGCCGTTTTGGCAGATTTATATCTTAAAAGAACAATACTATGTCATGGCCGAAAAGATGATGGGAGCCGAAAATGCAACGCAGCTTGTCAGCCTTCCGATATGGATTATGGCGGTACTGTACATAAGTTCTTTTATAGGCGGCCTTTTAGGCGGACTTTTGGGTGCCAAGGTGTTAAAAAAGCATTTTATAAAAGCGGGGCTGGTGTAATTGGAACAACAGGCAAGGCTCGTTCTTGATCCGCGCACCAAGATTTTTTTGGTGCTGTGCATGGGGCTTTCGATTGCGCTTCTCGTTCCGATGTATGTTGAAGCGGTCAATATAGCGCTGTTTGCCTGTTTGTTTCTTTTAAACGGACAGGCAAAAACGGCGGTAAAGCTGCTTCTCTTTTTCGGCGTACTTGCCGCGCTTTCGTATGTTCCGCAGAACACGGGGGCTTTTG
This sequence comes from Treponema lecithinolyticum ATCC 700332, assembly GCA_000468055.1. Taxonomy (GTDB): domain Bacteria; phylum Spirochaetota; class Spirochaetia; order Treponematales; family Treponemataceae; genus Treponema_C; species Treponema_C lecithinolyticum. Next base: position 3,816 of record KI260566.1, on the reverse strand, counting down.
CCGGCGTCGTATTGCCGGTGTCGTTTATCGTACGGCGTTTTATGATGCCGATTGTCGCGGGCAAATACCTAATCGATTCCACACCGGTCGGTCTTTTAATGAACGCACTGGAAAAACTAAAACTGCCGCAAAGTTTGGTTATCACGCTTTCGGTGATGTTCCGTTTTTTTCCGACGCTCGGTGAAGAATACCGCTGTATAAAAAATGCGATGAAAATGCGCGGTATCGGTTTGAATGCGATGAACGTTATGAGGCACCCGCTTATGACACTCGAATACGTTATGGTGCCGCTGTTATCGTCGGCCTCGCGTATCGGCGATGAACTTGCGGCGGCAGGACACACCAAGGGTGTAGACGCTTCGGGTAAAAAAGTCCGCTATAAGACAGCCCGCTTCGGTCTTGCCGACATCTTTGTATCGCTGTACATTGCCGCCGGCTTTTGCGCAGTCATCGGCGCGCGGCTGTATGCATGGTAGAGGAGAATAGCCGATATGTTTATGCACGAATACGGAAACACCGGTTTGGAAAAAATACTGGTTTTGCATCCGATGCTGCTGACAGGTGCCTTTTCAGCAAAGTTTTTAGCACCGTTGAGCGAGCGGTACTGCATTATTGCGCCGGACTTATCGGCTCACGGGCAATCGGCTTCGAGCGAGTTTATGTCCGCAAAAGACGAAGCGGCAAAAATTCTTTGCAGCCTAAAAGAAAAAGGATATACGGATATTGCATTGCTTTTCGGCATTTCCTTAGGGGCACGGGTTGCGCTGGAGCTGTTAAAGGATGACGGCATACAGTGGAAATGCATTGTTTTAGACGGTGCGCCGGTATACAAAAATGCCCGCTTTTTGCGCTTCATATATAACGTCGTCTTTTTAAGTAAATGGAAAAAGGCGCGAAAATGCAAGGGGATTGCCCAAAAGAAAATGACCGCATTGTTCGGGGAAGCGGGCGAGGTAATGGGGCATACGTTTGAAAATATGAGTGAAAAAAGCCTGCGGAATATCATATCGGCATGCAGCCGTTTCGATTTTTATCCGTATTCAAAAGATATGCAGCAGCGTATGTATTTTGAGTTCGGCAGTAAAGAAATAGACGCGCGGCAGACAAAAACTATTTTGCGCCGCTATCCTTTTGTACATATCGCGTTGCATAAAGGGTATGGGCATTGTCAGTATATGGCGGCCGAAAAAAAGGCATATCGTGCAATGCTTGAAAAGCGCATAAAGGAAAGTGTATAAGGAATTTTTATGACAACCGACATAAGGCCGGATAATGATATGCCGGCAGATAACCCGCTTACAAGCGACGCTTCGCCTGCGGCGGAAATAAAAAATATCGTTTTTACCTATACGGCGCAAAGCGATGCTGCGGCAATAAACGATGTGTCTTTTCAAGTGCGCAAGGGTGAGTGCCTTTTACTCACCGGCATATCCGGCTGCGGAAAAACCAGCATAGTGCGGACGATAAACGGTTTAATTCCGAACTACTATGAAGGCGTTCTTACCGGCACCGTGGAGATTTGGGGCGAACCGGCTGCGGGAAAACCCATCTACGATATTTCAAAAAAAGTTTCGACGGTGTTTCAAAATCCCAAATCGCAGTTTTTTAACCTCGACACTACATCGGAGATTTTGTTTTTTCTTGAAAACACGGGAACCCCGTTTGAGAAAATGCACGAACGGCTGCGGTTTGTATCGCAGTTTTTGCACATTGAGCACTTGCTTGACCGGAATATTTTTAACCTTTCAGGCGGCGAAAAGCAAATGGTCGCCATTGCCTCCGCCCTCGCGTCCGACACGGATATTATCGTATTTGACGAGCCGACGTCCAACCTCGACATCGGCTATATCGAAAAAATTACCGAAGCCCTGCATCTTTTAAAGAAAGCGGGAAAAACGCTCATCATCAGCGAACATCGCCTGCACTTTTTGCGGGAGCTTGTTGATCGCGTTCTTTTGATAAAGGACGGAAAAATCGAACGGGAATTCAGTCAAAAAGAGTTCACCGCTCTTTCCGAACAAAGCAGAAAAGAGCTTTTGCTCCGCCCCATAACAATGGACTCCCGCGTTTTTGAAAAACCGGACGCTTCCGGCTCCGCGTCAATGCAAACTTTCGGTTTCAATCACACCCCGGAGCCGGCAAAAAGCGAAAGCGGTACGGACTTTGCACATAAGACCGCAGCGGACACGCAAACTGCACAGCTGACAATAGAACGGCTGACATACCGCTTTCCGAAAGGCCGCAGCGACTTTCTCAGCGTGCAAAACGTAACGATGGACTTCGGCAAGGTGATCGCGCTTACCGGAAAAAACGGACAGGGGAAAAGCACCTTTGCGCAATGTCTTACCGGTTTATTGAAAACAAAAAAAGATTCGGTTTTTTTGAACGGAAAAAAAACTAATGCAAAAAAACGGCTTGAACTTTCGTACATGGTTTTGCAGGATGTCGGCTATCAACTTTTTACCGAAAGCGTCGAAGATGAAATCGCCCTCGGCAAAAACAAAAAAATAAGCGCCGAACAAAAAGCGCAGCGTGCGGACACGGCGGGCGGCACTCCTACCGCCGAAGCGGTTTTAAAAGCAATGCATTTAACGGAACTCAAAGACAAGCACCCGCTCAGCTTGTCCGGCGGACAAAAACAGCGCGTGTCGATCGGAGCCGCCGTCAGCTCAGGCGCCCGCATTATTATTATGGACGAACCGACTTCGGGCATGGATTATTTCCACATGAAAGAGACCGCTGCGCTCATTAACGCGTACCGCGCTTCCGACCGGTTAATCCTCATCATCAGCCACGACTTTGAATTTCTAACGCTGGTTGCCGACGAATTGCTTTTAATGGAAAAAGGAACGATCGCTTCGCAATCCGCCTTTACCGCAGCGCAGGCGGAAAAGGTGTTTGAACAACTGCGAGTGGATGAAGGGAGGGGGTATAGGGGGGATGGATGCCTCTTCCTCCGAGCGAGGCAATCGGAGCGTCCTTGCGGATTGGGACAATTCAATCCGAAACAAAATAATCTCTAAAAGGAGTATATTTTATGGAACAAACACAATTACAGTCAGGCGGGAAGAACCGCCTTGGTGTTAAAGGATTTGGTTAATATCGGTATTTTTGCCGTTATTTATTTTGTCGGTATGTTCATCGTCGGTATGCCGCTCGGCTTTATGATGATTACTTATATGATGTTTCCGTTTTTAACGGCTTTGGTTTTAGGAATTGTCGTACAATTTTTTTTAGCGAAAACACAAAAGCCATTTGCTCTTTTTATCTTTACTGTACTTCCGGGAATTGCAATGACTCTTATAGAAACTCCCGTAACCGTCATCCATGCACTTATTATCGGACTTATTGCTGAATATATACGAAAAATAATAGGATACAATACTGCTAAAGGAAATATTGTAAGTTATGCAGCTATGTCCTTGTGGCTAGTCGGCCCCTTTTGGCAGCTTTTTATTCTAAAAGAACAATACTATGCTTTGACCTTGGAAACACAAGGTGCAGAATATGCTGAAAAACTTTTCAGTATACCCATCTGGATTATGCCCATTCTCTATGTTACAGCGTTTGCAGGCGGCATACTTGGCGGTCTTTTGGGCGCAAAGGTGTTAAAAAAGCATTTTGCAAAAGCAGGGCTGGTGTAATGGGTTTGAAAACTGTACATCCGTGTACGGCGAAAGCGTAAAGATACCGCTTCCTTCGAGTGAGGGAACTTACTTCCTTCGAGCGGAGGGAAATACCTCAAAGCGGTATATCGGAATGTCTTACGGATTGAGACAAGTCAATCCGAAACAAAATAATCTCTAAAAGGAGTAT
>KI260565.1 GCA_000468055.1 Treponema lecithinolyticum ATCC 700332 | reverse complement strand
GATACACTGTTAAAAACAGTGGAAACACAGTTACGTAATCAGGAAACAAAGCACATATACCCGGTGTATGTGTGCGCATACGATTGGCGAAAAGATATTAATGATATTGCCGCAAAAGATGTAAAAAATGTATATGACAAAATAAAAGAAGAGCAGGAAACCGACGAGATGATTATTATTACACACAGTATGGGAGGTTTGGTTGCACGCGAGTTTTTAAGACAAAACCCGCAAGCGGCACAAAAGATAAAAGCGGTGATACACGGTGTACAGCCTGTACAAGGTGCGGTGCAGTTTTATGCATATTTTAAGTGCGGCGCACGGCATTTTAGCCCGTGGTGGGATATACCGGGAATTATCTTAGCAAATATTTTGGGAGCAACTAAAAAAGACTTTGCCGCTTTGTGCTCTGATATACCCGGAGCGATAGAACTTGCCCCCGTTTCCAACGGCGATAAACAGCAGTGGTTGAGCTGGGATGCACAATTGGAACAAGAATACGGCATGCAAGTACAAAAGGACGATATGTTCGGCTGTTATACGGATACAAGCGGCATAGTAGGACTTACGGATTCGAACTTTGATGACACAGTAAATGATTTGATAATGAAAAATATCGGCAATAGTAAAACTTTTCATAAAGCTTTGGAGCTGTATTGCCACGATCGTACCTACGTATT
>KI260564.1:427787-428169 GCA_000468055.1 Treponema lecithinolyticum ATCC 700332 | reverse complement strand
GGGTAACAGTGATACCGGATTTGAGTTATGAAGTAAATGATGATGATAAAGAAATTGCAATGAATGTAAGAATAAAAGAATATGATAATGACGATATACGAGCGTATTTTGATAAAGAAATTGCAGAACTGCAATATAGTAATAAGATTGTAGATATAGTAAGCAAACGAGCGAAGATATAAGCGGTAATAAAGCAGCTATACTGCGTATTGAATACAAAAAATATGCGGAACTTAAGTTTATGCATTTTGTAGAATACGTGGGAATTTTATGTGAAAAACGGTATATCGTATTTAAGGCGTGGGGATTTTTAGATTTATTTGAACCGGGAGAACATTTGTGGCAAGCTTTGTACCGTTCGTTTAGAAGCGACAAAAGCCAA
>KI260564.1:425757-427687 GCA_000468055.1 Treponema lecithinolyticum ATCC 700332 | reverse complement strand
TATTTTACCCAAAGAAGGAGTTGATTACAGCCATATTTTACCATATTTTCCCGATGAAGATGATTATAAAGTAGAAATAAGTTATATCAGTGACGATAGGGCGCAAGAAATCATACGAGAGTTTAAGCCGAATATTTTAGGGATATTTTTAAAAGCTTATGTTCGTATACTGCAGAATAAAATATTGGTTGTAGATAAAAGAGAGGGGCGATATTTTGAAGCACAAACAACGGTAAATGCTGAAACAATTCCAACGGCATTTTTTCATATAGCCGACGGAGATAAAACGGTTTTACAAATCGAGATAATCGCAGAAGCAGTTGATATTTTTAACCGCTACCGACCACAAATGGAAGCGATGATACAAAGCATTCGGTTTGACGATAGTGCGGGTGCGGCGCAGTGAGGGAATAAAATGAGTGTACAGCTAAAAGCTATATTGGCTGTTCTTATCGTTTTGCCAGTTGCACTGCTCAGCTGCAGCGCAACCGGCAAAAAAGTCAAAAAAACGAAAACCGTCCCCTTGACGCCATACCAATTACGCTATGCAACGATAGACATACCTGAAGGGGTAACAGTGATACCGGATTTGAGTTATGAAATAAACGATAAAGATAAACACGTGTATATAAATGCAGGTATAGAAGAGTATGCGCATGACGACATACGTCCGTATTTTGATAAAGAAATTGCAGAATTACGGAAGTATAATCAAGTTGTAGAGATAGTAAAACAAGAGAAGGAAAACATAGGCGGGAACAAAGCTTTTATTTTGCGTATTGAATATAAAAAATATCTTGAATCCGTATTATTAGAATTTGTTGAATATGTAGGTATTTTGTGTGAAAAAAGGCATATTGTATTTAAAGCGTGGGGCTTTTTAAAACGGTTTATCCCGGGAGAGCAGTTGTGGCAAAGTATGTATCGCTCGTTTAGAAGCGATAAGAGCCAACCGTACAAACTGCCGTTCGGAAGTTTTATTTTACCCAAAGAAGCACGGGATAGAAGTAGTATTTTACCGTATTTTCCGAATGAAAATGATTACACAGTAAAAATAAATTACATTACCGACAGCTGGGCGCAAGAAATAATACGTGAGTATAAACCGAATATTTTAGGAATATTCCTAGCAGCTAAAATTTTCATACTTAAAGATAAAACAGTGGCGGTAGACGGGCGCAAAGGTCGCTATTTTGAATCGCGAGTAATTATAAACGGACAAATAGTCCCCGATGCGCTTTTTCATATACCGGATGGGGATAAAACGGTTTTACAAATCGAAATAGGCTCGAACGAAGTAAAAACTTTTGAACGCTACCGACCACAAATGGAAGCGATGATACAAAGCATTAAATTTGACGAGAGTGCAGCGGGGGCGCAGGAGTGATGGTATGAGCGTGCAATTAAAAGGTGTGGCGGCACTTCTTGCTGTTGTAATGCTTACGCTTGTACAGTCAAGCGGCTATGCTATCGGTAAGAGAACAAAAAAACACGAAGACATACCGATGACGCCATATCAATTACGCTATGCAACGATAGACATACCTGAAGGGGTAACAGTGATACCGGATTTGAGTTATGAAGTAAATGATGACGAGAAACATGTATATATAGATGTAAGAATAAAAGAATATGATAATGACGATATACGAGCGTATTTTGATAAAGAAATTGCAGAACTGCAATATAGTAATAAGATTGTAGATATAGTAAGCAAACGAGCGAAGATATAAGCGGTAATAAAGCAGCTATACTGCGTATTGAATACAAAACGGATATTAATTTTGAAATGGAATTTGTAGAATATGTGGGAATTTTATGTGAAAAACGGTATATCGTATTTAAGGCGTGGGGATTTTTAAAATTGTTTACTCCGGGAGAACATTTGTGGCAGACCATGTACCGTTCGTTTAGAAGCGACAAAAGCCAA
>KI260564.1:288028-425657 GCA_000468055.1 Treponema lecithinolyticum ATCC 700332 | reverse complement strand
TATTTTACCCAAAGAAGGAGTTGATTACAGCCGTATTTTACTGTTTTTCCCTAATGAAGATAATTACGATATGGAAATAAGTTATATACAAGATATTAGTTATGCACAAAAGAAAATAAATGAGTTTAAACCGAATATACTGTCTGTACTTTTGAAAGCATCGGTTAAGGTACAACAAAATAAGAAAATCATTATGGATAGTAAAAAAGCACGGTATTTTGAAGCGCGAATAACAATGCACGGTGAAACTGCCGTGATGATGTTTTTCCATATATTGGAAGATCTTAAGCCTGGGTTGGAAATCAGTATCACTGCAAGAAATATTGATACTTTTGAACGCTATCGACCACAAATGGAAGCGATGATACAAAGCATTGTTTTTGAAAATGAAAACTAATGCTTACAAGTTATTGATATCTATGTCTGATGTTCGAACATCAATAATACTTAATTTCCCGCATTGATATGCCGTCTTCGATTGTATACGTTTTTCAGTATAATCTTCTTCACGATATTTAAAAATCCCCACATCAATATATTCAATTACATGTACGATTGAGTTTAGCGTTTTTTTTTGTTATACTGTGCACATGTCCGATATAAGCGATTATCTGGTATGGCGCGCTGATATTCCTTTTAAGGTGAGCGCGTTTAACGAAATAGATGCTTTAATACTGTGTCAGCTTTCTTATATTCCCTTTGACGGTATTGTACCTGCCGATTTTAAATCGGGCATTACACTATGCGAAGCCGCCCGCACTTATATAAAAAACGACGGCGGCGCGCACAGTTTGGGTGTCTTGATAAATCAGCGTTCGGTGCAGCTTCTTGAACAGGCAGGAAAGTCGGAGCGTTTCGGTTCTGTTATACTTAAAGCGTTTGTAAACGATATAAACATCGCAGAACAAAAACAGTTTTGTGCTTTTACCGCAGTTTTGCCGGCAAAAAAAAACTGCGTTGTATTTCGCGGAACGGACGATACCGTTATCGGTTGGAAAGAAGATTTTAACTTAGCCGTCCTCAACCCCATTCCTGCACAAACGGCTGCCCTCGCCTACCTTACGCAAGCTTTGCGCCGCTGCCGGGGTACACTATACACGGCAGGACATTCAAAAGGCGGTAACCTTGCCGTATACGCACCCTGTGCATTGCCGAATGCAACTCAAAAACGCATAGAAAGCATATTTTGCTTTGACGGACCGGGCTTTAACGAACACGCAGACATACAGCCGTCCTACTCTGCCTATTCAAAAAAAATTAAAAGTTTTGTGCCGCAATCGTCCATCGTAGGTATTTTATTGGATTACCCAAAAAATTATACAATTGTCGAAAGCACGGAAAACAACGGCATTTTGCAGCACGACGCTTTTTCGTGGAAAGTGGAAAGAACGGCATTCGTTACAAAAAACAGCCGAAGCGCGGACAGTTTGTTTACCGAAAAAACCGTTCAAACATGGCTTAATGAAATGAATACGGAACAGCGAAGCGCATTTATAAATGCATTGTTTTCACTTATAGAAGCAACCGGTGCGCACACATTGAGTGAACTTCGGGATAATTGGCTTTACAATTCGGCGTCAATTATAAAATCGGTGCATTCGATGGACGGTAAAACAAAAGAAACAGTGTTTGCCATTATAAAACTTTTTTTTAAAGCCGTCGGCTCAAATATTCCTCATATAAAAGGGTTAATTTAAAATGGCATCTCAAACCGAATACAAAACCAAAGCTAAAAAAAAATCGGTCCTCAATAAAACAATCGATTTTGAAACAAAACCGGACAATACGTGGCTTAAGCGATGTTTAAATCTTTCGAGTTGCACAATCGGCTCGACAGCCGTAAAAAAATCTGCAACAAACGACACAGCCATACAGCCGCTTACATACGAGTCGGTTATAAATAAAACCATTATTGCAGACACCTTTAAACTGCTTCCCTTTTTGCCTGCCGCTTGTGTTGATTTATTGATTGTCGATCCGCCGTACAACCTTACCAAAGAATACCACGGCACTACGTTCAGCCGGCAAAAAGAAAGCGACTATGCAAATTACACGCGCGCGTGGCTTGATGCAGTATTCCCCCTTTTGAAAAAAAACGCTTCGGTATATGTATGCTGCGATTGGCGCTCAAGTATGATTATAGCACCTGTCCTTGCCGAAAAACTGCACATAAAAAACCGCATTAGTTGGCAAAGAGAAAAAGGCAGAGGTTCGCGTACAAATTGGAAAAACGGCATGGAAGATATTTGGTTTGCCGTCGCCGGAGCCGGCTATACGTTTAACGCAGATGCGGTTAAAATACGCAAACGAGTAATCGCGCCTTACAGACAAAACGGACAGCCTAAAGACTGGGAGCATACCGGACAAGGTAATTTCCGCAACACGTGTGCGTCGAATTTTTGGGACGATATTTCCATTCCGTATTGGTCTATGCCTGAAAACACCGCTCACCCTGCCCAAAAGCCGGAAAAACTGCTTGCCAAACTGATACTGGCAAGTTCAAACGCCGGCGATACGGTGCTCGACCCATTTGCAGGATCCGGCAGCACCGCCGTTACCGCAAAAAAACTCGGCAGACGGTATATCGGTATAGAGCAAAACCCGCGATATTGTGCTTGGGCTGAATACCGGCTCGAACAAGCCGACAGTAAGCCTTCCATTCAAGGCTTTGAAAACGGTGTATTTTACGAGCGCAACAGTAAGCCTAAATCAAAAAAGAAAAAAAATTAAAGGTTTTACACATCGTCTAAAAAATCTTTTACAAAATATAAAGCAGCGCCCGATGCTACTACTTCTATATCGCATTTACCGGGCATAAGATATTGTGATGCCTCTTCAGAAAAAGGATTTTTTGCATCAACTTTTTTATACAATATATTCATATAATCTTTTATATACTTATTAATCGAACCGCCTAATATAATGGTACAGCCAAACATCATTCTAATATCGTTTATTAAAACGGCAAGGTATTCCAAATATTCATCCCAAATTTTTATAAGATTTTTATCACCTTGTTTTAAAGAATTAAAAAAAACTTCCAAATCTCCGTCGGTTTTAGCAGACAGCTGTTCGGTACCGCAATAGGCATCAGCACAGCCGCGGTTGCCGCAATAACACGGTTTGCCGCCGGGCACTAAATTGAGATGCCCTATTTCACCGCTGTATAATCCGTCTCCCAAATATACTTCGCCGTTAATAAAAACGGAACCGCCGATAGTATTGGAAAGATTTACATAATACGCATTTTTATATTCGGGAAACATCCATATTTCAAAAAAACCTGCTGCATTTGAATCGTGGATTAATTTTGTCGGGTATTTAATATATTTTGAAAAATCTTCTTTAGTCATGCCTTCGTTATCAACGATTTTACCGTATACCACTTTTCCTTTTGTTTGGTCAATTAACCCTGACACGGCAATACCTACCCCAAGTACTTTTTTCGGATTTATACCGGATTCGGCAATAATCGAATCTACAGCATCTCCAAGTGCATGCAAATATTTATCGTTTCGTTGATATACAAGGCGTTTATCGGTATATTTTACAATGTTTCCTTCAAGGTCTATAATAACCGTTTTAAGGTGATGTGCAGTACTATCCAAACCTACAGCGACTTTTACATCGCTGACATAAGAATATGCTACGGGAGTTCTTCCATAGCCTCGATTTTTTGCTTTACCGTCGCCGCTTATTAATTTTTTTTCAATTAGATATTCCAAGTTTTGCGTTACGGTCGGCAAACTCAATTTAAGATCATATGCTATATTTTGTTTAGTCGTACTTTTATGTTTACGAATATAAAAATATATTTTTTTTCGATTGTTATATTTTATATCAACAATATCCATAGCTAAAATAAATCCTTTGCTTATTCTAGCTGTTTTCGATTTAGTTTTCAAGCTTATTTTATAAAAAAATATATAATAAAGTCAAAAATCGTGATGTATATTTTTTATGTTTTATCGGAATCGACATCTATAAAAACCTTCATAGTCGCTTCCCTGTTTGCATCAATGTATTCATACGCTTTTTGATACTCCTTAAATGTAAAGTGTTTACTCATAAGCGGCTTAAGCTTAACCTTTTTCTGTTCGGTGATTTTAATTGCATCTATATAATCTTCATGCCGATACATCATCGATGTATTTAAATCCAATTCGGAATCGTTGAGTTTTGCCAAATCGACATGGGCTTGACCGACGTATACGGCAACTAAAACAATCATACTGCCTTTTCTTGCGTTTTGAATGGCTTGATTCATCGTAATATCATTACCGGCACAATCATAGATTATGTCGGCTTTATCTTTGCCGAAACATTTTTCCATATGCTCTGCAAAATCCTGCGATTTTGTGTTGCATATAAAATCGGCTCCGCATTGCCGAGCAAGATTCAGTCGGTAATCGGAAATATCAGTAATTAAAACGTTACCGGCACCGAAAGCTTTTAACGCCTGCATTACCAAAATACCGATAGGTCCTGCTCCCAATACCGCAATACTTTTTCCTGTAATGTCTCCTGCTTGTTTACATGCATGTACGGCTACGGACAGGGGTTCTATCATAGCACCTTCTTCATACGTAAGCGTATCGGGCAAAACGGTAACCTTAGAGGCGTCAACGGCAAAATATTCGCTTGCCGTTCCCGGTGCCTGAAAGCCAATAACTTTAAGACTTTCACAAAGGTTATATTTACCGTGCGTACACGGATAACAGCAGCCGCAATATATTTGCGGTTCAATCGTTACTTTTTGTCCGACTCGAAAATCGCTTACGTTTTGACCGAGCTGTACAATTTGCCCGGAAACTTCATGCCCCTGTGTCAGCGGATACGATACATACGGATGTTCGCCGTGAAATACGTGAATGTCGCTTCCGCACACCCCTATCCTCTTAATTTTAACAAGCACTTGATTGTCTTGCACTGCGGGAATCGGGATTTCACGGAATGTTATACAGTGCGGTTTTTCCATCACTTGTTGTATCATTGTATCTTTCATACTTTCTCCCAAAGCGTTAAAAAACTTTTAATTGACTTTTCTCTTTTGCTGTAAGCAATCGAACCCGACTGCACAAGCCAAAACGATGCCTTTTATAACCAACTGCATATATGAACTGACATTTAAAAGTACCATACCGTTGGTAAGAATGCCTATAATCAATACACCTGCAATTACGTTTGAAATTTTACCGTAGCCTCCGGACACCGATACACCGCCTAATACGACACAAGTAATAACGCTGAATTCGTAGCCTTTTCCGACCGTAGGCTGTGCAGAATTGGTCCGCGACAACATAACAATACCTGCCAAACCGGCAAAAAACCCGGACAAAGAATATATTAAATATTTTATTCTGCCGACTCTGATTCCCGACAATCTGGACGCTTCTTCGTTGCCGCCTACCGCATAAAAATATCGTCCAAAATACGTTTTATTTAAAATAAAGCTTCCGGCAATTAAACTGCAAATCATAATGATAACAGGAACCGGAATAAAACCGACATACCCTTGCCCGATCACTTTAAAACGCTCGTCAAAACCGTATATGGGAACACCGCCGGACAACAAATAAGCGGCGCCTTCAAAAATCGTTTGGGTTGCAAAAGTTGCTATAATAGCCGGTATTCCGATTGTCGATACCATAAAACCGTTGAGCATGCCGATAAGGGTTGCCATAATCAAAGAACATATCACTGCAGAGGTCATACTAAAACCGCTATGTACCATTAAATATGCGCAAACGACATTTACAATCGTAATAACGGAACCAGTTGAAAGGTCGATACCTGCAATCAATATAACAAAGGTCATCCCCACCGCAGCTATTCCGTACATGGAAACCTGCCGCGCAACGGTTACCATATTGCTTACCGTTAAAAAACGGTCGTTTGCCACGGCAAACCCTATAAAAATGGCAATAAATACAATCCATATGGCTTTATCTTTAACTTGGCTGATATTCAGCTGCGGTTTTATTCTTATATTCATATTTTAAACTCCCCCATCTCCATACCCGCCGCCAATTTCATAATAGCGGTTTGATCGAATTCGTCTTTTACCAAAGCTCCGGTAATTTCACCTTCAGCCAACACTAATATCCGGTCCGACATACCGATTAATTCTTCCATTTCCGAAGAAATCAATAAAACACTTTTACCGCTTTCAACCAAACGGTTTATTAATTTATATATTTCATACTTTGCGCCTACGTCGATACCGCGCGTAGGTTCGTCAAAAATAATCACTTCAGAATTGGCAGCCAGCCATTTGGCAAGCACAACCTTTTGCTGATTTCCTCCGCTTAAATTTTTTACCTCTTGGTGCAATGACGGCGTTTTAATCAATAATTCTTCTTTATAGCGTTCGGCATTTTTTATTTCCGTTTTTGACTTAATTACCGCCAGTTTTGAAATCTTTTTGTATATGGGCATATTGATATTATTTTTTACAGAAGTTTGCAAAAGCAGTCCGTGACGTTTTCTGTCTTCCGGCACCAGCGCAATACCGATGTCGATCGCTTCCCGGGGATTTTTAGGCGTAATTTCTTTATTTTTAAAAAATATTTTACCCGATTCTTTTTTTGCACTGCCGAAAATAATCTGCGCAAGCTCCGTACGCCCCGAACCGATAAGTCCGCCGAAGCCAAGTACTTCTCCTTTGTGCAGTTTAAAAGTAATATTGGCATCTCCGTTGCCGCATATGTTTTTTAATTCCAACACAACTTCATCTTGAATGCAGTCTTTTCTTGCAGGATAGGTAGCGTTTAACTCTCTTCCGACCATAAGCTTAATAAGCTCTTCCATATCGGTATCTTTTGTATTGAGCGTCTTTATATATTCGCCGTCGCGTAAAACCACAATGCGGTCGGCTAAACGGAATATTTCTTCAAGACGGTGCGATATGTATATAATTGAAACACCTTTCGATTTTAGAAGCTGCACAACTTTAAACATACTTTCAACTTCGGCACCGGTTAAAGGCGCAGACGGCTCGTCCATAATCAAAACTTGAGCATCCTGCTGTACGGCTTTTGCAATTTCCACCATTTGCTGATAGCCGACGCTTAAATCCTTTACCAAAGTTTTCGGATTGATATAAATATTCAATTGTTTAAAAGCTTTTTCAGCTTCTTTTTCCATTGCATTTTTATCTATCACAAAGCCTTTTTTTATAGGACGGCCTAAAAATAAGTTTTCCGCAGCGGAAAGGTTTCCCACATTGTTGAATTCCTGATAAATTATTGCAATACCGTTTTCTGCGGCAAGCTGCGGCGTCATGGAAGAAAATGTTTTGCCGTTTATAATAATCTTTCCGGAAGTCGGAATAACCGCCCCCGAACAGGTTTTAATCAGTGTAGATTTTCCGGCTCCATTTTCTCCTATCAAGGCAAGAATTTCTCCTTTTTTTACGCTCAGAGAAACATCTTTAAGCGCCGTAACACCGGGGTATTCTTTTTTTATATTTTGCAACTGCATTATATATTCATCGTTCATATCTTACCCTGCGCCTTGACGGCGGAACCGTTTACAGTTCCGCCTGCATTTTATATGTATGCTTTACTTATAATCAGCTAAATATTGAGAAACATTATCGGCATTGATTACAAGCAAGGGCCTAAACACATTTTGTTCTGCAAAACTTTGACCGGTAAGCAGTTTTTCGTATAAATCGACTACGGCCGCTGCGGTTTTTTTATTGGAACCTTCAAAGCCGACCGATGCCCTGCTCGCTTGTCCTTGAGAGATCGCTTCCAATTGCTGTTCGGTAGCATCGGCAGAAAAAATCCCCATATCGGCAGGAATTTTACCGCCGGTTTTTGTCATAAAAGCTTCGTTTGCACCGATATCGCCGCCCGCACCGATGGAACATACTATTTTAACGTTTTGATTTGCCTGTAAAATAGTTTCCATATTGGCAAGCGCCGTTGCGGCATCTAAAGCGGGTTGCTGCGCAACTATCGTATATTTACCGGCGGCATTTTCTTTTAATGCATTTAAAATACCGTTTTCACGTTCCAGTAAAACCGGTGTTTGCGGGTGGTTCATAACCGCAATTTGTGCTTTGTTGTCCTGCGAATAATGTATATTGACGAAATCGGCGCACGCTTTACCGATTGTATAACCTAATTGTGTATTATCCAACACCCAGTTAAGATCGGTATTTTTCATTTTGTCGTCCCAGCACATTACTTTAATTTTGGCTTCGCGAGCCTTTTTAAGGTAATCTTCAATGGCATTCGGGTCTGCAGGATGAACCATAATAAGATTTACACCGTTTGTAATAAAATTTTCAATTTGTTCGATTTGTGTAGCCGAACTGAGATTGCACGACAAAATCGTATAATCCCAGCCTTTTTCCTGCAGCATTTTTTTTACTTCGCCGAACACTCCCGCCCAATAACTGTTTTCAAGCGATTGAATGGTAATACCGACTTTAAACTTTTTTGTACCTGCTTCTTTTGCCTTGCAGCCGCTCAATCCCGTTACAATCATTGCCGCAACAAGCAACAATACCGTCAGTTTTCGTTTCATTTTTTCCTCCTATAAATGAACTCACATACGTTTATACGACGGTAAAACAGCCGTCGATTATAATATCGCAGCCCGACGTATAAGGGGCCGCATCGGACAGTAAATAAATAACCGCACCGGCAAGTTCTTCCGGCACCCCCATCCGCCCGTACGGAATGGATTGTATCCACAGTTTTTGCCATTCGGGATTGGAATTACCGGTAATTGCCGTTTTAATATATCCGGGACTGATGCAGTTTACCCTGATTCCTTTATTCACCCATTCCACTGCAAGAGATTTTGTTAAATGTACCACAGCCGCTTTGGAAGCATTGTACGATGCCTGACTTTGCGGAACATTTACAATAGTTGCAGACATAGAAGCGGTATTAACAATACTTCCTTTTTTCCCGTTTGCAACCAAATAACGGGCAAAAGCTTGCGCAACATAAAAAACGCCGTTTAAATTGACGTTTATCACTTTATTCCAATCATCGACAGTGCACTCTAAAGCCGGTTTATGCAAACAAATGCCCGCATTGTTGAATAAAAGATCTAAGGTACCGAAATCCCGTGCCGCTTCGGCAACACAATTTTCAACCTGTGCAGGATCCGTAACATCACAAATATACGCTTTTGTTTTTACACCGTATTCTTGTGCAATTTTTTGTGCGGTTTGAGTCCCGTCATTTAAATCAAAAATTGCAATATCCGCACCGGCATCGGCAATATAAGCGGCAACGGTTTCTCCTATTCCCTGATTGCCTCCGGTTACCACGCACACTTTACCCTTTAGCGAAAAAATATCGTGCTTCATATTAAAATACCCCCTTTTAAAAAACAGTTTTACCGTTATCCGGAAATTTTAATAACCGTTTTTCCTTTTTTACGCAATTCAGGATCTTTAAAAATCCGTGCAGCATCTTCAAAAGCAACTACATCCGTTATAATGTCGTTTAGATTTATTCTTCCCGATTCTATAAGGGCAACGGTTCTTGCAAACGTATACGGATTAATAAACGACGATGTGATCTTTAATTCTTTTTTAAAAATAACATCCGGTTTTATTTGCACGGAAACATCGGGTCCCGTTAAGCCGAAAAGCATAACGGTTGCTCCTTTTCCCGCAACGCGGACAGCGCTTTCAACCGTACCTGCAGTACCGGCGCATTCTATAACGGTACTGATATTTTGAGTATGTGCCTTTAAAACAGCTTCAAGGTTTTCGTGCATCGGGTCGATTGTTATATCGGCACCAAGTTTTTCAGCCAAAGTTCTTTTTGAAGCAACAGGTTCGGATACTATTATTTTGCAAGCGCCGGACATACGTGCAAGCTGCAGCATAATCATTCCGATAGGTCCGCCGCCTATAATAAGGATTTCCGATCCGGCAGTGATTTTACACAAATCAATGCCGTGCAGACAACAAGATACGGGTTCCGTCATCGCAGCAGCTAAAGCCGAAGTTTCTTTTTTTAATTTAAATACTTGTTTTTCGTTTACAGCACAGTATTCGGCAAAACCGCCGTCAACGGTAGTACCGTAACCTCTGTTATGCGTACAAAACTGTTCCTGTACGTTTTTGCAAAAGTAACAAGAGCCGCACATATCGTTAGGGTCGACGGTTACCAAATCTTCCGGTGCAACTTTACGTACCTTGCTGCCGATTTTTTCAACAGTCCCGGAAAATTCATGTCCCATAACCAAAGGCGGTTTTACGGCAAACGCCCCGCCGTCACCGTTATAAATATGATGGTCGGTACCGCACACACCGCAGTATAAAACTTTAATTAAAACATCGGTATCGCTTACAGCGGGAATCGGTTTTTCAGCAAGACGTACATCTTTCGGTCCCATATAAACTAATGCACGCATTTTTGATTTTTGCATCTTTATTTTCACCTTTGTATTTGATACAAATATTAGCAAAACATATTTACACAATCTATTTTATAAATATATTTTACAAAATAGATTATAACATAGAAAATAAAGTTGTCAAGAAAAATTTTAAGAAAAAATTAAAAGAAATTAATTTTAAGGTATGCCGTACTTAAGCATACGGCATTTAATATAAAACAATAGCTATTTTTATTCAGATTTTTCGGTTTGTGTTTTTGAAGTCAATTCAAGGTATACTTGGTCCGCCAAACCGAAGCCCGCATTTTTAGTTACACTGACGGCAAGTTCATCGAACATCATGTCTTCATACATTTTTTGAGCATAACTTTTTTCCGTGCCGTATGCCGATGTACCGCTCAGCGTTCCTCTCATTGAAGAAAGCATTATTTTTATAAAATACGATTCCAATTCAAGCGCTTTTTCATACAAAACGCTTGTTTTGTCTATCGTTTGGTTTTCGGCTGCCGTCGGAACACGCACGGAAGCCGAACTTGTGTTGTGTGCAGCGCCTTGCGGTAAAGCTTTAGTATCGCTTTTATGAGAAAATGCTTTTTCAAAGCCCGAAGTATAATCGCCGTTTAATTTACCCGCAGCGCTTAAATTACCGGCAGCGTTCAATTTGTCGGAAAGCATGGAAGGCAATAAGCGAGCGTTTTTGAGCGTAACATCGGCTGCAGCGCTTATGTTCATTCCCGTAGCGGCAATACCGTTAATTCCCGTCATAGTATGCGCCGCCTATCTTAGCGTTTTAAACCGACCGCAGTCGAAAGCATTGAATCGCTGGTTTGAATTGCCTTTGAATTAAATTCGTATGCTCTTTGAGCGACAATCATTTGTACCAATTCGTTTACTACCGAAACGTTCGACATTTCCAAAAACTTGTGGTGTGTAGCACCGAATCCGTCAAAACCGGGTCTACCGGGTTTTGCTTCTCCGGATGCATTGGTTACGATAAACAAATTATCGCCTTCGGCTTGTAAACCGACCGGATTCGGAAAACGGTACAGTTCCAACTGTCCGATTTCCACCGGATCATCGTTGCCTGAAACTTTAACGCTTACCCGCCCAGTTTTAGTAATATTGAGTGTATCGATAATAAAGTTTTCCGGCATTATAATTTCGGGCATAACGCGAAGCCCGTTATTGGTTACCAACTGCCCGGTAGAATCGATTTTAAAAGAACCGTCGCGCGTATACGCATAACTTCCGTCGTATTGCTGTACGCGGAAAAAGCCTTCGCCGGCAATAGCAATATCGGTTATGTTTTCGGTGCTTTGCAGCGAACCTTGATTAAACATACGCTGGGTAGCGCCCAATTTAACACCGTGTCCCATTTGAATGCCGACCGGTGTTACCGTATCTTCGGTTGCAGGTGTTCCGGCAAGCTTTAAATTTTGATATACCAAATCTTCAAATTCGGCGCGTTTCTTTTTGTAACCGCTGGTATTTACGTTGGCAAGGTTATTTGAAATTGTGTCGATTTGAAGCTGCTGACCGTTCATTCCGGTTGCAGCCGTCCATAAACTTCGTACCATATGTCATTCCTTATTAGCGTAAAGCTGCAGTTTTACCCCACAGTACGCTCATCATTGTATCACCCGCTTGTACCGTTTTTTGATTTGCTTCGTAAGCGCGGTTTACTTCTATCATTTGAACCATTTCGTTTACAACATTTACATTTGATGTTTCAATAAATCCCTGCAAAAATACCGGACGTTCGCTGCCTTCCGCAATATGAGCGGGACCCGAAATATCCGTTTCCATGTATAAACTTGAACCTTGTTTTTTAAGATAGCGCTCGTTATCAAAGCGTACCGTTTTAAAACGGTCTATTTCGCGCATTTCTTCGCGTTCGTATAGTATACCGTCTTTATCGACATAAAATTCGGTATCGGCAAGGTATAAAGGACCTTTTTCTCCTAGTACGGGATAACCTTCTTTGGTTTCCAAAATACCTTCTTTGCCGATAAAAAAGTTGCCGTTGCGAGTATAACGTTCGCCTGCGGGTGTTTGCACGACAAAAAAACCTTCGCCGGAAAGCGCCGTATCGGTAATACTTGAAGTTTCTTTATAAGAACCTTGCGAAAAATCGGTAAACAATTCGTTCGTTTCCACACCCAAGCCCAATTTACCGATAATGGGAGCTGCGTCCGCAGAACCGACCGCAGTTTTATACACGCCGTCATCGTTCATGCGGCGGATAAGCAATTCGGAAAAGTTTTTGCTGACGGCAGTATCGCGTTTATACGCGGTTGTATCGACATTTGCCAAGTTATTTGAAATTGCATCCAAACGGTTTTGCTGAGCGCTCATACCGCTCGCACCGATATACCATCCTCGAATCATATATGCCTCTTGTATGATTATCGGCGCTTTATATTTTCACTTTAGAAAAGCATACATTTACATACATCTATTTTTATAAGTTATTTTAAAAATCACGATAGCCAAATAATTGAACACATTTGTCATAGTTAAAAAAACTGAACAAACGCGTGGCGGATAAGCATATTCAGTGCGCCGGTTATTTGAGTGGAATCCGCTTTTATTTTTCCCTGAACAAAACTTAAATATACGGAAATAAGACCGCCTGCAAACAATTCCAAAGCAACGCGGAATTCGGGGCTGTTCCGCACGGTTTTAGGCAGCGATGTATCCGAAGCAATGCGTTCTATTAAGATATTTTTAATTTTGTCGGTAAAATCCGCAAAAACCGCAGGTAAATTTATTTTACGGTAAAAATCGAAGTTTGCCGTAAGCAATTCTTCAACTTTGCTCAAAAGCGGCAATGGATTTTGCAAAAAATGGGAAAAGTTAAAATCAATCAAAAAATTCTGCATAGTCGAAACGATTTCATCTGAAATTTCGACAAGAACGGCTTGCGGATTTGCATAGTGAGCGTAAAATGTACCCCGGTTTAAATCGGCAAGACGGACAATATCGGACACAGAAATTTTATCGACCGGCTTTTCTTGCATTAAAGCGGCATACGCATCCCGTATAAGGCGGCGTGAGCGCGCTGCACTGCGATATTCTCTTTTTTTTCCGTCTTTTTCTTTTTCGTTTGCAGTCACTGTACTTTTTTTGTTACACGACAACGGCAAAAAACACGCTTGTTTTTTGCCGTCCCTGGCGAGTTCTAAACTAAATCTTTATATAGTAAAGACTTAATTTAGAACGGCGCATTTAAAATCAAGGAATCTGCCTAAAACTTTAGCTTTTAGACAGCACCGGTACTTTTTTTTCTTCGTCGGACGGTTTCCAATTACGCCGTACCAAAGCAATAAAGGCACTTGCAATCATAATAGTAGAATACACACCGGAAATCATACCGACAATAAGAGCTAAAGCGAATTCTTTCATGCTGCCTGTTGTAAAAAAGTATAGAGAAAAAACAGCTAACAGCGTAGTAACTGTCGTTATAACGGTTCTGCCCAATATTTCGGTTTGCGAAATATCCAATAAGTCGGAAAACTTGGTAACTTTAACCGTTTTTATATTTTCGCGCACTCTGTCTAAAACAACGATAGTATCGTTTATAGAGTAACCGATTATAGTCAATATGGCGGCAATCATTGTGGAATTCATTTCCAAGCCCAGCCATGTAATAAAAGCTACCATAATCAGCGCATCGTGAATAATGGCAAGAACCGCACCGAGTGCAAAGTCCCAGTGAAAGCGGATGGTGGAATACAGCCAAATAAGCAAAAGCGTTGCTGCAACCAAAACAATCGCTTGCAGTACAAGTGTGGAAGAAAATTGCGATCCTATAAAATCGGTTTTAATTACGGCGACCATATCCTCACCGAAGGCTGCAGTTAACGAATTGAGTATGGAATCTTGGATCTTTTTGCTTGCTTCGCTGTCCGAACCGTCGTCACCGGCTCTAATTTGAAATAAATTGGTTTTCGATTCGCCTACCAATTTTACCGACACATCGTTTACACCGGACAAAGCTTTACGCACTTCTTCTATTGTATAGTCGCGTGTATTTTCCCCTACATAATGAAGCCGAAACGGCGCTGCCGTTAAAACCGAAGATGCGTCGGAACTTGCAAACATTCCGATGGCAGACTCTTGCGAGCCGGCACGAACGCTTGCGCTTACGCCTTGTATTTTTTCAAGCTCGCCGGCAACTTCGCTTACCGTGCGATACGTTACATACGGAATTTCATAGGTATTATTGTCCGCTCCGGTACCGCTTACCACTACCGTTAAACCGATATTGGAAGTTTGAACGGAAACATTTGCAGCTCCCGTATAAGTCAATTCCATAGCCGTCGGCGCAATGCGTATGTCTTCTACCAAGCCGGCTTTAAATTCAATACCCAAATTCAAACCTTTGGTAAATAAAGCATACACGCCGGAGACGATTATAAGTACGCTTAAAACAACGCAGGGAACAAAAGCTTTGCTAAAATGAATGATTTTTTTACTCATTGTTTTACTCCTGACGGTGCTGCAACTTTAATTCCCCAGCCCACGCTGATTTTTTCTTTTCGCAAGCTTTCGGTTCCCACATCGAAAATAAAGCGGGAAACGAACAATGCCGTAAACACCGACGAAAAAACGCCGATTGCCAAACTGACGGCAAAGCCTTGTATCGGACCGGTACCCAGTTGCGACAAAAACAAAGCCGCAATAAAAGTAGTTATGTTCGAGTCCATAACAGCCCAAAAAGCGCGGTCGAAACCGGCATGCACGGAAGCTGCGCGGCTTTTTCCCAAACGCAGTTCATCCCGTATGCGTTCGAATATAATAACGTTGGCGTCTACCGCCATACCGATGGTTAAAATCATACCGGCAATACTGGGCAGCGTTACCGTAAGACCGAAAGCCGACAAAATACTAAACATCATAAAGAGGTTTAATACTTGCGCTACAACGGCGTTTATACCGGCTCCCTTGTACCACAAAAGCATAAACACAAGTACTAAAGCCAAACCTAAAAGCACGGCTTTTATACCTTGCCGTATGGTTTCTTGCCCTAAAGAAGCTCCGATAACTTGTTGGCTTTCTACGCTCAGAGGCACGCTTAACCACGCCGTTTGCAGCACTTTTTGCAAATTCTGCGCTTCTTCAACGCCGAAACCGGATATGGCGACGTTTCCGCCGGGAATCGCTTCGTCAATACGCGCATAGGACTTTACTTTATCGTCGGATACGATAGCTAAAAACTGGTCTACGTGGCTTGCGGTAAAATCACCGAAAATAACGGCACCGTCGGAATCAAGGGTAAGGTGAACTTCTGGTTTCCCTAATTTTCCCGAACCGACCGTAGCGGCTTTTATATGTTTACCGTCTAAAACAACTTCTTTTTTTACAACCAAATAACCGATGCGTTCATCCAAACCGTAATCGTCTTTTTTGTACAAACCCAAAACTTCGCTGTCTTGCGGCACAATCGATGGATTAAGTAATTCCCCCGATGCGGTAAAAGTGTCTGCCAGGTGGGAACGGTAGTATTCATTAAAAACATCCGTCGCTTGAGAATCCACCAACCGGATGTTCAAAATACCTTTGCCCATAATAATCGTATTAATGCGATCGCTTTCGGCTGCTCCGGGAAGTTCGATATAAATGCGATCTTCCCCCTGTTTACGGATAACCGGTTCGGAAAGACCGAATTTGTCTATGCGGCTGCGCAGTGTGTCTATAGCTTGCACCATCGCTTGTTCTTTAAAAGAAGTTTCGTCATCGCCTGCCGCCGTTCCTTTTTGAGATGCAAACGCCGCGTCCAAATCGGCTTTAACGATAACGCTCATACCGCCGGACAAATCCAAACCCAGTTTAACCGCACGTGCATACCTGTTTTTTGCTTTAAGTATTTCGTCGCGGTAGCGGTTTTCGAACACGGCACGGCATGCAGCTTCGGCATCCGCGGCGCTTGCATCGGTACCGCCGAATGCAAGCAAAGCTGCGCGCACAGTCATCGGAGAAGGTGCTTTTTCGCCCGCCTCTTTATATAGCTTTTCTGCTTTTTTTGCCAGCCATGCGTATTCGTCGCTTAACACGGCGGTGCGGTCAGCACGCTGAATTTCTTTTAATTTGTTTACGGTAATCGCTGCCGTTACGGTGGAATAATCTTTTATTTTTTCCAGCGAACTCAATGCCAACGCTTGAGTTTCTTTAGGTGTACCGGCATACCATGCCACAGACGGCCATAAAAAGACAAAACATAGGGCAATGACCGCCAAAATGAGAAAAAGACGGCTTCTTTTATTCATCATTTACTTTAAGCTCCGCATTCGATTTTAATTTTTTGAAGTATCCGTATCCGACGAAGACGTTTCGTCGTTTTTTTTGCTTTTTCCGAAACCGAAAAGCGGCTTTTTTTCGCTTTCTTTACCGGATTCGGCTTGCGAAGCGGCTTTATCGTTTTTTTCGGTTTTTTCAGATTTATCGGCTATAACGGTTGCAATAGCCGAACGGCTGAACTCTATTTTTGCGTTTTCGTCGACTTTAACGA
This sequence comes from Treponema lecithinolyticum ATCC 700332, assembly GCA_000468055.1. Classification (GTDB taxonomy): domain Bacteria; phylum Spirochaetota; class Spirochaetia; order Treponematales; family Treponemataceae; genus Treponema_C; species Treponema_C lecithinolyticum. The sequence continues at coordinate 408,769 of KI260564.1, read as the reverse complement.
TAACGGATTGCTCTTTTGTAGAACTGATAACGCCGTGAATACCGCCGATAGTAACGATTTTATCACCTTTTTTAAGAGCGTCAATCATTTTTTGAGTTTCTTTTTGCTTTTTATTTTGAGGACGTATGATAAAAAAATAAAAAATAACAAAAATAAGCGCAATGGGCAAAATCATACTCAATAAAGAGCCTTGCGGCGCTGCGGCATTTTGCAATAACGACATAACATTCATGGAATAACCTCGCTTTTATAACCCGATAGTGTAATTCTTACCATAACATAAAAAAGCCGATACAGTCAAGCACACGGCAAATGCGTGTAACTAAAATGTGCCCGGTAAATACACAGCGCAAATGCGGGCTCTTGACCTTACCTTTCAGCAAGGGTAGTATTGCATAAACACTACCGTCCGCATTGCATTGCGGCGGTTCCGGAGGTAAAAAAATGACATACGCGCTGATTGCCGTTATAGTACTTGCTCTGATGGTAATTATCCCCAATATCAGAATCGTTCCGCAGTCCAAAGCTTTTATCCTTGAGCGCTTGGGCGGTTATATGTGCACGTGGTCGGTTGGACTTCACGTAAAAATTCCGTTTATCGACCGCATTGCAAACAAAGTATCGCTTAAAGAGCGCGTACTCGACTTTAAGCCGCAGCCGGTTATCACCAAAGACAATGTTACGATGATGATCGACACCGTTATCTATTTTCAAATAACCGACCCAAAACTGTTTACCTACGGCGTTGAAAATCCCATGAACGCCATCGAAAATCTATCGGCGACGACGCTGCGCAATATTATCGGTGAACTGGAATTGGACGGCACGCTTACCAGCCGCGACGTTATCAACACAAGAATGCGCAGTATTTTGGACGAAGCAACCGACCCGTGGGGCATTAAGGTAAACCGCGTTGAGGTAAAAAACATCATTCCGCCGGATTCCATTCAAGAAGCGATGGAAAAGCAAATGCGGGCAGAGCGCGAACGGCGCGAATCCATATTGATTGCCGAAGGTCAAAAACAATCGGCCATCCTCGTTGCAGAAGGTAAAAAAGCATCGCTGATTTTGGAAGCCGAAGCCGCAAAGGAAGCCGCCATACGCAAAGCCGAAGGTGAAGCGCAGGCGATCCGCGAAGTGCAAAAAGCGACAGCCGACGGTCTTGCGATGATTAAAAACGTATGCGCTGACGAAGCGGTCATCCGGCTGCGCAGTTTGGAAGCGCTCGAAAAAGCGGCAAACGGTCAAGCAACCAAAATCATCATTCCGTCGGATATCCAAAACCTTGCAGGAATCGTTACTTCAGTTGCAGAGCTTGCTGCAGACGGCGTAAAAAAAGCCAAAGCATAAGAGCACGCTCAAAAAAATCCGAGGTTCGGTAGATGCTGAGCTAAAAAAATACCAAGCTCAGAAAACATCACTGTTTTTCTTTTGTTTTAAGAACGGCCAAAAAGGCGCTTTGGGGCAATTCCACGTCCCCTATCATTTTCATGCGCTTTTTACCCTCTTTTTGCTTTTCCAGCAATTTGCGCTTTCGGGTAACGTCTCCGCCGTAACATTTGGCAAGCACGTCTTTGCGAAGCGGATTAACCGTTTCGCGAGCAATAATTTGTGCGCCGATAGCGCCTTGTATTGCCACTTTAAATTGTCGGCGGCTGATTTCTTCTTTTAATTGTGCGCATGCGTTACGGGCACGGTCGACCGCACTTGAGCGGAACGTAAGCTGGGAAAGCGCGTCAACGTTTTTACCGTTTATCAATATGTCCACTTTTACCAAGTCGGTATCTTTATACTCGGTAAGCTCATAATCAAACGAAGCATAGCCGCGCGTACAGCTTTTTAAGCGGTCGTAAAAATCGAACAGCACTTCCGCAAGCGGCATTTCGTATAATATTTCAACGCGTTTTTCGTCTAAATACTGCATATTCGTTTGCGTACCGCGCTTTTCGGTACACAATGCCATAACCGAACCTAAAAACTCTGCAGGAGTTATAATCGACGCTTTTATGTACGGCTCTTTTGCCCAGCGGATAAGCCCCTGATTCGGGTAATCGGCGGGATTATCGATAAAGATTTCTTCGCCGTTTGTTAAGCCGACTTGATAGCGTACCGACGGCGCAGTAAAAATAACCGACTGTCCGAAATCCCGTTCCAAGCGCTCTTGTACAACTTCCAAATGCAGCAAGCCCAAAAAACCGCAGCGGAAACCGTGCCCCAGTGCAAGCGAAGAATCTTTGTCGTATATTAAGCTTGCATCATTTAATTTAAGTTTTTCCATGCTGTCGCGCAGCTCTTCATAATCGTTTGTATCCATAGGATAAATCGAAGAAAATACAACCGGTTTTACTTCTTTAAAACCGGGCAGCACGTGCTGTGCAGGATCAGAAGCTAAAGTTACCGTATCTCCTACGCGCACATCGGAAACGGTTTTAATACCGGCAATCAAATAGCCTACATCGCCTTCATTTAATTCGGTTTTTTCTTCAAGTTTGATTTTAAATATACCAACGCTTTCAACTTTATAATCCGAATTCGAATACATAAAACGAACGGTTTGCCCGGGTTTTATACAGCCGGCAAACATACGGATGTGAACGACCACACCGCGGTACGGATCATAATGGCAGTCAAAAATAAGCGCTTTTGTTTTGCCGCCTTCATCGTGAACGGGGGCAGGAATACGATTGACTATCGCTTCAAATAAATCATCCACCCCTGCTCCCGTTTTTGCAGATACAAGCACACAGCCTTCGGGTTCCAGTCCCAAATCGTGTTCAATCTGGCGCTTAACCGATGGAATATCGGCTGCCGGTAAGTCTATTTTATTGATAACCGGAACGATTTCAAGGTTATGTTCGAGCGCCAAATACATATTGGAAAGGGTTTGCGATTCCACCCCTTGCGAAGCGTCTACAAGCAGCAAAGCACCCTCGCACGAGGCAATAGCCCGCGATACTTCGTAGGAAAAGTCGACATGTCCGGGCGTATCGACAAAATTGAGTTCGTAGCTTTCACCGTTGTGTGCGGTGTACGGAATGGTTACCGCTTGACTTTTTATGGTTATGCCGCGCTCGCGTTCTATGTCCATGTTGTCGAGAATTTGATTTTGAAATTGCCTGTCGTCGATTATATGCGCTTTTTGAATTAAGCGGTCGGAAAGCGTCGACTTTCCGTGGTCTATGTGCGCAACGATACAAAAATTGCGCTTGTGCTGTAAATCAGTCATTTGCCCAGTCTATTAAAAAAGATAGGGACTGTCCAGAGGCGCGCCCACTGCCAAATTAACTTCAAGATAGCCGCTTTTTCGTTTTTTGGTATACACTTCGGCATACACCGCCTGCCGATCTTCAAGCAATTTTGTCCGGATAATTTCAACCGGATCGTTAACCGAAAAACCGGATTCATCGGCGTTGCTGCCTTTAACGATTGTTTGTACGGAAAATTTACGACGATTGCTCGCCGAAGACGGCACCAGTTCCATACCGAACAAGGGATAAAACATACGGTATGCAGGTTCGCGTTCGTATATGGCTTTTCCGGGGTTTTCGTCGCGTACATCCAAGTACACTAAAGCTTTATGTTCAGGGCTTTGCAAAAGGGTGTCGGTGTTTGCTTGGTTGCTTTCTTTTTCAGGCCGCCGGTATTCCAAAACGGCAAGCGAACGCGGAGGAAGAAAAATCAAAGCGGTTTGCAGCTCTTCAACGGTTTTAATGCGTTTGCCGTTTATTGCGCTAATCACATCTCCTGAACGCAAACCCGCATAGTCTGCCGAACCGCCGGGCATAAGATACAGCACTTCCACACCCTCGCCTTCTAGCGCCGAAGGTGTTTTTTTAAGTGTGCGTCCGTAAGCTCCCACCCACGAATGGATAACTTCGCCGCCGGCATACAAAGACTGCAATATGCCGCTTAAGTATTCGACGGGAACTGCAAAATTCAAACCTTGAAAATCGGGCATACCGGCGAATACGATTCCTTGGACATAGCCGTCGGAGCTGACCAAAGGACCTCCCGAATTTCCGGCATTAACTGCCGCATCTATTTGCATAACCGAAACGGTTGACAATAAATTGCGGTCAAAAGAAGATACGATACCCGAAGTAATGGTACTTTCCAAACCGGCAGGTGAACCTATCGCATATATGCGCGCTCCGACAGAAAGGTTTTCCGAAGAACCGAGCGGAAACACAAAGGGCGGACGGACTTCCGTTTTTAACAGCGCCAAATCGAGCGTTTTATCCCAGCCGATAACTTTAGCGGGAATACGTGTTTGCGTATCCGATGCAAGTTTTATGTACAAGCGTCCGTAGCCTTCGTATGCCGAATCTACCAAATCGGCTATAACGTGATGATTGGTTATAATATAGCCGCGCTTGTCTATAAAAAAACCCGAACCGATAACTCGTGATGCGTAGCCCATACCTTTTTCGACTTTTACACCCAAGTCGACCCACACCGTTACCGTACCGCGTATAAAATCGGCGATACTGCCGCTTGCAGGAGATGAGGGTACGCGCGGCAAAGTATTAACTGTGTTTTTTGCATATTCGGCTTGTTCTTTAAAGTTTTTGTCGCCCAAAAGCCGTGCAAGTTCCGAAACTGCATTTTGCGCCGAAATGCCGTCATAGGGGGATGTTTTATACAGATCGTACAGCGTTTGCATACTTTGGGCAATGCGGACAGCTTGTGCCCATTTTTTTTTCTCGGTAAACGAATAAAAAGCACTGCAAGCGTTTTCGGCGCATTCGGCACACAAGCGTACCGCTTCATCGGTACGATCGGTGTTTTTTTCCGCACAGTCTTTGTACAAAAGAGTAGCAAGCCACAAAGCGCGTACCGGCTCTTTTTCTTTAAGCGAGCGGATGCGTTCTATTTCTTTAGTAAACAGCTGCAAATCCGTAAAATCGGGACGCGCATAGTTTTTTTTTGACGACGCACAAGCGCCCAGTATAAGCACACAAATAAGCATACATAAAAAACCGCCGCCGTTTAAAAACTTTTTTTTATTCGTATATAACTTCTCCAAAATATGCATCACCGCTTTTTACCCCGAAAATTCTAAAAAATCTGTCTTGTTCTTTTAACCACATTGACTGGGTTGTTGTAACTATAACACCCGAACCGCCCTTACGGTTAAGCATTTCTTTTATTTTTTTTGCATAAGACGGACCGGGGTATACATCCAGCCAAAAGAAATTTTCATCGGGATCTTTAATTACGGGCCGTCCGTTTACCGAAACGGGTATACCGTTTTTTAAATCAACTTGCACACGGGTTTTGCTGAACGGCTGTGTGTATGTAATTTGTTCGGTTAACCCGTCAATACGTTCGTAAAAAACGTCCCAACCTGCAGCGCTTGCGTCTTTCCATGTAACGCTGTATGAACCGGAAGCTCCATATTCTTCAATATATTCGCCCGAAGAACCTGCGGTATCGGATACGGTTTTTTGTAAAAACAAACCCTTTGCCATATCGTTAAAACCGAACAAAACGGCGCTTAACTTTGCTTCTTCTTCGGCGCTGCGGTATTTTTGTGCTTGTTCTTCATTAAAGCCGTACAGTTCTGTGATTTCGTATGTACCGTTTTTGTCGCGGTCGACGTTTCTAAACATAAGCACGCCGTTTTCAAAGTGCGCATACGCGTACGGAGTTCCGTTTTCCGTGTACACCGCGTTTTGTATGCGCCCTTGTGCTATACTTAAGCGTACCCGGCTGTTTGAGTATTCTTCCGTATTCCGCTCAACAGCGTATGAATTTTCAAACAAACTTTCCAAAGGGAAACGGGTTTGCGCTTGCGTTAAAACGGGAATGTACAGTGAACTGCCGCCGTTCGCTTCAAACAGCGGATCGCGGATTATTTGAAACGGGCTCCAATATACGCGGTCTGCCGTCAAATCGTATACGATACTATCATTTGCGACAACCGCACGCGCAACAGCCGGCCATATACCGTACCACAGCGTTAGGTTGGTATTTTCAAAATCAAACAAAACTATTTTTACCGGAGAACCGTAATCGCAGTCAGCTGCCCATGAAATCCTGCCGTTTTGTTCACTGTCGCATTCAATACGCTGCGGTCGTCCGTAGCGGTACACGGCAAATAAATCTGCAACGGTATCTTTATCGGTATCAAAACTGATTGTGCCCTCATACGAAGCGTAAAAGTTTTGTATGCGCTCTTTTACGCTTTGATCCCGTATCAGCGATAAAAAAGCCTTTACGCACGTGTAATCCATCACGCCGCTTAAAAACGGCAGTTCGTATTCAAACGCTTCCGTTTCGTTGAGTAAACCGTTTTCAAGTGCGTATACGCCGTACCAAGGGTCGCTTTTACCGTACGCATTCCATTCTTTTAAAAGCCTGACTTTTTCATCGGGTTGTACGGCAAAGGCAGCGGCTTTTAACAAAAGATCCGTTTCCGTTTCGCCTAATTGCTTTGCCCGCGTTACAAAAAAACCGGCAAGCTCGTTAAACCGTTTGTCTATTGCATTTTTTTGTTTATCCGTATCCGCGCTACTTGATGTTTTTGCCGATACCGTTTGCTCAAAGTTGAAAAACAAACGAACAAAATCCGCTTCGCTCGGATACTGTAACGCGCCCCTTTCGAGCACTGAACGCGCTTGGTTAATATCGCCCAAAATATACAGCGCTTTGGCGCGTGTGCATAAAGCTTGACTGTCGTTTAATTGCGGTGTTTCGTCCAATAAAGACAAAGTGTCGGCGCTGTGCCCGGTGCGCGTATACAAATCCGCAAGTAAAAGCCTCGCTGCATCGCGGTTATAAGCATACCATGTGCGGCTTAATGAATTGCGTAAAAGCGGCGTTATCATGTACGCGGGAGCTTCTTGAACGGACAAAGCAAGCGCTTGAATATAGTACAAATCCGCAACCGAATCGTCGTAAGTTAAGCCTGCGGCAGCTTGCGAAACGGCATTTTCGTAGTCCGCATGTACAAAACAATTTTTTGCAGAATCAATAAAACGCAAAGCGGTTGTGCGGTATTGCGCCGGATTGTCTGAAAACAGGGGGGTAAAAAACATGCACGCAAAAAGCAGCACAACAATACAGTTTTTTATACCGAATAATTTTTTTCCCACGGTACACCTCCCGTTACACTAAATTGATATGAGGACCTTCCAAGCCGGAGCCTGACTCCTGTTCGTTTTCCGCAAGTTCTGCAGTCGCTTCAAAACCGAGCAGCTGCCGTATTTGTGCATCGTCGAGCGTTTCGTTTTCAACAAGCGCGGCGGTAAGCATGTCGAGCTGATTTCTGTGTTCGGTTAAAATGGCAACTGCGCGTTTTCGCGCTTCGTCGAGCAACCGGTGCACAGCTTCGTCTATTTTCCGTGCACTTTCTTCCGAATAGCCTTTACGCCGCTCAATTTCTTTTCCCATAAAAATAGGCTCGTCTTCTTGACCGTAGCTGACTGCGCCTAATTCTTCGGACATACCCCACTCACACACCATTTTACGCGCCATATCGGTTGCCCGCTGAATGTCGTTTCCGGTACCGGTAGTAGTTTCTCCGTACACGATTGACTCTGCCGCGTAACCTCCGAACATAATAACCAATTGGTCTTTTAGCCAGTTTTCGGTGTGACAATATGAATCTTCTTTGGGAAGCCCCACGGTAAGCCCCAAGGCTCTGCCGCGCGGAATAACGGTTACTTTGTGCAAAGGAGAAGCGTTTTTCAAATAATAATACGGCAGTGCGTGTCCGGCTTCGTGACATGCGGTCATTTCTTTTTCTTTTTCAGGCATTACCATGGATTCACGGGCGACGCCCATCAGAATTTTATCACGCGCTTGTTCAAATTCTTCAGACGATACCGTTTGTACGTTTTTCCGCGCGGCAAACAAAGCCGCTTCGTTTACCATATTTGCTAAATCAGCCCCGCTCATGCCGGGTGTTGCACGCGCAAAATGCGTAAAACTTACATCGTTAGCGACTTTTATTTTTTTTGCGTGCACCAACAAAATAGCTTCTCTTTCTTTTATATCGGGAAGCGGAACGTACACTTGCCGGTCGAACCTGCCGGGGCGCAGCAAAGCAGGATCCAATACGTCGGGGCGGTTGGTTGCAGCCAATACGATTACACCGCTTTGATTATCAAAACCGTCCATTTCTACGAGCATTTGATTTAAAGTTTGCTCGCGCTCGTCGTGCCCGCCTCCAAAGCCGGCTCCGCGCGCGCGGCCGACTGCGTCCAATTCATCTATAAAAATAATGGCAGGCGCCATTTTCCGTCCTTGTTCAAAAAGGTCGCGCACACGGCTTGCACCGACACCTACAAACATTTCTACAAAATCGCTTCCGGAAATATGCAAAAAAGAAACCCCGGCTTCTCCTGCAACAGCGCGCGCAAGCAAAGTTTTCCCCGTTCCGGGACTTCCGACCAACAGTACGCCGCCGGGAATTTTTGCACCGATTTCGCGGTATTTTTTGGGATTTTTCAAAAAATCGACAATTTCCGAAAGCTCTTTTTTAGGCTCTTCTTGCCCTGCAACATCGGCAAAGGTTATTTTTTCTTTATTGTTGTCGAACAAACGCGCACGGCTTTTTCCGAATTGCATACCCCGCGTATTTTGCATAGACATTTGCCTCATAAACACAAATATCAATACAACGGTTAAAACCAAAGGCAAAAGACTGAACACATCGGTTAATAAACTCGGCTTGGACAGTTTTCCTGAAATGTGTACCCCTTTTGTTTCCAAAAACGCAATTAAATCCGTATCCGTATACGGAATAACCGTTTGAAAACGCGATTGCTGAACCGGACTGCCGTTAACAGAACGCATTGTTCCCAAAATAATTTTTTGATCCGTTATTTGTACATCGCTTACCTGTCCCTGTTCAACCGCCGACAAAAAATCGGTATACGACACGGACGGATATACGTTTGTTTCTTTGTTCAACATCATAAATACGATAAAAATGCTTCCGATTAAAAGAAGCAGCGTAATACCAAAGCGCCCGCCTGAAGACGGGGGCAGTTTTCCGGGATGACCGTTATTGTTTTTTTTAGATGAGCGTTTTGAAAAATTTTGTCCGCCAGTCATGCACTATCCTTTGTGTTTTGTTTTTCATAATATAAAAAAATGGAAACTGAGTTTTGTTCACAGTCTTTTACATACCAATTTGAATAACCCAGTACGGAGCCCCAAACGCATACGGGTTCGCCTTTTTGCTCTATAACCGGTATAAAAAAACGGTGCGGCGGTTCTACCGCCCATTCGTTCCATAATTTTTTGAGCGTTTTGTGCGTTCCGTTTGCCGCACGGATGCGATCGCCTGCTTGCCTGCTCCGTATGCGCAACGGCAAAGAAAAAGGTCCGACACTGTTTACTTTTTTATCGCCGTTATTTTTATTGTCGGCAGCGGCGGGTATTTTCCGCACGGCTTTAATACTGCCGAAGGGAAGTTCATACTCACCGCATGAAGCGATATCGACACAATAGCCGCTTACAGCTGAAGCATCGGCGCATTCCCTGCGTTCTGTGAGTTCCATGCTTTTGCATTCCTTGTAGTCCGTGCGTTCCGCATAGACAAATCTTTTACTCCGGTACAGTTTAATACTTGAGCCTTTTACGCATTTTTGTCCGTTCGCAAAGTCTTTAAGCAAAACATAGGGTATGCGCCGGTTAATACCCAATAGGTTAAGCGCTGCATACAAAGACCGTATGCGAACGGGAAAGCCTGCAGCAAAAAACTCTTCGGCGGCAGTACATACGGCGAGCGCAGGCACTGCAGCAGTGCCGGAAGCACTCCCTTTGTCCGTACCTGGCGCGGCAGAGACTGCACCAGTACCGCATACATCCGCTTTTTTCCACACAACCAGCGAAGCAAGGCTTTCTATAAAGCGCGCTTCTTCTGCGGCTTTTTCCGCACCTGCAAGAACTGCCGTGTCCCAGCCCGGCAAATATTCATTTAAAAAAGGAATTATTTTGTGGCGCACATTATTGCGGTAATATGCAATATCCGCATTGGTTGCGTCTTCGCGGAACGGAACGGCGTTTTGCGCCGCGTATTCTGCAATGTGCGCACGCGCTATGTTTAAAAACGGACGGCAAAAAATTCCGCGCCTTTGTGCAATACCGCAAGATGCCGCGCCGGAAACCCCCGCGCTCGCCCCCTGAAAAAAACGCTGCAAAAGCGTTTCCAATTGGTCGTCTTTATTGTGCGCAAGACATACAAAAACATTTGCTTTTTGAAGCGGCTGTGTACTCTGTAAAATCCCGCTTGCAGCGTCAAAAACGTTTTGAGTTTTGCCGCATAAAGCTAAAGATGCAGCAACTTTTTCTAAAAGTGTGTAGCGCACAAAACGCGCCGCTTCTTCCATGCCGCAACCCCGTTGCCGCGCTAAGAAAGCGATGCGTCCGCGCTCAACGGTTTGTATACTGCAATCTATTCCGAGTGTACGGCAGTATTCGCGTACCAACAAAGCGTCGGCTGAACTTTGTTTTTTCGGACGGATATTGTGATCGACGCTCACAACTGAAATCGATGCCGGCTTACCATCAAGCGCGGTACAAGCAGACTTGCGGCACAGCGTATACAGCGCATGAAGCATTACCATTGAATCTATGCCGCCGGATACCGCTAAAAGCAAGTGCGGCGGCTGTTTCTCTTTAAAAACGCCGCAGTCCTCAAGGGCTTGTGCCGTTTTTTGTAAAAAATCGGTCACTTTGTCCGCATTACGATTTTTTAGCGCATCGGGCGCACTGAAGCGATAACTTCATCGCTTCCGGTAAGAACGGTAACACCTGCAGGCAAAGCAATATCTTTTACCGTTAAGCGTCCGTTTAAAGCTAAAGTGCTTATATCGACGCTTATACGCGGCGGCAAATCCTTAGGCAAACACTTGATTTCCAGTTTTTGTATACCTTTTTCGAACACACCGCCTTCGCGTACACCGACGGGGTTTCCCGTTAAGCGGATATTCATCGTCATGTGCAGCGTTTTTGCAGTATCGACGGCATAAAAATCCGCATGCAGATTTTTATCGGTAATAATATTGTATTCGGTAGTTTTAATCAGTACGGGTTTTCCCTCTTTGCCGTCTATAACCAAAGATACTAAAGTAGTCGGCGTTGCCGATTTCCACACTTTTGTAAATTCGGCTTCGTCTACATCGAGCATAAAAGCTTCGCCCTTTGCATCGTACATAACGGCAGGCAATCTGCCTTGTTCACGCAGTTTTTTTGCAGCTTTTTTTCCCGAAACGGTACGCGTTACCGCATTTAACGTCAATTGTTCCATACAAAACTCCTCAACACAATTAAGAGAATATAAATTTTTCGGAAAAACACTGCCGAATCGGCACAGGAGAAAAAACACCCCATCGTTCATCACGCCAGAGTTTTCCAAATAGCTGGACCGGCTGGATTCGAACCAGCGGAATACCGGTACCAAAAACCGGTGGCTTACCACTTGCCGACGGTCCAATGATGATAAAATACTATGTCAGCCGTTTTATTCGTCGTCTGCGGAAGAACCTTCTTCCACAACATGTCCTGCCGTATATTCGGCAAGGATGGTGTTTTGCAGCTCGGTACGAAATTCGGGACTTATCGGATGCGCAACATCTTTATAGTCGCCGTTGCTCGTTTTGCGGCTGGGCATTGCAATAAATAAACCGGTTTTGCCTTCAATAATCTTAACATTGTGCACGACAAAACAGTTATCAAACGTAACCGTAACGTATGCTTTCAGCTTGCCTTCGGCCGTTACTTTACGGATGCGGATTTCGGTAATCTGCATAATCACTCCTCACTTAGCAAAATACCACACACTGTGCAGCAGCAATCTATGACGGCAAAGCGCACGGGAGCACAACCTTGCACTTCCACGCACCGCATAGTCGGGTGTAAGCGTTTTCCGCTTCATGCACGGAAGGAAAAACACCGTAAACAACGGAACCCGAACCGGTCATATCGGCAAAATGCGCACCCGATGCCTTTACATCACGCAGCGCATCCGCAATAACCGGATACAATTCCGTAAGCGGCTCGGTAAAACTGTTTACAAAAGTCCATTGAGCAACCGGTTTTTTGTATACAGCTTCCAAATCCGCAACGCCAGGAAACATCAGCGCCTTTCCTCGGTTCACATATTCATCCAAAAGCTTATAGGCTTTTGCGGTGGAACTGTGAACTTCGGGCTGCACAAGCACAAAACATATATCCGTGCGCAGAGTGATTTCCCGAATAAATTCGCCCCGTCCCGTCACAACGGCACAGCCGCTTGACAGGAAAAAGGCAACGTCGCTTCCGATACGGCAGGCTAATTGCATCATGCACTTTTTATCAAGACCGGTATTAAACAGCCTGTCCAAAGCGATCAGCATTGCCGCCGCGTCCGAAGATCCGCCGCCCAAACCGGCGCCTGAAGGAATGCACTTTGTCACATCGACAGCTACTGAACCTTTAACACCGGTAAGATCGCAAAATTCGGTATATGCCGCAGTAAGCGTATTTTTTAACGGCAACTTCACAGCCGAACAGTGCACCGAGCAAACGCCAAAACCGTCCGCTTCGGATACAACTAATTCGTCGTATAAAGCAACCGCCTGAAACAAGCTTTCAATATCGTGATATCCGTCGTTCCGGTTAGACTGCATAAGGGGAAGCACCCGCAAATGCAAATTGATTTTTGCCGGAGCACGGACAGTCAGCTGTTTCGGCATACACTTTAATTATACAGAAAAACATATTTTTGTCAAACGTTTTACAAAAGTTTTTTAATTTAATTTTTTTTTTAAGATTTTTAGAAAAAACAGTTGACACAAATAAAACTCTCATCTATGTTTGAAGTATAAGTTCTGATAAGGAAGTGCTCAAATGTTCAATGACGGCAGACAACCGAATTACGTATCAGCAGCAGACTATGTAATCGAAGATTCGTACGATGACGACTTTGACGACGAGTTTAGAGACGACGACGACTCTTTAGACGACTTTGAAGAAGACGAATTCATGGACGACGACCTTGACGATGAAAGCGGGGACGACGATGATTTCGAATACGATGATGACGACTTTGATTACGACGACGACTTTGACGAATAAATAAAAACGTAGCGGCGGTATTTGTTTAAGTTAATCTTTTACCGCCGTGCCACAGTTTTTCCAAATCGTAAAAAGAGCGTGCATCCGGGCTCATCAAATGAACAACGATACTTCCCATATCTATAAGGTTCCAATCGTCGCCTGAAGGCATTTTGCGGTCGGGAACGCGAATTTCCATATCGTTTTCTTTTACGTAATCTTTTATTTGTTTGTACAAACCTCTCCAGTGCGCACCGCTGTTAACCGTAGTAATAACAAAATAGTTTGTCCAGCTGTTTAACTGCGACACGTCGATTACAACAGTAGATACGCCTTTGTAATCGGTGAGGATTTCCGCTATTTCCAAAGCTTTTTCTTTTTCTGTTTTCATGCTATTCCTTTTTTAGCTTTTAGCGGACATAGCGTCCGTCAAAGTCTCTGCCCAAAACGACCGTAAAATCGACTAAAGTGGCCGCTTCAAGCGGTGCGTCGTCGTCTTTTTTTACTTCCGCAGTTACAATATTCGAACAGCGGATAAAGTCTCCCAAATTTTTTGCAACTTCGCCGTTACCGACATGATCGATTATAAATGTTTTTTCATAATCATTTTTATCGGCATTTGACGTTGTTAAAATATCATAGCCTGCACTTTGCAGCAATGCTGCCGTATTTTTTGCCAAACCTTGTACGGGCGTTCCGTTTTGAATGGCAAGTACGTAAATGCGGCTGTGCACCACTTCCGTTTCAGAAACCAAAGCCGAAACGGTTTGTTTGAGTACGTCTTTAATAAGCTGCCCGTCGTAATACGGAAACAAAAGCAATTTACCGTCTACAGTGCGCAAAGAACCGGTAACCGATTGAGGAAAAAGGCGCTCGGCGTCGATTTTTGAAATTTGCTGAAGCAAACTGTACAAACCTTCGTCTTTGATATTAGAACGGAAGCGCGAAGCATATACCGGAAATACATTCTTTTTGAAGATGTCAAAGCGGCGCGCGTTAAGTGCGGATAAAAAAGCTACCGCAGCGTTTTGCAAACGGTCTTGACGATCTATATTGCTTGCATCTTTATCTGAATACAGCATATATGTGCGGATTTTATCGCCGTCCAGCATAACCGAACCGGAGGGCAAAAGGTAGGGGACTCCGTCTACAACATCGTCAATCGGATAGGGAACAAATACGCGTAAGCCCCCCAAAAGGTCGGTTAATTCTGAAAAACGGTCTAAATCGATTTCTATGGTAAACGGAATGTTCATACCGAGCATTTTTTCTATTTCGCTGCGGTACACCTCTATTCCGCGTTCTTTATATACCGCATCTATTCTGTCTACCCTGCCCTGCCGGTCTTTACTGCTCAAACTGGCATAAATGGCGCCGGTGTTTCCCGGTATGTCGATAAGCGCACCGCGGTGAGAAACCGGATAATAAGCCATAAGCATAGTAAAAAGCGCTTCATCGTCGTTTTTAAGCACAAACAGCAGTTTAATAATTTGATCGTTTTTTAAAGCTTCTTCAACCGGATTTGTTTTAAGAGAAAAAAATAGTATGAGCGCTGCCGCAGTCAGTACGCATACGATAAGCGCAAAAAATACAATATGTTTCCGCATACCGCCCAAACGGTACTCAATTTTCGGCATTTTTATTCCCCCTTAAAGAAGCAAATAAATCCAGCGTTGCAGGAGCTACGGTTTTATCTTGCTTTTTAAGATATTCAATGTTTTTTTTAAGCACATCATAAAGCATACCGTCAAGACTGAATTCCATAAGCTTTTGTATGTGCTCGTTGCTGCTGTTCTCTCTTCCCGGCTCGACTTTATCCGCAATGTACAGGATTTTAGCCAAAGCGCACATTCCCGGTTTTCCGAACGTATGATAACGTACAGCTTCCAAAATATCCGTGTCGGTAACGTTAAAGCGCTTATGCAAAAAAACCGCAGCGGCGCGGCCGTGTAAAAGCGAAAGCTTTGCAAGCTCCACATCGGAAACGGGAAAACCGTCCTCTCGGCTCAGCGACAAAAGCGTTTCGCCGTCCATTTCTTTGCATATATCGTGCGCTATACCGCAAAAATACCCGCGCGCTTCATTTTCGCCGTAGCGGCGGCACAGCAGCGCTGCCGTTTGCGCCGTCCGCACGGAATGCTCGTAGCGTTCCTTTTTTACTGCACTTAAAACAAAAAGCCGCACTTTTTCGGTTAATTCGGTATATACTTCATCTTTGTTATCATTTGAAGCCATACAAATTCCTTTCACTAATATACCGATAAACGCTTTGGGGAACAAGCTCTTTCCATTCGCCGTTTTGTGCAATTAAGCGCCGTATGCGTTCGGAAGAAATATTATAAAGCTCGTTATGCAGTATTTTGTGCGGTTGTAAAAAACTTTGAGCTTCGGTAGTTTCGGCAGCAGGACGCAAAGCAAGCAAAAGGTCGGCTTCACGCGATAAAAGGTCGGCTTGTTTCCACTTTGCAAAACCGTCTATTAAATCGCTTCCCAATATAATACCGATTTTTCCCTCAAGCTGCCCAGCGAAGCGTTTTTTAAGAAAATGAAGCGTATCGATTGTGTAAGAAACGCCGCCGCGCAGCAGTTCGCAATCGTCGGCGTGCAAACGTTTGTCGCCGGTTTCTTCGAGTGCCGCATTCAGCATTGCCAAACGGTCTTGGGCGCTTGCACCTTCGGCAAGTTTTTTGTGCGGCGGCTGCCATGCAGGAATAAGCAATACGGTATCGTATGCATATTGGTTTGCCGCTTGTACGGCAAGCATAATATGAGCATTATGGACAGGGTTAAAAGAGCCGCCCAAAAACGCAAGTTTCATAGCTTACGCTCACTGTTCCGTTCCGGGATACTGCACGTCTTGTTCATTATCGACACAAGAGCGGCTTGCCAAAAAATCGCTTATGCGTTCACTGCCTGAAGCAGTTCCGCCTGTACTTTGACTTCCTGCAAAACCGCTGGCAAAAGAACCGGCAAAAGCGGCGTGTGAAAAACCGCCGGTAATGCCGCCGCCGGCGTATCCGTCTGCACCGCCGTACACTAAAGATATCAATTCTTTTTTTACCCGCTCAAGCCCTTCTCTGGTATGAATGGAAAAAGGCACGGTTACTATGTCTTTGTATTTTTGTGCCAATTCTGCAGCACGGACGGCAGCACCGGCAACGTCGATTTTATTGCACAAAATAATACGCTTTTTAGACGCCAAATCAGATGAAAAAGCGCTTAATTCTCCGTTCAGTTTTTCGTATGCATCGGCATATGTATCGTCGGAACAGTCGATAATAAAGGCAAGACCTGCCGTACGCGATATGTGTTTTAAAAACCGTATACCCAAGCCTGCGCCGCCGGATGCTCCTTCTATAATACCGGGAATATCGGCGATAACAATATCCTGTTCGTCGTCTATGCGCAAAACGCCCAAATTGGGTATTTTTGTGGTAAACGGATACGGTGCGATTTTCGGGCGCGCGTTGGTAAAATAGTCTAACAAAGAAGATTTTCCGGCATTAGGGAATCCGACCAAACCGATATCCGCCATAATGCTTAATTCTACGCGCAGTTTTTTAACTTCGCCGCCCTTACCCTCGTGCGCATAACGCGGCGCTTGATTTACCGAACTTTTAAAATGGATGTTTCCCCAGCCGCCGTTGCCGCCTTTTAAGTAAACAAAGCGCTCCCCTTCGTTTTCATCGGTAAATTCACACACGTGAGCACCGGTAAGCGCATCGCTTACTCTGGAGCCCGGCGGCAATGCTATAACGACATCTTCGCCGTCGCTTCCGTAACGTCCGCGTCCTTGTCCGTCCGAACCGTTTTGCGCTTTAAAAACCTGCCGGCGGCGCAAATGAGCCAAAGTCCGTAAATTGCGTTTAACGCAAAAAACAACATCGCCGCCCCTGCCACCGTCTCCGCCTGCAGGACCGCCGTTCGGAACAAACTTTTCGCGGCGAAAAGCAATACAGCCGTTACCGCCTTTTCCCGAACGAACTTCTATAACAGCTTCATCGGCAAATTGAATCACTTAAGCGTTTGCAGGGATAATTGACGCCAGCTTTCTGCCCTTGCGTTCATGGTAGGATACGGTACCTGTTTCGGTTGCAAACAAAGTATCGTCTTTTCCTTTTCCGACATTATCGCCGGGATGAATTTTAGTACCGCGCTGGCGTACAAGAATGGAACCGGCAGAAACAAAAGTTCCGCCGAATGCTTTTACACCCAAATATTTAGGATTTGAATCGCGGCCGTTTTTGGCACCGCTTCCGCCTTTTTTACGTCCCATTTATATGCCTCCATCTTTTACGTATTTACAATCGCGTGCACATACAACTTGCAGCGATAAGTGCGACGGATATTCCGCTTGCAGAGCCGAAAGCCCTTTTTGCAAAAAAACCGCCGTATAAATCAATATTTCCCGATGCCCGACAGCATCGTCTTTTTGCATACAATCCACATAAAACGACAACATACCGCGCTTAGGTTTATCGGTTTTTATTATAAAACCGCTTGTATCTTTTAGTACGGATAAGGCTGTCCGCAACAAAACGCTCGCCGCAGCACATACAATATCCTGTCCGGCAGGAGCAAACATCGAATGTCCTTGCGCTTTACAAGAAAGCAGCGCCCCGTCGGATAAACACTCAAGCACAACCCGTATCATCTTTTCGGATGAAACTTATTCCCCCGCTTTTTCGGCAGCCGCTTTGGAAGCGGAACCTGCGGTAATACCGGTTATACGGATATTGGTATAGTGCTGACGGTGTCCGATAGTCCGGTGATAGTCTTTTTTCCTTTTGTATTTATACACAAGGATTTTTTTATCTCTAAACGAATTTTCCACTACTGCAGATACTTTAGCGCCCTGCACATAGGGTGTTCCGATACTTACTTTTTTTCCGTCGTTTACCAAAACAACCGTATCGATATCTACGGTTTTTCCCTGTTCAACATCAAGCTTATCGACGCGGATAAGCGCATCTTTTTCAGCTTTGTACTGTTTGCCTTTATACTCAACCAGTGCGTACATAATTACACCTCATTATCGTTTATTCGGCGAAAAACATCGCCGTACGCTCCGGCAAAACGGGGACAGCCGGAAAAGGAACGTGTTAAAAATGGAGCGTTTTTAACCGTTCCGCTTGATTTTAGCATTGTATCTTATTTTAACGGGACGCGTCAAGAGGTCGGAAGAAGAAGAGAAACTGACTTTTCTTCTCTAACCCATTATTCTAAATCCACCAAATCCTCGTTCATATTTCTTTTATACATCTTCCAGTTTTTTACGATTTTTGCATTTTGGAAAGCATCTTTGAGATTCTGCGGAGCAGATGCCGAAGTAAAATCCTTATGGTTGCCCTCAGTAACGTTTGTGCGTTCGGTGTAAAGTATGCAATCTGCATTAGCCCCTGCATCACGCTGCGGTAAATCGGTAAAGATTTTTGTAAACACTTGAGCATTAAGCTGATTGCTGTCGCAGCTCAGATGTCTCAAAGCACTTAAGCCATGTATGTCAAGGGCGGTAAGCTGATTTTCGCTGCAGCCCAGCCTTTGCAAAGCGCTTAAACCCTGTACGTTAAGCTCGGTAAGCTGATTTTTTTGGCACCACAGATCATTCAAAGCGGTACAGCCTTGTACGTTAAGGGATGTAAGCCGATTGTGGGCGCAGTATAGATCTCGCAAAGAGCTTAAACCCTGTACGTTAAGAGCGGTGAGTTGATTGTCCCGGCACCACAGCTGATTCAAAGCGGTACAGCCTTGTACGTTAAGGGTGGCAAGTTTGTTCTCCTCGCAGTTCAGGTATCTCAAAGCACTTAACCCCTGTACGTTAAGGACGGTAAGCTGATTCGAGGGACACCACAGAGATTTCAAAGCAGTTAAGCCTTGTACGTTAAGATTGGTAAGCAGGTTGTTGCCACAAATCAGCCCTCGCAAAGCGCTTAAGCCTTGTACGTTAAGGGCCGTAAGTTTATTGGAGCTGTTATAAGATGAATCACCAAAATTCAGTTCGATAATGTTTCCTTTAAGGGTTACCGTTGTACCTCTTGCATGCAGCTCCGTGTACGTACCGCTTGCAAGCGTTGTTTCGGTGCAGCCGACGACCGTTACGGTGGAGCTGTCTGAGGTTAATACCTTAACCTTGATGTCGCGCTTATCGGGACTTAAGATGAGCGACGCACCGCCTTCGACAAAGGGGGCTTCCGGTTTTCCCGCGCCGTTTGTATTCCCGCCGTCCGCTGTTTGCGGACAGCCGGTAAACACTGCAATGAACAGCACAAAAGCCGCTCCCCAAAAAGCAAAAATCTTGCTCTTTTGTGTTTTAAACTTTGTCATAAAATCCTCCAAATATTTTTTCAATTTGTAACGGGTAACTAGCTTGTCGCCAACATCAATTACCCGTTACAAATTATACATTACCAACTAAGTACTTTACAACTGTTTAATTTCGTCTTCGGAAAGCCCGGTGGCTTTTGCTATATCCGCGCAGGATAAATGCATAGTTGACAGAATTTTTGCCGTTTCCAATGCTTTTTTCCGCGCGCCGTCGGAAAAGCCTTGAGCTTCACCCTCTGCAAAAGCAATTTGTCTTTCTTCTTCCCGTTGTACTTGAATATCGGTGTCGTAATCGTATTCGGCTATCAGCATATTCATAACCTCCTTCGATTTTCTTTGTAAGTAGTCTTTAAGTATATCGTTTTGTATGCACTCTTTAATCGCATTCTTAAACCCGTTTTCTCTGTCTATTACACTGTGCCGCCGTACCGCTTCTACGAACAGCGTGTATTGCTCTAAGGGTTTGCATTGTTCCAAAATCCCGTTGTCTTTATTATAGTTGATGTTCAGCACCTGCACAACCAGTTCCAAGCTCGCCTTTGCAGGTTTTGTGATAAACGCGTCGGAAAGCTTTAAGATTTTATGGGCAGGGTATTTTTCCTTACCGTTATAAAAGACATAGAACTCCGGTGTGGGAATCGGTTTAAGCTTACGCAAATAGCGCTCGCGCGGATTTTGGATTTGTTCATAGAGGCGGGCTGCGTATTCCAAAAAACGTATGGGCATATTATTATTGATAGTGGACTGATGTTCTGCCAACACGATAATTTTATTATCGATAAGACAAGATACGTCGTTGCAAAAGCTCATATACATAACGTGCTCAAGACGTAAGGGGATAAGCTCGGTAGAGCTATCCAAATGAGTGGCGTGTAAAGCGTTGTACAAGGATAAAAAGTTTTCTTTTGCTTTTTTATCTTCACCGAAAAAATCGACGAACACGGAATCTTTGTAGCGGCGGTTGTGTGTACTCATAAAAACACCTCCTAAGATTAAAAAAAATGCCAATGCGGAACAAAAAGCATTGTGTTCCCACCTATATTTATTCGCACTCGTTCTACAAAAATGTGGAATTTTTTCGAAAAAAAATTAAAAAAATACAAAGCTTGAAAAAAAAAATAATGCGGAGTATAGTAACGGAATGTACAATACGCCGCTTACCGACACACAGATTCTTCTCGATGTGCTTAACAGTGCCGCCGCGTGGGCATACGGTAAATCCGTTGTACCGCTGAACGCACAAAATATTTGCAGTGCAGCTCGTTGCAGTACAAAAGAGCGCGGTGGTGTAAGCATACAAGATATTGCATTAAAAATAGCTTCGTGCAGCCGCTGCGTATTGGCTCAAACGCGTACTAAAACGGTACCCGGCTTCGGCTGTCTTAAGCCGCTGGTTATGGTAATCGGAGAAGGACCGGGCGCGGACGAAGACCGTTCAGGTTTACCCTTTGTAGGACCTGCAGGAAAACTGCTCGACAAAATGCTTGAAGCAATCAACCTTTCGCGTCATACCAATTGTTTTATCGGCAACATAGTTAAATGCCGTCCGCCGAAAAACCGCGACCCTGCACCCGAAGAAACGCAAGCTTGTGCTTCGTTTTTACACACGCAAATCCACGTATTAAACCCAAAAATGATTTTAGCCGTAGGACGCATTGCCGCGCAAAACCTATTATCTACATCGGACGGCATAGGACGAATGCACGGACGTTTTTTTTCATACAAGGGTATTCCGCTTATGCCGACCTACCATCCGAGCGCTTTGCTGCGCGACGCTTCCTTAAAAAAACCTGCATGGGAAGATTTAAAACTGTTCCGTTCCCGTTTAGCCGAAATGGACGCTTCATATGCCCAGTCGGTACGCCAAGTGCAAAACACAACGCGCGGGGGAACAAATGGCTGAAACTTCCGACTCTGCAGCAACAGGCGCCGGGCAAAAACTGTATCTTGAAGTTTTTTTAAACCTGCCCCTGCAAAGTTCTTTTTTTTACAGCGTACAAATGCCGCACATACCGGCAAACGCGCCGGAAAACACTCTTTCCGAACCGATGCACACGCTTGACACATCGGCAGGCAAACTTGATGTAGTGCAAAAAGGCACAAGAGCCCAAGTTATGTTCGGTAAACGCAAAATGACCGCTTTTATCGTAAATGTAATGCACACACTGCCGGATAATTTGGGCTTTCCCGCAGAAAAAATCAAAAACATAGAGCGCGTTATCGACACACAGCCTTTGTTTTCGGACGAACACATACACTTAGCCTTATGGATGGAACAGTATTATCTGTGCTCGCGCGGCGAAGCGTTAAGTGCAATGCTTCCCTCTGGCAGGCGGGAAAGCCGTGTGCCCTCGTTTTCGCTTGAAGCGGACGCAACCGAATTCATTAAACATACGCTTTCGCAAGAGCAAACGGACGCGGTAAACGGCATACTCTCTACACAAGGCTACCGCATGCACTATTTGTACGGAAGTACCGGATCGGGCAAAACGGAAGTATTTTTACGTACAGCCGAAGCAAAGCTTGCCGAGGGTAAAGGCGTTATTTATTTGGTACCGGAAATAGGGCTTACCAGCCAAGTAGTACAAGCGGTAACCGAGCGCTTCGGCAAAACGGCT
Organism: Treponema lecithinolyticum ATCC 700332; assembly: GCA_000468055.1. GTDB lineage: Bacteria > Spirochaetota > Spirochaetia > Treponematales > Treponemataceae > Treponema_C > Treponema_C lecithinolyticum. Next base: position 386,777 of record KI260564.1, on the reverse strand, counting down.
GCAGTTTTGCATTCCGCCCTTACCGGAAGTCAAAAACTTGAACAGTGGCGCCGAATAGCGCGAGGGGACGCCCGTGTCGTTATCGGTGCGCGCAGTGCCGTTTTTGCACCCGTACCCGACTTGGGTTTAGTCATTATAGACGAAGAACACGACGGCTCTTATAAATCCGGAAACAGTCCGCGCTATTCGGCGCGTCAAATAGCAATAAAGCGCTGCACCGACGCACAAATTCCCCTTATTATGGGAAGCGCCACTCCATCGGTGGAAGCATGGTATATGATGCAAGAAGGCACTATAAGCGAACATGTGCTTACCCGGCGGCTTTCGGGCGGCACAATGCCGAATATAGAATTGGTTGATTTGGGAAACCCCGCTTCCGGCTCACAAACCGGCGGCTGCATTTCTTCACAGCTTGCCCAAGAAATAGACGATACGCTCAAACAAGGTAAACAAACGATTTTATTTTTAAACAGACGCGGCTTTACCCGTTTTTTTAGATGTAAATCATGCGGTTTTGAACTGACTTGTAAAAACTGCTCGGTAGCCCTCACCTATCATAAAAAAGAAAAAATGCTGCGCTGCCATTATTGCGGCTGGTCGATAAAACCTCCGACAACGTGTCCCGAATGCGGTTCTTTGGATACCGAATATGCAAGTTTCGGTACCGAATATATAGAAGAAGAAATTAAAGCAAAATTTCCGCAAGCACGCATTGTACGCGCGGACAGCGACAGTTTAAACGGAAAAGAAGACATACAGGAAAAATTCACTTTATTTAAAGAAAGAAAAGCGGATATTTTATTAGGTACACAAATGGTTGCCAAAGGTTTGAATTTTCCCGGAGTTCGCTTGGTCGGGGTTGTTTCAGCGGATACCGGTCTTCACCTACCCGATTTTCGTGCAAACGAGCGCACGTTTTCGCTTATCGTCCAAGTAGCAGGCAGAGCGGGACGCTTTTTTCCCGACGGAAAAGTTGTTGTACAAACCTATAACCCGCAAAGAAATGCAGTAGCATTGGCATGTTCGAACAATATTGAACAATTTTACCGGCAAGAATTGGAACAACGCAAACAGCTGCACTTTCCGCCTTTTAGCCGTTTAATACGCTTAGTATTCCGCAGTGCAAATGAAAAACACGCAGAACAAGCGGCACATGAAGCCGCCGATTACATGGAAAACTTACCGTTCAAAAATGATATACGGATTTTAGGTCCTGCCGAATGTCCAATCGAAAAAATTGCGGCAAACTACCGCTACCATATTTTACTGCGTGCAAAAAATCTTGGTCCCATCCGGCAAGCAGCCGCTTCGTTTTTAAAAAACTGTAAAGCTCCTTTAGGCACATATATTGAAGTTGACGTAGACCCAATAAGCCTGTTATAATAAAATCATGACACAGAGCCTTGAAGATTATTTGGAAACTATCGGTAATCTTGCGCAAAACGGCAATATGCCGCGTGTAAAAGATATTGCTGCAACCCTTAAACTTTCAAAACCTTCCGTTCACATAGCCCTGCACTGTCTTGAAGATAAGGGAATGATAGAGCACGAACCTTACGGCGATATCATTATGACCGAACTCGGCAAAAAAAAATACCGTGAAATTAAACACAAACATGACACCATCAGCAGTTTTTTACGCACAAACTTGGGAATTTCAACGGAAAATGCCGAAAAAGACGCATGCCTTATGGAGCATTTTTTAAGCAACGAAACTTTAAAAAAAATCGAATCGTGCGTAAAAAACGGCAACAGCGGTATGTGTTCGCTGTGCGACGGTCAACCGATAAAAACACAAAAAAAAGCAAAAAAGTAGCCGCTGTATTTTTTGGAACAACATTTACACTACACGTGAACGCGTTTTCCTTCAAAGCATACGTTCCATAGAAAAAGCCCTTGTGCCGGAGCGGTAAGCCCCGCACGCTTTCTGTCTTTGCTTTCCAAAACCGATCGGAATTCTTTTTCGTCAAAGCCTTTTGCTTCCAATTCAATCATCGTTCCGGTTAACGAGCGCACCATTTTCCACAAAAAAGCGTTTGCACAAATTTCAAACACCAATTTTTCGTTTTGCATAAAAAAATGTGCGCGCTCAATAAAGCGGCTTTTGGAAAGACTTTTATCTCCTGCAGCGCAAAAAGTCGAACAATCCGTTTCTCCGTGCAAAATGCCTGCCATGCGGTTTAACACAAAAATATCCGGGCTGCGGTACAAATGCCACACATAAGGCATTTCCCATGCGGCAGGTATTTTTCCGGTATAAAAAAAATAGCGGTAAGTACGGTTTACCGCACTAAAGCGTGCATTAAAGGCGGCGTCTTTTTCTTCGGCACAGTGTATGCGTATATCGCAGGGCAGCAATCCGTTAAGCGCACGCACGTAATTTTGTGTCGGAATACCGTCCAGCGGCGAAAAAAAATTTGCTTTTTGTGCGGCGGCATGCACTCCCGAATCGGTGCGTCCGGAACCGTATAATACAACCGGCTGTTTATGAATAAAAGTCAAAGCTTTTTCGATTTCTTCTTGAACCGTGCGCACGCCCTGCTGTTTTTGCCAGCCGCAAAAGCGAGTTCCGTCGTACGACACTGTAAGCAAAATATTACGCATTCATCAATCGTCGTCGTCAAAGTCAAGCACGTTTGCTTCTTGCAATTCGGCGGTTAAATTGTCGTACAAATTGCGCGAATGTTCCAAAAGCGGACTCGGTTTATTTTTAGACGATTTACCTAAACCGAATATGCGTGCAATGGCGCGTTTGTATTCGCCTATTTTTTGCAGCCGTTCGTGCGCGTTTTTGCGCTGACCGTATTTGTATTCCAAAATACCGCACAAATAAATAACGCCGTCGTACCCGTAGTTTTTATCGATGTCCGGACCGAAGTTTCCTATAAGGGTGATGTCTTCAATTCGGTTTATTTCGCAGTCGAGTGCTTCTTGATACAAAAACAAAGCTTTACGGTAAAAACGCTGTTGTATGTAATCATAGCCGCGATCGGGGCATAAAGCGTTTAAATCGCCCGAAAGCCATGCAAGACGTAAAGCTATTTGCGCTTTTTTTATAGTCGGCGAATACACGTGCGGAAGCTGTTCGTAGCACAACAAAGCAAGGTAGTATGCTGCCGCGCCGTCGAGCAAAGTGCGCTGGCGTTTTAAATCATAAAACGGAAAAATCGTATTTACTGCTTTTTTTCTATTTTCTTCGGTATCGGCAACGGCGCTTTCAGTTTTTTCGTCGGCAAAATGTTCAAAATCATTCCAAAACAAAGCCGCATGGCAAGTTGGGCATGCCGCAATCGAATAAATCATCGGATATACGGGACCGAATTTTTTTGACGGTTCAAATATTCTGCGCAACTCGTCGGTTAACTCTCCGGCTTGCATACGGCCGCCGCCTGAAAGCATTTCTTCGCGTGAAAATTCCTTTTTACAAAAAGGACAATGCACCTTTTGTTTTGAATAAAACGAAACCGACAGTTTTTTTTGTTCGGTTTTCTTTTTATAACGGTTCACGCCCAGCTCCTTTTATGCCTATTCGCCGCTTTCCAATATTACTTGCGCTACAGCGTAGCATTTTTCGTGACTTAAGGAAAGATGAATACGGCAAGCTCCGTTTTTTTTTAACGCTCGCAATGCCGTCCCGTATACGCTCATACAAGGTTTTCCGTTTTTATCGCGATGTACGCACATATCGGTAAGTTTTAAACCGGTAAATCCTGTGCCCAGCGCTTTGGCAAAGGCTTCTTTTGCAGCAAAGCGCGATGCCAAACTTTCGGTTTTTCCTTTGTCCGTACCTCTTTCCCAAACGTATGATGCTTCATCTTGGTGAAAAAAACGCTTCACCAGATCCGGTTTTTTAAGCCAACCGGTAAAGCGCTGTACTTCAACAATATCGATACCGCATCCCGTAATCATTTTTACACCGCCCGTTTTTCTTTCGGCGAACGCATGCGCACTTTTCCGACTTTTTCCGCTTCGGCAACTTCAACTTCCAAAGAAGTTTCGCTTATATCAACCGGAGAAAATGCATCCGGAACGTTTACCCGAAGCGGCACCGTGTACGTACCCGGCTTATCCACATCGGTAAAATCCGCTTGAACTGCTTGCTCCGACAGAGTAAAAGAATCCAATTCGGTTTTGTTTCCGGATAAAACCAAATTTACCGTTTTAAGCGGGTGTACAATTACCAGCGAAGAAGCCAAATTCAAAGGTTTGACCGACACATCGGTAAAAGTGCGTTGTGCCGATTGAGTGCCGATATCGACTGCAATAACTATTTTTGCAGGTTTTTCAACCGTTAACCGCTCGGCAACAGTGCCGATTTTTAAAGGTGAAGAAAAACTTGCTTTTTTACCGCTTAAACTAAGCGCTTCGCTGTATACGTACTCAAGTGCGCTTATCGCCGATTTAGGTCCGCTTACTTTTACATTCGCCGGAGTAATTTTCCACGAACGCACTTCGTAGCCTTGCGGCACCGCATCCGAAAAAAGCGGTTTTATCGGCACTATTTTAGAATCGGAAGCTTCAAATGCAAGAGAAAGCATATGCGGTTTAACTTGCACATCAAGCGGATCTATCAAAGTAAAATAATCGGCAAGTGCAAGCTTTACCGGAAGATAGGCAACTCCTTCGTTTACCACCGTGCTTGCGTCCACATACGCTTTGATATCGCTTTTGCGCACGGCGGCGATTTGCTCGGCTTTTCCCCTCACCGTAACGCGGACAAATGAAGGCGGGTCATCGGAAAGCGAAAAAACACCGCTTTCACGCACTTGCAGCGAAACCGAAAACGACTTTGTATCGAGCGATAAAATTTGATACGAAAAATACAATAAAACGGCGACCGCAATGGAAACCAATTTTGCAGCCCAATTCGAAAAAAAGCGGGTATAAAAATCCTGCATGCTCATATATTGTCCTCCTGCGTAACCGATTCGGCGGTAATATCCAAAAGGGTTTCAAGAGTACCGGTCAATTGTTCGGTTGTTAAATCGTAATGTAAATGCGAATCGTAAGCTAAACTGATTGCACCGCTTTCTTCCGATACGACGAGTATAACCGCATCGGTTGCCTCAGATAAACCGAGTGCGGCGCGGTGGCGCGTACCGAAGGTTTTGCGTATATCGTATTGTTCGGAAAGCGGTAAAAAACAGCCTGCCGCCAACAGCTTTCCGTTTTGAATAATTGCCGCTCCGTCGTGCAGCGGGGTGTCGTGACCGAAAATGGTAACCAGTAAGCCCGAAGTAAGGTCTGCATTCAAATAGGTACCGGTATCGCTAATATCTTTAAGCGAAGTTTTTCGGGCAAAAACGGCAAGCATACCGCGTTTTTGTTTTGAAAGCATTTCCGCAGCAATTAAAACGGAATCTATGTACGTATGTTTTGTTCTGTTACGGAATTTAAACCACTCCGTTTGTCCCAATTTGAATACTATTTTTCGCAATTCCGGCTGAAAAACAATGGCAAAACCGATTAATACACCTGGCGCCAATAAATTCAATATCCAGCGCAAAGTTGATAAATCAAGGAACAATGCAAGTCCGTAAGCTACCAACAGCATAAAGCCGAATTTTATAATTTGTAAGCTTTGTGTTTTTACGATAATACCGTACACTTTGTATAAAATAAATGCCAGAATTCCGATATCAACTAGCGGACGAATATATGCGTATAATTCAGGCAATTTTTCAAAGGCGTTCATATCATTCCTCTATTATAGGCGTTTGCGTACGGCGCAAAGCATCGAGTACTTGCAGCATATCAACCGTTTCCGCAGTATCGTGAGCGCGCAGTATGGTATATCCGTTTTGTACCGCTGCAAAAGAAACGGCTAAAGTTCCTGCTAATCGTCGTTCAACATCCTTTCCGGTTATTTCGCCGATAAAGCTTTTGCGCGACACACCGATAAGGGCATGCGCAATGCTTATCCGGCAGTGTTTTTTTACCGCATTCAAAAAAAACGTACCGGCTTTAACAAGGTTTAAGTTTGCCTGCACATCTTTTGCAAAACCGATTCCCGGATCGATAATAATTTTATCGCTTGCAATCCCCTGCTCTATTGCATATTGTACCCGTTTTGCAAGGTATAAAGCAATATCCTGAACAGCATCGGTATAACATGTATTGTTTTGCATTACAAGCGGGATTCCTCTTTTGTGCATAAGCACAACCGGTATATTTTCTTTTGCCGCCCACTGTGCCAAAGTTTTGTCATCTTCCAAAGCTGCCACATCGTTTAAAATATCGGCACCGGCTTGGCGTGCCGCTTGCATTACCGCACGAGTCCGCGTATCAACCGATAACACCCCGTTTGAATGTCGGCGGACTTCTTCTATAACGGGTACGACACGCTGTATTTGCTCGTCTTCGCTTACGTATACCGAATGCGGCCGGGTTGATTCGCCGCCGATATCGACGATGTCTGCCCCCTGTTCAAAATGTTCAAGAACGCGTTCAGCCGCTTTATGAGTTTCAAAACAGCGTGAGTCTTTCCAAAAAGAATCCGGCGTGCAATTAACGATAGACATAACATACGCGCTGCGCTTTGTTGTAATCGTGCGGTCGGCAAGTACTAAAGGAAGCGGGAAAAAACTTTTTGTATCCTGTAAGCTTTGTCCATATATGCTGTTTGCTGTATTCATAATTCCTGCCATCGGTTACTCCCACAAACGCAGCGCTTTTTGCGCCAAAGAAACACCGTCCAAATGCGCATCGCATAAAATTTGATTGCGGCTTCCTTGCGCAAAAAAACGGTCGGGGAAACCGCTTACTCCCGTTTTTTTCCCCGGAAGCCGGCGGTCAAGCAAAGATTCCAAATATGTTCCTATGCCGCCGATCCGTATACCGTCTTCTATAAAAAGCACGCGCTCATAGGGCGCGGCTACGGACAAAAACCAATCTTTATCGAGCGGTTTTAAAAAACGCAAATTGTAGATATCGGCGCTTTTGCCGTATTTTTTTAATTCGTCGGCAGCTTGTTTTGTTTCGGAAAAAATACCGCCGGTGCACACGAGCAGCACTTTGTCTTTTGCCGGCGCGCCGTCCGTAAGCAATACGCCGCGCCCCGTGCAAACACTTTGAGAACACGAGTCGGTTTGTTCCGGACATTCGCCTTTAGAATAGCGTATAACCGTGGGAGTTTTTTGTGCGAGCGCCCATTCAAAACACAGTTCCAATTCCCGCTGCGTAGCCGGCGCTAAAAGCGATACGTTCGGTACGGGGCGCAAAAGCGATATGTCAAACACACCTTGGTGTGTTTCACCGTCGTCGGGAACGGGACCGGAACGGTCGAGCATAAATACTGCGGGAATGTTTTGTAAAGCGATATCATGAATAAGCTGATCGACGGCGCGCTGAATAAACGTAGAATAAATAGCCACCACCGGTTTTAAGCCTGCACGGGCTAAACCGCCTGCAAAGGTTACGGCGTGCTGTTCGGCAATGCCGACGTCAAAAAAGCGCTCGGGAAAACATTTTTCAAATTCGGTTAAACCGGTGCCGTCGGTCATAGCAGCCGTTACGGCAACAATGCGTTTGTCTTTTTTTGCCGCACGGACAATTGCTTCGGCAAAAACCGCAGTAAAAGTCGGACGCTCGGCTTTTGCGCCGCCTGCGTTTACACCGTGATATAAAGCGGGGTTTTGTTCGGCAGGAGCATAGCCTTTTCCCTTTTTGGTAATTAAATGAATAACTACGGGACGGTTTATTTTTTTTACTTTGCGAAACACGCCGATCATTTGCTCTATATCGTGGCCGTTCAGCGGTCCTACGTATTCAAAACCCAAATCAGAAAAAAAGTTATTATGGAATACAAATCCTTTTACAGCGCGTTTTATGCGGACTATTAAATTGATAAAAGCTTTGCCGATAAACGGGATTTTTTTAGCCAATCGGTCAAAATTGAATCGGAACGTTTGATATTCTGCGGTAGCGGTTAAGCGGCTTAAATAACGTGACAGTGCGCCGGTATTGTCGTTAATCGACATTTGATTGTCGTTTAAAATAACCACCGCATCTTTTGCAAGCTGTCCGGCATGCGACAAAGCTTCCATCGCCATACCGCCGGTAAGCGCTCCGTCTCCGATAACGGCAATAACTTTACCTTCACAGTCTAAAAGCCTGCGGCCGACCAATAAACCGAGAGCCGATGAAATGGATGTAGACGCATGCCCTGCATCAAACCAATCATGATCGCTTTCCGCATGTTTGGTAAAACCGGAAAGACCGTCTTTTTGTCGGAGCGTATCAAAGCGCTCAAAGCGTCCGGTAAGCAGTTTATGCGCATAACATTGATGACTGACATCCCAAATCAGAGCGTCGGAAGGGCTGTCGAATACCGCGTGCAGCGCAACGGTTAATTCGACGACGCCTAAATTGCTGGCAAGATGTCCGCCGGTACGAGTTACCACGTCTATAATGCGACATCTTATTTCTTGCGACAAGCGTTTCAGTTCTTCGATACTAAGGTGTTTTAAATCCTGAGGTCCGCTTATTTTTTCCAGCAGCGTAAAACATCTCCTCGTAAAAGCCGGCTTTAGGTACCGAGCTAAAAAAAAGACCGCAGCCGGTAACACGGCTACCGGATGAGCGGCCTTCTCGTTGCATAGTCAATAGAATAACACAAAGCTATTTGTTTTTATGCCGATTTCTTCTGAGCTTTTTTTTCCGCTTGTGAGTGGCTATCTTTTGACGCTTTCTCTTTTTACCACAGGGCACAACAGCACTCCTTATTTTATTTGAAAACTGGCAGTATTATGACTGAATTTTAAGTGCGCGTCAAGTATGTTGCACATTCTTGCTGCACATTCATTGTAAAAATTCGCCGATTTTCTTTATGCCGCCTGCTGTATCTTCGGCAGGTAAAAGGACGGCGTCCGTAAAAGATTTAAAAAAAGTTTGCTGACGTTTTGCATATAAGCGGCTGTTTTTTTTAATACGTTCTTTTACATTTTCGGTACTTTCGTTAAATACTCCGTCAGCAGTAAAAAACTCGCGGTAACCTATAGCCTGCATAGCCGGCATGGAAGAACGGCAGCCTGCAGCAATTAACGAACGCACTTCATCTTCAAGACCTTGAGAAAACATGGACTCTACACGTTCGTTTATTCTTTCGTACAGCTCGGCGCGGCTTCTTTGCAGCGACAAAATCAAAAAACGAAAGCCGTTGCGCGCAACCGGTTTTAAGGCAAAATCGCTTCGTTTTTTACCGCTTGCCGCACACACTTCCAAAGCACGCTTTATGCGGTACTCATCGTGTATATGTATTTTTTTTGCGCTTTCAGGATCCACTACGTACAGCTCGTCCCACAGCTTTTGCGCACCTTCGGCTTCCATCCGCTCGGCGATTTTGCGCCGTACTTGATCGTCCGCTCGCGGGGTCGGCGGAAGTCCGTAAATAAAATTCCGTATGTAAAAACCCGTGCCGCCGAGGATAACCGGCAGCTTACCGCGCTCGTATATGAGTTTACAGCAAAAAAGCGCTTCGCGTACAAAATCGCCTGCGCCGAACTGATCGCAGGGAGAACAAATATCTATAAGATGATGGGGAAGACGTTTGCACAAATCTGCAGATGCTTTTGCCGTTCCAATGTTAAAACCGCGGTACACTTGCATGGAATCCGCACTGATAATTTCGGCTTTGCCGGCAAAAGGAGAAGATGAACCGTCTGCAAAAAGTGCTTCGGCAAAAGAAGTTTTTCCGCACGCCGTCGGCGCGCAAATAACGACGACGGTTTTACGCTTCGATTCGGTATTCAACCTGTTTGGAAAAAAGCTGGCGGGCGGCAAGCGATACCACTTTGCCGTCGTTTTCTTCGATTATGGCATCTTTTACCATAGAAAGTTGATACGCGCGGCGGCTGGCGGCACACGTTATTTCGTATATGTTATCCGTAAACTGTACCAATTCCTCTAAAGGGAAAATCATAAACAAAACTCCGTTATATAAAATTCGGCACAGTTTTGCCGAACACAACTATTTGCCATAGGATAGCTTGTTTTAACCGATTGGTCAATAGGAAAAAACGTGCTATAATAAAAGTGCCTGTATAAAAAGGGGTGCTACAATGAAACGAAACCGTTGGACATTCGGCTTGGGAACTATCGGGCGCGATATGGTGTATGCGCTGGTGAATATGTATTTAATTTTTTATATGACTGACGTTATTTGCGTTCCAACCCGAATTTTGTGGCATATTACCTTTATTATCTTCGCTGCACGTATTTTCGACGCATGCAATGATCCCGTTATGGGGTTAATAGTCGACAATACCAAAACCAAATTCGGCAAGTTTAAACCGTGGATTGCTTTCGGCGCTTTTACGTCAGGCATTTTAACGATTTTGCTGTTTAGCGATTTTAAAGTCAGCGGCAGCGCTTATACGGTATTTTTTGCCGTCGTGTATCTTTTGTGGGGAATTACTTTTACAACAAACGATATAAGCTATTGGTCTATGCTTCCTGCTTTAAGCGTCGACCAAAAAGAAAGGGAAAAAATCGGTGCCGTCGCACGCCTGTGTGCCAATATCGGGCTTTTTTCCGTAGTTGCAAGCATTGTACCCCTTACCGCGTTTTTAAGCAATAAAACGGGGAGCCTTACAAAGGCTTATTTTGTTTTTGCCGTCATCACTGCAATTTCCATGTGGCTTACTCAAAGCATTACTTTAATCGGCGTAATAGAACCAAAGATAACAAAAGAACAAAACCGCACTACCCTTACCGAATTGCTGCACATAATTGCCGGAAACGACCAGCTTATTTTTACGGCACTTTTAATGACGCTATTTATGACCGGCTATACAACAACTACCGGATTCGGATTGTACTTTTTTAAGTATGCATACGGCGACGAGCGTATGTATTCGGTATTTGCAGTTGTTTTGGGACTTTCGCAAATTACAGCTCTTTCAATCTTTCCCTTACTAAGCAAATTCTTTGTACGAAAAACCGTATTTACCTTGGCAACCTGTATGGTGTTAACCGGCTATGTGCTGTTTTTTTTCGCTCCGGTACACACGATGATTTTTATTGGCATTGCAGGCATTTTGATTTTTGTAGGCGAAGCGTTTATTCAGCTTATGATGTTTATGTTTCTTGCAGATTGTGTTGATTACGGACATTGGAAACTCGGCAAACGCAACGACAGCATTTCGTTTTCGCTGCAGCCGTTTATAAGCAAATTTTCAAACGCGCTCGGAAGCAGCATAGTCAGCGCCGTTATCATCGTTTCCGGCATAAAAGAAGCGATCTCAGCCGAAGATGTCAGCATCGGCGGTCTTTTAATGATGAAAACTGCCATGCTTCTTTTTCCTCCGCTGTGCATAGGCGCAAGTTATTTGTTGTACCGCAAGTACTACAAAATCGACGAAACCATGTACAAAAAAATCTTGGACGACCTTGAATTGCGCGGAGAATTGATGCGGGATAAAACTCGTACACAGCCCCATGTTCTATAAAAAAGAAAGCGTCAGCATGTCGTTTAAGAGAATGAGCGAATACAAGCTGTGGACGGCGGACAAAAGCACAATTACTCAAGCCTGCCGTCAATTCGATATGGTGTAGTTTTTACGGACGGCACACTATGCGTAAGCCCAGATCGTTTTGCTCCTCGCTGAGGCTATAAGTTCGAAAGGCACAAGCAGAGCGTTCCGCTTTGCTTGACCAAGCGCCGCCGCGTTTAACATGTCCAAAACCGCCAAAAGCAGGACCGGTATAATCTTTCGGTAACGAAACCGGCAGCGGATTTTTATAATAGTCCCAGCACCACTCCCACACATTTCCGTTCATATCGTACAGACCATAGCCGTTTGCAGCTTTCTTTTTTACTTGGTGTGTTTGACCGTTTGCATCCCCGCCGTCATCATTCCAATACCACGCGTAGTTTTTAAGTTTTTCTTTTTTATTTGTTCCTGCCCATTTATCTTCTTTGCCGCCTTTGGCTGCCCACTCCCATTCAGCCTCAGTAGGCAGGCGAAAACCTTTTTTATTTATGTTTTGATAGGGCTTCTTAGTATTTTTAGCATCCTCTTTTGTGTACACGGTGGTAAATGCTTTGTCGCTATAGTACACGCATTCGTCTGCTCCCAACTCTGGTATTTTTTTAGTAAGTTCATTGCAAAAGGCAATACAGTCAAACCAAGTTACCATCTCTACCGGACGTTTTTTCTACTCTTCTTTTTCTTCAGGCGGAAAAAGTTCACCCTTAAAATGACTTGGATTGGTTTCCATCACTTTTTCCCACAGCTCTTGAGTTACCTCGGTTTCCGCTATTCGGTAAGCGCTTAAGCTTATTGGATGCGGTTTGTTATTGTCTTCATCGGCGTGTCCTACAGTTTTGTTTGTTACCGCATTTATATCGTTCATTCTAAATTTCACACCTTCTACCGTGTAGTTTTTGCCGGGAGGTGGTATAATTTCATTACCGCCTGAAGCTTCTCCACCTATTCCGCCATTTCCTGCACCGGAAACATCCAATTCGTTTGCAGCATTCGGACAAGCAACAAACACACATATGGCGCAAACTAAAAAAAATGCTCCCGTTATTTTCAATACAGTTTTCATAAAACCTCCTTAATTTATGTTCTTAACATTATAGTACACATTCTTCACAAAAATCTACACTACAAGCTTCCGTAAAGCATCTGCTAAAAACTCAGCTCTTGCACAAATCGGTGTGCGGCATTATGATAGATAAAACTCTGTTATAAAGGATGCCCATATGAATTTTGTAGACGCAATGAAAAAAAAAGCCGGAGAACTGCAAAACCGGCTCGTATTGCCCGAAGGCACTGAAGAGCGCACGGTCGCGGCCGCCGCTCAAATTATAAAAGAAAAACTTGCCGCTTCGGTAACGCTTCTCGGAAATAAAGCGGACATAGAAAAAGTCGCCGCAGCAAAAGGCGTTTCGCTTGCGGGCATAAATATCATAGACCCCGAAAACTCCGAATGGCACGACGATTTTGCCGCCGTGTACTGCGAACTGCGCGCAAAAAAAGGTATGACGATGGAACAAGCGCACGTCGATATGAAAAACGCGCTCCGTTTCGGTGCCATGATGGTGCGCAAAAACAAAGCCGATGCAATGGTAGCCGGTGCGCTTTCGGCAACCGCCGACGTTTTGCGCGCAGGCCTCACGATTATCGGAACGGCGCCGGGCATGAAAACCGCATCCTCATGCTTTGTTATGGATATGCACAATTCCAAATGGGGCGCCGACGGTATTATGATTTTTTCCGACTGTGCAGTCGTCCCCTGCCCCACATCCGAACAGCTTGCCGATATAGCCGGTGCTGCAGCCGAATCGTGCCGCACCATGCTCGGCGTTGAGCCGGTTGTCGCGATGATGTCGTTCAGCACCAAAGGCTCCGGCGGTAAAGACGAAAACGTACTTCGCGTGCAGGAAGGCGTGCGCATCGCAAAAGAAAAGTTTCCATCATTGTGCCTCGACGGAGAAATCCAAGCCGATGCCGCCCTCATCCCTTCGGTTACCGAAAAAAAAGCGCCGGGAAGCCCCATTACCGGTAAAGTCAACACGCTCATCTTCCCCGATTTGGGCGCGGGAAACATCGGCTACAAATTGGTACAGCGCTTGGCGGGAGCCGACGCGTTCGGTCCGATTTTGCAGGGCTTTGCTTCTCCGATAAGCGATTTGTCGCGCGGCTGCTCGGTCGAAGACATCGTCATCACCTCAGCCGTTACCTTAGTGCAGGCGGGCAAAAAAAGTTGACGGCGCAATACGGCACAATTTTGTGTGGTTTTGCCGGTACAACATTATGATAAAAGCCGAAATTGAAGGAAAAGAGCTGCTCGTACGGTTACAAAGCCTTGAAAAAGACGGTATGACCGTTTTTATTGCCGCAGACGGTCTATTTAGAGGCGCACTGTTTCACGGAAGTACATTTGTCAACCAAATGCGCTTTCAGCACAAACTGGGCATTTTGGAAACGATGGTGCTAGGGCAAGCAAGTTTGTGCGCCGCACTGATGATCCAAACAATGAAAGGACGCGAACATTTGATATTCCGCTACGACACAAACGGACCGGCTGCAGGTTTTGCCGTTGAAGCGAATTCGGCAGGCTTTGTGCGCGGCAGACTGTTGCAAAACCCCATCCCGATAGAAAAACCGCTTGAAAGCTGGGATTTATCTCCTTTTTTCGGAAGCGGTACGCTTAGCGTAACGCGCTGCCCCGAAAGCAAAAACGGGGAAAAAGTCAAAAACCAAACCGGCGTAGTTGAAATAAAACACCGCAATATCGCGCAAGATTTAACCTGGTATTTTGAACAATCGGAACAAATTCATACGGCGTTTAATACAAGCATACAAATGGACGCTAAGGGAAACGTTATCGGTGCGGGCGGACTTTTTATGCAAGTTATGCCCGAAACGGGCGGACACTCGGTTAAAAATACGGCAAATACCGAAGATGCAATCGTGCGTATGGAGCGCGCTTTTTCTGCCTGCCCTCCTTTGGGGCAATGGTTTAGCGAAGGCGGGAAACGCGAAGATATTGTTTACGGTTTGTTCCGCGAATTTTCTCCGCAAGCGGTTTTGGAACGCGATATCATATTCGACTGCTCCTGTTCAAAAGAACACTATATTCAAGCAATGCGTAATTTAAGCGCAGCGGAATTAAACGATATAAAACAAAACGGAGATGACCCGCTTGAAATCATTTGTCATAATTGCGCAAGTGTGTACCACATTCCGTTAAGCGAATTATAAAATCACAAGCAATTCACCGCTTGCCCGCCGTTTAACTGTTTACCGGTGCTTTATAGTACCAGCAGACCAGAGCTTTATCCGAAAACTATTTTTTCCAAGTCGACTTGTTCGGTTTGAGCGCTGATATCTACCGCGTGTCCCGTGCGAAAATAGTATAAAAAGCAGTGCACGTCCAACGGATTTTTATGCCGCATAAGAGCAGCCGCACGGCGGTACGAAGCAAGCTGAACGATATGGTTTTCGGGATTTTCCGAAAAATCGGTTTTAAAATCTACAACAACCAAACTGCCGTCTTTATTTTCGTATACCAAATCCATTGTACCGTTTACGATAACATAAGAGCCGTCTTGCTTCCCGCCGTTTTTTGCCTTTGTAAGCAGCAATTTAAAAGCATATTCGTTTTTGCGCCACACGGCATTTTTTGCTTTTTGCCCCAAAGAAGAGTTTACAAAACCTTCCGCCATTTTTTGAGCCGTTTCGGTTACGGTTTTAAGCTGACTTGTGTTAAGTGCGGCGGCGGTAACAGCGGGAATATGAACTGTTTTCCCCGTAAAAGCGGCTTCGGTAAACGCGTGGGCGATGGTTCCAAAATCTTCGTAACCGAACGCCCCGTTTGGAATCGATTGAATGATGTCATCTACCGCCAAGCGTTTTTGTGCCGAAAACTGCGCATGCCCTTGTTCAGGCGATGCGACATACTCCTCTGATACATCGGCAAAAACGTCCGGCGCTCCGATAAGCTCCTCTGATGCATCGGAAAGCACATCCGACAAACCGGAAGAAAGTGTTTCGCACAGCTTTGAGGGGTTGCGGTACGGGCTGGGTAACACAGGCGCGGTTAACACGGGAACGTTTTTATACACGAAAGCAAGTTGCTTTTGAACATCCTGCAGCGAAGCCGTTTTTTTTACCGAAGACAAGCGCGCTATATCTTGCCGACTCATACGGGGAATAAGTTCAAGAGTAAACGGGCAACAGCCGTCCGTGCTGCGCGAAAAAAACGCAATAAAGGGTAAAAGCAAAGCAAAAAAGCTTCCGTTAGGCACATAAAATTCAGGCTTTACCAAAAGATTTTCGGCATTTTTTACCGTTTCGGTTTTTGAGTCGAACAACGCACATAAACGCTGCGCACAAAAGAGCTCTTGCGAACTGTATTCGGACATATATTTTGACACCGCATTGTTGTCAAAACCATTTTTTTGCGCCGCTTCCAATAAATCGCGCGCTTTTTGATTTAGCGAATATGAAGCGCTTATGTACAATTCTTTTTCCGCACGCGTAAGCGCTACATACAAAAGACGGCGCAATTCCGCATCGCTTTTGCGTGCAGCCGAACAAGCCATATAGTCAAAGAAAAAGTTTTTAGTACACTCTTTTGTACCCCGCGGCGGCGGAAAATTAAACGATATGCCCCACTCTTTGTCGGCGTACATTTTATCGGTATTTGTGTCCGTTTTTGCGCGCGATGAAGTGCCGCACAAAAATACTACCGGAAATTCAAGTCCCTTGCTTTTGTGTATACTCATAAGACGCACCGCGCTTTTTTGCTCTAGCGGTAAGTCCATACCGTCAAGCCGCCGCTGTGTCCGCTCCAAGTCGGATAAGTATTCTACAAAATCGGTTAAGGTTTCTCCCCGGCTATCCGCTGAACGCGCAAGTTCATACAGATAATCGTACAGTTGAGAAAACAGCATACCTTCCTTATTCCACAGCGTTTCAAAGCGGTAGCCTTCGTTGTACCAGAGCAAATTTACCGTTTCGGCACAGGATAAAGCGGCACAGCGGCGGCGTAAGTTTTCGTAACGGCTCATGCCTAAAGTAAAACGGTATGCATCGTCCGCTTCTAAAGCGATGGCATTATCCGCACAAAACAATACCCTATGCTCGTCGTTTTTTGTGCGCTCAAGCGCCGCAGACAAACATAAAAGAACGGCTCGCTCGGATAAACGCACAAAGGGCGAACGAAGCACAGCCGCAAAAGAACGTAAATCCTGCGGATACACAATAAGGCGTAAAAAGTAATACATATCGTTTACCGGCGCATCGGCAAAAAAGCCCACGACGTTTTCCGCCGTGTACGGAACGCCGCGCAAACGAAGGTGTTTTTCGTACACAAGCTGAGAAGTATACGAGCGGAACAAAACCGCAATGTCTTGTGCACGGTAGCGTTTGCTTTGTATCAAAGAAGCGATTTTTTCAGCGACGAATACCGCTTCGTTTTCTTCGCTGCGGATAAACTCATCGTCTTGAGCACCGCCTTTGGCGTCCGCGTTATCCGCAGTATCTGTTCCCGTATCCAGCACGCACACATGAATGGGAGCGTCCTGCAATTTGTGTGCCGTGCGGTTCAAACTTGGTGACAGCTCCGAACTTGTCGAAGCGTTCTGCAAACTGTGTAGCGATTGCGGCGGCTTGTCCGCATTTTGTTCGGGATGACATACTTTTGTGTATTCGGCTTCAAATGCCGGAAGCTTTTCGCCGCTGTTCAACTGGTAATCTTGAATAAACACCGAATAAGCACCCGGTATTTTATAAGTGTTGTCCGGATACGAAAAACCGCCGAAAAGCGAATTGAACGCTGCCACCAAAGAAAAAGACGATCGGTAATTTGCCGAAAGAAACAAAGATTGAGCATTTAAATCACTTTTAAGTTTACGGAAAACGCCTACATCAGCGCCGCGGAAAGAATAAATCGACTGTTTTTCATCCCCTACAAAAAACAATTTATCAGGGCATAATTCATGTGCGCGGGGAACGGATTTTTCCGTACGCTGCGGGTTTTCGGCAAGTAAAAAAAGCATATCGCGTTGATCTTCATTATTATCTTGGAATTCGTCAATCATAATTGCCGAAATGCGCTTTTTTTCCGCACACCGTATATCGGGGTGTTCGATAAGAATGCGCAGCGCAAGAGACGATACGTCGGCAAAGGTGAGAATCCCCGATGAGCGTTTCCAATCGTTTATGCGCTGTTCAAAAAGTTCCACCAAGGGAATCAATTCAAGCATATCGGCAAAGTGCAAAAGATAATTCGCTATTCCCGATAAAACACCATACGCCGAACGAAGCGTTTTAACGGCGCTGCCTTTTTTTCCGCGTGCGCTTTGTTTTTGCAAAACGTACAATTCATCAAAAAAAGAGAGCATGCGTTGTTCAAAATTTGCGGACCAATCACTTTGCCGGTTCACGGCGTTTTGCGTACCGGAAACAACGCTTTGCCGTTCTTCTCGCATAAGCTGTACATAGCGTTCAATATCGGCGGCGCGCACCGGCACTTCGGGACATAATTCCGTTTGCTCTGCAATATGCGATTGACAGTCCCACATACTTTTAAGTTTTTGTATTTGCTTATCTATAAAAGAATTAAAATCAAAAGGATGAGCAAGGACCGAATACTTGAGCACAGCGCCGGCAAAAAAATCGCATGCCGTTTTGTGTATATCCTGCGTACCGCTTAAAACCCTCAGTGCATTGCTATTGCGGTGCTCCAGTGCAAATAACAGCGCTTGCTTTTGCACATACTCATCCACCGCTTCACAGTCTACGGTAAAATCGGGGCGAATACCGTAAAAGCGTGCCGATGTGCGAAGCAAAAATGCACAATACGAGTCGAGCGTTTGTATGCGCGCTTTGTGAAAATCCGCCAAAGCCGTTTTAACGCGCCGGTACTGTTCACTATCAGGCTCGCAGTGTTCAGCGGTTTGTGCAAGTGTTTTGTAAATACGCTCGTACATTTCCGAAGCGGCTTTATTGGTAAAAGTAAGCGTTAAAATACCGTCTACCGGCATACCCTCATCGACAACCAGATGGGCAAAGCGGCGCGAAAGCACAAAGGTTTTTCCCGAACCTGCGCCTGCCGAAACAACGCAATTGTCTTTTTGCACAACCGCACAGCGCTGTTCTGCATTTAATTTTTGTTCCAAAAACGGATGTAAAGCAGCCGCATCACTCATCGTTTGCCCCCGATACAACGTAGGTTTTTCGGCACAGCGCTTTGTATTCGCAAGCGGCGCACGTTTTGTACGGCACTTTTGTTCCGTCAGGGAAAAACCCTCGGCATTTGGAATCGGTAAACAAAGTAAGCTTTTTATCGCAAAGCGCGTTTACGTAATCGTTTGCCGAGCGTTCAAATGCTTGAAGCGTATCGTCTACCGAAAAACCGCGCGCATTCGCTTCAGTTCTGCTTAAAATATCGTTTGCCCGATAGGGTTTGGTTTTTCCCGTTGCCGCCGACACCACTGAACCTACTATGGGCTGAATTTCTGCGCGGTGTATACTGAAAAAAAACGCTCCGTTTACCCAGGGTTTACCCGAACACTTTATGCTTTCGTACAAACGGATGTAAGCTGCAAGCTGAAAGTTCGTCAATACTCCGTCAGGCGGCTGAACTATGCAGTCGGCAAAAGAAGGCATAGCACCCGTTTTAAAGTCGACTATGTACAAGCCGTCATCTCCGTTTTGAGCGTCAGTACATTCCAAAACGCAGTCGAGCGTTCCTTCCAAAATCTGCCGTTCGTTTTCCAGCGACAAACTTTCTTCAACAGACACAACCGTACAGCCTGAAAACCATGCCGTAAATTCGGCAAAAAAATTGCTCAGCACATCTGCAATCGTTTTAATGCGGCTGTGAAGCATTTCCACCGTAAGTGGGCTCAGCTCATTGGGTAAACCGCAAGAAGACGGCAAGCCTTCTATAACCTCACGGGTAAAGTATTCAATATCCTGCACTTGTTTTGCCGGAACTTCATTTTTCCACTGCAGCAGTTGTGTCGAATTACGCAATTGACTGAGCACGCGTTTTATTATTTCGTGGTACAGTGTACCGATAAATACATCGTCTGCCAAAGACGCGGAAGGCTCATATTCTTTTATACGCAGTACGCGCGAAAAAAGCCATTGTACCGGGCAAGTATAAAAGCTGTTTAAACTGCTTGCCGACACGCGTATTTTTCCGCTTGCAGAATCGCGGGCAAAAGAATCTATGCGCTGTTTTAATATTTTAAGCGGAAAATCAGCGATCTTGTCATCAGTACCGTTCGCGCTCGCATTTTTTTGTACAAAAGGAGAGCACCACGCGTCAAAGCCCGTCTTTTGTATTGAATGGATAAAGCTCGGTTTTTTTCCGGTAAAAGCTTCCGCGTCTAAAACACCGGTTTCTAAAACATTGCAGGCAAACAAATTACGTTCGGCTTCAAAAGCATCGGCAAAGGATGCTTTTGAGCGCGTTTTATCCTGTGATACGGAATCGGACGGCTGATTTGTTTTTTGAAGCAATGTGCTAAAAGTCGCATGAGCTAACGCATAGCCGGTAAAAGTTTTTTCAGCATAGCTTGCATACAAAGGATGTTCGCTGTGCAAAGCATACAAAACGGCAAACTGTGCACCCGTATCGCTGTCTTGTACACCCAACTTTGCCCGTTTATCGGAGCGCAAAAACGAAAGCGGCGTATGTACGGCATTTACCGCATTTTGCGAAGCGTTTAATACAATATGTTGTTTAAAAGGTGCTCCTGCAGCCAGCCGGTATGGAAACACGCTGACGCCGCGCACAGTGCTTTGCTGCACATAGTCTTTTGAATCAAGCTGTTTTACAAAAAAAGCAAAAGGCTCACGGCAAAAAGCTGCATCGGGGTACGAGCGCTCAATATCGATAAGAGTTCCCAATTCGGCAATACAGCGGCTGAGAATAAGGTCGACTTGCGGCAAAAAATCACCGGCAGTAAAAAAATCGTTTTTAAATATAAAATAACGCTCTCGAATTTTTTCAAAAGAAGAAGCAGCGTTCAGTGCAGCAATATCTTTTTTTAGCAAGCGGTATAGCGCACGGCAGCGCTCTTCTCCGCCATTTTTTTTAAATGCTTCTTCCCATATATCCGTTCCATCGTATGAACACATACAGTTGTTTTGTATGCCGAATTCAATAAGTTGATGTATCGCCGTTGTATCTTTCCATGGAAAAGACGCGTCGCATAAAAGAGAGCGCAAAGTTTCAAAAGAAAAATCCTCGTCGGCACACTTTTTTATAAGCGAAAACAATTTACCTGCAGGATAGCGGCTTAAAGTTTTGCCCGAACGAAGCTGAACGGGAATATCGTATAAGGAGAATTCTCTAAGCACGTAGGGAATCAGCGTGTCCGTATCGGGAACGCTTACGGCAATATCGGTCCATTCAAGAGCGGCTCTGCCGTTTTCCGGTGTACATAAAGAGCGTATAAAAAGAGCTGCACGGCGCAATTCTTCGGCAGCGCTTGCACATGGAATAAACCGGCAAAAAGCGTCAGACGGATTTTGCGGAACGTGAATAAGATTCACCGACGGGCTTTGTTCCAAAAGTGTACGGTATTCGTCAAAATCCTGTAAAATTTCAGGATATACGATAACATAGGAATTGCCCCGGCTTTCAAACGGCGGCATTTCCCACGCAGGCTCAAATAAATTATGTTCATCCAAAAAGCGGCTGTAGCATTTTTTAAGCTCATATAAATCGGCGTCTTCGGCATCGGCAAAATACGCACTTGCCGTTCCGTCTTTTTCGATTGAAGCGGAATTTTTCTCTGCAGCCGAGGCATGCGCCGTGTACCGCTTTTCCCACGAAGCAAGCTGTGGCAAAAGCGAAGCAATCCAGTCTGCAAAACCGGAAGCGTGAGCTGCATAAAAATCCGGAATGAGGGAATGAAATATATGCTCGGTTTTATTCAGCTCTAAAAGATTAAGTACAAAAAGTTTTCTGAGCACCGAAGGAATACTGTTTTTATTTTGGTGTACGGC
Organism: Treponema lecithinolyticum ATCC 700332; assembly: GCA_000468055.1. GTDB lineage: Bacteria > Spirochaetota > Spirochaetia > Treponematales > Treponemataceae > Treponema_C > Treponema_C lecithinolyticum. The sequence continues at coordinate 365,295 of KI260564.1, read as the reverse complement.
ACGGATCGATTCGCTTTTAAAGCGGTCCCATGCGGTAAAGCGTTCCAAAGCTACCGCTTTTTCAAAGCGCAGCGCATATTCCGCCCACGCAGAAGCGGCTATGTCGGTCGGAAAAACAAAAAAAACCGCGGGGTCGTGTATGTATGCTTCAAGCGCGCTTTGTACCGTTTGCATAACGGACAATTATATCACATTTTCGGCTTATCGACAAAGGGTTGTTCAGCCGGCAATACCGGAGTAAAGAGAATATGAGATGTCTTTTTTAGTTACAAATTTCCTAAAACTATAATCATCTATCGCGATCTTCTCTTATTAGAAAAACTGGATCAATTTTTTTTAATTTCATTTGTATGTTATGCCAAATTATTTTAATTTTTTGCCAATATCTTATTTTTTTATTACTAAATATAAAAGATTAGAAACGCAACGTGTTTCTAAAAACAAAAAGCCGGTAAGAGTTCACTTACCGGCTTTTATGTTACTTTTTCAGCACCGCCATTTCATAATTTGCAGTGGTAAAGTACGCGGCAATAACCTTATCCTGATACGTACCGCTCGTAGGCACCCCTTGACAAATCGTATATTGCTGAATACCTTCTGTTGCCGGAACGGTCATAACCACCCAGTTGCCGGTAAACTTACCGCTTTCAACGCCGTTTTTAACATCGGCGGCAGAAGCAATACCATCTTTTAGCCAAGCCATACGAGCCGCATTTGCCGACCCGAAAAAGCCGTTATGGTAGTAGCTCATATACGGTACTTGCTTGTTGTTTTCTTTGCGCACCCCTATTTTAAGATAGGAACCGGGGTTCATATACGTATCAACCGTAGCAATTTTAAAGTCGCTCGTGTCCGGTTTAGCCGTCCCTGTTACCTTTGAGGGTGCAAGATATGCATAGCGCACGCCGTTGTTGCTTCCGGAATAGTAGCCGATGTGAACACCGTCTTGATCATCGACAACGAGGTCTACATACAGCGGAGCTCCGCTGTCGATAACAACGGCATGGTCTTGCCATTGACTTGTAAATCTATCGGAATCCGTCGGCTCCGTATAACTGCCGGTACCCATATCGCGGTAGCTGTATATCAATTGTGAATGTGACGCATCGTACCATACAACAATAGCCCTATTGTTGGAAGTAAGTCCTACGGCTGCATATTGACCGCCCTTATAGGTTGAGCTTTTGTTTGCAATAATTTCGTACCCTTTAGCCGAACCCGAATTTTCAGGATCCGCACCGGTGTCACCATCCGGACTAATATCATGACTTATTCCGCCTGTAACGCTATTTGCTGCCGTTACAGTACCGTAACGATATTTTATTGGAGCATCATCTTTAACGTTCTTATCAAAATACACAACGGTAAGTTTTGCAGGATTTGCAGATGTACCGCCTCCCCTAACCGCCATCTTAGGTATTTGTACACGGTTTACATCGTATACATGCCTCAATTCGTTATCCGAGTTTTCAAGACGATGTTTATTGATACCAATATTATAAGCATCCGTCCCTGCAGATTGTTGGAAAAAAAGCGTAAAAGCTGTGCTATACCCTGATCTATCCGTATTTGTAGCTCCAATATACGGGTTTCCGTTATCGTCATAAGCTATAACGGTATTATGGTATTTACTATAGCATTTTTCCCACTCGTTATTTTCAGTTCCGTCAATAAGAGAAGACAAGCGCATTGCATTACTGCCGCTACCCATACTCCTTAAATTACCGTACGCCATATAATATTTGGAATTTTTACCCATTACAAATTGCGGACTTTCCAAAGCAGCATTGCCGATAAGAGTTTTTGTTTCCCATATAAACAATTTGCGCTTTACGGTTAATATATTATTGTTTATACCGTTTGCTTCAATATTATACGGCTTGCTTACATCGACCATATTGTTTATGGATTTTCTGCCGCCCACTTGCACTGAAATTTCACCGCTTGTATGAGATGATGTTATGGAAATATTGTTCAAAGTCGAACCAAGCGATGTTGAGCCGAGCATGACCGTACCCGTGTTAAGGTTAAATCCTTTTATTTTAAGACTTTCACCTGCACGCACGGGGTATTCTCCCGTGGAAGCACGCGAAAAAGCACCTTTAAATCCGCCGTCGGCACTCATCAAAGCGGTTTCGATATCCGTTATAAACGGCACGATGTTTACATTCGTTTTTGCTTCGTTTGCATCATAGCCGTACACAAAAACTTGGTTTGCTTCTACCGGAACCGGTTCATCAAGCATTACCGTATTACCGTCAACCTCTTTAATACGAGTAAGGTATTGACTTTCACCGTTTGCAAACACAACGAACTGACCCGGATTTTTACCCGCAAATGCCGTATTATGCTGCGCAGTGGTCGTTCGATTTCTGGTAACACCCGTTACAGCTGAAGGCATGTGGGCCTTAGTATCCGAAGAAGAGTTTGTGCCGTCGTTTACGGTTATCTTAATTTCCTTTGCAAGGTCTACGGTTGTTTTTTCCGTATCCCAATCCAAAGTCCATTTTACGTAGTAGCCGAGGTAATCGGCGCCCAGTTTTTCAACGGTTAATACGGCACCATCGGAGGAAGAAATTGAACCTTGCGACCAAGTCCCCGCACCGCTAGGGCGCACAGCCGTCAATGTTTTGCCGGGCAAAGCCGCCGTAATCGTATTTATTTTAATATTATCGTAGGCAAAACCGCGCAATCTCACTTTACCCGAAACGGAAGAATGATTATTGCCCAAACTGTTGATCTTTGCAATTTCCACGTGTCCGTTGGAACGTTTGTTTTCGTACAACGAGTTATCGTTTTCGTTATTCCAATGGAAAGGCAAAACGACTACTGTAGGCGCTTGAGTGTCGAGGGCATCGAATATGGCTTTAATCGTTACCGCAGCAAAAGAGCTTTTGGTAAGCGGAGCGCTTCCCGTTGCCGTACAACCTTCTGCGCTGTCCCACAGTTCAAGCAGTAAATCTTTAGTGTTGCCACCGTTACTGTTGCCTATCGTATTCAAATTGGCAGAACTTAAAGTTATAGTATTACCGGAACTGATGTTTTGCATATCGTGTCCGGTTAAAACGTTGTTGTTATACTTTAAAGTGTACTTAACCTGCCCTTCTCCGCCGGTAAAGACCACTTTGATTTTGGAATCGTTTATGTCTTTAAAGGCAAATCGTTTGCTGGTAAGTGTTGCCGTAGCGTCCGAATTATTATCGATTGTTTCTACAAGCGCATTGTTTGTATTGGTGTTTTCAAACGAGCTTTGCGTACCGCCGATATCCGTGCTCAACGTTACCGTAGTTACGCGTAAAGCTTTATTTTTTACCCGCACATCTTCTTGAGCAGTAAAAACGTTACCGCTGTTATCGGTTACGGTATAGGTAAGTTTACCTTTGCCGTCGGATATGGTTGATAAATCGATCTTTCCTTCCCATTTACATAAACCGTCCAGCTGGCGGTATATTTTATTGGAAGGGTCAAGCTCGCTCATCGTTACGCTTTGCGAAGCGCTGCCTACTTCCAGCTTTGCAGTAACTGTTTTAACGCCCGAACCATTGTCGTTTGCAACACCGCGCACTACCCAATCGTTGCCGCTGACGGCTTTTACCAAAATTTCGGGTTTGTATACGGCATAATTGTATCTTCCTGCAGAAGCAAGAGCAGGTGTAAAGTTTACCGTATTACCGGTAAAGCCTGAAATATTCTGAACGGTTACAATTTTACCCCCCACAAGCATTTTTAAACCTGCAGGATTTGCTCGTATCGTATTTGCAAGAGCTGAATCGGTAATTGACGTTGCAGCAAAAGTACCGTTTGCAACGTAAAGCATGTTACCGAAACCGCCTGAAGGATTTTCCGTATCGAAACGGAAAGTAAATTCTCTTTCGGACTTCAGATTATTAGCAGTATCTTCGGTAATAGATATTTTTACGGTAAATTCTCCCTTTGCTTTGGCTTGGGGTTTTAAATCGGTTAAAGAAAGAGGTATTTTAAGCTTATAATTTTTTGCAGTACCGGATTCACTGGATGTAGGATTATGAGCAGTATCTATCGTAATCCATCCTGCCGTCTGCGCTTGATCAAGATCATATTCCGTTCCGTTCTTTAAATCACCGGAAATAGTAAGTTTTTTTATACCTGATTCATCGTATAAAGAACCGGTAAGCTCCATACCGGCACCTATCCACATGCGCGGAACATAGTCCAAAGAAACGGCAGGTGCAGTTTTAACTACTTTAATGGCTTCGGGGCTTCCGATTGTCGGCGAAGATTTGTCTATTTCGATTTTAACTTTTTCAGACCATTCACCAAGTCTGTTTACTAAAGGATTTTTATTCTTGGCACGTACCCTAAAATATATAGTCCACTTAGTTCCACTAGGATTAAATAATCCGGTTTGATTAATCGTTTGCGTCCACTGTACCGCACCGTTTGCAGTAGTATCGTCTACTATTTTACCGTTTCCGCTGTTGTACCAGTCTACACCGCTAAACGTTCCATCGGCGGTACCGCTAAAAGAACCGTCTTTGGAAAATTGAATATATGCTTCTCCTATATCTGACGGAGAACCGATAGCAACGCTCGTGGTACCGAAAATCTGTATAGTACCGCCCAATACGGCATTGTTTACGGGCGACAGTATACGTACGACGGGCTTTGTTCCGTCAGGATTTAAAATCATAGAAAGTTTATGTACTTTTTTGTTGCCGATATTGTCTTCCGCAAGAATATATATGGGAATGTCAAAATAATTGGAGTTAGACGTACTCGTATCACCATACTCAGAAGGGGTAGTCATCGTACTGAAGTTGTACTTAAAGTTCCAACTGCCCGCCGTAGACGTAACCATGTTTTGCCAACCGCTCGTTTCAGGGGTTACCGTTCCTACGGATTTTTTTGCAATTAAAAACTTGGTTGCCGAAGCTTTAACTCCCGCACCTGCGTCCGAAATAGTTCCCGTAAAGCTTACTTCGCCTGCTTGCGCAACGGTAGGTTCGGGATAGGTTAATGCAACCGTAGGAGGTGTTTTATCGACGGTAAAAGTTATTTTATCTTTATCTTGACTTCCGTTATTTGCTTTAGCCAAAAAGTGAAGTGTATATTCTTTATCCACAGTTAAAGCACTTATATCAAGGGTAGCTTTGTACCGCGCAGGAGAGCCGACGGGGTCGGGGCGTTCAAGTTTTTTAGTAGGATCTTCCGTTGCATCTGAGCCAATCTTATAGTAAGCTGCGCCCGGTTCCAAATCGGTAATGTCGGCAAGAATATCGAAATTTTGATTTTTAAAGCCTTCAATGCGTACCGGTCTGATTCTGGGACCGCTTCCGCTTGAAATAAAATTGCAAATGTATAAACCGTTGTTTACCGAATTCGAATCGTCGTACGCTTCAAAGCTGTTGGAAGCATGTTTTGTACTGTCCGTGCCGATAACCTTTATTGCGCGTTTTCCTTCGGTAAAAGAAGTAGGTAAATTGAATTTTACCCGTAAATTGCTTCCTTCTTTGGTAACCGCATTGTCTAACTGTGCTTGAGTAGTTAAGTCGGCAAAATCCAATAGTAGCGTTTCTTGCACAAGATGGGTGCCGTTTTTAAAACTGTCGGTTTCATTTGTTCCTACAGCACCGTCCCATTTCATAAGCACTATTTTTATGCCGCTTTCTTTATAAGCGTCAACCGTAGCAGGACTAACCAAAGGGTCGCCGTCTTTATTGGGAATAAGTTCTGCTAAAAGCGTGGAGGTATTTCCGCTTTTAAAAACAATTGTGCTGGCTGCGGCAAGATCCAAACCGTCTTTTGAAAGATTTTTTACACCGATAATTTTATAACCGGGCGACTTATTCGGGTCCAATTTAAAGGTACTGCGTTTTTCATCGGTACCGTCCATCATTTTACGGTTATTTTTTAATGCAGTTAATGCATCGTTGTCGGCACGCAGCTCTTTTATTTTTTTATCGTGTTTGTTTTTATCGGAACCTTTTTTACCTGCAAAATAATCGCTTATAACTTCTTCGGTATAGCCTTTTGCCAAAACGGTATTTTGTATGTCATCTTTTAAATAAAAGAAATCGCTTTTGTTTCCTTCCGTGCCGGGAGCACCGCCGGTAAATTCCTGCGCGTTGTCGTACAAAAATAATTGAGCTTTTATCGCTTTATTGTGCAGCTCATTTTTTTGATAGTTGTACCATGCAGCTGCCTCAGCTTCGCCGTGTACAAAAAGCTGTGCATTGATGTTTTTTCCTACAAACATTTCGCTTGCAGCAAGATTTTTTTCCGGTACTTCAACGCTCAGTTTGGCAACCGTATTCCGCTCCCCCGCTTGACCGAGTACGGAAAAAACTGCACCGTATTTATCGGCGCTTGTCGGGTTTTCCGACAGGGCCGCAAACGTCGACGGACGTGACACAATAAACACCGGAGCCGTATTGTCAATTTTATACGTACGGTTTATATTTTGCGTTTTGCCGTTTTTATCGGTAATCGTAACAATTGCCCGGTATTCTCCGTCGGGAATGGGGCGCTGCTGTACTAATTCATGCCCTGTTTCGGTTCCGGTAGATTCATTGTCAATCATTACCGACCATACTACAGAAGTAGAAGACGAGCCGTTGTTTTCACACTGTGCCGGATAGTTTCGAGTCCTTTGTTTTGTTTCCATGTTTTCAAAAACAACCGAAACGGCTTGTACCCCTTCGTCATCGCTTGCAAAACCTTTGAGCAAAAACGATCCTTTAATCGGAGTTTCGCCCGAATCGGGATACAATATTTGCCCCGCAGGCGGTAAAATATCTACGCTTTCTCCTAAAGAAACGTACTGCGGACATGCCGCGTATAAAAACATCGCTGCAATAAGCGTAGCGATAAAAAGACCTTTGCCTTTTACACTGTGTTTTCCGTTTTTCATACAACATCCTCCGATGCAGATTTCAAGTCAACAAAACTAAAGATAATCATTTCATTAAAAAATGTCAAATCTTACACCGCCGCAAATATGCGGTATTACTGATTTTATTTGCGCCGAATTAACATCCGTGGGAATAAACCACAGCTGTCCTTCCGTAAAAAATGCAAACGAACTAAAGTATTTGCGGTTTTTCAATTTTACCCGCGGAAACTCTATTTGCGTTAACAGTGCCGACAGCACTTGAGGCCGTCCGCTTTGCGTTTCGCTGAACAGCGAAAACTGAGCGCCGAGCGCGGCATTTAAATACAGCCACTGCCAATCGGGTCCGAAATAATAGCCGAACGGCATCTCGAACACGTTTGCCAAAAGTTTAACTGAGGCTACATTGCCGCCGTAGCGCAAAGGTTGTTCCGCACGTTTTTGTGCTTTATAAATAGCGCTAAACTGTTCTTGCGTAAACTGTCCGTAGTGCATCTGCAATTTTACGTGATCGTCGAGAAAGCTTAAGCCTACGCCCATATTCCACAGCGTTGCACCCCAAAAGCCCAATTCAAAGTGCAAGCCTTTAATAAACTTGGGTACGGCATACGAAGATTTATCGCCGTTGCGTAAAAACGCTTCCACATTTTCGAATTCGATATTGTCTTGCGCCGTACCGATAAAAGGCATTTCGGCATTGTATCGTCCGCCTTCTACCGGAGAAATCAGCGTTATCTGCGGATCGGTTTTACTTATTTGTACAATGGTTCTGCATATCGCAACTTCTTCGTTTTGCATAACGGCGCGTACCAGTAAAAAGTGATTTCCTTCAGCCATATCTTCGGTTTCCAGCCGGTATTGCCAGCCGTTTTTTAATTTTGCAGGCACAAAGGTTTTTCCGTTGTTAAAACTTACTTCTACCTTTTTTAACCGCTTTTGCTCAAAGGCACGCTTGTCTTCCGACTGCACACTTTTGCCGAAAGCAGCGCTTTTTTCTTCCGGAGACACAGTATACCCAGCCCGTCCGCGTAAATAGGGGCGGTCTACGGCAAAGTCGCCTATACCTAAATTGTCGATGGTTACCCACGGACCGGTAACGCTGTAATCTATGCTGTGAGCGCTTGAGGGTACAACGGTGTTTGCAGGAGAAATTCCGCGCAGTTCTATTTTATGCATGCCGTCTTCCATTGCGTTTTGACCAACCTTAAACGACACATAACCTGTTTTGGAAACATCTGCGGTTTCGGTTTGCACACCGTCGATGTACAAAGATATTTGTGTAATTTTGGATGCGGTGTCGACTTTTCCGTATACGTTAAATTCGCCGCACAGCTTTTCGCCGTTAAACGGATACAAAAGTTCAACTTTATCTTTGTCTTTTTTTCTGTATACATCAAAGTTAACTGCGGAATCTCCCACATTGCCGGCTTTATCGCTTCCGCTTATTTCCAAATTGTATCTGCCTTCGCTTAAAGAAGAAATATCTATGTGTTTTAACACCAGCACTTCTTTATTAAGTTTTATCTCGGCAAGATGCGCCGGTACACCGGTACCCGAAAGACTTTTAATTTTAAGCCATACTTCGTCCAAAAAAATATTATCGTCGATTTGACCCGAAACGAATAAATCATTGTCCAAATTCGCACCCGCAAGCGGATATTCGATTTTGGATACGGGCGGCGTATTGTCTATATTAATTAAACTTGAAGACACTGTTTCTATTCCGTATTTGTCGACCGCTTTTATAAACACAACGTGCGTACCGTCGCCGATAACTTGGGTATTAAGCTGATACGTCCATTTTTCGGTACCGTCTGCCGCAACAAAAACATTTCCGTTGCTAAACGAAATATACACTTTATCTATACCGTTTTTATCGTATGCCGTACCGCTTACGGTTATTTTACCGCTTACCGTTTCGCTGATAAGCGGTTTTACCAATTCGGCAATCGGTTTTTCCAAAGAAACCCGTATGGTACGCGTTATCGGTTGGCTTTTTACCCCGTAAATATCTTCGGCATACACGCTGATGGTGTGTTCGTTATCCGTAAGCGAAGATAATGCTATCGGAACGGCAAATGTATTTTTTATTTCAACGGCAGTATACGGATTGTTATCTATCTTATAGTAAATTCTTGCAGGAGCATCGTCATCGTATACAATGCCCGACAGTTCAAAGTCTGAATCTATAACTTGATTTTCAACAGGCACGTGGATTTCAACTTCAGGGTCATCCACGCTGTTGTCGATGTCAAAATCGTAGGAACCGATAAGCATTGCATTCCCTGCCGCGTCGGTAAAGCGGAATTGCATATTTTTGCCGATAGGCTCATTTGCATCTCCTACAACGATATAGGGCAAAGAACTGTATTCAAATTCTTTCCATACCGAAGAGCCGCTCGGCTTATATTCGGATTTTACGTTATGTGCTTTTTCACGCACTTTAAAAGCTGCCGTTACAGAGCCGTTTACTTTATCGCCGCTTGCAGGAGAAACCATAGTAACATCCGGAGCTCCGGTATCTTTTACCAACAATCTGCGCTCTATGTTTTCTTTTCCTTCTGTGTTTACGGCGCGGACTGTAAGCAAAAGCACGCCGTCGGGTTCATCCGATATATCGATTGTTTTATCAAAACGGGGGCTTAAATCGCCGCTTAAAACTTGTGCGGAATTGCTGTTTGCTATCGTATAGCTTGCATTTCCCAAACCAAAACTGTCCGTAATATTTCCCGAAATCGTAAGCGAAGAAGACACAAAAAGAGTGCCGTCGGGCTTGCTAAGCGCAATGTTCGGCGCCCCGTCTTCTGCCGAAAAAACATTAGAGGGTTCTGCAGTAAAATTGATCGTTTGTGCAGTACCGGCTGTACCCTTTGAGTCTACGGCATATACCGTAAGTATATGAGCGCCCGGCGCAACCGCATTTTCGGTAACGGTAAAAAGTTCCGATTCGATTTTAACTCTTTTTTCCTGTCCTTTATCGAGTTTATAGCGGATTTCCGTTATTTCTTTTTTGCCGGTAGTAGTAGCAAAACCGGCAATAGCCAAAGCCGACCCCGTACGCTCGCCGTTTTTCGGGCTTACCAATTCCAAAGTCGGCTTGTCCAAGTCTTTGTTTATATTTACTTTTTTTTCGGCTTTTACTATGTTACCGGCGACGTCTTGAGCAATTATTTCTACAACTGCCGTTTTATCGCTTTTTTTACTAAAGTCGAATTCTTTAACCCAATAGCTGTTGCCCGGAGTAATTTCGATATTACCGCTGTCTTTACCGCACACCCATTTAAGCGATTCAAGTCCGGTTCCGTCAAAGGCTTTACCTGCAATGGAAAATACGCTCGGAAAACTTTCGGCTGCGTTGTCGGGGTATATAAAAGAAAGAGAAGGAGCCTTATTGTCTACAAAAAATAAAAAGGTATAAATTCCTTCCGATCCTTTTTTGTCAACCGCTTTAAACCAACATACGGTAGGACCGTCGCTTATTTTTGTAGTATCGATAAAAGCTTTAAAGGAAGAGCGGTTTGTTTTTTTATTATGTGTTAAACGCAGTTCTTCAAATTTTTGCCCGTTATCGATCGAATAAAATAAACGCTGTATACCGTTACCGTCTTCAACGCTTCCTTCCAAATTTATTTTACCGGAAACCAAAGCGCCGGCTCCTTTATTCGTAACGCCGATTATCGGCTGTCTGCGGTTCAGATGGAAAGAAGTTTTTATACTTTGACCTTTAACATCGTTAACATCTACACCCCACGCTTCAACGGTATGTATACCTTCATCAAGATTTGCCGTATTAAGAGAATACGACCAAAATTCTTTACCGTTTGCGCGCACGGTATCGGGATTTCCGTCTATGCGCAATTCCACGTACGAAACCGCATCGTCGTCGATACAAGTTCCGATAATATCCACGTTTCCTCGTACCGTAGCACCCGAAAGCGGATAAGCTATGTACGCCGTAGGAAAATCGGATTTAGGGTCGATATACACATTTAAAGGACCTGCATAACCGACATTACCGGCAATATCCTTTGCCTGTATCAGTATATTGTATTTACCCTGTTGTTTTCGGGAAATATCCACCGTTTCTTGCCAGCTTTCCATGGAAGTGATATTGACGGCGGTTATATCCTTAGAACCGAACGCAAATGTCCATACACTTAATAAAGCAAAAAAAATGTAAAGCAGTTTTTTCATAAATCGTTACCGGCTCCTTTTGCGGTACTAAAAAAACGGGGTGCGTTAAAACGGCAGTTTGCAAACATCTGCCGCTTTTCCGACATCCCCACTTTACAAATATCATATCATATTTACAATATCGTGTAAAGAATATGTATGTGAAATAACTACAATATATGTATGTTATAAGATCAATGCAGTAAGCTTGGAATAAACAAAGACATTGCCGGCACAAAGGTAACAAGGACCAATACGGCAATCATAGCAAGGTAAAACGGCAGCATTCCTTTGGCAGCTTTTTCAATGGAAATTTTTCCGACCGCACAGCCGACAAAAAGAGCAGAACCTACAGGCGGCGTACACAAACCTATCGACAAATTTAAAATGAGCATAATGCCGAACTGTACCGGATCCATACCCAAACTGTTTACCAAAACCGGATACAGTATCGGAGTGGTAATAATAATCAGGGGCGCCATATCCATAATACAGCCGAGCATAAGCAGCATAAGGTTTATCAACAAAAGCAATACAACCGGATTATGCGATAAACCGAGCAAAAAAGAAGTAACCGCTGCGGGAATGCGAAGATAAGCTAAAAGCCAGCCGAACGCATTTGCTGCGGCGATAAGGCTCATTACCATGGCTAAAGTACGCAGCGTGTTTAATAAAATAGCGGGAAATTCTTTTAAAGAGATTTCACGGTACACAAAAAAAGTAATAATAAACGCGTATACGCAAGCAACAGCTGCCGATTCGGTTGCAGTAAACACACCCGACACTACCCCGCCTATGATAATAACCATAGTTAAAAGTCCGAGCACGGCGTCTTTGGTAACGCTCAGTAATTCTTTAAAAGTAAAACGTTTTTCTTTGGGATAATTGCGCTTTACGGCGATAATATAACTTATAATCATCAGCGCAACGCCCAATGTAATTCCGGGAAGTACGCCGCCCATAAACATTTTACCGACCGATACGCCGCCGCCTGCAGCGAGGGCAAAGATAATCATATTGTGGCTGGGAGGAATAATAACCCCCTGACACGCACTGGTAACGGTAACACCTACGGAAAAATCGTCGTCGTAACCTTTTTGTTTCATCATGGGAATAAGCATAGTGCCTATCGAAGAAACATCGGCAACCGCAGAGCCCGAAATTCCGCCGAAAAACATAGACGCAAGGCAGTTTACTTGCGCAAGACCGCCGCGCACACGTCCGATAAGGGCGTTGGAAAACGCTATCAGCCGGCGCGAAATTCCGCCGCGGCTCATCATTTCGCCTGAAAGTATAAAAAACGGAATTGCCAAAAGCGAAGAAGAATTCACTCCTGAAACCATGCGCTGTACAATCGACATAAGCGGTATTTTAAGGTATACCGCAGTAACGACGGAAGAAGCAAAAAGGGTAAACGTAATCGGCACTCTTAAAATCAACAAAGTTAAAAAACTGCCGATTAAAATAAACGAAGCGGTTTGAAAATTATGCATGTGTTTTTCCTTTTAACATAGCGATACAGCGGATAAGGGCAAATATAACGACAAAAACAGCGCATACGGGAACTATGCAATACGTAAGCGAATTGGGTAAACCGGTAGCCGGCAAAAACGAAGCGGCAGCGGTACGGGTTAATTTAAGACCGTAGATAAAAAGAACGGCACCGACGGTAATTTCCACGGCATATTTTAAAATCGTTAAAAAGTTTTCAAAAAACCGCGGCAGTTTTTTCGGAAGTACGTTGATATTGATGTGCAAATTTTCTTTTACACCGAGTGCAAAGGCGATAAAAGTGAACCACACTACGATTACCAGCACTACTTCTTCGGACCAATGGATACCCGAATTAAATACATAACGCAGCACCACATTGGTAAAAACAATTGCAACCATCGCAACAAGCAATAATCCGGCTAATTTCAGCAAAACCGAAAACACCGCATTAACCATCTTTTGTACGTATTCCATAACACCCTCTAAAAAAAAGCTGCACCGCCGTATACCGTCTGCCGTCTATCGTCGCAAATCGGCGGACAGGCATCCGGCACTGCAAACCACTGCAGTCCGTCACGCCGTATACCGTCCGGCACAGCCTTTTTATACTATAAAACAAACGTTTTTTTATTTAACCGCTTGAATTTTCTTTATCCACTCTTTTTGACCGGCGGAAAACGAATCGTACAGCGGAGCCATAGCCGCCGAGAATTCGGCTTGATTTTTTATCGTATTGATTTTGCAGCCGGCAGCGCGCACTTTATCTTCGGAGCGTTTTTCCATATCCGCCCATGCTTTTATTTGCACGGGAGCGGCGTCTTTTGCAGCTTTTAAGATAAGCGCTTGGTCTTCTGCAGACAGTTTATCCATCGTTATTTTTGAAGCAAGAATCATTTCCGGAACGCGGGTATGCTCATCGATCGAAAAATAGCGGGCAACTTCGTAGTGACTTGCCGTATCGTATGAAGGCCAGTTGTTTTCAGCCCCGTCGATAACGCCCGTTTGCAGCGCGCTGTATACGTCTCCGTAAGGCATCGGCGTAGGAACGGCACCCAAAGCTTGGATCATACCCATCATCAAAGAAGATTCTTGTACGCGGATTTTCATACCTTTAAGATCGGCAACGGTATAAATCGGTTTTTTGGTATTGTAAAAAGAGCGCGCACCGGCGTCGAACCAGCACAAACCGATAAAACCGTTTGACTTTACACTGTTAAGAAAATAATCGCCGATTTCGCCGTTTAACACTTTCCACATGTGATCGGCATTGCGGAACAAATACGGCGCTTGCAGCGCATTGATATCCGGATAAAAAGCGGCTAAAGACGAAATGGAAGTACGGACAAAGTCAATACCGCCGAACTGTACTTGCTCTACAACCGATTTTTGATCGCCGAGCACGCCGTTGTTGTATACTTCCACAACAATGCGACCGTTTGAACGTTCTTTTACCAAACGGGCAAATTCCAAATCGCCGACAACGGTGGGGTATCCGTCGGGGTGATTATCGCCGAGGCGCAAAACGATGGTTTTATCTCCCATTTGTTCTTTGTTGCCTGCGGCAAAAGCAAATACGGCTATCAGCACCAAAACGGCGCTTACCAGTATTTTTTTCATAACAATTTCCTCCGAAATTATTGGTATTTTATAAAATTGTAACGGTAAAGGGATGAAAACGCAATAAAAATATATTGCTATTTAGTTCAAAATATTGCTGCGCCATTCACCCGGAGTCAAATTCCGGCACTGTTTAAATACACGGGAAAAATAATTTGAATTCGAAAAACCGCACAAAGCGGCAATTTCTTTTATGCTTAATGCGGGGTCTTCAAGCATTTTACAAGCTCGGTAAATGCGCACTTCGTTTAGATAGTCGGTAAAACTTTTGCCCCAGTATAATTTAAACATTTTACTAAAATAAAAACGGCTCAGCTTTAAGCGCCGCGCTGCGCTATCTAAAGAAATTTCTTCCTTATAATTGCTTTCAAGCAGCGCGGCAGCGTCTTTAAGCAGTTTTTCAAGACGTGCGGGAAATACCCGTTTAGCGGAAAGGGAATTGGTAGCTCGTGCAGCAGCAGCGGCGGAAGAAGCGGCAAACGGCGTCCCCTGTTCTTGCAGCCGTTTTTTTTCCAACTTTTCCAACAGCGTGCGCATAAGCGTACACACTTCTTCATCCGAAACCGGTTTTAAAAGATACTCTTGTACGCCCAGCGATACTGCTTCGCGCGCATATTCAAAATAATCGTATGCCGACAAAAAAACGGCAATTTGCTCAGGGGTTTTCTTTTTAATTTCACGTATAACTTCAAGACCGCTTTTACCCGGCATTTTTATATCACAAAAAATAATATCGGGCTTGTAAATACCGATTTTTTCAAGCGCGTCCAAGCCGTTTGCCGCTTCTACGATTTTAACAGCGTCTTTGTAGCGTTTACTCACAATACGGCTGAGCGCTTTTCGCTCCATAGCTTCATCGTCTGCGATAAGCAGCGTATACGACGTATTAGCGCTCATGCAAAAGCTCCGCTTCTTTTAGCAAAGGGACTGTAATAATCGTCAATGTGCCGCGATTTAATTTGGAATAACAAGCAAACGAATAACGAGCGCCGTAAAACAATTCCAAACGTTTTATACTGTTACGCACGCCTATACCGTTCGGGTTTTCGCCGTTTGCAACGGACTGCGCCGTTTTACCCATTTCATTTGTATGGCGAACCTTGTACAAAGTTTGCGCGCTCATACCGCTTCCGGTGTCCGCAATGCATATACGGCAGCACTGCGAACGTTTACGAACACGTATGTACAGCGTACCTCCTGCAACAAGCGGTTCCAATCCGTGTTTTACCGAATTTTCTGCAAAGCTCAGCACTGTAAACGGCGGAATTTGTACCGCATCGAATTCGTGAGGACAATCCAATACAAAATGGATACGGCTGCCGAACCTTTTTTGCTGCAAATGCATATAATCGGTAAGCGCATGCAGTTCGTCGGCAAGACAGACTGAATGGCGGTGGGAAAGCAAATTGTAGCGCATTAAATGCGATAAAAATAAAATCAGTTTTGACGTTTGCCCGGCATTTTCTTCTTGCGCTTGTCTTCCTATAATGTTGAGCGTATTAAACAAAAAGTGCGGTTTAATTTGATTTTGCAAACTGATAAGTTGAGCTTCGCGCAGCGCACCGAGCGCGCTTTCTTTTTCCAATTCTTCGGTATGAAGCTTTTTTTCAAGTTCAGACTTCATTTTTAAATCGTCTACCATATCTTTTATGCTGCGGCTCATTGTGTTAAAAGCCGTTATAAGCATTTTTATTTCTTTTCCGCTGGTATTTTCGCTGTGTACCGGAAGGACGGATAAATCGCCTGACGCCATCCGCTCGGAAGATTCGGCAAGTTTTGATATGGGTTCGGAAAAACGTTTTGAAAACAACAGCGCAAACGGATAAAAACAGCCGTAACAAGGAGCAGTACAAGAACAAACATCCAGCGGGAAAACGCAATCGTACGTTCAACGCTGTCGTAATACAAAGCGTCTTTGGAAAGCTGTATACGCTGTAAATTTGCAGTATATTGTTCCATATAATATCCTATACGGGAAAGCGTATACATTTTTTGAAAAAAATCAACCGAACGCTTGTCCGTTTTGCTTGCAACGGCAACCAGCAAATGTGTATAGGAATCCAAACTGTTTTCCAAAGCACGGGTTTCAAACAAAGCTTCTTTTGTGCCGCCGACGCTTAACTTTATTGAAGCCAATAAGCTTTGCAAGCGCTGTACTCCCGTCGCTAAAGTTTCGGCATTTTTTTGAAAATCTTTTTCCGTTTTCCACCGGAACATTTCGTCGAGCACGCTTGCATGACTTTGCAATTCTTTTAAAAAAGCGTTCAGCCTAAAATGCTCTTCCAATGTCGTTTGAAAATGTCCCATATAAAAATAAGTCGTCCTAAACGAGTAAAACGCGATAACCAAAGACGCAAAAATCAATACGGAAAAATATAATACCAGCCGTTTGCGCAAAGATAAATCATACCATAAATTTTGAAGGCGTTTAATGTGCATATTATAAAAATGTATTTACACGAAGTGCAAGACTTAAATAGTGGTCGTAACGATAATTGCCGCGCGGCATCATACGCCATGCGGCTTCAAGAGACGGAAGATGCTTGTTACCCAAAGAAGAAAAATCGTACGCCAAACTTATACGAAATCCGTTCCCCCACGGAAAACAAAGTCTTTTTTCATTTCCGCCCCACTGCACTTCTTGAGCGGAATTTTCCGGCGTTCCGCCCGGCGCACCTTCACCGGAAAAAGGCGGCAATTTTATAAAATCGACTCTTGAACCGGTTACGTAATCCAAACCGAAATTAAAACCGGCAAGGTGCGGATATACCCTAAACCCGCCGGAAACGCCGTAGTCGATACGATTAGTGCGGTATTGTGACGTAAAACACAAATCAGAACTGAACAATGCACCGGCTGCAAAACGGATGTACGGGTTAAAGGCAAATCCGGCTCCGGCTTCAGCTGTTAAAATAAATTGTCCGGTTCCTTCGGCTTTAACCGCATCAGTTTGTTGTTTTGTTTTTTTATCGCCGTATACAACGGCAGCGCTTCCTACAGAACCGTACATAAAAAAAGGCGTTTTTTCTTTTGCATACAGCGCTCCGTTTGCAGCCGTTACGGTAAAGACAATTAAGGCGGCACATACGTAAAAAAACGAACAGGATGTGCTTGTTTTTATTTTTTTTAATTGCGGCATATTTTATGTATCGGCAAAAAAACTTTGCTTAAGCACACGCTCCTCAGGCATTTTGTCAAAATACTGCTTGAGCGTATCGAGCATGGCATCCAAAGAATCTTGGTGCAAAATACGTGATTTTAAATAATGGGCAAATTGAAAATTGTCGCAATAATAGGCAAAAAATCGCTGTGCGCGCGTTTTATAAAAATCTTCGGGCTGGCATTCTTTTAAATCTTCAATAAAATCTTGGGCAACTTGCAATAAATCGATTGTAAGTGTATGTGAACTTTGTACATTTTGAGCGCTCTGCGCTTTCCGGCGCAGATCTTTTTCATCCCGGCTCCGTTTTAAAACCGAAAAAATCCACGGCTTTTGTACCGCCGCGCGTCCTATCATAAAAGAATCTGCAAGGGGACACTGTGCTGCAAAAGACGCTAAAGTTTCATCGCCGTCTATTGCGCCGTTACCAGCAACCGAAACATCCGGATAGCGCGAATGAACGAATTCGGCAAGCAGTTGCACATACTGGCTTTTCGGGGGGCGCGCATAGCGTTCTTTTCTGGTGCGCGGGTGTAAGGTAATGCGCTCAACACCGCTTGAGCACAGCATATCGGCAAAGTCTAAAAGCCCCTGCAGCGTAAAATTTTCTTCGCCGAGCCTGATTTTAACGCTTAAGCGTTTTTGCTTGCACGCACGGCGTACAGCACACAGCATAGCTTCAACTTGCTCCGGCGGTTTACTCATCCATGCAATACCCGCACCCTGCCGGTAAATCTCGGGCGCAGGACAGCCCATATTGATATCGAAACCGATTACAGACGAAGAACATTCGCTTTGCATAAGCAGCTCCGTGCAGCGCACCAACTCCGGTATAGCGGCTCCGGTCAGCTGCCACACTGTCTTTTTTCGTTCCGGTTCGCAGCTTCCATAATAACGTTCATACGGTCCGCCGTTTATAAACGATGAAGCGTGAATCATTTCCGTATAGTATTCGTCGCATCCGCCGAAACGTGCGATAGTGCGCCTGAGCGCTTCGTGGCTGATAGCCGCCATCGGTGCAAGTAAAAGTTTCATAATTGTTTATTTTTGTACCATAATGTATACCGTTCAAAACTTCAAGTTCACGGGGTGAACTTCCGCCAAATATTCTCATTTCCACAATCCTTTAATTACGCTCCCGTGAAGGAGCGACCTCGCTCCGAGCGTTTTATCATTTTCCACGCACGTTTCAATTCACGCTCCCGTGAAGGAGCGACAAGGTACCAAAATCCCGCCCGCCGTTTGATGACAGTTTCAATTCACGCTCCCGTGAAGGAGCGACAACGAGCAAACGGATATAGCTACACTGAAAAGCGTTTCAATTCACGCTCCCGTGAAGGAGCGACGATATTTTCAATCGTCAGTTTGCTTATACTAAAGTTTCAATTCACGCTCCCGTGAAGGAGCGACTGTGTAGCACCTATCTTTTCATAATACCGGCATTTACAAAGCAAATTCCGCGAATCCAGCTCATAACCGCGAATACTATACAAGTGCTATACCTAATTCAGTATAATACGGTACTTTACAAAAAACAATCAGTATAATAACGACCGTTTACTTAACGTTCGCGAAAACAAAATTATCATATAGCAGGATTAAAATAATTTAATAGAATTTCCCAATTTGAAAGGCTGCATCTCCGATGGATTTTCCGCACGTGTGCCCCCCCGTCAGGACTGTACGTCCTAGTATCAGATTTTTGTGCCGTTTTGCGCAGCCGATAATAAAGAGTAAAGTATTCCCTATACCGTCCCATCGTCTTTTTGCGAACGTTTCGTATACATTCTGTATACACGGGCTTTTTACGATTTTTAAATCAGTGTAATTTCTTATACCACAAAGAATTCACAATTTGTAAAAGTCGGGCAGGTGGGATTTGAACCCACGGCCTCCTCGTCCCGAACGAGGCGCGCTCCCCCTGCGCTACTGCCCGA
This sequence comes from Treponema lecithinolyticum ATCC 700332, assembly GCA_000468055.1. GTDB lineage: Bacteria > Spirochaetota > Spirochaetia > Treponematales > Treponemataceae > Treponema_C > Treponema_C lecithinolyticum. The sequence goes on along the minus strand of KI260564.1, from coordinate 346,046 downwards.
AGCGGCTTTCAAATGCATAGCATTTTCCGGCCTTTATAAAAACAGAGTTTATATAAAACCGCAAAGCAGACGGCGCAACAAAGAGCGCGCATCTTCCGGCAGTTTTAACACGGCACCGTTTCAAACCCTGATTTCGGTGCAAAAAAAAGTCCATCAGCGGCGATGGACTAGCGGGAGCGACGGGGCTTGAACCCGCGATCTTCGGCTTGACAGGCCGACGCGATAACCAGCTTCGCTACGCCCCCATAACGTAACAGACTATAGCATAAACGAATATTTTGGTCAATAGTCGTAAAAAAAGGCTGTCCGAAAACCGCAGTTTTGCAGTTTTCAAAGACAGCCCGATTTTAAGCGGTTAAAACAGCGGGGTCGTCGAAAAACGAACAAGTTTTAAGACAGCTCCGGCCGTACCGCTATGGAGCGCCGCTAAAACGGCAGTGCCGACGAGTCGGTATTCAGCCGCTTATGCCGCTAGCGCGCCGTTAAAACTTAACCTTAGCGTTTTAATGCTAAAACCGTTTCAAGCAGTGTATCAGAAGTTTGAATGGTTTTTGAGTTCGCTTGAAAACCGCGTTGAGTAACAATCATATCAGTAAATTGTTCGGTTAAATCGACGTTAGACATTTCCAAAGCACCCGCAAGCAAACTACCCTTTCCGGCAATACCGGAAGTTCCGATATTTGCTAAGCCTGAGTTATTCGACTGCATATAGGTGTTGTTACCGGCTTTTTCCAAACCACCCTGGTTGGTAAAAGAAGCCATGGCAATTTGCCCTATCGGACGGTTTGTACCGTTCGAATACACGCCGGTTATTACGCCGGTTTGGTCGATTTTAAAGTTGTCCAAATAACCCATGGTGTAACCGTCTTGGTAAAACGCTTTGGTGCTGCTCGCCGAAGCACTTTGAGTAACGGTGTTTTTTTGACTGCCGATTGTACCCAAATTGATGTTCAGTGTTTGGCGCAAAGGGTTGCCCGCTTCGTCCGGATTCGATTCGGGCACGGTAAACGAAGTTTGTACGATTATTTCACCTTCCGGGTTCGTACCGTTTCCGGCAGAATCGCTTACCGAAAGCAGCGTACCGGTATTGTCAAAATTAACCACAAAGGTATTGCCCGTTCCGTCGGTTGTACCTAAACCTACGCGTGTTTGCGTAAAGTCGGCGTTGTCCGGGTCGACGTTTACCGTCGCCAACCAACTGTTGGGAGTTCCGGTAACGCGTGTAAAAGAAACGGCTAAGTTGTGCGTATTGCCAAAACTGTCGTAAATTTTAAATTCGGTAGCCCACGTACCTTTTGCAATGTCGGCAGGAGTTGCGCCTTCAAGAATTTCCGGTGTGTTTTTATCCAAGTTACAAGCAAAGTTTACATTTTCCGTAGCTTTTGCAGGGTCTTTGGAACCGACCGGAATAATCAAATCTTCGGTATTTCCCGCAGTATTGATAATCATTTCGCCGTTTAAATCGCGTGCCATCCAGCCTTGAACCCGCAAGCCGTCGGCAGGGTTTACCAGCGTACCGTCGCGGTCTATACCGAAAGCGCCGGCTCTGGTATAAAAGGTTTCTTCACCGTCTTTTAATACAAAAAAGCCGTTTCCTTGAATAGCTACGTCGGTTCCGACGCCTGTAGACTGCAAGTTACCTTGAGTGAATACGGTATCGATGGAAGCAACCATAACGCCCAACCCCACTTCTTTGGGGTTTACACCGCCTACTTCTTCAGTCGGTTTTGCCGCCCCGGAAAGCTGTTGGGAAATCATATCTTGAAAATTAACGCGGCCTTTTTTAAAACCGGTTGTGTTTACGTTGGCAATGTTGTTGCCTATTACATCCAAACGAGTTTGGTGATTTTGCATTCCGGATACTCCGGAATAAAGTGATCTCATCATATCGCTAAACCTCTTTACTCGGCATATATGCGTTCGATATTTGCCGTTTCATACGGCACGCCGTTTACAACGACTTGCGGTTTTTCACCGCGCACGGCAGCTTCAACCGTACCGGTAACACGTGTTTCCCCGGAAACGATATCCACTGTTTTGCCTATAACGCTTGAAGCTTCGGAATTGTTCAGCATGGAAGCCAAACGAGTAAAGCCCGTACTCATATTGGTAATCTGTTCCAGCGACGAAAACTGTGCCATTTGTGCAATGAATTCGGTGTTTTCCATCGGGGACAGCGGGTCCTGATGCGCAAGCTGAGTTATAAGCAGCTTTAAAAAATCGTCCTTGCCCAACTGTTGGCTTGCAGTACGTCCGTTTACCGCAAGGGTTTTGTTAAAGCTGTCTACTTGCATTTGCGTTTGTAATGCATCGGCAGCATTTAACTTTGTGTTTATTTCCATAACTAACTCCTGCTAAGCCATAACGTTTACGTATGCACGCGAATAAAGCGAATATTCAGCCGTTTTTTCGCCCTCATCCGAAACAACAAACGGATTTTCTTCTTCGTAGCGCAGCGCAAAGCGCTTATCCGCCGTTCCGTTTCCTCCGTCATGCTGCCCTTCGTTTTGCCCCGACCAGCTTAAATCAAAACCGGCAGTGTCAAAACCGTTTGAAGCAAAGGCTTCGTTCAAAGAAACAATGTTCGCTTTAAACGCATTGTACGCTTCTTCGCTGGCAACCGTTATGCGCCCCGTCAATATATTGTCGGAAATTTGCAAACGTATCTTAACATTTCCCAATTCTTCGGGGTGTAAAATTAAATTAATGCTGCCGCGGTTCCCGTCGCGCAATATAATCGAACCGGCTTTCACAAAATCGTCGGCGCTGTTTTTAATGCGGTCGGACAAAAGTGAAGCAAATTGACTGCGTTCCGTTTGCATTTTTTCTCCGGTACTTTTTGCTTGCGCAGATAAAGCGGATCCGGTATCAAAAAAAACATCGGATTGCATATTGCCTTTTCCGTCGTACTGAACCGAAGAAAAAAGCGGCGCGTTAGCTTTTTTACCGTCTTCACTTTTAACGGTTTTGGTACGCTCATCGCGCACGCTGATTGACGGAAGTTCGCTAAGGCGTGCGGCGCTATGATCACTTCTGCGCTTGGCATTTTGGGCGGAAAAATCTTTGTGCTCGCTTGCCGTTTCTTTTAATGCGGCGTTTTCTTTGTGTTTGTCTTTTGCACTTACACGCTCAAGTTTTCCGTTTTTTTCGGATTTTTTTTGCACAGCGCCGTTTGTTTCGCCGTACGCTCCGTTAAGCATAGATGCGTCTGCAAACAATACATTTTGAGTATCAACTGCATCGGTATCAGCGTGCGCGCTATCCGAAAGTTTTGCTGTTGCAGCTTTACTTGCAGCGTCGTATTCATCCGAGCCGTACATTTCGTTTGCCGAACCTGCTGCACCAAATCCGTCGGCTGCAAGCACTTGCGCTAAAAGAGCATCGGCGCCGCTTTTTTCACTTTGGACGCCGTCAGCGCTTTCTTTTTGCGCTTGCTCATGCGCATGCTCGTTTTTACCGGCAGCTCCGCTTTTACCCGCGCACGAATCTTTTTCGCAGCTGTTTTGCGCATCAACGCTTTCGTGCGCTTCGCTGTGTTCGGTTTTTTCAGCGGCATGAGCATTTTGAGCGCTTTGTTCTTGCTGCAGCTGTCGTTCGCGCTCTTTGGATACCGCTGAACCGTTTACATCCTCAGCGCTGCCGGCGCCTTGTGCTGTGTAAGCAAAGTTCCGGTTTTCAGGAGGGCCTTCCATGGCTTTCGCTTCCTGCGTAAAAACTTCTTTTTTTAGAAGTTGCTCAAAAGAAGAGTCATTTTGAAAGAGAGCGTTCGATCCGTGAACGTTAAAGCTCCCTGCCGTCTGCAGCGAGGGCGGACGGTCAAAATGAGTATACAATGCCTGCATAGGCATACCTCCGATGTAAACACCGGACTTATTGTATGGATAACGGTTTATTCGTCATTTTTCGCTGCAGAGCGGCTACCCGTTCGGGGGGCATCATAGACAACCAGTTGGAAACTTGCGAATTCTTTCCGGCGGCGGCAGCCATCTCTTCAACTTTACGCAAAGTATCGATAACGTCTTGATCGTCCATGGCGTTCAGTATTTCTACCGCATCGGCAGGACGCATACTGTTCAAATTTTTTGCGTTTTGTTCGATGTTTACATTTCTATCATCGTACTTTTTTACTTCATTGTTGAATGTTTTTTCGCGTTCTTCCAGTGCAACGCGCATTTCTTCCAATTTTTGCGTTATTTGCAGATTTTCGGCTTCTTTTGCCGCAATATCCTGCTCGCGTTTATCAAGTTCTTCGGCGTATACATTTAACGCTTCCAAGCGTTTTGCCAAGCGGTCTTCATCCAAATCGGCAGTTAACGAAGCGTCGTTTTGCATATCGGAAACGGAAGTTTGCACTTGCAGTCCGAACAAGCGGTACACCGGAGCAAATATTTTTTTTGCATTGAGCACGCCCAAATAATCGAACCACAGCATACCGCCCAGAATTAATATGAGTATTAAAACAAGCATTGCCAGCGTTTTTCCGATACTGACTCCCCGTGCCAAAACAGCCTCCTGTTCGGATGTAACCGATAAACTATTATACTGTATGATTATCGGTATGTACAGATGGACAGCTTAAACGCCCCATTAAAAAATCCGCTCGGCGCATAAAAAGCACCGTATAAATGGCAAAGCTTTTGCACCGGCATTCCGTGTTTTACCGTTTTACGCTAAACTTAAAACGCACTGAAAAACCGTGCATATCTTTTTGCTCGGGCGACCATAAAACTGCAGCCCCCATATCGATCGGGAAAGCAACTGCAGAGCCTGAATTAAACGTAAACGTTGTAAACAAAGAAGTGTGAACGCTCAGCTGCGTCCTTTCATACGCATCCAGCCACTTACATTCCGCTCCGCCGTCAAAAGTTAGGCGGCGGAAAAAAATCGGTGCAAACGGAAGCGGTTTTTGAATATCGCAAGAAAAAAGAACTGCAGTTGCACCGATGTGCACGTTTGTTCGGGCATTGATATAGTAGCGCGCTACAAGCGAAAAAGGAAGATTGAGCGTAAAATTGCGCGGATTTTTAAACGGAATTAAAAAAGGAAAATGAAACGACGTTTCAAACGCATTATAAAAAACAGCAGGCATAAAAGAGATTCCTTCAGCCGACCAGTTTTTATGCATGTGCAGCACAAAAGATACTCCTGCGCTCAACACATCGTAGTAACCGATGCCCGTTTTTTGCGTGCGGACAAAGCCCAGCTTTGCTTCATCGAGTAAAGTATACCCTGCGCGGACTTGCGTATCGCCGTTAAGCCGGTACAATGCAAATGTGTTGTTTTGGATATACAAACTGTTAAAATCTGAAACAACGGGAATACGGAAACCCGTATGCAGCCGGGTGCTTATGTTTTGGATTTTATCGGTTTTTGTTTCGGCATACGCATCGGCGGCAAAGGTAAAAGCTTTTTCGCTGCCTGAAGCCGATAGGCTCAGCGCGGCATTTTTTGACTCCACATTAAAACCTGCCCCGCAAGATAAAACAAAGCGCTCTGCAGGGTCTGATGTAGCAGCCGAAAAACCGAGCGGCATAATATCGCTTACGTAGGGTTTTAAAGCGTCCATGTTCAGCGAGCCTGCCAAAGGAATAATCATCCCCTTTTTCATGTAGTGCAAGGGATGGTAGGGGACATATTCGGCGGTAAAATTTGCTGTAAATCCTGTTGTAAACGCCATTCGATCTGTAAACGCCGCTTGCTTGTGTTCCGGACGGATTTTGTTGTCCGCAGGGAATAACTGCAGTGCATACGAACTGTTCATATCGGCACTATGCGGTTCAAAAAAAGATAAACTGCGGTGTTCGTAAAAACGCGAAATAAAAGCTATGCCGCCGGCAAAGGGAACGGGGCAAAAAACACCGCCCGAAAATTGGGTATCCTGTACGTGCAAAAGCACTGCGCCCGTACCTTGCTCCAACACAGTATCGGATGTATGCAAACAGGAAGTATCAAGCCACGCTAAAACAGGCTGCGTATACGGGGTAAGCGCACAGGAAACGTACAGCTTTCCGTTTTGTACCGACAACGAAGACAAAACCGGCTGTGCATCATAAAGCGAAAGATCAAAGTCCGCTTGCCCGGCGGAACTTTGCCCGCCCGTTTGTATAGCTTTTTGCACACGGTAATACGCGCTTGTGCCGTTTGCGGTATCGTAGATAAAAAGACAGGTATGCACCCCCGAACGGACAATGCATACAATGCGCCCGTTTCCTGCGTCTGTCGGTTCAAACACCAAAGAGTTTGCCTCAAAGGGAATACGTACAAGCGGCAGTAAAGGCGTACCGCCTCCGTGCGTACTGTGCCGCCCATCCTTATGCACCGTTCGGCGGCGCTCTGTGTGCGCTATATATTCCCAATCGTAAAGCACAAGCGAAGATTGCGCACCGTCCGTTTCAATTCCGGCAAGCAATTGTTTTCCGCCGGCAGCGGTAACGATTGCACCGTCTCGAATATGCTTAAAACTTGCAACAAAACTACCACGCTCGCAATCGTATACGCGCACGGTATGCACCGCTTTTGAGCCGCCCGAAGCTCCGGAAGAAACTAAAAATTTTCCGTCGCGGGAAAACGACAAACGTTCGTGCAAATCCGATGTATACAAAAAACTCTTTTTTATATTGCCGTTTTTTCCGCTCCTGCCGTCTTTTACAGTTTGTGCAGTAAACACCGAAAAAGAAGCTGCGTCGTACCATGCGATAGCCGAAGACGAAGCGGTTAAACACGTGTATAAATGCTTGCCTTTTTTGCTTTCGCGGTATTCAGAGCTTTTTTGAGCAAACAAGGGGTTTACCCCGTGCTCCGCTACGGCAGGCTTTACAAGCGTTTGTTTAAAATCGTTCCACGCTTGCGTCAGCGAAATACCGTATGTTTTTTTAAAAATTCCGGCAGATAATTTAAAAGGATAAAAAGTTCCGCCGTTTTTCCAAAAGTCGGCATAAGAGCGCATGCCGTATTTTTTTTGAATAAAAGAAGAAAAAGAAGCGCCGAACATATACGGCAAAGAACCGTCGGTATACAGTGAATAAGAGCCTGCAACATCGCGCCAATCGGGAAATTTATCTTCGATTTTAGCTTGGCGCAGTACGTGTAAACTGTAATTATCGTTCAGCCTGCCCTCGCCGTCCATACTTTCAAAAGACACCGCAGCGCCTTCAACAAACGAAGTCGGAAAATTAAGCAATAAAGACGGCGAAACCCAATCGCCGAAAACGGCTGAAGTTCCATGCCAAAAAGGACTTTTTATATTCAGCGTAACGGCGTGTACCAATTCGTGATAAAAAACCGACACAAGCGTATCTGAAAAAACGGCAAACGAAGATGAGGGTACACAATCGCGCAGCACAATGCGGTTGTACGGCACAACGGTAAAATATGCATTTAAAACATCGTATTCGGGAGTAATGAGCACGGGACAACGTGTTTTCCCGAAAAGTGAGTGCGTATCGAGTAAAAGAGCATCGCACAGTTTTTCGTATAGGGTATCAGCATGTAAAGCAAGATGACGGGCTGATTTTTCCGATTGCACGGGAAAAATAATATCAAAGTATTGGGTTTTAATTACCGAAAGTTTTTTAAAAAGCGATACGTGTGCTGCCGGCTGTATTTGAGCAAACAAAGCGCTGAAAAAAAATAACCAACCGGCACAAAGGGCAATTTTACGAAAACACCGCAACAGCCGTACCCAAAGTAATGGCGTTATCGAGCGAAAGGACTTCATAGTATATATGTCTTTTACGCAACAAAAGTTCATCCAAATAGCCCATAATCCGCGAACGCAAATTATACGTTTTATAAAAAGTCGTCCCTTCGCATAAAACAGCTACCGGCAGCACAGGATCTTTACCCCGCCCGGTTTTAATTACCGCAGCAGAGACAAGAGAAGCGGTTAAGCGTGCACAACGATCGACAAACATATCGAGCAGCACATACAGCATGTTATAGTCGCGCTCATCCGAATGTACAAGAGCCGCTCCCAAAACGGTATCCGTACAAAACGGCGTATAAAAAAAGCGATCCATATCGTATAAAGAAAACTCGCCTAATGCAGTTAACGCTTTGCTTGCGTTTTTTCCGAACAAACCTTCGCGGCATGCCCCGTGCACCGCACGAGAAGCGACGGCTCCTACATAAGCTCCGGAACACATTTTTTCTATTACGTAGCTGCCGGGCGATTGCGTTGTTTTATCGAATTCAATATCAAAATCGCTTCGCACTACTTTGTCAAACATACCGGATTCACATACGACAATTTGCCCTTTCGATTGTGTATGCGGCGTAAGGTCGTCACTTTGCCCGATTTTTGGGATTGCGTCGTACTCCATATATGCAGTGTTTAAACCCGTTCCCAAAATAAGAGCTGCATACGAACTGTAACGGCGGCAGGATGAAGCGGTAGAAGCTCCCGCAAGCAAAGCAGCGGCAGTATCGTTTAAAAGTACGATTTTTTCCGGTTTTTTCCATCCACGCTGTACCAAAGCTTCAGAAAGACTTGAGCCGACAAAAGAGCCGATAACTTCTTTTGCTTTTATTTCTTTTGAAAAACTGAGCACTTGACCGTCGCCGTCTTTTGTAATTTTCATAGCATACGAAAAACAAAAACCTATTTTTGCAGCTTTGTTTTTTAAATGATCCAAATTCGCGGCTATCGCATTAAAAAATTCTTTTTTACTCAACTCTTTTTCTATTCCCGGCATTGCACATTTTTCAAAGTCGCTTATAGAAGCCGCTCCGGTATGATCAAACGATACCAAGCATGAGCGGAAATTCGTGCCGCCGGCATCTATAACGATAACGCGCTCGTTTTTTACCGGTTCTTGCGGAGGAGTTTTCCATGTGGGAATCATTTCCAAAGATGAAGTAAGAGGGCAAGCATAAGCAGCACCCGCAGCATTTGCTGAGTTTTCCGCACAAGCCGTACCCGCTGCGCCGGTTGTACCGGAAAAATCGGTTTTAACGCCGTCCAAACCGAGCTGCATATCGCACAGCAGCGCATCAATCAGCGAATCCATATCCGGACCGTTAACGGTTATACCGTGTTTACCGGCAAAAGATGCCGCTGTTTTATGGATATCCACACTTTCCTCCTTAATAAATACCGTTTTATACAAACAACATACGGTCGTTTAGCGCTTCGGCACCGTCTACGGTTTCAAATTTTTTAAGTAAATCGGCAACTTGTATATTCTTTTTTTCTTTCCCGCTCACATCGTAGATAATACGCCCTTCATGCATCATAATCAAACGGTTTCCGTAGCGGATGGCGTGTTTCATATTGTGCGTAACCATAAAAGCGGTAAGATTGTCGCGTTCTATGATTTTTTCGGTTATATCGAGTACTTTTTGAGCCGTTTTGGGATCGAGCGCGGCAGTATGTTCATCCAAAAGCAGCAATTTGGGTTTTTGCAGCGTTGCCATAAGAAGCGTAAGCGCTTGGCGCTGACCGCCCGATAATAGACCTACTTTTGAAGTCATCCGGTTTTCAAGCCCCAAACCCAGTTCGCTCAACTTTTCGCGGTACAACTGGCGTTCTTTTGTACCCACTCCCCAGCGCAAAGTGCGCCGCTTTGCGCGCCGGTATGCAAGTGCAAGATTTTCTTCTATCTGCATTGTTGCGGCAGTTCCTTGCAGCGGATCCTGAAACACCCGCCCCAAATATGCAGCTCTTTTGTACTCTTTAAAAGAAGTAATATCGATTCCGTCCAGCACAATATTTCCACTGTCCGCAGTATACACGCCTGCAATCAAATTTAAAAGCGTTGATTTTCCGGCTCCGTTTCCGCCGATAACGCTTACAAAGTCGCCCGCTTGTAAATGTAAATCTATACCGCACAACGCTTTTTTTTCATTCACCGTTGAGCGGTTAAAGGTTTTAGTTATATGCGATAACACAAGCATACCGCTATTCTCCCCGCTTAAACCGGCTAAAGCCGAGAGTGCGTCCGCTTCGCGTAACGCTTTTTTTAAAAACCGGAACTGACAGCGCAAGGGCAACAATACAAGCGGTCAGCAATTTTAAATCGCTGGATTTCATACCCAATTGCAAAACGGCGGCAATGATAATGCGGTACACCACCGAACCGAGTACCACACCCGCAAGCGTATACCAAAAAGCTATATGCGTGCCGAACAGCACATCCCCGATAATAATAGAGGCAAGCGCTATAACAATAGCACCCGTTCCCATCCCCACATCCGCATAGCCTTGAGCGTGCGCAACCAAAGCTCCCGATAAAGCGGTTAATCCGTTTGCAAGCGCCAAACCGGTCAGCTTCATCGTATCCGTATTAACCCCTTGGGCTTTCATCATTCTTTCGTTGGTTCCCGTTGCACGGATTGACGCTCCAATTTCCGTTCCGAAAAACCAATACAAAAGCGCAATAATCAAAACGGAAAAAAAAGCGCCGCTTGCCAGCGAACTGATGTTTTTATCCCATCCGGTAAAAGCCGATACATCACGCATAAGGGTTGCAACACCTAAAAGCGGAATATTCGCTTTGCCGCCCATAACACGTATGTTTACCGAATATAAAGCAAGCATTGTTAAAATACCTGCTAAAATAGCCGGAATTTTTAACTTGGTATGGAGCAAAGCGGTAACCGTTCCCGCTGCGGTGCCGCACACAAAAGCGAGTGCAAGAGACAACAGGGGCGGAACACCGCTCGATACGGCAACCGCACCTACAGCTCCTCCGAGCGCAAAACTGCCGTCTACCGTTAAATCCGGAAAATCAAGTACTTTAAATGTAATAAAAACGCCCAAGCTCATCACTCCCCACAAAATCCCCTGGGAAGCGGCGCCTTGTACGGCAAGCAAAAAGCCCATTATTGCAGCACCGAACGTATCAGCGCAAATCGGCGGGAATACTTATACCGATATCGCGCGCCATATCTTCGTTTACGGTTAAATTAAAAGTATCCACATACTCTATCGGCATATCGGCAGGCTTTTTGCCGTCGCGCAAAATTTCAACCGCTTGGTTTCCGGTTAATTTTCCCAACTCGTAGTAGTTTATACCGTATGTCGCAAGCCCGCCGCGCATTACCGGCGCTTCTTCTCCGCATACAACCGGAATTTTTGCGTCTCGGGCAATCATCCCGACAGTCGTAATACCTGCGGCAACCATATTGTCGGTAGGCACATAAATTGCATCCGCTTTGCCGACAAGATTTTGCACCGTTTGCTGAATTTCATTTGAATTGGAAACGGTTGCGTCCATATATGCCAAACCGATTTGCTCACATACTTTTTTTGCAATATTTATTTGAAAAGCCGAATTTTGTTCGCTCGAACTGTACAAAAAAGCAACTTTTTGCATATCCGGAGCAATTTTTTTAAGCAATTTTATCTGCGCTTCAACAGGGGTTAAATCGGAAGTTCCGCTTACGTTTGTTCCGGGTTTGGCATTCGATTTTACCAACTTTGCCGATTCTGGATCGGTTACCGCTGTTACCAAAACGGGAATTGTATCGGTGAGATTGGCAACAGCTTGAGCTGCAGGAGTTGCAATCGCCAAAATAAGATCGCAGCGGTCGTTTATAAATTTTTGCGCTATCGTTTGGCAATTTGCCTGCTCGCCCTGTGCATTTTGATAATCTATTTCAATATTTTTACCGTCAAAATAACCGGCTTCTTCCAGTGCATCTTTAAAACCGCGGAAAGCCGAATCAAGCGCATCGTGTTCGACTAATTGCAGCACGCCGATTTTTAAGCTGTCTTTTTTTTGAATTTTTGAACAGCCTGTCAATACGGCAAACACGGCAAGAGCTGCCCAAATGGCAGTACATACAAAATTTCTTTTTTTCATAAAACCACCTCTGCTATTTTCCAATATATTTTTTCTACTATAATACAAAATACATTGCAATGTCAAATCTTCGGTGACTATCTTGGCAGCACTTATCAGAACGTTCTGTCGATTTAGCTTATTTTCAATCCGCTCTCTATCAATCAACTCTCTTGACCGAAAAAATATTTTATGCCATACTGAGCGTCCGGCATTACACAAAACCGGAAGGGGGTGATTACACTTGGCTCACATCATTATAGATGATTCCGAAAACCTTGAAAAAGCTATAAAACGTTTTAAGCGCATGGTTGAAAAAGAAGGAATTATCCGCGAATGGAAAAAACGGGAGTACTACGAAAAACCCTCTACTATCCAAAATCGCAAAAACAAAACGCTCCAGCGTAAATTGATGAAAAAAAACCGTAAATCACGGGATTCGGCGCACGGTTCGTACTGATATGCGCCGCTTACAAAAAGCTTCGGGTTTGCTCCTGAGGCTTTTTTTTATACTTACCCTTTTTCCGCTCATTCTCTTTACAACAGTAAGCTGTACAACTGCCGCACATACCGGTTTTCCGGCAAAGGATACGGCGGACACCCATGCCCTACCTGCAAACGCCCATGCCGCTGAAAACGACAAAAATACCGCGCTTAATAGCGACAATGCCGACGGTACAGCACGTACTGCCGACAGTGCAAACACGGCTGAAACTGCCAAATCTGCCGCGCGTTCAGCAGCCGTTGCCGCTGCCGTCAATGATAAAATCGATGCTGCAAGCGGCGAATGGCAGACAATCGTGCCGCCGGTACAATGCATACGCCGCACATACAAAACCATTCCCCTTGCTTATTCTTTAGTGTGCATAAACCTTGCCGACAATGCAATCGACATTACGGGAACACAGCCCGAAAAATACGGAACGAGCACGGTAGCAGCGGTATCGGTAAGCTCATGGGCTAAAAAAAAAGGCACAGCGGTAGCAATAAACGCATCTCCTTTTGCTTACACGGGCTGTGTTTTTTCAAATAAACGGGAATTGCGCGGCATATACGTATACGAAGGGCACACCGTATCAGAAGCAAACGCAAAGTACGCGGCGCTGTATTTCGATAAAAATAAACGAGCTTTTATTGCCGACAGTCAAAACGAAGCGGAATTAAGCGGCGCACACTTTGCATTCGGCGGCTTTTGGACGATTTTGGACGGCGCAAACATAGTAGACGGTATTCCCTCAAGCGAAAACGGTATCATAAAAAAATTTAAAAACATCCGCGAAGCGCGCACGGCGATCGGCATAAGTGCAGACGGTTTAACGCTTTATATTTTATGCGTAGAAAAAAACCTTCGCAGCACGGGTTTATCGTTTACGGAATGTGCACAAATACTTAAAAACGCCGGAGCCGTGCGCGCGCTGCAAATGGACGGCGGACATTCGGTTAATTTAATTGTGCGCGGTTTCCCAAAACTGTCAATACGCGGCATACGCAAAGCGGCAAATTGTTTGGGTATTGTATACCGCCAGTGAAAGCATAATAACCCGCCGAAAAAGCGATTGACCAATTATTTTTTTTAATTTATTATAACACGCATGGGACTGTTAACAAGTCAGCAAATAACCCGTTTTTACGATTTGTATCGCGACACGGAAATTGTTTTTTCAAAAGAAATCATCAAAACGCTGCACCTCGATCCCCGTCAAATTTATATTAAATGCAATAAAGGTCAGTGGCCCTGCATTATCAATTCGTCTTCTCTGCTTGCTTCGCGCATTATCATAGGAACCAGAGGCGGCGCATACGCGGCAATTCAAAAGCCGAATACACCGGTTAGTTTGCGTTTCTTTTTTACCGACCAAAACGGCGAATCAATGAGTTTTTTTGTAAACGCACATGTCAGCGGAATCGAAAACTATATGAACTCCCGCGATTTGGCTATCGCAACGCTCACCTTTAATTCAAAACCGCCTGACGATCTTATTGAAATAATCGGCCGTATACTGGAAACAAACACAAACTTTATCCGCAGAAAAGAAGAGCGTATCGCCATTACGCCCGAATCGAAGCGCCGGCTGTCTTTATTGCGGGAAGAAACCGTTTTGCTCGTACAAAACGTACCGCGAAACTGTATTGTAAGAGATTTGTCTTTTTCCGGAGCAAAAATTATTATGATGGGTGTAGCACAATTTTTAAAAGACAAACAAGCGGTTTTACAATTGGAATTCGACGAACCGCGCGAAACGGTTACTTTAAACGGCACAATTATAAAAGCGGAACCCGTTGAAGAAAGAAAAGAATTGGTAACACTCTCTATAAAATTTAACGACGCAGAAGTTCCCATCGCATATAAAGTACACATCAACAACTGCCTTACCGCGGTAAGACAAAAAATGCTCAATTCGATAGCACAGCAAACTCAGCAAAGTCCGGGCTCACAGTCAAAGGTAGTTCCTATGCCGACAGCGGCTACAGCACCGTTTTCTACGGCGCCCATTCCTGCGCCTACCGGAAATGCAAGCCCCGCACAAAATGTTTCGAATGCAGCCGGTACAAACGGTTAGGAGAAGCGGTGAATCCTGCAAATCCTTTAGAATCGGTTATTTTTATCCGTGTACCGGAAAATTTCACTCTTTCTTCCCAAGCTTTTCATATAGACACGGCCATTCCGCTTCCCGTGCAAAAAGAAGCCGGCAGCGCTCAATTCGATATTGCTTCGCTGACAAAAGAACAGATTTTTGCCGGTATTTTAACCGTGCTCGCTTACGATACGGCAAACGAACATACCGCATATTACCGCAGTTTGCTTACATCGGCAAAACCGCACATAAAAGAAGAATTAACCGAAGCGGCAATTTTAAAAGCAAAAAATGAAGATTTCGAAATAGCCGAAGAAATATTTTCCGCCCTACGCGGACTTGATCCGGAAGACCCTGCAACCATACTGAACAGTGCGCTTTTTTTTGACCAAAGAGCGGATTCGTACCGCCGTTCCGGTTTAAACGAAGATGCGGACGCATACGACGAAAGCGCTCACCGCTTTTATAAAGCGGCTATGGAAAGCGAATCGGTTGTTCCGGATGCTTTTTTTAACGCAGGATTTTTTTACCTTAAACAAAAAAATTTTGTAAAAGGTAAAAGCTGCTTTGAAACCTACCTTACCCTCGTTTCGTCTTTGAACGACGACGAAAAAAACGAAAACGTGCGCTATAAAATTGACCGGGCAAAAGAAATTGTATTCGACATCGGCAAGCGTAATTTAGACGATGAACTGTTTAAATCGGCATATGATTTTATCTCTATGGGACAAGAAGAAAAAGCTTTGGATTACATACGCCGTTTTTTGGAAAAAAATCCTACGGTATGGAACGCATGGTTTTTGCTCGGTTGGGCGCTGCGCCGGTTACAAAGATGGCAGGATGCAAAAGCGGCTTTTGAGCAATGCTTAGCGTGCGGCGGCGAAAACGGCGACACGTATAACGAACTCGCCATTTGTTTTATGGAATTGCAAAATTATGAACAAGCAGAAAAACATTTGTTGCAAGCATTAAAAAGCGAACCGGAAAACACTAAAATAATGTCTAACCTAGGCTTTTTAATGCTTAAAAAAGGCAAAACAGAACAAGCGCGCAGTTACTTTTCGGCGGTTTTGGAATTCGATCCGAACGACCGCATAGCAAAAAAAGCGCTTGAAGATTTGGAAGGCTCGCCGCTGCAAAAATAACAGCTTAGCGTAGACTGCTGCTTACCCGCGTGCTTTACGGCAAAGAGACGGTACACCCCGGTACAATACCATTTGCAGAAAACCAGCCTTGCGGCACTTCAAGTGCATAGCGCACAGATACCGTAGAACTGACGTTTGCAAGACTGTAAGGCGTCATATCAAACAATTCACGTATAGTCCCGCGCGAATCGATAAAAGCTATGGAAAGCGCAGAAGGCGTATTTTTCATCCAAAAACGCAAAATCTGATCCTGCTCGAATATAAACAGCATACCCGTTCCTTTAGGAATATGAGTGCGTTCCATATAGCCGAAATTCCGCTGCTTTTCGGTTTTGGCAAGTTCCGCTTGTATGCTAACCGTTGTACCGTCGCTTCGCGTTATTGTCAGCTCTTTTTTTTCCAATTTATATTTACCTTGAGCCGTACACGAAACGGAAAACGCCAAAAAAAACAACAAAAACGCGGGAAAAATGCACAAAAAGCGGCTGTATAAAAAAGCGTATTTTTTCATAAAGCCTCCAAAATACCGTCGCGTATGTTTTCAAAAACGGTTTGTTCAACCCTGCTCATATCCGCTAATTTGTCAAAAACTTCGCGGTCTATGTATTTAACACTGATCGGCCGTTCCAGACTCAACAATACCCGCTCGTCTTGCCAGCGTACGATTTCCGGCGAAAGATTTTCCGGCTCGCCGTATTTTGATAACAGGCGGTTAAATATCGAATAAAAATCCATTTTTTCCGGATTAAAATTCAAAATAATAGTATACAGTTTATCTTCATAAAACTGAAACCAACAGCGTTCCAAATAACCGTCCGAGCTTGTTTCTATAAGCATGCGGTTTTCGCCGGGCAGCAAAGACACATCGCGCTCTCCGCGGTAACCGAACAAAGAATCGGCTTTAAGCGCTTTTTTTGTTTCTTCTACGCTCATACCTAATTTAATTGAACGATAACCTTGCGGCAATGTTTTAGGATTTTCGGCAATTTCCAAAACAGGCGGTTCTTTTTTTTGCCCGTCGGGACGCACAAACGAATTCGGCGTAAAACGGGACGCTTGAGCGCACAAAAGATTTTGCATAAAAACGGCGCATACAAAAAACGCCGGCACACCAAAAAAAGTCCGTATTCGCATAAATCAGCCTGCCGGTATGTAATGTTTTTGTTTGCGGTAAAATTCCGACGCTTTTATCAAATCATGACAGTCGGCAATGTAAATTTTATTGGAAACCAAACGCACACGGGAATCTTGCATAAAATGCCCCAAAGCAATCGCTTGGCGTTTTTTGGGAATACCGCACATATTCGCCAAATCGTAAGGGGTAAGATCGAATTGATAGCTTGTTCCCGGACCTGTAGGAATGCGTTTTTTTTCCAATTGTAAAGCAAGCATATCGAACAATTGAAACACGGGGTCGGCGATTTGCGCATTTATCAAATGTCGCGACATAGACCACAAACGGTCGGCAAGAGTTGTAGTCAAACGGGCTATAAGCTGCGGGCGTGTTGCAACCATTCTGTCAAAGTTTTGACGGTTTATCGTCATCAGCGTACAGTCCTCGTGGACTATTGCGCTTGCCGAACGGGGTTTGTTTTCAAGCAATGCCATTTCGCCGAAAAAATCACCTTTTTGCAAAACCGCTAAAATCACCTCGTTACCGTCAACCATTTTTGATATTTTCACTTGCCCGCTTTGAATAATAAACATATCCTGCCCGGTTTGGCATTCCGAAAATATCATCGTGTCTTTAGGATAATTTCTTGTAGTATCTGCAGGAGTTTCAAAATATACGGCTTGCGATTTGGGTTTAAGCGCAACAAAGCGCTTTTTTGCTTCTTCTACATTTGCTCCGGCAGGACATTCTTTTAGATACTGATAATAACCGTATACGGCTACATTCGTTTTTCCCGTTTTTTCATAGTAAGCGGCTATCGTATACAACTGTTCGGGAGAAGAGTTAAGCGTGTTTTTAAGAGTAAGCCGAGTAAGCACTTCGTTTACCATACGCGTTTTATGCGCAAACGTGCGGATAATTTTCATGGCAACGGGAGTGTTTTTGGCAATCAATTCCGGATACTGCTCTCTTTCTACAGAAATGGCGGTAACATCGGTTAAGGCAACGGCGCTTTCTATTTGACTGTGCAAAGACATACATGAAACAACGCCTATAAAATCTCCCGGCCCCAACACGCTTGCCGCATCGGGTGTAGGATCGTTTTGTCTGAACGTGCGGACTTTTCCGCTTTGAATAATATAAAAACAGTCGTTTTTCGGTTTACCTTCGACCGATAAATAAGAATCTTTTTTGAAATTTACAAATGCTAATTGCAGCATTTTTTTTCTCCTACAAAAATACAAAATCCGACAGAGCTGCGGTCAATAAAATAAAATTTCGCATTCCAGTTCGTGCCCGCTGTGTTTTTTTACTTCGGTTTGTATCCGTTTTACCAGTTCTTTAATACTATCGGCAGAAGCACCGCCCAAATTGATTATAAAGTTCCCGTGCCACGGAGCTACTTGCGCTTGTCCGATTTGCAAGCCCCGCAATCCCGCTTCATCAATTAATTTGCCGGAAGGTTTACCGAATGTACGGTTGTTTTTAAAAACGCTTCCTGCCGAAGGATAGCGGAACTGTCCTTTTTTTTCGCGGTCTTGCACAAAAAAACGGCTTTTTTGTGCAACGGTTTTAGGCTCTGCCGCACACACTTTAAAAGCCGCCTTTACAATAACCGGATGTTCGCTGCAAGATATAGCACCGCAAGGCGTATCAGCGCACAACGCATCATTGCACAGTGTGCGTTGTGCCGAACCGGGAGCCGGCATAAAAGGGGATTTTTTGTAATCCCAATCGGCACAGTTTATATTATAGCGGCACAAAGGCGGCAAATCACTGTTTTTTACGCCGCAAATGTCAACCTTATGCGCGGATAAGTTTGGTGTAGACACGGCTGGATCGGATACGGGAACAAAATAATCCGCATATCCAAGCACATCGCTTATCGATTTTTCGTAACAGCGAGCGTTCATATAGACTGCCCCGCCGACGCTTCCGGGCAAACCGGCAAATTCTTCAAGACCGGAAAGCCCGTTTTCACAGCAAAAGGCAGTTAATTTTTCAAAACTGCAGCCGGCTTCGCAAACAACCAAAGCACTCGAGTTGTTCGCCTCTATACGGTTTAAAGACGAGGTAGTTACAGTAAAACCTGTAATACCCGTATCCGAAATAACGACGTTTGAACCGCCTCCCAAAACCCAAAACGGTACATTTTCCGTTTTAAGAATACACAGTAAATGCATAAAACTTTTGATGTTTTCCGGCTGTGCAAAAACTTCGGCATTTCCGCCTACTTTAAACGTCGTATAAAAACGTAAAGGCTCGTCGTAACGCATTTTGCATCGAAAATTTGGCGATGTATTGCAAATTTCCGCTATTTTGCGTAGATTAGTCATAAGGCTTTTAGTATAATACAAGCGTCATTAAATATAAAGGGTGCAACGGAGAAAGTTATGGCTTTACGGTTATTCAACACAATGGGACGCAAAATCGAAGATTTTACACCGCTTCACGCAGGTTCGTGCGGATTTTACGGCTGCGGACCGACGGTATACAACTACGCACACTTAGGGAATTTGCGCGCTTACGTATTTTTAGACACCCTCGACCGCGTTATGCGTTTTTTGGATTATACGGTAAACCACGTTATGAACATCACCGACATAGGGCACTTAACCGGAGATTCAGACAGCGGCGAAGATAAAATGCTTAAAACGGCAAAAGAGCGCGGGCAGTCGGTTTTGGAAATAGCAGACTTTTACACGCAAGCTTTTTTCCGCGACATAGACCGCTTAAACATACGCCGCCCCACTACCGTATGCAAAGCAACAGAACACATTGCCGATATGATTGCTTTAATCGAACGGCTTGAAAAAAACGGGCACACATATATGTCCGGCGGCAATTTGTATTTTGATGTGGCAACCTTCCCCGACTACGGCAAACTTGCTAACTTGAATTTAAATGATTTAAAAGCCGGCGCACGTATCGATGTGGATAAAAACAAACGCAATCCCTACGATTTTGTATTGTGGTTTACCAAAAGCAAATTTGAAAACCAAGCGCTCGTATGGGATTCACCGTGGGGAACCGGTTATCCGGGCTGGCATATCGAATGTTCGGCTATGAGTATAAAATATTTGGGCGAACAATTCGACATTCACACCGGCGGTATAGACCACATACCCATTCACCACACCAACGAAATAGCGCAATCAGAAGGCGCTACCGGCAAACAGTGGGTACGCTATTGGCTGCACAACGAGTTTTTAGTTGTAGACAAGGGTAAAATGTCCAAATCGTCCGGAGATTTTTTAACTTTGCAAAAATTAATCGACGACGGTTACGACGCGCTCGACTACCGCCTGTTTCTTTTAGGCGGTCATTACCGCAGCCAGCTTGCTTTTTCTTACGAAGCTATGGACAGCGCAAAAAATGCGCGCAAAGCTTTGGTACAGCGCACGCTTAAAACGGCAGAACGCGCATTTGCCGAAGGTTTAACGCGAAGCGAAGCCCAACTGTGGGCGCAAAAAGCCGACAAAAATGCGCCGTTTACCGGCAGCGTGCGCGATGCATTGGGAAAAGAAGGACAAAAAGCGCTTACAGCATTTACAAACGAACTCGAAGACGATTTGGCAACACCGCGCGCCCTCGGCATACTGCAAACAACGCTTAAAAACAAAGAAATGAGTGCACGCGAATGTTTGCTGTTTATTTCCGAAGCCGACAAAGTGCTGGGGCTGCAGCTTATAAAAACGGCGCTTGAACAAGCCGACAAAGTGCAAACACCGGCTCTCGGCGCTTCTCAGCAAAACGATGCACAAAAAGCCGAAATAGAAGCTTTAATTGCCGAGCGCACGGAAGCAAAAAAACGTAAAGATTATGCAAAAGCCGACGAAATACGCAGCCTTTTAAAAGAAAAGGGCATCGTTTTGGAAGACACGGCGCAGGGAACCGTATGGAAGCGTGTATAAAGACACAAAAACGCTGTAACTTTTTCGGGGGAAGCCTTGTTTGATACTCAGGTGTATGCGGCAAAAGAAAGCGATTTCCGCAAAATTTACAATGAACTGATGTCTTTGTTGTTTAAGATATCCTACAGGATTGTAAACGACGAAGAAGCCGCCGAAGATTTGGTGCACGATTCATTGATAAAAATGCACGAAAAAAAGCTGGTATTTCCTTCAATGGACGACGCAAAGTACTGGCTTATCAGGGTGGTAAAAAACGCTTCACTGAATTATGCAAAACGGAAAACACGGGAGTACCGGGCGTACGAGCGGGTTTTAAAAGAAGACCAGCGCAAAACCGATTCCGGAGAAACCGAACTTCTAAAAGCGGAAGCGGTAAAATATACACGTAGCGCTTTGGAAAAATTGCCGGTAAACCTTAAAATGGTTTTGATTTTAAGGGAATATGCCGAATTGAATTATAAGGAAATAGGCAGAGTTTTGGGAATTACCGAAGGGAATGTTAAAGTAAGAGTTTTTAGAGCGAGAGAACAGCTCGCAAAACTTATAGGAGAAGACGATGTCTACCTGCCCCAGTAAAGATATTTACTCTTTGTATGCCGACAATGAATTGCCGGAGCGTTTTAAAAAGGAATTTGAAACGCACCTGTTGCACTGTCCAAAGTGCCGTAAGGTTTTGGACACGTACTCGGCACTGCACACTAAGTTGTGTAAAGATGCCGAAACTTTGGAATTAAATGCAACGGAATTGGAAGAAGGCTATGTACGCTTAAAAGCGCGATTAAGCTATACTTCGGTTGTGTTTCCGAACAAAAGCTTTTCTTCTCTTGCGCTTAAACTGCTTCCTGCAGCGGCAGCTCTTGTTTTTGCCGTTACCCTGCCCTTTGCTGTTTCGGCATTTAAAACCACTGTTCCTCAAATCGTTACGATCAGCTCTTCAAACGTAAACGCCGTACCGATTCAACAGCGCGGCATACTTGCAAACGATACGGTACAAGCTGCTTCTCTTGCTTCGGCGCTCGGCACCGATTATAAAATTACGCTTGATATGCCAAAACTAACATCCGTAAACGTATTCCAGCCGGAACTGCAAGCGGACAACGTAAAAATATATATTCCGCTGTCCGGCGTTTCAGATATGACAAGCCT
The DNA here is from genome assembly GCA_000468055.1 of Treponema lecithinolyticum ATCC 700332. Taxonomy (GTDB): domain Bacteria; phylum Spirochaetota; class Spirochaetia; order Treponematales; family Treponemataceae; genus Treponema_C; species Treponema_C lecithinolyticum. The sequence continues at coordinate 324,368 of KI260564.1, read as the reverse complement.
TTTTTCGCCGTACCAAACGGTTAATGTGTTACCGGTAAATGCAACGTTAACCGAGGCTTCGGTTCCGTGAACTTTTTTAAGTATTTTGCGTATAAGTTCCAAAAATATCCGTTGTACAGAACGCTTTCAATCATCGTATCGGCGGCTTTTGTCGTACTGCTTTTCTTTTTTTTCTCAACACAAAAAAGCTATGCGCCTGTTTTAACCGATATAAATCCGGCTGTCGGAGAGCCGGGCGAAATTATAACTTTAACCGGTAAACACTTCGGCACAAAACAAACAAATTGTTTTGTGGAAATCGGCGGCGAACGTTTAACGGCGTCTTCGTACATATCGTGGACGGATACGGCAATTCGGGCCGTTTTACCCTACAATGTTGCCGACGGTATGGTATACGTAATTACCGAAAGCGGGCGCTCCGAAGCGCTTATATTTGCAAACCGCCAAACCACCCCCGTACCCGTTAAACACAATTCACAAACAACGATTCCTGTTATCGAAGCCGTACAAAAAAATGGAGCCGCCGTCGGCACACTTATTACCGTAACAGGAACCAATTTCGGTACTTTGCGCGGCGTTTCACAGGTTTTATTTACAGCGGCGGAATCCGATAAAAATCAAGAACGCCGGCTTATTCGCTGCTCCGAATTCGATGCCGACTATCAGTTTTGGAGCGACAACGAAGTACAAGTACGCATACCGGACGGAGCTGTCAGCGGCAATATGTATGTGCAAACGCCGCGCGGAAAAAGCGAAGGCTATGCGTACACGGTGGCAAACGGACCGGGAAGCAAAACCTACACCGATATGCGCACTTATTCGGTAAACGTATCTGCCAATGTTGCCGAAGCTGAAGCTGAAGCAAACGCTACGCTTACATTGTTTATACCACTGCCGCCGTCCACCGCTTCTCAACATTCGGTACAAATTTTAAGTTCAAAACCGGAACCGTCTCTTTGCGGCTATATGAATACGCTCGTTCATCAAGTAACGCTTAATGAAGCTTCGGGCAAAAAATTAACTTTTTCCCATGATTTTGTTATAAGCGTGTATGGGATTCAAAGCCGCATACAAAGCGCTCAAGTAAAACCTTATAGCGCCGCCGTACAAAAACTGTACACAAACTATCTAAAAGCCAATGCGCTTATCCCTGCAGACGATGAGCGTATAACGGAATTGGCAGCTTCAATCGTCAAAAAAGAAAAAAATCCGTGGCTGCAAGCTTCTTCTTTATACGAATGGCTGATAGAAAATTTGCGTATAAAAAGCGAATTGAATAAAACCGACACTCCGGCATTAAACGCTTTAAAAACAAAAAAAGCCGACGCATACGATTACGCAGTACTGTACACTGCTTTACTTCGTGCAGTAGGAATTCCTGCGGTTATAAACGGCGGTATTTTAGTAGATTCGGATATGAAAAGCCGCAACCACTGGTGGTGCGATTTTTACATTGAAGGGATCGGCTGGATACCGGCAGACCCCGCACTGGGCGCAGGGCTTTCGTACAAAGCGTTCCAAAAACAGGAAAATCCTGCACAATTTTATTTCGGTAATTTGGATGCACAACACATTACTTTTTCGCGCGGTTGGAACAATATCAAACCGGCTCACATAAACGGAAAAAAAGTATACCGCCCCAAATCCTATGCATTGCAATCGATTTGGGAAGAAGCGACGGCAGGAACCGTTAAATACAGTTCGTATTGGCAAGACGCCGTCGTTGCAGGCATCTATTAACCGAAAAAAGCAAGGAGGCAGCTATGGTTAAAGTATTATCGGTAGGCGGTTCGATTATCTGTCCGGGAGAACCCGACACGGCTTTTTTAACGGCATTCAGCGCTATGATCCGCTCGTGGCTCGATGAAAACGCAGAGCGAAAACTTATCCTTGTGGCAGGCGGCGGAGGCCCCGCACGCATATACCAAAAAGCATACCGCGACGTTTGTTCAATTGCAAGTGCAGGTTCGCACACGACAGCTCTTTCTTTGTACAATGCCGACGAAGCCGATTGGCTTGGAATCACTGCAACAAAAATGAATGCACAGCTTTTAAAAGCTATCTTTTCGGGATTGTGCACTCAAGAAGTTATAAACGATCCGACAGCTTCGATTGAATTTAGCGGACGCATATTGGTTGCTTCTGGATGGAAACCCGGATTTTCCACCGACACGGATGCCGTTTATTTAGCCGAGCGTTTCGGCGCAAAAACAATAATAAACCTTTCAAATATAGAAAAGATTTACACGGACGACCCCAAAACCAATCCGAACGCACAGCCTTTGGACAGTATCGGCTGGAGCGATTTTCGAAAAATGGTCGGAGACGAATGGGTACCCGGTAAAAACTGCCCGTTTGATCCGGTAGCCAGCAAACGTGCCGAACAAGACGGCATTTCCGTTATTTGCGCAGGCGGTAAAGACATAAACAATATCCTTGCCGTTTTAAACGAACAAAATTTTGTAGGTACCGTAATAAGTTAAAATTAAAACGCCGCCATGCGTTCCAAAATACCGGCAAGTTTATTGCCGTATGAAGGGTCTGCCGCCCATGTACCGGATAAAAGGTATACGCTCGGTGCTTTACCTTTGGGGGTAACCCATTTATAGCGCGGATCGACCGGCGGCATAACAAGCGCTTCAGTACTGCCGTACGCTTTTAAATGCTGAACGTGAGCACGCACTCCTTCGCTTTCGCTTTCAAAACGGCAGCCGCGCTCGTTTTCGTCTATTGCGCCCAAACCGCAAAAATTATACATATCTTCGCTCACCAAACCGCCGAAACGCAAAAAGCCCGTTTCCAAACACATTTGGGCAAACGCAATGTCCGAATTAATCCCTTCCAAAGCGCATTCTTGTATATATAAATTCGCCAAGCGGCGCACTTTGTCTTTATCGGCAAAGTCCACTTCGTTTAAAAAAAATGCAGTTAAAGAAGCGCTCGTCTTTATTCCCTTGTCCGCAATAATAACCGACGGATACGCTGCGCGTCCCCTAAACGAAGCGCAAGAAAAAAACAAAGCGGAAAAACACAAACTTGCAAAAACTGCGGCACACAGCCGCATACTTATGCCGAATGCCGGTAAAGGAAAGACTGTTTGATGCACGCTTCGGTTATACACGCTTGCAGCGGCACTTAAAACACTACGGGGTTTATATAAAAACAAGGTTTTCATTGCTGTACCATACTTTTTATTAAAAAAAATTGCAATATGCGCAATAAAATTCAAAAAAAAACTTACTCGTGCGACATTAATATAGTAAGGAGGCATTTATGGGTGAATACACGTATTCTTTATCTAAAATAGCAAGTGAAAACGAAAAAAAGCCGCAAGCTAGAGAACGTATGCTTTCTTACGGTATAACATCGTTGAGCACGCTGGAATTAATGATGATTTTATTAGGCAGCGGAAGTGCGGGCGCTCCGGTACGAAAGCTTGCCGGCACCGTACTGCATACCGTTAAAACCGCCGATGCGGAAAATCTGTTAGACAAACTTTTAAACATACGCGGCATCGGCGAAGGAAAAGCGTGCCTTATCGCCGCCGCGCTGGAACTGGGCAAAAGACTTCATTCATCAAAGGGTATAAAAATATACGGTCCTGCCGACGTACTGCCTCTTATCCGCCATTATACCCTCGAAAAACAAGAACACTTTTTGTGCATTTCACTAAATGGAGCTCAAGAAGTAATGAATATACGCACGGTAAGCGTCGGCATTCTTAACCGGACGCTTATTCACCCGCGTGAAGTATTTGCCGAACCTTTAAAAGAGCGCGCGGCGGCGGTTATTTTGTCTCACAACCACCCGTCGGGAAACAGCGCCCCGTCCGACAACGACATCGATATAACCAAGCGTTTGTTTAAAGCGGCAAACATATTGGGCATACACGTGTTGGACCATATTATCGTAACACCGGCAGATTATTTTAGTTTTATGGAAAACGGACTGGTTTTTCAAAGACAAATAGAGTAATATGTTTGTATGAAAAAAAGCCGGTGCATATCGATTATCCGTTTAATTTTATATTTTTTTGTGCCGCTCGTTTTAACCGTGCTTAGCACCTTATCCCCCGCAAATTTGAGCGCACAAGAACAAACAGAATCCGCTCAACAAAGCAAAGGCACACAAGCGGTGCTGTACGTGCGCTCAAGCGTTGCAGGCACAAACGTTTACGTAAACGGCGTATACAAAGGTTTTGCACCTTTAACGCTTGAAAATATGGTACCGGGAATATACAGCGTCCGGCTTGAAAAAAAAGGCTGGTATACAAAAACATATGAATGCAGTTTAAATGCTGCAAGCACATATACCATTTATGCACAAATGCAGCGCATTACCGGAAGCGTTTTTATCAGTGCCGATCAAGAAAACGTTTTACTGTACTTTGACGGGGAGCTGCTGACGGCTCAAAAAAACAAAGCGTATACGCTCAAACAAAACGGTAAAACCGAATTTGTTATTCTTGAAGCGCCAGAAGGCTACCACAGCGTAGAAGCTAAAAAATTCGGCTGGGAAAGTGCAAGCACCTCGGTATACGTGTTTCCCGAAACGGCAGTACAAACCGAACTGCATTTACCAAAAGCTCAATTCGACATTACCTCCTTTTCTTGCGCCGCTGCAAGCTTTAATCCGCACAATCCGGGAGCATTGGGCGTGTGCCGCATGAACTTTTCCGTTTCCGCACCGGGAAGCGGCGTTTTGAAAATACAAAACGATAACGGCACTACGGTATACCGGCAGCCTTTGGGAAACTTTACCGATTGGGAACAAAGCTGCACATGGAACGGTACGGACAATAACGGCGTGCTTTTGCAAGACGGTACATACCGCGCGCACATAGAAGGCACACCCGATGAGCATTGGGAAAAAGCAAACGAAAGCGGTACGCCTGATAAGCCGGCTGTGTCCAATGCGTACAATGTGCCCGATGAGCCGGATGCATCCGATACGCCGTATGTATCGCACACGTTAAACATAGAAATCGACCGGTCGATCTTTTACCCGTTGGCGCCGATAAGCGCAGGCGGCGTATCATCGGGTTTGGTTGCAAGCCCGCGCATTATGCCCGAAAACACCCTTGTTTCTTTTGCAAGCGGCGCTGCATCTTTTTCCGTACCGGACGGCTTTAAAGCCGCTCCTTTTTTTATCGGGATTGCAACAACACCCAAAACATGGCTTGAAACATCGTGCCGCTTTGGGGTTGAAGTACAAGAAAAAAAAACACTTCCCTTTACGGTAAACTTAAGCGTAAAAGCAGCCGGACGGCGGCACAACCAGTATTACGGCGGTATACTGCGTTACGGGTACGTATCAGAGCGGCATTCAAGCGTGTTTAATGAAGCCGGACTTGCCGCAGGAGGTATTGCCGGCATACGGCTCGGTTCGTTTTTTATAAACTTATCGCAAGAAATAGTGTTCGGAAGCGAACAAGGTATATTGTTTCCTTTTGAAGGCTGTCTTAAAACGGGAGCTGCAGCATCGTTTCAAAAAAGTTTTGTTTCCGTTCATTTGTGGACGGCATATTTTTCGCCGTTTAATGCACAAAGTATCCGCGCCTTAGGCAGTATACATTGCGGTACGGATATTGTCTTTTTACTGCCGCGCTCTATTGTTGCACCGATAATTTCATCGGCTTATGCATACGGCGAAAACAGAACGCACGATATCAGTGTCCGCATAGGAGCGGCGCTGTTTCAATAAAAAACGGTTAAAAAGATATGGAAAATTTTTGGTCGGTGTTCATCGGTATTTTAACTATTATAAACTACACGTTTATCGTTTTTGTTTTATTTTTTGAAAAACGGGATTCGGGCAGACGCTTTGCATGGATACTGACATTCAGCTTTTTGCCCGGTATCGGCATTGTACTGTACTTTTTATTCAGCGGTCATTTTTTTACAAAAACCCGCAAAATGGGAATTGCAAAAAAATATATAAAAGACGAAACTGCACAGCTTATGCAAGCACAACAAAGTTTTTTTGCTTCGCAATCCGGTACTTTGCCTAATACCGTTATGAACGAATACAGCTCCCTTATACATTTAAACCTTGTATACGGAAACAGCCCGGTTACCTTTGCCGAAACGGCACAACTTTTTACATCAGGAAAAGAAAAATTTACAGCGCTGTTCCGCGATATAGAAAGAGCGACAACTTTTATATACTTACAATACTTTATTATACATAACGATCAAACAGGTCAAAAACTTTTGGACTTATTGTGCAAAAAAGCGCAAGAGGGTCTTGAAATACGGCTTTTGTACGATGATATGGGTTCTTTTACCACGCCGCGCTCTTTTTTTTCACAGCTCGATAAAGCAGGCGGTATGAGCTTACCGTTTTTTGCAATAAAAACGGGCAGTCCTTGGTCGCTCAATTTCCGCAATCACCGTAAAATCGTCGTTATAGACGGAACAATAGCATACACCGGCGGTTTTAATATCGGCGACGAATATGCAGACTTGGGCAAAGTACATTGGCGCGATACTCACTTACGCTTAACGGGAAGCTGCGTTCTTTCGCTTTTAAGTTCATTTGTCATCGATTGGTATGCGGTGGCAAGCGGTAAAAAAAAGTTTTCCGTAAAGTCCTGGCCATCTCCTTCGGTTATGCAAAAGAAAATCAATTCGGCAAACGCACACATATTAAAAGAACTTAAAACGGATGTTCCCTCTGCACTGTCGCGCATTCCAACGCAAGTAATATCTTCAGGACCGGATAACCTTGCACAAACGGAAATAAAAGATGCAATGATACGCATGATTATGAGCGCAAAAAAAAGTATTTTTATTCAAACACCCTATTTTACCCCCGACGCGGCATTTTTTTCAGCCGTAAAAATAGCTGCCAATTCGGGAATAGATGTACGCATTATGGTACCCGGCGAATGGGATAAATTTTATGTACGGGCGGCGGCTTTTGCCTTTATGCGCGAAATGCTTCCGTTCGGCGTGCGTTTTTACCGATATCCCGGTTTTATTCACGCTAAAGCCATCATTATAGACGATAAGATTTTAACCATAGGTTCGTGCAATATAGATTGCCGCAGTTTTGAACTGCACTACGAAACCAATGTTGTTTTTTACGATGAGTTTTTTACACAAAAATATGCGTATCTTTTTGCCGAAGACCAGCAAAAGTGCAGCGAATACAAACTTTCGTGGTTTAACGAACAATCGATAATCCAGCGCGCATGGTGGAGTTTTTGCCGTTTGTTTTCGCCGTTTATGTAATCATGCCTTTTCAAAACACGGCACTGTCAATCGGCTAAATCGTGCGCCCTTGAGTTTTATGTTTTGTTTCGATACAATATAAAAATAACTTATTCCGGGAGAATATATGAACACTATTTCCGCTTTACAAAACGCACGCTATGCGTATAAACCGAAATTACCTGCCGCACTCAGCGGTAAAGTAGACAAAGTGACTTTAAGCTTCGGTAAAAAAACTGAAGCCGTTTCCGATAAAACGGAATTAAAAAAACTGTTTGCACACACGTACGGCAAACCGCTTGCTAAAGTACAAAAAGGCAGCAACGCCAATGCGCTAAAAAAAATAAAAGCAGGCGTTATTTTGTCGGGCGGGCAAGCCCCCGGCGGACACAACGTTATTTGCGGTTTGTACGACGCTTTAAAAAAAGGCAATGAAAAATCCGTACTGCTCGGCTTTTTGGGCGGACCGTCCGGTTTAATGGAAAATAAATTTGTTAAATTCAGTGACAAAATGATTGACCAATACCGGAACACCGGCGGCTTTGATATTATCGGATCGGGCAGAACCAAAATAGAAACGGATGAACAATACGCGGCGGCTGCAAAAACAGCAAAAGAAAACAAATTGGATGCACTGGTTATTATCGGAGGAGATGATTCAAACACCAATGCCGCGCTTTTAGCAGAATACTTTGTCGCACACGGTATTGCAACGCAAGTTATCGGAGTGCCTAAAACCATAGACGGCGATTTAAAAAACGACCTTATCGAAACCAGCTTCGGATTCGACACCGCATGCAAAACCTATTCGGAACTTATCGGAAACATCGGACGCGATGCCGATTCGGCAAAAAAATACTGGCACTTTATAAAACTGATGGGACGCTCAGCAAGCCACATAGCACTTGAATGCGCATTGCAAACCCAGCCGAATATTTGTTTAATTTCCGAAGAAGTGGAAGCTAAAAAAATGACGGTAAAGCGCATCACCGAAGACATCTGCCGCATTATTGCCAAACGGGCACAAAACGGCGAAAACTTCGGTTTAGTGCTTATTCCCGAAGGCTTAGTTGAATTTATTCCGGAAATGAAAACGCTTATCGCCGAATTAAACGATAAAATGGCGCTTAAACAAAATGAATTTAACGCTTTGAAAAATTTCAGTCAAAAAAAAGAATGGCTTAAAGCCAATTTGTCAAAACAATCGTTTGCCGCATTCGACGCACTGCCTGAACCCATTGCCGACCAGTTTTTAGCCGACCGCGACCCGCACGGAAACGTACAAGTAAGCAGAATCGACACGGAAAAACTTTTAGCTTTATCGGTCGGCAAACGCCTTGCAGAAATGAAAAAAGAAGGTACATATTGCGGTAAATTCAGTTCATACACACACTTTTTCGGCTATGAAGGACGCTGCGCATTCCCCTCGAATTTTGACGCGGATTATTGTTATGCCTTAGGCTACAACGCTTTTATTTTAATTGCCGGCGGTTTGACCGGATATCTTTCTTCCGTGCGCAATTTGGTAAAAAGCGCAAAAGACTGGACGGCAGGCGGCGTTCCGCTTACCATGATGATGAACATGGAAAGGCGGCACGGCAGCAAAAAACCGGTTATAAAAAAAGCTTTGGTTGAATTAAACGGTAAGCCATTCAAAAAGTTCGCTTTGCAGCGCGAAAAATGGGCTATAGAAACAAGTTATACTTTCCCCGGCGCCATTCAATATTTCGGACCGTCGGAAATATGCGATCAGCCGTCAAAAACGCTGATATTGGAACAAAAATAACCGAGGTACAGACAAAAACAAGCGGCAGCTGCAAACTCATCGTTTACAGCTGCCGCAATTTTACTTACTTTAAGGTCTGCACACGATACGCAAACCACATTGCTGAGAAGCGCTTGTCGAATCTCTTCTTAAAACGGCTTCTATATCTTGTACTGTATCTGCATAACATCCCCCGCGGCGAACCCTACCTTGCCCGGGACTTTGACTGGTAGGACCGGTAGGATCATCTGCAGGAGACATCAATATGGGATCTCCATACCAATCCCAGCACCACTCCGCAACGTTTCCGCACATATCGTATAAACCGAAAACATTAGCTTTTTTGTTGTGTTTCACTTCGTGCGTTTTGGCGTCCGAATTAGTGACAAACCATGCATAAAGCTCCGCCTGCGAGGGGTCGTTTGTTCCTGCCCATTTATGTCGAGCGCTTCCGCCTATAGCAGCCCATTCCCACTCAGCTTCCGTCGGCAAGCGAAAGCCTTTTTTGCTCAGATTCTGCGTTACGTTTGAGCCGCTTATCGTGTACACTGCGTGCTCGCCGCCCAATACTTTTTCGGTAAGTTTATTGCAAAATTTCACCGCATCAAGCCAAGTCATTTTTTCTACCGGACGTTTTTTTTGATTTTCTCCGGCTGCCTCACCGTTTTGAAACTGGCTCGGATTAGTTCCCATAACAAGCTGCCACAGCTCTTGAGTTACTTCCGTTTCGCCTATCAAATATGCCGTAAGATTCACGTTGTGCGGCATATTATCAGTGTGCCCGCTGTTTCCCAAAGCACCGCCGTGAACGGCTGCAATGGATTTCATTATAAAACGTACCGTAGTGCTACCAGCGCTTAACATATATTCTTTATCGCCGGGAAATAAAGGCTGCCCGCCCGTTCCGTTGTTCTGCGTTCCCGCATTCGGGCACGCACTTATAAGAAGCACCGTTAATACTAAAACTGCACATAAGGCAAAGATTTTGAGCAAAGCCAAGTGTTTTGCCGATGAGTTTTGTTTTAAAGTCATGTTTGTGTAATTTTTCATGCAGGTGTTCTCCTTAATCAAAAGTATCTTTACTATCTTTAGTATATTATATTTTATACAGTCTTGTTATCCGCTATCCTTTCGGTACTTGCAGCGCACGCTCATGTGCTAAAAAGCAGGAGTCAAGTTAAAATCCTAAGCCAAAACTTATTTTGTTTCCAAAACGGCGATACCCGGAAGCGTTTTTCCTTCAAGGAATTCGAGCGAAGCGCCGCCGCCGGTAGAAACATGGCTCATCTTTGAAGCAAGGTTAAATTTGTTAACCGCAGCTACCGAATCGCCGCCGCCGACTACACTGACAGCTCCTTTTTCCGTGGCTTGCGCAACCAGCTGCGCAACTTCGCCGGTTCCTTTGGCAAAGTTTTCAAATTCGAATACACCGACCGGACCGTTCCACACAATCGATTTTGAATTAAGAATAATATCTTTATACAATGCAAGTGTTTTGGGACCCACATCCATTCCCATCAAGTTGTCGGCGATATCGACTCCGTTTACGGGAACGGCGGCGGCTTGTGCACTGAAAGTTTCTGCACACACGTGATCGAGCGGCAGCACAATTTTAACATTTTTTTGTTCGGCTGCTTGTAACAATTTTTTTGCCGTATCGATAAAATCGTCTTCAACGAGCGATTTTCCGACGCTGTGCCCTTGCGCTTTTAAAAACGTATATGCCATGCCTCCGCCGATAATCAATGCAGAAGCATTTTTTAAAAGACTTTCCAACACGGCAATTTTAGACGATACTTTTGCTCCGCCGATGATTGCAGTCATAGGCTTAGGCGGATTTGTTACCATCGGTTCAAGGTATTTTACTTCTTTTTCCATTAAAAACCCGCCGACTTTAACTTTTACAAATTCGGCAATCGTCGCCGTCGACGCATGAGCACGGTGAGCGGTTCCGAATGCATCGTTTACGTAAATATCGCCGTAAGAAGCAAGTTCCTTTGCCATCGTTTTTTGTTCTTCCATATCTTTGGAAGTTTCTCCTGCTTCAAAGCGCGTATTCTCCAACATCATTATGCCGCCTACGGGCAATGCATCTACTGCATTTTTTTGACCGAGACACGAGGGCGCAAAGGCAACCGGCTTATTCAGCATTTTTGCCAAATATTCACAAACCGGTTTCATGCGGTTTTTGCCGTTAATAAAAGCTTCTTTATCAAAAGGCAAGCCGTCTTTTGCAGCTTTTTCTTCCGCTTTTTTTACGTCCTTTTTAGGATCTCCCAAATGACTCATTAAAACAAGCGATTTCGGATTTTGTTCCAAAATATAGTTTATTGTAGGAAGCGCTGCTCGGATACGAGTATCGTCTTGAACGACGCCGTTTTTCATAGGAACGTTAAAGTCAACCCGCATAACAATGCGTTTGCCGGCTAAATCGACATCTTTTACGGTTTTTATCATAGGAAAACCCTCCGAAAATCAAAAAATATGGCTTTTTAAGCCTCTTTATGGTTAAAAATCTATCAATAATATGATAAAATGTAAAGACCCGTGTTCACTTAATGAGTGATTTTATAACAAGGAGCATATATGAAAAAAATTCTTGCTGCAACTACCCACAGCGAAATCGAACAAGCGGTAAAAGAAGCATGTACAAAGTATGCCGCTTATTTTGACTTTACCGTTTGCAGCGAAACCGATGAAATCATTAAATGTATCGACTTTGAGTTGCCTGAAATAAAAGTTATCGATTTTACATCGGATGCGCGCATGGACTGTAAAAAATTGCTGGACACAATAAGCTCAGATCCGTGGCTGCACAACGGAGGAATTATCGCAATTGCTTCCGATATGAATCATGTAAAAGAAATAGAAGAACAAAAAAATTCAAATATTTTAATTGTGCAAACAAAAGAACAATTTACGGCAAATTTTACCCGCCTTTTGCGCATTTTGTGGCAAAACCAGCAGTTTTTATTCAGCCGCGGTATGCAAGGACAGCTCGGCGCAAGCGAAAAAGGTTCTTTTGTATGCGCTAACGATCCTATGGATATACAAGTATACACCAGCTTTTTAGTTAACTATTTATACGGTTCAAACCGCATAGATACGGAAACCCGCTACAAGCTGCAAACGGTATTAACGGAAATGCTTTTTAATGCATTGGAACACGGCAATTGCGGAATAAGTTTTCAAGATAAAACGGAATGGCTGGAGCAAGGGAAAAACATCGTTACACTGATTCGGCAAAAAGCCCGCTTGGGCGAAAACGAAAAAAAGCGTATTTATATTTCATATACGCTCGACACACAGCACGCTGAATTTGTTATACGCGACGACGGCGAAGGCTTTGATTGGCGCTCAAGGGTAAACCGTACGGTAGCTCCGGACACCCACGGAATGGGAATAGGTTTATCCGAAAGTTTAATAAACAAATTGACATACAACGACAAAGGCAATGAAGTGCGCTTTAGTATAGATACCGTACAAAATACCGCAAACACGGTTCCGCTTATTATATCACCGTATGAAACGCTGAACTATACGGATAAACAAATAGTATGTATGCAAAATGAACGCACAAACGATTTATTTTTTATTGTATCGGGACGCTACGGTGTGTATGCCGACCGCAAATTGGTTTCCGTACTGACGCCGAACGATATGTTTATAGGCGAAATGTCTTTTTTACTCAACGATAAGCGAAGCGCAACCGTTATGAGTGCAGGAAACGGTCAATTGATAAAAATTCCTAAAGGAGCCTTTTTAAACCTGATCCGTAAAAATCCGCACTACGGCATATTTTTGTCAAAATTGCTCGCACAAAGACTGTACATACAAACACAAAAAACGATGGCACTCGACAAAAAGCTTAAAGAACAAAGCGAATAAAACGGCGGACAAACTCAAGCGTAAACACGCGTACTTACGCCGCAAACAGCTGCTTAACTTAACGTACCGTTATAACCGAAGCGGCGCGCCCGTCCGCAGTATACACTTTTTCTGGATTGGTTTTATCCGTAAACGCGCTCATACCGCGGTAATATGAATAGTAATATTTGCCTTTAGGAAGCGGTAATTCCAAACGGTACAAACCCGGTTTTATTTCTTGCAGTTCGTAAATAAAAGAATCCCAATTGGTAAAGCTGCCGCCCACACGTATTGTTTGCCCGGAATCTCCTTCGTACACAAAGCGGACAATATTTCCGTCAAGCGCTTCACTTTTGTTTTCCGTTTTTGAGCTTAACAAGATTTGCGATACGGGTAAACCGGACGAATCGTCAAAACGCATATCGGGGTTTACCGGATCTGCAGTCCACAGCCCGTCAACAACTAAACGGTAGTCTATACTAAAAAGGTGTTCGGGTATTTTAAAAATATAAAATAATACCTGCGTTTTTGTATCATCATCTATACCGCCTTTTACCAATCGTTTAAAAGAATGAATTGTTTTGTACTGTTCGTGTTCAAATGCAATACCGGTGTAACGGGCGCTGCCGTCCGCCGTAAATACAATATAATCGCCTACAACACGCGGTTTTTCGGCAGTTTTTATTTTTGCCATAATCGCATCCAGCACTGCTTGGTTGTCGGCAAACATACCTCTTTCCAGTGCTGCCAGCGGAAAAATAAAAAAAACACACAGACATGATAAAAGAAAACGTTTCATATCTTTTTGAATATCGGCATTTCGAAAAAAAGGTTTAATTATCCTATCCGTTATGTGTATTTTTACCAAATAAGTTTTAAACCGTAGGGAACAAACTTTTTAAATTGTTTATCTCCTCCACAAACCTTTTTTAAAGACTGCATAAAAAAAACCGATTATATATAAAAGGAGGGGAAAAATCGTCAATTTATCCTGATGCCTCTTGTTATTACGATTATTGTAGGATAAAATCAAAGAACAATGCCCGGAATAGATCAGCTTAAGCAATTTAGTGAAGATATTACTCGTATCGGTAATGAAGCGGTTGTGCGCCAACGCAAAGGCACTACCATGCCCGAAGTCGCTATGCCCGCTAATATTCCAAGCGATGACGATTCATACGATTTTGAATTCGGGCTGCCCGCCGATAAAGATGCTCAAAACGAAGCATCAAACAATGCCGCAAAAAACAACCAAAGCGGTTTAGATTCTTCAAATGAAAGCGATGAAAGCACTACTCTGCCCGGTCAAATTCCCATCCCTTCATTCGACGATCTCGACCCCGAAATTGCAGCTCTTTTAGGTGCTGAAAACGAAAAAACTGCAGATATAGCGGATATATCGTCAAACACATCGCCGGATACAGCGTCCGATATGCCGGAAATGGATGACTTTAACGATATATTTAATACATCCGAACAAATGTTTGATTTATCGCCGGATTTTGAATCGGATATGTTTTCAGAAGAAGAGGATATGCCTCTTTCGCAAGATACCGACTCGGCACCGGATGCCGAAGCTTTAACAGAAAACGAAAAAACTCCGGCAGCGGCAAACACTCAAAGTCAAACAACACCCCTTTCCCCTGATGCCGGCGAAAACGAAGCGGCAAGCATAACTTCGGTACAAAACGACGACAAAACACCAAATGTCTTGCAAGATATGTCCATGGATATGCCGGACATAGACGAAAGCGATATAAGCGCGGATGACATCTTACATATAGCCCAAACGGATACGGATGCCGTACCGGAGAATACAGCACCAGTTGATGCCTTACCGGACGACATTGCACCGGACGATACTGCAAACACAGCCGAAGCGGATACAGATGCGGCAAGCGGACAAAAAGAAACTGCCGATTTTAAAGCGGGAAACGACACGCTGCAAGAACTTGACGATTTTTCGGATAGTACAAACGGTTCGGAAGGTTTTGATCTAAGCAGCGATTTTTCGGATGAATCGGCTGAAAAAAATACAGCTGCCTCTTTATCGGCGGACATTGCAGAAGCCGAAAAAGACTTCGACTTGGACACGGATTTAGCGGCTTTTACCGCCGGCACAGAAGAAAGTTCCGAGCAAACGGCAAAAGAGAACGGCGGTGATAACGCACAAGGCGGAAGCGCCGCTGATATCGGCGAATCCATAACGAATGCACCTTTCGACATGCCGCCTCCTGAAATTCCGAACAATGCCGACGAAGCTTTGCAGGATTTTAACCTCGACTCTTTTGAAATTCCCGGATTTTCCGATACAACCGCTTCTTCAGCTGACAAAGCGTTCGCAGCTTTTAAGAAAAAAAGTGCCGGTGAAAGCGACAGCGACCGTACGCATCTTACAGATAACGAATACAAACTTTTTATAAAAAATCTAAAAGCTTATCCGCTTAACTTGCGCATTGCATTGGAAGAGCTGATTGTAAAAAACGAATTTACCGACCCTGCTGTAATGGAACTTTTGTTTAAAGTTGTAAAAAAAGTTCCCGCACGCCAGCTTGCCGGTTATTTGGAAAAAATGTTCGACATTTCCGTAAGCGTACCGCTTAACTACGAACGCAGAACGGCAGAACAATACGAAATTTACAAAACATCTTTAGAATACAATTTAAAAAACCGCATTATTCCGGGAGCTATAGCGGCTGTTGTGCTCGGAGGTTTTTTATACATACTTTCTTATTTAAGTTATACCTTTATATACCGACCGGTAAAAGCCGAGGTTTTGTATAAAACCGGGTACAATCTTATAGACCAAGATTTGTATGTACAATCCGAAGAAAAGTTTAACGAAGCGCTCACTTACAAAGTAAAAAAGCGGTGGTTTTTTAAATATGCGCGTGCTTACCGGGCAAAACGGCAATACGAGCGTTCAAGCATTATGTACGAACAACTGATAAAACGCTTTAACTTCGACAAAGCCGGCGGTTTGGAATATGCGCGTATGGTTATGGAAGACTTAGCCGATTACGAAAAAGCCGTGCGCATTACCCGCCGCATGGTACTCGATTACCACATCAACGACAAAGACGCATTGTTGCTTTTAGGCGATATTTATTTGGAATGGGCAAGCAATACGGACGATGAAGCGGAAAAAGCGGCTTTATTTGAACAAGGGCGCTTGCAATACGCTACGCTTATCAATTTTCACAATGTAAAAGACTTATATTTGGCGCGCATGCTGCGTTATTTTATCCGCACCGATAATTTACGCGAAGTACTCACGCTAAAAACACATTTTATTTCGAAAAAAAAGACAACATTGGAAAGCGCCGATTTAATAGAACTGGGCGAATACTTGTTTGAAAAACAATACGGCTATCTTCCCCCGGCAGATGAATATTTGCGCTCTTATATCGACAACGTAAAAAATATACTCGAAATGGGCATAAAATCAGACCCGTCTGTTCCGGAAGGCTATTACAATTTAGCCCGTTATTTAATCCGTACCGGAAACGCCGACCAAGCAAAACAAACTTTAGCAAACGCCCTTGCCGTATTTGCCGCTGCAAAAAAACAAACGCATGCAAGAACTTTAAAATATATAAACACCCACCGGCTTTTGGGTGAACAGTATGTTAATACCCGCGATTATCTTTTGGCTGAAAAATACTACGCCGACGGCATAGCTTTATTTGAACGTGAACGCGAATATACCGGTTTAACCGGCAATAAAAACATAGGTATGCTGTACAGCGATATAGGAGACATCGATTATTTTATTTCAGGCGATATTGAAAACGCCGAACGCAATTATAAACGCGCCGTCGAAAATCAATACGATACGCCATCCATACGCTACCGTATCGGCTTTGTACAATACAGCAATAAAAACTATTCGGAAGCGCTGGGCTCGTTTATAAAAACGGCGTCGGAAGACGCTTCAAACCGTAATTTATTGCTGGCTTTGGGGAATGTGCTTTCAATCCGCGGAGACGATGCGGCGGCGCGCGGCTATTACGAGCGGCTGGTACATATTCTCGATGCGGATAAACAGCGTTTTGAAATAGTGCTGCCGCAAATGCGGGAAGACCACCGCACTTTAGTCGAATTGTATTTAAAAGCGTCAAACAATTTGGGCGTAACGCTTTCGAGATTGGCTTTGCAAACCGGAAACAGCGCCCTGCAAGCACAAGCCGTCTCCCATTTTGCAGAATCGGTGCGCGCGTGGGATGCGCTTACCCGCAACCAAAAAACAATGGTGCGCCTTGAAGGAAGCAATTTAGCTGCACAAAACATAAAATATGTAAGTTATTCCGACCCCGTATATGAGCCTGCAATTTATGCAGCCATTCCCAGCGTTTTATACGGAGAAACGGAATTAAAACAATTCGCTTTTGAATAACGGTACGCTTATGTGCATTTTCCGATTAAAACAAAAATCCGGTACACTTATACGCAAGCATATCAACGATATAATAAAAGAATTGTTTAGAAAATCCATACACCTATGCGCAGCGCTCGTTCCGTTTTTGCTGTCAATTGCGCGCATTCCCGTACTGTGCGCGCTTTGTGCGGTACTGGGTGTATACTGCATTGCCGAATTTTTGCGCACCAAAGGAATAAGCGTTCCCTTAATTTCAAAAATAACCGAAACTGCCGCACGCACACGCGATCAAAACCGTTTTGTCCTCGGTCCGGTAACCCTGGCGCTCGGCGTGCTGATCAGTTCTTTATGCTTTAACAGCGCAAGCGCTGCGATAGGAATTTACGCGCTCGCATTCGGCGACGGTTTGGCAAGCCTTGCAGGCAAACTATTCGGCATAACGCATATTCCGCACACCGACGGTAAAACCGTTATCGGAAGCCTTACGTGTTTTACGGCAATATTTTTATCTTCATGGGCGGTCAGCAGCAGCACTTTTACAGCTTTTGTACTCGCGCTTGCAGGCATGAGTATTGAATTATTGCCCTTGCACGACTTCGATAATCTGATCATTCCGGTTGCATTGGCAGCCGTCGCACAATTTTACTTCCACATATAATAACTGCGCAGATTTTTAAAAAAGTATACTGCCGAAATACTCATCAACAGCGTACCGGCTATAAAAGCGGCAAAAGTTTTGCAGGGTAAAAGCAATAAATAGCCGGCACACAACAGCAAAAAATCTATTGACGCTTGCCGGTAAGCAAAAGACTCTTTACTTTTTGACGAAAAAAACAAAGCTAAAAACGTACACAGCATAAATACTATACGGATAACGGCAAACAGCGAAGCATAACCGAAAGTAACAATCATATAGGGTTTAAAAGCGGTTGTGTTCAGCGGCATCCAAATCGAAAAAATAACGGAAATAACAAGTATAACGCCGAAATACTTATCCGAGTTCCGGTCGTCGCCTCTAACGGCAAGAATGCCTTGCGTAATAACTGCCAGCATAATTTGAATTTGACCGAAAAAAACAGCTTTGCCTATAAAACGCACAAAATTGCAATACCCTGCCTGTAAGCCGAAAAGAGGTATGCATACTCTAAACGATTCGGTAAAAAAACCGATAAGCACTGCATAAAAATAAAGCGCTTCGGTACTTTGCGTTTTTTCAAAGTTAAAATATAAAGTAAAACCTGCAGCCGGCACAAAAAACAAAAAAACCGCAAGCGAAAAAAAAGCTGCCGGATAATTGGGAAAAACAAAAAACGTAAAAAAAGAGTTCATCGACGGAAGAGCTAAAAAAAAGTCGGTATTTACCGTTGCACGCGTTAAAGTCGATACGGTTAAAACAATAAAATAAACCGAACAAATGGCAGCTACGGTCGAAAAAGCTAACAGTGTTCTATTTCTTGTATACAATGTCATATAGTACCAGCATACCCGTATAACAAATTTATGTAAAGCCGTATATTTAAAAAACCGATATATACAGTATGGATTTCTATTCGGAGAGGGATATATGGTAAAACGAATTATGCTAGCGGCTGTATGCGTTTTTTTATGCGCTTTTGTGAACGCAGGAGACGCAGCAGCTTTTGTCGATTTGGGATTTTCAAAAGACGGTCGTGTATACATGTTTGCCCAGCACGGAAGTACCGATAAATTGTGGCAAGGCTTTGCTGAAATTTACAGCGTAGATATCGAAAAAAACGATTACATACATTCAGGCTGTTTTAAAACATCGGCGTCGGCTCAAACTGAAGGCATAAACGGAAGTACCGTATACGAAAAATTGTTTGAAAAAAATAAAGTATACATACGCGCCGTTTCTCCCGAACCTGCCGATTTAAAACATACGTTATACATTAAAAACCTAAACAAAGAACCGCTTGAAGAAATCGTTTTTACCGACTTTGAAGGTTCTACCGAAGAAAACCCCGTGTTTTTTCATATCCGCCTTATTCCGTGGTTTTCAGGAAAAACGGCATCTTCAAAATCATCGTTTTTTATCAGCGTTGAGCGCAAAGACAAAAACGGTACGCTGCTTTCCAAACACGTCGCCGGAAACCCGGATATAAAACGTACCGGAGTTACCGATTATACGATAGAAAAAATTATGCGCTCTCCGGACAATAAAAGTCTTATTTTTGCCGTAGAAAAAAAATTAACTTCTTCTACCGGCGTTTCGGTACGCTATATGACCGAAGCGCTGCGCTTAAAATAAGCACGGCATAAAAACGGTACACGAGAACAAGCGCCTAAAACGTACGCACGTTTGGGCGCTTTTTTTTACAAAAATTAAATAAAACCAGCGTCCGTGCGCTAATAAGATATAGGAGGAATTATGAAACAGATTCAAAAACAACGCTTTATTTCAATTCTTGCCTATGTGTTGCCGGTTGCACTGTGTCTTATATCGAGCGGTGCATCGTGCCGTATTGAAAACGGACGCTTTACCCTGCATGTGGAAGCTCAAACGCCGCCGGAACTTGAACGCTTTGTGCCTACCGGAAGTCAAACAGCGTCTTTGTGTTTTTCGCGCGAAATCACATTTACCGAATTGGAATGCCGAAAAGCCGAAAAAAATCCGTCTAACGAAACGATTCTTGCAGAAGTTAGCAAAACATCCGAAAAAGACGGCGAAGGAAATAACAGTGAAAAAAAAGCATGCTATACGCTGAACTTTGCACAAGCTTTGAGCGCGGGACAAGCATACGTTTTAAACGGTGCGGTTAAAGACGGCGGCGGCAATACGCTGACGTTCAGCATTGATTTTATCGGGTATAACGAGCACGTTCCGCATGCGGTTTTTTCAGAAGCCGGTCCCGTTCACGCCAATTCAAAAGATGCCAAAAAAGCCAAAGCCGAATTCGTAGAACTTTATATACTTGAAGACGGCAACATAGGCGGCATGGTTATTCAAAGCGCATACGACGGAACATCTGCCGACTTTGTACTGCCTGCAGTGCAAGTAAAAAAAGGCGATTACATAAGCGCCCATATGCGCATATTCGGAGAAACGGCGGTAAGCGAAACGGGAAACGACCTTACCCTTTCGACTACGATTTATTCAAACCCCAAAAGCCGCGACTTATGGGCGGAAAAAGCGGAACGCAGTAAAACAAAATTGGGAGCCGACGATGTGTTATTGCTGTTAGACCGTCCCGACGGCAATATTTTGGATGCCCTTTTATACTGCCGCAGCGAAAAAACCTCATGGGCAAAACCGCTGATGAACGCTTATGCACAGCACGCTTTTAAAAGCGGCGTATGGCAAAACGGATTTTCGCCCAAAGAAGCGGTATGCTCGGACGGCATTACAGCGGTTAAAACGCTCAGCCGTACCAATATCGATTCTATTGCGCGTTCTTTTAACCAAAACAAAACGGTACCCGCTTCAGCAGCCGAAGATTGGAAAGTGCTGAGCGGTAAAGGAAAAGAAAAAGCTTCTCCGGGAAGCAAAAACCGCTTTAACGAATAAGCATAATTTGATATAATAAATCTTATGCCTGAATTACTTTGCCCTGCGGGCAACCCTGAAGCACTTGATGCGGCTATAGGTGAAGGAGCCGACGCCGTTTATTTGGGACTTAAAAGTTTTAACGCCCGTATGCGTTCGTCGAATTTTGCATGGAATCAATTTGAAGCTGCCGTAGAAGCGGTACACAAGCGCGGAAAAAAAATATATGTAACGGTAAACACCGTAATCGAAGAAAACGAAACGGAAAAACTGTACCGTTTTTTACAATATTTGCAGGATGTAGGCGCCGACGCGCTGATTGTGCAGGATTTCGGCGTTATCCGCATGGTGCAGGAATTTTTTCCGCGCTTAACTTTACACGCTTCAACTCAAATGAACATAGCAAGCCCGGCAGCGGTAAACCTTTTAAGTAAAGAAGGAATCAAACGCGTAGTGCTCGCACGAGAATTAAGCTTTAAAGAAATATGTGCAATAAAACACAACTGCGTTTCTCAACTGGAAGTGTTTGTGCACGGTGCGTTGTGCGTAAGCGAATCCGGTTTATGCCTTTTTTCAAGCTATTTGGGCGGAAAATCGGCAAACCGCGGTATGTGCACGCAAGCGTGCAGACGCTATTACGAAGCCGAATATGCGGGTAATATTAAAAAACACGGCTATTATTTTTCGCCGCACGACCTTCAGCTTATAGACCGCATTCCCGATTTGGTAACGGCGGGAGTGGATTCTTTTAAAATCGAAGGGCGTATGAAAAGCGCCGAATACGTAGGCTGCGTAACGGCAGCGTACCGCTATGTATTGGACAATTGGCAAAAAGACAAAAAAGGCGCGCTTGAAACCGGAAAACGCATGCTTGCATCCGATTTTGCCCGCTCCAAAACCCGTTATTTTTTTGACGGCGTTAAAGGAAGCGATTTTTTAAATCCCGATCAAGCCGGCGGAACGGGCATTTACATGGGAAAAATTGAAGCGGTAAAACAAAATTACGCTTTGCTTAAAGGCGGTTTTTATACTCCCGACATAGGAGATTCAATCAGACTGCACAAAAAAGATGATTCCGGACGGGTAAGCCATAAAATACGTGATATAAAAACGCAAACGGAACCGGTAACAAACGCAAAAAGCAGCACACAAAATACGCAAGAGTGTTGGATAGACATACCCGACGGTTTTTCAAAAGGAGATTCGGTTTATTTATTGCAAACAAAGTCCATGTCCAAACGCTATAAACACGTATTGCCGGCAGATTTAACCCCCTTCCGCCGCCGCGTTTCGGATGCAAAGCTTCCCGTACTCGACTTAACACCGGTGCATAAAACATCTTTGTCTCATTTTCCGGCAGGTTTGTATATACAAGTAAGCACGCTTTCAGATGCTTACGTCGGTGCAACCGAAAACCCCGTACGCATTATAATCGAATTAAACAGCGAAACGCGGCGCTCCCTTATCGAAAAAGAAGAAAAACCGCCTTGTTCAAAAAAACAATTTTTTATTTCCTTAGACCCCTTTTGCCCTGCCGACACCGAAACCGTTTTGGAAAAAGACATAGAACGTTTAAGCGCTCTCGGTTACACCCAGTGGGTAGTTAACAATCCGGCACATATCGGTTTGTTAAAAAACAAAAACGTATCGCTTATCGCAGGCCCGTATTTATACACCTTTAATCGTTGGGCGGTTTCGTGGCTCGAAAACCAAAACATAGACTGTTTTACTATGAGTTACGAAACTTCGTTAAAAAACTTGGAAAACATCTTTGAAAATACTTTGCGAAGCCGCGTATTGATATGCATATTTGCCTACCCCGCCCTGTTCCGTATGCGTTTTCAATTACCGCAATCTTACGATTTTTCGTGGTTTAACGACAAAGAAGGCATAAGTTTCCGCGCGCTTTCCACACCTGATGGATCCTTTGTTATGCCGGAAAAACCTTTTTCCATTATCGACCGCATAAACGCTCTTAAACAAGCGGGTTTTTCGCGGTTTTTATTGGATATGTCAAAAACGCAGCTGCGCCGCGCCGATTTAAAAGCGCTTATGCGCTGTTTACACAAAGCTGATGCCTTACCCGATACCGAGCGCTTTAATTGGAAAGAAGGATTTTATACAAGCGAAACAAAAAGACTGAAAGACAAAGCGCATACGGTCGACACCGCTTTTAAAAAAAAGCGCGCGCGCTTTGCCCCGCGCTCACAAAAAACTTAAGCTTTAGCTTGCCTTTTTTCGGTTTTACCCGAACCGCAGCCGTTTTTTTGTGAAGTTTGTGCTTTTGTGCCGGCTGATGCCGAAGCTTCGTTTTCTATCAAGCTTGGATAAAAGCCGCTACCACTCTCATCGGCTACAAATGCCGCTTGAGCTTCGTCGGTATCGGCAAAGCATTCGCCGGCACCGTTTTCGCTGCCGTTTGCGCCGCTTTTTACGTTTTCTGCTACACTACCGTCATCAAAGCCGCCGTCGCTCTGAGACTGCGTATCATCCGTACTTTTTTTAAACACCGGTTTAAATTCCACATGTTCGGCTACAACGGATACTTTGGAATGATTTTTACCTTCAAGATCCGTCCAACGGCTTTGTTTTAAGCGCCCGACAACGCGCAAACCGCGCCCCTTTGTACCGTTTTTTACGCATACGTCGGCAAGCTTTGCCCATGCATCCACATCAAAAAACGAAATTTCTTTTTCATAACCTTCGTCCTGTTTGTATGTACGCATACACATAAGCGAAAACGTACACACAGGTGTTCCTTTCGGTGTAGTACGCAAAACGGGCTCTTGTACGATATTACCTTCAAGAATAATAGAATTAAGCGAATTCATAATAAACCTCCGTTATTTTTATTCGACCGTACACACATATATATTGTCGAACGATGAACAAAAAAACGGAATTTTTTGAAAAATTCTTTTAAAAAAACGCTTTTTTTAAGTTAAGATTCTTTTACCAGCTTTACAATGTACAAAACGATGTACATTTGCAGCGCTTCTTTATCTTTTATTTTTTGCAGTGCGGTAGTTTTAATGAGCGTGTCCGCTAAATCGTACATGCGGTCAACCGTAAAGTTTTTACTTTTTAAAGTACGGATGGTTTTGCGCATATAATCGCGGATAAGAGAGTTTACGTCTTCGATTAAGTTTTCTCTAAGCGGTTTGGTAATCAGTTTGTTCCACTGATTTATATAAGAAGCCAATTCCCTTTCCAAATTGGAACCGGGCGGTATTAACTCGTTTTCCGCTTCTTGTGCGGCAGAACGGAATTCTTTTTTGCGTACATTGCGAGGTAAATTTTTAGTTGCTTCGTCTTCGCCTTCTTCC
The DNA here is from genome assembly GCA_000468055.1 of Treponema lecithinolyticum ATCC 700332. Taxonomy (GTDB): domain Bacteria; phylum Spirochaetota; class Spirochaetia; order Treponematales; family Treponemataceae; genus Treponema_C; species Treponema_C lecithinolyticum. The sequence continues at coordinate 300,313 of KI260564.1, read as the reverse complement.
ATTTGAAAGCGAGCTTGTTCGGGAACCGAAACGCTCTTTTTTTCTTCTTTCTTTTTTTTCGGACGTAAAATCAAACGCGCAATCCACGATATAGGGGGAACCGTATACCAAAAAGGCAAAAGTATTTTTGCATCGGCAACGATTTCTCTGCGCGAAAGCATAAGTAATTCACTATAGGGTAACAATTTACCGTCTGCAAACAAGGTAAACATAGTTTTAGGACCGTCACGCGCAGTAAGCATTTCGTAATGAATCAGCGATAAAAAATTCGAATTAAGCAATGCATATAAAACCGGGGCGGTAGTTACCAATTCCTGTTCAAGGCGGCGCTCAAAGGCTTTTTGGTCGCTCATCGCCGGCACATTTTCGAATTTTTTGTATAAATTAAACCATTCGGCAGTTAAATTGCTTTTTACCGTTTCGCGTGCATCGCCGCACAATCTAACGATAAGCGGAATAACTTTACCTTTATTTACATAATAATGCTGTCCCGTGTGCAGCCTAATCGTAAGCAATTCGGGCAAATTATTGTCCAAAAGTACGGTTGTTTTAGTGTGCAAAAATTCGTTTAAATCTTTTTCGGTATATTGCCCAAGCAAAGACGCGCCTTTGGAATCGGTAAAGCTTTGAATGGTTTCTTTATTAAAATAATACGGCGGACGTTCAAAATGCTGTTCCAAAATACGCAGCGCCGCATCCCGCTGAATATTTTGCTGTGCTTTATTTCTATAATACGAAAGTGCAATTTCGGTAATACAAATACTTTGCAATAAAGCGGTATCTTCTTGCGTATAGTCTTTAACTTTGTCGTAATCTTGCCGTATAAAAAAGCATAATTGATTCCAAAAATAAAACGATTCTCCGGACGTATGAATTGCTTCCAATGCTTCCGCCGGACGCTGAATAAGTTGCGAAAAAAAAGATTTAACCGAAAGATCTTTGCCCGGGTTCGATATTTTAAGCTTTTTAAGAAAATAATCGTGATACTCTTCTTTGCGCAGCATTTCCCGAATTTTAGTCAATGCAATATCGAGTAAAATATTTGCCGGAATATTCGACGGATATAAAATAATGGGAAGCTCCCGCGGCAGCACAAGACCGTACAGAGCGGCAGAAACGGGACTTGCCGATGAACCGTAGTTAAAATCGGTTTCATCGGACGAATCTTGTTGATGCTCGAATAAATCTTCAAGCAATGTCGCTGCCGGTTGTTTATCTACAATATCGACGGGTATATGTTTGGGTAAATCGGTGATAAGCGGATACGGAACAGTCGGATTGCTTAGTATTTCGCGGTAGCGGCTTGCAAAGCGTTCGGTATAAAACGGAATAACGATAATGGCTTTTTTATCTTTTTCGGCATTTACCAGCATTACGGAATGCCGTTCCACCAATTGAGCAACGGCGGCATTAAGGGCAGTTTCCGGATCCGAAAGAAACGGAGTAAGATCGGCATCAGCGTCCAAATGGCGCTGCGCATAGCGGTTCATATAATCGCAAAATTCGGCAAAATAAACGAGTGCGCTGTTTTGTTTTTGAGCAAAAAGTTTTAACATTGTTAAAATATTTGTTTTATTTGCCATAACTTTTATTTTACCCCGAATGTGATTTTTTTTCAACCGCTTAGCTCAAGTTTACCGGACTCCGTTAGCGTTTTAAAAGGCGTTTGCGCACAAAGGGCAACACTATGGAAACAACGATTAAGCAAAAGAAAAACAAACAAATTCCCGTAGAAAAAAAGACCTTGTAATCACCCTTACTCATAAGCAAAGCGCGGCGGAAGTGACTTTCCGCCATAGGTCCTAAAATAAGCCCCAATACGGCAGGAGAAGATGATATATCGACTTTGTGTAAAAAATAGCCGACAATGCCGAAAAAAAGCATAACGCCCACATCAAACATATTGTTTGCCATAGCATATGAGCCGACAAAGCATAAAAGAAAGATAACGGGAATCAATACCGCTTTCGGCACCGAAAGCACTTTGGTAAACAATTTAACGCTGCTTAAACCCAAAACAGCCATACAGATATTGGCTATAAAACAGCCTATAAACAGCGCATATACCAACGGCGCATTGTTTTGAAACAGCAGCGGACCGGGCTGTAAGCCTTGTACCGTTAAAGCTCCGATCATAATGGCGGCTACCGCATCGCCGGGAACTCCCAAAGTAAGCATAGGAATAAGAGCCCCTCCGGTTACTCCGTTGTTAGCAGCTTCGGGTGCCGCAATAGCTTCGGGTATGCCTTTACCGAAATCTTGCGGATGTTTGGACATATTTTTTGCTTGCCCGTATGCAATAAAAGCGGCTATATCGGCTCCTGCACCGGGAATAATACCGATAAAAGTTCCGATTGTACCGAATAAAAAACCGTTTTTAAAAATAACAGACCAATCTTGTTTTTTAGGAATTACATGCGAAACTTTTTTGGTAAGAGCGTTTTCTTTACTTAACTCTTCTATGCCGATAAACGCTTGGCTCATAGCAAAAAGTCCTATCATTACCGGAATATAATTGATACCGCTGAGTAAATTCATATTGCCGAACGTAAAGCGCATTTTGCCGGTTATGCCGTCTATGCCGATACTGGCAATCAAAATCCCTAAAGCGCCGCAGGCAATACCTTTTGCCATAGAAGAACCGGAAATGCTTGAAATAATGCATAAGCCAAAAATTGCAAGCATAAAAAATTCGGGGGAACTAAAGCGCAGCGAAATTTTAGCAAGCTGAGGAGAAATCAGCAATAAAAACACACAGCTGGTTATACCGCCGAAAAAAGAGGAAACGGTTGAAATTCCCAATGCCCTGCCCGCCTCTCCTTTTTGAGCCATCACGTAGCCGTCCAAAGCGGTGGCAGCCGAAGCGGGAGTACCCGGTGTATTAAGTAAAATAGCTGAAATGGAACCGCCGTAGATAGCTCCGACATATACTCCCACAAGTAACAAAATACCTGCTGCCGCATCCATACCGAAAGTTAAAGGCAGCACTAATGCTACACCCATCGTTGCCGTTAATCCGGGAAGACAACCGATACAAATGCCGCTTGCAACACCGAGCAAAATATACAAAATCGTATGTACTTGAAAAATAAGTGAAAGTGTTTCCAAAATCATCGAAGGTTTTCCTTAAAAGAGTATTCCGAAGCGGAACGGAACTTTAAGAATATATTTGAATACCGCATATACGGCTGCCGTTACAACAAACGATACAGCAGCGGTTTTATACCATTTATAACGGCCGAACCAACTGATAAAGCCGCACAGCATAATAAAGGTTGCTGAACCGAAGCCCAGCACGTACATAAGCACAAAATAAACAATTAAAAACGCCATCGAAAGGTATACGCGTACACAATCGCGGCTGAGCATATTGATTGAAGGTTTTTCATTTGAAGTGTTTTTTAAAGCATGTAATGCAATCATAACCGAAGCACCCAGCATAACAACTGCTATAATAACGGGCCACGAGCCGGGACCGGGAACACCGTCTTTTGCCGGCGGCAAAGAAGAAGATAAAACAATCGCCGCAACGGCGATAAGTGCAAAAACGGCGGCAACTGCCATATTCGCTTTTTTCATCAAGCGCCTCCATTCCTATAAATGCGCAGCAGTCTTTGTACCGCTGTAAAATGAAAATTTGCAAGAGGCTGCTTCAAAAGTGCACTACTTTTTCAACAGGCTCTTGCAATTATTTTTTTTATGATTTTATTTTGCAGATAGTCCGATATTGCCGATCAGTTTTCTAAACAAAGCATTATCGACGGCAAGGCGTCCTTTAAACTGCACTGAAGTGAGCAATTCAATATCGTTGTTGGTATTGCGCATAAAGGTTTTAAATTGTTCGCTGTTTGCCGCATCGGTAAAGGTTTTTTCCAAAAACAAAACCGTTTCGGCAGGGGTTGCCGCAGGCACTCCCAAACCGCGCCACGTACCGATTGCAATGTCGTAACCCAGTTCTTTTGCCGTAGGTACATCGGGGCAAGCTGCAAGGCGTTCGGGAGCCAGTACGGCAAGCGCTTTAAGTTTTCCCGCTTGAATTTGAGCAGACACTTCAGCATACGAAACGGAAACGGCATCTATGTGTTTGCCCAAAAGAGAGGTAATGGCGGGAGCTGCACCGTCAAAGGGTATATGCGTAAATTTTACGCCTGCAGTCTGCTGCAAACCGGTAGCGGCTAAATGCCATATAGCTCCGATACCCGAGTTTCCGATTTGAATATCTTTGGTTTTTGCCGCATTTAACAAATCATTAAGCGTTTTGTACGGAGAATCGACGGGAACCGTAATTGCCGAATACGCAGAGTTTACCATTAAAATAGGAGCAAATTTTTCAAACGAAATATCGCCGCCCGTACCGGTATGCGGCAGCGTTACCAATTCTACAGTAATCATCGTAATAATTTGACCGTCCGGTTTTGCGTTTTGACCGTACGACATACCGACCGAACCGCCGCCGCCGGTGCGGTTTTCAACTGCAATACCTGCAGGAAACGCATCTTTTGCCGCATCCACAAGAGCACGGCATACCGAATCGGTTCCGCCCCCCGCCCCGTAAGGCACAATAACCGAAACCGGACCGTTCGGATAAGTTCCGCTTTCTTTTGACCCGAGTGCGCCGAGCATAGCCAGCGCCAAACACATAAAAACACTTACTGCCAGTGCTTTTTTCATAACTGCCTCCTAAAGCAATTCGTTTTAAAACACTTTTTTACATAATTATTAAAAACTACCTTTGCACGCGACCGGAAGCGTTTCCTGCAGCCAATGCTTTTACTTCATCTACCGACACAACGTTAAAATCGTGTTCAATGGTATGTTTAAGCGCGGAAGCTGCGACGGCAAAATTAATTGCATCCTGTCCCGTGTAGTTTTGAATAAGCGCATAAATAAGCGCACCGCCGAAAGAATCGCCGCCGCCTACACGGTCTACGATTTGAACGGTATAATTGGGCGAAAAATAAGCGTTTTCTCCGTCATAAAGCATACCCGCCCATTCGTTTACGCTCGCCGAAATACTTGCACGCAGCGTAATTGCAACTTTTTTGCAGCCGAAGCGTTCGGCTATTTGGCGGGCTACGCTCACATAGCCTTCGCGGTTTAATTTGCCGCTGTCTATATCGGTGTTTTGCGCTTTAATACCGAACACATCGGATGCGTCTTCTTCGTTCGATATACACACGTCTATGTAAGGCATTAAAGAAGACATAACCGTATTCGCTTGCTCGCGCGTCCACAGCTTTTTGCGGTAGTTAAGGTCGCAGCTTACTGTAAGTCCCTTTTCTTTTGCTTTTTTGCACGCTTCAAGACAAATAGCCGGATTTTCGCCGCCCAAAGCCGGAGTAATGCCGGTAAAGTGCAACCACGAGGCGCCGTCGAATATAGAGTCCCAGTTAAAATCGTTTACCGACGCTTTTGCGATAACTGAATCTTTTCTGTCGTAAATAACTTTGGACGGTCTTTGGCTTGCGCCTTTTTCCACAAAGTACAAGCCCAACCTGCCTTCCGAGCGCACGATATACGAAGTATCTACACCAAAATGCCGAACCGTATTCAAAGCGCTCTGCCCCAAATCGTTGTTCGGAAGCTTGGTAACAAAGCGGGCGTTCAAACCGTAATTAGCAAGCGACACGGCAACGTTCGCTTCACCGCCGGCATAGCTTATTTCCATTTCGTCCGCTTGCAAAAAGCGCTCATATCCTTTCGGATTTAGGCGCATCATTATTTCACCGAATGTAACTATAGCTTTATTCATCTGTATCTCCTTAAAATCGGCTTTAGCTGCGCGCACCTTTCCATATTTCGCACGCTTTTTTTGAGCGCCGTTCGATTTCCGCCCAGTTTTTAGAGGATATTAAATCTCGGGTAGCAATCCAGCTTCCGCCTATAGCAGCTACTTGCGGCACTGCGGCATAGTCTGCCAACGTATCTTCGGTAACGCCTCCCAACGGAAAGTATTTTAACCCCAAATGCTTATAGGGCGTCAATACGCTTTTTAAATACGGAATGCCGCCCAAAGGTCCTGCAGGAAACAGTTTTAACAATTTGCAGCCTAACGCATAAGCTTGTTCTATTTCGCTTGCCGTAGCAACACCAGGCGCAAAGGGTAAACCGCAAGCTATCGCTTCTTTTACAATATTTGCATTTAAGCCCGGAGCAACTCCGAAAGAAGCGCCCGCTTTTTTTACCCGCTTTGCTTGACCGCTCAGTATAATTGTTCCGATTCCGATCATCATTTCAGGCACTTCTTTTTTTATCAGCGCAATCGATGGTTCTGCCGCATCGGTACGCAGCGCCAATTCTATTGCCGTTACGCCTCCTGCTGCTAATGCTTTTGCCGTAGGAACGGCATTTTCTGCCGATTCGATTTCCAGCACGGCAACTACCGCGCGTTTTTCCAATTCGCTTAGGACGTTCATATCCATAGCTTCTTTCATATCCGTTACCCCCTAACACTATAAATGAAGATACGGTAATATTTTACCGGCGGATAAAGCCGCAGCTTTTAAACACCGTTCAACACACCGCTTTTTTTCTTCCGTATATCTAAAAACCGGCACCGCCACAGATAATGAAGCGGCATTTTTTTTATGCAGCATAACGGGAACTGCGATACAACAAATCGAATTGTTCGATTCTTCGCTTTCGTATGCAAAGCCCGTAGAGCGTACATCGCACAGCTGCCGGTACAGTTTGTCCATATCGGTTATCGTATATTCCGTCAAGGGTTTTAGCCCATCAGGATACAGCGCCGTAAGCTGATCGCGCGAAACCCCGGACAAAAGCGCTTTTCCCAAAGCTGTTGCATAAGCGGGAAGCGATCTTCCGACAGCAGAATACATACGCACAGCTTCGGACGAATCCGCTTTTGCCAAATACAGCACTTTTCCCGCTTCCAATACTCCGAAATGGGCGGTTTCTCCACATTCGGCTGCTATACTTTGCAAAATCTTTTGCAAACTGCCGTAAGGCTGCGAACCGGAAACATAGCCGAGCCCTGCCAAAAACAAGCGTATACCGACCGTATAGCGGCACGAAAGAGTATCGTAATCAAGATAGTTTTTTTTGTAAAGGGTTTGCAAAATCGGATAGAGGGTTCCGGCAGGAATTCCGGACAGCTTGGAACAAGAAGCAAGACTTAAACCCTGTTCATGCGCTGAAATTAAATTAAAAGCGGAAATAACCCGCATAGTAGGATTGTGCATAGGAATTCGAATTCCGCCCCTCTCTTTCGGTATTCGTATATACGAACATCGTTCGTAATTCAAATCGATTATAACCTACTCAAACCGGTTTGTCAAATGTGCAAAATCAAATTGCAAAAAACACGTACACCGGTATTTAAGTGAATGTGTAATGAGCGTCAGTCAGTCGGGAAAATTTGCGATATTGTCGGCAACAAATTCCCTAAAGTCTTTTTCGGGAATGGGACGCGAAAAAAAGAAGCCTTGTCCGTAATCGCATCCCAAAGAGTGCAAGTATTTTAACTGTTCTTTGGTTTCTATACCTTCAGCTATAACGGAAAGTTTTAACTCTTTTGCCAGTTTTACAACGGCACGCAAAATAATACTTTTTTCTCTTGAATGTTCGCAGTTGCGCACAAAGCCCATATCCAATTTAAGCGTATCAATCGGCATTTCGCTTAACATATTTAATGACGAATAAGCGGCACCGAAATCGTCCATTTCAATATGTAAATGAATATCTTTTAAACGCCGCACAGCTTCAAGAATACGCTGCAAATCATCCACATAAGCACTTTCGGTTATTTCCAAATGTACATAGTTCGGCGGGATACCGTAGTGTTTTAAAAGCGTTTGGAATTTTTCCGGCAGTGCAGGATTGCGTAAATCGCATCGGGATACGTTTATCGATACGGGCACAATATGCAAACCCTCATCCATCCACGAGCGGATATAAGCGCATGCGGTATCCCAAATATATTCGTCTACTTTTGAAATAAAACCGTTTTTTTCGAATACGGGAATAAATTCATCCGGCGGAATAAGTCCGTGCTGCGGATGCTGCCAGCGTACCAAAGCTTCCGCTCCGATTATATGTCCCGTTTCCAAGCTGCATTTTGGCTGAAAATACACTTTAAATTGTTTTTCGTTCAGCGCACTACGCATTTCGTTTGTCATCCGCTGACTTTTAATAAGCGCTTCGCCCATTTTTTTATCATACAGCGTTACATGAGAACCGTAATTTTCTTTGCTTTTTTTTGCAGCTAAAATTACCTTGGAATAAATATCTTCCATGGGCGTACTGTTGTCTTCTATTACGTAAATGCCGACGGCAAAACTCAATTCGTAATCGGAGCGGAAACCGCCGATAAAATCTTTAATGTTTTGCTCTAAAACGGAAATAAGCACTTCCACTTTGCCTCTCAGCTGGCAGCATACGACAAAAACGTCGCCTTCTATGTGACCGACACAAGAACCGGGAAATAAAAGCGACAACTGTTTTATTTTAAATGCCAAATATTTTATAAGACGGTTGCCTTCTTCCAAGCCGAAAAAAGAATTAATCAATTGAAAACGAACGATATCGAAACGCATAAACACAAATTGTTTGTCTTGATTTGCCGCAAGATTTTTACGCATTTCTTCAAAAAATTTTCTGCGCGAAAATAAATTTGTCAGCGGATTGGTATCCTGCTGCTTTAACATTTCTTCGCATGCTCGCAGTTTTTGTTTAAGCTGTTCGTTTTCTTCTTTAAAATTGATATCCATTACTTTTAGCGCTCCAAAGCATACTTTTACTATACAATCGAACGCAAAATTTTACAAGAGAAAAATAAACCCTTGCACAGAACTTACTTCTTAGGTTAAAATACAGCAACGGAGGCAAGAATGTTCGACAGAGTGCAATACAAAGCGCAAGCTAAAGCGCAGTTAAAAAATAATTGGAAAACGCCGATTTTGATAACACTGACCGGCGCTGCCGTTCTTTTGGTTTGGGATGCATTGTTTTTCGCCAATTCTTTTACCAGACAGATAATGCAAAAGGAAATATTCGATTTTCTGCCTATCGGGTACAGCCAATTTATTTTTTTTACGCTCGGCTTAAGTGTTTTAGGCTTTTGCTTTTTAGCCGCTTTAAAAATGGCGTATGCGCGCTACTTTGTCGTTTTTACCGTACGGCGCGAACAGGCAACATTTTCCGCTTTTTTGGAAGGTTTTTCTTTGTGGGGCAAAGGAATTGGCGCTACTTTATGGTCGATTTTATGGGTAATCTTGTGGTCATTCCTTTTTTATATTCCGGGAATCATAAAAATGATTGCTTACTCGCAAATTTTTTACATCTTAGCCGAATATCCTAAGTTGTCGGTACGCAAAGCTATGCGCATAAGTATAGCAATGACTAAGGGCTATAAAGGCGATTTATTCGTTATGTACTTAAGCTTTTTCGGTTGGGCGCTGTTAGCCACATTGAGCTTGTACATCGGTTATTTATGGCTTATTCCCTATATGGAAAGCACACAACTGTATGCGTACCGTTATTTAAAAGAAACGGCTTTGAAAACCGGTGTTTTAAAACCTGAAGATTTCGGCGTCGTACCGACGTATACTCAAGGATAAACCGTGTACACGCAAAAAAAAGGTTTAAGCAAACGGGCAAAACACGGATTAGTCGTATTGATTATAATCCTTGCAGTCGGTATTACTGCGCTGTGTGCTCAGCTTTTTATGTTCAAATCGAACAAACGTTTGTTCCGTAATTTTTTGCCGAGCACGGATAAACTGCTTTTTTCCCGTACGTTTTCAAAGCGTTTTAAAACGCTCCCCTCTTCGTTTCACTTTGAGGATTACATAGCCGTTTTATACATAGAAGGCGTTATTGAAGAGCAAAACACTACGTATAATCAGCAGTGGCTTTTAAACACAATAGAAAAACTTACTGACGACGATAGAAATTGCGGCATTGTGCTGTTTATCAATTCACCGGGCGGCGGCGTCTATCAATCCGACGAAGTATATGCGGCGCTGCAAAACTACAAACACCGTACCGACAATCAAGTTTGGGCATACATGGGCTCTTTAGCGGCTTCCGGCGGCTACTACATTGCGTGCGCAGCGGATATTATCTATGCCAACCGCAACACCCTTACCGGTTCGATTGGAGTTATCAGTTCCAGTTCCGTGGATTTAACGGAACTGATGGCAAAGCACGGCATAAAGATGACTACGATTACCGCAGGCAAAAATAAAAATATGCTGAATATCAACAGCCCGCTTACCGAAGAACAGCGTGCGGTTATGCAAAGCATTGCCGATGAAGCCTATGACCAATTTACCGGCATTGTAGCCGAAAGTCGCAAAATGGATATAAAAAAAGTGCGCCGTCTTGCTGACGGACGCATTTACACCGCACAGCAAGCAAAAAACAACGGTCTTATAGATTATATCGACTATTATGAAAACGCAATCGACAATATAACCGATTTATTTGAACAAAACGTATCCATAGAAGAGTTTCGAGTGCCGCAAAAGCGGACTTTTCAGGATTATTTGTATCAAGCGGCAGCCTTTGCAGGTTTTAAAGCAAAGCCCGCCGAAGCCCAATTGATCGATGCGTTCCGTAAAGCGTCGGGATTGCCGGAAAACTTACCGCTTCCGGCATATTATTTTTGTTTTAATTAACCGATAAATCGATAATGAATGATTTGAATTTTAAGCATTTGAATTTTGACCGTTCCGTTTTTTCAAAGCTGTACGGCGCAAACGAAAGTATTTTGGAAGCACAGCGTGCACGCTATTCAGCTGCCGCACAAAAGTGGGTTGAACGCTTCGGAGAGCCGGAAAAACTTGCCGGCAGTAGCGCTCAAAACTTGCGCTTTTTCAGTTCTCCGGGACGAAGCGAAATCGGCGGTAATCATACCGACCACAATTTGGGTAAAGTGCTTGCCGCAAGTATCAGACAGGATGTTATCGGAGCGGTACAAAAAACCGACGATAATATTATACACCTGTACGACCTTACGTATGCAGAAGACTACCGTATCGACACACAAAAGAGCGAGCGTATACCGGATGAAAAAGGTTCTGCAGCTTTAGTGCGCGGTATAGTGCAAGGATTTAAAAACAAAGGCTATAAAACCGGAGGTTTTAAAGCGTGTTTTACCAGCGATGTTATAGCGGCAGCAGGGTTAAGTTCTTCGGCGTCGTTTGAAATGATTATATGTCTTATTTTGAATAATTTGTTTAACGACGGAAAAATCGGCGTACAGCAATTTGCCGAAATCGGACAATTTGCCGAAAACCGGTATTGGGACAAAGCTTCAGGTTTATTGGATCAAACAGCATGCGCAGTCGGCGGTCTTATCGCAATAGACTTTAAAAATCCCGCGCAGCCCCTGATAGAACAAATCCCGTTCGATTTTGAAAAACAAGCATACGATTTAATAATCGTAAATACGGGAAAAAGCCATGCCGATTTATCAAAAGAATATTCGGCGATCCCGGAAGAAATGAAAGCGGTTGCACGCATACTCGGCAAAGAACATTTACGCGATATAAGCTTTGCCGACGTTGTTTCAAACCTCGCCGGCATACGTACAAAATGCTGCGACCGCGCCGTTTTGCGCGCGTTTCATTTTTTTGAAGAAAATGAACGGGTTGACAAAGAAGTTGCCGCATTAAAAGCGGATGATTTTAAAACCTTTTTGCAGTTAATAACGCAATCGGGTAATTCGTCGTGGAAATGGCTGCAAAACGTATACGTTCCAGGACAGCCGGATGAACAAAGCATAGCCGTGTGCCTTGCTTTAACTGAACATTTTATCGGACAAAAAGGCGAAGGTGCATGCCGCATACACGGCGGAGGATTTGCAGGTGTTATTCAAGTGTTTATGCCGCAGCGTTTGAGCAGAGAGTATACTTCGTATATGGAAAACGCTTTGGGAAAAAGCGCCGACGAAAGCCCGGTATACCGCATGAGCATACGACCGCTCGGCGCTGTGGAAGTACCGCTCGTATAGTATAGTATCCGTTCGCGTTTAACACGAACGGATACTATTGTTAAAAATTATACTTTAAATTTATTTACTTCGTTCGACAAGTTTTCAATGCTGTGTTTGTTGCGTTGGGTAATTTCGTTTACTTCCTGCACCGCATTGTTAATTTGTATCGCACCGGCAGCCATTTCGTTCATACTGTTCGAAATAACGCGCGTTAAATCGTCCAGTTTGTGCATTTCTTCGGCAACTTGTTCACCGCCCTTAAGCATTTCAGCCGAACCGTCGCTTACTTCCACCGTTACCGAGTTTATGTTTTTTATTGCCGCCAG
>KI260564.1:214635-287928 GCA_000468055.1 Treponema lecithinolyticum ATCC 700332 | reverse complement strand
AGTTTTATTTTACCCAAAGAAGGAGTTGATTATACAAATATTAACTTTTTTTTTCCTAATGAAAATGATTACACGTTTACGATAGAGTATGCGAATGATATTGAAGAAGTAAAAAAACATATTCCGAACTTTTCACAAATTGTATTATCAACCTTTGTAGGAGCGAAAATAAAAGTAAAACAGGATAAAACCGTTGAGTTGGGTAGTAAAAAAGGACGATATTTTGAGGCGCAAGTAACTACCGGAGGGGATACTATCGCTGCAGCATTCTTTCTTGTGTTGGAGGATATTAAGCCGGGTTTGGAAATTGATATAGGTTCAAATGAAGTTGACACTTTTGAACGCTACCGACCGCAAATGGAAGCGATGATACAAAGTATTGTTTTTGAAAATGACGGTTTTGATGTAAAAACACATTGATTAAAAACTATGTAAAGTACTATACTTATTAAAATAGGGAGATAGCTATGGCTGTAAAACAAGAGCTTGAAATACATATTTCGGAAACAGGAGATATAAGCATTAATGTGCTTGGTGCAAAAGGAAAATCCTGTATTGATATGACAAAAGAACTTGAAGCTGCTTTAGGCACGGTTGTGCAGCGTGATTTTAAAACTTCTTATTATGAACAAAAAGATACTGATTACGTGCAGCAGTCTACGGAGCAAATGTGATGAACAGTATTGCATTTTATTTACCGTTAGGTCTTGAATATGAAGGAAAGATATATAGAAAAGGAAGTATGCATCTTGCAACAACCGAAGATGAACTTGCCGTTCAACTTCCGGAAAGTATTGCTGTGAATTCGCGTTACCGCGATCTTGAATTGTTGGCACGAGTTATTGATGAAATAGGAGATATTCATCCCATAACAACGGAAATATTACAAAATTTGTACGAAGCAGATTTTTTATATTTACAGTTTATGTATAAAAATCTTAATAATGAAGCAGGAACAAAAACAAAAATAACTTGTCCTAACTGTTCTAACAAATTCACGGTTCAATTTGAACAGCTATATAAAGATATGGAAATATATAAGTAGGAGAGCGTAAAATGAGTTTTTACGGCTCTGCAAATCGTATATTTATTGAAAATGCTTTACGTTCCGGAAAAATTACTGAAAGCCGTATAAGCGGTTGCAATTTGGAAGGTTTTTCGGCTTTTAACGCATTATGGCATAAAACCGATATTGAAGAATTGCATGCAGAGCATAGTTCATTTACACAAATTCAGTTTGATGAAAGCATTTTTAACCGTGCAGGTTTTAAGGATGCTTGCTTTACTGACTGTACTTTTGATACTGTACAATTAAACGGATTGACACTGATTAAATCAATCTGGAAAAACATATTTTTTTATGCAGGAAATATTCGCTTTTGTACGTTGGTACGGGCTGGGTTTAACCGGGTGCAAATGGTGAACAGTATTTTATCTGATTTTGAAGCTGCATATGCCGATATAAGCAATTGTTTTTTTTTGAATAGTACAGTTGAGCTGACTTATGGTAAGGGTATGAACGGATTTTCCGGAGCAAAACTGCAGCACTGTATTTTTTATAATTGCCGCTTTAGCGGTTTTCCGTTAAGAGGGGTACAACTTAAAAACTGTTTGTTTTTTAATTGTTACGGCGAAATTGGAGAAATGGAAGGGGAGTATATGATAAATCCGAATATTACACAGACGCGGGAATCTCTTGTACAAATGGATCAAAAGCAGCTTGTAGATACATTGGCTTTAGCTTTAACCGAAGTCAAAGAACAAAGTAGTGTTGCAGGCAGTGCCAAGCCGGAATTTACAAATTTTGCTCAAGCGATACAGTACTTAAAAAACAATTTTGATTTTGCCGAACTTAATGCATTCAGTACAGAAGCCGATTTGGTATATGTCAATGCTGCAGATAGGAAAATTTTATTGAGCGATACAGACAGTATGTATTCGCAAACAAAGGAAAGACCGTTATCGCAGTCTATTAAACCATTGCAAAGAGGTGATAGTAAAAATGATGAGCAGAGTGAACCTTTTGAAAATGAAACGGGAAGATTTTCCCGTTTGGAGTTTTAAATGAAATTAAGAAAAATATTCAGATTTACCCTTCCGCGTGGAACAGGTATTAGAAATGCTGCCGGAGGAAAAGTAAACGGCAGTATGCGCCTTATAAAAATAAAAGATTTGCTGGATATAGAGCGCGACGGAGAAGTTAAAAGGAACAGCGGAGCATTTTATATTGTGCTGTTGGCAAAACTGATATCTGAATTAGGCAATGAAAAAACAATAAACCGTAAAACCATTGAACGACTTGACCCAATAGACTTTAGTTTTTTAGTAGATTTTTTACATACTGTAAATCATCAAGTGATAAAACAAATACCGTTGCAATGCCCTGAATGCAAACACAGCTTTTTAGGGGAGTATATACAATTGGGGGAAGCATAAGCCGCCTGCCTGAACAAATATACGGGGAGGCGGCTCATATTGCATACTATTTTCATTGGTCGCAGAGTGAAATATGGAACATGAATGGTAGAGAAAGAAAAATGTGGATTGCTCAGATTGATAGGATACATCAAGAAGCTAAAGCTCAACGAGAACGAGAATTATTTGAACACTCGGCGCAAATAATTGCACTTCAGAACGAAGAAAATCTTAACTAGATAATTAAGGAGGCTATATGGCAGAAAACAAACATCTTACACCGGTATGGATAGTATATGTTGACGGTAAACGGCTTGATACCGAACATGAAGGTGCATTGTTAAATATAAATGTAACCGACATGGTTAACGGTATTTCAACGTGTTTGTTGACTTTTGACACTTCTGCCGTAGATTTGCGTACCAAAGGAACCTTTGCATTGGAAAGTAAAATTACAATTCATCTCGGTTATAAAGATGACTGTGCTGAAGTTTTTAATGGTGAAATAACAGCATTTCATACTGTCTTAAAAGAAAACGGCGGCGATATTCTTGAAGTAAAAGGGGCAAATGTTTTACATAAATTAAACCATGCAAGAAACAGTGCGTCTTTTACGGAAAAAACAGCTGAAGAGATTATAAAAGGTTTACTCGATACTTATTCCTTAAAAGCAAAAGTAGATTCGTTCGGACCAAAACTTGATTTTAGGATGGAACAGACGGCTACGGATTACGAATATATATGTGAGCTTGCATCATTATATGGAAAAACAGTCTATGCTTATGATACAACTGTGTATGTACAGGATGAAATAAATTTTCGCAGCGACGAAATTATTTTTGAAAAAGGAAAAACGCTTATTTCATTTAGTGCTTTGGAAGATTTAAGAGATTTGCTTTCAGAGTGCACTTTTGTCGGGTGGGATAGTATAAAGGGTGAAGCCTTTGAAGGCACGGCTTCACTTAGTGATTTAAACCTTAAAGTGGGAGGACAGTCCGATTGGACAAAAAAATCAAACGGCGGTAACGGTTTATGGAAAAGTACTTTTGTCGATCACAGTGTGCTTGATGCCGATGACGCCAAAAATCGTGCTATAGGATTTTTACAAAAAAACTCTTTTGGTTTATGCAGTGCAGATGGAAGTGCGGAGGGGAACTGTAAATTATTTGCCGGTATGCGTGTAAATATAAAAAATGCAGGAGAACTTGTAAGCGGTGAATATATTGCTCATACTGTGGTGCACACTTTTTCCGTTGCAAACGGTTATCGTACCGCATTTTCTCTTTTTCGGAATATGAGTCCGTGTTAGTACATACCATAATTAGCGCTTCAAACTCAAATGGTCCCGGTATGCGTTTTACATTATGGGTGCAAGGATGCTCAAGACGCTGTAAAGGCTGTTTTAATCCTCAAACATGGCCTCTAAGCGGTGCCGGGTCATATATGAGTATAAAAGAGATAACGGATCTTATACCGAAAAAAGGTATAGAAGGAATAACCGTTTCCGGAGGAGAACCTTTTGATCAGGCAGATGAATTGGAGGCTTTACTTAAAGAAGCTCATCGAAGAGATTTGAATACATTAGTATATACGGGCTATACGTATGAACAGCTTTGTAGTAATTCTTATATGCAAAAGGCTTTATGCCAAGTGGATATTTTAATAGACGGTCCATACAAATGTGATATAAAATCGCACAATATATGGACAGGATCCGGTAATCAACACGTGTATCTGCTTAAAAACGGTATAAAATCGGATGATATAACCGACAAAAATTGTGAAAATCCTATGCTAGAAATATTTATAGACCGGTTTGGAACAGTGTCTGCTACCGGTATACCCGATATTGATTTTATAAATACGGTACATAATAATCGGAGGATAATATGATAAATAATTCTGCAAAGACCATTGAAACACTCATAAGAGCACGTTATCCGCTTATATATGTAGTTTCTTTTGAAGAACAACGTGTACTTGCAAATTTGAAAAAGGTAACTGTAGCTCGTAACAAAAAATTACTTTGCTGGTCTATAACTGAAGGGCTTGAAACCGATGATGGTTCATTTTTAACGGAACTGAAAGATCCTTTAAAAATGTTGGAATACATACGACAAAGCGATATTAACGGTTTATTTATACTACGTGATTTTCATCATTATTTGAATGATCCGGTTGTAGTTCGCAAATTACGTGATGCAGGACAGGGGTTAAAGACGACAATGAAAAATATTGTTTTTTTATCTCCACTTTTAAAGGTACCTACAGAATTGGAAAAAGAGATTGTCGTAGTCGATTATGAACTGCCCGATAAAGAAGAGCTGTCTGAAATAGTTGAACAAATAGCGGTGAGTGTTGCTTCTGAGAGTTCCCTTGAGGTTAAAAAAAATCCTGAGTTAAAAAATAAAATAGTGGAAGCTGCTTTAGGGTTGACTGCAGAAGAAGCTGAAAACGTATTTGCAAAATCGCTTGTGGAAAAAGGTCAATTCGATATCGGCATTATACTTTCCGAGAAAGAACAAATAATCAGAAAATCCGGTGTGTTGGAATATTATCATGCAAATGAAAAGATGAAAGAAGTTGGCGGTTTGGATGAATTAAAAAAATGGCTCACTAAACGCGGAAAAGCATTTAGTCCCAAAGCACGGGAGTTCGGTTTACCCGAGCCGCGCGGTATTTTACTTTTAGGTATTCCCGGTTGCGGAAAAAGTCTTACAGCAAAGGCTATAAGCGGTTTATGGCAGTTGCCTTTGTTAAAGCTGGATGTAGGTAAAGTATTTTCAAGTTTTGTAGGCAGCAGTGAGGAAAATGTACGTAGGGCTATCCAAACGGCGGAATCGATAGCGCCTTCCATATTATGGCTTGATGAAATTGAAAAAGGATTTTCAGGGCTGGGATCGTCAGGACAAACCGACGGAGGTACAACGGCACGCGTATTTGGAACTTTTTTAACTTGGCTGCAAGAAAAGAAAAGTGCCGTATTTGTAGTGGCTACCAGTAATAATGTGAGCAGTTTACCGCCTGAATTACTGCGAAAAGGTCGTTTCGATGAAATCTTTTATGTTGATTTACCGTCAAAAGAAGAACGAAAAGAAATATTTAAAATTCATTTAGAAAAACGACATCGAAAAGCGGAAAAATATGATATTCAAAAGTATGCCGATCAAAGTGCAGGCTTTTCGGGTTCTGAAATAGAAGAAATTATTGTAAGCGCTTTGTACGATGCATATGATGCTAATAGAGAATTAGTAGATTCCGATTTGGAAAATACAATAAAAACGATGATTCCATTATCGCAAACAATGGAAGAACAAATAAAAAGCATACGCGAATGGGCAAAGCTGCGCGCACGGCGGGCAAGCAGTATAGAATGGGAAAACGAAACGAAGAAAAAACGACAGCTTGAGGTGTAGTTTATCTATGAGTATTCACAAAGCATGGCAATGGACTCAAAATACAAACAAAGGCTGGTATACGCCGTCGGAAGAAGCATATTATCTGGTGCACCGGTGGAAAAACAAGGGCTATACCGCATTTTTGGATTTGGGCTGCGGTTTGGGGCGGCATTCGTTTTTGTTTGCTCAAAACGGTTTTAGCGTTGATGCGTGTGATTTATCTGAAAGTGCTGTAGATGAAGTTAAACGCAGAGCACAAGAAGAGCACATGAATGTGAGCGCGACAACTGCCGATATGGATGCGCTGCCTTATGACCAAAACAGTTTTGACTGTCTGCTTGCCTATCATGTTATATCGCATACGGATACGGCGGGAATTAAAAAAATTGTTGCACAAATAAAACGGGTTTTAAAACCGGACGGCGAATATTTTGTTACGCTGTGTTCAAAAAATACGTGGAGCTATAAAGAAGCGGGTTTCCCCGTTCACGATGAAAACACCGTTATTAAAATTGAAGACGGACCTGAAAACGGCATACCGCATTTTTTTGCCGATGAAACTATTGTGTATGATTTATTTCCAAAAGAAGAACTTATATCGGTAAAACATACTCAAGAACTGATTGTTGACGGAAAAGATTACGGTTCGTGGCACTATTTTGTTTTAGGGAAAAAAAATAAGAATGCTGCTACTTGACTATTCAGGCGCGGTTTGATAACATTAAATTCAGTTTTTGTTTGGAGGGTTTTCCTTTGGCAGTAAAAAAATCATCTGCAGAAAAAAGATTTAGACAAAGCGAAGAAAGACGTTTGCGAAACAAAGCGGTAAAAAGTTCGGCACGCACTTGTGCTAAAAAATTTATCGCTGCAGTACATGCAAAAGATTCCGCTTTAGCCGGAGAAACATTGCGTAATTTGTGTAAAGAGCTTGATACGGCCGGACGCAAAGGGATTTTATCCCGCAATTCCGTTTCTCGAAAAAAATCGCGTATGATGAAGCTGTATAACGCTTCGTTTGCCGCAGCAAAGTAAGTAATTATTTTGCATTACGTTTTTGCAGGGCAGCCTGCAAAAATCGTAAAACGGTTTTTGTGAATCGGCAGCAAAGCTGTAAAACGATACAGAGAGGGCTTTGATGAATTCAAAAAAAGTGACGAAATTTGATTTAGTTGAATCCGCATATCTTAAAACAAAATATGAAAAAAAAACTATACAAAATGTGCTTGAAACGTTGCTTGAAAACATCAAAACGTCTTTAAAAGACGGCGCTACCATTGAACTGCGGGGGTTCGGAACCTTTGAGCCGAGGCTGCGCAAAGGCAGATCGCGTGCTCGTAATCCCAAAACAGGAGAACAGCTTTCGGTCGCTCCGCACTATGTTGCCGCTTTCCGCTCCGGTCAAGAACTTAAAAATGCTTTGTGGGAACTTCCTGTTTCCGCAAAAAAATCATGAAAAAACATATAACGGACATTACTTTTCTTGCAGCCGGTATTGTGTTGTTTGCCTTTGCGCAGCCGAGTTTTTGGGTTACCGACGGCTTGCCGGTTTTGTCTTATTTTGCGCTCATTCCGATATTTATACTGGTAAACCGCGCCGATTTTAAAACGGTATGGCTGTACGGTATTTTGTTCGGCGTCGGCTATTATTGTTTGTTTACCGGATGGCTGGCAACCTTTCATCCTATGGGACTTACCGTTATTTCGTGCTTATACGGTGTTCAGTTTATGCTACTTTTTCCGTTACTTAAAGCGGCGGGGCTTTTATGGCACAAACAGCGTTTTTTTGTTCAATGGATTGTTTGGTGCGCATACGAATACGTTAAAACAAAGGGCTTTGCCGGTTTTAATTATGGTGTTACCGCTTATTCACACTGGCGCATTATTCCTTTAATTCAGTGTGCCGATTTAATCGGCGTTTGGGGCTTAAGCGCACTTATTACCTTTGTGTCTGCATGGTGGGCTCAAGTGTTGTTTCCTTTGTTCGACGCCGATAAGAACGCCGCCGTTTCGATTAAACAAAGTATTCGGTTACATCGTGTGAGCGCCGGTATTTGGCTTTTTCTTTTTGCTTTATGCTGGCTGTACGGCTATACCGCACGCTTTGATTATTCGGCTTTTGAAACAAAAAAAATTATTTTAGTGCAAACGAATACCGATCCGTGGATTGGCGGAACCCAAGCATACCGGCGCGATTTACATACGCTTAAAAAACTAACTGATAAAGCTTTAAAAGAACACGGAGATGCAGCTTTAGTCGTATGGCCTGAAACGGCGTTTATACCGCGTATCCGCTGGCATTACCGCTTTAGAACCGACAGAGAACGCTTTGATTTGGTTGACGAACTTTTACACTATATAAACGAAAAATCGGTTCCCTTTGTTATCGGAAACGACGATACCGTGCTCGATTACAGTGCGGATGGAAATTACGGTGAAGTAAGTTACAATGCGGTGCTTTTGTTCCGCCCGAAGCAAAACGTTATTCCGCCTGAACCGGAGTTATATCACAAAATGCATTTGGTTCCCTTTACTGAACATTTTCCGTTTGAAAAACTTTTTCCGCACATTTATACACTGCTTTTAAACGGAGATACTCACATGTGGACGCCGGGAAAGCGTGTGCATGTGTTTTCCGTAGAAGGTTTGCATTTCGGTACTCCGGTGTGTTTTGAAGATACTTTCGGCTATATCGGCAGGCGCTATGTGAAAAACGGTGCAAACGCTTTGGTTAATCTTTCCAACGATGCGTGGTCTAAAAGCCTTGCTTGCCAATACCAGCACCTTTCCATGGCTGTGTTCCGTGCGGTGGAAAACCGCTTGCCGCTCGTAAGAGCAACTGCTTCAGGGCAAACCGTTTTTGTAGACCCGAACGGTAAAGTAACCGCTATGCTTGAGCCTTTTACCGAAGGTTTTTTAGCCGGCAGTATTCCCGTTTTGACAAAGCAGCGTAAAACCGTGTATACTTTACTCGGCGATTATACCGGAATCGCTTTTACCGTTTGTGCCGTTTGCCTTTTTATAACGGGCATTGCACGATTTTTTTACAGGAGAATGTTATGCCGATTTCATACCGACAAAGA
The DNA here is from genome assembly GCA_000468055.1 of Treponema lecithinolyticum ATCC 700332. GTDB lineage: Bacteria > Spirochaetota > Spirochaetia > Treponematales > Treponemataceae > Treponema_C > Treponema_C lecithinolyticum. The sequence continues at coordinate 279,035 of KI260564.1, read as the reverse complement.
CAAGGCGATTTAACGATATTGGGTGAGCAAACTGAATTTGACGGCGTTTTGAATTTTACGGATAATTTGGTTATTACGGGTAAATTTACCGGCACTATCGAATCTACCGGCAGTTTGGTTATCGAAAAAACGGGAAAATGCAGTGTCGATAAAATAACCGCCGATTCCATAACGATTGCAGGGCAAGTGCAGGGTGATTTGTCGGCTAAAACAAAATTGGAAATGTTTTCCGGCAGTACGATTGTCGGAAATGTGGAAACCTCGCGCTTGCGTATTGCCGACGATGTAAACTTTCAAGGGCAGGTAAAAATGCTTGATGAAGTTCCCGATATCGATATATTTTCTGTTTCAGCAGAAGAGTACAAACGTATGGTATCGCAGCGTTCTCTTGCCGAAGAAGATACGGATGATTGACGCCGATCGGCAAAAAAGCGGTAATCGATTATCTTGACGCTTTTTTTTCTTTTTGGTATAATAAACAATCTATTTTATATTGTTTAATCAAACAGTAACGAAACGCAAATTTTTCAATCAAGCACATAATGGAGATATTTAATGGCAGTAAACCAAAAACGCCGTTTTAATGACGCTTCCGAACAAGCGGAAAGCGAAGAGAATTCGCAAAATTCTTTTGCATTTACGGACGACGGCGCCGATTATGCGGAAAGCGACGGTTTAGAAAACGAAAACTCCGGCACCCCGGGCAAAGAAAAACGGGTAGTGGTACGCTCAAAACCCAAAACAAAACGGAGTCCGTACAAAAAAACGGCAACGTCTGCCGCCGCGGGACAAGCTGCCGATTTTGCAGCAGCGATGGGTGCAATGCCGTCGGGAACGGACAGTGCCGATAAAAACGGCAGTTTAGCCGATGAAAACGATAGTCAAAATCGCGATTCAAAACCGCGGCTTTCTATAAACGATTTAACAAAGATGGGTATGCACGATTTGCGCGACCTTGCTGCACGCTATGGTATTGCCCGCGATGATTTGGCTCCGATGAAAAAACAAGAGCTTATATTCGTTATTTTAAAAGCTCATACCGAACACGGCGGTATTATATTTTCTTCGGGCGCATTGGAGATTTTACCGGACGGATACGGATTTTTGCGTTCTCCTCAAAACAGTTATTTGTCAGGCTCTGATGATATTTATATTTCACCCAGTCAAATACGCTTGTTTAACTTAAAAACCGGCGATACCGTATACGGGCAAATCCGCTCTCCTAAAGAAGGCGAGCGTTTTTTTGCGCTGCTTCGTATAGAAGCGGTAAACGACGACGATACTCGGGCAGCTCAAACGCGCATACCCTTTGAAAATTTAACGCCGCTTCATCCGAATACGCGTTTGAATCTTGAAACAAAATCGGAAGAAATTTCCACCCGTATTATCAATTTGTTTTCGCCTATCGGAAAAGGGCAAAGAGCGCTGATTGTAGCTCCTCCTAAAGCCGGTAAAACCATTTTAATGCAAAAGATTGCAAATGCGATTACCGAAAACCATCCGGAAGTGTATTTAATTGTATTACTTATAGATGAGCGTCCTGAAGAAGTAACCGAAATGGAGCGTTCAATCCATGCCGAAGTTATTTCTTCCACATTTGACGAGCCTGCAAGCCGGCACGTGCAAGTTGCCGAAATGGTTTTGGAAAAAGCCAAACGCTTAGTCGAACACAAACGCGATGTCGTTATTTTTTTGGATTCGATAACCCGTCTTGCGCGCGCATATAACCAAACAGTGCCTACATCCGGAAAAGTGCTTTCAGGCGGTGTCGATTCGAACGCTTTGCACAAACCCAAACGTTTTTTCGGCGCGGCACGCAATGTGGAAGAAGGCGGCAGTTTAACCATTATTTCTACCGCCCTTATCGAAACGGGCAGCCGCATGGACGAAGTAATTTTTGAAGAGTTCAAAGGAACGGGCAATATGGAAATAAACCTTGACCGCAAATTGGCGGATAGGCGTTTGTTTCCCGCCATCAATATTAAAAAATCGAGTACCCGCAAAGAAGAATTGCTGTTAACCGAAGAAGAACTGCAAAAAGTATGGGTACTGCGTAAAGTTATCAATCCTATGGACGACGCCGAAATTATGGAACTTCTGCTTGACAGAATGCGCAAAACTAAGAATAATGAAGCATTCCTGCGTTCTATGAACACCGGAGAAGCTTTTTAATAGAGTATAGAATTATAGGAGTTATAAATGAAAGAAGGCATTCATCCCGATTATCAATTGACTAAAATTACCTGCGCGTGCGGCAATGTTATTGAAACCCGTTCTACGGTTAAAGATATTAACGTTGAAATTTGCTCCGCTTGCCACCCGTTTTTTACAGGCAAGCAAAAATTGGTAGACACTGCAGGACGTATTGAACGCTTTAACAAGCGCTTTAATATTAAGCCTGCAACTGCACAATAAGCCGTTATAGGTTAAGGGGAAAGGGCAGTATCGGTTCAATACTGCTGCTGCCTGCAAGCAAAGCTATGAGGCGTTCTACGCCTAAAGCTACCCCTGAGCACGGTGGAAAATCTCTAAAGATTTTCCAATAGTCGCTGTCGGTTCGGTGCGGAACCAAAGCTGTTTTGTCTTTTAATTTTCCCTCTGTTTCAAAATACGCTTTTATTTTATCGGTATCGGTTTCTTCGGTGTAACAATTTGCCAATTCAATACCCTGTACATATAATTCCCAGCGTTCTTTCCACAGCGCTTTGTCCATTTTGCTTTGCTTCGGTTTGACGGATACGTTTTTTGCAAGGCAGCTTACAAATGCCGGATAATCGGTTAAAAACAGCGCTTTTTCTTTAGGAAGCGCCGGTTCCACCGTTTGAACAAAAATCAAATCGTATAAATCGGCAACTGTCCACGTGTTAAAAGAACGCTCATCCGGTTCGGCTATGCCGAGCTTACGCGCTTGTTTTGCAAGTTCTTTTACGTTTGCGCATTTACTTAAACGGAAGTGTGCATAGCGTTCAAAGGCTTTATCCATGCTTAAACGCATAAAAGGTTTTTGTATACAGCCGTGTGTGCCGCTGTCTGTACTACCGCTCGTATTTTGTTCGGCACTTAAAAAAGCAAACAGCTGTTCGGTAATGTCCATCGATGTTTTATAATCGGCGTTCATTGTATAGTATTCAAGCATGGTAAATTCGGGGCTGTGTATGCGACCGCACGATTCGGCATTCCGGTAGCATTTTGAAAGCTGGAATACGTTTACTTTATGCTGAGCTATTATTTTTTTTATATATATTTCTGGGGATGGAACTAAATACAGTGCACTGCTTTGTATGTGCGTGCGTCCTGCAGTTTTTGCATGGGCTGCGTTTTTTATATAATCGGTTTTAAAAACTTCAAGACACGTTTCCGGTATAAGGTCGCAGCTTAAAGCGGGGGTGTCCAGTTCAAGGTAGCCGCGTTCTATAAAAAAGCGGCGGATGTTTTGCATAATGCGGGCGCGAAAGCGCAAGCGTTCCAAATCCATAGCTTATGCTACCATTTTTTAAGATTTTATGGTAGCATAGCTTATGAGCCGACCGAAACTGTTCCGCATCATAGACAAAGCCGTGTATGATTATAAACTGATAGAAAACGGAGACCGCATTGCAATCGGCGCTTCTGGCGGAAAAGATTCTACTGCATTACTCGAATACTTTGCCGACCGCAAACGGCAGGGACGCGAAAACTTTGACTTTTGTGCCGTACACGTGGAAAGCGGTATCGGCTCTCCGCTTTCCAGCGAATTACAACAGCTGTTTGCCGATTGGGGCATAAAATGCGTTACGCTGCAAGCCGATGTGCTTTCGCGCCTTAAGCCGGGTATGAAAATGAATTGCTGGTGGTGTTCCACACAGCGCAGAACGGAATTGAATAATTATGCGATTGCAAACGGGTTTAATAAAATAGCTTTGGGGCACCATTTGGATGATGTTTTGGAAACTTTGCTTATGAACGCTTTGAACAAAGGAGAACTTTCCACTATGCCGCCGCGCTTAAAATATAAAAAATACCCGGTAACGGTTATCCGTCCACTGTGTCTTGCCGACGAAAAAACTATTATAGAGCACACGCAGCGTTGTGAGTATAAAAGTGTTACTTGTACTTGTTCGTATCAGGATAATTCGGGGCGAAAAGACGCGCGGCGGCGGCTTGCAGTTTTAACCGAAAACAATGCAGATCAAAAAAAGCGTTTGTTTGAAGCTTTGCAAAATATCAAAACGGATTACCTTCCGAAAGTCATCAGCTGATTCTGTCTTGAATAAATTTTAGTTTTAAATCTTTTAATTTTTCGCTGATCGATACTTTGTATATGTGCGGGTTAAGCATACGCTGGTAAGTTATATCCAAATGTTCAAGCTGGCTTTGCATGCGACGCCTGCTTGCATTAAGCCGTTCGGTTTCGCTTTTTTGTACGCCGACGGCAGCGCCGTTTTCCAGCCGTTTTTCCAAAAGCGCTTCGGTTCGTGCGGGCGCAAAAGAAAAACGGCGGTAGTCGACCGACGGGTGATAAAAACGGCTTTCGTTTCCGGCTGTTATGCTTTCCGATTCAAGCGCCATAACGTCGGCTTTCATCATACCGTTTTCATCGTATAAGCGCCACACGTTTTTTATACCAGGATTGGTGGTTTTTTCGGGGTTGTCGGAAAATTTCATAGCGGGGATAAAACCGGACGTATCGGAACTTTTTCGTGCAGCTAGTTTATATACGCCGGTAAAGGAAGAATCTTTACCTCCGGTTACCATGTGAGTTCCGACTCCCCAGCTGTCTATGGGGGCCCCGCCTGCTACGAGTGTTTCAATTATTTTTTCGTTTAATTCGTTCGATACCGAAATGCGCGCTTGGCAGAATCCCGCTTTGTCTAGAATTTTACGCACTTCGCCGGAAAGATATTGAATATCGCCTGAATCCAATCTAACTCCGAAATTGTAGCCTTTCGCGGCAAGCTTTGCCCCGGCAATGAGGGCGTTTTTAATGCCTGATTTTAAACTGTCGTATGTGTCGATTAAAAATACCGCCGATGAGGGGTATAAGTCGGCATAGGCGTTAAAAGCGTCCAATTCGCTCGGAAAAGACATAATCCATGAATGCGCCATTGTACCCATAACGGGAATGCCGAAACGTTTGCCGGCAAGGGTATTGCTGGTGCCTGATGCTCCCCCGATATATGCTGCACGGGAAGCGCTCATGGCGCCGTCGTAGCCTTGCGCGCGGCGCAAACCGAATTCCATTATAGAACCTTTTTTTGAGGCAAGCCATACGCGCGCTGTTTTGGTAGCGATTAAACTTTGAAAATTGATTGTGTTTAAAATTAAACCTTCAATGATTTGCGCTTCGATTAAGTTTGCGTGTACGCGGACTAAAGGCTCCGAAGGAAAAACAAGTGAACCTTCTTTTACGGCATATAAATCGCCGGAAAAACGGAAGTTTTTTAAATAATCCAAAAAAACGGTTTCAAAAATACCGAGCGAATCAAGGTATGCTATGTCGTCTTCACTAAATGAAAACGATGTGAGCATATCGATAAGCGGTTCTATACCGGCAAAAACGGCAAAGCCCCCGTCAAAAGGTTGGCGGCGGAAAAACATATCGAATACGGCAGGGTAATTCATGTGCTGTTTCAAATAACCTTGCGCCATAGTCAATTCGTAAAAGTCGGTAAATAAAGCGTTTGACTTCATAAAAATGCCGCCTGTATGCCTTAGCTGTTTTTTGCTTCTTTAACCCATACGCCGTTTATTTCGCATACGTACATACGGTGAAAATCGTGCTTGGGATACTGTTGACTTATAACCTTAGTGTCGATAAACCGTTCTGCGCGGATGTCGTCGGCGTACAGTTTGGTACAGTCAAGTATAATGCGTGCTTGCTCAAAAGCAACGGAACCGTTCGGAGTTTGTACGGCGGTTAAACCGGTTTCGGCTGCTTTATCGTAATCTCTTCCCGATTTTGTTCCGCAAAATTCAAGCGCGCGCCGGTAGGTTTCCGGAAAAAAAGATAGGGTTAGTTTATCAAATTTTTGCGTAAATTCAAATGTGTAGCGCTGCGGACGCACAAACACAAAGGCTACGTTTTTATTCCATAAAAATCCCATACCGCCCCAGCTTGCCGTCATCGTATTCCACGTATGGTGTTCGTCCGGAGTTTTGGATAAAACGCCTGAGGTAACGAGCATCCAATCGTTTCCGATAAGTTTTATAGTGTTTTCGTTTAACTTTGCAGGCTGTATTTGTGTAAAATTTTTCATAAGTTTAAGTGTAGCGTCCAATATGCGATTGGTCAAGTAAAGAAAACTATTGACAGTAAAGAAAACTATAGGGTAGGACGCGACGGTTTGATGTTTTATAGTATCTATATTTTTTTTGCTTTAATCAAATACTTTGTATAATTTTGTCTGATTTTGTACAAAACGGCTGCCTATTGTCTAAAAATTAAAAAAAAATTAAAATATGATGCAGATATGAAAAAATTTTTTTTAATCATAAATGTTTGTTTGTGTACATTGTATGCTTTATGTGCACAATCGTTTTTTTCAAAAAAAGCTTTTGAGCCTTTTATTGCAGATTCGGAAAATCCCGACTGCATATATGCTAAAGCTTTGCTGGGTGATTGTATTATCCACATGAAAAAAATTACGACGCCGTTTAAAGGTTCGGCGCCTGCCATAGAAATGCTTTCTTTTGCACAATTTTGTTGGCAGCCGGCAAAACCTTTGGATGGCTGGGGTAAAGAGGGTAAAACGTTTTCTTATTATGAAGATGTTGTTCCCGGCACGCCGATAATTTTTTCGATTACAAATAAAATCAACGACGTATACTATTACAAAACCGAAGGCGTGCATCCCTGTGCTTTGCCGATGTATGAAGAAGGTGCGGGCGCTCAAATGCTCAAGCGTTTTATATTTTTTAAATTTACCGGCTATGCGGATAAAAACGGGACTTTTGAAAATTATCTGGACAATTATTTATATGCTTTAGATACGCATACAAAACTGCTCTATTCATACGGAATGCCGACCGATTTTAAAAGAATTATGGGAAATAATTATATTCCGCTGAATTGGCAGGCATACGAAATTGCGCCGAATACAAAAGCAGACGGGGTAAAGTTTTACGAATACGATCCGGTGGGCTTTGTTTCTCTTGAAAACAGTTATGAATTCTTCAAAATAAAAACCAATATGCATATTTACGAATGGTGGTATGAATCCATTACCGCCGGAAAAACGATGGAGGAGATAAAAGCTAAAAGATTTATGCCCGTCATCAATCCGGATGCCGAAAAAGACTGGACAATCCGCAATGCTGCGCAGCCTGTTGTATCGCCGTACAGAAAGCAATAAGCAGCTGCCTCACCGGGCGAGAAGACTCCGCTTTTCCGGACGCTTTTTTGTTTGCTTCGTTTTAGCGGATGTTTTGGGTCGGTTCCGGTTAGGACTTCAGTTTTAGCGTTCGAAGATAGGCTTTTATGTCCGCGGGAATTCTTTTACTTTCTATCGCTTTTTGAATGCTTTTGTTGTGTGTAAAAGGCGCAAGCACTTTTTTTTCGATGTACGGTACGGCAGCATTGTACTGCTTAATCAGCGCAAAACTAAAATACCATGCGATCATCATATTCACGTAATATTCTTCGGTCCTTACGTTTGAAACAAGTTCAAGCATTTCAGGTTTAAAAAAATCGTCAAGATAATTCGAAAGCAAAAGACCGATTGCGTAACGGACGGTGTATACGTGCTTTGAGCAAATCCATTTAAGAATTTTTTTGTAAACAACATCGTTGTGTTTTTTAAACAGCGGCGGATTAAAGGAATCGCAAGTTGCCCAATTATCGATAAACGGCAGGAGTTTTTCCGTTTGTAAAAGCGCGTCATCGAAATCTTTTATGTTTTCTATAAAAAATGCGTGAAGATTGTTTTCTTCAAAATACTTGTGCGGCAGATTTTTCATAAAATCGGCGGTTTGTTCGGGATCGGCTTTAAAAAATTCCTTTGCGAATTTTTTTAAAACCGGCGTGCGGATACCGATCATCGTATTTTCATCGACGGTAGGAATAAGTTTTTTGTTAAAATCTTTATATGCCGTATCCCGGAACGAAAAAAGATGTTCTTGAATCGGCGTTTGTCTGTGCTGTTTTGCCACCGTTTACCTCCTACGCTTGCACGGTTTGTATACTGCTTCCGTTTATACCTTTGTGAATTTCTAATCGTGACTGAATGCGTGTTTTTAAGCCGTCTACATGGGATACCAAGCCTATACAGCGTCCCTCTCGTATTTCGTCAAGCACGCTTAACGCTTTTTCCAGCGACTCTCCGTCCAGAGTGCCGAAACCTTCGTCTATAAAAAGGGAATCCAACTGAATACCGCCGTTGCGTGCTTGGACGGTATCGCTTACTGCAAGCGCCAAACTTATCGATGCCATAAAGGTTTCGCCGCCTGACAGCGTAGAACAGGGACGCCTTTTTCCCGTGTAGCTGTCGTATACTTCCAAATCCAAACCTTGATAGCCTCTGCCGCCTTCGGTTTCTTTTAAGTACATAGTGTATCTGCCGTCCGATATGTTTTCCAATTTACGTCCGGCGTACAGTGTGATTTCTTCCAAATACATACGCAGCACCCATGCGTCCAGAGGAGTTTTTTTGGGGTTTTTTCCCGTTACCGCGTCGCATAATTTGGTATAGGTTTGCGCTTGTTCAAGCAGCGAAAGCCGTCTTTTTTCCAAATTATCGTATTCGCTGCCGAGCGTTTCAAGTTCTGCTATGCGGCGCTTGATTTCAGTTTGTCCGCTTTGATTTTGTGCAAATTCGTTTTCCAGTTGAGCCGTTTGCCGCTTAAGCTGTTCGTATTCGTTTTGCAATTGTTCCGGGTCATTTTGGACGTTCGCTTTTTTTTCGGCGCATAAAACTTCAAGGCGTTGTTTTTCCGTTTTGTATTGTTCCGTATAGGATTCGAGGAAAGCTAGGTTTTCTTTTTGCACCAAAGCGTTGTGCATATTTTCCAGCGCACTTTGTGTGTCGCTCGCGGCAAACGGCGAAGAATCGAGCGCTTGTTTTAATGCGTTTTCTTTTGTTTTTTGTTCAACTTCACAGTTTTGCATGTGCGATTTTAAAATATCGGCTCGTCCGCTCACATCGGCGTGTTCTTTTACTGTTTGAGCGTATTTATATTCGTAAGCTTCGATGTCCGTATTTAACTTTAAAAGTTCGTTTTGCAGCTTTCCGGCGAGCATTTTTATAAAACCGGATTTGCCGTTAAAATCGGATTCCGTATCGAATGCAAAACTTTCGGCTAAACCGTTTGTATGCAGCAACTGTTCAAAACGCTGTTGCGCTTGTTTTTGTCTGTCTTGGGTTACCGCATATTCTTGAGAATATAAAATTTCATTCTGCTTTAAGGGTTCCAATTTGTTTTGCAAATCTTGTATGTACCGTTCGGTGCGGCTTCGTTTTTCCAAACGGGTTTTTAGTTCATCAGCGTGTTGTTTTAAATTTTCGCGCTCTGCGCTGATTTCATTTTCTGTTTTTTGTACCGGCTCCTCTAAATCTTTCGTTGCTGTAAACTGCTGCACGGTTTCAAAACTATGGGCAATGCGCCCGTCGATTTCTTTTATGCGTAAGCGCGTTTCGCCGGCACGCAGCTGCGCTTGTTCGCACAGTTTTTTTTGAACGTTTATTTTTTCGCCTATATCGAGCGATTGCTGATTTTGCTGTGCAGGAGCGGGATGTGCAAGCGAACCGCACACGGGGCAGGGGGTGTCTTTTTGCAAAGTTTTGGCTAAAAGGCAAGCTTGCGATAAACGGTTTTCGTTTTCTTGTTGTTCTAAAAAATCATCCAGTATGAGCTGCGCTTTAGTTGCGTCTTCGGTTAGCTCTTTTTCTTCGTCTTCAAACCGCTTTTTTTGTGCGCATAAAAGTTCATATTCTGTAAGCAGCAATCGGTTTTGAACGTTTTGCATTTGCTGTTCAATATCGCCGTCCGCTTGGTACTCTGATTCCAACGGCGTAAGCTGCGATTTAATATGTTCTATAGCTTCGCGTGCTTGGCGTAGGCTTTGCTCGGCATTGCCGGCATCGCGTAACGTTTGTTCAAATTCTTCGCACGCTTTTTGCACGTATTCCATATTTTGCAAGCGCGTTTCGATACCGGCTTTATTTTGTTTATTTTGCTCGTTGCCGCTTTTTTGTTTTTCAAGTTCGTTAAGTTCACGGTTTAATGCGTCAAGCTTTTGTGTCGCGCCGATGTATTCGCTTTGAGCATTGTACAGTGCAGCTTCGCTAGCGGCGGCATTTTCGGCAAAGTTTTCGAGTGCGCACGCGCTGCGGATTAAAAGTAAAAGCTCGGTATTTTTTTCGTATTGATCCTTTTGTTCAAGCAAAGAGTGCAATTCTTGTTGCAATTGTTCATACTCTTTTAGTGCGTGTAATTTTTGTTCGCACAAAGTAAATTGTGTTTGAGATTCGAGCATAAGGCGGCGGATGTTTTCGTTTTGTGCGGATAAATCTTCGAGTTTGCCGTTCAGTTCGGTTTTTTCGCGCTGTGCATCGCCGCTGTCGAATTGAGCTCCGATACGTTCCAAATTCGACGACACTTCTTCAAGCATACTTTCAATGCGGTTTTTTTCTTCTTTTAGGCGATCGGCGCAGCGGGTAAAGTGTTCAACCGGAAATAGTTTTGCAAGCATTTCTTTCCGCTCGCTTGATTTTTGCCGCAAAAAATCGGCAAAGTCTCCTTGCGGTAACAGTACAATCCGGGAAAATTCTTCGGCGGACAAACGCACAAGCGATTTTATCATTGCATCGGTTTCAGCTTTGCGGCTGCATAACAGTTTTTCTTCGCGTGCATCCGTATTTGCACTTGTGTTTGTGCCGTTGTGCACGCAGTACAATGCGGCGCTTTCTCCGTCTTCAACCGTTTTTCCGCCGCGCCCCGTTCTGATAACAGGCAGCGTTCTGAGAACGCGGTATATTTTACCGTTAAGTAAAAATTCAAAATCGATGGAACATTCGTCTTGGTTTGTACAAAAATCGGAGCGCATTTTGCGTATATCGTTTTGTTTGCGTGCGCCGGGAAGACTACCGTATAACGCATACGTAATGGAATCGAGTATGGTGGTTTTGCCCGAACCCGTTTTACCGCAAATTAAAAACATATCGTCTAAAACGCAAAAATCTATGGTATGAGTTCCGGTAAACGAAGCGATGTTGTGCATAGTCAGCTTAAGCGGTTTCATCTGCGCTCTCCCCGTTTTTTTCGCTTTCCGTTCGGGCGGTTTTTACGAATATGTCGGCTTCTTGTTCCCAATCTTTTTTCAAATCTTTTCCGTTTTCAAAACCGACGTCTTGTAAAAAAGCATAAAAAATATCTTTAAACGGCGGCTCTTTTCGGTTTTCGAGTAAACGTTTTTTTAGTTCTTTTTTTTCGTTTTGTTCGTCGTTTTGCCCCGTTTTTTTAAAGCTCGCTTCACAGCGCTTTACGGATAATAAGCGCTTAAAACGTTTGCGCAAACGGTATACGGCATTATCGGCAATAAAGGGGTCGGTGTAGTTAAACTCTATATAATCGTTTTCGTATTCTTTGTATTGCGCTTCATTAAGCAGTTCTTCAAACGAGCCGGTTAAGCGGATAAGGCGGCGTACTCCTTTAACCGGTATAGCTGTTATTTTAGGAAGCGGAGAGTCTCCGTTTTGCGAAAAATCCAATTCTACGCGTAAAAAGTTTTTTTCTTTTCCGGCTTCGTCAAAAGAATAGGCGAGCGGAGAGCCCGAATAATACGCACGTTCGGTTATTTTTTGTGTTTTGTGTATGTGTCCTGCTGCAGTATAGGCAAACGGCGCAAAAACAGATGCGTGTACGTATTCGGCAGTACCGACAAAAATACGTTCTGAACCTGCGCTTTGAGCTCCCGCAGTAAATACGTGGCATGAAAGCAATGCGGGTAAATGCGCATATTGTTCGCAGCTTTTTTGCAGTTTTTTATGAAAAGTTCCGATTCTTTTTACCGCTTCCGTTATCAATTCTTCTTGTGTTTTAAGTACTGTATCCGGATTATCTTCAGCTGATAGTGAAGCGCTGTGTAAAAAAGGAATTTGGTATAAAGCCGCTTCGGCAATACCGTCTTTATCTTTTAATATAACCGCTTGAGTACATTGTTGCGGTTCGCTGCAAATATAAATGTTTTGCTCTTTAAGCAATTCGGCGGCAAAAGACAAACGCTGTGCCGAATCGTGGTTACCGGAAATAATGCATACGGGAAGCTTGGGAAAGGCGGCATGGGTGCGGCTTAAAAAACGGTCAAATAAAGCAACTGCTTCCGGCGGAGGTACGGAACGGTCGTAAATATCGCCGCTTATAATGAGCGCATCGTAGTGAACGGCGCTTAATTCATTGAATAAGCAATCCAGCATTGCTTGCTGTTCGTCCAATAAAGAATGTTCGTATAAGATTTTTCCTAAATGCAAGTCCGCCGTGTGCAAAAGGGTGAGCATACTTTACTATAGCTGAAACGCTTTTATTTTGCTATAGTATAATTATGGTTTCCGTTATACGGGCAAAAGTACTCGGTTATTGTATGGGTGTGCGCCGCGCGGTGGATTCCGCCGAAAAAGCGCTTGCCGAATATCCGGATCGCGTGGTGTACAGTTTGGGACCGCTTATTCACAATAAAACTGCTCTTGAGCGCTTGGAAAAACAAGGGCTGCGTATGCTCGATGTAAAGCACATAGACGAGTTTTGTGCCGAACTTATGAGGGACGGCACAAACGGAAAAAAGATGCCGGTTGTTATAATCCGTGCGCACGGCACGCCGCCTGCAGTGCGGCGCACACTGCAAAAAGCCGGAGTTTTGATTGTAGACGCCACTTGTCCGCGCGTGCTGGTAAATCAAAAGCGTGCCGCCGATTATACGGCACAAGGATATATGCTTGTTATAGCAGGAGATAAAAATCACGGAGAAGTTGCAGCGGTTGCCGGGGTAGCTTCGGATAAGGGGATAAACTATGCTGTTGTGCAAAACCGCCGCGAAGCGCAAAAACTTGCTGTTGACAGCGCCTTTTGCCGCGCAAAAGCAGTATTGATAAGCCAAACCACTTTTAGTGAAACAGAATACAAAACCATACAAAAAATCCTATGCCGTACAAACGCTCAATTAACCGTATTCGATACAATTTGCCCTGCAACCCGCGAAAGGCAAAAGGCGCTGCACGAACTGTGTGCCGCGGTTGACGGTGTGCTGGTTATCGGCGGCAAAAACTCGGCAAATACAAAATGCCTGTTTCAAACGGCGCAAAAACTTTCGCCGCGCGCAGCTTATATTGAAAACACAACCGAAATTCCGCAAGAGTTTTTACATTTAAAAAAAGTCGGTATTACCGCAGGCGCTTCCACTCCCGACGAACTTATCGCTGATGCCGAGCGGTTTTTGCAAAAAATGCGGGAGGCGTAGCGCGTGTCTTTTTCGAATCAACAGTTTTCATCGATTTCGATTATTTCCGCCGCCGATATCCGCACGGGAAGCGCAGCCGAAGCTCCAGCCTTACACGAAGGAGATACGGTGTTTGTGCGCGTTTTATCGCAGCAGGGAAAAAACCGCTATGCCGTATCATTTGCAGGACAACGATTTAACGTGTTTTCACAGCGTGCTTTGCCGAACGGTGCTTCATTTAGTGCAGCGGTAAAAATAAAAGACGGCAGTATATTGTTGGTTCCGCAAAACCGCACGCATACGATTTCAAACGGAGCAAACGCCGTTAAACACGTGTCCTTTATGGAAGCTGATGTTTCAGGAAGACTTAACGCTTTTTTTGAACAAGCGCTTTTACCGTCAGATGATATTTCGCTTCGGCTGCTGCAGTTTTTTCAAGAAAACGGTTTACGCTTTAACGGGCGCCAAGCGCAAAAAGCGAGAGCGGCAGCGCTCCGTTTTGCAGGTAGAGAAAAAGAAGCTGCCGAAGCCGCTCTTTTTTTGCTGGAAAAAGGGGTGCAGCCCGATGAGCAAACGCTTGGTGAATTGCTCGACGTTTTATACGGCAGTTCGGAACAAGATGGGAATACCGGTGATAGCGCTCAGGAGCAAGACGGGCAGGACCGTGATGGCGGCTCATCAGACGGCAAGCACTCCGGACACCGCCGCGCTCCGGACGGCAGCGAAGATGATGTAGACGGCTCGGTAGGAAACGGCGGTTCGCTGCCGGTCGGCGAAGAGGTGACAGGAAATTGGGCGCCGGCAGTCGATACAGACACCGCAAAAAACGCCGCTTCGGCAGCACCCGATAACTTTTTACAAAAGCTTTCGCTCCTATATAAAAATACCGACGAATGTTTGGCTTTACCCTGCGGCTTACTGTCGTTTGTGAACCACTACAAAACAAGCTGCAAGCATTGGGTTTTACTCCCCTTTGATTATGATATTGGAAATAAAAGTTTTAATGGTGTTATTAGACTTTTATTAAATACACAAGAAAAAAAATTGGAAAAAATAGGAATTTCTGCATTTTCCCCTGTCAAAAACTATTTTTTTATGGTACACTTACACAGATTGCATAATTTAAAAATAAATAATCTAAAAAAACTTCAGTTATCTGTTAACTATTGCGTAACGCCGGAACCGCCGCATGCCCAAAGGCGTAAACTGGATGCGTTTTTAAAGGAGGGCGTATTCGGGAATGCAGGCATTGCGAACTGTAAAATCGATTTTGTACCGGATTTATACCGTACGGGATCTTTTACCGAAATGAACGGCGTTTTTGTTGCGGAAGCTGAAGTATGAAAAAGCGTGAAAACGGAGCAAAGCAAACGGCTGTAGCCCTTCGCTATCCGAAAGGTTTTCCGGCACCGTTTATCGCTTGTAAAGGTAGCGGCAGGTTGGCGCAGTTAATGACTGCAGCCGCTGAAGAATACGGTATTCCGGTCGCCTTTGAACCGGAAACGGCACAGATACTTTCTTTGCAAGAAGTCGGCAGTTATATACCGCCTGAAACATACGAAGTACTTGCCGGAATATTCGCTTTTATAAAAAAGGCAGAGGATTATGCAAACAATTAAAAAGGAATCTCTTAAAAAGGGGATGAAATTTTCCGCTCCCGTTTTTTTTGACGACGGAAAATACATGTTCCTTGCGGAACATAAACCTGTAGCGCAGTTTCACTTAAATGCAATGAGCCGCTGGAAAATTCCCTATGTTATAACGCACGGCAAAGAGATTTTTTCCACTCCGAGCGTAGACGTCGCGGAATTGGAAGCGGTTGACGGAGAGCAAACTATTTCCGACAGTATTTTTTCCGCTGAAAGAAAAATACTCGGCAAATCTCCTTTGTGGGCATATTACAGCGAAGCCGTAAAAAATATGGAAGTAGTGTATCAGCATTATAAAAAAAGCGAACCGATAGATAAAGCGCTTATCGATGACTGCGTAAAATTTATTTATAAATTGGTAAGCGATGATAAACGCTATGCGCTTTCATGCGTTATCTGTCCTTTTGAAGATTTTATGTATTATGCGGTTGCCGCAGTTGATGTTGCTGTATTGTCGGTGATTATGGCTCAAGAATTGGAATTTCCACAGCGTACGATTATACAAATTATAACTGCAGCTCTTTTGCACGATTTGGAAATGGCAATGTTGTCGGATTCAATTGTCAATAAAAAAGGTAAATTGACTCCCGAAGAATTTGAACTTTTAAAAGTCCATCCGCTTAAAACAGCGCGCTATGTAACCGAAGTATTGATGTACCCGCGCGAAATCGCCGTTATTTTAATGCAGCACCACGAGCGTTGGGACGGTACGGGGTATCCTGAAGGGCGCAAAAAAGAAAATATAGATCCTGCCGCGCGCGTGCTTTCTGTTGCCGATGCTTTTGAAGCTATGTGTTCGGAAAAATCTTATCGCGGTTCTATGATTGCCTACGATGCGGTTAAAAATCTTTTAAACGATAAAGAAAAAAGATTCGATCCGTCCATCCTTAAAGCATTTATAAAATCTATAGGTTTATACCCGCCGGGAACATACGTTGTTCTCAGTGATTCTTCGCTCGCAAAAATCGTCGAAAGCAATTCAAATTCCCCTTTTATGCCTACGGTAGAAATCGTTTCTGCCGGAGACTCAAAAAAGGCAAGGAAAAAAGGCGATATAATCAATTTAAAAGAGCAAAGAAACGTTTTTATATTGCGGGCAATGGATTTAAAGGAATTGGATTCGCTTGCCGGATAAAAAACAAAATACAAAGCTTACGGGGGATCAAGGAGAAAATAAAGCTGCCGAGTATTTGCATACGCACGGCTACACAATCGTAGAGCGCAATTGGCGCACACGAACGGGAGAAATAGATATTATAGCGGAAAAGGACGATACTTTGGTTTTTGCCGAAGTTAAAACCGTTCCGCATTCAACGCTTGAAACGTTGGAACATGTTTTAGGGAAAATAAAACAAAAAAGAATAGTCGAAACGGCTAAATGTTTTTTGCAGACACATCGACAATATAGTAACAGGTATTTGCGTTTTGACGTACTTGTTATCGATATGCCGTGTTATGCGCCGGTGTACCACATTGAAAATGCCTTTTCGGAGCTTTTATGACCGTTTTCCTAAAAACATCGCAAGCGGAACATGTGTCCGCAAAAATACTGGATATGCGGCGGAAAATCAGCGACAGCTCGTATGTCGAAAACGCCGTGCAGCGTATTGCTTCGGTGTTAAGCCGCAAATTGGTAGAGCAACCCTGCCGCTGCAAGGAAATAGTACATGAGTTATATTAAAAACGAACACAGACAAAAAAACGAAAAACGCAGATGGAACGGTAAACCGTATAAAGAGCAGGGAAAAAAGTTTTTACATAAAACGGAAAAAGAAGATCCTGCAGTCGAGCAAGCGCGGCTGGAAGCGATTAAAGAATACAAAGCGAATGTTAAAAACTGTCCGCTGTGCGCTCAAGCTATATCGGATTTGGCTTCGGCATTGGCAGATAAAACGAGCGGAGAGCCGGTGCACTTTGATTGTGTTTTAAAATACCTTTCGGAACACGAATCTTTGAGCGACGGACAAAGCATTGTGTATATAGGGCAGGGACGTTTTGCCGCAGCGCGTTTTGAAAATCCTGCAGATAAGCGTACATTTGTAATAGATCGCATTATTGAGTGGGAAAGCCGTGATAAAACATATCAATGGCGTTCGGAGTTGGCGGATTTATACAGCAAAGTTAGATAGAAAAATTGCAAATAAAAAAATGAAACGGAGATTATCGCTACTTTTCCCTTTATTTTTCTTTGCAGTCTCACTACAAGCTAAAAATCCGTTTTCAACTAATTATATTTTTTCCGATGTGAGTATTTTAAAAAACGGCTGGCAAGTATATTTCGATACCTTGTTTACTTCTCTTGACGCTATTCCCGATACAATACGCCTTCCTGAACCGAAAAGCGTTACATTGCCTGCAAATTGGAACAAAGACTATTCAAATTTTCGCGGAAAAAAAACGGAATACGGTTGTGCAACCTACCGTTTGGTTTTGAACAGTCTTACACCCGATGAAAAATATGCCGTTTTTATTAAAGAAAGTCCTACTTCTTCTTGTGCTGTGTTTGCCGACGGCGTATGCATAGCTTCCTCGGGCGCAGTGTCGTCAAAGAAGCGAGGTTTTTTTCCGAGCACCATACCTATTTATGCCGAATTTACGGCAAATCAATCGGGAAGCGCCGAATTGGTTATTCAAGTATCAAACTGGATATACCGCAAAGGCGGTATCCGTACACCTGTATATTTCGGCAAACGCGATTCGGTATACCGCAGCTATAGTACCAATACAGGATTGATTTTTTTTGTCAGCGGATTGCTTCTTTTTTTATGTATTATAAACTTTGCTTTGTTTGCTTTTAATCCCAAAAAACTCAGTTCGTTATATTTTAGCTTGTTTTTGGTTTTTCTTATTTTA
This sequence comes from Treponema lecithinolyticum ATCC 700332, assembly GCA_000468055.1. GTDB lineage: Bacteria > Spirochaetota > Spirochaetia > Treponematales > Treponemataceae > Treponema_C > Treponema_C lecithinolyticum. Next base: position 261,128 of record KI260564.1, on the reverse strand, counting down.
CGTATTTGTACTGCCGATATCGATATATTGTCTTTTATTTTTAAAAATTTACCTTATTCTGCTGCGATTAAATTAGAATATTCGGCGCTGTGGGTTGTTCCCCCGCTTTTTATATTTTTTTTATATTCGCTTTTCCATTGTACGTTTTATCACCGTTTAAAATATGTGTATGCGGTTTTGCAAGGTATTGTTTTGATTGTTGGAACGGTACTGCCTATCGAATTGTCCAACCGTTTGGTGCCGCTGTATCAAATAACGTGTTTTATCGGGCTGGTGTATATTATGATTTTGCTTATACGGGCATGCATAAAAAAAGAAAAGCAAATTTATATACACTTGGTGTCAGTTTTGCTGGTAGGCGGAACCACCATATACGAAACGCTGTATTCGGTTACTTACGATGAATTACTGATAGATCCGCTACCCTTTGTACTTTTAGCATTAGCGGTGATTCAATTTTTAGCCTTGGCGTCCAGAGAAAGCCGTTTGTTTGCGCGTCAAGTAGCGCTTATACATAATTTAAAAAAATTAAATGATGCCTATATTCGTTTTGTGCCTCAAAAATTTTTGGATTTGTTAAATAAAAAAAATATAACCGATGTGCATTTGGGCGATTATGTTGAATGCGAAATGGGTATTTTATTTATGCAAATCTATATCGGCGACGGCAGTTTTGAAGTAACGCCGGAAGAACAATACGATGTATTCAGCTCTTTTACCATGATAGCTTCTCCGCTTATAGCCGAGCGCGGCGGTTTTATCAGCAAATTCGTTAAAAGAGGCATTATGGCTTTGTTTTCCGGCGGGACTCAAAAAATAATCGAGTGTTGTTTTGAACTTCAGCAAAAAATAGGCGCTTTGAATGCGGTACGCAAAGAAGTAGGTAAGCCTCCCATAGGAATCGCTTCCGGCATTCACTACGGTAAAATGATTTTAGGTACCATAGGGGAACTTTCCCGTATGGACGATACGGTTATATCCGATACTGTAAACACCGCCGCGCGTATTGAAAGCATTTCGGAAAGTTTGCATTATTCGATTTTAGTATCGCTTGATGCGGTGGAAAAATCGAATTTAGCAGAAAATGAAAATTTTGCTTTAATTCCCTTGGGAAATATACATGTAAAAGGAAAAAGAAAACCGGTGTTTTTATTTGTTTGTATGCCGTTGGAATCGTTAAAAAAAGAAAGCACAGTTGAAAAAAACATACCGGAACTCGATTTTTCCGTTTGGGCAAAAGGAAGTATACAGTGACCGGCATTAAGCATAAGTTTACTAACCCTGTACGTTTTTTTCTTTTTGTATGCGCGTGTATGTGTTTTTTTGTATCTGCTCATGCCGGCGGTGCAAAAAAACAAAAGCAAAAAGCAATGTATGCCGGTTTGTTTTATTTTGAAGATCCGCAAGAACTTGAGTTTTCGACCCTCGAGCTTACGGGGCTGTGGGAAGTATATTCAAATAAATTTATAGATCCTGCACTTTTTTATAAACATAAAACCGGCGGACCGCCTTTTTTTAACGATGACGCTTCTCCTGAACAGTATACAATAAAAGCCGATGCTTTTGTGCGTATTCCTACGCTTTATAATGATATAGCTTCCGGTAAAAACGCAAAAAAAGGTAAAGGTTCTGCAACTTGGCATTTACGCTTAAAAAATCTAAAACCGAATTTTAACTATGCCGTTTTTATGTTCGACAAAATAGGTACTGCGGTAAATTTTTATTGTAACGGTGAATTGGTATTTTCTCAAGGGATCGCTGCGCAAGATTATACAAAAACGGTTTCAGCCCGTTCAATGGCAATCGCTTCAATACAATCCGATAGCGGAGGAATTGCCGATTTGGTGTTTCATACGTCGAATGATGTGTACCGTAAAAGCGGTTTATGGGTTCCGCTGCGTTTTGGAGCGGAAAGCGTAGTACGTACCGATTTTAATCATGAATTGAACCGGCAGTTTTTTTTATGCGGAGCTTTATTTATCGTTTTTTTATATTATTTTGCCCTTTTTTTGTTTAGAAAATACGATTGGGCAAGTTTGTATCTTTCACTATTTGCTTTAACTTTATTTTTGCGCAATGTAACTACCGATTTTTCTTTGCTTTTATATTATTTCCCCAACGTACCCTTTGCCTTGGATATGAAATTGGAGTATACTGCGATTTTTGCCGGTCCGGTATTTTTTGTTTTGTACCTTGTATATTTACATACCAGCAATTTAGAAAATCCTGCAGTGACAATAGTTATAGGTGTGGGAATTTGCTTAGGTATTTTAACTTGGGTGCTTCCCCTGCAATGGTCGAACCGACTTGTGCCGATTAATCAAGCGTATATGTTTATCAGTTTGCTTGTTGTATTTATCATACTGTTTTCACAACTGAATCGCATTACGGCTTTGTTTTTTTTAACTCTTGTTAGTATTTTTATCATAGTTGCAGGAGCCGTGTACGAGACGCTGATACGGTATATGTTAACGGTTCCGTTTTTACCCGTACACTTTATGCCGTATACCTTTGTTATTTTTGTATTTTTTCAATCGATTATTACGGCATACCAGCACGAAAAAGCGTCTTCGGCAATTGATGTTTTATCCGGCACATTGAAAAAACTAAATACGGCTTACTTTCGTTTTGTTCCCAAACAGTTTTTGCAAATGTTAAATAAAAACGATATTATGGATGTGGAAATAGGGGATTGGGCAGTTCACAACGTAACGTTGCTGTGTGCCGATATACGGGATTTTACTGCACTGTCGGAACAGCTTGGCGGTAAAAAAACTTTCGATTTGTTGAATACATATTTAATACAAATTGCTCCCTTTATCCGTAAATACGGCGGCTTTATTGAAAAATATTTAGGAGACGGAATTGTAGCTGTTTTTCCGGACAATACGCCCGATGTTTTATATTGCGCGGTTAAAATGCAGCGCGAAATAATGAAGTTAAAAACAGCGGAAAACCTTTCGCTTCGTATCGGAATAGGTATTCACTACGGTTCGGTTGTGTTTGGAACGGTCGGCTCTCGTGAGCGCATATCGCAAATAAGCATATCTCAAGCGGTCGATACCGTTTTATATTTGGAAGATTTAACCAAATTGTATCGGAAATCGATTCTTATTTCCGGTTCCGCGCTGCACGTATTATGCGATTTGGATATCAGCGGTAAATATAAAAGATTTAACTTTAGTAAAATGGATACGTCTATTTTGAAAAAAAAGTTATCCGAAGATATATATTCGCTTGATCCGGCAGAAAAACTGATTTAAGTGGGAAAGCCGATTTAAAACAAAAAAACTGTTTCAAAAAAACTTGTTTTTGAAACAGCTCCGATTTATGCCGGGAACCGGAATTGAACCGGCACGGCGTTTTACTGCCGAGGGATTTTAAGTCCCTTGTGTCTACCTATTCCACCATCCCGGCGGTTAACACGTTCACTTATAATAGCAGAAAAAACTTCACACTGTCAATGCGTTGTGCTTGAATAAAAAAACGTGGTATACTGTTTTTATGGACGGCACGCATAGTATAAACGGCACGCACTCATACATAGAAGAATTGGAACAGCCTCAAAGCGGCAGCACGGTTGCAGTCGGTATGTCCGGCGGGGTGGATTCCACGCTCACTGCGGTATTGCTTAAAGAAAAAGGCTGTAAAGTTATCGGCGTTACTATGTCCAGTTGGAATAATGATTTACCGCTTCCGCGCTCGCTAACGGGAGTAAGGCTTTCTTGTTACGGCGCTGATGAAAGTATCGATATAGAACAATGCAAAACTTTTTGTGCGCAAAGAGGAATAGAATACCACGTTATAGACGTGCGCGATGCTTACCGTACTTTTGTATTGGATTATTTTAAAACGGAATACCGCAGCGCCCGCACGCCGAACCCTTGTGTACACTGTAACCGCTTTGTTAAATTCGGCGCTTTGCTCGACGGTATACGAAAACAGGGCATAGACTTTGATTATTTTTGTACCGGACATTACGCGGCGCTCGTGCGCCCCCGTATACCGATAGAGCACTTGTACCGCATATATGCTGCCGGCACCGACGCCTCTGTTTCCGATACTGCTGCCGAAAGTCTCGCCGTTTCCGGTGCACAAAACCGTCCGGTTATGCTTTCATGCGCATACGATAGGCACAAAGATCAAGCATATTTTTTACACCGCATTCCCTCGCCGGTATTGGAAAGCGTGCGCTTTCCGCTGGGCTCTTTTACTAAAGCGCAAACCTTTGAAATGGCGCGCGAGCGCAAACTCGGCTGTGCCGACCGCAGCGAAAGTCAGGATTTTATTCCGAATGAATATTTCGACATTCTGTTTTCTGATAAAAAATCCGTGTGCGGTGACATCGTAGGCTTGGACGGCGAAAAACTGGGGACACACCGTGGAATAGAGCACTATACCGTCGGTCAGCGCCGCGGTTTGGGAGTAAGTGCAAACCGTCCGCTGTATGTGCATTCAATAGACGCCGAACGCAACCGTATTGTGCTTGCAGGCGAAGACGATTTATTGTCAGACAGTTTGGAAGCGGATTCATGGGTGTGGGCGGGAAATTATGTTCCCCGTCATGAATTTTACGGCGAAGTAAAAATACGTTTAGCAACGCCGCCTGCAGCAGCTCTTATTACACCGCTTGAAAATGGTGTGTACCGGATTTCTTTTAAAAAACCGCAACGGGCGATTGCCCCCGGACAGTCTGCCGTAGTATATTTAAACGGAATAATAGCAGGGGGCGGGATTATTTCCCGGGCACTATAATGGCAAAACGTATTTATTTTGATTACAATGCGACAACGCCGCTTTCCGAAGAGGTGTTTGCATTTTATACTGATATTTTAAAAGAATATGCAAACGCTTCCAGTTTGCACGAAGACGGAAGAAAAGCCGCTTCTCTTATCGAGCATGCCCGACTTCAAGCGGCTTCTTTAATTCATGCAGCTTTTCCTGAAGAAATTTTATTTACTTCCGGCGGTTCGGAATCGAACAACACGGTTTTTAACACAATGGTAAGTGAAAGCCGCCGTAAAAACAATAAGCTGATTGTAACGAGCGCAATTGAACATCCGTGCGTGCTGGAATCCGCAAAAAACTTGCAAAAGCAAGGATTTGAATTAATCGTTTTACCGGTAGATTCTACAGGTTTAATAGACAATAAAGCTTATACAAAAGCGCTCGAAAAAAAACCGCTTTTGGTTTCCGTTATGAGCGCAAACAACGAAATAGGCACTGTGCAGGATATTCCATATCTTGCACGCGAAGCACATCGCGCAGGAGCGCTGTTTCATACCGATATGGTACAAGCTGCCGGAAAAATTCCGGTAGATGTTGCGCTTTGGGATGTGGATTATGCAACGCTTTCTTCTCATAAAATTTACGGGCCTAAGGGAATCGGCGCTTTATATGTTAAAAAGGGCTGCCCTTTAGAACCTTTAATACGCGGCGGACATCAAGAACACGGAAAGCGGGCAGGAACGTACAACACGCCGGCTATAGCCGCATTCGGCTTTGCTTGCAAAAAAGCAGCCGAAGAATTACATGCATACAGTACAAAAACGGCAGCGCTGCGCAATCGTTTAAAAGACGGTTTGCTTAAACGGATTCCCAAGATAAAAATTAACGGACATCCGGAGCGCGTATTGCCGAACACACTCGACGTTTCTTTCCCCGGTGCGGAAGGCGAAGCGATTCTTTTGCACTTGGATTTACTCGGCATATCCGCTTCTACCGGTTCGGCGTGCGCTTCGGGCAGTTTGGAGCCTTCTCACGTACTTATGGCGACCGGCATGGGACCGGAACTTGCCCACGGTTCCATCCGCTTTAGTTTGGGTAAATACAACACGGAAAAAGAAGTCGATTATCTTTTGGAAAATTTTCCTCCCGTTATCGAAACGCTGAGGAAGATGTCTACTTTAACCGAAAAGTAAATTATGAGGTATATATGAACGAATGGTTATATTCAGATACCGTAAAAGAACATTTTATGAAACCTAAAAATGTTTTAATGGAAGACGAAGATTCTTGGCAGTACGACGGACGCGGCATTGTGGGAAATATACAATGCGGAGACCAAATGCTGATTTTACTGCGCATTAAAAACGATATTATAAGCGACGTGCGTTGGAAAACCTACGGCTGCGCAAGTGCGATTGCGTCAACTTCGATTTTGTCCGAATCGATAAAGGGTATGAATATAAATGATGCATATAAGCTTAAGCCTGAAGATATTGTATCCAAATTGGGCGGTTTGCCGGCAAATAAAATTCACTGTTCTGTATTGGGCGACAAAGCTTTGCGCGCTGCTATAGACGATTATTTGCAAAAAAACGGGCGAGCGTCTTTAAAAGGGCAAGAACAAACGGAAGTTATTTGCCATTGTTTAAACGTTACCGACAGAGATTTGGAAGAAGCGTATAAAGCCGGCGACAGAACCTGGGAAGATTTACAAGCTCGTACTAAAATAGGAACCGGCTGCGGTCAGTGTAAAAAGCGTGCAATGGAAAAAATGCACGAGTTTGCCCATTTGTACGGGGAGTAAACCGGATGACGATACAAAAACAAAAATGCATAATTTTGCGCTGTGTGCCGGCGATTGTATTTACTTTTTTAGCTGCACTTTCCGCATACTGTTTTGACTGGCCGCAGCAATCGGAAAACATAGATGTATTGTTTGCACAAAAAAATGGAGGTTCGTTTAGCAACGGCATTGTATTCAATGAAAACGCCGAAGTAAAGTCAAGCGATACGGGCAAGCTTTTAATAACGCTGCGTTCGGATTCCGATATGGGCTGGTTCGATTCGGCTTTGGGCAATGCAGTTATTTTGTTCCATAAAAACCAAATGCTCACCGTTTACGGCAATTTGGAAAAAATAGATGTGCAAAACGGCGATCAAACCATAGAGAGCGACGATGTGCTGGGGATAAGCGGACATTCCGGATGGGCGCAAGATGAAAAACAGTGTTTGGAATTTCAAGTGCTCGATACAAAGATGAAAGCGGCTATCAATCCCGTTGTTCTGTTAAATGCCGAAAAAGAAAACGACGCGCCTGCCAAAGTGTCTGCACGTGCAAAATTCCCGCTCGGCGGTTTAATTGCGGTAAGCAGAACGGGAAACATACAAAATATTTCCAGCGGCGCTTCGTTAAAATCTGGCACGTATACGCTGTATATGAATGCACCGTCTAAAAAAATGCCGCGCGCCGTTTCGGTTATGGTAAACGGTATAGTAATCGAAACAACCGGTTACGATGCACTGATTCAAGATAAAAATACACTGTGCGTGCGCGGCAATAAAAACTACCCGTTTTTTGCGATATACCCCGACGATAAAAGCATGCGCTTGGCAGAAGTGTCTTTATCAAGGGGAAAAAATACAATCGATGTTTCGATAAAGGATTCTTCCGGTGCGGAAGCGGCGTTGCACACTGCGCTGAACGTATTTTAGCTTAGCGGAAAGCGACGTTCATTTTGGAAATGCGGTTGTCGCAGCCGATATAGATGCTGCCGTTTTCCGCATGCAAAAATGCACTGCCGCCTTTAAACGAAAAAGAGCCTTTTTTATAAGCATTCCCATACAGTACGCTGACCGTATACATACCGCTTTTTTTACTGAGTACAAAAAAAATATCGTTGCTGCCGAAATCGCTTAAAGCGGTGATTTTACCGTCAAACGGAATATATGCCGCTTTTTTTTGCGCAATATGTATCGAATGCAGTCCTTTTTTTGTGTTAAAAAACACATATTTTCCGTCGCGGCTAAAGCGTACAAGCGTTTGTTCTCTAACGGCTTCGCTTAAATATTCATGATAGATTATTTTTATTTTTTCGTTTTCTATTGCCGCAACAATCAAACGCTGCGTATTCAACCCTGATATGCATGCGCAATACTTACCGTTTTCCGAAAGCGCGCAGCCGAAAATAACTTGAGTTTCGCTTCCGCCCGGGTAAAAAGAACCGCTTATATTTCCTTCGTTATCGACGCACAGCAGCTTGCCGTCGGCAAAGCCTGCGGCACAGCCTGCAGCTGATGCGGAAAATGCGGTAATCGGTGCATAGTCTTCATATGCCCAAAGCTTTTTTCCGCTTTTGTCGTGGCGCGAAAAAGAATTTCCGCCCGGATGGAACACAAAAGCCGCAGATTTTTCAAAAAAAGGAAAGCCGGCATCATCGAGCGTGCCGCACTGTTTTCCGTCCGGTGTATAAAAAGGCGTGTGCTGTGCATCGTTTGCATAAACCGTCCAAAAATTTTCCGATACGGCAGCTTTTTGTTCAAAAGGGTAAACGGCTGCGAGCGTTCCGTCCGGCGTGTAATAGCCCATTTTTCCATTCAGTTTAAACGGTAAAAGTTTTATTGCGGAAGCGGGGTACTGTACGGGATTTTTTTCGATATCGATTGTCCACTGGGGCGTTATGTGTAAATCTTTTTTAATCGGAACGCCGGCAAACAAAAGATATACGCAGCAAAAAAGAACGGCAAACGGCACCAGCGGAAAATGTTTATCATTTATTTTCATTTTTTAACTACCTTTTTTAATTATCTTCCGCAGCAGTGTTTATATTTTTTGCCGCTGCCGCAAGGGCACGGATCGTTTCTTCCCACTTTAGGGGCGGAACGGACAACGGTTACGTTTTCTCCCTGCCGTTTGCCGGCATACGCAGAAGATGCGGCTGCATCGCGTGCCGATCCGGCATCAAAAGCCGCCATTGCGCTGTGCTGAGCGTTCATGCTGAACGTTTTGCCTCTGCGCTGCATATCTTCGCCTGCAGCGTTTGTTATTTTTACTTTGAATACGCGCGAAGCGATTTCGGTTCTGATACTGTCGAGCATATCGTCGAACATATTAAAACCGTCGATTTTGTACTCGGTTAAGGGATTTTTGGAACCGTATGAGCGAAGGTATACGGCTTCGCGCAAACTTTCGAGCGCTTCCAAATGGTCCAGCCATTTGCGGTCTATCGCTTGCACGTATTGGTAGCGGATAAACATATTTAAGTTTTCTTTTCCTGCCAGCGCTTCTTTTTCACCGATGTCGCGTTCAAGTTCGCCTACAATTGCTTCGGTTACAAATTCCGTCCGCGCTTCGCTTCCTTTTACGTTCGACAAACCGGCAAGCGTTTCGGCTGCAATTTGTAAGCCGAAGTTTTGCTTTAATTCGCCGTTCAGTTCGGCAAGGGCATCAAGATTCGCTTCATTTGCTGCGCTTCCTTTACGCAAGGCATCGGCATAGCTTTGGGCAAATTGTTCCGCGCTTTCGCGTGCGGTTTGCAATATGCGCAGTTTTAAATCTTCGTCTACCAAAATAGCGTCGCGTTGACCGTAAATAAAACGGCGTTGTTCGTTTAATACGTCGTCGTAATCGAGCAAGTGTTTACGGATTTCAAAGTTTCGCTCTTCGACTTTTTTTTGTGCTTTTTTTATACCCTTGGTAAGCCAAGGATGATATATCGGTTCTCCGGGTTCCATGCCTATGCGCGACATAATTGATTTCATCTTTTCGCCGCCGAACAAACGCATTAAATCGTCGTCCATAGAAATATAAAATTTGCTGCGTCCCGGATCACCCTGCCGTCCGGAGCGTCCGCGTAATTGATTGTCTATACGCCGGCTTTCGTGCCGTTCGGTACCGATAACATATAAGCCGCCTGCTTGTTTTACCGCTTCGTAATCGGCAAGCCATGCTTCTTTTTCTATTTTGTACGCTTGCGCGTATTGTTCCGCCGTAGCTTGCGTTCCGGCACGCTTTTGTGCACGGAATTCGGGATTGCCGCCCAGTTTTATATCGGTACCGCGGCCTGCCATATTGGTGGCAATGGTAACCGCTCCTTTTGCTCCGGCTTCTGCGATAATCAGCGCTTCGCGTGCGTGATTTTTTGCGTTCAGCACTTCGTGCCGTATTCCCTTTTTAGTTAAAAGCGAACTGAGGTGTTCCGACTTTTCGATAGAAACCGTACCGACAAGAACGGGCTGCCCTTTGGCATGAGCTTCGCTTATTTCTTTACATATCGCTTCCCATTTATCGTCGGCATTTAAATATACTTCATCGTTTTCGTCTATGCGCGCAACCGGTTTGTTTGTGGGAATAACAACTACGTCTAAATTATAGATTTTTCCGAATTCAACCGCTTCGGTATCCGCAGTACCGGTCATACCGGACAGTTTTTTATACATGCGGAAAAAGTTTTGAAACGTAATGGTTGCCAAAGTTCTGTTGCGCTGGGCAATGTGGATGTGTTCTTTTGCTTCTATAGCTTGGTGTAAACCGTCGCCGTAACGGCGTCCTTCCAAAATACGTCCGGTAAATTCGTCTACGATTTGCACTTGTTTGTCTTTTACTACGTAATCCACATCTATTTTATACAATGTATGTGCTCTTACCGCTTGTGTAAAATAGTGTATGTATTCAAAGTTTTCTTCGTCAAATACCGAACCGTTGATTAAATTATGTTTTTGTAAAATGGATTCGATTTTAAGCATACCCGCATCGGTAAAGGATACACGTCGGCTTTTTTCGTCGATTGTATAGTCTCCGATTACTTGTTCGCCTTGTACTTCATCAGGGTACAGCCCTGTTTCCGGATTTTTTTGCACTTCTTCAAGCTGTCCGACGTATTTATCCACTTCAAAAAATTTAACCGTATCGTCTTCGCCTTGTCCGGAAATAATAAGCGGGGTGCGCGCTTCGTCTATCAATATGGAGTCTATTTCGTCTACAATGCCGAATGCAAAACCGCGCTGCACTTTTTGATCGGGCGTTAACTGCATATTGTCACGCAAATAATCAAAACCCAGTTCGTTATTTGTACCGTAGGTAATATCGCAATTATATGCTGCTTTTCGCGCATCGTTGTCCATATTCGATATGATTGAACCGACCGTTACGCCTAAATAGCTGTATACGGGGCGCATCCAATTTGCATCGCGTTCGGCAAGGTAATCGTTTACTGTAACTACATGCACGCCTTTACCGGTTAAACTGTTCAAATATGCGGCGGCAACGCACATAAGGGTTTTACCTTCACCGGTTTTCATTTCAACGATGCGTCCGGAATGCAATACTATGGAACCCATTACTTGTACATCGTATGCGCGCTCTCCAAGTACGCGTTTTGCCGCTTCGCGTGAGAGTGCAAATGCTTCGGGTAATACCGAATCAAGGCTTTCGCCGTCGGCGATTCTTTTCTTTAAGAGCGCCGTTTGTTTGGGATATTCATCTGCGCTGAGCGAAGATGCCCAGCTTTCTTTTTCATTAACTTTTGCAACGATAGGCAGTAAAGCTTTTATATCGCGTTCATGTTTTGAGCCGAAAAAAAATGTTAAAATTGCGTCAATCATACCATATAATGTACCGTGTATTGACATATTTGGGCAAGCACTTTATGCTGTGATTATGCCGCAAACACTAAAAAAAACGTTCCGTTTCTGCGTCTTTTGTATAATTTATTTGATAGTCTTTTTTTTATGCTCTTGTACAGCCGGCAAACCGGTTGCGGCGCTCAAAAAACAGGATTTGTTTTCTTTAAACTACGGAAACTTTGAAAACGAATTAAAATTGTTCGGTTTGCAAGAACCCGGTCAAATCAATACGCATCTTATTATGCGCGACGGTTTTTTTTATATATCAAACGGAGAAGCGTCAAAAATTCTGAGCCTTACTTCTTACGGAGATTTATTAAGTATTTTATATAATAGCGATAAAAATCCGGTGCCCTCGTTTATAGAATTAAATGGAAACAAAACAGTATCCGCTTTGGAACACAACGATGAAATTGCAACGCAAAATGCGGTAGTGTATCCGTTTAACAATATCGGAGCGGCTGCAGTTGATTCGGGAAAGCGTTTGTATGTGGCAGACCTTTTACCGCCGGAGCGCTGCGTGCAAGACGAAAGCGGTAAAACAACGCTGCGTCATGCCGTGCTGCGCTTTGAACCGGACGGCTCTTTTATAGACTATTTGGGGCAAGAAGGACCGGGCGGTACGCCGTTTCCGTATATAAAAGGCTTGTACACAACAAAACAAAACGAATTGGTTGTAGTGTGCTTGCTTAACGGCGGCTATGCGGTGTTTTGGTTTTCGCGCGACGGCTATTTAAAGTATAAAATACCCATTCAGCAAACATCGCTTCCGGTAGCCGCTTCTTCTTCGGAAAACAGCTTTGCAACACTTGAACAAATTATTCCCGACTATAGCGAGCCGGTTTTATATTTAAAAATCGATTATTATTCGGCACAAATAGATTCGTCTACCGGAGTGCAGTCCGGCATAGCTTTTACGCAAACGCTTATTCACCCGCTTAATATCAGTACCGGCATATATGCCGAACCGGTTTCAGTTCCTGACTTTGAGCAAACGGTTGCCTACGGATATACAAAAGAAGTGTTTCCCATGGCGTACGAATTTTTGGGAATAAGTGAATCCGGATGGCTGTTTTTTATAACAGCCGACGATACGGGCTTTGCTCTTTTAATGTTTAAAGAAGACGGGCAAAAAGCGGTGCGCCGCCATTTGGATGTGGATATGCGCGATATCGTATACCACGATCTTACGCTTTCGTATTCTGGGATTATTTCGGCTTTGCTTGCAAAAAATGACAAAGCCGAAGTAGTGTGGTGGAGAACCGATACGCTTATCGCCGCTCTTATTCAGTGACGGACACACAAATGAACGAAGAAGAGTTAACTTTTTATTACAACCGCGAGAAACGTTTGGAGCGCGCACCTGAAAACGTTAAACGCTTTTATAACGGAACTGCCCCTACGGCTCCGAAAGGCTTGTTTAAAGCTTTGGTGCATACCAAGCATTCCCGTTTTATGCTTGCCGCAGTAGGCATTAGCTTAGCCGTTGTTGTTTTAACGACTTTGTTCGGCGCTAAAAGCAATCAAAAAAATATTAACGGCGTGCGTTTGGTGCTATCGGCTTTTTCGTTTGACGATTCGGTGTACGTAACTTTGCGTGCGTTTGGAAACCCGGACGCGGGGGGCAAAGCGGAACAGAACGGCATCCCTGCAGACGGCAAAGCGGAACAGGAACAAGGCAGTGTCGCCGCCGGCAGCGTAGCGGAACAAAGCACAGATTCTGCCGGCAGCGCAGCGGTACAGGGCGGTACTCTTTCCGGTGCTGAAGCGGAGGCTTTAACCGTAAAAGCCGATTTTACGGGCTGCGGAAAAGACGGCGGCGTTTTAGTTGAAAAAAAAATTCAGTCGGTTTATGACGGAAAAGAAAATTTTTACAGGACAATTTTTACGGATTATGATATAGTGTCCGTACAAGCCGATGTAAGTATAAACGGTGAAAGGGCGCTGTTAAAAACTGCAGTACAGCGTAAATAAAATGCCGGTTACCCGGTCGGTAAGCGGGCATACAATCGGCTTTTAGGGGGGATTATGATACAGTTTTATTTGTTGTCGGTGGTAATGAATGTTGCAGCGGGGCTTGTGCTTATTTTTACAAAAGAAGTTCCCGAAGATGCGGCGCAAGCAAGTGCTGCCGGTTTAAGTTTTTTGGAAACAAAGAATTTCCGCCTTGCTTTAGGAGTGCTTTCTGCATTTGTCGGTATTATAAAACTTTTAAGCGTAGTGCAAGGCGATGTTCCCGTTTTAGGCGATTTGGTACCCGCCGTTGCCGGTATTGTAGGCGGCGCTTGCCTTTTATACGAATATTACAAAGTTTCTTCGACTGTTCCCGTTACCATGCCTTCTTTTTTTGAAACTTTGTTTGTAAGCGGACGAAAATATGTCGGAATTGCTTGTGTTGCGGTAGGTACCGTACACTTTATTTTACCGCGCGTACTTTTTTTATAAGTTGTGTGCCGTGAAAACTTGGCTGTATGTGTACTTTTTGTGCACCCTGTTTTGTATTTTCAGCGGATGCACTGCAGAAAAAAATGAACAGCTTATAGATATTTCGGAAGTTGAAGATATCGGTTTTGCCGAACCTTGGGCGCTTATTAATGAACCCTATGCGGCGTACCGCATAAAGCCGTCCGATACCGCCGATGCGGCTTCGCACGGCAGACAAGGCGATGTGGTGAAACTTATCGGAAGCTATATAGATATACGCGACGGGCAGCGCCGTTTGTGGTATCAATTTGCAGCAGGTTGGCTTCCCGAAACTGCAGTATCGCTTTTTTCAAATAAACTACAAGCAGAATTTGCCGCTAAAAACGTACAATAAAAAAGTTAGCGTTTTGCCGTTATATACTCAAGCGCTTTTTGTTCGCTGATGTTTTCCCGTACTTCCCTCGTTTTAAGATTTTTTACGCTGACCACATTTTTTGCCGCTTGTTCTTTATCTACAAAAATTCCGAAAGGTATATCTTTTTTTTCTGCGACCGCATATTGTTGATTTATTTTTTTAGCTTCGGGAAATACTTCAACGGCGGCACCGCCTGAGCGCAGTCTTTGTGCAAGCGCTTGGTAGTGCAGGGTAAGGCTTTCGTCGGTGCAAAAAATTTCTGCATCCAAAAAACCGCAGCGGTTTTGTATATGACCCAACTGTTCAAGAGCCGCTAAAAGCCGGTCCAAACCTATTGAAGCTCCGGTGCCGCTCAATTTTTCTTTCATATACAAGCCGGCTAAATTATCGTAGCGCCCGCCGGAACATACCGAACCTATGGATGGAAGATCGTTTAAAAAGGTTTCGTATACAATGCCGGTATAGTAATCCAAACCCCGAGTTATTGCAGGGTCGAGCACAAAGCTGCCGGCTATGCCTGTACCGACCAATAAATCGTACACTTGCCGCATGCGCTGTACGCTTTCTTTTCCTTTTTCTCCTGCCGCTTGTTCTATGCGCTCAAGCGTTGTGTTAAACGCTTCGTTCGGTTTAACGCTTATGTAATCGATAATAAGCGAAGCGGTTTTTGCACTGCCCGTTATTTGAGCAAGTTGGTTTTCCGTTTCTTTTGCGCCGATTTTAGCCATTTTGTCTACAGTGCGTAAAATGTTTTCGCTTAAGCCGGTTAACGAATGTTTTTCTAAAAAAGCGTTAAATATGCCGCGGTGGTTTATTTTAATCGTTATATTTTGAACACCGATGAGCGAAAAAGCGTGTTTTATTAACGAAAGAATTTCAAAGTCGCACAAAACGCTGTCTGAACCGGCTATGTCGAAGTCGCACTGAACGAATTCGCGGTAGCGTCCGGCTTGAGGTTTTTCGCCGCGCCACACTTTTGCAATGTGGTAGCGCTTAAACGGAAAGTACAGTTCATTTTTGTGTTCCGCCGTAAAACGGGCAAAGGGAACGGTTAAATCAAAGCGGAGCGCCACATCCCTGCCGCCGTTATCGTTAAAGCGGAATACTTGTTTTTCCGTTTCGCCGTTGCTTTTGCGCAACAGAATTTCCGAGTATTCCAAAGCGGGGGTATCTATCGGTACAAAACCGTATGAGCGGAACGCGGCTCCCAGTTTTTCTATTATTAAAGTGCGTGGTAATTGCGCATCAGGTAAAAAATCTCTAAATCCTTTGAGTATTTTGGGTTGTATAAGATTATCCATATCGCTTATAATAGCCTCAACGGAGGAAAATTGCAATTGCTTTTAGCGGTCGATATAGGTAACACTAATACCGTAGTTGCGCTTTTTAAAAAAAATACGGTTGTACATCAGTGGCGTATTTACAGCGATACAAAGCGAACGGCGGATGAATATACGTCGACCGTCCGCTCTCTTTTTAGGGATGCCGGAGTTTTGCCTTCCGAAGTCGATTCGGGAATTCTCAGTTCCGTTGTGCCGCTTTTAACCGGACCTTTTATCAGCGTAGCGGTAAATTTAATCGGGAAAAAACCGCTTATAGTCGGTCCGAATGTGTTCAATAAATTACCCATTAAAATTCCCGAAACGGCAGTGCATGAAATCGGAAGCGATATCGTATGCAATGCCGTAGAAGCGTATTGCCGTTTTCATAAATCCTGCATTATAGCTGATTTCGGTACGGCGTTAACCTTTACCGCCGTTGATTGTAACGGAAACATTCAGGGTGTTGCCATCCTTCCCGGTTTGGGCACTGCGGTGCGCTCTTTATTTAACAATACCGCACAGCTTCCTTCCGTTCCCCTTGAAGCGCCGCCGGATACACTGGGTAAAAATACTGTACATTCCATACAAGCCGGCATTGTACTCGGCTATAAAGGATTGACCGAAGCGCTTATAGGACAAATGAAAAACGATTTATGTAATAAAACCGGCTGTACAAGTGCCGATATACGGGTTATTGCAACCGGCGGCTTAAACAGCGTGGTAAAGCCGATAAGCGATGTACTGCAAGAAGTGGACAAACAGCTTACACTGTACGGGTTGCACCGCATTGCCGTTTTGTGTGCCGGCGAATAACGGCGGCGCTTTAAGTTCTATGTGCCGTTTTACGTAATATTTTTTATCTGGTGTTTTTGTAGACCCTCGCCTGAACATACATTTTGTGCTAGTGTTTTACCTAATACCGTATCGTAATATTCAGGCGATATGCCGACTGAAAGTTCTTTTTCCGTGCGCAGCACGGCTATGTCTTTTTCCGTTATAATTTCGCCCGCTTTCATCGAGCGCATAAAGTGAATGGAACGGTTTGTTTTGCCGTAATTTGCTTTTTCACAGCGGGCAAGCTTTTTTTTGCCGTCGCCGATAACTTGTTTTACTCTATCTGCTCCGAATTCTTTTTGTGCTCGTGCGAGCGCTTTTCCGGATTGTGAGCCGCAGTGTCCGTCCGTACCGGCATACTGACCCGCATCGGCTTGTACGCTTTTGCCGGCTTTTGAAGCCGCTTTTGGCTCTTCCGCTGCCGTTTTTTCATACCGGCGCACGGTTTGTACCATAAGGGCAAACTGTTCGGGAGTAAGTGCAACCGGGTCGTCCAAACCGCTGCCGTTTTTGCTCAGTGTAATGTGTTTTTCGATTATGCGCGCTCCGCACAGGGCTGCAATTGCCGGTACGATAACCGGATCGAGCGAATGGTCGCTTACTCCCGTACTTATGTGCAGCGTTTTGCGGTAGCGTTCCAGCAGCGCCAGATTGTATTCTTCCGGCGGAGCGGGATAACTGGTAACGCAATGCAGCAGCGACAGCATATCACCGTGTTTAGCGCACGTTTTTTGCCGTAACGGTTTTAATACGGCAAGCGCTTTTCGTATGTCTTTCATTAAAGAAACGCCGCTTGAAAGCACAACAGGGATTCGTTTTTTTTCGGGAAGCGTTAATTCCAAACGTACCAACTCTTTGAGCATAGGGTAGTGATTTAATTCGGGAGAAGCGATCTTTATGTAATCGGGTTTGAGCGCAAACAATTCATTGAGCGAACGGATACCGAACGGCGAGCACATAAACGTTTTTCCCAGTGAATGCACGTAATCGCACAGATGGGCAAAAAAAGAGCTGTCCGTTTCCAACTCTTTAAAGCGGTCGTACAATCTGATTTTTCCGCCGGGAAGCGTAACAAAACCGGTATCGGGGTGCAGGATTTCATCCGCATACACCCACTGGAATTTTATACAGTCAGCTCCGGCTTGTGCTGCCGCATGTACCAAACGTTTTGCGCTGTCCAAAGAAGTACCGTGCGAAGTGCCCGCTTCGGCAACGATTAAAATATGCTTTTTACCGTGCTCCATAGTTTTACTATACTACGGCGTCTCTTACGTGTCCACTGGGCTGTATTTTAGCACATTGACAGGCGAAGTGCTTGGATGTAAAATATGAATATGCGGAAATTTGTGTGCTTGTATTTGAATACGGGCGGCGGTCATAAATCCTCGGCAAATGTATTAAAGCAAGTGCTTGAGCGTAAATATCCCGATGCTTCCGTAGAGCTTTTAAACGGTTTTGATCAAAAAAATTATTTAGCACGCTTTTTTTTTGAAAAATGTTATCAGCTTTCCTGCAATTATGTTCCCGGCGCATGGGGTTTAACCTACGATTTGGGCATGCTGTTTTGGGTGCAGCGTATTATAACGATGATTATAGCACCGCACACGGCATGGTATTTAAAAAAAATCATAAAAAAATCGCAAGCTACCGATGTAGTCAGTTTTCACTTTGCGCTTACGCCATCCGCAGTTACCGCAATTAGACGGTTGGGAGGCAGGCTGCCGTTTACCGTCGTTGTTACCGACCCGTTTACCGTGCCTACGGCATGGTTTTATGAAAAAAACGTTAAATATTTGGTGTTTTCGCAGCGTGCAAAAGACGGTGCGGTAAAAAATTGCCGTATACCCGAACAAAACATACAAGTAGTACCTTTTTTGTTAAATCCGAAATTTTTGCAGCCGCTTACGCATTCCGATGAAGCTGCTTTGCGCTTAAAGCACAATATCCCTGAAGGTAAAAAAGTAGTGCTTTTAGCAGGCGGTGGAGAAGGGTTGCCGAATGCGGTTGTTATTGTGCGCCACTTATTAAAGCGCAAAGCGGACTTTACCATTTTAGTGGTGTGCGGAAAAGACATTGCCGCAAAAAAAATGCTCGACGTTATGGCACAATTGCATCCCCATGCCGATTTGCGTCCTATGGGTTTTATTTCATATATGGACGAAATGGTAAAAATATGCGATTGCGCCGTTATAAAAGCGGGTCCTGCAACGCTTATGGAAGTGCTGGTGTCTAAAAAACCGGTAATTATTTCTTCTTACATTCACGGGCAGGAATTGGGTAACGTGCAGTTTGCCGTACGGAACAACGTAGGATGGTTTATACGCAAACCCGAAAAAATTTGCAATGCGGTGTGCCGCTTACTCGGCGACAGCGCTTATTTACGTACGGTAAAGCAAAAACTCGGCACGCTTCCTATTTCAACCGATGTGTCAGCCGTTGCCGACTGCATATACAATCGTACCGTGTAATAATCGATAAAACAATTAGTTTTATAACTTTGGTTTTTACGTTAATTTATATTGACAAAAAACAAATCCTAGTTTAATATTGAATATATATTCGGTTTTAGTAAAAAAAAATCCGGTACATCTTGTTTTTTACCGGTGTAGGTTTAGCCGAAGCAAAGTCAACGTACAGGAAAAAGAGCGCAATGCAAGTATTAAAAGAGGAAGTAAAAAACAGAATTTTAACTGCAGCGGTGCACGTGTTTTATAAAAATGATTTTAGAAGCGCATCACTTGCACAAATTGCGCATAGAGCAAAAGTTCCGGTAGCGCTTATTTATACCTATTTTAAAAATAAAGAAGAACTGTTCGATGCGGTTGTTGAAGGTGTGTATTCGCTGTTTATACACGTATTGGATGAAGAAGAGCAGATAGCCGGTTCCCCGTCTGAAAAATTTGAAAAAGTAGGGGAACAATACATCAAAGATTTGTTGGAAAATCACGTTAAGCTAGTTATCCTTACCGATAAAAGCGGCGGGACAAAGCATGAAAAAGCAAAAGAAAAACTTATTATGCGGCTTCAAAAACATATAGAAATAGGTTTAAAATCATATTCATGTAAAACTTACGACCCTATGCTTTCTCATATTTTGGCAAATAATTATATGGAATCTCTTTTGGAAATCGCACGCCATTATAAAAATTCCATGTGGGCTGAAAATATGATGCGCTTGATTAATTTGTGTTATTACAAAGGAGCGGAAGCTTTATAAGGCAGCACTTGTAATTTTGTTGATGATAACTGCCGTTTTTTTAATTTAATATTGAATAGTAATTCGGTTTTAAAGGAGTAAAAACTATGACAAAAGATAATGAAAAAAAACTTCGCCGTTTTGTAACGGGAAATCCGGTAAAAGCAAACATATTGTTATCACTAAAAATCAGCTTTGATTTAACCGTACAAGTGCTGCTCGTGTATATTATCAATCTTTTATTTTTTGAAAATCAAACAACAAAAAACGTATACCCGGTTCTTACATCAATGTTCGTTTTATTTGTGCTAAAAAACGTATGCAGCTATGCTTCGGTTAAAATTGCTCACGATAAGGCATACGCTACGCTTACCCGTGTGCGCCTTAAGATTATCGGGCAGTTAAAAAAACTGCACTTGGGCTTTTTTCAAGAACATAACACTGGAGAGCTTTCGAATATTATTGAACACGATGTTGAACAAATAGAAACATACCTTGCCCACGGTCTTCCCGAAATTATGTCTGCTGTATTGCTTCCGGTTTTAATTTTTATATCTATGTTGTTTGTAGATTGGCGTTTGGCATTGATAATGCTTGTAGGCGTACCGTTGATGTTTGCGGTAAAAACCGTTTCACAAAAAACAATGGAAAAAAACTTTGAATTATATTTTAACCACGAAAATAAAATGCGAAGTGAACTTATGGAATATGTAAAAAATATTGCGCTTGTTAAAGCGTTTGCAAAAGAAGAAACGGTAAGCGGACGAACCTTACAAACAGCGCGTGAATATGTAACCAATGTTAAAAAAACAATGGCTTCCGTTGCCGTCCCCATGGGACTTATCGATATTTTTATGGAAAGCGGGGTGGTAGCCGTTATGATTTTTGGTTGTATGCTGATGATACACAATGAAATCGGTACATCGCGTTTTATTCTTTCGGTTATTTTATCTTCAGCGTTTACCCAAGCGATAAGTAAAACTGCAACATTGCAGCATTTTTCCGTTATGTTTGAACAAGCGCTTAAAAGTATTGCTATAGTGCTGAATGCCCCGCTTGCACAAAATAAAACCGACACCCCTTTACTGCCCGGCGACATAGAATACCGCAACGTGTGTTTTGAGTATAAACGTGACGGATTTAAGCTTGACAATATCAATCTTACGATAAAGAAAAATACGTTGACCGCTTTTGTAGGTTCAAGCGGCTGCGGTAAAACGACGCTTGCAAATTTATTAATGGGATTTTGGGATGTGCAATCCGGTTCTATTTATATTGGCGGAAAAGATATTTTTTGCTGTACACAAAAGAGTATTTCAAATTTAATCGCAAGCGTGCAGCAAGACGTTGTTTTGTTTAATATGAGCATTTTCGATAATATTGCGCTCGGTAAGCAAGACGCTTCAAAAGAAGAAGTAATAAATGCTGCAAAAAAAGCTCAGTGTCATGATTTTATTTTATCGCTTGCGAACGGTTACGATACGATTGTCGGCGAAATGGGGTCCCGACTTTCCGGCGGGGAAAAACAGCGTATTTCCATTGCACGTATGATATTAAAAAATGCACCTATTGTGATTTTGGATGAAGCTATGGCTGCCGTTGACAGCGAAAATGAAACACTTATTCAAAAAGCTATAGAACATCTTTCTAAGGGTAAAACCGTGATAACCATAGCACACCATTTAAATACCGTCCGCAACGCAGACACTATAGTTGTTATGGATAAGGGTAAAATTATAGGAACGGGAAAACACGAAGTATTAATAAATACGTGCGCCTGTTATAAAGCTATGGTAACGGCTCAAAATAAAGTGGATGAGTGGAAAATAGCTTAAAAGGTAAAATAAAAACAAAGAGGAAAACTATGTTTAAAGAAATGCTGCAATTGCTTACAAAAAACGGAAAAAAAGATGTGATGTTGTCGGCTTTATTTTTTGTGCTGTACGGTTTGTCTTCGGCTGCAATGATTATTATTGTGTTTTCCGTATTGTTTAAAATAGCTTCGGGCGCAGCTGCTGCAGATGTATATCGCTATTTTATTGTGCTTGTTTTGCTGGTTGTTTTTAAAGGCGTATGCAATGTTAGCGCCGATATAAAAAAACACGGCTCCGGTTTTGATGTCGTACAAAACATACGCGAAAAAATGATTGTTAAACTTAAACTGTTCGGTTTGGGCTTTTATACCGACGAGCGGCTCGGAGAAATCAATACCGTACTGCATAAAGACGTCGATAATATGTCAATGGTTGTAGGTCACATGTTGCCGCGCATGGCAAGTGATTTTTTAATCGCTTTAATTTGTTTTATAGGGCTTTGCGTGTTGAATCTACGGCTTGCACTTATAATGTGTGCGTGTATTCCTGCAGCGTTCGGTTTTTTACTGTTTACGATACAACGTACTCAAAACGCCGAACATAAAAATAACTGTGCTTTAGCGGATATGGTAAGCCTTTTTGTAGAGTATGTGCGCGGTATCCCTGTATTAAAAAGCTTTTCTGAAAATAAAAAATTGGATACGGAACTTAGCGAAAAAATAACGGCTTTCGGTAATACGAGTAAAGCAGCTTCAAAGTTTAAAGCGTGCCGGCTTTCCGTTTATGCACTGCTGCTCGACATAGGTTATTTTATACTGCTCGGCACAGGGGCGATTATGACGTTGCGGGGAACTATAAGCGTATTTACATATATTATTTTTGCCGTTTTATCTAAAGAATTTTATAAACCCTTTGCCGAAATGGAAACGCATTATATGTATTATGTATCCGCTTCTGACAGTTATGCACGTTTGGGAAAAATTTTATACGCACCGCCGATTGCAGACAACGTAAAAGGACCGCTTCCCGAACACAATGGTATTGAATTTTGCTCTGTAGATTTTGCCTACAAAAAAGGCAAAAAAGACGAGTTTAAAATCGAAAATTTAAACTGTGAGTTCGCAGAACACGCTATGACCGCTTTAGTCGGCGAATCCGGTTCTGGAAAAACAACCGTTACCAATTTATTGTTGCGTTTTTATGAGGTAGATAAAGGAAGTATCCGGTTGGGCGGGGAAGATATACGGAATATTCCTTACGACGAACTTTTGGACAGAATCGGAATTGTTATGCAAAATGTACAAGTATTCGACAATACTATTGAAGAAAATATCCGTGTCGGTAAAAAAAATGCAAATAAAACCGAGATTATTGAAGCGTGTAAAAAAGCGCGTATCCATGATTTTATACAAAGTTTGCCGGACGGTTACAGTTCACGCGTAGGCGAAAACGGTGCTTTATTGTCCGGCGGTCAACGCCAGCGTATATCCATTGCACGCGCTTTTCTTAAAAACGCTCCTATTTTAATTTTAGATGAAATGACGAGCAATGTGGATCCGCTAAACGAATCGTTAATACAGGATGCGCTGACGGAACTTGCACAAAATAAAACGGTAATCATTATTGCTCATCATTTAAAAACGATTCGGAATGCCGATCACATTATTGTGTTTAAAAAAGGAAAAGCGGTTGAGCAGGGAACGCATGCTGAATTGGTACAAAACAACGGATACTATGCAAAACTGTTAAGCTGTGTGTCGTAAAAGCAGGGTAGTGCTTAGGGCTTTTGACTTGCTATCCTAAAACATCAAAGCCGCACGAAGAGATGGCGTCTTTTATCTCTTGTTCGGTACTTGCGTTCGATTCGTCGTAAGCTACCAACACTTGAGCTTTTTGAAAATTAACCGTACAGGAAGAAACGCCGGCAACAGCGCTGACCGCTTGTGAGGCTTTTTGTTCGTCTTCTTCGCTCATCATTCCTGCAACGTATATTTTTTGTTCCATGTTTTTAGCTTCCAACCGATATGTGTTCTATTTGTGTTTTCCCCAGCTGACCGCAAGCACCGCTTACGGATGCACCCCGCTTTGTCCGTACCGTTACGTTTAAGCCGGCAGCTTTAAGTTTATTGTAAAACGAATAGGTTTCCGTTTTAGTCGGCGCCATGTACGGTAAAGTTTCAACCGGGTTCCACGGTATTAAATTAATGTGTACCCCAAGGTCGTGCGCAAAAGCTATCAGTTTATCTGCGCTTTTGCTGTCCGTATTTATTCCGGATAACAGTGCGGCTTCAAGCGTACAGCGTCTGCCCGTTTTACCTGTATAGTATTTTACAGCTTGCGCCAGTTTGTCAAGGGGGTAAGAGGCGGAAAAGGGCATAAGCTCATTTCGCAGTTTTTCGTCGGCGCACGTTAAGGATACGGCAAGCCGCACGGCAGGTCCGTTGTCCGCCAAATCGTATATGCCGTTTATAATGCCGCAGGTAGACACGGTAACCCGTTTTAAAGACAGCGCACGACCTTGCGGAAAGGATAATACGCCAAGGGCTTTGCGCACCGCTTCCAAATTTAAAAGCGGCTCTCCCATTCCCATAAAAACGATGTTTTGCAATGTGCCTGCTTGTTTTTCAAGGGCAAAAAACTGTTCCACAATTTCAGCCGCAGTTAAATTGCGCGCAAAGCCCAAACTTCCCGTTTTGCAAAACCGGCAGCCCATCGCACAGCCTGCTTGAGACGAAACACAAGCGGTTTTGCGCCCCTCGCGGTCTACTAAAAGCACGGTTTCCACCATACAGCCGTCGACAAGCTCTATTTGCAGTTTTATCGACCCGTCGCTTCCTTTAAGCACTGTATGCACCTTTGAAGAAAAAACGGCGCCCTGCTGCGCCAAACTTGCACGCAGTGCGGCGGGAATATTGTGCATGTGTTCAAACGAATGTGCGCCGTCGGCAATCCACTTGTATATTTGTTTGCTGCGGAATGCCGGCTGTGCGGGAATAAAAGATGCTATTTCTTCGGGCAATAAAGCGGAAAAAATAACACCTTGGCGGTTTTCAATCAATCCGGATAACCTTTTTACAGCAGTTTTTCCAGCATTTCGGCTACGGCTTGACTGCGCAATCCCTGTTTTTGAAAACTTTCCAATATTTCAACCGCTTTTGCTTTTTGATTTGTTTTTACGTAACAATCCGCAAGGTCCATATACAAACGGTAATTTTTAGGATCGGTTTGTATTAAGCGGCTAAAACTGATAATGGCTTCTTCGTAGCGGCCTTCGCCTTTACTGATAAGGGCAAGTCCCAAAACGGCATACAAATCGTATTCAATATTAAGCGCTTTGTTGTAGTATTCGCTTGCGGTTTTGTAATCGCCCATATTGCGGTACGCATCTCCTGCTCTGGTTAAAATAACTTTGTTTTTTGAATCAAGTTGTAGAATTTTATTCCAGTATTCTACCGAGCGGAATTGCTGGTTCATACCGCGGTAACAGTCGGCAAGACCGAATAAAGCGTAAAAGTTTTTATCGTCGATTTGTAAAGCGCGCTCAAAGTAGTACACGCCTTTTTCAAAAGTTTTTAATTTGCGGTGGCAGTTGCCGATTGAAGTTAAAACGCGGATATCCACCGCCGCTTCGTTTATTTCGAGCATACGCGACCAATAATACAGCGCGTCTTTGTATTCTTTAAAATCGTAGTGCAAGTGCCCCAAGCCGATAAGCGCATACGCGTTTTCTTCTTCCATATCCAAAACGCGCAAATACAGCTGTTTTGATTTTTTGAAGTCTCGGATTTTGCGGTATGCGTCTGCAACACGGGTAAGCACGGTTATATTGCGGTCGTCGTGTATAAGGTATTGTTCCCAAATTTCAATTGCTTTGTGATATTGATTGAGCGCCTTGTAACAATCCGCCAAGCCGAACAGTGCATAGTTGTTTCCCGGATGGCAGGCAAGGCATTTGGAATAGTATTCAATCGCTTCGGAAAAATGGTTTTGTTTGCGTTCTGCGTCTCCTAAACCTACCAGTGCATAGTTATTGTTTTCTTCAATATCCAAAATGCTCTTAAAAGCCTCGCGCGCTTCTTCGATTTTATTTGCCTTTATAAGCACATAGCCTTTTTTTGACAATTCGGCAATTTCGTTTTCTTTTGGGTCTTTACTTTCGGAAATGGACAACTCATTGATAATTTCGTCTTGCTGAGTGTTTTCGTGCTCGTTCATTTTTCATCCTCTTCTTTTTCTTTTAAATAAAACGACACCGTTTGTGCTATTTTTTCAAACAGTTGGTCGGCTTTTGATTTGTTATGTGCAAGCAAGTATAGCTTAAGCGCGCCCAGAGTGTCTCCTTGTTTGTAATATACATCGGCAACCCTTGTAAGGCCGTCCGAATATCCGGTTGTTATAAATAAACGCCGTGCATTTTGTATATCGCCTTGATTAAAAAAAACATTCCCCTTGCGGTTCAGTAATGCTTTTTGTTCCGAACTCAGCGAAGTTACGGGAAAGTCAGTGGTTTTGATAAAACCGCCGTCCGCAGTATGACGTTCAAACACATCTTTTAAGTCGCCCGTCATGTTATGTCCTTTTTATAATATTTTTTAATATAATAATACTCTAAATAATAATACTTCAAAAATGAAATTTAGTCAAAAGTTTTTTTGTAAAAATCTACGATTGAGCGCCCGTATACCCGCCTATCCGTTTTTGTTAAAACTCCGATTTTATCAGGCATGTTGATTTCAGAGGGACGGTGCAAAAGCACGTATGCATTGTTTTGCAGCACCGAAGAATCTTTTTCGGCGCGCTCGGCTATGCTTTCTATAAGCCGGCGGTGAAATTTATACGGAAACGGCGGATCGCAAAACACGATGTCGAAGCGGTCTTTAGTACGTTTTAAAAAAAGTTCGGCTGCCATAAAATGACAATCGATTTTTATACCCATTTCTTTTTCCGTTATGCTTACGTTTTTTAGTACGGTCCGTATTTTTAATTTATCTTTTTCGCATAAAGCGGTGCGTGCGGCTCCGCGCGAAACGGCTTCAATGGCTATTACGGCGCTGCCGGAAAACAAATCCAAAAAAGATTTTCCGCTCATATCGCCGAGTACGGCAAAACAGGATTCGCGCATTTTGTCCATGGAAGGGCGTATAATGCCGTCGGGGCATTGTATAATGCGTCCCTTTAACTGTCCGCCGGTTATGCGCATGCGCTACTCCTTTATTTAATTTTTATTTTTAAACCGGAGCAACAGCATAGCACAGTTTTTGTATTTATGCCATAGAAAAACGGATGTACAAAAATACGGTTTTTTGCTTGCATACATTTGCGATTTTTGGTACACTAATGCTCAACCCCTTGGGGTAGGGTTTTGAACTCTGCTTCCAAAGACCATAAGGAGTATACATGAGAAAGTATGAACTGATGACGATTTTTCCCTTAGAAGAAGAATTGTCAAAAACCGCTTTGGAAGCGGTGCGCCAAACGCTCGCTTCGTTCGGTGCAGAAGTCGAAAGCGAAGAACCTTTCGGCGACAGAGACCTCGCTTATGAAATAAAAAAGCGCAAAAAAGGTCGTTTTATTTTATTTAATATTAAAGTAAATCCGGCTAAAATTCTGGAAATCGACCGTCAATTTAAATTAAACACAAATCTTTTAAAGTTTATGTTTGTTCGGGTTGATGAATAAGGGGAAGTTATGACTGACCTTAATCATGTGATGCTGATCGGACGGCTTACCCGAGACGCTGAATTAAAATATACGTCCGGGGGATTTGCCATATCGAATTTTTCCATAGCGGTAAACCGCCGCCGCAAAAACGGTGAACAGTGGGTTGAAGAAGCAAACTTTTTCGATATAACGCTGTACGGTAAATCTGCGGAAAACTTAAAGCAATATTTGATAAAAGGCAAACAAGTAGCCGTAGACGGAGAGCTGCGCCAAGACCGCTGGGAACAGGACGGGCAGCCGCGCAGCAGGGTAGTGATAGCCGCAAACAATATCCAGCTTTTAGGCGGGGGCTCGGCTTCTTCCGCAGGAGGATATGCAGGCGGCGCAGGACAGCCGGCTCAAACGGCTAACCGTGCTCAAGGCTACGGAGCAAGCGCTTCGGGTGCATATCAGCAAAAAACGGGCGATATGCAAAACAATTTCGACGCTGCGCCGTCGTACTCGAACGATTCCGATTTTCCCGAAGATATCCCGTTTTAATTTTTAAGAGGAGTTTAGTATGTCTGATGAAATAATGAATGCTGCCGATGAATCGGTACAAAAAGATGAAGCGGCGACTCGCGCCGTTTCCGAAGAAAAAGCGGCTGTTGCCGCAGAAAGCGCAAGCCGCACCGGATCTGATGAAAGCGTGCGTGAAAACGATGGACGCGACGGAGAAGGGCACGACGGCAGAGGCAAAGGAAAACAGTTTTTCCGCAAAAAAGTGTGCCGCTTTTGCGCCAATAAAGTTAAAATCGATTATAAAGACCCCGACGCGCTTCGCCGCTTTACCACCGAACGCGGAAAAATTCTTCCGCGCCGCATAACCGGCACATGTGCAAAGCATCAGCGCCGTTTGGCTTTGGAAATAAAGCGCGCACGCGCTATTTGTCTTTTACCCTTTGTTGCGGACTAAACAGGAGCTTGAGATGAAGGTTATTCTTAGTGAAGATGTAAAACACTTGGGAGAAATGGGTGACGTAAAAACCGTTGCCAACGGATATGCCCGCAATTATTTATTTCCCCGTAATTTGGCTTTGCCTTATAACGATGCTACCATTGCATGGTTTGACAGCCGAAAAGAAGAAATAGAAGCGCGCAAACAGGCAAAACGCGAACAATCTGCAGGATTAAAAGAACGCTTGGATGCTCACACCATTACCATCGTTATGTCTGCCGGCGAAAACGGCAAGCTGTACGGTGCGGTTACTTCTCAAACGGTAGCCGAAGCTTTGGCAAAAGACGGTTTTGAAATTGAGCGCAAGCGTATAGAAATTCCGGGTGCAACCATCAAAAACATCGGAAAGTACACGGCTACCGTGCGTTTATACGAAGCTCAAACGGCTGAATTGTCGATTGTTGTAGAAGCTCAAGCCGAACCGGAAAAAAAGAGCGAAGACAAAAGTGCTAAAAAAACGCGCCGGAGTGAACGCGCAGAACAAAATGAGCAAACTGAAAGCGCCGGAACTCAAAACGATGC
The DNA here is from genome assembly GCA_000468055.1 of Treponema lecithinolyticum ATCC 700332. GTDB lineage: Bacteria > Spirochaetota > Spirochaetia > Treponematales > Treponemataceae > Treponema_C > Treponema_C lecithinolyticum. The sequence goes on along the minus strand of KI260564.1, from coordinate 232,594 downwards.
AGTAGAATCCGAAGGTAGTGCAAGTGCTGACGGTCAAACGTCAAACGGCGATGAAAGTGCTCCTGCAGCCGAAACGGAGCAGGCAGACTAACAAATGGCATCCCTCAAGGATAAGGTTCCGCCCCATAATTTAGATGCTGAACAGGCTGCTTTGGGCGCCTTACTCCTTGATTGGGATGCGGTAGGGACGGTTATACGTTTTTTACGTCCCGAACGTTTTTATTCTCTTCAAAATCAAAAAATATTTTCTGCAATTCTTACGTTGTATAACGACGGAATCCGCGGCGATATTATTACGCTTATCGAGCGGCTGCGTTCGGCAGGAGAGCTTGATGCTGCAGGCGGTCCTACATACATATCGTCGCTCACCGATACTGTTGCTACCAGTGCCAATGTTGAATATTACGCGCAAATCGTACTCGACCAATCTATCCGGCGCGAACTGATAAAAATTTCCGCCGCCGTAGTAGCCGATTCTCACGACGAAACGATAGACAGCCGTGCCGTGCTTGAAAACGCGCAAAAGCGGATTTTTGAATTAACCGATTTGAATACCGTGCACACGTCGGTTTCGGCAGGAGAATTGGTCAGTAAAGCCATTGAAGTTATAGAAAAACTGTACAAAGATAAAAAAGCGTGCACGGGTATTGCTTCCGGTCTTGAAGATTTGGATAAATTAACCAGCGGTTTTCAAGCGTCGGAATTTATTATTATCGGCGCACGACCGTCTATAGGAAAAACAGCTATGGCGCTTTCGATGGTGCAGCACATAGCGGTTGAAAATAAAATTTGCTGCGCTTTTTTTTCGCTTGAAATGTCGAATATGCAGATTATGATGCGCCTTTTAGCTCAAGAATCCCGTATTTCTTCGGAGCGCATACGAACCGGCTATTTACGGCGCGAAGACTTTGCCAATTTGCAGCAAGCGGCAGGGCGCATATACGAAGCACCGCTGTACATCGTCGATACTCCCAATATGAAGCTTTTGGATTTGCGTGCGATGGCGCGCCGTTTGCGTGCACAAAAACAAGTGGAAATTATTTTTATAGATTATATTACACTTATTCAAAGCGAAAATACGTTAATTCCGCGCCACGAACAAATTGCCGAAATTTCGCGATCGCTTAAAAGCCTTGCACGTGAATTAAATGTACCGGTAGTCGTTTTATCACAGCTGCGCCGCGATGCGGAAAACAAACAGCCGACGCTCGCCGATTTGCGCGAATCCGGTTCTATAGAGCAGGATGCTGACGTTGTTATGTTTATTCATCGCGACAGAAGCGAATTTAAAGACGCCAAACAATCGCACGAAGAAGGCTGCGATACCGAACTTATTTTGGCAAAGCAGCGCAACGGTCCTACCGGCTCTTTGAACGTCGTTTTTTTGCCTGCATATACGAAATTCGAAAACAAAACAAAATAACGACGTCCGTTTACCTATTTATTTTACGTACGGAAGATATTCACCATAACCTTCAGCTTCCATTTTGTCGTACGGAACAAATCTTAACGAAGCGCCGTTTATGCAATAACGCAGCCCGCCTTTGTCGCTGGGACCGTCATCAAATACGTGTCCCAAGTGAGCACCGCCGGTTTGTGAGACAACTTCGGTACGGCTCATTCCCAAACTGTCGTCTTGAAGATAGTTTAGCGCAGAAAGGGTAATGGGCTTGGTAAAGCTCGGCCATCCGCAGCCGGCATCGTATTTATCGGACGAAGAAAACAGCGGCTTTCCGGTTGTAATATCAACGTAAATTCCTTTTTCATCGAATTTATCGTATTGGCTGGTAAAGGGCCGTTCAGTCGCCCTTTCTTGAGTTACGCGGTATTGTTCTTGCGTCAGCCTTTTTTTTAATTCGTCTTTCGGCAGCACTTTAAAGCGGCTTTCGTCGTATAAAGGTTTGTCGGCAAGGCTTAAGTTTATGTGGCAATATCCGCCCGGATTTTTTTTAAGGTAATCTTGGTGATATTCTTCGGCTTTTATAAAGTTTTTAAGCGGTTCTACTTCAACAACAACCGGTTTTGTGTATTTTTTTTGTACTACGGCAATGTAGTTTTGTATATCGCCGAGAACTGCCGGATCGGTATAGTAAATGCCTGTTCTGTACTGAGTGCCGATGTCATTTCCCTGTTTGTTAAGCGAAGTCGGATCGATGATCCTAAAATAGTGGGCAAGCAGTTCTTGCAAACTGACGATTGCCGAATCGTATACGATTTTAACCGTTTCGGCATGCCCGGTAGAAGCGATTTGTTTGTAATTGGTATCTTTTGTGCTGCCGTTTGCATAACCGGTGTCGGTTTCTTTTACTCCGGCAATTTTACCGAAATAACCTTCGACTCCCCAAAAGCAGCCGCCTGCAAAATAAATCTCTTTAATCGTTTTTGACATACCGATTGTTCCCCTTATAACCGAAGCGTCGTAACGAGCGCCCTGTGCTTTTCGGCTGCGTTCAGCCGCGCATGCGGGCATTACAAGCGCTGCAAAAAGTACCGGTAATACCGGTGTAAAAAAATGTAATCTTTTCATATTTGAAATATAAACACTAATTATGCAAACGTCAATAGGTAAAAGTACAAAAAATAAAAAAACCGCCTGAGAAAACTCAAGGCGGTTTTTAAGTTTAAGCAAAACTTATTTTCCCTTTATAAAATCGGGCAGGGTACCCGTTGCCGCGTATTGTCCGGCAATGTAGCCGTTTGCGCAGCAGTCTGCAACGGCATTGGAACCCAAGCGGTTGGTTCCGTGAATACCGCCGACAACTTCACCTACGGCAAATAAACCGGGAATAACGTTACCGTAGATGTCGCGCACTTCCGTTTTGGGGGTAATGTTCAAACCGCCCATCGTATGGTGAACCGAGGGCCACTGCGGGATTGCATAGTACGGACCGCTTTCGATAGTCATCATAATGCCCTTATCGATACGTTTGCCGAAATCGGGATCCGATCCGTTTTTAACGTAACCGTTGTGTTTTTTAATCGTTGCAGCTAAATTTGCACCGGGCATGGATACCGATTTGCCGTCATAGGTGCGTTTATTGATTTCTTTTGCCAAGTCTTCAAGAGAATCGGCTTTGAAAATTCTGTCGGCTTTTATACCGCTTTCCAATTGTGCCGGGGTTACAAAGCCGCCTTTTTTTACAATATCTTCGTTCATTATACAAAAAGTTGGGAACCCGCCTGAGTTTTTAGCGGCATTCGAACATACGTCGCGGCGTTCTCCTTCGTTTACGTAGCGTTCGCCTTTGTAGTCAACGTATACAACGCCGGAACTGGGACCGGAAAAGGGAATAACCGCCCATGCATCGAGTACGCCGCCGTTCGGATTTGCAAACGGATACAGCTGAATATAGCACATGTGCAGAATTTCGGCTCCGATAGCTTGAGCTTGCGTAATGCTTTCACCGGTTGCGCCTACATGATTTGTCGTAGGCAGCTCATCGGTGAGCATGGGAACGTAGCGTGAGCGCATGGGAACGTCGGCACTAAAACCGCCGGATGCCAAAATAACGCCCTTGCTCGCTTTCATGGTTTTAAAACCGTCTTTTGTTTCAACGCCGATACCGACTACTTTGCCGGAAAACGGCTGTTCGCGGTAAATGGTTACCATTTTGGTGTTCAGCATAATCGGAACGCCTGCTTTTTCTACCATTTTCTTTTGAACTTGCACAATGTCGGAACCTTGTCCGTTTATAGTTGTGTACGTTCTGTAACCGTAGTGTCCGCCCGGTCGTGTTAAGCTTTTGCGTACTTCCAAACCGTTGTCCAACAGCATGTTTAAGTAAAACGGCGAACCGTATACCATGTTTTTTACCAGCGCTTCATCGCCCATATAGTCGCCGCCTTTTAAAGTGTCGGCGATGTGTTTTTCTGCCGTATCGACGGGCAAATTCATTTCTTTTTGGAACTGTGCGGCAATTTTACTCGTATATGCTGCATATACGCCGCCGTTGATTTGAGAGTTTCCGCCGACAAAGGGCATTTTTTCGATAAGCACTACATCTTTTGCACCGTTGGTTTTAGCGCTGTGAGCTGCAGCCAATCCTGCAAAACCTCCGCCGACTACGATAATGTCGTGGGTTTCGTCCCATTTTTTCGGTGGTTTGCTGTCGTAGTTTTTTGCTTTCATAGTGGAAGCCATTTTGGGGGCGTTTTTAAAATCGGCAGGATTTCCTCCGGCTTCGCTGATGGCTTTTTCTACTGCAGCAAGAATACCTTTGCTGGTCATAGTTGCGCCGGAAACGGTATCGACCGTAAGGCTTTGCTGTTTTACGATGGCATCGGGAACTGCGCTGATTGCCGCATCGGAAATCCCCGGCGTTTCACTGTGTGTTTTTACTGTCACGCTTTCGATTTTGTTTTTTGAAAGTTTTACTTCAACGGTTAAACCGTCGCGCATACCTTTTACCGTTTCGGTATAGGTACCGGCTTTCATGTCGCTTCCTTTTGCAAAAAGCAGCGTCGTTACACAAGCGGCGGCAAGCAAAAGAAACACCAATTTTTTTGTTGTTTTCATTTTTCCTCCTTAAGAAAATCATACAAAGAAGATTACAGCGGTTTTCTATCTATAAAAATATCGATAAAAAAGGACACTGTTGTGTGCTAATATAGGGTAGCACATACGTACTGCGTTGTCAATTTATATTTTTTTAGTGTTTAACGGATATCTGTTAGCACAAATGCAATTACACCGCTTTTACGATATTGAGTATGCAAATAAGCATAATAAGTAATTGCATACAGTTAAATAAAATACCTACGGTTTTACTGCTGACCGTCTTTTTTATATGCGTGCCGATAAAGCCGCCGGCTATTGCACAGATAATCATAAACGGCGCCATTTCTAAATTATACGCTGCAAAGCCTGTTCCGAAAAGAATTGCCGTCAGTTTGGCAATTTGTGCAAAAAAGATAGTCATAAGGCTGGCAAAGGTTGCCGTTTTTATTTCGAACGAAAATAAATACATAAGTAAAGCAACGTTTATAGGGCCGCCGCCGATTCCCAAAAACGAAGACAATAAGCCTAAAACGATTCCTGCAGCGGCAAACACAAACGCCGAAGAAAAACGGTAGTTGCGGATACGGCCGTTTTGCACCATATAAAAGAAGACTGCGCCGATAAGCGCCAGCAAAAGTACATTTTGTACAACTGTAATAACGCCGTTGTTTTGTACCGCGTTACACAAAAGCTCGTATACGATTTGTCCTGCCGTGCCGCCTGCAACCGACCCCAAACTTAGTATAACGAGTTTGGCAAACGGCATATTTTTGTTTTGACTGCGTACGGTTCGCACGCTTTTAAGTAAAGACACGAGCGACATGGAAAAAACGGTTAAACTGCTGAGTACGCCGATTGTCGGTGAATCGTACCGGCCCATAAAATCCATAACGGGTTTCATAATAACCCCGCCGCCCATACCGCTTATGGAACCGAGTACGGTAGCTGCCAAAGCGAGCAAACTGTACAGGAATGCATTCATAGTCGGAACGACAGGATTTGAACCTGCGACATTCTGCTCCCAAAGCAGACGCGCTACCAACTGCGCTACGTTCCGTTTTTTTTTCGGGTCTAGAGGGACTCGAACCCCCTACCTGCTGCTTAGAAGGCAGCTGCTCTATCCTGATGAGCTATAAACCCATTTGATTTGCCGTTTTACTATAACAAAAAGATTATCCCGTGTAAAGGTGTGCGCTGCGGACTGCTGACGTTGCAGATGGTTTTCGTTGCGGGTGCCTGTTTGATGCTGCAGAGTGCTGACAGTATGCATGGCACCCCAGCGTACGTACTTGCCGATGCGCGTGATGCCGTATGCACGCCATACAGCTGCGTTGACTTTTTTTTACCGTTTTGCTATCATATTCAGGTTGTCGCCTAAAGGCGTGCAGCGACGGGCAATAGCGCAGTTGGTTAGCGTACAAGTCTGGGGGACTTGGGGTCCCCGGTTCAAATCCGGGTTGCCCGATTTAAAACAGGGTGGTTTATGCAAAATCCCGATAGGGTAAATCGGCGAAATGTTACGGCTTTTTTTGCCGCGTTGTGTCTTTTTTTATCGGCAATTGAATATGTAATTCCAAAGCCGCTGCCGTTTATGCGTTTAGGGCTTGCCAATATGCCCATCGTTTTGGCTTTATACGTACTCAAGCGCAAAGAGTTGTGTGTACTGGTACTGTTAAAGGTAATCGGGCAGGGCTTTATTTCGGGTACGTTTTTTTCCTATATATTTTTGTTTTCGGCAGCAGGTTCTTTTGCCGCCGCCGCCGCTATGTTTTTGCTGTGGCGTTTCGGTAAAACACATGTCAGTTCCGTCGGTATCAGCTTGGGCGGCGCTTTTGCCAATACGCTGGCGCAGATTTTTATGTCGCGTCTTATGCTGTTCGGCGATGCCGTGCGCTTTATAGCTCCGGTACTTTTAACCGGCGGTTTTATTACCGGATTGCTTTTAGGTTTGATTACCGGAATGTTTATGGCTTATTCGCGCTGGTTTGCTCTTGTGCTTACACGCGGAGAAATGCAATGAAAACTTTTTTTGCAAAAGTGAGTGCGTCGCAGCTGTTTGTTTGCACGCTTTTGTGTTTGCCGGGGGTATTGTTCCAACAATCGGTAGTGTTTTTGTGGGCGGATGTGCTTTTATTTATGCTGTTAAACGCACTAAAAAAAGGACATATACGATTGCTGCCGGCACTGATTATACTGATTTCGATTGTGTTTTTTAATTTACTTGCTCCGAGCGGCTTAGTGCTCTTTTCCGTTTTTTCTTTTAAAGTAACGCAAGGTGCTTTATTTACCGGCTTACGCAAAAGCGGCATATTGCTCGGTATGGTATTTATATCTCAGTATGCCGTAAGCCGCACTTTGTATCTTCCGGGACGTTTCGGAGGCTTTTTAAGCTTGGTGTTTTGGTATTTTGACAAATTGAGCGAAAAAGACGAAAGTGTACCGGCTGCCGTAAAATCGAAACTTAAAAAGCCTTTTTCATTTGCAGCTGTGCGCGCGCTTTTTGAAAAAATAGATAACAAACTGCTTTCAGTGTTTTATTTGCCGCCGGCGGAACGTGCCGGTGCGCAATCCATACAGTCCACGCGCTCTACCCATTCGGAAAGCACTGTGCCGTCTCATTCGCTCAAGTATGCGTTGTTCAGCGCTCTGCCTCTTTTTCCGGTGTATGCTCTTTTGATTCTCTATGTACTTGGTCTTTTTCCGGCATAATAACGGCGGCAATAATATAAGCTATAAGACCGCTGCCTACTCCGGCGAAAATCAAAAATACTACGATCAATCGTACCAAAGTAGGGTCTATATCAAAATATTCTGCAACTCCGCTGCACACTCCGCAAATCATTTTGTTGTCGCTTTTGTATAAACGCTTATTTTGCATATACATATTCTCCTTACCGTATGGATACATCTACGCTGCCCACATTGCAGCTTATGTCCAAGTGGTTGTATTTTTTTTCGTTTTTATTTGATTTTACCGCGCTTATTCCCCCTGCAGCGGTCGATCCGTTTATTCGTATAACTCCCAAAGCTGCCTGTGATGTCCACGAATATTCGTTTTCATCTCCGATTATATTTAGTTGGACGCTTCCGGTATTACACGATACATCGGTTTTTCCTTTCAGTTCACCTGTGAGCTGCACATTTGCGGCATTGCACGAAATATCGGTGGCAAAGCTTTTAAAATTGACTGTACGGACAAACTGTACGGCACTTGCATTTACCTCAATATTTGTTTGCAAAGCGTTTATGTTAATATCTTTTGCTTGTAAAGCAGCCCCATTTAGTTCAATAGTAAATTCGTTTAACTGCGTATTATTTGGCATACCGATAATAACATAGCTTCGATATGCATCGCGCCACCTGCGCACTTTATGCCGCCGGTGCTTTTCGTTTATGCGCAGTGTACCGCCATCGGATAATTCGGCATACATACTGCGGTTTATGCCGTTGACCACAGAAACATTCAAGTCGTTTGCGCGGCATAGGTATACTTTTGCCCCGTTTGCTTTTATATGCAACGCTTTTATGTCTTGACCGGAATAATCGTAATCGGTTTTGCGCTTTGAATTGCGTTTAAACTTGGTATCGAATTCCTTTTGCCAATACCAGTCTTCATCATCTTCATCAAATTCGCTGTCTTCCCAATCAAAATTTTCCCTGTCGAATTCAAAGTCTTTTCCATCGTTTATGCCCTGTTCCAGTGCATACGTAAGCCAGCGCAAATTGCTTCCTCCGATAAACGACGTACAAATAAACATCAGTCCGACACCGATTAAAATGACTGCGGTGATTGCAATGGGTTTTGTTTTCATATTCTACTCCTAATTCGTTGTATAAATTGAATTTAACGTCGGTGCCGGAACGGCAAAGCGCACACGTATACGACAGTTCTGATGATGGCGGGCAGCACTTTTTTGCAAAGCCATACACCGAATATACCGAAAAGCAGTGCAATGCCCAACAAAACCAAGCCGGCCCCGATTCCCAAAAGGCCGTTAAAAAATGAACCGACAAGTGCCGTACATCCGGTATAAAGGACGACTATGCCGGATGCAAAAACGGCGATTGCGCCAATAATGCCTGCGCATCCTATTGCAAGTAAAGCGACTACTATGCTGAAACCAATACCTACTAAAGATGCCAAAACGGAAAACCATACCGGAAAGGTGAGCGCTAAAAGTAAAATAATAAGCAATATGTTAGCGCCGTTATGTTTTGCCGGCGTTCGAGCATTTTTGTCGTACTCATATTCATACTTGTATCCGCGGTGCGCACTCGCACTGTGTGCTTCGTCGGTGCTTGTATCTGCTTTTTCGCCGTTATTTTTGCGTGCGGGTACACAGCTGAAATTGGAACGGATATACGCTCCCAATTTTTGCGGACTGCCCAATTCCGCCATTACTTTTTGTGCGTTTTTTTCTCCGGCTTCATCAAAATAGTTGCGGTAGTAATCGAGCGCTTCTTTTTGTTCGTCATACGGCAGTGCGGCAAGTTCTTGCTGCAATATATGTAAATATTGTTCCGTAGTCATTTTATTCCTCTCCGAAAAGTGCCAATTCTATGTTTTTGCGGTACTTTTTCCATTCTCTGCGATAGCCGTCGAGGCGTATCATACCGTTCGCCGTTATGCGGTAGTACCGTCTGTTTCTGCCGGCAAATTCGCGGTCGTAGGTGTCAAGACAATTGTCTTTTTGCAGCCGTCTGAGTACCGGATACAGCGTACTTTCCGATACGTCGACGATGGTTCGCACATCTTGCGTAATTTTGTAGCCGTACGTTCCCTCACGGGAAACAACCGCTAAAACTACGGCATCCAGCAAAGCCGCGCCTGTAGTGAAAGTCACTTTTAGTTTACTCCTGTTATAATATGATTTATTGTAATATATTATATAATATATAATATATTGTGTCAAGCGGTTTTATATTATAGATACCGGCTGCGTAGAATCATATTTTATTTTATAGTAGAGTATTGTTGTGAGTATTGATGAAGTAATTTTACGTCAATCAAAAGCGAAGTGTGCCAATGATGAACTATTCAATAAACCGTTCAATGTGTCAAAATAAAAAAGACGGTTAGGTTATATAAAATATGCGCCGTGCATCCGGGAACTAATGAGCGCTCGTTTACCAGCATACATACGCGCAATATGACGGCGCAAGTGAATGCGTTAAGTGCAGCATACAATCCCAAATAGCGGTGACCGAGTGCAAACAATATTATCGGGATTGCTTCTGCCGCTGCATACAGCATACTTTGTAATCCGTGTGCTGTTTTCCTTTTTTGCCTCAAGTGTAAAGCGATGCAATGCGCCCGTTCTGGTAAAAACAAACGGAATACGATTTCTTCATAACATGCAAGTATTACCGTGCCTGCCAAAAATAAAATATTATGAACATAATCTTTCGGCAGTATAATCGGCTGAACCGTTTTTTCCGTGTATTGTGCCGCCCGGTTCCACAAAAAAGCTGAAGATACAAGACCCGCAAAACACAATACCGTGCTGAAAAGCGGTTTTACCCTGCCGAGCGATTTGAGTTTGTCAATCAATTTTATAATTGATTGTGTAAGGGGGCTGCCGGATGTACAAAAACTGCCGTACTGTGTGCCGTGCCGAGTACGGCAGCGCATATATAAAAAAAACGAACATAGTGTATAAAAAATAAGAACGGTTGCGCAAAGATTGTCTGCAGGGCAAAAGGGTGTGTGTGACGGAAGCGGCTTTGCAAAAACGGGCGGCAGGGCAAGCATAAAAACAACTAAAAAATATTCTGCAATTTCGATGTATACATAGTGAAAATTCTTCACGGTTATGATAGTATAACATAGGTTAGTTTATGTATACCAGACATTTTTTTGTTTATTCAATGCTGTGCGCTGTAGTTTGTGCCGTTTTTCTTTTTCCTTTACACGCCGTCTCCGGTACTGATGAGGGGAGCGCCGGTCCCGTAAGCAGCGGCAGTGCTGCTAGTACCGGCGGTAAAATCACTAGCGGCGATGGTAGCGCCAGTGCCGGCAGTACCGTGTATCGCGCTTTTGTCGGAGAAAATATTGCAGGAAAAAGCGCATTGATAAAAAATATCGATGTGTCTTTCCAAGACTGTGTTGCCGTATGCATGCAAGCGCTGAGTTTTGTGCAAAGCAATTATGAGCTTTTTGCCGATGATGCGCAGTTTTCGCTTTTGGCATGCGAAACGGTACAAAAAAGCCTTGTGTGTTTAAAAAACGATGCGCTTCCGTATTGGGAAAAGCTTTTTTCCATTACAAACGACAGCGCTTTGCAAACGGTTATTTTGGAAAGCTTTGCTTCTCTTGCCGCACAAAACGCTGCTGCCGGCGCAAACACCGCAGTTTTATTCACCCGGGCAGCCGATTTGGTTAACTCGTATGTACAGCATATAGTTTTTTCACAAAAAACCGATACAAACGAAGTGCTTTTAAAAGCAGTTAAAACCCTCGGAAAAATCGGGCGCGCTTCTTCGTTTTCCGTTTTATTTGCCTGCTATACATCGCCGGACAGCCGCTTATCCGCCGCCGCTTTTGATGCACTGAAAAACCTAAGCACCGTATACCAAAAGCCTGTAAAAGAACTCATTGTTAACGGAAGTATAACGGAAAAACGGCTGGCGCTCGAATTGGTGTTAAAAAACGATGCAAACTCTGATTTTTTTAAAGCCGAAATGGCAGCACAAGCGTTGTCGCAAGCCGTGTATGAAGCGGCACAAAAGAACTCTGCAGATGAACAGTTGACTGTTTTACAAATGACTGCCGTTAGGGAATTGTACCGCGTTTCTTGGACGCGTTCGGCAGATTTAATGAAACAAGTATTTACTTTGTCTCAAAATCAATACGAACAAGGTTTATTAAGTAAAGATAATTTTATAGAAATTATTAGAGCTTTTACTCGTTTGGCTTCTACGGAAGCAGGATCTCATTTAACGGCTTATTTGAAAACGCTTAACCGCAAACAAGAAAAAAACAGCGCCAATCCCCCCGATCCGCAAGTTGTGCTTGCCGTTGTGCAATCCCTTGCTCTTTTAGGAGATAAAGTTGCATTCGACGATTTATTATATGCAACCTATCAAAACTACCCCGATATCGTCGTATCGGCGGCAAAAGAAGCGTTGAGTAAATTAAAGTGGTAATGTATAAAGCGATGTGCAAAAAACTGCCTGAAATTTCTCCGGCATTTGCCGCTGCTCTAACCGTTGCATTTGTTTTGTATTCGGGGCTTTTCGGTTTTTCGGCTGTGCGCTCGCGGCGGCAAAACTACAGTTTTTATTCGCTGTTGCCAGCCGATAAAGTAACCGAGCTTTCAGGAACGGTGTTTTCAAATCCGGTTAAAACATCGTCCGGCCGCTTTTATTCTGTTGTACTCAATGCTGAAAGTGCAAGTTCCGCTCGTATAAAATCAAGCGCATCGGGACAAACGCTTGTACTTTTACCGGCAGCGGATGTTGAAGCTTTGTATCCGGGAAAATTGTTTTCAAAAGCGCACAGTGCCGTGTTTGCAGAGCAGGGCGCGCGTTTAACTTGTTCGGTGCGCTATGCAAATGCTTTTTTTATTGCGGAAAAAACCGTTTTTAACGGGTGGAAAAACCGAATCAGCCGTTTTCGCGCTTTATGCCGTCTAAATTTAAAACGGATACTGTATGCATGGAAAAAAGCCGGCGGTCTTGCGCTTGCTCTTTTGTCCGGTTCGCGCGAATATGCCGATGAACGTTTGGTTACAGCGTTTAAAAACAGCGGACTTTCGCACGTTTTAGCGCTGTCGGGCATGCATTTGGCGCTTTTTGCAGGAAGCGCTGCCGCCCTCGGGCGTTTCGGCGGAAAAAAGCTGAGCGTTTTTATGTCGCTGCTTTTTGTGTGCGCTTTTGTGTGGTTTGCAGGCGCAACCCCTTCGCTTATCCGCTCTTTTTTATACGTGTTGATTATGTTTGTTTGCGATATTTGTTTTGTAAAACCGCAAACGCCGAGTTCAAGTTTTGATTGTTTAAGCGCCGCTTTTTTGGTGCACGTGTTTTTATTCCCGAAAGATGCGTATACGAGCGCTTTTATGCTTTCGTATGCGGCGGTTTTAGGCATTATTGTGTTTGAAAATGCTGTGTGCCCGTATCTGTATAAACTGCTTCCCCGTGCTGCGGCAAAAGTTGTCGGCGTTTCTGTGGGGGCATGGGCGTTTACCGCTCCGATAAGCATTGTGCTGTTCGGGCAGTTTGCACCGATAGGTATACTTTCATCGCCGATTCTTTCACCGCTTGTTGCCGTTTTTACCGTAACTTCTCTTGTATGCATAACGCTGTCGTTTGCAATGCCTTTTCTTTTAACACCCTTAGGCAGTATAATACGTGCTTTGTATGCTTTGTTGGAACATGCCGTTATGTATTTTGCGCGTTTTAAGCCGATTGTTTTTAATTAGGAGTACCGACCGTGCGTGCAATGGATTATGATTCGCCTTCCGCATTAAAACAATTTTTAGACGAACGCGGTATGGCTATGCAAAAAAAATTCGGGCAAAACTTTTTAATTAACCCGCGCGCCCGTACAAAAATTGCCGAAAGTCTTGAATTACAAAAAGATATGTGCGTGTGGGAAATCGGAAGCGGTTTAGGCTGCTTGAGCGCCGAAATCCTTAAACGCGGCGGCATATTGACGGCGTTTGAAATCGACAGGGGCTTTATACAAGCTTTAAACGATATTTTTTTTGATGAAATTGCAAATAAAACCTTTCGGATTGTCGCAGGAGATGTGCTTAAAACCTGGAAAAATGAATACCGCAGCGCTGTTGTGCCCGAACGGGTGTGCGGAAATCTTCCGTATAATATCGCTTCGCGCATTATAGCCGACACCGTAAGTGAAGGAATCCGCTTTGAACGCTGTGTTTTTACCGTACAAAAAGAAGTAGCTCAACGTATGGCTGCAAAACCCGCTTCGCCGGCGTACTCGTCTTTTTCGGTGCTGTGCACCTGGGCATACGACGTTCAACCTTTAATGGATTTGGCAGGCGGCAGTTTTTGGCCGCGTCCGAACGTGTGCTCGCAAGCGGTAGTGTTAACTGCAAAAAAAGATTTTCCAGGTTGTAAAGATATCGGAACATTTTTAAAAATACAAAGAGGGTTATTCGCTTCGCGGCGAAAAACAGTAAAAAACAATACGGCAGCTTTGTATTCGGTACAAGCGGCGGACACCGTATTAAAGCAAGCGGGTATAGATCCACTGTGCCGTGCGGAAACGCTTGATATAAAAACGCTGTGCGCTTTAGCCGATGCGTTTTATGAATACGAAAATGAGGTCGGTAAAACAAAGGAAAACAAAGGAAAACGGGAGAACGCATGAGTACGTTTGATGACAATGCGATAAAGCATAATATAGAAAAAATACGCGAGCGAATTGAAAAAGCCGCTGGACGAAGCGATAGAAAAGCTGAAAATATAGCGCTAATGGCAGTTAGTAAATTTCACAGCTTTGAAGAAATTCAAAGTGCGTACCGTGCCGGCATTCGGTTGTTCGGCGAAAACCGTGTGCAGGAAGCGGTTTGCAAATTTGCAAATATGCGGCAAACACTTGAGCAAAGCGAACTGCACATGATAGGGACGCTGCAGCGCAACAAAGTAAAAGATATTGTACCTTTGGTAAGCTGTATTCAGTCGGTAGACCGAATTGAATTGCTCGACGAAATAGCCAAACAGTTACACAAAGATAAAAGTACAAATACAGAACAAACACAAATGCAAACGCTCAAACTTTTGTTTGAAATACATACCGGAGAAAAATCAAAAGCCGGCTTTGCTAACGAAGACGATACCGTACGTGCTTTGGAACATGCCGAAAAGCTTAAATTGCAAGTAACCGGGTTTATGACAATGGCGCCTTTTACCGAAGATCGCACACAAATAAGAAAATCCTTTGCTTCGCTGCGCGAGTTATCCGAACGCATGCAAAAGCGTTTTCCGTTTTTTTGTTTTACCGAGCTTTCTATGGGAATGTCCAGCGACTTTGAAATTGCCGTTGAAGAAGGTTCAACTATGGTGCGCGTAGGAACAAGTATATTCGGTACAAGAACTTAGGAGGGGCTGTGAAAAACGTAAAAAAAATATGCGCCGTACTTTTTTTTGTGTGTTATTTTACCGAAGCCGTTTTTTGCCAGCAAGTACCGTTGTCGCGCTCACAGGAATTACATATTGAAGGCTACAAAGAGGGTGAACAGCTTCCTTCGTGGGCAAAAGATTTGCGCCGTGCCGAAATAATTACGCTGGGCTCTTTACCTTTTACAACGCTTAATGCAACGCTCATTTATTCTTTATACCGTTACGGCTCTCACGATTTTGACAACGCTTACATACCGAATCCGTTTCCCGGTTCTTCTCAAGAGGCAAAATTGAATACCGATGAACAAATCGGTATTTTGACAGCTGCCGCTGCTGCCAGCGTTGTAATCGGTCTTACCGATTTTATAGTACTCAAAGTCAAACAAAATAAGCTTAAAAAACAACTTAAACAAAGAGAGCGGGAAAAAAACGATGCGATAGAAATAGAAACTGTGGAAAATACCGAGAATGCCGAGAATGCCGCCGCCGAAAAAGAACTGCTTCAGGAGACGTCTTGATGGCGCAGCTGTGTTTTATTGCGGATAAAAGCCGTTGTCCGGTGCGCCTCGATGTGTATGCAAGCGAAGTACAAAACATCAGCCGCTCCCGTTTAAAAAATGCTCTCCGTTCGCTTACCGTAGACGGAAAGAATGCCAAGTTATCGCTTCGTTTAAAGGGCGGAGAAAACGTTGTCATCGATTGGGAAGACACCGTGTGTGAAAGCGCCGAACCGGAAAATATTGCGCTCGATATTTTATTTGAAAACGATGACGTAACCGTTGTAAACAAAGCTCAGGGAATGGTAACTCATCCGGGAGCAGGGAATAGCCGGCACACTTTAGTAAACGCATTGCTGTATCATTGGCAATGTGTGTGTACAAACGATCAAAATACCAGTTCACCGTCGTTTCGGTCAGGAATTGTGCACCGTTTGGACAAAGATACTTCAGGTGTGTTAATTACGGCGCGGCACATCGAAAGCGAAATATTTTTACAAACTGAATTTAAAAACCGCAGGGTAAAAAAAGAATATATCGCAATAGTGCAGGGACATCCGCCGGTTTTATCCGGAGAGATTAAAAATACATTGGTGCGTTCCGCTTCAAACCGCATATTGTTTACCGTTGCAAAAGACTGCTCGCAAGGAAAACTCGCACACACACTGTACCGCTGCATAGGTATTTACGGTCCGTATTCGCTTATGCGCATAACGATTAAAACCGGACGCACACACCAAATTCGTGTGCACATGAAACACTTAGGCTGTCCCGTGCTCGGAGACCCCTTGTACGGCAAAAAGGACGCTTTATTTGAAAGCGCAACGCTTATGCTGCATGCGCGCCGTTTAAGCATTCGGCTGAACGCCGACAGCGCTTCTTTAACTTCGTTTAAAGCCCCCGTTCCGCGCCGTTTTAAAAAAGTGCTTAAAACGCTGCATGAACGCTTTAAGCGAGCCCCAGATCCGGAGTGCGTGTAACGATGAGCGCTGCGCCGCCGTTAAACGATTTTCTTCCCTCAAACGATTTTCCGCGTATTTTTGTTGCCGTGCAAGACAAACATTTTATTATCGTAGATAAGCCTGCCGGTTTGCCCTCCGCTCCGCTCAAAGCGCATAGCGCCGGATTGGCAACAGGCACTGCGCCTGCAGTATTGCCGGTAAAGACTTCAGAGCCGGTACAGCCGGACGCATTCAGTCAAGCTGCTCTTTTGTTTCCGGAAATTACATCCGTTTGCGGCAAAAAAAGCATAGAGGGCGGTTTGCTGCACCGTTTGGATACGGCTACGCGCGGTCTTTTGCTTATTGCGCGCACTCAAAATGCGTACAATGCTTTTGAATGTATGCAAAAAAAAGGTTCCTTTGTAAAATATTATTGCGCATACTGTTATTGCCCAAGCACGGACAGTTTAAAACGCATAAAAGTGCCGGCAGTTATCGAAAGCCGTTTCCGCCCTTTCGGTACGGGATCCCGTGCCGTTAAACCCGTTTTTGCAAACGCTTCCAAAGCGGACTTAAAAAAAGCCGGCAGCAAAACCTACCGTACCGAAATTTTGTACATTGAACATGCGGCGCAAAACCCTGCTGCCGCTGCTATAAAAAAACCGGATTCTGCACAAAGCGGCGCCGGCGGGAATGTTGTGTGCGTTTTGTGCCGCATAACCGCAGGCTTTCGTCACCAAGTACGCGCTCACTTGGCTTCATGCGGTTTACCCGTTATAGGCGATGAGTTGTACAATCCTTTTTGCGTGCAGCACTCCGGTAAAAACACGGATATGCATTTTTATGCGTGCGCTTTGGAATTTAATCATCCTGTCAGCGGACAGCCTGTGTTTTTTTGTCTTAAAGAATTTAAAGATATTGTGTGTACATCCTGCGCTAAAACCTTAACGCCTATTTGTATATAAAATGATGCTTTACAGCTTTTTAATTTCCTCTCGCGTTTTGTCAAGCTTGTGCCTGACAATACAACATACACAGACGGTTTTGACCAAGTAACCAAAGTTCTTTTTTGCGAACTTTGGTTCTTTTTTTTCGTATAAATTGTTTTTAAAAGAATAGCGTGGTACAATTATAATGAGGTAAAATATTTTTGAGGAGAACTTACAATGAAAAGTTATTCAAAGAACAAGGCATTTGCCTTTTTAGGAGCGGCTTTTGTGCTGTTCATTGCAGTGTTTACCGGCTGTCCGCAAACAGCGGACGGCGGGAATACAAACGGCGCGGGAAAACCGGAGATTAAGCCTAAGCACAACGTAAGCTTTAGCGTAGACGGTGCCGGCGGCACACTCAAAGCAAAAGCTGACGGCGTAACGGAAACCGGTACAAGCCCCGTAACTGTCGAACAGGATAAAATCGTAACCTTTACGGCAGTACCCGCTGCGGGTTACAAACTAAAAGAGTGGAAAGTAGACGGCACTGTTATAAGCAACACGTCAAACACCTATACTCACAGCGTAACGACAGCGGTTGACGTAAAGGTGAGCTTCCAACTCCTTCCGCCCGGAAAAATCGAACTTACTCTAAGCCCCGATAAGCTCACCATTAAAGTTAAGGCAACAACTGCCGACGGTACCACCGTAAAGGTAGAAGGCTGCACCGAAACAGAGCTTGCAAGCGGCACGCAAACCGAACTGAACGCAAAAGGTAGAACAGTAATTTTCAAAGGCAAGATCACCAAGCTGGAAGCCGGCGGCAGGAACAGTAACGATTCCAATAAATTGATAGCCCTTAACGCACAAGGCTGTGCCGCTTTGCAAGAGCTGTACTGCAGTTACAATCAGCTTACCGAACTTAACGTACAGGGCTTAACCGCTTTGCAAAAGCTGGTCTGCTTTGGCAATAAGCTTACCGAACTTAACGTACAGGGCTTAAGT
>KI260564.1:119926-214535 GCA_000468055.1 Treponema lecithinolyticum ATCC 700332 | reverse complement strand
ACTTAACGTACAGGGCTTAAGTGCTTTGCAAACTCTGGAATGCGACGGCAATCAGCTTGCCGTTCTTAACGTACAGGGCTCAAATGCTTTGCGAAGGCTGGAATGCAAGCACAATCAGCTTACCGCTGATGCGTTTATAAAAATCTTTACCGATTTACCGCAGCGCACTGTAAGCCAGAATGCAAAGTGTGAGCTTTACATCGAACTATCAGGCGTTAGCGAAGGCAATCATAAGGATTTTACTTCTCCGGGGGAACTGAAAACAGCCTTCGATAATGCAAAAAACGTAAAAAACTGGAAGATGTATAAATATGCAGGGAACGGGAACTTTGTTGAGCTTTAGCTCCGTTTAATTGATAAACACATGAGGCAGTAAGCATAAAAAAACGTACTGATTCGCACTTGACGTATAGGAGCGATTATGAGTAGTATATACGTCAGTGGAATCAGCGTTTACCATTGTCGTGCCCGACACGGATGTGCTTTCACGTTTGTGCGGCACAAATGATTGTAATTTACGCCTCATTGAGCGCCATTTGGGTGTACCGGTATTTACCAGAGGCAACGAACTTTCCGTTTCCGAAACCGATCCGGGTATTCACGAGCGTTTTAAATACATTATAGACCGCATTGTAGACGAAGTGGAAAACGGCAGCGAAGCTGACGATCACATGGTGTATTCCATTTTGAACGTTCCGCCGCCGAAAAATAATCTTTCCGAGCGTGAACTGCACGACTTATTTTCAAAAACAAGTATCAGCATTCCCGGAGCACAGCGCAAATTGTATCCCAAAAGCAAAAATCAAGCTGAATTGGTACAAGCTATGCGCTCGTGCGATATGGTGTTTTGCATAGGACCTGCCGGTTCGGGTAAAACGTATATTATGGTTGCCGAAGCGCTTAATTTGCTTTTTTCGCACAAAAAATCAAAGATTATCTTAACCCGTCCCGTGGTCGAAGCCGGCGAAAATTTAGGGTATTTACCCGGCGATTTGGAGCAAAAAATAAATCCGTATTTGCGTCCTTTATATGACGCTATGGAAACCTTTGTTTCCAAAGAAACGGTACGTAAAATGATTGAAAACGGTGTTATAGAAATAGCGCCGCTTGCCTATATGCGCGGGAGAACGCTCTCCGACAGCGTCGTTATTTTGGATGAAGCGCAAAATACGAATTGCCGGCAAATGAAAATGTTTTTAACCCGTATGGGGGACGGATCAAAGGTATTTATTACCGGCGATATCACGCAAACAGACTTGCCCAAGCGCACTGAATCCGGTTTAAAAAATGCCGTACACATTTTAAAAAATATCGACGGTATTAAAATCGTATATATGAATTCTTCGGATGTGGTGCGCAATGAGCTGGTTAAAAAAATAGTACAGGCTTATGAAGAACATGAATAATACCAACGGACAAACGGATAGCTTTTTTGCTAAAGCGTTTGCATACTTACGCATAAAATACGCTTTTTTTATAGTTTTTGTGCTTACTTTTGCATCAGTGCTTACCGTTTCATTTTTTGATGCGGCAACCGGAGAAACGCTGTTTTCTTTTCCTCTAGCGGAATACCAAGTGGACCAAATAGCGGATAGAACGATTATTGCCCAAAAAACGCTTTTGCCTACGGAATTAAATCCGTTTACAATCGTAAAAGGCGAAGAAATCATTAAAAAAGGTTTTCCCATTACGCAAGAGCGTTACGATAAATTAAAAAAAATGGCTGAAACGCCCGCGTATGTGGACTTGAGAGCCGTCGGCAATGCAATGCTGTTTTTTATGCTTTTAAGCGTGCTGATGTTTTTGCTGTTCTCGTCCTTTTTCCTTAAACGTCCCCTTGAATTAAAAGAAGCGGTTACGCTTGCGATTATGTTTGTGCTTGTGTATGCGGTCGCTGTGTTCGGAAGAAAATTGCCGGTTTTTTCAACACCTTTTACTTTGCCCATTATTTTACCGGCTTCGTTTGTCGTTATGCTGACGGCTATGCTGTTCAGCGAACGAGTTGCCGTGTATTTTTCGTTTTTGCTGTTTTTTGCAGTGCTGTACGGTTCGTCGGCACATACGCCCTCAGCGCTGTTTGTGCTCAGTTCGGCTGTGGCATCTGCGCGTATTGTGCGCAAACTCGATAAACGCATAAGCTTGGTGTTCGCTTCTGTTTTGCTTGCTTTGCTTAATTGGGTATTTTTGTTTACTTTGGAAATCATTTATGCAAACTCTTTGTCTTTTTCTCTTTTAAACGGAGCAGCTGTTGCCTTTAACGGATTTTTGTCCGGCATTTTAGCTTTGGGTTTTTTAACGCCGCTTGAAGTGCTGCTTAATACCGCTTCGGTATTCCGCTTGATGGATTTATCGGACTTAAACAATCCGCTTATGCACCGCATGCTGCTTGCAGCTCCGGGAACATACAATCACTCCATGCTGGTGGCAACCCTTGCCGAAAATGCGTGCAGTACTATCGGTGCAAACGGTTTACTTGCCCGCGTTGGAGCGTACTACCACGATATAGGTAAGCTTGAACAGCCCGAATATTTTATAGAAAACCAAACAAAGGGCAACAAACACAACGACATTAACCCGCGCTTGTCCGTATCCGTTATACGCAACCACGTAAAAAAAGGCGTGGAGCGGGCAGTGCAAATGCGTTTTCCGCAACAAGTAATCGATATTATTGCCCAGCACCATGGAAACGGTTTAATAGTTTATTTTTACAATGAAGCTAAAAAAGCCGATCCGAACGTTTCCGAAGAAGAATTTTCGTATACCGGAACACCGCCTGCTTCAAAGGAAGCTGCGGTTGTTATGCTTGCCGATACCGTAGAAGCTGCAAGCCGCACATTGGAAAATCCGTCGGTTCCGCGCCTTGAAAAATTTATCCGTCAACTGGTAATGGGAAAATACGAAAGCGGTCAATTGGATAAAGCCGATCTTACGTTCAGCGATTTGGATAAAATAAAAAACGCTTTTGTAAACATTTTGGCAGGCTATTACCATTCGCGCATAGAATACCCGAACCAGCGAGACCCTGAAGCCGATGCGGAAAATACCCGTGAAAAACAATCGGAAACAAAAAATTTTGCCGGCGCGGCAAGTGCAAATACAAATGCAAGCACAAATGGAAAATAAACTGCTGTTTGCCGCCGAAGGTATTGAACTTCCCGCATGGCTTTCGCGCGCGCAGGATTTTTTAGAGTGTGTACTGAAAAAACGTTCCCATGATAATTGGGAGCTTTCCGTACTTTTTTGTTCAAACGAATATATCCGCAATTTAAACCGGCAGTTCCGCGCTGTGGATGCCCCGACCGATGTGTTAAGCTTTGAGCAAGGCGGCGAATACAGCGAATATACCGACGAAAACGGAAAAGTCCGCTATGCGGCAGGCGATATAGTGATCAGTTTGGAATTTTTAGCCCAAAATGCCGCCGATTTTGCCGTTTCACAAAACGAAGAATTGAAACGCTTGTTAATTCATGGTATTCTTCATTTAGAAGGTATGGATCACGGAGAAAACCGTATAGGAGACGCCGTGCAGTGTGAAATGCTAAGCTTGCAAGAACGCTTATTGAATGAATTCGCCTCCTATGTTATAATAGAGGAAAAGTAAATGAGTTTTTTAACCGGAATTTTTAAAAAGAAAAACGAAGAAGACCCTTACCCAGGACACTTAACCCAAGAGCGGCAAGATATCTTAAGCGAAGAAAAGCGCGATATGATACGCGGTATAGAAGAGCTTGCTGAAACCTCTGTAAAAGAAGTGATGATCCCGCGCATAGACGTCGATTTTTTATCGCTGTCAACTCCTCAAGATGAGCTTTTAGAAAAAATAGCCGAAAGCGGACACTCCCGCTTTCCCGTTTATGAAGATTCCATAGACAATGTAGTCGGCGTTTTATACGTTAAAGACCTTATAACGGCATTTGCAAAAAAAGAAGCTGCCGATTTGCAAAGAATTATCCGTAAAGCTTTTTTTGTACCTGAATCAAAACGTATCGACAGTTTGCTGCGCGAGTTTAAAAGGCGGCACGTGCACATAGCGGTTGCGATTGATGAATACGGCGGAATATCGGGCATTGTATGTATGGAAGATATTATCGAAGAAATAGTAGGCGATATCCAAGACGAATTCGATAACGAGCGTGAAGATATTTTGCAGTTGGGAGAAAACGTGTGGTTGTGCGATGCGCGCTTAAACCTTGACGATTTAAATGAAACGGTACATTCACATTTTCCCAACGAGCAATTCGATACTTTGGGCGGTTTTGTATTTGATTTACTCGGTAAAATCCCTGTAAAGTACGAAAAAGCGTCGTGGAACGGTTACGACTTTATTGTGCAGGATATGGAAGGGCATCGGGTAAATCAAATAAAGATTATTAAGCATACACAAAACGCAGCCGATGAGGGCGAATAAACGTGTGCAAAGCGGTGGGGGAAAATCCGGTTATGAAACAAAAATACCTATGCGTTGTTTTTGCGGCATTTTTTTTTATGCTTTCCGTCGGTATACAAAATGCCGGTGCGCAAACGGCAAGTAAAACTTCCGCGCTCGATTTATATGCAAGGGGAAAAGAGTATCAAAACAGGGGCGATTGGTATGCCGCACTCGAACAATACCAGCAAGCGGTAAGCGTAAATCAATCCTACGGGGAAGCATGGTTTGCGCTTGCTCAGTGTGCGTATGAACTTGAACAATACGATTTGGCGGTGCAATATGCCGATACTGCAGCAAAATATATAAAAAACCGTACCGATGTTTTAAATTTAAAAGGATTTGCCCTTATCGGAGCAGAAAAAATAGATGAAGCGCGTAAACTGTTTTCACAAGTGCTCGTTTCGTTTCCAAACGATATACAAGCGCGCTTCGGTTTGGCGCAGCTCGATATTTTTGACGGTAAATTTTCGGCTGCCGAGCAATATTATGCGGATGCGCTTAAACGCCAAACGGGCAATAAAAAAGCGCTGTTATCTTTAGCTTTGCTTGCCGAACGGCAAGGTAAACGGGATAAAGCGCACTCTTATATTCTTCAAGCGCTTAAAGCTCACAGCGGCAATGCGCAAGTACATTATTTTGCCGGTTATTTGGCGGCTCAAGCAAATAATTTATCCGATGCGGAAACATACGTGCGCACAGCAATTCTTTTAGACGGCAATTACGATACGGCGTACAAATTGCTTGCCGATATTTTGTATGCACAAAAGCGCTACACGGAAACAATAGATATTTGCGACTACCGTATTTCCAAAAACAGAAATCAATCTTCGGCGTGGTACGTTAAGGGTCTTGCTTTTGAAATGCTCGGACAAACCGAAAACGCATTAACGGCGTGGAATACCGGTTTAACCGTAGACCCTCAAGACGAAATAATGCGCGCCGCATTTGAACTGCTGGTATTCGCTTCAACGGAAGTGGAAGATAAACGGCGTGCAAAATGGGCTTCCTATCATTTGGAAAAAGCCGGCGTTTATATGGAAAAATTTATGGCAGTGCAAGCTTTATACGAATATCAGCGTGCTCTGCGTCTTAACCCTGTCGATGTAACGGCGCGAGTTGCCCTTGCCGATATTTTGCGAAACGACGGCTTAAACGAATCTTACCTTTCTCAGCTTAACTTTTTACACGATCAGGATAAATCGAATGCGCGCATCGACGATACGATTGAATCCTATACGTCTTTGCTGCAAAACAGTTTGCCGGTTAAATGGGATATAGAACCGTTTTATTTGGATAAAACCCGTTGGACTATGGGGTTGTACTATCCGGCAGATACGCTGTCGGTACATCATCAGCACGTATTTCCTGTAGTGGCGGGCATACTTGGCGACATTTTTAACTCGGAACAAACGGTGCGTGCAATTACCGCCGGGCAAAGCGTAAGCGGTTATGCGCAAGCGTTTAAAGATGCCCGCTCACGCTCATACGATTTTTTTGCGCTCATCGATGTGCTTGAAGGCGAGCGAGATATCACCGTGCGTATGGACATATACTCCGCTTTTACCGGCAATAAAGCTTTGTCGTTGGATGTGTACCGCACCGGAAACGACCGTTTAGCATCGGTTTTACAAAAAATCCGCGACGATGTGCGTACTCTTATGCCTCAAAAAGCAAGGGTTATTAAACGCAGAGGTACAACCGTGTTAATCGATTTCGGTACTAAAGACGGTGCGCTGATGGGACAAAGTTTTTCCGTGTATAAAAAAGGCGATCTTAAAATAGCCGATACGGGGATCGGATTAAAATACGACGAAAAAAAAGCGCTCGGAACGGTAACGCTGAGCGCTATAGGCGAAGATATTTCGCAAGGCGATTTTAAACAAACAGGATTTTACGATTTGCTTGCAATCGACGATGAATTGCTTCCGCTTGTAAAAAGCGGCGCTGCGCAAACGCAGGATACGCAAACCGAAGAAACGGCAAAGTCTAAAAAGTCGCGAAAAAAAAATGCTCAAGAAGCTTCTCCGCCGAAAGTTGAAAAACGAAAATCGCTTTTATACGATTTAATTCAATCTATTCGCTAGAGAGCCGTTTGCACGCTCTTTATTCCGTTCGGTAGCGGTCGAGGGCGCGCTCGCTCCATTTTTTTGAAAGAACGGGAAAAAAACGCTGCGAATTTTGAAAGCATTCGAGCGCTTGGCGGTATTTACCGTTAAAATACAGTGCTTGCCCTAAATAAAAAAAAGCACGCGCATTTACTTCTTCGCTTCGGTTTATGTGCAAAAAGCGGCGTAAGTCTTTTTCGGCATTTTCCCAGTCTTTTGGGGTAAAACGTTCGTTTATAATTGCAAAAAGCGTGTAATCGTCGCCGCTTAAAAGCTCATCGTTTTTTTCTTGTTCTAAAATATCGGCTTTAATGTTTTCATCGGTGTTTATATCATAAGCGTTGTAGTTTGATTGTATTTCGCCGCTTTTTGGATATGCGTTTTGTTCCGGCACAATATTCGGCAATATATTAAGGCGGGGAAGCGGGCGTTTTCTTAGCGTTACGGGAGTTTTAACGGGAACCGGGGATGGTTCGGCAAAAAGTTCTTTTTCATCGTTTGTCGTAAGCGGCTGTGCCGATAAAGCAAGCGTTACTCCTGTTAAAGTTGCGTTTACCGAAGGGATGACTATATTGTATGCGCTTCCGTCGCTTTGCTCTGCAATAACTGCATAGTAATACGTACTTGACGTGTCGGATACTTTATCGCGGTATTCCGTGCTGCCGGCAGACAAAACCGCGTGCGGCACGGCGTTTTCGTCAATCGTTTTAATAATGCCGTCAGTGCTTCTAAATACAAGCAGCCGGCTAACCGATTGTGTGCTTTGTTTATCCATTTGCCAGCGGACGCTGATTTCGCCGTCCGTTTCCAATGCGGATGCCGTTATATGCAATACTATCGGTTTGCTTTGTGCCGCAACAGCTGCATACATGCAAGCGCACGCGCACAAAAGTGCATAACGTTTCATACATATATAATGCTTTAAAATAAACGGTTTGACAAGATGTGTGCTTTCAATTATGCTGTAATATATGTTTGTTTCCGTCGTTTTGGATCCGGGCGGCTTGGAGTCTTCCCGTGCAATCGTATCGGTGCTTTCGCAGTACGGTTTTGTAAAAATACAGCGGGCGTGCTGGGAACATACGGCTGTAACCGAAAAAAGGCTGCATACTTTAAAAAAAGACATAGACAAAGTTACCGATTATTACGATAGGGTACGCATATATCAATATCCCGTAAACGGTTTTATGGCGATTACGGAATTAAATAAAAAAAGGTGGCGCCGCTGTATGCTGCGTCCGCCGGCACAAAGATAAAAGAAAAAGGAACACGCTATGCTTGAAGATTTTAAAATGCCCATCGCTTCGTTAAAAGCGGATATTCTCGATGTTTGGGGGCGTCTTTGACCACGAAGCGGTTGAAAAACGTATTGCTTCAAAAGAAGAACTAACCCTCGCTGCCGATTTTTGGTCTGATCCGGCAAAAGCGGAAAAAGTTTTGCAGGAAATAAAACTGCTTAAAAATAAAATAGAACCGTGGCGCGATTTGGTAAAAACTTGCGAAGATCTTGAAACTTTATACGAACTGGCAGCAGAATCGGCGGACGACGGTTTGGAAGACGAAATAAGTCAAACTTTTAACAAAGCGAAAGAAAATTACGAAAAATACAGCATATTGAATTTATTGTCGGATGAAGTCGATAAAAACAGCGCTTTTTTAAGCATACATTCCGGCGCCGGCGGCACCGAAGCCTGCGATTGGGCGCAAATGCTGTGCCGTATGTATACCCGTTGGGCGGAACGCCGCGGTTATAAAATTGAAACGGTCGATATGCTGGAAGCCGAAGGCGGTTTAAAATCGGTTACGCTGCAAATTTCAGGCGATTACGTATACGGTTATCTAAAGTCGGAAGCAGGAGTGCATCGGCTGGTGCGTATCAGCCCCTTTGATTCAAATGCGCGCCGGCATACTTCGTTTTCTTCGGTATACGTGTTCCCTGTGCTCGACGACAGCATAGAAGTCGAAATTAAGCCTGAAGATTTGCGTGTAGATACTTATCGTTCCGGCGGGGCGGGCGGTCAGCATGTCAATAAAACCGATTCGGCTGTTCGCTTTACGCACTTGCCGACCGGTATTGTGGTTGCTTGCCAAACCGAGCGAAGTCAAACGATGAACCGGGCAACTGCCATGAGCATGCTTAAAGCGCGCTTGTACGAATACTACAAACAGGAAAAAGAAAAAGAAAACGCAAAATTCGCGCAAGAAAAAAAAGATATTGCATGGGGCAGTCAAATACGCTCGTATGTATTCCAGCCGTATACGATGGTAAAAGATTTACGCACCCGGCATGAGACGGGTAATATTCAAGCCGTTATGGACGGCGAACTTGACCCGTTTATCGAAGCCTATCTTGCGGCAAAGTGGAAAGGTTTGCCGCTTGAAGCGGAGGCCGATGAGTGAAAAAAAGCGTACTGATTTTGTGCGCTTTGCTGGTTCAGTCGGCTTTTTTAACTGCGCTCGATTGGACTGTAGCCGCATGCGCTTTTAAAACGGAAACGCTGCAAAACCAAACATCTTCTTCTACTGCTGTAACTGCAGAACAAGCGGCAGCTGTCGCGCTTCCACGCCTCATTTTGGAAAAAATTGCGGATGCCGGTATACGTACCGTTCCTGAAGACGAGCTTTGCCGCCGGGAAAAAAAAGAATTTGCGGTAAAACGGCGCAGTTTGTACGAAGATTTAAAAAAAGCCGTCGCTTTGCGTGACCAAGCCGTTTTCGTTTTTACGGATGAAAAAAAACTAAAAGCAAATATTGGTGCAAAAGAAAAAGAGATAAGCGCCATTAATGCAAAAATAGAAAAAAGCATAAAAGAAGAAAACGATAAAATTGCTTCAGGCTTTGTTTCGGTTCCCGAACGCATTGTACTGTGGAAAAATTCTTCGGACAGTCTCTACGAAGTAAGCGAAAACGGCTTCGGCTTACAAGAGCCGCAGGATATTCAAGCGCTTATAAGCGGCACGCTTCGACGCACCGGATCTTATGTGTATGCTTGTGCCGTTTTAACGCTGTATCCGTTCGCATATCAAGCTGCACAAGTGTGTGAAATCGAAAGCGTAGATAATTTTGAAAAGCTTGCCGAAAAGCTTGCCGAAAAACTGCTTCCCGTTTTAAAAAACGAACGGCAAGTGCGTATCGATTTCGATATTCAACCTGCACAAGCGGCGCAAACGGCACTTATACGCGTAGACGGCAACCAACTGTATTTTAACCGGCAGCACAGTGAGGCAGACGGGCAAACTCCTGAGCAAAACCTAAGCGCCGTATTAACCGGCGGTATCCGCCACATATACGCAGAAGCCGAAGGGTATCAAGCAGTTGCTGCCGACTATAATTTTTCCGGTTCCGATACGTTCCGCATACGTATCCGTTTAAAAAGGAAAGAAGCGATACCGGTAAAAATATATTTTGATAGCGCTTCGCTTTTTTCGCTGTATTTGTACGGATTAAAAGCGCTGCCTGACGAAAAAGATGCAAACTTGTTTACGGTAAACGGTTTACCCGTTTTAGCAGAATTAGCAGATGAAAACGGCAACGCCAAGCGTTTTTTATTGAGTGAACCTAAACGCCGGCAATCAAATCTAAGTTTTGAAAGGGGCGGCAGTGCCGGCACAAATGCAAGTTCGGCATCATCGGCATCGAGCGCCGGTGCAAACTTAGGTTCAGTATCAAGCACCGGTGCCGACACTGTTGCCGGTGCAAACTTAGGTTCGGCATCAAGCGCCGGTACCGACACTGTTGCCGGTGCAAAAACTGCCGAAAGCGCTGCCGGAAATGCCGGTGCAAACATAGCGGAGTATTCCGTTAACTCGGCGGTTTTAAGCGATATAGGAAGCGGCATTGAAAAAAAACGAAAAATTATGTACAATTCGTACGCAGCTTTAATTGTGTCTTTGCCTGCTTCGTTTATTTTATTGGGGAAATATGTAGACGAATACAATTCATGGGCAAGGGGAAACAATACGGCGGATGATTTGCAAAAGTGGAACGTTGCACGCTATGCCGCCGCCGGAGTTTCAATAGGCTTAGGCGTAAATTTTTTAGTGCAGTTGGGTATCTATCTTCATTCGGTAAATGCAGTGCTGCCCGAACAAAAACTGCCGATAAAACACAAAAAATGACGGGAATGTATGGGCTATTCTTCTTTTGCTTCAAAAATAAAGAATTTATTCGGTGCACAAAAGCATATAGACAGCGACTTTTTTGAACTTTTATCCGACACTTTGGTTGAAGGCGATGTGGGAGCAAAAACTGCTTTTGAAACGGTTGAAGAACTTGAAAAGCGATGTAAAGAACGTAAATTAACCGATTACAAAGCTATACGTGATCAGCTGCGTTCGCTTTTGCTTGAATCGGTAAAATCGGCTGCTTTGAAACCCGATCCGGCTGAAGTAAATGTGTATATGCTTTTGGGCGTAAACGGGGCTGGAAAAACGACGGCGGCGGCAAAACTGGCGTCGTTTTATAAAAATACCGGAAAGTATAATGTAATTATGGCTGCTGCCGATACTTTTCGTGCAGCTGCAATAGAGCAATTGTGCTATCACGGAGAAAAACTGGGAGTACGCGTTGTTTGTCACTCGCACGGAGCAGATCCGTCTGCGGTAGTGTTCGACGCCTGTGAAGCCGCCGCGGCAAAGGGCGGGGGAATCGTTTTGGCGGATACCGCAGGCAGGCTGCACAACAAAGAAAACCTTGTGCGCGAACTGCAAAAAATAGACCGCGTAGCGTCTTCAAAAGCAAGTCAAGGAGCATATAAAAAAATACTGGTGCTCGATTGTACAACCGGACAAAACGCATTCCGTCAAGCGGAAGTGTTTCACGAAGCGGTCGGCATAGACGCGCTTTTTTTAACAAAATACGATTCTACGGCAAAAGGCGGCGCGGTTTTTTCGATAGGACGGGAATTGGGCATTCCGGTATCTTTTGTAGGATTCGGAGAAAACTATGCCGACATTGCACCCTTTAATCCCGAGCGCTATGCTGCGGATTTTATAGGCGAATAGTAATGAAGCGTGTGTGTATCGTTTGTTTTTTTGTACCGTATATAACTATGTATGCGCTCGGTTTATGCGCGGCGCAAGGACAAATTAAACACAGCGTTTCCGGCGCTTTGCGAAGCTACAGCGAAGACGGAGAAACGCTTTTGCTTTCGCCCTCATTTAGCGGATCTTTGCGTTATTCCGACGACATGCTTGTTCAAAAAAAAACGGACGCTTTAAAACGCCTTGTGCAAAAAACAGTATGGAAAAAAGGGGAAAGCGAGCCCGTTTTACTCACCACATACACGTATCAAAATGACAGTCCTTTTCCGTCCTATAGCGAAACACAGGACAAAGCTGCTTCGCGTATAACGGGCGAAAGCTATAACGAAAAAGGTAATTTAATTAAGCGTGAAGTATACGAAAAAAATGCAGCCGAAGCGGACGGCAAAAATAGCGACACTCAAAATAACGGTGAAAAAAAACGCTTAGTGTTTTCCGAAACGCTCAGTTATGACAGTACCGGCAGGTTAAGTGAACGGTTTATGGAATTTTTTGATTCAGTTACGCGTACCGAAAAAACGGAATACCGCTACAAAAAAGGCAGTAAAAAAGCCGACGTTTTTTATTACCGAAACGGAGAAAAAATAAAACAAAGCGTGTACCGTTCCGCCGACGATTGGGAAGAAACGCTTTTTTTTCCAGGAGACATACAAATCATTTCCGTATACCGTGACGGTACTGCGGTGTCGGAAACTGTGTACGAAAACGGCGTTAAAAAAAGAGAGCGATCTTTTGCACAAAACAAACAGGGAGCGTCTTTGTGAATACCGCAAATAAAACCGCATGGATTTTATTTATTTCTCGCCGTTTTGCGCGCATAGACGCCCAAAGCCGCGGTGCGCTAACGGCTTTTCTTTCTTCTTTGGGAATAGCTTTCGGCGTTATGACTTTAATCGTCGTTATGGCGGTAATGAACGGTTTTCAAATGGGTTATATCGAAAGCATATTGGAAATCCATTCGTTTCATGTGCGCGCGAAGGCGAAAAATCAAGAAGAAAGCAAACGTTTAACCTCTTTTTTAAGTGCAAACCCTTTGGTTCGCTCGTTTATGCCCTTTACGGAAGCCCAAGCGCTTACCGTAGGAAAAAACGGACGCCAAGAAGCTGCTTTAATCCGCTTTATTCCCGAAAACAGTATGCAAAATGACAGCGGTTTTGCTTCGCAAGTGCACATCGTATCGGGCAGCTTTGATATAAGCTCCGACAAAGCCGTCGTCGGAAGCGCTTTGGCGCGTTCACTGGGATTAACCGTCGGCGACAGTATCCACCTTTTAGCTCTTTCCGGCTCTTCGGATGTAGAACTGCTTTCGGCGGATCGCGTATTTACCGTATCCGGAATTTTTTCTTGTTCTTATTCCGAAATAAACGGCAGTTTTGTCTTTTTTTCTTCCGCCGTGGGTAAACGCTTACTCGGCGAAAGCGAACAAAGTGTGTACGGTATAAAGTTAAAAAAGCTTTCTCACGACAGCCGTTTTTTATCGGTTTTACACAGTCAACTACCGAATATTGCCGGCGAAACTTGGCGTACTTACAACCGCTCTTTTTTCGGAGCGCTCAAAATCGAAAAAAACGTATTAATGCTGCTTGTTTTTCTTATTTTTGTAGTAGTCGGCGTGAATATTTTTAACAGTATGCGCCGTATGGTTTTTGAGCGCCGCGAAGAAATTGCCGTATTATCCGCTTTGGGCGCTCCTCACGCTTTGGTGCAAGCGATTTTTCTTATGCAAGGATTGTTTATCGGCTTGGGAGGAGCGGTTCCCGGTTTGCTTTTAGGAATGCTTATCAGCGTGCGTACGGATACGGTGTTTTGGCTTATTTCCAAAGCGCTGTACTATGTGCAGTATGCTCAAGCGCTGCTTTTTAACAGTGAGCAATTATACTATGTAACGGAAAATCCTATGTTTATGTTTTATGCGCAAATTCCTGCCCGCATGTTTTTTCCGGAAACTGCTGCAATAACCTTGTTCGGTGTTTTAGCCGCGCTGGCTGCTTCTTATGCCGCAAGCACACATATATTGAAACTGTCGGTAGCGGAGGTGCTGCGTTATGAATGATGTACAAAACGATAAACAAACCGAACAAAACGGCGGTAATTTGATATGTATACGCGGTTTGGAAAAAACCTATGCGGGCACAGGAGAACGTTTAACCGTTTTGGAAGATTTGTCTATGGATGTAGCCGAAGGAAGTAAAGTGGTTATTTTGGGCGAAAGCGGAAGCGGAAAAAGCACGCTGCTCAATATTATCGGCGGTCTGGACAATGCTACCAAGGGGAGCGTGCGCGTCGGAAACTATGAAGTGAACACGCTCGGCGAAAATGAATTAACCGAATACCGTTCAAATTTTTTAGGATTTATATTTCAGTTTCACTATTTGCTTAAAGATTTTAGCGCGCTGGAAAACGTTTTTTTACCTTTATATATGAACGGCGTTCCCAAAAAAGAAGCCGCTTGCCGTGCCCGGCAGCTGCTCAGCGATGTCGGTTTGGAAAAAAGAATGTACCATTTACCCTCGCAGCTTTCAGGCGGCGAGCGTCAAAGAACGGCAGTAGCCCGTGCTTTAGTGCGCAGCCCGCGTTTGGTATTGGCTGATGAGCCTACCGGAAATTTAGATCCGGAAAATGCGCGCTTAGTCGGTGATCTTCTTTTTTCTATGGTTGAAAAATACAAAAAAACACTGGTAATGGTTACGCACGATGTATCTTTAGCCGAGCGCGCCGACCGGTGCTGCCGCATAAAGCAAAGCAGGCTTACTTATGACGTTTAAGTCTTCGCTTTTGTACGCTTTGCGTATTATAAAGCCCGACCCGCGCAGCGCGTCGAACGGACGCAAAAGCCTTTTCGGTGCGGTGTTCGGAGTTGCTTTAAGCTTAGTGCCGCTTATCGTTGTTTTGGTTGTCGCCGACGGTATGATAGACGGTATTATGGGACGCATGGTGGGGCTTTCAAGTTATCACATACAAGTAGTGCAAAGTGCCGGCACAGCGGGAGCAAGCAAAGAAAAAACACTGCAAACTCTTAAAACGCTGCAGACGCGCATTCAAACGCTTGAAGGCGTTACGGGAGCTTTTTTGGAAAAACGCGGAGTTGCTTTGGCTGCTGGAAAATCCGGCAGGAGCGGTGCTGCCGTGCGTGCGGTTGATACGGATATCTTTGAGCGCAACAATGCGTTTAAATCATATGTTGAATTGCTGGACGGGCAAGCTGCTTTTCCCTCGTCTAAAAGCGCCGTTATCGGAAAAAAAATGGCAGAAAAATTAAACTTGCACGTAGGCGATACGCTGCGTTTAATCGGCGCAAAAACTTTAGCCGGCGGTAGAATAGCGCCGAAATTGTTGAATTGCAAAGTTTCCGGTATCGTTTCTTCCGGCTACGAAGAAATAGATGCACTGTGGGTTTTTGTGCCCTTTGAAACAGGCTATGATTTTTTAGATTCTTCTTCATCTTCCGTGACTGTCGGAATTGAAACCGCCTTTCCGTTTTCCGATCTTCTTACCGGTACCTACCGCGCCGTTTCTTCTTTTTTGCCGGCAGGTTTTAGAGTGTACCGCTGGAGCGACATAAACTCATCTCAGTACGAAAATTATGCTTCCACAAAAGTGCTTTTAATATTGATTATGTTTTTAATTTTGCTTATCGCTTCGGTTAATATATCGTCGGCTCTGGTTATGGTTGTTATGGAGCGCAAAAAAGAAATTGCCATATTAAAAAGTATGGGAGCTTCGGCTTCGGGAATAAGTACCGCTTTTTTATTAACCGGACTTTTGTGCGGCGCTGCAGGAACGCTTATCGGAGTGCCGGCAGGTATGCTGTGCGGCATAAAATGTAACGAAATTCTGCATTTTATTGAAAATGCGGTTAACCTTATTGCAAAAATGTGGTATCTTATACATAGGGAATATACGTATGCACCGATAAGTGTTTTGTCTGCGGAATACTATTTGCAAACCATACCGGTCGTTATTCCCCTTTTTGAGTTGTTTTTAATTTCCGCAGGAACACTTTTTTTATCGGCGGCGGTTTCCGTTTTACCGGCTGCCCGAGCGGGAAAAGAAAAACCGCTGCATATTATTAGGAAAACGTGAGGAATGCAATGCTTTGTGATATGTGCGCACAGCGCGAAGCCGTTATTTTTATTCAGCAATTGAGCATAAACGGAAAAAAAGAAGTTCATTTATGTGAAGCGTGCGCACGGGAACAAGGTGTTATAGAAGCGGCGGGAGAAAAAATCAGCATGAATTTAAGCAGTTTGGCAAACGGTTTGGCTTACGAAAAAAAACTGTGTCCGGTGTGCGCTCGCGGAATTGATGAAATCCGCAAAACTCTTCATGCAGGATGCCCCGAATGCTATGCTGCGTTTAAAGACGAAATCCGTTCTATGCTCGGTGCAAAGGGCGTGGATTTGCCGTATACCGGCTCTATGCCTAAAAAACTGGCTTATTTCCGTTCGCTGCTTACCGACCGCATGGCAATTCAAAGCAAATTAAAAGAATCCTTAGCGTGCGAAGATTACGAAAAAGCCGCAAAATACCGCGATTTTCTAAAAACGCTGGAGCGTCCTGCAGTTAGCGGCACTTCACTTAACCGCAGCGACACGGGCTTTAACGAAGCAAATGCTCCTTTAGCCGGAAACGGGGACGGGGGAGATGAATAAGCCCTCAGACGCGTGGTATAACGAAAGCGGTCCTGAAAACGACGTAGTGCTTTCAACCCGTTTGCGCTTAGCACGCAATTTTGCCAATTTTCCTTTTCCTTCCCGTTTTACCCGCGACGACGGGGAGCGCATACAAAATCTGGTATTCGATGCTTTTTCGCATTTGGAAAACCCCGAGCGTTATCAAGCGCTCAGCGTAAAAAAACTGGATAGGTTGGGGCAGCGCATACTGTTTGAACGCGGCGTGCTTACCGCAGAGCAAAGCGCCAGCCCCGTTGCCGGAATTGTAGTGCGCACCGACGGCAAATTGGTGTGTGCGGTAAATGCCGAAGATCACGTGCGCCTTTCTTGTTTCGGTGCCGGCTTAAGCACGGATTCTTTGTATTCGCTGATTAAGCACATCGACGACGGTTTACAGGATATAGTGCAGTTTGCAGCTTCGGTTGAATTCGGTTATTTAAGCGCTTCGGTACACAATATCGGAACGGGAATGAAAATTTCTTTATTTGTGCATTTGCCCTCACTTTCGTTTTTTAACCGCGAAACGGGCGATTTGCACAACGCGTTTTCCTTACTCGATTCCAAAGGATTTGAAGTGTCTGCATGCTTCGGACAGCGTTTGCAAAACGAAGACGCTTTTTCGCCCGTTTTAGGCGATTGCTATCAAATAAGCGGAAAAGGCTGTTTTACCGGCAGCGAAACAGAGCAAATCTCGGAATTAAAAGAAAATATAAAACCGCTGATTGAATCCGAACGAATGTTTAGGCAAAAAACTGCCGATATTAAACCGACGGTTTTGCGCGATTATGTGTACAAAGCGATTGCTGCGGTAAAATACAGCCGTTTTTTGTCGGAACGCGATTGTGTAGACCTTTTGTTCCGCATAAAATGGGGCTGCGATACGGGAATTGTATCGGGAATCGAAAACGCAAGTTTGTTCGGTTTGTTTTACCGCACCCGCGAAGCGCATATTGAATTTATCAATCGGAACGAACGATTTAAATTCGAAAGCGACGTTAACACACCCGAATTGCAGTGCGAAAGGCTGCGCTCGCTGATTATGCAGGAAGCGCTCGAACACGTGCAAATTCACGGTTAAAAGGGGTAAAAAAATGATAAAAGGTCTTTCGCCGCGTTTACAAAAAATTTTGGGTATATATGCTCAAGAAGAAGGAAGAAAAAGCGGCGCCGATCAGCTTTTGCCGGAACACCTATTGCTTGCTATGGTAAAAAGCGCTTCAAGCGTGGGCTTTGCCTTACTGCAGTACCTTAAAATAAATTTACTTACCTTTCAGCTTGCCCTCGAACAAAGCATACCTTTTCATACTTCCGGCACCGCTTTTGCCGAAATTCTGCCGTCGCGGCGGCTAAAAACCGTTTTTGACATAGCGGCGGTTGAATCGCGTTCTATGCGGCGCGACTATATCGGAACCGAACATTTTTTGCTTGGCTGTATCCGCGAAGAGCAAAGTATATGCCGCCATTTTTTTCAAAAAGCGGGTATAAGCATAGAAGAAGTGCGCCGCAGTGTCGAAATCGTTTCCGTTCAAATTCCTTCTTCGGCTTACGACAATAAAATTCCGGTGGCGCATCACGCTCATGTTCAAGGATTTTCGTCCGGTGCGGCAAAACAAAGCGCAGGCTCTTCGCTTTTGCGCGAATTCAGCAGAGATTTAACCGAAGCGGCTAAAATGGGCACGTTGGATCCGGTAGTCGGCAGAGATAAAGAGATAGCGCGCGTCATTCAAATTTTGTCGCGCCGGTGTAAAAACAATCCCGTTTTGGTAGGAGAGCCGGGAGTAGGCAAAACGGCTATCGTTGAAGGTTTGGCGCGCTGCATTATAGAAGAGCGCGTGCCGGCAGGGCTTTTGGGAAAAAAGCTTTTAACGCTGGATTTAGGCTCGGTTATAGCCGGAACAAAGTACCGCGGCGAATTCGAAGAGCGCTTAAAAAAAATAATGAAAGAAATACGCGAATCCAAAAACATTATTTTGTTTATAGACGAATTGCATACCGTTATCGGAGCCGGCGGGGCGGAAGGCGCTATGGATGCGTCAAATATGCTTAAACCGGCACTGTCGCGCGGTGAACTACAGTGTATAGGTGCTACTACGCTTAAAGAATACCGCAAATATTTTGAGCGCGATACCGCGCTGGAGCGGCGTTTTCAAATTGTGCAAGTAAGCGAGCCTACCGATGAGCAAACAAAGGCTATACTTGAAGGCTTAAAAAGCCGCTACGAAGAATTCCACGGCGTTACTTACGAAGACGGCGTTATCGATGCAATTGTGCGTTTTTCGCGCCGCTACGTAACCGACCGGTTTTTGCCGGATAAGGCTATAGATTTGCTCGACGAAACCGGCGCAATGAAAAAAATACAAGACAATCCGCATCCTGAAGAATTGGCGCAAATAGAAAAAAGGATTGCTTTGTTAACCGACGAAAAACAGCGGATGGTACAGGAACAAAACTATGAGGGCGCTGCCGGTATACGAGACCAAGTGCGCGCGCTGCGCAGTCAGCTTGAAACCATCGGTAAAAACCGCCGCTCCGGTGCCGGCAATACCGTACAAACCGGCGATGTATGCACGGTGGTAGCCGGTATGACCGGAATTCCGGTTGAGCAGTTAAGCGATTCGGAAAGTTCGCGTTTAATGCGTATGGAAGATGAATTGCACAAGTACGTAGTAGGTCAAGACGAAGCGGTAAACGTTGTGTGTTCTGCCGTCCGCCGTTCACGCTCCGGAGTTTCTTCGGTAAAACGTCCTTTAGGCTCTTTTATTTTTTTAGGACCTACCGGTGTGGGAAAAACACTTTTGGCAAAAACGCTTGCAAAGTTTTTGTTCGGTTCGGAAGACGCATTAATCCGCATAGATATGAGCGATTACATGGAAAAACACAATTCCAGCCGCCTTGTGGGAGCGCCTCCGGGCTATGTTGGCTACGAAGACGGAGGTTTGCTTACTGAAAAAGTGCGGCGCAATCCGTATTCAATCGTATTGCTCGATGAAATAGAAAAAGCCCATTCGGATGTGTTTAACTTATTACTCCAAGTTTTGGAAGAAGGCGAATTAAAAGACAGTCTCGGACATACGGTAAATTTTAGAAATACCATTATTATTATGACCAGTAATGCCGGTGTGCGCAGTATTTCGAACGAAAACCGTTTGGGATTTTCTTCGGCAAGCGCTGCGATTATGGACTATAAAAGCATAAAAGCGGATGCGCTTAACGAATTAAAACGGATTTTAAGCCCTGAATTGATAAACCGTATAGACGATACGGTTGTATTTAAGCCCTTATCCTCTGCCGAAGTGTCCGCCGTTTTGGACATTCAGCTTGCCGAATTTTCTCAGCGCTTAAGCGAACAGCACATAAGGCTAAAACTTACGTCAAAAGCGCGCACTTTTCTTTCCGAACACGGCTACGAGCCGGCTTTCGGTGCACGCCCCATGCGACGCTTAATTCAGCGCGAAATTGAAGACGTACTTGCTTTAAAAATAATCGCTTCGGAATGCAGCGAAGGCGATACCGTTGTTATCGATTGCAAAAAAAGCAAAGGCGAAGAGTCTTTGTGCTTACGCATACAAAAAGCAGCTCATATCGGCGAATCGGACAGCGTGCACGGATTGCTTGAAACAACGCAAGAACACGTGCTGCACTAGAATTTTTTTGGGTTTTACGCTACAATCGGTTTCTACACTTTTATCAGAGAGGCTGTATTTTGTATAAACCGGTTGATCCCAAGGTAGATTTTTCAAAACAAGAAGAAGATATACTCGCTTTTTGGGAAAAAAACGATGTGTTTAAAAAATCCGTGCAGCAGCGCGAAGGCTGCAGCGAATATGTTTTTTACGACGGACCGCCCTTTGCTACGGGTTTGCCTCATTTCGGTCATTTTATTCCCGGTACTATAAAAGATATTATTCCGCGATATCAAACGATGAAAGGTAAAAAAGTCGAACGGCGTTTCGGCTGGGATTGCCATGGACTGCCCGTAGAAAACCTTATAGAAAAAGAACTTAACCTTAATTGTAAAACCGATATAGAAAAATACGGAGTTGCCGAATTTAACGAAGCGTGCCGCGCCAGCGTTTTGCGCTATGTAAAAGAGTGGAAGCATACCGTTACCCGTTTGGGACGCTGGGTTGACTTCGATAACGATTATAAAACCATGAACCCCGACTACATGGAGTCCATTTGGTGGGTGCTGAAACGTTTGTGGGAAAAAGGCCTTTTGTATGAAGGTCACTATATTTTACCCTATTGTCCGCGCTGCGCAACCGTGCTTTCCAATCACGAATTAAATTTGGGCGGCTATAAAGATGTACACGATCCTGCCGTAACAGTGCGTTTTAAAGTAACGGATGTTCCCCAAAGCTTAGGCGACAGCGATTGCACAAACGGCGCAACTTACCTTTTAGCGTGGACGACTACTCCGTGGACGCTGCCGTCAAACCTTGGTCTTGCAGTGGGAAGCGATATCGACTATGTAAAAGTTAAAGACGGCGAAGAATGCTATATTTTGGCGGAATCCCGTTTAAGCGCATACTATAAAAATCCTGATGAATATAAAATCGTATGGAAAAAAAAGGGAAGCGCATTAAAGGATATGCGTTACGAGCCGCTTTTTCCCTATTTTGCGCATTTGGCAAAAGAAGGATTTGTGCAAGACGGCAACGCGGCGCAAAGTCAAACAATAGCTTCAATCGGCGCATTCCGCGTTTTTATCGGAGACTTTGTAACAACCGAAGACGGAACCGGCATTGTACATACGGCTCCCGGTTTCGGTGAAGAAGACAATAAATTATTTAAAGGAAGTGGAATTCCGGTTGTGTGTCCTGTAGACGGCGAATGCAAATTTACAGCCGAAGTAAGCGAATATCAGGGGCGTTTTGTTAAAGACTGCGATAAAGATATTATCGAACGTTTAAAAAACGAAAAAAAACTGGTAAAACGCGAACAAATTTTGCACGCGTATCCGCACTGCTGGCGTTGTTCAAGTCCGCTTATTTACCGCGCCGTAGGCAGTTGGTTTGTAAAAGTGGAATCGATCCGTGCAGAACTTTTAAAAGCAAACGAGCAAATCGACTGGCAGCCGGCACACATAAAAAACGGACGCTTCGGTAAATGGCTTGAAGGAGCGCGCGATTGGGCTATAAGCCGTAACCGTTATTGGGGTAATCCGCTTCCCATTTGGAAATGTCCGGACTGCGGCAAAACAATTTGTGTCGGAAGCCGCGACGAATTAAAAGAGCTTTCGGGTGTATATCCTGAAGATTTACACAAACACTTTGTGGATAAAATTACCATTCCCTGTTCGTGCGGAAAAACAATGAAGCGTATACCTGAAGTTCTCGACTGTTGGTTTGAATCGGGGTCTATGCCGTATGCGCAAAATCACTATCCGTTTGAAAATAAAGAATACTTTGAAAACCATTTTCCCGCAGATTTTATATCCGAAGGTTTGGATCAAACGCGCGGCTGGTTTTATACGTTAACCGTTTTGGCGGCGGCGTTGTTCGACAAACCGGCTTTTAAAAACTGCATCGTTAACGGTCTTATTTTAGCTTCCGACGGTAAAAAGATGTCCAAAAGTTTACGCAACTATACCGACCCTGCCGACGTTATAAACCAATTCGGAGCGGATGCCGTCCGTTTGTTTTTAATACATTCGTCGGCGGTAAAAGCGGACGACCTTAAGTATTCGGATGAAGGGGTAAGGGATGTGCTTAAAGGCATACTTATTCCCTTGTGGAACTCGTACAGCTTTTTTATAACCTATGCCAATATCGATAAAATTCAAGCTAGCGGTACCGCTTTTAACGGCAAACAGCCGGTAAATCCGCTCGACCGCTGGATTTTATCGATTACACAAAAGCTGGTAAAGGACGTAACCGAAGCGATGGATGTGTACGATTTGTCGGCAGCTATAGATCCTCTGGTAGCCTTTATCGACCAGTTAAATAATTGGTACATCAGAAGAAGCCGCCGCCGCTTTTGGAAAAGTGAAAACGATGCGGATAAACTTGAAGCATACGAAGCTTTGTATTGTGCGCTAAAAACCTTTGTGCTTGCCGCTTCTCCTTTTATTCCGTTTATAACCGAAGCTATGTGGCAAAATTTAAAAAGCGAAAACGACCCGCTTTCGGTTCACTTAGCCGATTATCCGGTATACGACGCTTCAAAACGCGACGGCGAACTGGAGTTTAAAATGGCAACCGTACAAAAAGCGGTTTCCATGGGACGTTCTTTGCGCTACCAATATAATCTTAAAATCAGGCAGCCGCTTAAAAGCGTGGAATTCGTTACACGCAGCACGGAAGAAAAAACCGTACTTTTGTCTATGGAAGAATCAATCCGTGAAGAGCTGAACGTAAAAAAAGTGGTGTTTCACGAGCGCGAAGATGAATTGGTTGAATACAAAGCTAAAGCGAATTTCCGCACGCTCGGTAAAGAGCTCGGAGCGCTTATGAAAAAAGCGTCTTCCATTATCGAAAATATAGATCAACAGGCAATTCAATCGCTGTTGGACGGCGCCGTGCTGAGTATAGATGTGGACGGTAAAACGGTTGAGTTGACAAAAGACAAAATAATCGTAGAGCGGCTGGAAAAAGCAAGCTTAAAAGTTGTTAATGAAGGAACACTTACCGTTGCTTTGGATTCGGAAATTACCGAAGAATTAAAGTTGGAAGGCTATGTGCGCGATTTAGTGCGCGGCGTACAAAGTTTGCGCAAAGAAAAAGGACTTGAAGTAACCGACCGCATAAAACTGACCGTAAGCGCATCAAACGCTGCTGCAAGTACAGATAAAACGGCTGAACTGAAAAAAGCTTTTGATATGTTTAATGATTATATCGTAGCCGAAACGCTTGCCGTGCAAGCTCAATGGAAAGACTGCTTGAGCGGTGCATCTTGTATTGAAGCCGGTACGCTTAGCTGGGAGGCGCTTGTTGAAAAAGCATAATAGCCTTTTATGTATTGCCGCCCTTTGCGTTTTGTTTTTGGTGCTGTATACGGTTTCCTGTAAAACCGTTCCTGCAGCACCGGCTGCGGATATGTTTACTTTGTTTGACAGCGATGCCGATTTGTACCTTCGTATACCGGTCCGTTCAAACGAAGCGTTTGTATCGGCGCTAGCCCGCGCATGGCTTCCTTCGCTGGATGCGCGCTCGTTACAAAAGTTAATGAAGCGCACGTCTGTGTTGTACGCAGCTTTTTTTGTGCAGCAAAAAGACAAGGGAAAAACCGATGTACTTTTTCAGCTTGCGGCAGAAGGCTCGTACCCTGCTTTATTTTTTACTGCGGCGTTAAGCAAAAAAAACGGCTGGACAAATGAGTTTCAAACGGAAAAAGATAAGGTATACCCGCACAAAAACTGGCAGTATGGTATTGAAGCGGCAAACCCCGATTCCGCCCATATTTTTATTTCAAACAAAGCCGTTTTTCCTATGCAAAAAAAATACAGCCGCATTTTTACGGAAAAAACGGAGCTCGCGCTTAATTGGCCGTCTTTAAACGATGAACAAGGTAATCCGGTTCCGGTACGCAGTTTACTCAACGAGCCGGAAAAAGCTGCGTTTTATATGAGCGAAGCGGGAACACTGCTTCCCGCAATGGCAGGGGCTCCCATTACTTTGGCAATCGAATTTGCCGTAGGAACGGTACAACCGTATAAAAACGATTATGCGCTTTTACATATGCGATTACAAATGAGCGATGAGCGCGCTTCAAAAATTGCTGCAAAGCTGTTCCGTTTTGCCGTTTTGGGAACAAATCTTAAAGTGAGCGAACAAGCGGGCAATATATTGGAAATCGACAATTTGGTTGTAGAACCTTCGCTTTTTGCAGGATTTATACAAAAAAAATAACGGGAGGGCGTTGCACACATGAATTCAAAAGTTATATTAAAAGCGGAAGCTTTGGACGGATATTTAACCGAAAAAGATCAGGATTATTTGGCGCGCATGGACGCTATGTACGAGCGTGCTTTAACTTCTTTTAGTTTGATTTCCGCAGGAGGCTTTAGTTCATCCATTGCAAACGAAGAAAAAAAAGTAATCGATGTGTTTAACGAAATGGGACACTTAATGCAGGAAATATGTACAGAAGTGCCTGCGTTAAAAGTTTTTTCGTTTGAAACCGAGCCTTCAGCCCATGCCGAAGCTTCCCGCGTTATTGCAAAGCTTCGCGATATTAAAACGGGGCACAACGAATTCGTATATTATTGCCAGCGGGCGTACGAAATGCTGTTCCGTATGGCGTTTGCCTGCGATAAAACGGATCACAAAAACTATTTGGTAGTAAAAACGCCGGTGAGCGCGCCCGTGCAAAACTATTCGGTTCATAAAATTCCGGATATCGATTTTAAAATTGAAAATTCGGTTATGTGCGTAATGCTTCGCGGAGCTTTGCTTCCGTCGATGATTATGTCTAAAGAAATAGAAGAATACTCTTCGCACGGCTATGTTACGCCCTTTGCGCTGTTTAAAATTAAAAGAGATGAATCTAAACTTGAATCCGACATGGAATATATACTCGATTTGGATAAATCCTTTTTTAACCTTGAAGAAATGGACGGTAAAGACCTTATTTTTGCTGACCCGATGAACGCAACCGGCGGCTCTTTGGTTACTATTGTTAAATACCTTTTGGAGCAAAACATAAAGCCGCGTTCAATAAAGTTTTTTAACGTAATTGCCGCCCTTAAAGGCAGTTTGCGTGTAGTGCGCGCTTTGGAAAACTGTACGTGCTATACGCTGTGGATGGACCCGGTGTTAAACAGCGCCGCGTATATTATGCCCGGCTTAGGCGATGCCGGCGACCGCTTAAACGGTACCGATACCGAAAATGCACCGCGCAATATTATGCAGCTTATAGCCGACTACGGTTCGAATATTGCAGGCTTGTACCGCTCGCAATTGCGTAAAATCGAACAAACGGTTTTAGACCGCTAATGATGCTGTATATCCGTGTGCGCCGCAGATGCGCCGCTTTTG
This sequence comes from Treponema lecithinolyticum ATCC 700332, assembly GCA_000468055.1. GTDB lineage: Bacteria > Spirochaetota > Spirochaetia > Treponematales > Treponemataceae > Treponema_C > Treponema_C lecithinolyticum. Next base: position 189,308 of record KI260564.1, on the reverse strand, counting down.
CTGTATGCATGAGTGCCGTGTTTTTTTTATCCTGTTCTTCGGTTTCGCCGGCATCTTCGGTGCGCAAAGCGTATTCGGCGCCGTCGGCTATTGCGGATTTGGGCGCCGAATACTATCTGCTTGCAGATTTATACGCGGAATTGGGAAAACACGATAAAGCAGTGGAATTGTACAAAAAAGCGGCTGCTACGGGAATAAAAAGCGATACGGAATTGCGTTTTAAAATAGCGCGGAACAGCGCTCTTGCAAAAAACTGGGACGAAGCGCTTAAAGAATATCAAGCGCTTGCCAAGCTTGACGATAAAAACCTTATTTTAAAAAAATCGATAGCATGGATATACGGTCAAAAAGGTGATTTACTTAAAGCGGAAACATTGTACGCCGCTTTGTACGCCGAATATCCGTATGATAAAGATATTTGCGTAAACTATATACTCGTTTCGGCTGCTTTGGATAAAACCGAGCAAGCAAAAGAAGTGCTGCTCGCATATACAAAACAATACCCCGGCGAATCCGGTATTGCCGATTTGGAAAAAGCGATAAATAAAGAAAAAGTATCCGCAAGCGGCGGCGGACAAAACGAACTGCGCAGCGCAGGCGAGCGGCAAAGCGTACCTGCACGGGCGCTCAATAACTAAAGCAAAAAAGCTGCGCCGCATCCGGTTAACGCGCTGGCGCGCGCCGGTTTTATGCGGTCTGCGGACGAACGTGCCGGAGTGTTACATGTCCGTGCCGGATTCGGCTACAAAGCGGCGGTATTTGTCCGGATTTACCCTAAATGCAACGATGGGCATATCTTTTTCGCACAAAGCTTTTTCAAGCGCTTGGGCGGCTTCGGTAAGCAAGCGGCTGCCGGGTAAAAGGCGAAGCGATTTTGTAGAAATACCGATTGCAGGTTTTTCATCCATATATTCGTTTTTAAGCAAATCGCATAAGCGGGTATACAGTGTTTCTGCCAATACCATAGCTTGATCTAAGTTCATATTAAGCAAAATACCGGCAAAGCCGTCTTTTTTATATTCAAATACAAAATCGCGGAATTTAAAGATTTCTATTAAAATTGCCGCCGCTTTTGCCAATATGTCGGGCCGCTGTTCGCTGCCGCGTATACGCAGTAAAATAAGTGCCAAATCCTGCTCCGAAGAAGAAGAGCGTACCAATTCCGCATCAAGCCTTGTTTCCAAATACGACTCCCATCCTACACCCGTTGCAGGAGAAAACAATCCCATAGGATCTGCAAAAGGTTCGGAATTATGGGCTTGCGGTTGAGCTTCAGTTCCCGTTTTTTCTTCGTATTCCATTTCAGGCTGCAAGGGTAAATCCGGTTCGGCAAAAGACGGTAAGCTGTTTTGTACAGCCATACTCTGTTCAGCTTCGTCATACATATTTTCCGTATCATATTCAGCTATGCCGTTATAATCGGATGCTGCGTTAAAATCGATATCTTCGCTTTGTATAGAGTAGTCGGGTATGATTTTTTCGCTTGTGTTTTCGGTGTCTGATGCACTTGTTTTTGCTGAAGCTGCGTAATACACAAGTACGGTAAAAACTGCAAGCGTGCACACAAGTACGGCTAAAAACGAAATCCGTGCCGGATTGTAAATATCCGAGGGGTGCAGCGTGTATATTGCCGCGCTAAGCACGGTATTCGGCATTTGAGACACGCTTAGCGAAGTATTAAATATTTTTATAAACGGTGAAGAATTACGTAATATCGGAGTTCCTGCCGTATCGGTTTGTATTAAGTTTGAAGATGCCGGATAGGCAAAAAGCGTGTTTTGTTGAGAATAAATTATAAAAGCTGCAATGTATTTATGTTCAGATGCTTGGTAGCGGTTTAAAGAATCGGCGTCGGAATTGATTTGATCGCTTAATTTTATAAAATCCCGTTCTGCCCGCTCAGGTCCTTGCTTTAAAGCAAAAACAATCGAACCTGCAAAATATAAAACGGCTGCGGCAAATGCCGTTAAAATAAGCGCAGAAAATATACGTATACTTTTTTCATTTTTGTTCATAGGGGTCTCCGGTAATTTTTCCGATACAGCACGTAATTGCAAACACAATAAGAGCGGGAATAACCCAGCTTAAACCGGCTGCATACAACGGCAGTTTTTGTACAAGGGAGCTGATAAAGGGAATGGTTAAACCGAATTGTTCCAGTGCGTTTACGGCGCTGATAAAAGCAGTTACGTATACCGTGCAGCGGTACATAAGCGGACTTTTTCCCACAAATTTTTCGGATAAAGCTAAGACAATCAATACAATGGAAACTGGATACAAAGCGGTTAAAACGGGGATATTGTATTTTAAAATACCGTCGAGTCCTTTGTTTGCCAAAAGCAAACTGATGAGCGTCCAAAGCACAACCCATTTACGGTAAGATATGCTCGGTACCAAAGTTGAAAAATAGCGGCTTATTGAAGCGAGCAAACCTACGCATGTGGTTAAACAAGCAAGAGTAAAAATAAGCGCAAGGATAATCGCTCCAAATTTGCCGAACAGGTAATTTGAAACGAGCACTAATATTTGAGCGCCGTTTGTTGTATCGGGAAATAATGCGGCACTTTTTGCACCGATGTCGGCAAGCATAAGGTAAATTAAAAATAAAATAATACCTGCTAAAAGGCTTATTTTTATGTTTATACCTAAAGCTTTTTTTTCGTCCGTTATGCCGTATGCTTCAATTGCAACGCTTATAACAAGACCGAAGTTTAGCGCCGCAAGGGTGTCCATGGTTAAATAGCCGTCTATAAAGGCTTTACTCAGCGGATTAAGTGCATATTCTCCGATGGGCATACCGTATGCAGGCATATTTTTAAACAGCGAAGCGGCAAACAGCAAAATCAGCATGGCAAGCAGTACGGGAGTTAAAATGTCTCCCATTATTTTTTCTACGGATTTACTGTTCATAACGCTTATAGCGCAAGCAAAGGCAAAAAAAACGACTGTGTATATCGCTAAAGCAAGCGGGCGCGAAAAAGAGCCGGGCAGGTAAGGGGCGATTGCCATTTCAAAAGGAACCGAACCTGCGCGCGGTATGGCTAAAAAGGGACCTATGGACATATATACCAAAATAATAAACACAAGTGAAAACGTATTTCCCACCCGGTTACCGAGGTTTGTTAAACCTTTTGTTTTTGCAACCGCCATCATGCCCAAAACAGGCAAAATAACCGCCGTAATTGCAAAAAACAGCATTGCGGGTAATAAACCGGTTCCGGCAAGTTTTCCTACCATCGGGGGAAAAATCAAATTGCCTGCGCCGAAAAATAAAGAAAACAGCATTAAAGCGATTGCGATAAGATTGCGCATTGAAAATTGCTTTGTCATCGAATTCCCCAATTAAAACTGTATTTTAAATGCTGCGCTGCGGAAATAAATACAAATCCTGCAGTTTTACCGAATACGTAGTGTTAGGCTTTGTTTCCACACTTTCACAGCTGTTAAGCGGCAAATCAAATGCGTATTCGGTTTTTTCATAACCGTCACACGTAATTTCGATTTTAAAATAAAACGTTTTTATTTCGTTTAATTTTTGCGCTTTTTCCGGTTTTACCCAAAAACTATATGCGCCTTTTGTATGTATGTTGGAGACGACGGGGTTTGTCCATGTATGATCCGCCATAATCGCACTTTTGCCGTTGTGCAGCAGTTTTATAAGTGCACCTTGAATCGGTTCGAAAGTAAGCCCGTTGTATACAAAACCGATAAAAGCAGGAAAATTAAAAACGGGCCCCTTTTCGGTTTGTTCCGCTTCATTTGCCACTTGCTCGTTTTTTGTGTGAAAGGGGCGCGCAGTTGAAGCAACTCTTTTCATGCCGTCAAGGATTAAAGTGTCCATATCGGCGGCTAATTGTATGTTTGCATCTGAAGCCGAATGCGTTAAACCGCGTCCGGAAACAATATATTTAGGCGGAATTTTATTTAGAACATAAGCGGCAGTGTCGAGCCTGCACTGTTTGCAATCGCAGGTAAGCCACGGCGTATTGATTTTTTTTAACTGTTCATACGTGTCGCCGACGCGTAAAAGAACTTGTTCTTCAAAAATATTATGTATGTTCATACTAATGAGTATATATCAAGTTTTTATTATTTGCAATGCTCGCCGGACGCTTTTTGTTATTGACCGCCATTCGCCGTGTACAGTGCAAGCCCGCCTGAAAGCAAAATATCGCGCGAACGTTTGTCTAAGCCGTGCGAAACGCCAAAACTGTACTGTGTGCCGTTTGCTTTTTTGCATAAAACGGTAAAATCGCTTGCGTTTTGCATCACTGTGTTAATGCCGTCCAAAATTAAAGTGTCGCCTTTTTCGAGTGTGTCGTAGTCTTTATTTTGCTTAAAAACGAGCGGTAAAATGCCGTAGTTAATAAGATTTGCACGGTGTATGCGGGCAAAAGATTTTGCCAATACGGCACGTACGCCCAAATACATGGGAGCAAGTGCCGCGTGTTCGCGCGATGAACCTTGCCCGTAGTTTTCGCCGGCGACAATAATACAGCCGTCTTTTCCTTCGCTTTGCACTTGTTTTGCATTGCGGTAAAAATCGGGGTCTATGCGCTCAAGGGTGAATTCAGCTATTGCCGGAATATTTGAGCGCAGCGGAAGCATTTTTGCTCCGGCAGGCAGTATATCGTCGGTAGATATATTGTCGCCGGCTTTGAGTATAAGCGGAAGTTCCAACCGGTTTTGTACGGCGGCAGCGTGCGGGCAGCTTTTTATGTTCGGACCGCGGATAATTTCAACGTGCTGCGCTTCTTCAGCCGAAAGCGGTGCAATAAACATACTGTCGTTTTTTGCCGTTTGCTCTATAATATCACGTACAGCGCTTGCATATAAAAGACTACTGCGGCTTTCGGCAATGCTTTCCGGTTCGGTTATAACGCCGGTTACTGCACTTGCCGCCGCCGTTTCAGGTGATACCAGGTATACTTGTGCGTCTGCCGTTCCGCTTCTGCCTTTAAAGTTGCGGTTAAACGTGCGCAAACTGACTCCGCCTGAGCAGGGGGCAAAACCTTGTCCCAAACAAGGACCGCATGCGCTTTCCAATATGCGAAAACCCGCTTCAATAAGATCGGTTAAAATACCGGTTTTTGCTGCCGTCAATAAAACGTTGCGGCTTCCCGGCGCTATACCCGCTTCAACTCCCTCTGCTATGTGTTTACCTTTTACAATGGCAGCCGCTTGCGCCAAATCGTCGAGCGAAGAATTTGTACACGAACCGATAACCACTTGCTGTACCGGTTTTCCTGCAAGGGAAGCGACGCTTTGCACCGCATCGGGTGAGTGGGGACATGCGGCAAGAGAAGTCAATTCATCCAAGCGTATGTCTATAATTTTATCGTATACGGCATCCTCGTCGGCTGCAAGCGGCTGCCATACATCTACTCTGCCCATAAGCTCAAGGTAGCGTTTTGTTGCTTCGTCGGAGGGAAATATGCTGCACGTAGCGCCTAATTCCGCACCCATGTTTGTAACGGTTGCCCTTTGCGGTACCGTAAGCGAAGCAACGCCTTCTCCGAAATACTCGTATACGGCGCCGACACCGCCTTTTACGCTTTCGCATCGCAGTACTTCAAGGATAATATCTTTTGCGCCGACTCCCGCTCTTAGTTTTCCGCTTAAGCGCACGCCGATTACTTTGGGCATGGCAAGATGAAAAGCGCCTCCTGCCATTGCAACGGCTACGTCCAAACCGCCGGCTCCTATGGCAAGCATACCCAAACCGCCTGCGGTGGGGGTGTGAGAATCGGAGCCGAGCAGGGTTTTGCCGGGAATGCCGAATTTTTCCAAGTGTACTTGGTGGCAAATGCCGTTACCCGCGCGCGAAAACCACAAGCCGTATTTTGCCGCCGCGCTTTGCAAATAGCGGTGATCGTCCATATTTTTAAAATCGGTTTGCAGCGTGTTGTGGTCTATGTAGGAAACGGAAAGTTCTGTTTTAACGCGCGGAATACCGATTGTTTCAAATTGCAAATAAGTCATAGTGCCGGTTGCATCTTGCGTAAGTGTTTGGTCTATACGCAGGGCAATGTGGGACAAAGGCGGTATAGGTTTGCCTTTTACAAAGTTTGTGTCGGAACATGCTTTTTGTACAATATGATTTTGTATGATTTTTTCGGTTAACGTAAGTGCCATAGTTTCTCCGTAGTTTTTCTGCTGTGTGTGCTGTTTGGTATTGTATCTTTTTTGATATCAAACGTCTACGGATTTTTGAGTTTTTAAACGATCTGCAACCATATTCATTGTTTTACGTACCGCTTCGGGATTGCGGTTTAAAAGTTCGTTAAAACGGTGTGTGCCGATTTTAAGCAATTGCACATCGGTAACGGCACGTGCGCTTGCATCGCGTTTTTCGTTAAGCAGCGAATTCAATTGACCGAAAAAACTGCCTTGTTCAAGATAGCTTATATTGTTTTTACGCACGAGTTCAACCGAACCTTGTGCAAGGTAGTATACGTCGGTACCTTCATCGCCTTCACAAAAAATCAAAGCGCCGGCACGGTATTCTTCAAAAGCGGGGCGCTCTTCGTTTTCCGTTTTATTATGTTTTGCGGAATAAGACGGCTTTTGCTGCGGTAAAAAACGGTCGGCACGTATGAACAGCATACGGCGGATGTTTTGCATAAGTGAAGTTTCGTTTCGTGCAGGTAAAAGGTACAGTTCCGCAAGCAGCAAGGAATCGAAAAATTGCAAAACATATACATATTGGGCAAAAAACAAAAACAGCGAAAAAAATACGGAAACTTCCAAAAGCATTATCATAAGATTGCCTAAAAAACCGTAAATTAAATTGTATTGTGCCGTGTTCATAAATAAAGAAAATGCATATACGACTGCAGCAAAAAGCAGCGAACACAAAAAAGCGGCGGCAAAACACAGCTTAAATTCGGGTTTGGTGCCCGAAGCAAAACGGAATGAGGTAGCGCTGAACAGGCACAGCAAAAAGTACGGTACTGTGTTAAACAATAGCGGTAAAAGGGCGGTAAATCCCTCATTAAAAAACGGAAAAAACAAAGGCAGATTTGCCGTGCCGCCGAGACGGACAGTGTAAAAAAAAGATTTGAATGCGCTTAAAACAAAGGTAAAGGCTGCCGTTACCATAACCAGTATAACTTCACCTGCGATGCTGAGCAGTTGGGCGACTAGGGGGCGCGCTTTGGAAGAGCCGTGGAATATTGAACGCACAGATTGCATAACCGTTCCGAAAAACCGCAACGCTAAAAAAAATACTGTAATACCGGTAACGATTTCGAACAAAACGGGCTTTCCCGAAGTTAAAAAATGGTTTTCAAAATAAGCAAGGTTTTCCGTGTCTATCCATTTTTCCGCATTGTGCAGTAAGCGGTACAGCATTTCAGGCGATGTGTGCAAAATCCGTATTAAAACGGCGGTTACCATGATGACGGTCGGAATGAGCGAGTATAAAAAACCGAACGCACACGAAAGTGCGTACAAATGTAAATTGTTTTGAAAGTATAGCGTAAAAGTGAAAAAAAACGATTGCAGCACCGTTAAAAACGAACGTTTTTTAGGTTTCATACGTTCAGTATAGCCCCAAAACGACAGTTGTCAAGAAGTACTGCTGTTCTTGACTTTTATGCGAGATTTCTCTATTATTAGGATAGAATTTTATAGACACAGGAGTGCCCTTTATGATTAAAGTAGGAATCAATGGGTTTGGTCGTATCGGACGGATGGTGTTCCGTGCGGCTGTTGAAAATTTCGCAAATGATATTCAGATTGTAGGTATTAACGACCTTCTCGATCCGGATTATCTTGCGTATATGCTTAAATATGATTCCGTGCATGGTCATTTTTCCGGCAGCGTAAAGCTTGACGGTAACAATATGATTGTCAACGGAAACAAAATTCGCCTTACTGCGGAAAAAGATCCGGCAAACTTAAAATGGAACGAAGTGGATGCCCAAGTTGTTGTGGAATCTACCGGTTTTTTCCTTACCGATGAACTTGCCCGCGCACACATCAGCGCCGGTGCAAAAAAAGTAATTATGTCGGCTCCGTCAAAAGATTCCACTCCGATGTTTGTATACGGTGTAAACCACAAAACTTACAGCGGTCAGGATATTATTTCCAATGCATCCTGCACTACCAACTGTTTGGCTCCTCTTGCAAAAGTATTGCATGATTCTTTCGGCATTAAACGCGGTCTTATGACTACAGTGCACGCCGCTACCGCAACGCAAAAAACTGTCGACGGTCCTTCCAAAAAAGACTGGAGAGGCGGACGCGGTATTCTTGAAAACATTATTCCTTCTTCAACCGGTGCTGCAAAAGCGGTAGGAAAAGTTCTTCCCGACTTAAACGGTAAATTAACCGGTATGTCTATGCGCGTGCCGACTTCCGATGTTTCGGTTGTAGACTTGACGGTTGAATTGAACAAAGATGCTTCCTACGACGATATTTGCAAAGCGATGAAAGCGGCCTCCGAGGGCGAATTAAAAGGTGTACTCGGTTATACCGAAGATGCCGTTGTTTCTACCGATTTCCGCGGAGAAGCACGTACGTCCGTTTTTGATGCAAAAGCCGGTATTGCTCTTGATCCTACTTTTGTAAAAGTAGTGTCATGGTACGACAATGAATGGGGCTATTCGAACAAAGTGTGCGAAATGGTCCGCGTTGTTGCAAAATAAACAAAAGGTACTTTAAGGAAGGAGTGTCTAAAACGTTCGGTTTTTAGGCACTCTTTTTGTTTATATGGAATATCTTTTTTTTGTTGAAATTATAAAAACGTTTATTATTGCCGTTGTTGAAGGCATAACCGAATGGCTGCCGGTAAGTAGTTCGGGACATATGCTTTTGGTGGATGCTTTTTTACCGCTTAAATCGAGCGCTGAATTTAAATCGCTGTTTTTTATCGTTATACAGCTTGCCGCCGTGTGTGCCGTTATAGTACTGTTTTGGAACGACATGTTTCCGTTCCGCTTCGGCGAGAAAAATATCAAGCAAAAAACCGTCGTACAAAAAGATATTTTTGCTTTGTGGTTTAAAACGATTATCGCCTGTATACCCGGCGCGACGGCGGTCTTTTTCTTCGGCGATTATATTGAAGCACATTTGCAAACGCCTGTCGTTATTTCATGTGCGCTTATCTTTTACGGCATTTTGTTTATCGTTGTGGAACGGATAAACGAAAAACGTTCTGCCCGAATCGAACAGCTTTCGGCAATCGATTATAAAACAGCTTTTATCATAGGGCTTTTTCAAGTGCTGTCGATAATTCCAGGAACGTCCCGTTCGGGCGCGACGATTATCGGCGCATTGCTTATAGGCGTGTCGCGAACTGCTGCTGCCGGCTTTACGTTTTTTTTGGCAGTTCCCGTTATGCTCGGTTCAAGTTTGTTAAAACTCTTAAAATACGGCGGCTCTCTTAGCGCAAATGAAGCGTTCCTTTTGCTGACAGGCTGCACCGTTTCTTTTGCCGTTTCGCTTGCTGCGGTAAAGTTTTTAATGAACTACATTAAAAAACACGATTTTAAAGTGTTCGGCTGGTATCGTATTGCACTCGGTTTTACCGTTTTACTCGCGCTTAAAATTATGTAAAGAAAGGTGCGGCACAATGAATTACGAGCTGCCGTTTAGCGGCAGAATCTAGGAAAAATCGTCAAAAGCGAGTTTTTCCTAGATGTACTAAGATGTACTATATATTAAACTTTATCTTTTTACCGCTGTCTTTGTAAAAGTCGCTTCGAAGCTGTTTTACTTGCTCGTCGGCAAGGTAATCGTCAAAGCTCATCATACGGTCGATGATGCCGCCGGGTGTAATTTCGACTATGCGGTTTGCAATCGAACTGATAAACTCGTGGTCGTGGCTGTTAAACAGCACAACGCCGCTAAAGGCGGTCAGCGCTTCGTTTAAGCTGGTAATCGCTTCCAAGTCCAAATGGTTAGTCGGCTCGTCCAAAATAAGTACGTTTGCACCGGAAAGCATAAGCTTTGCCAGCATACAGCGTACTTTTTCGCCTCCGGATAATACGCGTACCGATTTTAACGATTCATCTCCGCTAAATAACATGCGTCCTAAAAAGCCGCGCACATATGCATCGTCTTGCTCGGGAGAGTATTGGCGCAGCCAATCGGTGATATTCAAATCATTATCGAAGTATGCGGAATTATCTATGGAAAGATAAGCATACGTACAAGTTTGCCCCCAATATACGTCGCCCGAATCGGCTTTTATAGTGTCCGTCACAATGTCAAACAATGCCGACTTTGCTTTGTGCTCCAAACCGACAAAGGCTATTTTATCGGTTTTATTTACAATGAGGCTAAAGTCTTTAAGCAGGGTAATGCCTTCGTTTGTGTAGTTTATTTTTTCTGCACGTAAAACATTGTTGCCGATGTCGCGCGAAGGTTTAAAGTTAACATAGGGGAATTTTCGGCTGGTAACTTGCAATTCTTCGAGCGCAAGTTTATCGTAGATTTTTTTGCGGCTGGTCGCTTGTTTGCTTTTTGCCGCGTTTGATGCAAAGCGCAGGATAAATTCGCGCAAATCTTTCATTTTTTCTTCGCGTTTTTTTGCTTGATCCTTTGCTTGGCGCTGCATGATTTGACTCATTTGATACCAAAAATCGTAGTTACCCGTAAACTGACTGATTTTTCCGTAATCGATGTCGCAAATGTATGTGCATACTGCATTCAAAAAGTGACGGTCGTGACTGACGACGATAACCGTGTTCGGAAAATCGATCAAAAATTCTTCGAGCCAGTTTATCGACTCCAGATCCAAACCGTTGGTCGGTTCGTCCAAAAGCAAAATATCCGGCTCGCCGAACAAAGCTTGTGCAAGCAATACGCGCACTTTTTGGCTTTCGTCCAGCTCGCTCATCATGCGGTTATGATATTCTTCATCAACTCCCAAACCTGACAACATTTGTTCAATTTGATTTTCAGCTTCCCATCCGCCCATTTCCGCAAATTCGCTTTCGAGTTCGCTGGCACGGATACCGTCTTCTTCCGTAAAGTCCGGTTTTTCGTATATAGCTTCGCGCGCTTTTGCGCATTCGTATAGTTTTGGGTATCCGGTCATTACCGTATCTTTTACCGAGTATTCGTCAAAAGCAAAGTGGTCTTGTTTTAACACTGCCATGCGCTCTCCGGTTCCGATACTGATAGTGCCCGAATCGTGTTCGAGTTCACCCGAAAGAATTTTAAGAAACGTGGATTTTCCCGCTCCGTTTGCGCCGATTATACCGTAGCAATTACCCGGCGTAAATTTAAGATTGACATCTTTAAAAAGAGATCTGTCTGCAAATTTTAAACTGACATCGCTTACTGTTAACATAAATTACTCTTAACTCTTATTTTTATTTTTTTCCGAAAAATCGTTTTATTGCTGCAAATAAACCTTTGCGTTGTTGAGTTGGTGCTTGTGCGGAATTAGAATGTTTTTGCTGAACGTAAAAGCGCTCTTCCCGGCGTTTTTTTTGTTTTCCTTTTTTTGCCGATCCGCTTTGTGTTTGTGTGTTTGATGATGAACCGTATTTTTCGCGGTACAGTTTCATGCGCTCTTCAAATGATAAGCGTTCCATGCCGGAAAACGATTGCGTTTTTCCCGATTTTCCGCCGGTATAAGACTTTGCAAAGGTTTTGCCGGATTCTCCGGTTTTTGTGCTGCCGTACACTCCGCTGTGTGCGCTGCCGCGGATGTCTCGGCTATCGTACGTACCGGTGCCGCTTTTATACTTTTTCTTTTTACCCGTGTATCGTTCATTTTCACCGTTTGAAGCATTTGAAGCACGATCCGTTTTATCTTTGCGTTTGCGTGAACCAACAAAAGAAGAGCGCGGACGGTTGTCGCGTTTTGAAAAAGAGGAGGGCTTGTCGTCCCGGTATACTGCAGTACGTATGTACATGCCCTCGCTTTTATCTTGCGAAAACATATCTTCGAATGCTACTGAAGAGGGGACTGAAAATCCCAAATACCGCTCGATTACCGGTAAATTGTATACGTCTTGTTCGGAGCAAAAAGTGTAGGCTTTTCCCGTTTTTCCCGCACGCGCAGTGCGTCCTATGCGGTGCACGTAGTTTTCCGCTTCATTAGGTACGTCAAAATTAACTACCATAGCAAGGTCGTTTACGTCTATACCGCGTGCGGCAACATCCGTGGCAACCAAGCAAGTAAGGGAACCGATTTTAAAAGATTCAAGTACTTGCAAGCGCTTGGACTGCGGTAAATCGCCGATAATAAATTCGGCTTGGATATCGTTTATGCGAAGCCTTTTTGCAACGATTTCGCAGCTGCGTTTGGTATTGCAAAAAATTAATACGCTTTCCGGTTTTTCCGTGCGCAGTATGCCCAACAGTAATTTGATTTTATCGTTGCTCGAAACGTGCAGCAAAGATTGGTCAATTTCGTCTACGGTAATATTGTCCGCTTCAATCGTTATTTCCTGCGCGTTGTCCGTGTATTCCCATGCAAGATTTTTTACATAGGTGTTTAAAGTTGCGCTAAACAGCATGGTTTGCCGAGCTTCAGTTTTCGGCAATACCTTTATAAGCGTGCGTAAATCCGGATAAAACCCCATATCAAACATACGGTCGGCTTCATCAACAACTAAAAAGCCTACAGTGCTTAAATCCATAATCCCGGATTTTTGCAAATCGATAACGCGTCCGGGCGTTCCTATGCAAATATCCACGCCTTTTTTGAGCACGCTTGTTTGCCGTGCATAACCGACACCGCCGTAAAAACTTGCCGCTTTTAAATCGGTTCCCGATATCAGTTTATGCGCTTCTTCTTCAACTTGTACCGCCAATTCCCGTGTAGGTACCATAACAAGTGCTTTTTTTGCTTTGCCTTTTTCGCAGTTCAGCATTTGCTGAATAATTGTAATTAAGTACGCAGCCGTTTTACCGGTTCCGGTCTGCGATTGCACGTATAAATCCGCGCCTTCAAAAGCGCCGGTTAAAACCTTTTCCTGCACCGCTGTACAAGTTATATATCCGGCTTTTTCAATTCCTTTCATCAGGTTTTCGTGCAAATGTAATTCGTTAAAATTCATATAGTGCGCTTAGTTTAACATAATTTTACTAAAGGGTAAAGCCATATATTTTATGCATAAATATGAAGATTTTTGCAGTTGACAATCCGGTGGATAGGCGGTACTCTGATACCAAAACCGAATAAAGGAAAATAAGCTTGGTTTTTCTTGAAGTTATTATCCATGCAGGTTTTATTATTTCCGCAGTGATTATGTCAGGAATAGTAAATACTGCTGCGCGAAAATTAAAAAAAATTCCTCTTACTGTTTTACAAGGGCTTTTTTTCGGTATTATTATTGCAATCGATTTGCTTTGTCCTTTTATAGCTCCGTGGGGCACGCACTTTGATGTGCGCGAAGTAATTCTTAATATATCAGGTGTTTTTTATGGACCGCTTGCAGGCGGTATAGCATCGCTTGCAGCTTTTGCCGTACGCGCATGGAAGGGAACGCCGGGCACTGCTGCAGCTTTAGTAAGCATTGTACTTATTTACGTACTGACTTCCGTATTTTACATAAAGATAATAAAAAAACAGCGCTGGCCTGAACTTAAAACAATCAGTATTTTAAGCATTATTAGTAATTGTATTTCCGTGCTCAGTATAGTAGTAGTCCCTGCGAATCATACGCCGAAAATCCTAATCGTTGTGTTTATCATATTGGTTATCTATCCTTTGGCGACGATAGTTTCAGCTAAAATTTTGCGTTCGTTTAATAAAAAAGACAGTATTTTAACCGAATTAAAACAAAAAGATGAAATACTGCAGCAAAAAAATACGGAGCTTGAAAATGCTATTGCTGAGTTGCGCAATGAAACGACTCTTTTGCAAAGAAGCGAAGAGATGTTTAAAAATATGTTTTTTAACTCTTCCGATGCCATTCTTTTGCTGCAAGACGGGCAAATTGTCAATGCAAATGATAAAAGCGCTAAAGTGCTCCACTATGCCGACCGCTTGGAGCTGATAGGAAAGTTTTTACACGATATTGTTGCCGATGATAAAAAATGGTATGCGTCCCTTCAAGCGATGATGGACAACGTGTTGACCAAGGATGCGCTTGAAGAACGGGAATCGATTTTTTTAGATAGCAACGATATTGAAATAGCGGTGCAAGTTTCTATGAGCATGATATTTATAGACAGGATGGAACATATTTATCTGTCGTTTAAAGATATCCGCGATTGGAAAATCCGTGAAAGAAAATACATCAGCGATTCGGAATTGGATACCCTTACCGGTTTGTATAACCGCAGTTATTTAAAAACGTTTTTGCAGGATATAAATAAAGATGATTATTTGCCAATCGGCATTATCGTAGCTGATGTAAACGGTTTAAAAGTGGTTAATGATTTTTTCGGTCACAGCAAGGGCGACGATTTATTGGCGGAAACCGCAAAGATATTAAAAAACAGCTGCCGTACTGACGATTTAATTGCCCGTACCGGGGGAGACGAATTTATTTATGTACTGCCGAATTCTTCAGCGGAGTTTTTGGCTGAGTTTATAAAAAGAATATATGCACAGTTTCAGCGTAAAAAATTCGATTGGGGTGCGATTTCAGTATCCATGGGCTATGCTTTAAAATATACGGTTGGCGAAGATATTAACGAAATTATAAAAAAAGCCGACGAAAACATGTATGAAGAAAAATCTGCCAGAAGCTTAAAAATGCGTTCAGATTTTTTAAAATATATTTACACTCAATTGCTCAAAAAAAACGAATACAAACGCATGTATCAAAAAACGCTCGATAGATTATGCGCTCTTATGGCAAAGCGTTTGTTTTTTTCAGACACTGAAAGAGAGCAGCTTGAATTGACGGCAAAATATTACGATATTTCCCGTTTTTTTGAAAGAGAAAGCGATTACGAAAATCAATCTTATGCTGCCGAAACTTCTTACAATCTTTTAAAAGCGGTATCTTTAACCAATGATATTGCCGAATATGTTTTGTACAGTAAAGAAAAATGGGACGGCAGCGGAAAATACGGATTAAAAGAAAAGAAAATACCGGTTATTTCGCAAATAGTTATGCTTGTAGAAGATTATTGTTCAGCTTTTTCACTTGCGGTAAAAGAGGGTACAAGCGATCACGGCAAAATATCAGCACATATTTTAAAAGATATGGAAAGTAAATCCGGCACGTTTTATAATCCCGATTTGTTTACCGTATTTAAAAGTGTTATTGTATCGGTTTTTGCTCATCAAAAGCGCACGGCGTAATTTCTGCAAGTATTTTTTTTACCTCGGCGGCTAAATAAAACGAACCGGCTGCAAGCAACACTTTGTTGTGTGCAGCCGCATGGTGCAACGCGTATTCGACGGCGTTTTTGTAATCTTTGTTACCATACAATTTTTGCTTATCAAAACAAGCGTTAAAATCGGTTAAGGTTTTTGCATAATCGGATTGTTTTACGCTTCCGGGAACGGTAACCGTTACGTGCTCAAATGCGCACGGCGAATTTTTAATAATATGCGCTATGGACTCGCTGTCTTTGTCTGCGGCACACGCAAAAAGCAAATGTGAGCCGCACCCGAAGCGCTCGTAAAAGGTTTGCAGCGTCCGCCGTGCGCTGTTCGGCGTGTGAAAACCGTCTATAACGACGGTAATAGTCTTATTTTGTATACAAACTTGTATAACTTCGAAGCGTGCGGGTAATACGGCAGCGGCAAGACCTTGCTCTATAACGGTTTCGCTTACGTCAGGCAGTGCGATTTTTACGGTTAAAGCTGCTAAGGCTGCATTTTCGGCTTGTACATGGCCGCACATGTGCAACTGTGTGCTGATCGGTCGCTCAAAGGGAGCTGTTTTTTCGAATTCAATGAGCACGCTGCCGTTGTCTTTATAGCCGATTGATTTTATAAAATCTTCAATGCACAGTAACGGAGCATGCATTTGTTTTGCTTTTTTTTCAAATACTGTGCGCACTTCGGGCTTTTGCCTCGCGCAGCACACCGGAACATTTTCTTTTATAATACCGGCTTTTTCTTCGGCTATTGCTTGTTCGGTTGTTCCCAAATATTTTGTGTGTTCAAGTTCTATAGGCGTTAGCGCGCAAATCTGCGGTACAATTACATTGGTGGCATCAAGGCGGCCTCCCATGCCCGTTTCAAAAACAGCCCAATCCATACCGATGTTTTTAAAGCATACAAAAGCAAAAAGAGTAATCAATTCAAACCATGTAGGATCGTTCATTTGCTTGGGTTTGCCGGCGATATACTGCTGTGCTTGTGTTATAAAGCTTTGGGCGTTGTTTAGGTACTCGCTGTCGCTAAAAAAACTGTCCGGGCGTTTTATGCGCTCGCGTATGTCGCAAACGTGCGGTGAAGCGTACAAACCTGTCCGGTAGCCGGCTTTTTGCAAAATACATGCGGTAAAAGCGCACACCGATCCTTTTCCTTTAGAGCCTGCAACGTGTACTGATTTGTATGCCGTATGCGGCTGAGCAAAGCGTTCGCAAAAAAAACGCATGGTTTCCAAAGCGAACATATTTTTTTGCGGTTTTTTTTCAAAGTTATTGTATTTTTCGAGCCATTGTTCAAGTTCGTACAAGGGAGCGTGCGACATAAAAGCAATTATAGCACAAAGTAACACTGCGCGTACAGCAGCACCGAAAAGTCGTCTTAAAAGCTTTTGAAAGCCGGAGAGCCGGCGTTGACACAGCCATATCTTTACTATACAGTATTTTTATGACAAAAGACGGTGCAGCGCTGCTTCAAGGTGATTTAAGCAAAGTACACATACATTTTACCGGCATAAAAGGAACCGGCATGGCGGCTTTAACCGAAATTTGCAGCTACCGAGGAGCACGCATAACCGGAAGCGATACGGCAGAACGTTTTTATACGGATGAAGTATTGGAACGCTTGCACATACAGCCGACTTTGTTTTCCGAAAAAAACATAACGCAGGATATAGATTTGCTGGTGTATTCATCCGCATATAAACCGGATGAAAATCCCGAATTGATTGCCGCCCGTAAAGTGGGTATTCCTTTGTTATTATACACCGAAGCGCTCGGTGCTTTATCTGCATGCTCGTATGCCTGCGGTATTGCAGGCGTT
This sequence comes from Treponema lecithinolyticum ATCC 700332, assembly GCA_000468055.1. Taxonomy (GTDB): domain Bacteria; phylum Spirochaetota; class Spirochaetia; order Treponematales; family Treponemataceae; genus Treponema_C; species Treponema_C lecithinolyticum. The sequence continues at coordinate 172,243 of KI260564.1, read as the reverse complement.
CACGGTAAAACAACGACTACCGGTATTACAGGCACTATAATAAAAGAATTGAATTTACCCGCACAAGTGCTTGCAGGAAGCATTATTTCAGCTTTTGGAAGCTGTACTTTAAATCTGGGGACGCGTTTTTTTGTTGCAGAAACCTGCGAATATCAGCGCCATTTTATGTCTTTTTGCCCGCAAACGATTGTTTTAACCAGCGTCGAAAGCGACCATCAAGATTATTATCCTACATACGAAAGCATATTGGATGCCTTTGTCGATTACTGCTGCCTTTTACCTAAGGGCGGCAAGCTTATTTATTGTGCCGACGACAAGGGTGCGGTACAAACCGTGCAAGCCGTACAAAAAAAGCGAAGCGACATTGTGTTTATTCCGTACGGAATAAAGGCTGTAGGCGATTACCGTGTTGTGTTTACCGGCATACGCGAAGGTAAACAATATTTTAAGCTGGACGGCTTTACAGGGGATTTTTACGTGCGTATTCCCGGCCGTCATGTAGTGCTTGACAGTGCGGCAGCTTGTGCTCTTGCCGTATCGCTGTACCGCCAAATGCACGGCGAATGCACAAACGACTTTTTGTATGCGTATATACAAAAAGCGCTTGCGTCTTTTGCAGGTTCAAAGCGCCGAAGCGAAATTATCGGAAAAATAAAAACTGCGGAAAATACCGATGTGCTGATTATGGACGATTATGCGCATCATCCGACGGCATTAAAAACAACGCTTGCCGGATTGCGTGAATTTTACCCGGATCGTTATATTATTGCTGATTTTATGTCACATACCTATACCCGTACTGCCGCACTTTTTGACGATTTTGCTTTTTCGTTTTCCGATGCGGATGAAGTTATTTTACACAAAATTTACGCTTCGGCGCGTGAACACTACGAGGGCGGCATAAACGGAAAAAGTTTGTATAAAGCCGTTTGTAAACATCATCCGAATGTGCACTATTTTGAAGAAATAGACGATGCCGTTCCCTATGTACAAAAGCGTATTCGGCACATAAACAAAGATGTTTTGTTGGTAACCCTCGGTGCGGGAGACAATTGGAGATTGAGCTCAAAAATTTTTGCTTTAAATGCGGCGGACAAAGAAAACAAATCGGAAAAAACAGATAAAGCGGATATAGCCGATACAAAGGAGAGGTTGCAGTGAACAGCATGACCGGCTATGCAAGCGCCGAATCGGGCGATGCAGATATCCGTGTTTTTGCCGAAATAAAATCGGTTAATTCACGATTTTTAGACTTGAATATCAATATGCCCGTTTTTTTAAACTCGCTGGAACAAAACATAAGGAAAAAATGCGAACAAAAAATAATGCGCGGTAAAGTTGATGTGTTTATACGCTTAAAGGAAGCTTCTTCGGATATAAAAGTTGAAGCGGACTTGGCAATTGCCGCTTCTTACGCACAAGCTTTAAGGCAAATTGCCCGTTCGCTTAATTTACCCGACAGCAGCGTTTCTTTGGATTTACTGGCGCGCCAAGACGGTGTGTTAACGGTGCAAAAAGATTGCCGGATCGACGCTTATTGGGCGGCTTTGGAGCCGGTATTCGACTGTGCGCTTAATAAACTATGTGAAGAGCGTGCGCGTGAAGGGGAACATCTTAAACGGGATATGGAAAAACAGCTTGCGCATATTGAAGCGTGCCTTGCCGTATTCCGAAAATCGGTGCCCCTGATGGAAAAAACTTTTAAAGATACTATCGTAAAGCGTTTTAATGAAGTGCTCGGCGATGCAGTCGATGAGCAGCGAGTTATGAGTGAAACGGCAGCTCTTTTGGTAAAGTACACGATAAACGAAGAAATTGTTCGATCCGAAAGCCACATACAAGCGCTTAAAAAAGAACTGAACGGCTGCGCCAACAGCCGGGATTGTATCGGCGCAGACTGTGCCGGGGGCGAAAGTAGAGCCGGCGGCAAGGAAGTTGGAAATACCGGCGGCAATAAAGCCAGCGGGCGCAAAATCGATTTTCTTTGTCAGGAATTAAACCGCGAAATAAATACAATAGGTTCAAAAAATCAGCTTGTAGAAATAGGTGCTGCGGTAATCGAAGCTAAAAACGCATTGGAAAACTTGCGCGAGCAGTGCCGAAACGTGGAATAAGGAATAGGAGGCGGAACAATTGAAGTATGTAAGTGCTGCAGCATTTTTTGTTTTCTTTCTCTGTGTAAGCTGTTCTCAAAGTATTTCTCCTGCCGATGAGCGCGAGGCTGAACAAACGCTGCGCTCTTTGTCCATGGACTGTGAACAAAAAGTGGATTGGACGCTCGGCAGAGGCGAAAACCGGCTTGACGAAAACGAAACACAAAAAGATGTGCCGCTTGCCGAATCGGACGTCCTTAAAAAAGCCGATGTGCAATTGCCGTTTTCGGATATCGATTTTTTTGAACCGCTTTTTTTAGCTTCGTATGCTTCAGATACAAAAGTATACCCACTTTTAGAAGGCTTTGCCGTTTTGGATACCGACGGCATTCCCAGCGCCGCATACGGTGTGCTGATTCAATTCCTTAAAGGCTGTAAAAATAAAACGGTAGAACTTGCGCTTTTCCCCGACAACAGTGCAGCGTTTTTAAAAACGGTTACGGAATACGAGTTAAACACACTGCCTGCAATAGACCATTGGGTAATAGGAAAAGCGTCACAAACGGACGGCGGCGCTTCATACGAAATACCGGTGCGTTTGTTTTGTTCGGACGGTTTTTTTGACGCGATAGTGTATGCCGCAGCGGTAAGTACCGAAAGCAAAAACGTATTTAAAATAGAACAAGTGATATTCGGAGAAGCGCCTAAATGAATGTTTTTACGGATCAAAAACGGGACGACGAGCAAATAAAAGCCGAGTTTTTTGCTGAAATGGAAAAACGCTTCGGCGATACCCTTGTTGCAGTAGAAATGGTGTGCTTGGAAGCCGACGGCGATGTTTTTTTTGATTTAAAATTAAACGCACCGCAAAAAAATACGTTTTGGGGTTTATTAATACTGGGTAAAAAAGGCTTGTATTTTTATGCACATCCGAACGAACCGGTTTTATTGGGATTTTTGCGCGGTTTTTCAAACGGTAAACGTCCTACCGAACAAAGCTTTAGTTTTTCGGAATGTGTACACTGGAAAGCCGAACAGGTAAAAAAACGGTTTTTCTTTGCCCAAATACACGAGCCGTACCTTTTAAAAATTACGGCAACACTTGCGAATTCCGGTACAAAAGAAATCATTTTTTATATGCGCACGCAAAATAAAGCGGGCAGTGTTTTAGAAAAAATAAAACCGTTTTTTACTTAAAGCCGTATTTAACTATGCTTTTCGTTTTCGGCTTTGATTTCACTTTCTACCAAGGATTCGCTTTTGTGCAAGTCCTGCAAATCTTTTGAATCCTGAATCTCCTGTACATCCTGCAATTCCGATTCCATTTTTTGTTCTTGGGCTTGCACTTCGCTGGTATAGTTACCTAACAATACGGAAAAAGGCTGTAAAATCGATACGTTTTCGCAAATAATTTTCAGTATTACCATCATGGGGATCGCCAGTATTAAGCCGGTAAAGCCCCACAGCCATCCCCAAAACGACAAAGAAACGATAATAACAAAAGGAGATAAACCCAAGTTGCGTCCCTGTACTCTCGGTTCAACAAGGTTTCCCAATATAAAATTGACTGCTGCCATTAAAACGGCAACATAGATAACCGGAGCAGGGCGGGGCCAAAACTGCACCAATGCGAACACCGATGTAAGAATACCCGATATAATGGAGCCGAAATTCGGTATAAAATTAAAGATAAAGGCTATAAATCCCCATAAAATAGGGAAATCAATACCGACTGCAAGCGTACCTAGAAAAATAAGTACACCCGTTAAAAGCGAAATAAAAAATTTTACCGACATATAGCGGGTAACTTGACGTATGATATCGGTAATGATGATGGTTACTTTTCCTTTACTGCTGTCGCCCAGCGCAAATTCCAATTTTTGGCGCAAATAACGCAAATCGAGCAAAAAGAAAACGGCAAATACGACTACCAGCATTAAGTCTCGGAATAAAACGATAAGCGAGTTCGACAGCGACAGTGCATAGTTTTGCAAAGCTTGACGTATGCGCAGTTGTCCCCATAAGTTTTCAAAAAGCGTATCTTCCGCGTTATACGGCAAAACCAAAATATCGGCTACGGTTTTATAAATAACCGTAAAGCGTTCTTCATATTTTGGGTATAAATCGATAATGGTTTTTATACTGGTTAACAAAAGAGAAGCGGTAACCCACACGCCGCTTATAACCAAGGTCAGTACGATTATAATGCCGGCAATCCACGGAATTTTAAACTTTTTGTTGAGCGTAACGATTAAAGGTTCAAAAACAAGCGATATCAGCATTGCAACGGTAACGGGAACAAGAAAAATACCCGTAACTTTTAATACCGCTGCTACAACAATAACTGTCAGTACAAAAAGCAAAAGAAAAATAGGGCGTGCAAAATTAACTAGTTTTTTCATAACGTTCGGTTTTTCCGCATTCGGCTTATTGCCGCTTTTGTATCTTATCGAAACCGCATAAAGGAACCAGTGCCGGCGGTACCGTAATCGAACCGTCCGCATTTTGATAGTTTTCAAGAATTGCTACAAGCGCGCGGGAAACGGCAACGGCAGTACCGTTAAGCATGTGAACGTATTTGTTTTTACCGTCGTCATCTTTATAACGGACGTTTAAGCGGCGCGCTTGATAATCGGTACAGTTTGACGTTGACGTTACTTCTCCCCATTCTCCGCCGTTGCGTCCGGGCATCCACGCTTCGAGGTCCCATTTGCGGTATGCAGGAGCTCCCAAATCGCCGGTACACGTGTCTACGACGCGGAAAGGAATGCCTAAGTTTTCAAAGATTTCTTCTTCTATCAGCCGCAATTTTTCGTGCAATTGATCCGATTGTTCGGGAAGACAGTATACAAACATTTCCAATTTGCTGAATTGGTGAACTCGGTACAAGCCTTTTGAAAATTGTCCTGCCGCTCCGGCTTCGCGCCTAAAACAGTGTGAAAGACCGCAATACAAAAGCGGCAGCTTTTCTTTTTTAAGGATTTCGCCTGAGTGGTAGCCGCCGAGCGTTATTTCCGCAGTTGCGACCAAACATGCGTTTTCATCTTCCAAAGCGTATACGTTTGATTCGCTGCCGCGCGGATTAAAACCTATACCCGACAGAATTTCTTCTTTTGCAACATCGGGGGTAATAAACGGGGTAAAACCGTGCTTGCGTAAGATATTGAGCGCGTACATAACGAGCGCTTGTTCCAAAAATACAGCTTCGTTTTTCAGATAATAAAATTTTGTTCCGGAAACTTTTGCCGCCGCATCAAAATCGATAAGGTCGAGTTCTTGTCCGAGCTGCACGTGATCTTTTACTTTAAAGTCAAAACTGCGCGGTTTTCCGCACACTTTTACTTGTAAGTTATCTGCATCTATGGAACCGACCGGAGCATCCGGATGCGCCATATTGGGTATTTTCCGCGCTTCAGTTTCCAGCTTTTGCTCCGTTTCGGCAAGCTCGGCTTCAGCGGCGGCGATAGCTTCTTTGATGCGCTTTCCCTCTGCGATAAGGCGGTTACGCTCGGCTTCAGCAAGTTTTGCTTTCATCGCTTGTGCATTTTCGTTGCGCTTTGCCTGTAAATTCTGCACGTTTGTTGTCAGTTCCGTGCGTTTGTTAAACAAAGCGACCACCGCATCGGCGTCGGCGCTCATATTGCGCTGTAAAATATTTTTTTTAACGGCGTTAAGATTTTCTTTTATAAAACGGTAATCAAGCATAGTGTTTGTATTTTAATAGTATGCATATTTTTGTGCAAGAGCACTCTGTGCTTTGCACTGCGTGCTCTTGCAGTACACTGAAGTACAGCAGGCTGTTGCGCTCTTGACGAGCATTGATGAGCTTATTGTCCGCCGACGCCTTTGTCTATTGAAGCTCCCGTTAATTTGTTAACTATCCAGTTTATAAGCAATACCAGTATGATTATCATAAGGTTTATGGCGTTGCCGTACTGCGTGTAGCCTTTTTCGTTAAACTGCATAAGCATTGTGGTGAGCACTTTGTTTTGCGGGGTAACGAGTAATACAAACAGCGACAGTTCTCGCATACAGGAAATAAAGGGCAGTAAAAAGCCGGAAAGAAAGGTTGCTTTTTGTATGGGAACGATTATTTTTCTCATACGTTTTATCCACGGAACACCGACTATAACGGCAGCTTCCTCTATTTCGTTGGAAAGCTGCAGCATAGCGTTTACGCCGGATCTTGAAGCGAACGGGAGATATTTTACCGAACCGATAAGGGCAAGTACAAAAAATGATCCGTATAAAAACGCAATCTTTGTGCTTAACGAAAGATAGATAGCTCCGAAAGCCATAGAAGGCATAAGATAGGGAAAAAAAGCTAAATTGTTTACCGCATGTGAAAGTACGGATGAACGTCTCTTTACGATTGCATATCCGATAAGAATACCGCTTATACCTGCGCACAGTGCACACACGATTGACAAGCGCAAGCTGTTCCACAGTGTTTTCCAGACATCGTGATTTAGTAAAATACCTGCGTCCATGCCGTTTTCCAGCGCGGATTGCCCTTTGCCGATCCAAAAGTCAAGCGTCATGTTTTTTACTGAATAATCGCCGGGTAGCAAAATAATTGATTCCACAGCAAAGCTTATAAGCGGTACGATGGCAATAAAGCACAGTACTACAACAAGAATAACGGAAATAGGTAAGCGCGCACGGCGTAAATTAACCAGCGAAATCTGAGAAGATTTTCCGGTAACCGTGGTAAAAGATTTTCGTTTGCCGGTAAACCATTGGTTAAGACCGAGAATGGCTATCCCGAACAAAATCATAGTAAAGGCTATGATGTATCCTTGTCCTTGAAAGTTACCGTTCAGCATAGTGTACATTTTGGTCGTTAAAACCCAAAAGCGAACCGGAGAACCGAGAAATACGGGTACCGCGTATGCGCTCATAGATGAAGCAAAAACAAGCAAAAAAGTTGAAAGCAGCGCCGGCATAACGATGGGAAGCGTTATGGTTAGCATAATTTTAGCCCGGCTTGCTTTAAGAATGGTTGCCGCTTCTTCCAAATTGGCGTCCATATTCCGCAAAATTCCGCCGATCAAAATGTAGGCAAACGGCGAATAGTGTAAGCCTAAAACAACGGCGCAGGGAAACATACCGTAAACAAACCATTCGGGCATGGATATGCCGGTAAGAGCGGTAAACGTTCCGGTAATTCCCATGCCTACGTTGGGATTCCTAAAAAAGTTGTTCCAAAACATCGCCAGTGTCCACGACGGCATAATATACGGAAAAACAAATACAAAAGAAATAAATTTTTTGTATTTTAAATTAGACCTTGTAATTAGCCACGCTACCATGCCGCCCAAAACTATGGCGATAAACGATGCGCTTATCGCCATAAAAAACGTGTTGTACAGCGGCTTGTAAAAATTATGGAGCGAGTATTCTCCGCCGCGAAGCAGCTTTGCCCAGTGATAGGGAGTAAAGGAACCTTTGCTTTTGCCCGTAATTTGAATTTCCATCGGGTGTACGATAAGGGTTTCCGTTACGAGCGAAAGCAGCGGGTACAATGTCAATAGCGTAAGCACACAAAAAAATACAACTAAAATAACGTGTGCGGGATTGGTAAAAAAAACGTGTGCGCGGTTTAAAAGTTTTTTAGGCATAGTTATTTGCTTATATATTTGGAAATAAATTCAAATACGTCCGCATACGCTTTGTTGATGTATTCAGGGTCTTCCATTACCAAACAATCTTTCCAATAGGCAAGCGGCTTATCGCCTTTGTTTACGCCGATGTCGTGGTTGGGCGAATACGCTCCCAATGATTTTTTCCACGGGGCAAAGCCTTCATCGGATACGAGATGTTCTATAAAAAGCATGGAAGTGTAGGGCATGGTTGTTGTTTTTGCCATTAAAACATATAGGGGATACATAAAACCTGCAAAGGGCTGCATTTTTGTGTTTTTTTCGTCGGCATAAAAAGCTGCAGGTTTAAGATTTGCCGTTTTTACCGTTTTTGAGCGCAGTTTGCTGAATACAAATAAACCGGTTTTACCTGCAGCTTCATCGGATGAAATCTGTTCGGCTACTTTAGTATCGGAGTCTCCGAAAGAGCACGTTGTTAAAAATTCGGCAACCCATTTATAGCCTGCGTTTTTAAATTGACCGAGCTCAATATCTTTACCGTAGAGGTCTTTATATGCTTTTGCCAATTTTTCCGCCCATGCCGGACTGGTAAGCATAATAAGAAAATTTTCGTTTACTTTTTCCGTTTCCGGGCTTTTGAAAAAAACTTTTCCTTTCATTTCAGGTTCGCACAACTGCCACACATTGGTTATATCGGGAGTTTTACCGCCTGCCGTATTGAATATAATCAATTTATTTAAATACTGCTGTACTAAAGGCGATTTATCTTCTTGATCGAATTTAGCTTCGGCAAGGGCAGGAATATAATTCAAAAGATAGCCGGTGTTAAGCATTTGTATTTTTAATACGGCACCGTTTTGAGTTAAAACTACATCCGCACCGTCGACATTTCCGCCGATTTCGGCTTCCAGTTTGGTGTAGATTTCGCTGTCTTTAACATTTGTTGTTTCCACATCTATGCCGTAACGCGCCGTAAACGATTTTGCGGCGTCCGCTATACGGGAGCTGGTTCCGTATGCTTTAAATACAGTGCCCGAAGATTTTGCCGCAGCGGCTTCTTCTTTTGCTTTCGCTTCGATTTCTTCATGTGTCATGTTTTGTGCTGCTGCAATTGCGCTTGCAGCGACACTTCCGGTATTATCTTTTCCGCCTAGTGCGAAAGTAAAAGTTCCCAGCAGTGCAAAACACACTATGCCGGTTGAAAATTTGTTCATTGTGATTCTCCTGTGTTTTATAGGGTATACCAACATGTAAAAAAAAACAAGAGTGTTGTTATAATTTATCGGAGCCGATGCTGCTTTACGAATAAATCGATTATTGCAATACCAGTTTAAAACATTCGGCATAGAGTGCCGTCAGTATCGGAATACCGGTGAGGTCAAGCCGTACCGTTTGCTCTTTTTGTTCAAAAGGAATTGCACTTCCGGTGCGTAAGCACACTGCAGACGCGATTTTTTGCCCGCTTTGCAAAGTAAGAATCAGTTTACGCGGTAAGCTTGGAGTGTTTTCGTCGTAAAGATAAAAAGCGTACAGATTTTTTTCGGTTTGGGTAAGATAGATGCCGTCTTTTTGCTTGAGCGCATAGCCTTTTGTATTGTAAATGCCTTCGCCGTTGGTTTTAAGCCACTGCCCGACTTTTAAAAGACTGCGCATTGCCTTCGCGGGCAGGCAGCCGTCGGGTTGAGGCGGAATATTCAGTGCAAGGTTTCCGCCTTTTGATACGATTTCTATCAATAAAGCGATAATTTTATGAGGCGATTTAAAATTATCTTCGTAATGAAACGAAAAATAATCGCCTGCGGTAATACAGCTTTCCCACGGACAGGGAATAAAATCCGGCGGTACTGCTTGTTCGGGGGTAATGATGTTTTCGTATTCGCCGCCGACTGTGCGGTCGCACACGATTAAATGCGGCTGTGCCGTTTTACGGATTTTTTCTACGATTTCGCCGAGCCGTATATCTTGATGATTGATATGGGGGGATACTTGTCCGCCGTCAAGCCAAAGTACATCGATTTTTCCGTATTGAGTGCATAGTTCTTCAATTTGCCGGTGTGTAAACGCAACAAACTTTTCCCACAATTCAGGGTGATCGGGAATGCGGTAATTGACATTGCGCGTGTGCGCCGGCCCCATTTCGGGCGCCCAATAATAGGGACTGTGCCAATCGGGTTTTGAAAAATAAGCTGAAATTGCCAAGCCTTCGTTGCGGAAGGCATTAAAAACTTCTTTTACGATATGTGCATAGCGGTGCGTATGAAAAGGACAATCGGAAGCGGTTATTTTGTAATCCGTTGTTGCCGTATCGAACATACAAAATCCGTCGTGATGTTTTGTGGTAAACAATACGTACTTAAATCCGCTTTGCCGTGCAAAGTCTGCCCAAAAATCAGGGCGGAATTTTACCGGATTAAACGTTTTATTTGCGCTCCAATACTGATTTTTAAACTCCTGCATATCGTGCGTCCAATCAATATCTTTGCGAGCCCAGTCTTCTTCTTCATCGCACAGCGGCCATGATTCGTAAGTTGCAAGCTGACAGCCGGGTGCCCAATGCATCATAAGACCGAATTTTAAACCGGTAAACCATTCAATATGTTTTTGCACCGCTTCGCTTGCCGGTGCTACATAGCGTTCCGCTTCGGAATATGAGTGGACGCCGTCGTGTATTTCTTGTGCCATGTTGTCTCTTTGCCGGAATTACGAGGGGCTGCAACGCTGTAAGGGGTCGTCGTTTATGCAACTTATGCAGCCCCCGTAATTCACTGTGGAATGTAAAGTGTAACGCTTTCGTTATTTTACAAATTCGTTGATTTGTTTTTGCGATTCAGCCAACACTTTTTGCAAGCCGTTTGCTTCCAATTCTTTTAAGAATTTGGGAAGTTCCGTTTTAGGATCGGACATACCCGATTCCAAAGCTTTGCGGTATTTTTCAACTACGTTTTTTAAACCGGCAAGCTCACCCGATACTTTTTCCGGATTGAACGAAAAGCCGACGTGGGGAGCAGCGACGGAGCTTTTATTGTATGCGTCAAAAAGCTCTCTGATATTCGACGGATAGGAAATATCCCACTTTTGATTAAAGGGACTTCCGAACTGCCAACCGAACGTGTAATCGTAGCCGTTTTTATCGGCGGCAAGTGTACCGCCCATCGTTTTATCAACATTGTCTTTACCGACGGCGCTGTGGTGCATTCCTTCGATACCGTGCCGGATAAGCGTACCCACATAGCGATCGGTATTCAAAAGATTGATAAATTCCAAAACTTTGTCGGGATGCTTTGAATTGTACGAAAGTGCGAGTATACCGCCCATTGCGTTTTGCGTTTCAAATAAAGGAGCCATCAGCGGAATAAATTCAACCGTAAAGCCGACCGATTTGGAAAGCGATTCTTTATAGCCGGGCGCGTAGGAGATAAAGAAAGAAAATACTTTGCCCGTTTGAAAATCGTTATCTTTTTGTGCAATGTCGGTATCGTACTGTACCGGATCGGGGGCAAGGTAGCCTGCTTGATACCAGCGGTGTACGGTTTCACAATACATTTGATACTCTTTGCTGGCATATTGATTGAATACTTTTGAACCGGTATCTTTGTAACTTGCAAATTGCGGAACAGCGTATGCGCCCGGCATATCGGAAGAAAACGAAACGCTTTCGTACGGATGGGACGATACGAATCCCTGATCCATGCCGACAAGACCGATAACTTTTTTGCCTTCGGCTGTGCTTTTTTCTTTTACAGTTTTTAAAACGCTTTCATAATCGGCAAGCGTTTTTACTTTGGACAAATCAATGCCGTATTTTTTTGCCATATCAGCGTTAATCAGCAAACCGCCCTGCCAGCCCAATTCTTTGTATACCGGAACCCCGTAAATACGTTTTTTAACGGATACGGAATTCCACATTGCTTTCGGGATAAAGTTGTACGTTTCCTTCGCATACTTGGGCAATAAGTCGGTAATATCCATAAATGCGCCGCGGTCTACAAACTGCAAGTAATTGGTTGTCCAGCTTGCGGTAAAGCACATATCGAAGTCCTGTCCCGAATTGATAATCGTCGGCATTTTTTGCGCGTAATCGGGATTTGAAATAACCTGGTAGTCAATTTGAACGCCAATTTTTTCGCGCGTATACTCGTTGAGTTTTTCGATAACTTTTGCCGTATCCGGAGCAATCGGATTTAACGACATGTACCACTTGAGCGTTACTACGTCCTTTGAGTTCATCATAGCGGAACTGTCTTTTCCGCCCGATGCCCACAGCTGCATACCGGCGCAGCACAGTACGCATGCACCGATCATGCATGCCTGTAAGAATTTTCTCATACGAACCTCCTTAATTCAGCGAGAAATTCGAAAGAATGCCGGCTGACCTGCGTACGGAAAGCACGGGAATCCGGCAATTCAGTATATAAAAAACGGTACAAGGGTACCGTATTTTCCTTAAACCACATTTTTTCACCCTTTAACGCTTCCGACGGTCAGCCCTTTTATAAAATAGCGCTGAAAAAACGGGTAGGCAAGCAAAATGGGGGTAATAACCAATACCGTCAGCGCCATGCGTCCGTTATCCGTCGGAGCCGACTTAAGTAAATCTTGATACTCAAGTGCATTGAGCGAGGCTTCGCTTAGTGCGCGTAAGCTGTTTTGCATACTCTGGAGCAGCGTTTGAACCGGGTATTTTTTTATATCCGTAATGTACAACATACCCAAAAACCATTCGTTCCAATAATCGATAACGGTAAACATACCGATGGTTGCCAGCGCGGGCTTGGAAAGCGGCAGAATAATTTTGGTAAAAATAACCGGCTCCGGCGTGCCGTCTATGCGCGCCGCTTCTATAATTTCGAACGGAATTGTTTTAAAGAAAGTACGCAAGATAATAATATAAAACGGATTAAGCGCCATCGGAAAAATGAGCGCGCCGATTGAATTACCTAAGTGCAGGTAGCGCGTATTGATAATATAACTGGGAACAATACCGCCGTTAAACATCATAATGATGAGTAAAGCCATTGTAAAGAATTTACGGTACGCGTAATCGGGGCGCGAAAGCACGTAGGCAAAGGGCGACATAACGGCAAGACTGAAAAACGTTCCGAATAAGCTGACAAAAAGCGTGGTGCCGTAAGAGCGGACAATTTGATCTCCGAGCTTAAAAAAATAGCGGTAGGCTTCCGTGCTGAATTCGGCGGGGAAAAACGTATAGCCGCGCATAAAAATGCTTTGCTGACTGCTGAACGACACGATTACCACCAATGCAATCGGTAAAACGCAGCCGAGTACCATTATAAAAAAAACGATATGCAAAATAATTTCGCTGGTGTATGAAATCCTGTTTATCTCGTATGGTTTTGAACGTGTCATGCGTTATTTCCTTATATTGTTTTCCTTGTGTTAAAACAGCGCGCTGTCCGAATCGATTTTTTTGATAATTGCATTGGAGCCCATAATCATTAAAAAGCCCAATAACGACTGATACAGGTTTGCCGCAGCAGCCATGCCGATATCGTTTAAATCTTTAAGGGTTCGGTACACATAGGTGTCGATTACGTTGGTAACGTCGAAAAGCGGTCCGGAATTGCGCGGCAATTGATAAAACAAACCGAAGTCGGAATAAAAAATTCTGCCGATTGCAATAATGGTAAGGATAATCATCATCGGGCGCAAGGCAGGAAGGGTTATCTTGCAAATCTGTTGCCATTTTGTTGCGCCGTCTACGAGTGCCGCTTCGTACAGTTCTTGGGGAATGTTTACCAAAGAGCTTAAATACATAACGGTTGCATAACCGAGGTTTTTCCACAGTTGAGCGATGATGATAATCAGCGGCCAATAAGCGGTTTCGGAATACCAGCTTATTTCCGCAGCACCGGTTTTTCGCAGCAGCATATTAAGCAAGCCTCCGTCCTTATTTAAAAAAGCGAAAGCGATAAAAGAGATGGCAACCCACGATAAAAAATACGGTGCCATAAAAATAGTTTGATATATTTTTGCAGCTTTTTTATTTAAAAGTTCGTTTAATGCAATTGCCAAAGTAACCGCACAAATCAAATTTAGCACGATAAAAACGGCATTGTAGCACAGTGTGTTGCGTGTTATGATAAATGCATCTTTGGTTAAAAATAAAAATTTAAAATTATTAAAACCTATCCACGGGCTTCCGAAGATGCCCTTGGGAATGCTGAACCGCTTAAATGCCAATATAATTCCGCCTATCGGCAAATAGCGGAATAAAACCATTAAAATAAGCGCGGGAACCGCTAATAAAGTGAGCACACCGTTTTTTCGGAACTCCGCTGCGAAGTTTTTCACAAGTGCTTTTCTCCTTTATTAAAAGTATAGCAGAGGTTTTTAAAAGCACAATATGTTTTTTTTAAGGTAAAAGTGGATTTTTTTTAGGTGCACAAGGGGACCGAAAGTCAAAACATAACGGAAAGCGGAACGGCGGCGTTTTGCTTTTTTGCCGCGTTATAAAAATATCCACCCGCTTATGAAAAAAATCGCCTTTACAATACCGAATTTTCACCTTTACACTGTGCATATCAATTGATTTATTTAAGGAGGAAAAAAAAGTATGAATGGCAGTAAAGAAAAACAAGTGCGTGCTGTAGTATGGTGGCAGCGGCTCGGTTTGATTGCCGCCCTGTGTTTGCTGTTGGGATCATGCTCGCAGCAAATTTCAAACGACACGGAAATGCCCGGCGGAATATCTGACGGAAAGCTGATAACTGCGGAAGCCGATGTGTTCGGCAGAGCCCCGGTTGCCCGTGTTGAAGGTTTTACCAATAACGGCGATGCCGCCGTGTTAACAAAAATGCTGAACAACCGCGGAAAAGATACTTCGCTTACATTTAAACCGGCAAATTCCATGGTTACGCATACGAACGGTTTGCCTACCGGAGTTGAGCCGACATGGTTAATTATCGACTTAAAAGACGAATACGATGTCAGTCTTATAAGAGCAGAGTTCGACAACCACATTATGGTGTCGTTTGAAAGCGATCAAACAAACGTTAAAAAAGTTGCCAATTTTATCAAAATCGACCTTTCGACATCTGCGAATGCAGCAACCGATCCTGCTTCTGCCGACTGGATTACGGTTGCCGATAAAGCTTCGCTGCGCAGCGAACGGGGTTACATTCGCTATGAATTCGCTTCGCGACGTGCGCGTTATGTGCGCCTTACCTTTTGGCAATACAGCGGCAAGGCTCAGGGCACCCTTGGGGATTGGAATGCAGATCATTTTGTCGATCACGGCAATATTACCGTTAAAGAATGCACTGTATGTGCGGATACTGCAACTACGCCCAAGCCGCAGACTCCGGGCGGAGCAAGCAGTCCTCATCAATTGGCGAATTTCGGAGATTTGCACCGCAGTCAGCAAATCGTTATCGACAGAGGCTTTCCGCTGCTCGGTTGGGTACCCAGCGATAACTATGCGCGCGGTCCGCTTATGAAAGACGCGTTTGAATATTCAGGTCCGCTTTTTTATGATAAATCCGTCACTGAAAACGGAAAAAACTGGATTAAAAACGTCGACTATTTGAAATACCATCCCGATGCGCTGTGGGGCATTGCAAAAGCGCCGGCAGGTCAAAACGGGGCAGGCGGTATGACAACCTATGACTTTATTCACGCCGATTTAAAGCCCTTTGTAAAAAATGCGGTGGACTTTTGTTTCGGCGATGAAGGACCATGGTCGTCGTCGGAAGACGCTGCATTTGCAGCGTGGTTCAACTGGTCAAAGGCAAATTATCCTGCCGTGCTGGTACATTCAAATCAATATCCGGGACAATTGCAAGAATATCAGGTAAGATCCTATGTTCAAAATGCACAGCCGGATATGCTCACCTGGGATAATTATTATCCCGATCTTTCACGGCACGACGATAAGCAAAAAAACGCCGTAATATGGCTTTTGACAAACTCGTCGTGGAATAGCCAATGGCTTATGTATCGCAAATATGCGCTCAAAGGTGTGGACGGTACGGGGACAAAACCGTTTATTTTCGGTCAGTACCTCGATACCTATTGGCAGGATCAGCCAGAATCGATAAAAAACTTGATTGCCAATTTATCTATCGTTTCCGGCGCAAAATGGCTTAATTTTTTCAGGCTCGATACACAGTTTGATATGGGCTTGCAGTGGGATAAAAACGGCGCTCCGACCGCCCACATGAAAGAATGGAATGCGGTTATCCGCACTATACGCGGCATCGAAAAGCATATTTTGCGCCTTACGAATGATTATCTTGCCGTTAAAACAGGTTCGCTCAATTCAGAGGCATGGCGCTTAGACGGAGAATGGGCGGTTTCAACTTTTGAAAATCCGGCTGCAACTGCAAAAAATGCGGAATACGGCATTAAAGCGGTAAGCGTTGCCAGTTTATCATCCGTACACGGCGGCGGTACTGCAGACGTTGTACTCGGCTACTTTAAAAAACTGCCCGGTATTAACGAAAGTGAAATAACTGCTCATTTTGCGGGAGCAACCGACCCTAAATGCTTTATGGTATTAAACGGTTTAATTGCAGGACAAGCTGCAGAATACCCCGGTTTCAACTATGGCGGAAAAGAGCCGGGACGCTGCGAAAACACCAAGCAAAAAATTACGCTTACCTTTGAAAGTACTCACCCTGCAAAACTGATGCGGGTAAATAAAATGAGCGGCGCCGTTGAAGATATCACTTCATCCATACGGAACGATACGCTTGAAATTATCCTCGGAGGCGGCTTAAGCGAACTGTATTTTTGGAAAGATTAAAAATAATCTTTTCTTTTAGCGCTTTCCCCTGTATAATGAATGCAGCGAATAGTAAGGTATTCGGAGCGTATATGAAAATAATGTTGGTTGATGACGACATACATGTACTGAACGGATTACAAAAACTGCTTAAAATTACTGCGGTACAGGGGAAAATCATTTGCGCAGTCCACAACGGGGCGCAAGCGCTCGAAAAAATAAGTGCCGATTGTCCCGATGTGGTTATTTCCGATATAAAAATGCCGGTGATGGACGGTTTGCAGCTTGCAAAAATACTGCGCGAAAAATACCCTGCAGTACGTATGATTTTGTTAAGCAGTTTCGGCGACTTTGAGTATGCGCAGCAAGCTATCCGTTACGGGGTGAGCGATTATATCTTAAAGCCCATCACTATGGAAAAAATAGGAAAGATAGAACAAGCGCTGCAGCGGATTAACCGTACTAAAGAGCGGCAAAATCAAAACTTAAAATTTATTTTTAATAAAGACAATGCAGTTGAAGCTTTGCTTACCGCCGTAAAACAAAACGACCGAACGGCTGTGGAGCAGTTTTTTTTCGGCGACTCGTGTACCGATTTGATGGAACAGGAAACATCTGGCGCTGCCGGTTTGTTTTTTATCAATACGTTGTATTCGTTTTTGGAAGAATGCATGAGCGGCAACGATGCTCTATTAACTGCGGAAAAAAAAGAAAAACAAAATCAGTTTCTTGCGTTAAAAAAAGCTGATAACCAGCGCCAATTTTTAACCGATTTATATCATGCAGCTGCAGATAAACTGGGACATTTGCAATATTACGTACCGAAAGACATTATCCGTGATGTAAAAAAACTGGTCGAAAAAGAATACCGCTCGGCAAATTTTAATATTTCATATATTGCAGACACGCTGCATATTTCGGTTTCGTATTTAAGTATGCTTTTTATGCAAAAAACAGGCTTGCATTTAAGCGAATATATTACCTCCCTGCGCTTAAACTACGCAAAACAATTGCTGCAAGACACTGCCGTGCCCGTTCTTTCGGTTGCCCAGCAGTCTGGTTATCAGGATGCAAAATACTTTGCCCGCGTATTCCGCAAGTACGAAAATATGAGCCCCACAGAGTACCGTAACGGCAGTACGGGGGCAGGACATGCGCAATCATGAGTATCCGAAAAAAAATCTTTATTGCCGTATCGCTTGTTATTCTCTGTACCGTCAGCATTTTACTCCTTATTTTACAGTATGTACTGAAGCAGCGGTTTTTACGCTATGCCGAATCGTCAAGTATTTCCGTAACGGTGCTGAACAAAAAGCTTTTAGCCGGTTTTTTAAGCAACAACGATGCAATCGTGCTGCGTCTTACCGCAAGCAAACAAATCGGAACCGTAGCGGATATGGAACACTATGATGCAGCCGAAGTGCAGCAATTAAAAGCGGCTTTATCGGAAGAACTATCGAATGCAATCGGTTTTCAAATGAACAATATGCAGTATCAAACCGAAACTATTTTGTTTTTTAATGCCGATATGCCGATCGGAAGCCTTTTTGTAGACGAAGACTTAAGCGCTGTTACCGGAGGAACCTACCGCATTTATTCCGACAAATTGATAAAAAATACCGACTGGTACCGTACACTGCAAAGCCGGCAAGAACCGTATTATATTTTTACGCTGAGCGAACACGATAAACTGTATTTTGCGTATACCGTGCAAAACACCTATTCCCGCAGCGCCTATCGAAAAGAGGGGTTAGGTACGCTGATTATCGCCGTTCCCATCCGGCAAATGCAGGATTTGGTGTATTTTTATCCTTTAACCGAACACAGCAGCTTTGCCGTATTAAACAGCGCCGATGAAATACTTTTTTCCGATTTTAAGCATGATCACATTTTAACCGGCAGTGTGTTTACGGATCATATTAAGCGGATAAATGTTCCCGATAACGGCATAATGGTTAAGCTGGATAATAATAAGTTTTTGTGCACTGTGCAAGGTTTGCCGAAAGGTTTAAAACTGGCGTATCTTACACCGATGCAGGATATTAACCGGATTATCAACAGTGCCGCAATACCGGTTTTGCTGATTATTGCAGCCGGATCGCTTATTTTATTAGCGCTTCTTTTGCTGTCTGCCCGCTATATTACTCAGCCGCTTATTAAACTGTCGCACGATATTGCAGCAATCACTGACACGCGAACCGTTGATCCGGCTCTTTTTTCCGGCTATATCGATTCGGAAATAAAAATTCTATGCACCAGTTTTAAACAATTGCTTGAGACTTCAAATACGTTAATTAAAAATGCCGAAACACAAACCGCTTTGCGCAAAGATATGGAGTTGCGGGCGCTGCAAGCGCAAATAAATCCGCATTTTATCTTTAACGCAATGGACACGGTAAATTGGATGGCGCTCAGCGAAGGCAAAAGCGAAATTGCCGACCTTGTGGATGCGATTGCGCAAGTAATGCGCTACAGTATTAGCGAAGCCGAACGTCCGGTTCCTCTTGCAACCGAAATTCTCAACATAAAAAAACTGATTTATATTTACGAATGCCGTTTTCCGGGAAAAATCGTTTTTGAAGTGCACGTGTCAAAAGCTTTGTGTTCCCGTTTGCATATCCCCAAATTTATTATTCAGCCGCTTGTAGAAAACTCAATTAAATATGGAAAAGATTTGCATAAAACCGATCTGTATGTGCGTTTGGAAGGGGAAGAACAAAACGGCTGTACGGTATTGCGCATTATTGATGACGGTGCCGGCTGCGACACCGATAGTTTAAACCGTTATATACAGTATGAAAATGTCGATTTTCCCGTTCACGGCGGTTTCGGCGTACGTAATGTCAATGAGCGTATCCGGCTTTTTTTCGGACAAGACAGCGCCCTTCGTTTTTACTACAACGAAGAGCAGCGTTTTACCGCCGAAATGATATTGTACGAAAAAGCGTAAGTTTTACCACGTTTCGCGGCATGCACTCATTATACGTAATGCGCGGTTGTAATGTACTGCTTGCGGTTCAAGTGTTTTATCCAGTTCTGGACAAGGATCGAGCCGCTCTTCTTCGAGCTCGTCGATTTTATCGATTGTACCTTGTACGTAATCGCCGATAACTTCTTGTGTTACCTCGAGGCGCATAAGCATTGCACCGAAGCGGTGGTCGAGTACTTCCGAACCGAAAGCATTACATTCATCGTGCCATATACGCCGCCGCGCTTTTGCCGTATCTGTCAGCACTTTGTGTAGCGGCTGTATTTTAGTTTCGATTAAGGCTTTTAAAGCTTGTTTGTCGCCCTGTTTATATGCTTCCCATATATCCAAAGGAAGATGCCATTTGTAATACAGCGTGCGCATCATCAGTGCATAAAATTCGGCGATATGTTTTTGCAAAGGGCAAGCCGTATGCGCGGCGTCTTCGGTAAAAGCTTTTTCAAGTTTTAAATAAACGGCATTCATATCGGTACTAAGCGTTTTGATATAGTACAGGAATTTTGAACCGAGCGGATCTTGATACAGTAAGTATTTTGACGGCGTTATGTCGTAATTTTGCTCAGTGCAGCCTTCAAATAAATCACTTTCGCCTTGACGCATCCATTCGTCAAATCCGATACCGGTATACAAACGCAAGTACTGCGAAAATTCTTTTTGTACATATTCTGCATGGCGGTCAAGGTATGCATACAATACCGCGCCGAACATGCACGTGTAAAGCGGAGCTTCGCTGCCGTCGTCGCCCCATGAGGTAACAATTACTTCTTTTATGTTTTCTTGCCGGCAAGCCGTAAGCGCTGCAATGCTTGAAGTAAGCGTTTTTTTGTGATGCGGTATATAACCTGTCCACCTCCACGCACCGCCTGCAAACATTGTTTGCGCGGCAATTGCGCGCCGCTGTTTAATCCGTTCGGTATAGTGTTCACATGAACAACTGTAATAATCCCAGTACATTAAACCGACATCGTCGGGTATGGAAAAATCAGGGTCATTTTCTATATTCGAATAGTGCATAAAAAACATATCGTCCCAAATAATGGGTTTAAAATCGTATTTTTTACACAGTTTTTTCATAAAATCGAGGTGTTCAAGCATAATATGCGGTTTGCTTTTTAAGCCCTGTTCATCCAAATAGCGTCCTCTGCCCAAGTTATATGCTTCATCCATACCGATATGGATGGTATCTGTCGAAAACGCTTTGCGAAGTGAAGCTATCATCCGTTCAAGAAGCTGTTTTACTTTAATGCTTCCGACGTTCAATACGTCATCGATATCTTTGTATGCATGAGCAGCTGCATCCCACATAAAAAATTGATTGATATGCGCAAGGGTTTGAATACAGGGGACTGCTTGTATGCCGAAAAGATGCGCATAGCGGTCGATTTCTTGTAAGTCTGTAACGGAATACCGTCCGCGCAGTGCACCGAAATACGGCTCATTTTCTACTTCATACATGTCTTCCATATACAGCATAAACCATGTATGTCCCATAAATGCCGTTTGCCGGATAAGTCGTTTAAGCATGGGGACATGTGCGGCGGCATTGCGGGAAAGGTCGAGCATTAAACCGTTTTTTGTAAAAAAATGCTGTAACCGGAATTCCAAGCATTTTTGCGTTTTATAATTTGAATACAGCTGCTTTTCATCGAGCATTTGACTTTTTAACACGAGTTCCGATAGGGCAAAATAAAAATGAGGGGAGCAATCGGCTTCAATTTCGCATAAACCGTTTTTAAATGATACTGCAATAACAGAACTTGCCGTTTTTTTAAAAACTACGGGAATACCGGCAGCATCGACTTTAATCGGAAAATCTTTTTCGAATTCGGCTACACCTTGTGCCGTAGTGTTATCAAGGTGTGCGGTATTAAACTTTAAGGGTTTGATTGTACTATGCATATTGTTTAAGTTTTTAAAATTATTGATTGTGTTCCGGTGTATAGAGGCACACGGCTTCATCAAAACATATTTTAACAACGGTCATATCGGAACTGCAATTTTCCGCTGTTAGAAATATCCATGTTAAACCCGGAATTC
The DNA here is from genome assembly GCA_000468055.1 of Treponema lecithinolyticum ATCC 700332. GTDB lineage: Bacteria > Spirochaetota > Spirochaetia > Treponematales > Treponemataceae > Treponema_C > Treponema_C lecithinolyticum. The sequence continues at coordinate 150,778 of KI260564.1, read as the reverse complement.
CGTGCCACGGAGCTCCGCCGTATATATCCCAGCGCAGGGGATTACCATTGTGTAAGCATGTAACCGATTTTATTTTAGAACATAGTCCCTTAATGCAAACCCCTTCTGCCGGAACGCCTGCGACAAACAAGTAAAGTGTTTTTTTATCCTTTGATAGTGTACTGGAGCCCGCAAAATATTCAAGCGGAATACCTGCTTGCGTATCGTACACTGCTTCGGCATTTTTCCGTATAAAAGCTCCCAGTTCTTTTAAGACGGTAACTTGCCGTTCGTCTATGGTGCCGTCTTCGCGCGGTCCAATGTCCAACAGCAAATTGCCGCCTTTGGAAATGCAGTCGGTAAAAATACGGAGAATTTGATGTAATGATTTATAATGATTGTCGCCGCCTTGGTAGCCCCACGAATCGTTAATCGTCATGCAGAATTCCCAAATTCTTTTGGGCGGAATAACAGGTAAACCTTGTTCGGGGGTGTCGTAGTCACCGTACCCTCTTAAACGCGAATTTATAATCAGATCTTTTTGAAAAGAAAGCAAATAATTTTTAAATTCAGGCAATCCCCATTGTGCGGCACTCCGTTCCCAATCGCCGTCAAACCACAATAGGTCGATTTTTCCATAGTTTTGTAATAATTCGGCAAGTTGATTGCGGTCAAATTGTAAAAAGCGCTGCCAGCGTTCTTCGTCTTCTTTTCCGGTTAAAGGATTGCTAAAGGGATTCGATTGTTCGGGGTGCTCGGGTATTTTATTGTCTTGGTACACGCTCGGATAATCCGGATGCGACCAATCGATAAGTGAATAATACAAACCCACACGGATACCTTTTTTTCTAAATGAATCGGTATATTCTTTTACAATGTCTCGTGCAGCGCGCGTTCGTTTTACCGTATTCAAATCGGAGTAAGCGGTGTTAAATAAAGCAACTCCGTCGTGGTGTTTGGTTGTCAATACTGCATAGCGCGCTCCCATATCTTCTGCAAGCTGTGCCCAAGAATCCATGTCCAGCTGCGATGCACTAAAGTCGTCAAGCTGTTTCATGTATTCGTCATACGGAATACTTCCGTTATAAAACGACCACGATTCGCTTATACCCTTTACCGCGTAAATTCCGTAATGAATAAATAATCCGAGTTTTGCATTATGAAACCACTCTTGCATTTTAACCTATCCCAAAGCTTTTCTTAAAACCGACGTCAGTGTGTGAGTCGTATCCAATCCGTATTCCCAAAACATAATGCCGGCAAGATTTTCTTTTTTTAGAAAATCGACTTTTGCGCGGCATGAAGTTTCATCGTCATAACTTAAAAACGTATTGCCGTTAAACAGCCACGGTGCTTGCACCGTTTTGTCATAAAAACGGGTATATCCATTTTTATTGATATAAGATTCTACTAATGTTCCGTAGCCCGGACCGTAATCGCCGATTGTTTGTGCTTGCTGATGTAAGCCGTTATTTACATTTGGTACACCCTTCCACATTCGAGAATAATATGCCGCGCCGACAACCAGCTTTTCAGGCGGCACCCCGGCAGCTTTAAAAGCGCGAACGGCATATTCCATGCTTACCGGCGACGGATCTTGCGTGTCGGTAAAAAGGTTGGTGTGATGACCCGTTTCATGCCGGAAACCGCCTCTTAAATCATAGGTCATCAGCTGTACATAGTCCAGCAAGCGCTGAACTTTTGCCATTTGCGTATGTTCGATAAAATAATCACCGGCGCCGGCGGCAATCGTCAGCATTTTGCGGGAACCGCTCATTGTATCGAGCGTGCTGCGGCAACTTTGCAGCAGTTTTGTAAAATTTATTTTATCGTCGTCGCTTGCGCTTATGCCTGCCGCATCAATGCACGGATATTCCCAGTCTATATCGAGACCGTCCAGATCGTAGCGCTCCAATAAGGCAGCAGCCGTTTGTGCAAACAATGTGCGTCCACTTTCGTTTGCAGCAGCTTCGGAAAAGCCGCCGGCTGTCCACCCGCCGACCGACAGTACCAATTTGCACTGCGGATGTACGTTGCGTACCCGTTGCAGTTCTTTTTCAAAGTCCGCTGTGGGTTTATATACCACTCGTCCGTTTTCAATAATACCGAATGCAATATTGATAACGTCTAAAGCTTTTATATCTTTTTCAATCAATAACGGAAAATCTTTTCCGCTTACATATCCGATCAATTTTTTTTTCATGTTTTTTTCCAATAAAAAATAAAATCTAAAGGTTTTGCTGCAAAAGACGCATGCTTTTTTAGCAAAACCTTTAGGCAGTGTTTAATGTACAGAAGCTTGATAGCGCTGATAAGCAGCATTATATATTTTCAAATACTTTTCAAGTCCGACACTTTGCAAAGCCTTTATATACGTATCCCATTCGGTGTCGATATTGCCTTCACCGACACACCATTTTGCTTTTTGTTCGTAGATAATTTTGGAAATATCCGTAGATAAAGTGGAAAGCTCGCTTACTTCTTCCGGAGTAAAATTCATTAAGGGAAGCGGTTGCATTAAATAGGGGCGGTACATTTTGTAACGTGCCATTTCTTTTCGGTCTTCTTCCGTTTCAATTAAATATTGATCACGTACGCTTTGCGACAGATTTTTTGCAACATACGGACCGGGGGCCATGGAAGCTTTGCCGCTTTCATTCGGCAGTACTTCAAACTTTCCGTTCTCTAACTCTTTTAAATACACGCCGTTTGCCAGTTTTAACGATGTAACCGGTTCATAAAAAGAATCCATAAAGCGCATTGCAAGTTCCGGAGTTTTACAAGCGCTGGTAATAAGACCGCGTCCTTTATCAATGGAAAAATCTTCTGCTCCCCACAATTTGCCGCCGGGACCTTCGAGCGGAGCGATAGTTACATATGCAACTTTTGCCGAAGTAATCGGACCGTTTGTTAAATATGCGCCGACATTGCCTCCGTCTATTTTTGCAAGATATTGGTTATGGTCATGCGTAAATACTTCTTTATCGATTAAACCTTCGCGGTACATTGCTGCAAACCATTTTATATATTTTTTATAACCTTCTTGTACGGCGGAACACACAATTCCGTTATCCTTTACCATAACGGGATCCCAATCGGTTGTAACGCCCCATGCGCCGGAAAAATCCGCATCGCCGTTCCAAACGTGGTACGGAGGAACAGGTTCGAATGTAAAGCCTTTTTCATCTTTGGTGCCGTTGCCGTTCGGATCTTCGGTTACAAATCTGCGCATTAAAGCTGTAAAATCTTCAACGGTTTTAATGGATTCCGGGTTAATGTTCAGTTTATCACACCATGCTTTATTGATGTTCAGTGTAGTAGTCATCATCGGTTCTGCGCGCGGGTTAATAGCCGGCAGTGCATAAATATGACCGTCGGGCATGGTAACTGCTTTGCGGATTTCCGGATTTTCTTCAAAGATTTTTTTTAAATGCGGAGCGTGTCCGCCGTCGATTAAGTCTTCCAATGGTTTGATAATTCCGTTTGCAGCATACTTACTGATTTTAATGGTACTTAATCCCGAAAAAATCATATCCGGTAAATTTTTGGAAGATAAAATTAAACCGAGTTTTTCGTCAGCTCCGTCTCCGCTGACGGTTGTCCATTTGACGGATACATCGTTTTGTTTTTCGATTTCTTTTAGAATAGGGTAGTCATCCCATTCTCCGCCCCACGGATCTCCGTAGCCGACCGCCGTTAAAGCGGTTGTGCCCGACATATCCGTGTGTTTTGCTTTTTTAGCGTTACAGCCGCTATACGCAAAAACCAATCCCAGTACGAGCACACACAAAAATACTTTACCGTATTTCATATTATACCTCCTAAAATAAATTCGTTATTTGTTTGCCGTTAACTTTTTTACTGCTATTTTTACCGTTAGCCCTTTACCGCGCCGATTAACATACCTTTAATAAAGTGTTTTTGTACAAACGGATACATAATCAAAACCGGCAAAGACGAAACGATAATAACACCGTATTTTATCATTTCAGCAAGCTGCCGCTGTTCTTCGGCGCGCGCCATATTCATGCTGCTGATAGTTGAAACATTGCGCGATTGAATAAGAACTTCGCGCAATACTACTTGCAGCGGCATTTTTGCGCTGTCGGAAATATATACCAGTGCGCTAAAATAAGCGTTCCAGTGCCCTACTGCATGAATGAGCAGCATAACTGCTATAATGGGTTTGGAAATAGGTAATACGATTTTAAAAAAGTATGTAAAATAGTCGCTCCCTTCTACGACTGCCGCTTCATAAAGCTCATTAGGTATGCTGACTTGAAAAAATGTCCGTGCAACAATTAAATTATATACGCTTACCGCTCCGGGCAATACAAGAGCCCAAAGCGTATTATACATACCCAGCGATTGAATTAATAAAAAGGACGGAATAAGACCGCCGCTAAAAAACATCGTAAATGTAAAAAGGAGCATTAACAATTTTGCTCCAGTTAATTCTTTACGCGAAAGTGCAAAAGCGGCGGGGATGGTTGCGCAAAGGTTTACCATGGTACCAATGCTCATATAAACAATACTGTTTGCATAGCCTGTCCATATTTTAGAATACTTAAAAATTTCACGGTAACCTTTTAAATTAAAGCCTTTAATATAAAATGAAATATGTCCTGCAGCAACTTCGTTTGGATCGCTGAATGAAGCTATAACAATAAAATACAGCGGGTAAAGTACTACGGCGAGCAGCATCGTTAAAGCGATGTGGTTAATAACGTCAAAAGTTTTATCGGCGGCTGTTTGACACGCAAAATCACGTCCGAAAATATATTTCATACTCCGCTCCGTTTTTTATCCATAAGACCTACCAAATTGAACTTTGTCCGAATTTCCGCGCAATTTTATTTACCGTTAATAATAACACACAGTTAATTACAGAATTAAAAAGTCCGACTGCAGTTGAAAATCCGTATTCTCCCGAAAGAAGACCGACTTTGTACACATAGGTCGGTATAATTTCCGAAACACCTGCATTAAGCGGATTTTGCATTAAAAAAGCTTTTTCAAATCCGATACCCATAATAGAACCGGCACTTAAAATAAACGTAATAACAATGGTCGGAGCTATCGAAGGCAAATCTATACAGATAATGCGCTGCAGTTTTGTTGCACCGTCGATAAGTGCGGCTTCGTAGAGCACCGGATCAACACTCGAAAGAGCTGCTATATAAATAATTGCACTCCATCCCATGTTTTGCCAAATGCCTGACCATACGTAGATATGCCGCCAATATTTTACGGCGCCCATAAATAAAACGGAGTCTTTACCCAGCAGTTTAAGGAATTGATTTACAAAACCTGTTTCCGCAAATACGATATTGATAATGCCGACCAGTACTACTGTAGAAATAAAGTAAGGCGCATAGGTAACCGTTTGCACCGTTTTTTTAAATCTTAAGTTTTGTACTTGGTTTAACCCCAGCGCCAATAAAACCGGCAGCGGAAAACCGACAAACAAACCGTATAAGCTTAGGTATAAAGTATTGCTGATGATTTGGCTAAAAAAAGGAGAGCGAAAAAAACGGTTAAAATGCCGCATGCCGACCCACGGGCTGCCGATGATACCGAAAAGCGGGTTATATTCCTTAAAAGCTAATATAACGCCATACATAGGAGCGTAAGAGAACAGCAGCAAACTCGCAAGAGCCGGCAGCAGCAAAATATACAATTGCCATGTTTTTTGGACTTTATTACGCATCCGAAGTTCCTTAGTAAACTATATTTAACTAAAATATAACGTTAATTAACGTTATGATATGTTATCATATCATACATTTATAACGTTTGCAAGCAAAATTTACAACGGATTGTAATTAAGAGCGGACTTATTTGCTAATATATTTTCTACACTATTTTTACCGAGCCGAGTGCGAGGTTCTTTTTGGTTTCAGCATCGAATATGATGATATTGTCTCCGACAATGTCGAAACGTATGGGCTTATCGATTTCGTAGTCAATAGAACCGAATACAACGGCAGATAAAATATTACCTTTTAAATTGATTTTAACAATCGTTTCCATGCCGGACGGAAGCGTTGAATAGGCAAGACCTTCGATAGCACCGCTATCCGTAATCGGCAAGAATTCGGGACGGATGCCGAGTATAACGTTTTCGTTTGCGATGTGTACGGCATCTTTTGAGCTGAATTCGGCAGTAATTCCGAAAAATTCCATAGCAAAGGTGCATTCCGTTTTGCGGGTTAATTTTGCCGGTATAAAATTCATCGTGGGGTTTCCGATAAAATCCGCTACAAATTGATTTGCCGGTTTATTGTATACAACAAGCGGCGGGTCGTATTGCTGTAAATCGCCTTTTTCGATTAAACAAATACGTGTTGCAAGCGTCATAGCTTCCAATTGATCGTGTGTAACGTATACAAAAGTTGAGTTGGTAGTTGAATGCAGCCGCTTTAATTCGGTGCGCATTTCGCTTCTCAGTTTTGCATCAAGGTTCGATAAGGGTTCGTCCATAAACAATACTTTCGGCTTTGGTGCAAGGGTGCGTGCAATGGCAACGCGCTGCTGCTGACCTCCGGATAATTCGGCAGGGTAGCGATCTTTAAATTCTTCGATTTTGAGCGTTTGCAAAACTTCATGCACCCGCTGTTCAATTTGTTTTTTTTGCCACTTGAGGTTTTCAAGACCGAAAGCAATATTTTTATACACAGTCATGTGCGGCCATAGCGCATAGTTTTGAAATAAAAAGCCTATATCACGTTTGTCCGGAGAAACATTTATTCCTTTTTCCGAATCAAAAACAACCGTATCGCCGATTGTGATGGTACCTTCGGTCGGTGTTTCAAGACCGGCAATCATACGCAGCGTTGTCGTTTTTCCGCAACCGGAAGGTCCAAGCAGGGTAATGAATTCCCTATCTTCAATAACCATATCTAAATGATTTACGGCAACAAAATTGCCCCATCGTTTGGAAACATTGTGCAGTTCAATTTTCGGCATATCAACCTCCGATTACCCGTTTCTCATAAGTATACAGATTTTATCGGTTGCTTTCAATGGACTTTAATACTTTTTGATCCTCTTTTAGGGGGTGCCCGTGCGGTCGTTGACTACAATGTTTAATTCGGGGTACAATGTAAAAATTACAGAGGTTTGTGTGTTTCTAAAAAGTCTTGAAATATTCGGTTTTAAATCCTTTGCCGATCGTACACGTATTGAATTTGCCGACGGAATTACCGCTCTTTTGGGGCCGAACGGCTGCGGTAAAAGTAATGTCGTCGATGCGGTAAAATGGGCATTGGGAGAACAGGCGGCAAAGACAATGCGCGCCGAAAAAATGGAAGACGTTATTTTTAACGGAACCGAAACCCGCAAACCCGTGCACCTTGCAGAAGTTACTCTTACGCTTTCCAACGATGCAGGACTCTTGCCTATCGATACCAGCGAAATTACCATAAAACGCCGTTTATACCGTTCCGGCGAGGGCGAATATTGGATAAATAACGAGCAGTGTAAATTGCGCGATTTGCGTGAATTGTTTTGGGATACCGGTGTGGGAAAAGCTGCATATTCGGTAATGGAGCAGGGTAAAATAGACCAAATTTTGTCCAGTAAACCAGAGGACAGACGCTATTTATTTGAAGAGGCGGCAGGGATTACCCGTTTTAAAGTAAAGCGCGCCGAAGCGGAACGGAAACTTGAGCGCACCGAAGACAATATGCGTCAAGTAGAAAGTGTCTTAAACGAAGTTAAACGCTCCTACGATTCGTTAAAAATCCAAGCCGATAAAACAATAACATACCGTACGTTAAAAGACGATATATTCAATGCAGAACTCGACATTCAGCTTTTGCGTTTAAAAGGCTTTATTCAAGACCGGCATAACCGCGAAGCCGATATAAAAAAAGCCAGAGAAAACCGCGAGCGCGTGCAAGCTAAAATGGATGCGGTAAATACCGAACTGTCCGAGCACATGGATGAAGTCAACGCTATGGAAAGCAGTTTGGTTGAAATACAGCAAAAAATATACGGTCTTGCCATAGAAGAGCGCTCTAAAAAAGAACAATCTCATTTGCTCGAACAAAGCAAAAGCGAAGCAAAAGAAAAAGTGCACCAGTTGGAGCTTAAAAAGAAAACGCTCGAAGAAAAAATCGATATGCTTAGCGAAGATACCGACGAGCAGGAAAGTTCCTTACATAATTTAAATAAACGTTTGCAAGAAATTGCCCAAAACATCGCTTCCTTTGAAGAAAGTATAAGCGTAGCCGGCAGCCGCATTACGGAAAACGATAGGCAAGCTGCCGAGTTGGAAAAAGAAATCGGAGTTTTGGCACAAAAACGCGATGAGCTGCAAAAACAACTGGAAGCGATAACTGAAAATATCGTTACCCAGCTTGATATAAAATTAAAAGAAGCGGGCTATTCGGTGCATTCGGCGCAAAATGCAAAAAACAATGTGGATAAATTGCTTGCACGCTTAAAAGTCCTTGCTGACGGAAAACATAAATTATTTTCCGATTTTGCCGCAGCGGCAGGCTCGGCTGCAAAAACGGATACCATCCGCTTTGCGCAAAGTGCTGTAGGTGCATTTGCCGAAGCTGCAAAATTACTGACTGAATTGGAAAAAGCTGTAAAAGAGTACGCTTCGCTTACGCCGAACTTTATTGAAGAATTTTTGTCGCCCGAAGGTATTATTACAAAAAAACGTTCGATAGACGCACTTATTCAAAAAAATACGGCGGAAACCGACGAACGGCGTGAAAAAATTGCTTCGCTTAAATCGCAAAATTCCGACCTTGCTTTAAAAATGGAAGAATACCGCGTAACGCTTGAAAATTTGCGTATAAATCAAGCACAAATGAAAACGCAAATACAATCTACCGAAGACCAACTGCGTCTTTTGCGCCGTGAGCTTGCAGGTCAAGAAGCGCTTTTGCACGATTTGGAAAACGATTTATTTGCCGAAACAAAGCGTGCCGAAGACATAGAAGCTCAAATTCTTTCTTTGGATGAAGAAATTGCGGATATTCAAAAAGAAGGTGTGCAGCTTACTCAAAAGCTCGAACAGCTTGAAAAAAACATCGATATGCGCAACAGCGATGTTGCCGGAAAAAAAGAAACACTCAAATCGCTGACTGCCGACATAGGTAAGTTTCAACAGCAACTTGAAAAAGCGAATCTTGATTTGGCAACTGCCGAAACGGAAATCCGCAGTATTCAAGATAACTTCCGTGATACTCACTCGCGCGATTTAATGGAATTTGAACAGCGTATGCTTACGATAACTGCACCGGCAGCCGAAATCCGCGAAAAACTGAGTTCGCTGCGTCAAGCTTTGCGAGATTTGGGCAGCGTAAACCTTATGGCGCCTGAAGAATTTGCTGAAACAAAAGAACGTTTTGATTTTTTAAGCGCGCAAATCGCCGACTTGCAAAAAGCAAAAGAGGACTTAAAACGTATTACCGAAGAAATTCGCGCAGAGTCGACCGAATTGTTTTTAGCGACCTATAATAAAATAAAAAAGAATTTTCACAATATGTTCCGCCGTCTTTTCGGCGGGGGCAGGGCGGAACTCCGCTTAGTCGATCCGCAAAACGTGTTATCGTCGGGTATCGATATTTTTGCCCAGCCGCCGGGAAAAAAATTGGAAAACATAGCATTGCTGTCCGGCGGTGAAAAAACAATGACGGCGGTTTCGCTTTTGTTTGCAACTTATATGGTGCGTCCTTCTCCTTTTTGTCTTTTGGACGAAATCGATGCGGCGCTCGACGAAGCAAACGTTATCCGCTTTGTGCAGACGCTGCGTGAATTTGCCGGTGTAAGTCAATACATTGTTATTACCCACAACAAAAAAACGGTTGCCGGTGCAAGTACGCTGCTGGGCGTTACGATGGAAGAGTCGGGCGTCAGTAAGCTTATTACGATAAAATTGGAAAGCGACGGCGAGGGAAATATCCGTTTACCCGATCCGGAGCCTTTTGAAGAAGAAGATGTGGAACCGGAAAAAGACGTGTACATTCCGCCGCGCCCGCCGAAGCGCAAAAAACTTCAGCAAGGCGAACAAGCGAATGAGCCTCAAGAACAAACTGTAGCAGCGGCGGAACCGCAAAATCGGGAACAAACGGACTAATGAAAAAACATTCGGTTTTTGTATGTGCTGCAGTTTTGATTTTTGCTTTTTCGGCGCTTGCCGGGTGTACCGGATGTACCCGAAAAACCGCGGCACAGCCTGCACAGTATTCGCTCGACGGAGAACCGCTTTTACCGCAAGAAGGCGGTTATGCCGACACGTACGTATATGCAAACCCTTTGAGTTCATCTTGGACAAAAGAAGAATGCGAGATGTGGTTTACAGCGCCTGAAGGCAGCTTGCTTGACCAATTAAAAGATTCAAATGATATGATGGTGCATAAAATATTGGAGAATGCCCCATGAAAAAAACAATATCCGTGTTTTTGTACACCGCAGCTGTAGTTTTGGTTGTTTGCGGTGTATCTTGTAAAAGTGCGCAAAACGCACAACAAAAATCACCGGTTGAATCGATGCCGAGCGAACCGAGCGTGCAGGAAGCCGAACAAACGCCGATGAATACCGCAGCGGCACATGAAAGTACCGCGCCGAACACAATGACGGGTGCAGCGTCCGATACTCTTGCAGAGCCTTTACACACGGCTGAAGCAAACACTGCTTCTATGAATGAACCTATAACCGAGCAAAATATTGCAGAACAACAAAATAGCGGCGGTACTGCAGATGTTAAAACTGCAGATGCCGAACCGTCGGTTGAATTGGTGCCGCATGCACAGCCTGCCGAAAGCACTTCCGCTTCTCCAGCGCAACAAACAGACAATACTGCCGTGCAGCCTTCTGCAGTACAGCAGGCAAATACACCGGCTGCGCGCAATAGACAAAGTACCGGGACGGGTAGCGCTCCGTCAGCGCGCACTGCGCAAACGGGTGCGGCGTCCGGCAGTCACAATGTACCAACCAAGCCTGATGCTCGGCAGCAAGCTAATCAATCGGTGCCAAACAACCGGCAAAACAGTGCCGCGGCGACCGCTCCGAAATCCGCTAGACAAAACGCGGCAACTTCTCCGGCTCAAAGTTCGTCACGGTCGTCTCCGGCTGCGGGTGCGCCGGCAGAGCGCCGCAGCGCGCAAGCGGGTGCGCCTCAAACAAACCGCTCGGCATCTTCAAGGACAGCAAACGGTGCAGGCAGTGCAGGCGGAACAGGGACAAAAAGCGGCGCAGGCAGTACCGCCGCCGCAAAAGCTGCAGCAAATGCATCTTCTCAACTTGCTCAACAGGATGCACAAAAAAGCACACAATCCGAATCGGCGGACGGTAAAGCGGACGAAAGCGAACCGGTAAGTGAGCAAAACGAACCGGTTATTATTCCTTCACGTTCGGTTAGCGCAAAAATAAATCAATTTATCGATATCGTATATCCGGGAAAAGGATGGATATACTTAGGCGAAGTTAAAGCCGTAAAGCCTCCCGTTATTAGCTTTTCGAAGCGTGTACGGGATAACGAAAATACGCTGTTTTCGCTGCAAGCAAAACGCGCAGGAACAACGCTGTTACATTTTTACAAACAAGATCCGCTTGCTGCCTCGTATTTGGACGATTATGTTGAAGTAAACGTGCTTAACGAAAGGGGCACTGCGCGCGACCATATCCGTTTAGAAGCTCATCCGCTACCCGACGCCACGTCCGTACAACCGTCGGAAAATAATGAAAATGCAAACGGACAAAGCGCTCAAGCGGGCTCAAGCGGGCAAAACGGTACGCCAAGCGCTGCAAACACTACAAGCGGTGCTGAGGCAATAGCAGGCGGCAACGGCACTACAAGCGGTATAAACGGCAGCGCAGCAAGTGCCGGTACCGGTAAGGGCAGTCAAAACAAAAATGCCGGAGAAACTGAAACTGCAATTGAAGCGGTTTTGAATGCCGATGCTTTGTTCGAAAAAGCGCAAACCGCTTACAACGAAAAACGCTATGCGGATGCATTGCAAGCTTTGGACGAATATTTTAAAATAGCCGAAAAAAACATAGACCGCGCTTTATTTTTGCAGGGAAAAATTTACGAATCGAATTCCGAATTTAAAAACATACGAAAAGCGCTTGCAGTGTACGAAAAGCTAAGCGCGGCGTTTCCCGAAAGCGATTTGTGGGAAAGCGCGCGCAAGCGGGTAATTTACATAAAGCGTTTTTATTTGGATATACGCTAAACTTAGTCGACGTTTACGCCGTGCCGTTTTTTAGGGAATTTTTTAAGCATAGCAACGGCGTTGCGTTTTTTGTTGTATACAAAGCCGCCGTCCCAGTATTCCAAAGCGGCAAACAGCGCATTACCGCCGTCTTGGTCGTCGCTGTTTTTAGTTCTAAACGAAACAAAATCCGCAAGTTTTTCAAAATTCGAAGTATGTAAGTATTGCAAACGTTTACGGTTAAATTCATTCCATTTTTCAAGGTCTTTAAAGCCGCTGCCTTCATCTTCAACTACTAAATGTGCGTGGGTAGGGCTAAACGAATACCATACTTTTACTTTCTTTTTGATATTGCATTTATTTCCGTGTTTTACAGCATTTTTAATCACTTCGCTTATTTGCTGTTCAAGCAAGTTGATTTCTTTAATTTCCATTGGTGCGGACTGCACAATTAAAAGCGTAAAATAACGTATTTGCCTAAAATCGGACGGAAATTCTTTGTAAAGCATGTTTGTGCGGTCGAAAAGCACGTCGTTGTCGTCGCAGCGCAATTCCTTTATTTTAATCGGTGTTGTAGCCATACCCATCTCCTTTATACATTATTAAAAGCTGCGAGAGCTTCTTCTACGGTATTTGAAATAGGAAAGTATCCCATTAATTTGGTTAATTCTATAACTTTTTTTACCGAGCCGTGAATGTTCGATATTGAAAGTTTTAAATTCATTTTTTTAATGGTTGAACAAATAAAAATCAATGCGCCTATACCGGACGAATCGATATAATCAACTTGTTCAAGGTTTATAATAAAATTGCGCACTTTTTTTTCAATCATTTTTACTACGAGTTCTTTTAATTTATATGAGTTATACAAGTCCATTTCGCCGTTTACATCGATAATATAATTATCAGCGCTTTTTCGTATTTTTAGTTCCATATTGCAGGCTCCTTAATTTATTGCACCTTTAAAATAACCAGACTTTGATCATCGTATAGAGGTGTTTTACCGATAAAACGATTGATGTCGTTTTGTACGGTTTCCGTAATTCGCTTACTGTCAAGTGAAGCATTTGAGCCGATAAGCTCTTTAAGCCGTTCAAGCGAATATTGATTACCGCTGTCGTCTACGGCTTCTATAAGACCGTCCGTATAAAACACAACCAAATCATCTTTTTCAAGTTTTATGTTGTGGTCGGTATATTCGGTTTCTTTTTCAACTCCTAAGGGTTCAGATTCGATGGATACCTTTTTCCACGTTTTGGTTTTTGCCGTAAAATACAGCACGGGTATCGTTCCTGCGGCGGAAAACTGTATTGTTTTTTCTACGGAATCGTAATTTACGAGAACGGCGCTTGCGTAGTGGTCTATTGCACTTTCGGAAGCAATGCCTTTGTTCGCCCAACTTAAAATAGTTGCCGCCGTTTGCGATGTATTTACGATAACGTGTAAAATCGCCCGAATCATAATCATGATGGTAAGCGATGTTACCGATTTTCCCGTCACATCGGCAAGAATAAACGATATACGGTTTTTGCGCAAGGGGATAATATCAAAATAATCGCTGCATACCCCTGCGGACGCTTTAAACATATTGCCTACGGAAAGCGAAGGTAAAACGGGTATTTTATTTAAATACAATTCTTTTTGCACTTTACCCGTAATTGCTGTTTCGTGCGTTAATTCGGTGCGTTCGTTTATTTCTTGGAAAATGTACATATTTTTTACGGCAATGCTTGCAAAGTCGGAAAGAATTTTTGCGGTTTCCAAGTGTTCCATAGTAAACGCCCTTGAGTTTTTTTTGCGGGCAAGCGCGATAATGCCGACTATAGTGTCGCGTACTTTCATGGGAACAAAAATGTACGAGCTTGCTTGTAAAAAATCTTCCGGACCGTTTTGGAATATACGGCTGTCGTTTTGCGGCGAAGAAATCAATTCGCCTTTTCCTGATTTTATAATATCGCCGAAAATATTGTTTTCAAACGGAAATTCTACGTTTTTAAAATGCACCGCAACAACCGCTTGTTTGTGCGGTATATTTTCTGGAAGTTCATACGGCGGAGGAAATTCGCCGGCAACGGTTTTTACGGTTACTTTGTCTTCAAAGTCGTGTACAAGCAATACGGCGCTGCCGTCAGCTTCCGTTTTTTGCATAACAATATCGTTTAGCCGTTCTAAAAGATAAGCTATATTCGAATGTACGTAAATGGCATCCGAAGACAATTCCATTATATCCCGTCCGATAAGGGAAAGGGCGGTGTCTGCGTTTAATTCCGCATTGTTAACGGCTTTTGTATTGGAATTTTTCATCTTACGATGCTGTGCAAATGCCGAGGGCGTCCATATTTCTTTTAAAGCTTTATATAACAAAAGCGCACAGTGACAAACGAGCAGAATTCCCTGCGCAAACAACGTAGCGTTTAATGTAAAAGCGGCGTTGTGCTGCAGTGCAAAAAAACACCCTGCTGTAACCGCTGCTGCCGATAAAAATTGAAAAACACTTGTTTGAATATGTTTTATGCTTAATACAATAAGCAGTACAAACAACGCTGCATTGACAACAAGGGTCGCCCACAGGGAAATATGCGTTAAACTGTCGCTGACACCCATAAAAAAAACTCCTATCGCCTTGTTTATTTGCTTATATTATCATCGGCAGTTTTTAACGTCAAGTTTAAATCCGATACGCTTTAAAAGACGCTTAAAAAAGCCGTTTCCGTATATATTGGTAAATTCTTCCGCAGCAGCATCTAAACTGATTTCATCGCCGAATTTGTGTTTAAGTTCATCCCAATATTTTATCAAATATACGTACATATCCGATATGGTGCGTTTGCGGAATTTACGCATAATGTGCTGTTTTTTTAATACGTTTACTACCGGCAAATACACGGTATTATACCATGATAAAATCGCTTCGCTCATACTGATTTCTTCGGTTTTATCTTGATTTATATAGTATTTATGTATTTGTATGTGATTGTATATAACATCGTATTCGCCGACGGCGGAAAAATCCAAATCCCAACAATCGGTTATATCGCCGAAAGCCGTTTCGGCATAAAACACGCGTTTTTCGTAGTTCAGCACACGCTTAAATATTTGCCGCCGCGTCATCCCCACGTGTAGTTTTATTTCGCTTTGCAAACTGGTTACTTCGGCATCTATGCATTCTACGCCTTGCGCGCGTGCAACCGATACGCGGTGATTCCCGTCGCGCACAAAGTATAAACCGCCTATTTCGTATAGTTGAATCGGCGGTAAAATGACGTCACGCAAATGAGCATCGTCTATGCGCCGCCAGCGGTTTTTTAGGTGCATATTGCGCGGAAAAAAATGGTTGTCAAAATCTTTGTACCGTCCTTCGCTGCCGGCAATAAGGTTAACCGGCACAACTTGCATACCCAAGTATACTTCGTTTTTGGGTTTAAGCCAGTTTTTTATATCGGTAAACGACAACAGTTCCGTTTCTTTTGGATTTAAAAAGTGCTGCAAGTCGTTAAACAAAGCTTTATTGCGGGCTTTGTTAAAATCATTTTCGGTTTGCAGCGAGCTTTCCGTAAGGGTCATACTTTTTCTCCGGTTTCAATTATGTAATGGCTGTATGCGTTGACAATTGTGGTCGATTTCCACTGCGTTACGCGTTCTTCTTGTAAATCGTACAAATGAATGTGACCGTGCACCATGTATGCAGGTTTGAATTTTTTTAAAAACCAACGGTAACAAGCAAAGCCTTTATGACACAAATCCTGTTTGTCGTGAATGCCTAAAGGAGTTGCATGGGTTAAAAATATATCGACGTAACGTCCGTAGCGGATTTTATTGTACAAAAGGCGGGGAACCATTTTTAAAAGCAAAAAAAACATTTCGCGGTCGCTGTATTGATTGCGCCCGTTGTTGTATTTAAACGAACCGGAAGCTCCTGCTATAAGCAATTTCCCTTCGCGCAGCACTTTAAATCCTGCGTATACGGCGCCGTGCGCATGGTCCAGTTCGTCGGTAACAAGCATGGAAGATGTGCTTGTGTCCGATTCTTTATGATAAAATTGGAATTCTTCCAAATTATGGTTGCCGAATATAAAATAGGTGGGTTTGTTCAGCGTGGATACGATGTAGTCTACGTATTCCATCGCAAGGTCTCCTGCGCATAGCACCAAATCGATGTCGCTAAAGTATTGTTTTGCGCCGGATGAATATACAAGCGGATCGATTTGATCGGAAACGCACAGGATTTTCATAAATTTAAGCGTCCGCCTTGTTTAAAAGCTGCTGCAGTTTGTCTTTACCTATCAATTCCAGCGGGCGGGTTTCGGCAAAGGTTAGCGCAGTTCTGGTAAAGCCGGAACTGCTGAACACAATGCCTTTTACATAGTTTTGTTTTTTTATTTCGTCGATAAGCGTGCGCAGTTCCGCTTCTTCAAGCAATTCCTGTTCGCGGTAAAACAGCAATAAAAACAACTGTTGACGCACGTTGCGCCAACTTTCGCTTTTGGTATCTACGGCTATTATTTTACAGCCGGCTTTAGTAATGCTTACATCTTTGGGAGAATAGTTTAGCGCTTTTTGTGCGATGTTTTTGCATAGTTCGCCGAATTGTTCTCCCGAAGCGGTTAAATATTCTTTCATGCTGTCGTTGCCTTGTAAATCGCGGTATTCAATTAACTTAGCTCCGACATCTCTAAAGTTTTTATTTTTTTCGTATATTTTTTCCCACTGAGCCAGTGCTAAATCGATTTTGCGCTGGTGTTCGTAGCATTGGGCTAAAAAATACCGCGCGTACAGCGTTTCTTTACTTGCATTGTTTTGTGCGGTTTTAACCGCCCGGTCGAATTCTTCCACCGCTTTTTCGATATTGTTTGCCGCAACAAAGCACGAGCCGCGTTCAATCAGCGCTCTTTGACGGAATTCGGGATCCCGCAATGCTTTTTCGAACGCACCGACAGCTCCGGCATAATCTTTAGATTCTTTAAGAATTTTTCCCAAGTAGTAATAAAAAGAAAACATTTCCGGGTTAAAAGACACGGCAAGATCTATTTCGCGTTTTGCCTCTGCAAACTGCTTTGCCCGGTACAAAAACATACCCAATGCCGCGTGAGCTTTTGCGTGACGTTTGTTTAATTTTATAGCTTGTTGGTAAAAACCGAGCGCTTGGTCGGTTTTGTTTTTCTTTTCAAATATGGAGCCGGCTTCATAAAAGTTGTCGGCATTGTTCGGTTCCAGCTTGGTAAGCAGCAAGTATTCTTTAAGCGCATCGTCGTATTGATTGAATTTTGCATACAGTTTCGAACTGAGTTTTCTGAATTCAACTTCGGGTATGTTCATCGTATCGAATACGGCGTTTTGATTGACGACTTTAAATTCCATTAGTGCCAATTCGGCTTTGTTATCGGCAAGGTATGCTTTGCCCAAATAATAATGGGTTTGATAGTCGCGGCTGTCTTTTGCTATAATTGCCTTTGCGATTTTAATGGCTGCATTTGTTTTTCCCTGTTTTAAAAGTTTTTGGATGCTGCTTTTTTTTTGGGGGACGACAAGTAAACGTATGACAAAAAAGGCGAGAAAGATTGCTCCTACAGCGAAAACAGAAATAAGAATGATCTGAAAAGTAGCCATCAAGCCCTCCGATACTGTTATTGAAAAAGTATCATTAGTTATGGTAAAATAATACAGCTTATACAGGGAAGTACAGCCGTATGAATAAAGCATATCGCAATTACACTATAGCAGTTTTATATGGTGTTTGTATACTACTGCTGCCGACGTTTTTTTCGCTTTTATATGGTCAAAGTACTGCGCAAACAGCCGGACAAACAAGCGGCAGTTCGTACGAGCAAGGCGCGTTTTTTTTTCGCGTTAATAAACCCGAACAAGCCATTCCTTTACTGGAGCGCTCGGTAAGCGACGGAAGCGCCGCGCCGCCGGTGTATAATTATTTGGGTAGTGCATATTTGCAAACGGGCAATGTTAAAAAAGCGCTTGAAGTTTTTTTAACAGGCGCAAGTACAAGCGGTACTGATAAGCGCAGTTTGTATTACAATGCGGGTAATGCCGCTTTTTTACTTGCCGATTATGCAAAAGCCGAAGAATATTTTTCTTTATCGCTTGCTGCGGATGCATCGTGGGCACCGCCGTTTTTAAACCGCGGCAATACCAATGTCCGCTTAGGAAACTACAGTAACGCCGTTCGGGATTACGAGCGCTATCTTGCGCTTGATGCCGATTCGGCACAAGCAAGCGAAGTGCGGCGCATGATAAGCGCATTAAACGATCAGCTTGTTTTTTTGGAACAGGAAAAACTGCGTAAAGCCGAAGAAGCCGAACGCATAAAACTGGAAGAAGAACGGTTAAATGCCGAAAAAGCGCGCCGTGCAGAAGAAGATGCGCGGCGTGCCGAACAGCTGGCGGCTGAAGAAGCTGAACGCCGCCGTAAAATTTTGGAAGAAGTATCCGCTTCGTTGCAAGCGGGCTCATCGACTAACGTGTCGGCAGGAACAGAGGGAGTTTTGGATTATGAGTACGAAGAAGCTGAACTTGAATAAAGAAGAGTGGAATAAAAAATGGGAAAAAGAAAACCCAAAATATACATGGAATAAACCGGATTTAAACGCAGATGACTCAAGCAATCCGAAAGAAACAAAAAAAACTTCGGTAAAAAAAACGCCGTCCGTTCCGCGTACGTACGCGGAACGCCGAACGGCAAGCAGTTCAAGCCGGGCAGGGGCGGCTGGCGCAAGTACTGCCGAAAAAAGCAGGACTTCTTCTTTTTCAGCTTCAGCAAACCGCGAAGGTCTTCCCTTATACGGTTCTTCCGGCACAAGCGGCATGCATACCGGCGCAGCGGATAGCCCCAAAACGGATGACGACAAACGCAAAAAAAATCTGTTTGTGTTTTTGACGACTGCAGGACTTATTGTGTTATTGTTTGCGGCGGCTTTTATAGTTGCTTTAGCCGTACGCGGCTGCAATACTACCCGCACGGCAGCGGCTTTAAGTGCTGCCGAAAGGCAAAACACGCTGATGTTGGCGCAGCGGTATATTGAACGCGGCGAATACGAGCGCGCGATGGATTTGTTGGACCAATTACTTATTCAAAACGCTCAAGATGCGCAAGTGCTTGCGCTCAGCGACGAAGTGCTTGCTTTAAAAGCTGCGCAAAAGCAAAAACAGGATGCCGACGCAAAGGCGAGCGCCGCGTTTGACGCCGATATGCTTAAGCAAACGGCAAAGCGCTTGGATGAAGAACGGGAGCGCGCCGCGCGCGAACAAGCTGCGCAGGAAACAAAAAAGCGTCAGGAAAACGCGCGCGCTGCAGCCGAAAAAGAAAAAAATGCGCAAGCGGCACGGCAGGCAAAAGAGCAAGCCGAAAAACAAGCGCAAGAGCGCGCAAAGGCACAAGCTGCAAAACAAGCAAAAGAACAAGCCGCTCAAGCTGCAGCGCGCGCCGCAGAGCAAAAACGCTTGCAAGAGCAAGCCGCCGCTGAAGAAGCTAAAAAAAAGGCACAGCAAGAAGAAATAGCCCGCCAAAACGCCGAACTAAAAAAAATAATTACGCGCATAAACGACGAAATTGCTTCGGGGAAAGCCGATTTGCAAGCGCTTAAATATGATCCTGCTTTAACACATTTTAAAAAAGCGGACGGTTTGCTTCCCTCAAATCAAAAAGATTTGTCCGGCTTAAAGCTTTCGGAAATCGCCGCTGCTTTGTCGACTGCTTCGCAAGCTGAAAAAGACAAACCGAAACAAACTTTGCTTACCAAAGAAGCGGTTAACTATGCGCAAAAAGCGGTCGGTTTTGCGCCGGACAACGCAGTACCGCACTACGTGCTCGGTAAAGCCGCCGCCGATGCGAAAGAGTACCCGAAAGCTTTAACCGAATTGACTATAGCCGCACAAAAAGACGCAACGAATGCACAGTATTTGTATGAACTGGGAAAAGTGCAGTATACGCTTAAAAAATACAGCGAAGCGCGCTCTTCGTTTGAATCGGCGGCAAAAGCGGATCAGCATTTGTATCAAGCGTGGTTTAACGCCGCTCTTGCGTACAATCGTTTGGGACGTATCGACGATGCTGTTGCCGCTTTACGGAAAGCGGTTGCCGTAAATCCGCAATACGATACGGCGTGGCTGCAATTGGCGCGGCTTCAAGTGCAAAAAAACGACAATACGGGAGCCGCTGCTTCATACCGCAAAGTGCTCGATATAGATTCGACCAATTTAAACGCTTTGCGCGAATTGGGCTCGGTGTACGGCAGTCAAAAAAATTATGCCGAAGCGGAAAAATATTTCGGCCGTGCGCTTTCTTATGCAGACGACGATCCTTTAACAAACTACAATTTGTCTACAACGCTGTATGAGCAGGGCAAAACGCAAAGCGCACTGACCTACGCGGCAAAAGCCGCTGCCGCAGACGGTAAAAATGCGGTGTACCAGTACAACTACGGTCTTATTAACGAAAAACTGGGAAAATTTAAAGAAGCCGTCGCGGCGTATGCGGCTGCGCTTAAAATCGATCCTTCTCATATAAAAGCCAATATCAATTTGGGAAAACTGTATTTGGATAACGGAGATTTTGAAAGCGCTTTGGTGTATTTAACTAAAGCCGTTTCTTTGGACAAAAAAAGCTTTGAAGCGGTAAACAACCTTGCCGGCGCCTACCTTGCAAAAAAAGATTATACCAATGCCGTTACTCATTTTTTAACGGCGCTTAAATTGGATCCGAAAAACGAAACGGCAAAGATGAATTTGGCAAGTGCATACGCTTCTTCAAAGCAATATGATAAAGCAAAAAACGTATACACAGAAGTATTGCAACGCAATCAAAACAATTTGGATGCTTATGTAGAACTTGCCAAAGTGTGTATCGCGCTGCAAGATAATGTAAATGCCGAAAAATATTTGATTGCTGTACAAGCAAAAAACGCATCGTTTCGCAAAGCGGAAGTTGCAGAATTGCTTAAGTCGGTAAAATAGCTTTTATTCCGTTCTGCGCACAGCGCTGAACAACTGTTCTTTTGAAATCACTGTCCATATCGGTCTTCCGTGAGGGCAGTGCGGATCCGGCAATGCGAATATGTTTTCGAGCAATTCTGTCGCGCTTTGCCGGTCGAGTATATGCCCGTCTTTTACGGCAGCGCGGCAAGAACTGGTTGCCGCAAGAGAGCGGATAATTTCGTTCGGAGCAAAACGTTTGTCCAATAAATCGCTTTGTAAATCGCGCTCGTTTCCTTGCCATTTTACGGGAACCGAAAAAACTTCCCAGCGCCCGTCTCCGCAGTTTTTGAGCAAAAAGCCGGCTTTTTCCAATTCGGGAAGCAGGGTTTCAAGGTAGCGGTCGTCTTCAACGCTCGGCGTTTCTATAACGAAGGGTACTAAAAGCATTTGTTTTTGACCGGCGCTTTCCAAAAAACGGTTAAATAAAATACGCTCGTGCCCTGCGTGTTGGTCTACCAAGTACAGCTCGTTGTTTTTTTCAGCAATTAAAAATACTCCCAAAGCTGTGCCCAAATAAGTAAACGCTCCATTTGCTTTTGCACTTTTTTCGTAGCGTAGGTGAGCTTCACCTGTTTCGCCGTAGTCGGAGATTTTTTCGCTGCCGGTAAAGCTTGTGCTCGCATAGCGAGGGTATGTGTATGGTGCGGACGGCACTTCCGGTTTGTCTGTTCTGCAGGCAATGTTTGTATCGGTACCGGTTACTTCCGGCGTGCTTGGCGCAAATGCCGATACCGCCGGTGACATAAAAATCTTTGCCTGTGTTGCTTCTAAGATACTCTCGTGCGCTTTTGCTTGCTCTTCGTGATGATCATCAAAGTGCAGCTGAAAATCATCAGTGCCTTTTTCCGTATGCACAAGCGAGCGGACGGTAAGGTCACGGTAAAAATTACGCACCGCCGCACTTAACGCACGGTGTATGGGAGCGATATCTTTAAAACGCACTTCTTTTTTTGCAGGGTGTATATTAAAGTCGGCAAGTGCGGGATCTATATCCAAAAACAAGCATGCGGCAGGGTGGGTGCCGTTGGGAAAATATCCTTGTGCACCGTAATCCATCGCTTGAAGCAGCGCATATTCTTGTACGCGTCTGCCGTTTACAAAAACGTACATCAATTTACGGTCGCTGCGGTGTATGCCGGTTTCGCCGAGTACTACGGTAAAGCGCCACTCGCTTTTTTCGCTATTTTCCGTACCGATGTCAGGCGATTTTGAGTGCACTTCATAAAAAAGAGAAGCTTGTTGCGCCATATCGAGCGCGGTGCAAAAGCGCTGCGCCAAACTTTGTCCTGCGCTTAAATCCATGCGTATTTTTCCGTCCGAAATAAAACGGAATGCTCTTTGCGGAAACGGCATAGCTTTTTCAATAAAAATCTGGCGGCACAGTGCAGCTTCTGCTTGAGCGCGTTTTAAAAAACGGCGCCGTGCGGGAAAGTTTTCAAACAATCCTTTACATGCAGCTATGGTGCCGTCTGCTACGGCAGCCGGGTTCAGCGTTTGCGTGCCGTCTGGCGAAGTTTCAAGGCTCCACGCGCAGCCGTTTCTTCCCGTGCTTATTTGCAAACGGCTGACCGCAGCAACCGAACAAAGCGCTTCGCCGCGGAAGCCGAGTGTGCTCAGCGTTGCCAAATCGGTATCGCTGACTATTTTGCTGGTAGCGTGCGGTTTTGCACATTCAAGCAAGTCTTCTTTAGTCATACCGCAGCCATTATCGCTGACGCGTATTAACGCTGTTCCGCCTTCTTCTATTTCCGCCGTAATGCGGTCGGCTCCCGCGTCTACGGCATTGTCCAAAAATTCTCGCAATACTGCAGCCGGACGGTCTATAACTTCGCCTGCGGCAATTTTA
Organism: Treponema lecithinolyticum ATCC 700332; assembly: GCA_000468055.1. GTDB lineage: Bacteria > Spirochaetota > Spirochaetia > Treponematales > Treponemataceae > Treponema_C > Treponema_C lecithinolyticum. Next base: position 127,789 of record KI260564.1, on the reverse strand, counting down.
CGCGCAACTTCCGGAGCGAGAGTTTTTACTGGACGCATGTGGGGCACAGGGGAAACACTCATGGCGTTCTCCGTTATTCGGCGTTTACCGCACTAAATAAATCGAGTTCCGGTTTTTCTTCGGGCAAAGACGGACGGTTTACCAATTGCTGAATTTTGCCTTCGATTTTATCCAGCTCTTTTTCCATGCCTTTAGCTATGGTTATGCCTTCTTCGAACATTTTGAGGGCATCTTCAAGTTTTATATCGCTTTTTTTTATTTCATTGCTCAATTGTTCCAAACGTTCGAGCCTTTGTTCAAAGTTTTTCATCCGATTCTCCCGTAAAACGCTGTGTATTGTCCGTATGTATTACTTGCGCCGAAATCGTTCCTGTAAAAGGAATTATATGCAGCACAGCGCCTGCACTCACATCTTGCGCCGAACGGATAAGCTTTCCGTTTGTACCGTCACGTACTACCGAATAGCCGCGCTCCAAAATAGAGAGCGGGTTTGCACTTTCCAAAGATTGGCGGGCAAAAACGATTCGGCTGCGCATATCTGAAAGTTTATTTGTAAAAGAAAACAGCAGCTCTTCTTTTGCGTCGTCAAAGCGCTGCAAAAGCGGCTGCTCTACGGTACGCACGCGCAATTCCAGATTTTCCGTAGAAAACGATTTTACCAAAAGGCGCATATTTTGTATACGGTTTTGTATGTTTTGAGTAAACTCCCGTACACGAAACGTAAGCGTTTCGACAATGTCGTCAAGCAGGGGAACCGCAAGTTCTGCGGCGGCGGACGGCGTGCTTGCGCGCACATCGGCTGCAAAATCGCTTAACGCCCAGTCTATTTCGTGCCCCACTGCAGAAATAACCGGTATAGCCGAAGCTGCAACGGCGCGCACGACAATTTCTTCGGAAAACGGCAGCAAGTCTTCCAATGAGCCGCCGCCGCGTCCGACTATCAAAATATCGGCAAGCGAAAACATATTTGCCCGCTTAATTTGCGCAGCTATTTGTTCAGCCGCTTCTGCTCCCTGAACCGCGCAGGGCAGTACGGTAACCGATACTTTAGGATTGCGCCGGCTCGTAATTTGCAAAATGTCGCGCAGCGCCGCTCCGGTCGGACTGGTAACAACTCCTATGCGTTCGGGGAAAAAGGGCAGCTGCCTTTTTTTTTCGCTGTCAAACAAACCCTCTGCGGCAAGGCGGCGCTTAAGCTGTTCAAGCATTTTTAATATGTCACCGCAGCCGGCTTCTTCCATTTCGTCTACTACAAGTTGGTAAGTGCCGCGCAAAGCATACACCGAAAGTGAACCTGTTGCTTTTACTTTCATGCCGTCGACCGGAACAAAAGAAAGGTTTTTACATTTACCTTTGAACATAACCGCAGAAAGGGCTGCTTTTTCGTCTTTAAGCGTAAAATATGCGTGTCCCGTGCTGGACGGGCGGTAGTTTGAAATTTCACCTTCGACAGTTAAAGAGGGAAAAGAAGTTTCCACCAATTCTTTGAGGATATCGGTTATTTGGCTTACGCTGAAAACACAATCATTCGGTGCACAGTTTTCAAACGCTGTCGGTATATTCATAGTTTTATTATAATTAATGTGCACCGGCTGTACAATCTCTTTAAGGACGCTTTCGGCGCGTTTTCTGTACATACTTGAACTGCTTGTCTTTTTTTTTCAAACTATTTATATTTTACGTTATACAATTGCAATGCGGAGGATTTTGTGACGGTAAAAGAAGTAACGGAAAAAACATTTGAACAAGATGTGCTTAATGCCAATAAGCCGGTATTAATTGACTTTTATGCACCCTGGTGCGGAGATTGCAAACGGATTGGTCCCGTTTTGGAGTTTATCGCTGCAGAATATGCCGATCGTTTTACCGTTGTAAAAATCGATGCCGAACGTGAAACATCTTTAAAACAAAAATACGACATTCAAGCCTATCCTACTTTATGTGTAATACAAAACGGTAAACCGGGAAAGTACATTGTAGAACCGTCTTCTAAAGACGAAATAGTCCGCTTTTTGCAAACGGAGGGGGTATTATGATATACGATACCGTTATTATCGGCGGCGGTCCTGCAGGCTATACTGCGGCGCTGTACTGCGTGCGTGCCGGAAGATCTGTTATGGTTTTGGAAAAACTGTCTGCAGGCGGACAAATGGCTGCAACGGGCATCATAGACAATTATCCGGGCTTTGAGCAAGGCATAGACGGTTTTGAACTCGGTCAAAAAATGAAAGCATGCGCCGACCGCTTCGGCACAAAAACTGAATTAACCGAAGTAACCGATGTTGATTTTTCCGGCAGTATAAAAAAAGTTACTTGTTCTGCAGGAGTTATAGAAGCAAAAACGGTTGTTATAGCTACCGGAGCTTCCGCACGTACGCTGGGTTTAAGTGAAGAAAGCTCATTAAAAGGCAAAGGACTTGCGTATTGCGCCGTGTGTGACGGTATGTTTTATAAAGATAAAACGGTAGCCGTTATCGGCGGCGGAAACTCTGCAGCGGCGGACGCTTTATATTTAAGCAAAATATGCAAAAAAGTATACTTAGTGCACCGTAGAGATTCTTTGCGCGCTTCCGCCGTATATATGGAACCGCTTACAAAAACGGCTAATTTGGAATTTGTGTGGAATGCCGCCGTTAAAAATATCATACACGATAAAACGGTTACCGGTATTACAGTAGAACGCACGGACACGCATAAACTAAGCGAAATTGCATGCGACGGTGTGTTTGTTGCCGTAGGAAGAATACCGAACACCGATATCTTTAAAGGTAAACTGCCGCTGGACGAAAAAGGCTATATTATTGCAAACGAGTCTACCAAAACCGCGATAGACGGAGTGTTTGCCGCAGGAGACGTCCGCACTAAAACACTGCGTCAAATCGTTACCGCTTGTGCCGACGGCGCTTGCGCATCCGCTGCCATAGAAGAATACCTTCGCTGAACAATTGCACCGGCAGTATGTAAACCGGCGGCGACACTTTTCCAGCGCTTTTAATTTAGACGCTTTTTCGGCGCCGGTTGCACATTGTGCGTAAAATCGCTACAATAACAGCACAAAAAGAGGTGGCGTTATGAAAGGTATTGAGCTTGAAAAAGCCTACAATCCCAAAGATTTTGAAGACCGGTTGTACGAAAAATGGGAAAAAGAAGGCTGTTTTAAACCGCTCAACAGCGCCGAAGCCAAGGCAAAAAACACACAGCCTTTTACTATCGTTATACCGCCGCCGAACGTTACCGGCATACTGCACATGGGGCATGCGCTCAACAATACCTTACAGGATATTATCGTACGCTATCAGCGTATGAACGGTAAAAACGTTTTATGGCTTCCCGGAACCGATCATGCAGGTATTGCCACTCAAAATGTAGTTGAGCGCCGCTTAAAAAAAGAAGGTGTACGCCGGCAAGATTTAGGCAGGGACGCTTTTATTGAGCGTACATGGCAAGTAAAAAACGAGCACCACGCCATTATTACCAAACAATTAAAAAAATTAGGCGCTTCGGTCGATTGGAGCCGCGAGCGCTTTACGATGGACGAAGGGCTTTCAAAAGCCGTGCGCCACGTATTTGTCAGTTTATATGAACGCGGTTTAATTTACCGCGGTCACTACTTAATAAACTGGTGCCCGTCTTGCGGCACCGCCCTTGCAGACGACGAAGTTGAACACGAAGAAAATCAAGGCGCAATGTACCATTTGTACTACGAGTTGGAAAGTCCGCTTGCAAACGGACTTTCGCGTATAGAAATTGCAACAACGCGTCCGGAAACTCTTTTAGGCGACAGCGCGGTTGCCGTTCATCCTGACGATGAGCGCTATGCAGATATTATCGGAAAGCGTGTAAAACTGCCGCTTACAAACCGCAGCATTCCCGTTATCGCGGACAGTTATGTAGACAAAGAATTCGGTACCGGTATTGTTAAAATTACCCCCGCGCACGATCCGAACGACTGGGAAGTAGGCAAACGGCACAACCTTGAAGTTATCAATATTTTAAATCCGGACGGCACGCTTAACGACAGCTGCCCGCAAAAATACCGCGGCATGAATTGTAAAGCAGCGCGAAAAGCGGTTATCGAAGATTTAAAACAGGCAGGACTTTTTAAAGATGAAAAGCCCATCAGCCATTCGGTGGGACACTGTTACCGCTGCCATACGGTAGTAGAACCATATGTAAGCGATCAATGGTTTGTAAAAATGCAGCCGCTTGCCAAAAAAGCGCTTGCAGCATGGAAAAACGGCGACATTGTGTTTTATCCTAAAAAATGGGAAAACACTTACGCACACTGGATGGAAAATATCCGCGACTGGTGTATAAGCCGCCAGCTGTGGTGGGGACACCGCATTCCCGTGTGGTATTGTCAAAACTGCGGAAAAACAATCGTATCCGAAACCGATCCTGCTGTGTGCCCCCAATGCGGTGCTGCAAATGAAAAACTGTGCCAAGACAACGACGTTTTGGATACATGGTTTTCAAGTTGGTTGTGGCCTTTTTCCACACTCGGCTGGAGCGAAAACGAAGCAAACGGCGGTACGGACGATTTTAAAACCTTTTATCCTACCAGCACTTTGGTTACCGCGTACGACATTATCTTTTTTTGGGTAAGCCGTATGATTATGGCAGCCCTTGAATTTACCGGCAAAGTTCCATTTAAAGATATTTACATCCACGGTTTGGTGCGCGATAAACAAGGACGTAAAATGAGTAAATCGCTGGGCAACGGTATCGATCCGCTCGAAATTATAGACTCTTACGGTTCCGACGCGCTTAAATTTACCCTCGCTTTTATGTGCGCTCAAGGGCAGGATGTATTGGTTGACAAAGAATCATTTAAAATGGGAAGCCGCTTTGCCAATAAAGTATGGAACGCAAGCCGCTATATTTTAGGCAATTTGGAAGGCAGAAGTTTTGTTGACGTTGCACAAAAAGATTTAAATGAACTTGACTGCTGGATTTACGATCGCTTAAATGCCGCCGTAAAACGCACAAGAGCTGCGCTTGAAGGCTACCGCTACAATGAAGCTGCACAAACGGTGTACGAATATTTTTGGAATGATTTTTGCGACTGGTATGTTGAAGGTACGAAACTGTCGTTCCGCAGCGAAAATGAAGCGGAAAAAGACCGCGCAGTTTCCGTACTTATACACGTGCTCGAAGAAAGTTTACGCTTGCTCCATCCTTTTTTACCCTTTGTTACCGAAGAAATTTATTCGTTTTTACCGATCGAGCAAAAAGACAAATCTCTTATCCGTGCACCCTATCCTGTGGAACGCGCCGAACGACAAAATAAAACCGTTGAACAGCGCTTTACCGTACTGCAAAACCTTATCCGCTCCGTTCGCGCTCTGCGCATTGAATGCGGTATTGCACCGGAACTTAAAATAAGCCTTGCGCTGCTTGTAACGGCGAATTCTCATGCAGAAGTGTGCCGCGAAAAAACCGATTTAATACGGCTTTTAGCAGGCGTAAAAAACATAGACTTTGTAAACGAAAAACCGCCGCTTTCCGTCGGAACGGTAGGGGACGGCTTTGAAGCGTTTATTTTAGTACAAGACGGTATAGACAAAGAACAGCTTAAAGCACGCTTTCAAAAAGCGCTCGATACCGAACAAGGTTTTATTGCCAAATCCGATGCAAAGCTGGGCGGAAAATTTGCACAAAATGCGCCGCCTGAAGTGGTTGAAGCGGAAAAAGAAAAACGGAACGCTTCGGTGCACCGTGCGGAAAAACTGAAACAATACATACAAAGTTTATAAAAAGTTCAAGGGACAAGCGGAGCAAGGAGCGGCAAAAACAAATGCAAACCGAAAAACCGGTACGAATGAATAATAAAGATATGCTTCAATTAAAAGGCATATACCTTGCTCCCTATATGCAGCTTGTAACCGCCCTTATCGGAAAATCGAGGTATGCAGGCGGCAATATGTTCCGCCATCAAATCGATACGATGGCAACCCTTATCGATTACGGGTACATCGACAGCGTGCTGTTAAAAGCATCGGTTATTCACGATTTGGTGGAAGACATACCCGATTTTGACCGGAACCTTATTTTAAGTATAGATTCCGAATCCGAACAAGTATATGAACTGGTTATGGAAGTAACCAAAAAAGAAGGGCAGTCTAAAAGCGAGTATTTGCGCGGCATAATCGAACACGGAAGCGAAAAAGCAAAAATCCTAAAATGCGCCGACCGCATAAGCAACATGATTAGCTTGGGGTTTGTTACCAATCCGGCTTTTATTGAACGCTATTGCGACGAAACAGAATTCTTTATTTTTCCCATAGCACTTGCCGTCGACTACAATATGTATCAAGAATTGATTTCCCTTGTAATTACCCGGCGCCGCTATCTTGAAGAATGCGGATATTTGAATAAAAACACTGCGAAGAAGTAGTATGAGTAAAACATGCACGATTAAGCAGCTTTTAGCTTACCTCGCTTAAGCGTACTTATAAACTGCGCGCCAGGCGGATCCCTAAGTAATTGGCGCGGCGGTACGGATAGTACCAGTCGTTTCGGGAAACTGCACAATCACATGCTTTGTTGCGAAAAGCACCTCCGCGATCAACCCGTGCAGGCTCTTCAACCGTAGTAGGACGCGGACCTCCGTGAGGGTCTTCTTCTATTGTTGTTCCGTCTATATTCAAAGCAGCTGCCCAATCGAAACACCACTCACAAACATTTCCCGACATATCGTAAAGCCCCAGGCTGTTCGGTTTTTTTGTACCGACGGCATAAGTTTTTTGCCCGCTGTTGTCCGCATACCAGCCGTAGAGATCGAGGTTTGCATCAGCTGTTTTGCTCTGAAAACCTGCCGGATTAAGGGGTGTACACTGCGTGCCGGCAAATGCGTACTTCCATACGGCAGTCTTTGCATTAGCGCCACGCGCGGCAAATTCCCATTCAGCTTCGGTCGGAAGACGAAAGCCCTTGCTGCCGGGATTAAAAACGACTTTATCCCACTGTGCGCGCTCTTCCTTTGACGTATGCTCATCGGGAATTGCATCGTATTGAATGTCTTCCCAGTCAATGTTTTTGCCTTCAATAACGTAGTAGGGCTGCAACTTTAATTTTAAGCTTAATTTATTGCAAAAAACAATCGCATCGTACCAGTTTACCGTTTCTACCGGACGCAGCCTTTGATGAGTACCGGTTTTAAAATTGCTAGGGTTATGTCCCATAATTTCATCATACAATTCCTGCGTCACTTCATACTGCGAAAGTTCAAAGGGGCTGAGCCGCACTTTTCTGTTTTTAAGGAATACGCCTTTTAAAAGAAACAGTCCCGATATGTAATTATCATCGCCGCCGGTGCAATAGGTAGCCCAGCTCGAATCGTCGTCTATAAAAATTTCGGCTTTTGTGCCTTTGGGGACAATCGCTTTAAAAGATGTTTTTTCAAAGGTTTTACCGTCAAAGCTTATATCGCCGGCATTTTGCGGTATTTGCTCTGTTATACCGTTTTTACAAGACGTTAAAATACTCGCTGTTGTCAGTATTAAAGCAAGTGCAATAAGGGTATAACTTTTTTTATATTTCATATTCTTCTCCAATTTGTTAGTGTTAACTATAAACTGAATAAAAAATGCTGTCAAGTAAGTTAGTTATAGAAAACTTTTTAAAAAAAAACGTGAAAACACTCTTGAATAAAATTTTAAAAATGATATACTGGTGATCACTTAGTTAGTATAAGATAACATATAAAAGTGTAAGGAGTTTTTAATGAAAAGTGATGTAACTAAAAGCACAAAAGTAGTTTTTGCTGCCGCAATTTGCATAGGGTTGCTTGCTTTTTTTGCAGGCTGTAGTAACGGCGTTACCCCTGATGCTGTTGCGGATAGCAACAGTGGCGGGGGGGGG